>NZ_AKVN02000001.1:2257500-3457500 GCF_000271485.2 Pelosinus fermentans DSM 17108
GTTGGTAGAGCAATCGGCTGTTAACCGATCGGTCGTAGGTTCGAGTCCTACTCAAGGAGCCAGTTTAATGAAAACACCATTCACGCAAGTGAATGGTGTTTTATAGTTTTTAAGGATTTTAGAATGATAAGTTATGATTGCGGTCTTTTTACTATTATTGTACAATAATAGTAAAATCGATGATATAGTAAAAGATGGATTTTTTATATAAGCGGGGTGGCAGAGGATGACGTATAGTGGCTTTAAATATTGTCCTTTTTGTGGTGAAGAGTTGCCGCAAAATCATATGATGAAATTCTGTCCCTTTTGTGGAAAAAAATCTTCACTAAATGATAAGATAGCTTTAGAGGTTGCTCAACATGAAGTTATAAAAGAAAAGACGTTATCAAAGAATGTTGACCGAGAGAAAAAGATAAAGAATGAGATTTACATGAGGGATACCTTACTACAACAAATGGATGATGAATATTATAGTATTATATTAAAGTATACGACAGATAGAATGAGTCTAATAAAAGTTTTAGAAAAGATACTAGTGAGGAGTGCCTTTGCCGTTCGCTTGGCTGTGGATAATATGCCAAGTCTTATTATCTATAAGGCTAAAAGAGAAGATATTGTAAACTTACATACTGCTTTTGTCCAAGGTCAAGCAAGCGTTAGTATCATTCCCGGTGAATTTAATAATAATCCTTCATTAAAAGAATTATTTCCCATGTTTGGTAAGTTGAATTTACAAATGCGAAAAGATATTGAAAGCTTGCCAATGAAATTGTGGATAGGCGATCAAATTATCAATGTCTTTCCTATAAAATATGGGGAAAGTAAAAAAGGGATTTTGGTTATAACGAATAAAAATATATACATTATATATAAATATGCGGTTATGACAGAATTTCGATGGTTGGTAATATCCTATACATTATTATTGAAAGTTGTGAAAGACAATAAATCTCTTGAGTTCATTTATAAGAACAACAAAGTAGAACGCATTGAGTTTATTACTAATCGGGAATTAGTTGAGGCTTTTGAAGCAATTGAACATGTAGTATGACAAAAATAAGGAAAGACTTCAGTTTTATTCAAGTCTTTCCTTATTTTTTATAATCGAATTGACTAAAAAGTATTCATAAAAAAAGTCGTAGCTGTGGTACAATAAGGGATATGTCGGGGTGCAGAAGGAGAAAAAAATGACTTTTAATGTACGTGTCTTAGGAATAGATAATCTAAAGCAGGCTGAGATGGAATTAGCTAGGATAAATTATGATAAGACTAGCATTCCGGTTATGGATGATAAAGTTGTATTTAGGGTAGTAAAATTAGAAAACATTTCAACGAAAAATGCTAATCTTTTAAAACAAACATTTTTGGTTAACGGTGGAGAGGTCGCTATAGGGAGAAGCTCAATGGATCTTGGTACTGCATACGCAGATGTTTTGTTGTGTGCAACAATAAAACAATTTCAAATGGCTATTGCCCAATTGAAGATAGAACCATGGGGATTACCTACAATTGCAGAGGCTATTGAGAGAACTTTAAATAATATTGAGAGTTTTCCTCAACGCTCATATGATTGGCAGCATCATTCGCTAAAGATTATGCCAAGGCGCACTTTAATAATGGGGATTTTAAATGTTACACCAGACTCTTTCTCAGATGGCGGTAAATATAATACCATCGACAAAGCGCTGTATCATGTTGAAGAGATGATACAGTGTGGTGCCGATATTATTGATATTGGTGCTGAATCTACCAGACCCTATTTTGGAGCTGAAAAAATATCAGATGAAGAAGAAATGAATCGATTAGGTCCCTTATTAGAACGAGTCTTATCGATATCTACAGTGCCTGTTTCGGTGGATACATACAAATCCAACGTTGCGCTGGAGGCGTTAAACTTGGGGGCTCATATGATCAATGATATATGGGGACTGCAGCAAGATCATAATATGGCGAAGGTAGTAGCTGGGTACAATGTGCCTATTATTATCATGCATAATCAAGATACTACACATTATCAGCAAGACATTATGTCAGAAATATATAATTTTTTACAAAAGAGCATCTCTATAGGCATTCAAGCAGGCATTGATCCTAACAACATTATTATTGATCCGGGTATTGGATTTGGGAAGACGCCGGAACAAAATTTGATAGTAATGTCTCGTTTAGATGAGTTAAGATCATTAGGCTGTCCTATATTACTAGGTACTTCCAATAAAAGATTTATTGGTGAAGTGTTAGGCCTGCCAGTAGAAGAACGGGTAGAAGGGACAGGCGCTACCGTGTCTGTTGGAATAATGAAGGGCAGTAATATTGTTCGTGTACACAATGTACAAGCAATGGCTAGAATAGCAAAAATGACAGATGCGATGATGAGGAGTGATATATGATGAAGGATACAATACTATTAGAGAATATGGTGTTTTATGGGTTTCATGGTGTTTATGAATATGAACGTGAACAAGGGCAGCGTTTCTATGTGGATGCCCAAATACATGCGGATCTAAGTGAGGCAGCTAAAACGGATAAGCTCACTGATACAATTGACTATACGATGATTTACTCTCAAATCAAAGACGTTATGGAGAATCAAAGATTCCAACTATTAGAAGCAGTTGGCGGACATATTGCAGAATTAATTTTAAAGACAAGCATTGCTACGAATGTTACTATAAGAATTCGCAAGCCTGCTGTACCCATCCCTGGACCGCTAAATTTTGTTCAGGTAGAAATCAGCCGGAGTAAATAAGGTAATGATTATACTTGGATTAGGTTCTAATATGGGAGACCGCGAAAGTAATATAAAGTCGGCGATTTGCGAATTAAATAAGCAGAGTAAAATTACTATTAATAACATATCATCCTTATATGAAACAAAACCTGTTGGTTTTGTAAATCAACCTAACTTTTTAAACTTAGTTATTAGTATTAATACTATATTAAATCCCTATGAGTTGCTAACAGAATGTCTACATGCAGAACATCAATTAGGCAGAGTCCGTAAGCAACGCTGGGGTCCTAGAAATATAGATATTGATATTCTTGTTTATCACAGTCATATTATCCGGGATGAGGTGCTGCAATTACCTCACCTTCGCTTACATGAGAGAGCCTTTGTTCTTATACCGTTGCAAGAGATTGCTTATGATCTTCCTGTATATCAAGGATTAACTTCTAAAGAACTATTGCAAACAATGAATGACATTGATGATGTCGTATTCTATAAAAAAATGAATTTAGATTTTTTATAACGATAAGATAGGAGGCTAACGAAAGTTGGCTAAATCATGTAAAGTGTTATTTATTAGTGCTCCAATAGGGGCAGGCCATATAAAAGCAGCCCAATCAATTGCTGAAGTAATGTGCCGACAATATAATCACGTTGAAACTAAACTAGTAAATGTATTTGATTTTTTAAATATATTTGTTGGTAAAAATATGTTAGCTATTTATTTCAAAGTATTAGAATTATTTCCTAAAATGTATGGGATGGCCTATGGCTGGGGAAATGAAAGTCCGCTTGCATTAGTAGGTCGTCAGATCATTAGTCGCTATTTGGCTAAAAGAATGGAACAATACATTTTAGGGTATAATCCAGATATTATTGTATGCACTCATGCCACTCCTGCTGGGCTTATCTCTTCTTTATTAAAAGATAAGAAAATTGCCATTCCGGTAGTTGGTGTAGTTACAGATTTTGTTGTACACCGCTTGTGGGTTTATCCTGAAATTCAACATTATGTTATTGCCAATGAAAAAATGGGCAAATTCTTATTTGACCACGGAATAAATGGTAATGGTATAAAGGTTATGGGAATTCCTGTTGGTGAAAAATTCTCACGAGTATCTGATAAAGAAAAAGTAATGCAAAATTTACAGTTTTGTAGTGAGATAAAAACAATTCTTATTATGGGTGGCGGAGCAGGACTTCTGCCCATGGATAAAATTGTTCAATGTTGTGAAAATATTGGCATTCCATTACAAATGATTGTTGTTGCAGGCAAAAATAAAAAGATGTACCAGAAAGTGATGAATTTACAGCCTAAGCTGCGCAATAAGGTACAAGTTTTAGGATATGTTGATTATGTTAATGAATTAATGGCAATTGCAGATCTAATCATTTCGAAGCCAGGAGGAATAACGTGTGCAGAAACATTATGTGCAGGCATACCGATGCTCATTTATCGACCTATACCAGGACAAGAAGAAGCAAATACAAATTATTTAATTGAGCAGCAAGTAGCTTTGAGGGCAGACTCTTTATTCGATATACAGCTAATCATAGAAAGGTTGTTTATAGAGCAGCCTGACGAATTAATAAGATTACGACAAAATTCTTTGAAAATGGGACGTCCTCAAGCTGCTGTGACTATAGCTGATTACATTTATTCTCAAGCTGAAATGAGAAGGAATTGTTGATATATGTGTTAGGGTTTTTCAAATTGACATTTTTTGTTGGTGTGTATTGTGGAAGTGTGCTATAATTACCATTATTTTATACTGATTTTCCTGAATAAATATATGATTAGGTAAATGTGATCATGTTGGAGGAAAAATGGAAAAAATATACTTAGCAGCATTACAGATGGTAGCTGGAATTGGCAACGTACGTCTTAAAGGATTGGTTTCTTTTTTTGGTAGCGCTCAGCAGGCATGGCTGGCTAATAAGCGTGATTTATTGTTATGTGGGCATTTAGATGAAGCAATCTATAATAAATTACTCATACATCGGGAAAAAATAGATATATATACATTAGCATGTGATTGGGAAAGAAAAGGAATTCGGATTTGTTCTCATAATGATTCCGAATATCCTAAGCTGCTTCTAAATACTTACAATGCGCCTCAAGTTTTGTTTTATCGTGGTGCATTGCCAATTACTGATCATCTTATTGCCATTGTCGGGGCGAGGAAGGCTACATCCTATGGGAAAAATGTTGCACAGTTACTAGCAGCGGAGCTTAATGAAGCTGGAGTATGGGTAGTGAGTGGTGCTGCCCGGGGTATTGATACAGCTGCTCATCAGGGTGCATTATTGAAAGATGGAAATACAATAGCAGTTCTTGGCTGTGGAGTGGATATTAACTATCCACCGGAAAATGGTAAATTGATAAACCAAATTGCAGAGAGTGGTGCTGTAGTTTCTGAATATGCTCCTGGTACCATGGCGCATCCTGGTCATTTTCCAGCGCGAAACAGAATTATTAATGGCTTGTCCCGTGGGGTGGTAGTGGTGGAAGCTGCAGAAAGAAGCGGAGCATTAATTACAGCCGATTTTGCCTTAGAAGAAGGACGTGATGTTTTTGCTGTGCCTGGCAGTATTTTTTCACCATCTAGCAAAGGGACACACCGACTTGTAAAACAGGGTGCTAAACTTATTGATAGTACTGCTGACATATTGGAAGAATATGACATTATTGTTAAAGAGAAAGAGACGCAAAGAATCGACCTCACTAGCGAGGAAGCAATGGTTTATGATATTCTTACATATGAAAATTCTTTAGGGATTGAAGACATTGTCATGAAAACAAAGCTGAGTACCGCAGTAATTACATATATATTACTTCAGTTTGAATTACGTGGTTTAGTGACAGAGAATAGCGGGAAACGCTATTTGCGCTGCGCTAAGGAGGGAGTTAAGTGAGCAAAGCATTAGTTATAGTTGAATCTCCAGCAAAAGCAAAAACGATTGAGAAGTTTCTTGGAAAAAACTACACAGTTAAGGCTTCTATGGGACATTTAAGGGATTTGCCTAAGAGCCAATTTGGTGTAGATGTAGAGAACAATTTTGCGCCTAAATATATTAATATTCGCGGCAAAGGCGATCTTATAAAAAGTCTTAAAAATGCTGCTAAGGCAGCAGATATTGTTTATTTGGCATCTGACCCTGATAGGGAAGGCGAAGCGATTGCTTGGCATTTGTCACATATATTAAATATTCCTCAAGATAAGGCCTGTCGAATTGAGTTTAATGAAATTACAAAAACTACAATTCAAAATGCTGTAAAAAAACCTCGGCCTATTAATATGGAGAGGGTTGATGCGCAGCAAGCCAGGCGGTTATTAGACCGAATTGTTGGTTATCAATTAAGCCCTCTGCTGTGGAGGAAGGTAAGAAAAGGTCTTAGCGCAGGACGAGTGCAGTCTACAGCTGTAGGAATTATCTGTGATAGGGAAAAAGAAATCCAAGCGTTTGTCTCAGAAGAATATTGGACAGTGGTTGCAAAGTTGCGGGGAATGCCCAAAACTGCATTATTTGACGCCCAGCTTATTTTAATTGATGATCATAAGGCTAAAATCGATAACGAAGAGCAAGCTCAAAGTATACAAGAAGAATTAGAAAAGGCTGAATTTACGGTAGCGGACGTGAAGCGGCGAGAAAGGCGGCGTAATCCTGCTGCACCCTTTATTACCAGCAGTTTACAGCAAGAGGCATCACGCAAATTGGGCTTTACTTCTCGCAAAACAATGATGGTGGCTCAACAATTATATGAAGGGCTAGATCTTGGCAGTTCAGGTCCAGTCGGACTTATCACTTATATGCGTACTGATTCGGTGCGTTTAGCTGAGTCAGCTCAACAAGAAGCCGTTAAGTACATTGCAGCAACATATGGAGAAAGCTACTTACCTGAAAAGAGCCCAGTATATTCTTCGAAAAAATCCCAAGATGCACATGAAGCCATTCGTCCTACTAGTTTAGAATTTCCTCCAGAAAAGTTAATCAAGTATCTTTCACGAGATCAGTTGCGATTATATACTTTAATTTGGGAACGATTCATTGCCAGTCAAATGGCACCAGCAATATATGATACATTAACCATTGATATTGCTGCTAGTCGTTTTTCTTTACGAGCAACAGGTTCGACAGTTAAGTTTCCAGGTTTTATGGCTGTATATACGGAAAGTAAAGATGGGGAAGAAAAAGAGAAAGATATTACATTGCCTAACTTGACGATTGGAGAGAAATTAAAGGTTAGTAAGATTACTCCTAAGCAGCATTTTACAGAACCACCGCCTAGATATACAGATTCCAGCTTAGTAAAAGTACTAGAAGAAAAAGGGATTGGTCGCCCAAGTACCTATTCACCGATTGTTGAAACCATATTAGCACGAGGTTATGTAATTAAAGTAGAGAAAAAATTTCAACCAACAGAATTAGGCTTTGTCGTTCTTGATTTGTTAAAGCAATATTTTAAAGCAATCGTAGATGTTGAATTTACAGCTAAAATGGAAAATAGTCTTGATGAAATTGCCGATGGCAAAGGTTCCCGCATTGATTTATTACGAGAGTTCTATGCTTGGTTTGCTGTAGACTTAGAACAAGCAGAAAAAGAAATTGGTCATGTTGAACTTCCTGTGGAAGTATCCGATGTACCATGTGAGAATTGTGGTAGATTAATGGTGGTAAAACATGGCCGTTATGGTGATTTCTTAGCATGTCCTGGTTTCCCAGAGTGCCGTAATACAAAGCCAATTTTAAAAGAAACAGGAGTACAATGTCCCAAATGTGCTGGAAGTATTGTTGAACGGCGAACAAAACGCAGTAAAACCTTTTATGGATGTAAAAATTATCCTGCTTGTGACTTTATGACATGGGATATGCCTTTAAAAGAAAATTGTCAGGCTTGTGGTGCCTTTATGTTACGGCACAACTTAAAAAATGGAAAATTTAATATCATATGCAGTAATGAATCTTGTCAAACACGTCAAAATGATATTGAGAAAAAAGCGAATGATAGTACAAAAAAAACAAAAGATGCTAAAAAAAGCAAAACAACTTCAAGAAAATCTAAAGGTACGACACTAACTAAAAAAACTAAATCAGAATAAAAGATATAATCGGAGGAACAATCGTGTCTAAAGTAACTATTATCGGAGCAGGCTTAGCTGGCAGTGAAGCAGCTTGGCAAGTTGCGGAGGCGGGATATGAGGTGGAACTGCATGAGATGAGACCCCATGTTATGCCACCGGCTCATCATACAGATCAATTTGCAGAGTTAGTATGCAGTAATTCATTGCGGGGGGCTGCAATTGAAAATGCTGTTGGATTACTAAAGGAAGAAATGCGAAAAATGAATTCTTTAATCATGAAAGCGGCGGATGCAAGTAAAGTACCAGCGGGTGGAGCTTTAGCCGTCGATCGTGATTCATTTAGTAAATATGTAACAGATGCTCTTATAAGCCATCCAAAAGTAACAATTGTAAGTGGTGAAGTGACTGACATTCCTCAGGAACAACTACTAATTATCGCCAGTGGGCCTTTAACATCTCCAAGACTATCAGAAGCTATCGGAAAAATAACAGGTAATGAATATTTGTATTTTTACGATGCTGCGGCTCCGATCGTATTAGGGGACTCTCTTGATATGAATAAAATATATCGCGCCTCTCGTTATGGTAAAGGTGATGATGACTATTTAAATTGTCCCATGAATAAAGCTGAATATGAACGTTTCTGGCATGAGTTGACTCATGCAGAAACGGCTCCTGTCAAAAATTTTGAGAAAGCAATCTTTTTTGAAGGATGTATGCCGGTAGAAGAAATGGCGAGTCGTGGTATTGATACATTACGTTTTGGACCATTGAAACCAGTTGGGTTAGAAAATCCAATTACCGGTGAAAGACCTTACGCGGTAATACAATTACGCCAGGATAATTTTGCTGCTACCTTGTATAATATTGTTGGATTTCAAACACATTTAAAATGGTCTGAACAGGAGCGCGTTTTCCGGTTGATACCTGGTTTAGAAAAAGCAGACTTTGTTCGCCTAGGTGTTATGCATCGCAACACATTTATCAATTCACCTAAAATTCTATCTACTACATTGCAAATGATTACAAACTCCAACATATTCTTTGCAGGACAAATTACAGGTGTGGAAGGATATGTGGAGTCCGCTGCTTCCGGATTAGTTGCAGGACTTAATGCAAGTCGTTTATTATCAGGACTTGAGCCAGTGGTATTCCCCAAAGAAACAGCCCATGGAGCTTTGTGCCACTATATTACGAATGCCGAAATAAAACATTTTCAACCCATGAATATAAATTTTGGGCTATTACCACCTTGGGAGGAAAAAATACGAGATAAAAAAATAAAAAATCATTTAATTGCTCAACGCTCTTTAATTGCTATTGATAAATTTAAAGAAGAATTATACAATAATCTTGCATAATTAATGTTATTGTGCTAGTATGAATTAATAAATTTTCCTACATAGCTTGACAAACGAGAGAGCCAGTTTTAGTAGTGTTTCATGCTTCGACATATTTTAGAATCATATCATTGTTATTTCGACAATTGTACTATTTATCTTATATTTGAAGATTGAAAAGAATGCCTCACAGCACTCTGTAATGAATTATTAGGCAGATATCGAGGGATTTGTCGAATTTGCTAAATTACAAAGTGTTGAGGAGGTTCTTTTTACTCATGTAGCGAAAGAAAAATTAAAAACAGTCTATCATAATGCATATATGGTGCATAGGAGGCGGTATTTATGTTTCACGCGACAACCATTGTTGCTGTAAAAAAGCAAGGGAAAACGGCAATTGCTGGTGATGGTCAAGTTACTTTTGGTGGTAATACGATAATGAAACATAACGCTAAAAAGGTTCGACGTTTATATCATGGTCAAGTGTTAGCTGGCTTTGCCGGATCTGTGGCTGATGCATTTACCTTATTTGGAAAATTTGAAGTAAAGTTGGAAGAGTTCAATGGTAATTTAATGCGAGCTGCTGTTGAATTAGCCAAAGAGTGGCGTGTAGACAGAGTATTGCGTCGCTTGGAAGCTTTACTTATTGTTACAGATGCAGATCATATGTTAATCATATCGGGAAATGGTGAAGTTATTGAACCAGATGACAATGTTATGTCCATAGGTTCAGGTGGTCCTTATGCCTTAGCAGCAGCTCGGGCTTTAGTAAAACACTCTAATTTATCTGCTTCTGAAATTGCTCGAGAAGCGCTTCAAACTGCAGCAAGTATTTGTGTGTATACAAATGGTAATATTACAGTTGAAGAGTTATAAAAAGGGGTGACAGTATGATTGAGATGACACCTAAACAGATTGTTATAGAATTGGATAAATATATTGTGGGACAGCAGCAAGCAAAAAAATCAGTGGCGGTTGCACTTCGTAATCGTTGGCGCAGTAAACAATTAGCAGCAACCTTACAAGATGAAATTGTTCCTAAAAATATTTTGATGATCGGACCGACTGGTGTAGGCAAAACCGAAATTGCAAGGCGTCTGGCTAAGTTAGTCAATGCACCTTTTGTAAAGGTGGAAGCCACGAAATTTACTGAAGTCGGCTATGTAGGCCGTGATGTTGAATCAATGGTCCGCGACTTGGTAGAAACAGCTATTCGTATGGTTAAGCATGCGAAAATGCTAGAAGTAACAGAAAAAGCACATCAGTTTGCAGAAGAACGTATATTGGAGTTTTTTGTTCCATCGGCTAAAAAAGAAACACCGCGTAATCCTTTTGAAATATTATTTGGTGGCACAACTTCGAACAACGATGCAGCAGCAAATAAAGTAATCGACGAGAAAATTGAGGCTCCGATTTTAAATCGGGAATATTGGAAAAAACGTTTAGATAATGGTGAATTAGAAAATGAGTTTATAGAGATAATAGTAGAAGATTCTGTAAATCCTATGATGGGTGCATTCTCTGGTGCTGGCATTGAGGAAATGGGTATTAATATACAAGATATGCTTGGAAGTTTTTTGCCCAAAAAACAAAAAAAGCGAAATGTAACAATCGCTAATGCTCGTAAAATTTTTATTCAAGAAGAAGCGCAAAAGCTTATTGACATGGACGAAGTGACTAGCATCGCGTTAGATTTAGCAGAAAACTCCGGGATTATTTTCTTAGATGAAATTGATAAAATCGTAGGTCGTGGAAAATCGTCTGGTCCCGATGTATCACGGGAAGGTGTACAACGCGATATTTTGCCTATTGTAGAAGGATCTACTGTAGTTACCAAGCATGGTCCTATAAAAACGGATCACATATTATTTATGGCTGCAGGAGCTTTTCATATGGCAAAGCCTTCCGAATTGATTCCTGAATTACAGGGACGCTTTCCTATTCGAGTAGAGCTAACGAATTTATCTAAAGCTGATTTAAAACAAATTTTAACAGAACCAGCAAATGCCTTAATTAAGCAGTATATGAGCTTGTTAGAAACAGAAAATGTAAAAATTCAATTTACTGATGATGCTATTGAGGAGTTAGCGGAAATTGCTTTTGAAGTAAATGCTCAAACTGAAAATATTGGTGCTAGACGTTTGCATACTATTATGGAAAAATTATTAGAAGATTTAGCGTTTGAAGCACCTGATATAAATGAAAAATTGGTCTTAATCAATAAAGATTATGTCAAGACAAAATTAGCGCATATTGTAGTGAATCCAGATTTAAGTCATTTTATATTATAAACTAGGTTATATAACCTAATGAAGGGTAGGAGGCAGTATTATGACAACGATGTTAGAACGTACTCGTAAAATTAATAAATTATTGCAAAAATCCGAGAAAGTGGAATATGATGAAATTTCTCGCGTGCTTAGTACAGTGATGGAAGCAAATGTGTATATTGTTGCTAAAGATGGTAAAATATTTGGATATGCTTTGTTAGGTGATTTTGAATGTGATTTAATGCGTGATAAAGTGCTATTACAAGGATGTTTTCCTGAACGGTATGTAGAATGGCTACTGCGGGTTAATGAAACATCTCCAAATCTAAGCCTTGAGGGAGGTCTTTGTTCCTTTAGTGAAGAGACGGGGTGTATATTCACAGACAAATTTACCACTATAGTCCCTATTCACGGTGTAGGGGAACGAATTGGCACATTAATTGTTGCTAAATTTCATACTGAGTTTCAAGATGAAGATCTTGTTTTGGCTGAATATGGAGCAACTGTTGTTGGTATGGAGATTTTAAGAGATCGTAGTGGAAAAATTGAAGATGAAGCTCGTAAGAAAGCCACGGTGCAAGTAGCTCTTGGTACCCTTTCTTATTCTGAACTTGAAGCTGTTATTCACATTTTGAATGAGTTAGAGGGTAATGAAGGCTTATTAGTTGCAAGTAAAATTGCTGATCGTGTTGGTATTACTCGTTCCGTAATTGTTAACGCCTTACGTAAATTTGAAAGCGCAGGGGTTATTGAATCAAAATCATTAGGAATGAAGGGTACTTATATAAAAGTATTAAATGAGCGCTTATTTGAAGAACTGAAAAAACTTAAAAAGTAATATAAAAATAAAAGAACTGCTGCTATTGAGAGATGTTCAATAGCAGCAGTTCTTTTTTATCTCATGTTGTTATTTAAGAAATAAAATGATTGTTGTAAAAATTTGTAGATAGAGGGATTTCTATATCTTTTGGTAGATGTGCAAAAGAGAAAAGTATTATATCATTAACAAGGATTGATTTTTGATTATGAAGGATTTTCTGTCACTTTATAGAATTATAAGTGTGTTATAATTGTGTAAAATTTGTTGGAAATAGTATTTTAACAAAGGTATTTGAAGGGTTTTATAGAATAATAATGCTTAGTTCTACATTTTGTGTAATAAAATGTAATTATGTTACATGTAATATATAATACTGGAGGATTGTGTGTGTTAAATTCAATTCTAGCGTCGCCGCGAGTGTCTGTGTTAGAGCAAGCTTTATCAGCATCGTCTTTAAGGCAGAAGGTAATTAGTAATAATATCTCCAATGTTAACACGCCGGGTTTTAAGAAGAGTGAAGTGGTTTTTGAAGATTTTCTGCAAAATGCCATAGACGGCGGTAAATTACAGATGACAAAAACAAATAGTCAGCATTTGCCATTGCAAGGAAAAGGGATTCCAACTCCTGCAGTAAAGGTAATTGATAAAACTTCTTTTAGAAGTGATGGTAGCAATGTAGATATTGATATTGAAATGGCGAATCTGTCGAAAAATAATATCTATTACAATGCAGTGGTACAACAATTAAGTGGTTATTTCACAGGGATTAAGTCCGCGATAAAAGAAGGGAGAGGATAAGTATGGGAATGTTTGGTGCTATTGATGCAGCAGCGTCAGGTTTAACAGCAGAACGACTTAGAATGGATGTAATCTCTAATAACATTGCTAATGTTAATACCACTCGTACTAGTCAAGGAGGAGCTTATCGACGTCAAATGGTTGTGTTTTCTCCGCGAGAAAATCAAGCAACGTTTTCCCAGGTTTTATCTGAAAAGTTAGGTGCTGATGTTGGAAATGGAGTTAGGGTGGTTGGAATTACCGAAGATACTTCTGCAGCTCGCTTAATTTATGATCCCGCACATCCCGATGCAAATCAAGATGGATATGTGGAAATGCCGAATGTTAACGTTGTATCTGAAATGGTAGATATGATTACAGCTACTAGAGCTTATGAAGCAAATGTCACTACGATTAACACCGCGAAAAGTATGGCTCTTAAAGCATTAGAAATTGGAAAATAATGGAGGTTGACATTTGTGCGTATAGAGGCACTTAAATTAACGCCAGTAAATTCGAGTATGGTTGAAAAAGTTACACCTCAAATAGAAGAGGGTAAGAAAAACTTTGGAGAATTCTTAACAGAGGCGCTTGGGGAAGTTAATAGTTTGCAGCAAAATGCGGCAAAGGCTTCGTTTGATCTGGCAGCAGGGAATTTGCAAGATATTTCTCAAGTGACGATAGCGGCAGAAAAAGCAACAATCGCAATGCAGCTAACGATGCAGGTCCGTAATAAAGTGGTTGACGCATATCAAGAAATTATGCGTATGCAGGTATAATTATGACAATATTTTTGTTGATTTGAAAGGGTGGAGACAATGGCAGATTGGAAAGAGCAGTCTCTGCGCTTGTGGCAAAACCTGGGTAAAAAAGAAAGATATATGATTCTTGGCTCGGCTATACTTATATTTGCAATTATTTTAGCGTGGAGTTTTTGGTGGGGTGGTCGCCCGGATCTTGTACCTTTATTTACTGAGATGGAAGCTAAAGATGCTGGTGAGGTAAGCGCAAAATTAAAGGAAATGAAAATTACCCATGAAATTGGTGGTAATGGAAATGCAATTATGGTTCCTGCAAAAGATGTTTATCGCATACGGCTGGATTTAGCTAGTCAAGGTTTGCCACGAGGCAATAAGGGCTTTGAAATATTTGAACAAAGTAAGTTTGGTGCTACTGAATTTCAAAATAAAGTGAATTTGGTGCAGGCATTGCAAGGCGAATTAGCTCGTACAATTGAACAATTATCAGAGGTGGAAAAAGCTAGGGTACATATCGTTCTTTCGGAAGATAGTTTGTATAAGAAGAATGAAAAACCTGCAACAGCTTCTATTATGCTCAAACTGCGTACGGGGGCTCAATTATCAAAGGAACAAATAAAAGGTATTGTTAATTTAGTAGCTCATAGTATACAAGGGTTAAAACCTGAGAATATAACTGTGGTGGATCAGCTGGCTCGTGTACTTAACGAAGAGAATGACGCTAATGGAGTCTCTGGAGCAAATGTAACATTAACGCAAATTGAAATGACTAAAAAAGTACAAGACGGTTTGCAGAAAGATGTGCAGTCTCTGCTGGAACAGGTTTTAGGAGCTAATAAAGCTGCGGCAAGGGTAAATGTTGAGTTGAATTTCGATCAACGTGTTCTAGATCGACAAACTTTTGAACCAGTAGTAGATGACAAAGGAATTATACGCAGTTCTCAAGAAATGAATGAAAATTTTACAGGCAGTGCACCAAATACTCCAGGCGGAGTGCCGGGAACGACTACAAATGTACCTGGCTATGTGACGGCTAACACGAATCAGTCCAATTATGAGAAAAAAGAAGTAATCCGCAATTATGAAATTAATGAAACAAAAGAAAAAGTGGTAGCAACTCCAGGGTCTATAAAGCGACTTACTGTAGCAGTCTTAGTTGATGCTAGTGTGAATCGGGCACAGCAAGATAGCATTCTAAGGACTGTGAGTTCTGCAATTGGCATTAATAATGCAAGAGGCGATACTGTTTCCGTTGAGAGTATAACCTTTAATACAGAGGCAGCAGATAGGCAGCGCAGAGAAGAAATGGAAGCTGAAAGTCAACAAAGGCAAGCTTTATGGTTGAAGATTGCATTGGCCGCAGCGACGGTTCTAGGAATTCTATACATTCTTCGTATGCGTAGTCTTCGCAAAAGGCAAGAAGAAGAAAGAATGGAAGAAGAAATTGCTGCTGCAACTGAATCAATGTCAATAGAAACGCCTGAAATGACAGCTCAGGAAATACAATTATCTGAACAGCGTAAAGAACTTGAAAGGCTGGCCAAAGCTAAACCTGAAGAGGTAGCGCAGTTAATTAAAGTTTGGTTGTCCGAAGAGTAGAGCGGGGGTAAGTATGTACCAATCAAATGAATTAAGTAATAAGCAAAAAGCGGCTATCTTATTGATAGCCCTTGGTCCCGAGGTTTCTTCTCAGGTTTTTAAGCATCTTAAAGAGGATGAAATGGAGAAGCTTACTCTAGAAATTGCTAATCAGCGAAAAGTAACACAGGAACAGAAAGAAAAAGTGTTAGCTGAATTTCATCAAATGTTAGTGGCAAATAATTATATTTCTTCTGGTGGCTTGGATTACGCTCGTGAAATCTTGGAAAAGGCGCTTGGTGCAGAAAAAGCGGTATCTATTATTAATAGATTAACTTCAAGTTTGCAAATTAGACCTTTTGATTTTGCACGAAAAACAGATCCGGGACAATTGCTGAATTTTATTCAAAATGAGCATCCGCAAACGATTGCTTTAATCATGTCATACTTACAAGCGGAACAATCAGGAGCGATTTTGTCATCTTTACCGCCGGATCGGCAGGTTGATGTGGCAAAACGGATCGCAACGATGGATCGTACATCTCCTGATGTACTAAAAGATGTTGAACGCATTTTAGAACGTAAATTATCAGCTATGGTTACTCAAGATTTTACGTCTGCTGGTGGTGTTGATTCCATTGTAGAAATACTCAATCGAGTTGACCGATCAACAGAAAGAACAATTATGGAAAACTTAGAAGTACAAAATCCTGAGCTTGCCGAAGAAATTAAACGCCGCATGTTTGTCTTTGAAGATATTGTATTGTTGGATGACAGATCCTTGCAATTGGTACTGCGTGAGATTGAGAGTAAAGATTTGGCATTAGCGCTTAAAGCATCCTCAAATGAAGTGGCTGATAAAATTTACAAAAATATGTCAAAACGTGCTGCTGACATGTTGCGTGAAGAAATCGAATATATGGGACCTGTAAGAATAAGAGATGTTGAAGAAGCTCAACAAAAAATTGTTAATGTTATCCGTCGTCTGGAAGAATCCGGAGAAATTGTTGTGGCACGTGGTAAAGGGGACGAGATCATTGGCTAATATTATACGATTTGCTTGTATGCAAGTGGAACCTTTGATTATAAATAATAATATGGTTATAGTTGAAGAAGTTGAAGCAACTAAAGAATTAAACGAGGTTTCAGTAGATACTTCCGTGGCAGATGAAATAATAGCTTCCGCGAAAGAAGAAGCGGCTGTTATTATTAATAGAGCTAAGAAAGATGCAACTCAATGCATAGATGAAGCAAACCGGCAAGTGGAGCAATTAAAACAACAAGCTCATGATGATGGCTATCAGAAAGGCTACCAGCAAGGAATTGAACAGGGAAGACAGTCAGGATTAGAAAAAATGCAATTGCGGATTGATAATGCTGTTGAAAAAACGCAGCATATGCTAACTCTTGGGGAAAAAGAAGCTAAAGAAATGATTTTGGCTGCAGAAAGACAGATAGTCGAAATTGCACTGGCTGTTGCTGGTAAAGTGTTGGCTTGCCAAATTGAAGAGAATCCTATGACTGTACTTCCTATTGTCAAAAATGCGTTGGAGAAAGTCAAGGATCAGGAGCAAATTGTTATTAGAGTAAGTAGTAATGATTTTGATATCGTATTGCAAGCGAAACAAGAATTCCAAAAAATGGTGGGATGTGAGCAGGCGCTGACAATTGTAGCTGATCGTACGATTACAGCAGGCAGTTGTGTAATTGATACATCCTATGGTCTGGTTGATGCTAAAATTGATACTCAGTTTGATGCACTTCGCAAAGCATTGCAAGGAGTGTTGCCATGAAGTCCTTTAATAATGAGAAATACCTAGATGTCATACATAGCGCTGAGACAATGAAAATAGCTGGTAAAGTAACACAAATTGTCGGTTTAGTGATTGAATCCCAAGGTCCTAGTGTTAACTTGGGCGATTTATGCTATATAACTCCTCGAAATGCGGGAGGCGCAATTCCTGCTGAAGTCGTTGGATTTCGTCATAATAGGGTTTTATTGATGCCGATTGGTGAAATGCAAGGAATAGGACCGGGATGTGAAGTGTTTTCGGCTCATCAATCTTTAAAAGTTAATGTAGGCAATCATTTATTAGGACGTATCCTGGATGGCTTAGGTAATCCTATGGATGATAAAGGACCTTTAGCGATAAAAGAAGAGTATCCATTGCATAGTGCTCCGCCTCATCCTTTATCTCGCAGGCGTATTGAAAAAAAGTTATCAGTAGGAGTGCGGGCGATTGATGGTTTAATAACCTTAGGACGAGGGCAGCGAATTGGCATTATGGCAGGCAGTGGCGTTGGGAAGAGTACGCTGTTAGGTATGATTGCTCGCAATACGGAGGCAGATATTAATGTTATTGCTTTAGTTGGTGAGCGGGGAAGAGAAGTTAGAGAATTCATTGAACGAGATTTAGGAGAGGAAGGACTAAAGCGTTCAGTCGTTGTTGTTGCTACATCTGATCAACCTGCTTTGGTGCGTATCAAAGGTGCGATGACTGCTACAGCTATAGCAGAATATTTTCGTGATCAAGGTTTAGATGTTGTTTTAATGATGGATTCGGTTACCCGTTTTGCCATGGCACAACGAGAAGTTGGATTAACCGTTGGTGAACCTCCTGCTACTCGTGGTTACACTCCATCGGTTTTTGCGATGTTGCCCAAACTGCTGGAACGCTCTGGGACAGGTGAGAAGGGTTCAATTACTGGTATTTACACGGTTCTGGTAGACGGTGATGATATGAATGAACCCATAGCGGATGCTGTACGCAGTATTTTAGATGGACATATTGTATTAGACCGTGGTATTGCTGCACAAAATCATTATCCAGCCATTGATGTTCTGGGAAGTGTAAGCCGGGTAATGTTAGACATTGTAGAAAATGAACACTATAAGGCAGCGCAAAAAATGCGTTCCATTATGGCTACCTATCGGGAAGCTGAAGATTTAATTAATATTGGTGCATACGCAACAGGCAGTAATAGTAATATTGACAATGCGATTGTTGCTATTGATTCTGTTAAAACTTTTTTGCAACAGGATGTTTACGAAAAAATGTCTGCAGATGAAACAATTGAAAAATTGCTATCGTTAACATCTTAAGTGTAAGACTTTGAGGTGTGAAATAAGATGAAGTCATTTAAATTTCGATTAGAAGCCTTACTTAAGTTTCGCAAAATGCAAGAAGAACAGGCACAAATTTCATTTTGGCAAGCTACGAATCAATTCCGAATCGAAAAAGAAGAATTGGCAAAGTTAGAAGAAAATGTACTGGAAAATATGAATTTGCTGCGCAACTTTCAGCAGAATTTATTATCGATTGAAACCTTTAAGTCCTTTCATCATTATTTTGATAAAATGAAAAAAGAAATTCAACAGCAAAATGAATCTGTTAAACGTGCTGATGAATATAGACAAGAATGTTTAAAGAACCTTGAAGAAGCAGTAAAAAGTCATAAAGTTGTAGAAAAATTTCGCGAGAAAAAAATACAAGATTATCAAGCAGAATTACTAAAAGAAGAGCAAAAAATATTAGATGAAATAGGATTACAGCTTTATGTAAGAGAAAAGTAGGGTGAGTAAATGGAGAGTATAAGCAAAGTTTTACAACGGATTAATACCATTGAACAACGATTTAATCATTCTTCTGTGAGTGGGCATGATTTTTCTGCTGTGCTGTCAGGGGCTCAAGCAAATGACTCTATACATGGGAAAAACTTTGCTTCCGATGATATTAGTAAAATTATTGATTATACAGCTAAAAAATATGGAGTCGATTCTAAGCTGGTTATGGCTGTTGCCAAAGTAGAGTCTAATTTATCACCGGATGTAGTTTCATCGGCTGGCGCTGTGGGTGTAATGCAATTAATGCCTGAAACTGCGCAAGGATTGGGTGTTCGTAATTGTAAAGATCCACGTGACAATATTGATGGTGGTGTTCGTTATCTGAAGCAATTAATTACCTCTTTTGATGGTGATATAACGAAGGCAGTAGCTGCTTATAATGCAGGACCCCAGGCCGTAACAAAATATAATGGTATTCCTCCTTACACAGAAACAAAAGATTATGTAGCTAAAGTAATGGCATTAGTGAAATAACATGAATTACATGGGTGAAACAGTCTTCAAAGGTAGGTAACAATATGGCAAAAAAAGTGACGCCTAATTCTCAAATAAAAATAAATATGAGTACGCCTGAAAAACCTAAGAAAAAGCTAGGAACAATAGTTAAAGTATTAATTGCGATCATAATACTGTTATTCATAGCTGTCGCTGGCTTTGCCCTAGGAGTTTATTTGAATTTAATTGATATGAAGGGCATGACTGAAAAATGGAAATTAAATGAATATCCGGTGATTGGACAGTACTTTCCTCAGCCTAAAACTAATTTTGAGACTGTTGAATTAGAGGAACAAAACCAAGTGGAAACTCCTACTGAGGCAAACCTAGTGGTGCCGCCAGCAGCAGTCCCAAATCTATCTCCTGCAGTGTCGGCAATTGTGGATGACTCTGAACTGCAAAAGCAGACTAAGATAAGGCAGCAAGAAGAGGCAAAACGTATTTCTAAATTGGCAAGATTATATGGTGGGATGAAACCTGGCGAGGCCGTTGTTATTTTGAATCAGTTAGATGATCCTTCTGTATTGGCGATTTTAAATAAAATGGAAGATGAACAAGTTTCAAAAATCTTACCGTTATTTAGCCCGGAACGTGCTGCTATCCTTACTCAAGCCATGCTTAGGGGTGGAAATTTGAATTAACTTTAGCAGGTAAGTAAGTAGTGAAAGGAGGTGAAAAAAATGGCTATAATGGCAAATACAATTCCCATAGAGATTAAACCTAACACGTCCTCGCAAACATCTACGAGCAAAAAAAATAATTCTTCTAGTAATAAGTCTGGAGTGGATTTTGGCAAGGTATTAAACAATCAATCAGATAAAAGCGAAAAAGAAGACGCAAGCACTAAAAAGGATTCTGCTGCAGCCCAACTAATTTCAGGAATGATGGGCTTAAATGCACAGGTTAATGCTGTTCCAATTCAAAATAATGAGAACCTTATTGCAGAGCTGCCCGTAGATGATGTTGGAGGGCAATTGGGTAATGCCAATCAACTAACTGAATTAATAGGAAAGAATGTTATCCGATTAGATGTAGCTACTGGTATGAATACTTCTCAAAAACAATTGGCAGCCTTATTGACAAAAGGAACAGATGTAAATATGGCAGCAGGCAATAATAATACTAAGCAATTTACAATGCAGTTACAAGAAATATTGCAAAATAAGCAGCTGACAGAACAAACGCCGGTTAGTGATCCTTCTTCAAACAAAGTAAGCGCAACAACTAATAATGCATTATTAGAAACAGTACCTTCTTTTGCTCTTGTAAACAGTAATGCAGTAGGAAAAACTAATAATATGCCACAAGTTGATAACAAGAAAACAACACCAACTCAAGCAGGAGTTGCGACGCTTGATAGTACTCAGTTGCTTGATTCAGTTGATGCAAAACCGGTCATAACATCTCCCTTATTAACTAATGTTGTTAGTGCGGTGGAGAATATGAGTGAAAGCGGTACTATGTTATTAGGTGGTAAAGAACAATTAAGTGTAGAGAGTCTACTGCCAAATCAAACCACAAATACCACAGAGACTTTTGCAGGTGCCTTAAATCAGCAGACAATAAAAAATGAAAGTCAAGTTGCTGTTTCTGATGGAAAACAAGTAGCACAGCAACCAGTAAAGGATTCTTACCATGTTGCATCACAGATTGTTGATCAGGCTCGCTTAATTTCTGGTCAAAAGAATACAGAAATGATTATCCAGCTAAAACCAGAACATTTGGGAGAACTGACTCTTAAAGTAACCGTGGAGAGTGGTGTGGTTAGTGCGAGCTTCCATTCGAATAATAGTGAAGTCCGTAATATTATTGAAGCATCTCTTCCGCAATTAAAGCAAGAGTTATCGAATCAGGGATTAAAAATTGAAAATGTAGATGTATATGCGGGTTTAGGAGATTTCTTTTCTAATGGACAACATGAAAGCCGACAAAAGCCGGAAGTGAAAGTACAAAATAAAAAGATTGAAGAAGATTTTCTTGATGCACTAGATGATTCTACCGGTATAGTGGAATCTACTTCAGAGTCTGGCGTAGATTATCGTATATAAAAAGGAGATGATGTTATGTCCAATGTAATTAATAGTGCAGCCAATACTGGTACATCTACCAGTACAACAGCGGCAAGCTCAAATAGTTCTTTAGGAAAAGATGATTTTTTGAAATTGCTTGTTACACAACTTCAATATCAAAATCCGTTAGATCCTATGGATAACACAGAATTTGTTGCACAGATGGCGCAATTTTCCAGTCTGGAACAGATGCAAAATTTAAATGCTACTATGGCTAATATGCATGCCAGCAATCTGATCGGCAGTACTATCAATTTCTCAAATGACAGCGGCAATTTGATTACAGGAATAGTGGGAGGAACAAGCACCTCTTCTGGAGTGACTAGTTTGGTTGTTGGAGTAGATGCTGTACAATATCCAGCTTATCTTCCTACCACAACAGGCGACTTAGTTAATTGCGCAGTTAGTTGGACTGATAGCAGTAAGGTTTCTCATTCAGGGGTAATTCAGAGCGCAACGGTTGACAGTAATGGAACTGTGCAGATTACAGCAGTAGAAACAGATTCAAGTGGGACAACAACAACGAGTACCTTTGCATCACAGCAAATCACTAGACTGGTTGTTCCAACTACCGTTGCGCTAAGCAAAGTAACAGAGACTACAAAATAGCTAAGTTGACAGGAGGTAAAAGACATGACTGACAATAGTATATACCGCCTGCAACAGTCTATGACTCCTGTAAGTCCGATTGCTGGAAAGCTAATCAATAATGCAAAAAATAGTCAAGGGAAACAAAATATTGCACCTTTTGAACAAGTTTTATCCCAAGAGTTAGCAGGTGTAAAATTTTCTCAGCATGCTCTGCAACGGCTGCAAAGCAGGAATATTAAACTGGGGCAGACGGAGTTGCTTAAATTGAATGAGGCTGTAGAAAAAGCTTCACAAAAAGGTGCGAATGAGTCTTTGGTGTTTATGAGTAATAGTAATCTAGCTTTAGTAGTGAGTGTAAAAAATAAAACTGTGATTACAGTTATGGATGGTGCAAATACCAAAGATAATGTATTTACGAATATTGATAGTGCAGTAATTGTATAAGGCTGGACCTCTGATGGAGAGCCTTTGACTGTTGACTGATTGATACAGTCACAAATTTAAAAAAGTGAGGTTGATTTATTATGATGCGTTCTTTGTACGCTGCTGTTTCTGGTTTAAAAGGGAATCAAACTTATATGGATGTCATTGGTAATAATATTGCTAATGTAAATACAACAGGTTTTAAAGCGTCTAACGTTACATTTCAAGATATGCTGAGTCAAACACTTCAGGGAGCCTCCAGTCCTTCAGGCACTCAGGGAGGGACAAATCCCATGCAGGTAGGTCTGGGTGTGGGTGTGGGCAGTATTAGTACCAATTTTACTGACGGCAGCACACAGTCAACTGGTATATCAACAAATCTAGCGATTTCAGGTGACGGATTCTTCGTTGTAGGTACCCCTACGAATCAAATGTATACCCGGAGTGGTGATTTTACAACAGATCAGCAAGGAAATTTCGTTAATAGTGCAGGCTATAGTGTATTAGGCTGGCCGGCCGATGCTTCTGGCGTTGTTGATACTACTCAGCCAATATCAGCGTTGCAGATTCCAGTAGGTTCAACGATGCCAGCTAAAGTATCCACCACAATTACCCTTGCTGGTAATTTGAATGCTAGTGCCACGGCATTAGATCCTGCAGCAGTGGCAGCAGATGCTGCAGTTGTAGCGACTGACGCTACGACTGCAGTAACAGAAGCTACTAATGCAGTTACAGCAGCAAATACATTAAAGGCAGAGGCAGATGCAGCAGTTGCTGCTGCATCTGCAGGGGCGCCTTTAACGGCCGCATTAGCTGCTCAAGCCGCAGCTAATGATGCATTAACTGCAGCTAATGATGCTCTAACTGCAGCTAATGATGCTCTAACTGCAGCTAACGCGGCTAAAACAGCAGCAGATGCGTTGGTTGCTGGTACTGGTACTGCAGCTGAAGCTCTAACTGCAGCTAATGCATCTGCAACAGCTGCAACAACCGCAAAAACTAAAGCAGCCGCTGTAGTAACAGCAGCAACTGCAGCAGCAGCAGCAGCAACTGCATCGGCAGCTGTAACAGGCGCTGATGGAACTACTACAGGTAATGTTGTTACAGCGGCTGGAAATTTTTCTGCTGTTGCAGGTACAGCTGTAACAGCAGCTACGACACTTTCTGATGCTACAAGTACAGCTGTAACATCAGCAACTGCTGCAGCTAACAATGACTCAGCTCAACCCATTTCCTATGATTTATATGATACCCAGGGAAATAAATATACACTAACTGGTTCCATTACCAAAACGGGAGTGAATACCTGGACATTTACACCATCATCGACAATCATTGGTGGTACGGATGGGAAAACCGTAGTTGCCAATGTTAGTGGGGGATCGTCTACCATTAAATTTAATGCAGATGGCACCTTTGATACCAGTACGGTATTTAATGCCTTAACCATTGATCCAACTGGCGGTCCATATGAAGGTGCAGGTGCTTTTACCGTGCAGCCTAGTGGTTCGACGATGACTCAAAATGGCAGTGATTCTACTGCGAAAATTAGCAATACTGATGGTTATGCTGCTGGTACTTTAAATGGAAAGACCATTTCTTCTACTGGTGAGATTATTGGTAGCTTTACTAATGGTAGAACACAAGCCATTGGACGGGTCGCTTTGGCTGTATTTAATAATCCTGATGGTTTACTTTCTGCGGGCGGTAACTTATATACAAAAACCACCAATTCAGGAGAGGCTCAAATTGGTTCGGCAGGTACAGGGGGACGTGGTACATTTACTCCTGGCAGCTTGGAGATGTCCAATGTGGATTTGGCACAGCAATTTACCAATATGATTGTTGCGCAGCGTGCATTCCAGGCCAATTCTAAAATTATTACGACTGATGATAATATGTTGGAAGAACTTGTAAACCTTAAACGTTAATATTAAATAAGGGGGGTAGAAATCCCCCCCTTCTATAAAATTGGAGGATTTTTTATGATAAAAGTAGCGCGTCTTAAATCCCAAGAGGAATTTGTATTAAATGCGGAATTGATTGAAACAATTGAAGAAACTCCTGATACCGTAATTACCCTTACGAGTGGCAGAAAGTTGATTGTAGAAGAAACCATGGATGAAGTTGTGCGTAAAGTAATGGATTATCGCCGAGCTATTTTTGGTAAGTTTAGATAGATACCTATTGGTAAAGATATGATCTTTTTATCACGAATGAAAATTATATGATAAATAAAAGGTTTATTGTCATTTTAATAAGTTAAAGGATAAGTAGTAAGAGTTTGTAGTTAAATATATTAGTATTAAGTTAACTTAATGTACAGTCTAAAATGGGGGTGTAACAGTGGCTGATGGTCAAAAGAAGTTTCCGATGATGCTTATGGTAGGGATGATTGTGTTTGGTTTATTATTGGCTGGGGGAATTTCCTACTTTATTGCGACTAAAATTGTTGCTGATAAAGCGGTGGATAAGAAATCTTCCCAACGTGAACCAGGTGTTTTTGTAAAGTTGGGTGATGCAAAAGATGGGCTGCTGATTAATATTGGTGGTGCAAGTAGTGGACGTTACTTGAAAATTGGACTTATTGTAGAGTTAAGACCTGACAAAAAGGCTACTACAGCAGCTGCTACTGGAAAAATGCCTTCACCGGAAGAAATAAAACTTGCAGATACAGCTGTTTATGTATTACGATCTTTAAAAATCGAAGATTTTGATCCTCTCAAGCAAGAACAGTTAAAAGAACTTTTGAAAAATGAAATTAATAAGTCTTTTGGTGATGACCGCGTCTATGACGTATATATTACCAATTTTGTTTTGCAGTAGATTTAGAATGTATGCCGTATTATAATATGTAATAGAGTGGTGGAAAGGAGAGAACGTATTGGCAGGTTCAGATGTGTTATCCCAATCTGAAATTGATGATCTGTTATCTGCATTATCTACAGGTGTAGTATCAGCCGAAGAAATAAAAGATGAGCAGAAACAAAGAAAAATAAAAGTATATGATTTTAAGCGCCCAGATAAATTTTCTAAGGATCAAATTCGTACCTTATATATGCTGCATGAAAATTTTGCTCGTCTTATGAACACTTACCTTTCCGCACATCTTCGGACACTTGTACATATTGATGTAGCTTCTGTTGATCAATTAACGTATGAAGAATTTATTCGTTCATTACCGAATCCAAGTGTTATTGGTGTTTTTCAAATGCGCCCTCTTAAAGGGAATGCGATTCTAGAGCTGAACCCGAATGTAATTTTTTCAATTATTGATCGCTTATTTGGCGGTCCCGGCTTACCTCCCGCCAAAACAAGATCATTAACTGATATTGAAGAAGCGATTGTTAAAAGAGTAATAAACAAAACGCTAGAATGTTTTTCTGATGCTTGGAAGCAAGTGGTTGCGATTGAGCCCAAGTTAGAAATCATCGAATCCAATCCTCAATTTACTCAAATTGTTCCGCCTAATGATATGGTCGTTATTATTACATTACATGTGAAGATTGGTCAGGTAGAAGGATTAGTTAATATTTGTATTCCATATCTAGTACTTGAACCCATCATGTCGAAATTGACGACTACCTATTGGGTTGCTTCTTCCGTTGCGAAACAAGCATTGCCTGAGCATATTAATGCAATACAGCGTAAGCTAGAAAAAGCTTTTATTCCTCTATATGTAGAATTAGGAAGAACGACGGTTACTGTGCAGGAATTATTAGGTTTAGTAGTGAATGATGTATTGCAGTTAGAGAGTAAAATAGAAAATGATCTGAATGTAATTGTAGGTCAACGCGAAAAGTTTAGAGGGAAGCCAGGACTCTCAGGACATAAGGTTGCATTACAAATAACACAAGTAATTTCAGAAGGAGATGAAAATTATGACTGAAGGCTTTCTATCCCAAGACGAGATTGATGCCTTACTAAGGGGAGAAGCTACTTCATCCTCTTCAACACCTGAGTTATCCGCAATGGAACAAGATGCCCTTGGTGAAATTGGTAATATTTCTATGGGAAGTGCGGCAACTACATTGTCTGTATTGCTTGGACGCCGGGTATCTATTACTACACCACGTGTATCCGTTTCCAATTTAGAAGAGATCAAGGGGCAATATCCTTTGCCGTACTTGGTTATTGAAGTTGGATATACACATGGCATTGTAGGGACTAATGTTTTAGCGATTCGAGAACAAGATGCATTAATTATTGCAGATTTAATGATGGGAGGGGACGGACTCAATCCACCTACCGAATTAAATGAATTATACATGAGTGCTGTGAGTGAGGCTATGAATCAGATGATGGGTGGAGTAGCGACATCCATGTCAACTATGTTCCGGAAGAAAATCGACATTGCTCCGCCCAATGTAAATTTAATTGATTTTGCAGTTGCTTCCAGCATTACGAATGCTGTTGGAACCGATGATAATATTGTTCGTGTTGCTTTTCGCATGGAAGTTGAAGATTTAATTGATAGTGAAATTATGCAAATTTTACCGATTGATGTAGCAAAAGAAATGGTGGACAGCCTTATGAATGCCGTACAGCCACCACCAGCAGCTGCGCCAGTTGCAGAAGCTCCCAAGGCTGCAGATACATCGGCATCTCAGGACCAGACTGCAAAAGCCCAGCAGCAAGTGGCAGCTGCTTCAGTCGCAAAACAGCACATACAGCCTGTTAATGTACAACCTGTACAATTTGCTCCTTTAGTACAGGGGACGATGCCGGTCACGGATACGAATATTGATCTTATTATGGATGTGCCATTACAAGTGACGGTAGAACTTGGCAGAACTCGTAAATTAATTCGTGATATTCTAGAATTGGCACCTGGTTCAGTAGTAGAGCTGGATAAACTAGCTGGTGAGCCTGTAGACATACTAGTGAATGGGAAGCTGATTGCCAAGGGGGAAGTTGTAGTAATAGATGAAAATTTTGGTGTAAGAATTACTGATATTATAAGTCCATTAGAGCGGACCTATAATTTACAATAGTTATGATTGTTGATAATGGATAATAGAGTAATCAGGAGGAGATAAAATAATGGCGACTAGAGTATTGATTGTTGATGATGCTGCATTTATGCGTATGATGGTTAAAGATATTTTGAGTAAAAATGGATATGAGATCGTAGGTGAAGCGGAAAATGGAGTAAAGGCGTTGGAAAAGTATCAAGAACTAAAACCAGATCTTACGACGATGGATATTACTATGCCAGAAATGGATGGTATCACTGCAGTGAAAGAAATTAAAAAAATTGATCCTAATGCAAAAGTCATTATGTGTAGTGCTATGGGTCAACAAGCAATGGTTGTTGAAGCGATTCAGGCAGGTGCTCGCGATTTTATTGTTAAGCCTTTTCAGCCAGATCGAGTATTGGAAGCTGTTCGCAAAGCGGTTGGTTAATAATGAATAAGAACAAATATCGAGTTTTTTGGAGGATTTTCCTACTGCTATTTTGCATTGGAATCTTTTTTAATGGACAAGTTTATGCGGCAGAATCCAATGGCGACTATTTACAGTACCAAGAGCCTAAGCCTGCGAATTCAACGTCTTGGATTTCTACGGTTTCTTATGTTTTTTCTTTACTAATAACCTTTGCAGCTGTTATTGGTCTCGCATATTTCGCTTCCCGTTTTTTAGGAAAAAAATTGGGAAGCTTATCTGCTAGTGGCAGTAGTAGAGTCATTAATACATTATCATTTGGTGCAAATCGAGCTGTTTATACAGTGGAAATTGCAGGGAAATTTTTGGTGCTGGGTGTTACTGATCATGGGATTACTGTATTGCAGGAAATAACAAACCCCGAGGAAATTGAAAAAATGAAAGTAGAACAAGAAGAATTAACAGTACCCATAAATCAATTCGATACTATTTTTCAAAAGCAGCTTGCTTCTCTGCAACGATTTTCACAAACTTTTCCTACTGCTTTTGGTGATTTGCAGAGTAAACAAAAACATGAAAGTGGGAAGAGGTAAGTGGCTAAAATTCGAAATGCTATGATTGTTGTTACTGTTTTCATTAGTTTATTTGTTATACCAGCATTGGCAAATGCCGCACCTTTAGTTCCTCTTCCTAATATTAATGTTGAAGTAGGGGCTGCTACTGAGCCTAAGGATGTTGCGCTTAGTTTGCAGATTTTACTTACGATGACGGTATTAACGTTAGCTCCGTCAATTTTGATTATGATGACCTCATTTACACGCATCATTGTTGTCTTGTCTTTTCTGCGCAGTGCCCTTGCGACACAACAAATGCCGCCAAATCAAGTTCTGGTTGGTATGGCATTATTTTTAACTTTTTTTACAATGTCTCCCTATCTTGAGCAGTCAAATCAAAATGGGCTGCAGCCATATTTAGCTGGCAGCATTACTCAGGAAGCAGCAATGACGGAAGTTTTAAAACCAATGCGTGAGTTTATGTTTAAGCAGACACGGGAAAATGATTTGGCTTTGTTTGTAAATTTATCAGAAGGTGTTCGGCCTAATTCACCAGAAGATGTTCCGACAACTACGTTAATACCTTCTTTCATAATTAGTGAGCTAAAGACGGCATTTCAAATAGGATTTTTGATTTATATTCCTTTCATTGTTATTGATATGGTGGTTGCAAGCACATTGATGTCCATGGGGATGATGATGCTGCCTCCAGTCATGATCTCTCTGCCATTTAAGTTATTATTATTTATCTTAGTGGATGGTTGGCACTTGATTGTTCTCTCATTAATTAATAGTTTCCACTAAAGGAGGAAATATGTCAGGTGATTTAGCAATACAAATTGGCCGTGAGGCATTAACCATGGTAATGCTGATTGCTGCTCCCATGTTAGGATTAGGTTTGTTAGTGGGGATTTTAGTAAGTATTTTTCAAGCGACTACTCAGATTCAAGAGCAAACCTTAGTATTTATTCCTAAAATTATAGCAATTTTTATCGCGATATTGGTCTTTGGCCCGTGGATGTTAAGTTTGATGGTTGATTATACCCGCGAGATTTTTATCAACCTACCAAACTTGGTACGTTAACGTAAGGAGTAATTATTTGTGGATCTTTTTGCACTTCTGCAAAATCAAGTAGCTTTTTTCTTGTTAATTTTTGTTCGTATAACTGGCATATTCATGATGACTCCTATCTTTGGCAGCCGAAACATTCCAGTTAGTATTAAAGCTGGTTTGTCATTAATCCTTACCTATATATTATTTCCGATTGTTTTTAATGATAGTGCTGTGATACCTAATGATTTCCTTCCTTACATGTTTATGGTAATAGGAGAGCTTCTTATCGGATTAACCATAGGCTTTTTAAGTTCATTGGTTTTTTCTGCTATACAAATGGCAGGACAATTACTGGACATGCAGATTGGATTTGGAGTTGTTAATATTATTGATCCCCAATCTGGCGGTCAAGTACCTTTAGTTGGTAACTTCAAGCATATGCTGGCGTTGATTATTTTTCTAGCAACAAATGGGCATCATGTGTTACTATCTGCTTTGTTTGTCAGTTTTAAGTTAATGCCAGTCACTGGTGTGGTAATTAAAGCGGCTCTAACAAATTTTGTAGTTGATATGGTGGGAGGTACTTTTATTATCGCCATGAAAATTAGTTTGCCTGTACTTATTTCGGTGGTAATAACGGATGTAGCTCTTGGTATTTTGGCCCGTACGATGCCGCAAATGAATATATTTGTGGTTGGTGTGCCAGGGAAAATTCTTGTCGGTTTATTTGTTCTATCTTTAGCATTACCTTTTTATATATTTTTTTTGGAGATGGCGTTTAATGGGATGTATAAAGATATTTTCCGGTTTCTTTCCATGTTCTAACAAAGCACAGTTACAACCCTTTTCTAAGAGTGTATCTTTCGATTTGCAGCTGTTTGCCGGAGAAAAAACAGAAGAGGCTACAGCTAAGCGAAAGGGAGAAGCTCGTCAAAAAGGACAAGTTGCTAAAAGTACGGAAGTTAACTCGGTATTTATTATTTTAGCAGCATTTTTTACATTAAAGCTAATAGGTTCTTATATTTATGATGAGCTTACGAGATACATGCAACTTAGTTTTTCTAATGTTGCAACAGCCGATATGACGATTAATTCCATTCGGGAAATATTCCTTGGTTTTGCTATCGTGTTTATTAAGACAGCATTGCCAGTTATGTGTGTGATTTTGATTGTGTCACTAACGATTAATTTTATTCAAGTTGGCTTTCTTTTTTCTTTTGAGCCTCTTATGCCTAAACTTAGTAAACTTAATCCTATTGCAGGATTTGGACGTTTATTTTCAAAACGCTCATTAGTGGAGCTCGTAAAATCGTTATTAAAAATAACCATTATCGGCTACTTTATTTATCGATTTATGAGAAAACAAATTGAGCAGATTCCTGGCTTAATCAGTGCTGAGCTCATTGATTCGTTACATATAGCAGCATCCTTAATTTTAAATCTGGTATTTCAAATTAGTGCAGTAATGCTTGTCTTGGCTGCATTTGATTATTTTTATCAATGGTGGGAACACAAGGAAAGTTTAAAGATGAGTAAAGATGATATTAAACAGGAATTTAAGCAATCGGAAGGTGACCCACTGATTAAAGGGAAAATAAAACAGCGACAGCGAGCAATGTCCATGCAGCGCATGATGCAGGAAGTTCCAAAAGCAGATGTCATTGTAACCAATCCTACTCACTTTGCTGTTGCCTTAAAATATGAAAAAGCCATGGCGGCTCCCATTGTCGTAGCAAAAGGCCAAGATCTAATTGCCCAAAGAATTAAAGAGATTGCCAAAGAAAATAAAGTAATAATTGTTGAGAATAAAGTTTTAGCAAGAGCTTTATATGCGGCAGTAGATATTGGTTATCCTGTACCGCCAGAATTATATCAAGCTGTTGCAGAAGTTTTAGCATATGTTTATAAATTAAAAAAACGCTTGTCCTAAGTTGTAGAAGGAGTAAAAAATGGCTACGCAAACATCGCCTTTTCCAGGTTTAAGTAAACTAACTAAATATAGTGATATTATAGTAGCCCTTGGAATTATCACCATTGTTATTATGATGATCATTCCTTTGCCAACATTCTTATTAGATTTATTGTTAGCGTTAAATATTTCCTTAGCTCTTGTGATTGTAATGATTGCTGTTTACAATGTAGAACCATTGCAATTTTCAGTGTTTCCTTCTTTATTATTGATTACCACCTTATTTCGTTTAGCGCTGAATGTATCTTCTACCCGGCTTATTTTGCTGGATGGTTATGCTGGTGAAGTGATTATGGCATTTGGTAATTTTGTTGTCGGTGGAAATGCCATCGTTGGTTTTATTGTGTTTGTTATTCTCATTATTATACAATTCTTGGTAATTACTAAGGGCTCTGAGCGTGTTGCCGAAGTTGCTGCCAGATTTACATTGGATGCTATGCCTGGTAAACAAATGAGCATTGATGCTGACTTGAATTCTGGTGCTATTACCGATAATGAAGCGCGGCAGCGCCGCGTTAAGATTCAGCGGGAAGCTGATTTTTATGGCGCTATGGATGGTGCCAGTAAGTTCGTGAAAGGTGATGCGATAGCAGCAATCATTATTATTGTGATTAATATCGTTGGTGGTTTCATCATCGGTATGGTTCAGCGGGATTTAGGCGTGTTAGAAGCTTTACATAGTTACACGTTGTTGACGGTGGGGGAAGGATTAGTGAACCAGATTCCCGCGCTTTTAATATCCACAGCAACAGGTATCGTAGTAACAAGAGCTGCATCGGAATCCAATTTAGGTCACGATCTTGTAGGACAGATTTTTACGAATCCACGAGTATTTTTTATTGTTGCAGGGGTATTGGCAGTGATGGGTTTTGTTCCAGGTTTGCCTCTAATTCCCTTTATAAGTCTTGGTCTTATTTCTTTTGCAGTTGGTTATATATTGGAAAAGACAATTCAATATAAACAAGATTCACAAGAGACGGATTTAGAGGAAAAGGAAAATGAAGAAGTTCGAAATCCAGAAAACATTGTATCATTGTTACAAATTGATACAATGGAGTTAGAGATTGGGTATAGTTTAATACCGATGGTTGATATTTCTCAAGGGGGAGATTTATTAGACCGGGTAGTTATGATTCGTAGGCAATGCGCTCTAGAATTAGGACTTATCGTACCTACTATTCGCATTCGGGATAATATTCAACTAAAACCGAATGTATATGTAATAAAATTAAAAGGAATCGAGATCGCGAAAGGCGAATTATTATTAGATCATTATTTAGCGATGAACTCAGGCACTGTTTTTGAAGAAGTGAATGGGATTGAAACAGTAGAGCCGGCTTTTGGTTTACCAGCTTTATGGATTCAAGAGGCGAATCGTGAACAGGCTGAGCTTGCAGGATATACGGTAGTAGATCCTGTGTCAGTGTTGGCCACTCATTTAACAGAAGTTATTAAATCCTATGCTTTTGAGATTTTAGGCCGTCAAGAAGTTCAGACTTTAGTTGATTCTGTAAAACAACATAATCCTGCAGTAGTAGAAGAGTTGACGCCTGCCTTATTATCCATTGGCGATATTCAAAAAGTGTTAGCAAAATTATTGCATGAGCGAATCTCTATTCGAGATATGGTAACTATTTTTGAAACATTGGCTGATTACGCTCAACTTACTAAAGATACTGATATTTTAACAGAATATGTGCGTCATGCATTAGCTAGGCAAATATCGCGGCAGTATGCGCAGAATAATATGCTAACCTGCATAACCGTTGATCCGCAGCTGGAAAATCTTATCGCAGGTGCAGTCCAGCGCAATGAAAGTGGTTCTTATGTAGTACTTGAGCCACAGGTACTGCAGAGCATTATATCGAGTATATCAAAGGAATTGCCCAAAATAACAAACATCGGTTATCAACCCATTATTCTTACCAGCCCTGCAATCAGAACGTATTTTTACAAATTAGTTGAACGCAGTGTGCCTAATTTAATTGTTTTATCTTATGCGGAGCTAGAGACTAAGGTTGATGTGCAATCATTAGGGATGGTGAGAGTATAATTGAAAGTTAGAGTGTTTACTGCTGATTCTATGCAAAATGCTATCGCCCAGGCAAAAGGTGCTTTGGGGCGTGAGGCTATTATTTTACATACACGAAAATTTCGTAAAGGCGGTCTTTGGGGGTTCTTTTCTAAGGAGGAGGTAGAAGTTACAGCAGCTGTTGATACTTCCATTGCCACTATACCTCCCCAAAAGGCAGAGCCTTATGTTGAAGAAGAGGTTGCTGTACAATCTGAACTTGCTAGTATGCGTAGTTTACTTGAAAAAGTAATATCTAAAATGCCTCAAGGCAGTGAACATTCCTCTATTCTTGATCTGTTAATGAATAATGACATTGATATAAAGATTGCAGAGCAGATTATAAATGATTTACCAATGGATTATTCGCATTTTGACGTTGAGAGCCCAGAACTGAGACAGCTGCTTATTACACAGATCCAAACTTGTTTCAAAAATGTAGAAGGTATTAAAATCCCTGAACAAGGTAGAAAGATAGTGGCGTTTTTTGGACCAACGGGGGTAGGTAAGACTACTACCATTGCAAAATTGGCAGCTAAATTTGCGATTCAAGATGGATACCAAATTGCGCTAATAACCGCTGATACCTATCGTATCTCTGCTGTAGAGCAATTAAAGACGTATTCTGATATTATGGGGATACCTATTCATGTGGTGTATGCAGCTGATGAACTTAAAGCGGTATTAGATAGTAATCAGGACAAGCAGCTGATATTAATAGATACAGCTGGACGAAGTCCTCATAATGATGAGCAGTTAGACGAGTTGACAAAACTTTTACATATCGATGATGTGATTGAAAAATATTTAGTATTAAGTGCTACTACTAAGTATAAGGATGCATTAGATATTGTAAAAAAATTTTCTATATGTGTACCTCATAAAGTCATTTTCACAAAAATTGATGAAACACGAAACATTGGCACTATTGTGAATCTATTGTACCAGTTTCCAATGTCACTTTCATATGTAACCAACGGGCAAAATGTTCCCGATGACATAGAGTTAGTTGATATTAATAGGTTAACGCCACTGATTTTGAGAGATTTGTGATGATGTGGGATCAAGCGGAAAAATTACGAAAAATGGTGCAAAGTTCATCTGGAAAAAAAGGCAGCTCCGTTATTAAGGCAAATCGTACCAATGCGAGGGTTATTACGGTTACTAGTGGTAAAGGTGGTGTTGGTAAAACTAATTTTACCGTGAATTTAGCACTGGCACTGGCTAAATTAGGACAAAGAGTGTTGATCATAGATGCTGATTTGGGAATGGGGAATGTGGATGTAATATTGGGGCGTTCAACACCCTATAATATTCTGCATTTGCTAGATGGCGGATTTTCTTTAATGGATATTATAACAGAGGGGCCTCTTGGGATAAAATTTATGTCAGGTGGGTCTGGGCTTTATAATTTAGCAAATTTAGATGATTCACAGCTTACGCGTATTATTAATAAAATTACGTTATTAGATGATTTAGCAGATATCATTTTGATTGATACTGGTGCAGGCATCAGTAAAAGTGTAATGAATTTTGTAGTAGCTGCTGATGAAGTAATTATTGTAACAACTCCAGAACCAACGGCAATTACTGACGCTTATGCGATGGTGAAGACCTATGTAAGTCACTCTGGAACTGCTGTATTAAAGCTAGTGATTAATCGCGTAATGGAGCCTGATGAAGGAAAGATTGCAGCCGATAAGCTGATTAAAGTAGCACTTAAGTTTTTGGGATTAACAATCAGCAGCCTTGGTTTTGTTTATGAAGATAGTAATTTGGTTAAATCTGTAAAAAAGCAAACACCGTTATTATTGGCATTTCCTAATACTGCATCAGCACGCTGTATCGAACAGATAGCCAATCGTTTATTAGATAGGGTTGCTAGTAGTAAGACTACAGGCGTTAAGGGTTTCTTTAATAAGTTATTAGGATTAATGCGGTGAAGTTTGTGATAGTAAGGAGGAAAGAGTTATTAGCTTGGAACAGATAGTAAAAGTAAATCAACGTTTGGAAATTATGTTATCCCAAAATAGCAATACTCCACGTTTTACTAGTCGTGTTGAAGAAATCACTTCTAATGAGATGGTAATTGCCATGCCGATGCAAAAGGGACGGCCAATTTTTCTAGAAAGCGGACGTGGGTTTTATGGCAAAATCATTACTGAAAGTGGCGTTTATATCTTTAAAAGTAAATTTCTGAGTAAGAGAATGTATCCTTTACCAGTATGGATCGTTACATTGCCTTATGAAATTGAAAAAACACAGCAAAGAGCTTTCGTTCGTTTTGATGTATCTCAGCCTTTGCAGATAGAGTATTTTTTAGATGATGATTCGGAGAATGCTATTACTCTTAAGGTAATGACTCGGGACCTTAGCGGTGGCGGATTGCAAGCTATATGCGAGCAATCAATAAAAATAGGGACAAAGGTAAATATGACGCTGACTCTTCCAGAAGAAGGTGACCTTGAGGTAGACGGTGAAGTTATCCGAGTGCAGAAACCACAAGAAGATCGACAATTATTTTGGGTCAGTATCAAGTTTGTCGATACCCGTAATATTGTACGTGATAAAATAAGTAGATTTATATTTAGAAAGCAGTTGGAACATCGTCAAAGAGGTCTCTAACTTACAGGAGGTAGAATGATGATCAAAATATTAATTGTTGATGATTCTGCTTTTATGCGTAAGCTATTATCTGATCTATTTTCTGCTGAGTCAGATTTTTTGGTAGTTGGTACAGCGCGAAATGGTAAAGAAGCTGTAGAGAAAGTAAAACAATTTAAACCTGATGTAATTACCATGGACGTTGAAATGCCAATTATGAGTGGGTTGCAAGCACTAGAAATTATTATGAAGGAAATACCAACGCCTGTAGTGATGCTTAGTAGTCTTACTAGTGCTGGAGCAAATGCAACGCTAAGTGCTTTAGAGTTAGGTGCAGTTGATTTTGTGGCAAAGACTGCAGGCGTTATTTCTAATATAGCTGGTATTGGTACTGAAATAGTAACCAAAAGTCGAGCGGCAATTAAAGCAAATGTATCACAATTAAGTAAAGTAAAGGTAACAGTACCATCTATGACGAATCTTTCATTTCAGTCTTTTAAACAATCCACAAATGAGCCTATTTTAGCGATTGGTACATCTACGGGAGGTCCTAGGGCTCTCCAGGAGATTGTTACTAGATTGCCTGGTAACTTACCTTGCGGTGTAGTTATTGTTCAACATATGCCTCCAGGATTTACGCGATCCCTAGCTGAACGTTTAAATTCATTATCTTCTTTGACGGTGAAAGAGGCTGAACACAATGATATTATACGTGAGGGATTAGTTCTAATCGCCCCCGGTGATCACCATATGAGCATCGAGCGTGAAGGTAATAAAAAAGTTGTGAAATTGAATCAAAACCCTCCTATTGGTGGGCATCGACCAGCAGTAGATCCTATGATGGAATCTGTTGCCAAGGTTTATGGAGAGAGTGCTGTTGGTGTAATTCTTACGGGGATGGGTCATGATGGTGCTAAAGGTATACAGGCTATCAAGCAAAAAGGCGGCTACACTATTGCCGAAGACCAATCTACAGCGGTTGTATTTGGTATGCCTAAGTCAGCGATTGAACTAGGCGTGGTTGATAAAGTAGCGCCACTTTCAACTATTGCTGCAGAAATTGTGAAAGCTATTGTCAAATAATTATGGAGGTGGAAATGATGGATACAAATCAGTATATGGGAATGTTCTTGGAAGAATCTCGAGAACATTTGCAAACGCTTAATAGTTGTGTATTAGATTTAGAAAATGATCCTGAAAACCTATCTGTACTTAGCGAAATTTTTCGTAGTGCTCATACAATAAAAGGCATGTCAGCTACTATGGGATTTACAACCATTGCAGAGTTGACACATGAGATGGAAAATATTTTGGATTTATTGCGTAAGGGTCAATTAAAGGCAAGTCATGATATTATTGATACTATTTTTAGATGTGTTGATACGTTAGAGCAACTGGTAGAAAGTGTTGCATCAAATAATGAAAGTTCTATTGACAGCAAGCCATTAATTATTAAGCTTAAAGCCTTAGCTAAAGGAGAGGCTGTTTTAGCTACTTCTGTAAAAGCAGAAGCCATTAGCATAGCACCAGTGGCGTCTTCTTCAATCGAGCTTAGTGATACAGAAATAGCCGTTATAAAAAAAGCACGTGATCAAGGTATGCAGGCATACGAGGTACAAGTTTCTTTGCGAGAAGGTTGTCTCTTAAAGTCTGCCCGATCCTATATGGTTATGAATGCATTAGATGAAATTGGTGAAGTAATAAAAAGTATCCCGGCAGTAGAAGAACTAGAAAAAGAAAATTTTTCCCTTAGCTTCCAAGTGATTGTGATATCGGGTAGTGAGGCAGAGAAAATTCAACACACGGTATTATCGATTTCAGAGATTGACCAAGCGGTTGTTTTGCCATGTGTATTGCCTAATGATACTAAGGGAGAAGTCAGTGTTCCGAAATCGATAGAACCAATGATAAAAAAAGATGACGAAGCTGAGAAAGCCGGAAATGCCCTTGTACATACCCAAACCACTGTAGAAAAGAAAAATAAAAGCGGTCAATCAGTGCGTGTGGATATTGATAAACTAGATACCTTGTTAAATCTTGTTGGTGAGTTAGTAATTAATAAGACTCGACTGGAGCAAATTGGTCTTACCCATAAGCTAACAGATTTAGTAGAAACAATTGAACAAATGGATCGAGTAACCACTGATTTACAGGCTGTCGTCATGAAAGTGCGGATGGTTCCTGTAGGTCAAGTTTTTAACCGTTTTCCAAGAATGGTTAGAGATTTGTCTCGCGATCTTAATAAGGAGATCAATCTTATCATTCAAGGTGAAGAAACAGAGCTTGATCGTACTGTTATTGATGAAATTGGTGATCCACTTGTTCATTTATTGCGCAATTCCATTGATCATGGTATTGAGCATCCAAATGAAAGAGAAGAAAAAGGTAAAAATCCTATTGGTGAAATTCGCCTGATTGCTCGTCATGAAGGTAATAATGTAATTATTATGGTTGAAGATGATGGCAAGGGGATTAACGCTGATATTATTAAACGTAAGGCTGTTGAGAAAGGTCTTATCTCTCAAGGTGAGGCTGATGCCATGGACGCCAATGAAGCTGTTCGTTTAGTATTTCTGCCAGGTTTCTCTACAGCTGCCGTAGTTACGGATGTTTCTGGGCGCGGTGTAGGTATGGATGCTGTAAAAAATAAAATTGAATCCCTTGGTGGTATGGTCGATGTTGAGACCAAGGTTAATGAAGGCAGCAAGTTTAAAATTCGGTTGCCGTTAACACTAGCCATTATTCAAGCGTTGTTGGTAAAAGTTTCAGAAGAAATTTATGCAATTCCGTTAGGATCAATTGACAGTACTATCAATATTGTACCTTCTGACATTAAAACAGTACAAAATAAAGAAGTGATTCTGCTCCGAGGGCAAATTATCCCTATTGTACGTTTAGCAGATGTGCTTAACATACCTGATTCTGACAACAATCAGCACACGGAAGAAGAATTGTTTGTGGTTATTGTACATATTGGAGAGCAGCGTGCCGGAATTATTGTTGATAATTTAATAGGGCAGCAGGAGATTGTAATAAAATCCTTAGGAAAACTTTTAGCCGGAATTAAAATTATTGCTGGTGCAACTATTTTGGGTAATGGTCAAGTGGCACTTATATTAGATATCGGTTCATTAATCCAATAAGGAGGAGCAGCGTATGTTGGAAAAAAGTTATGCAAGCAGTGAAGTACAACTAGTTGTTTTTAAACTAGGTAAAGAAGAATACAGTGTTAGTATTTTGCAAGTGCAAGAAATAAAACGGATTACTGATATTACAAGAGTCCCTCATACACCAGATTATATTAAAGGTGTAATTAACCTGCGCGGCAGTGTTTTACCAGTTATTGATTTAAAGAAACGCTTGAATTTGCCTCAACAAGTTTTGACAGAAGATACGCGGATTATTATTGTCAAAGTAGATGAATTATCGGTTGGTATGATCGTAGATGCTGTCTCAGAAGTTATGACAATTGACCAGGAAAATATTGATTCACCAGATGTTGTAGCGGGGAGTGTAGCAGCAAGCTATCTCAGTGGAGTAGGCAAATTGGACAATCGATTACTCATTTTATTGAATTTAGAAGAGATTATTGGTGTTGGTCAAGAAACAAAAGTAGTGTAATTATTGAGTTTAAAATGAGGTGGAACTATTGTCTGATGAAATATTAAAACTATCAATGTTGCAGCTTGATGCATTAAGAGAAATTGGCAATGTTGGTGCTGGAAATTCCGCCACAGCATTATCACAAATTATTAATCGTAAAATTGATATGACAGTCCCTAAAATTGCTATTCTTCCTCTCGGGGAGGTGCCAGATGTAGTTGGTGGTCCAGATGCAATGGTTGCAGGTGTATATTTACGCGTATTTGGTCCTGCTCCCAGTAGTATTTTGTTTTTGTTACCTCGTGACAGTGCTTTTTATTTAGTCGATATGCTAATGGGGAGAGAGCAAGGGCATACAACCTCATTAAATTCTATGGATGAGTCTGCGTTGATGGAAATCGGTAATATTCTTGCAGGTGCTTATCTCAATGCGTTGTCCCACTTTACCTCTTTGACCCTATTACCGTCGATTCCAGCCTTGGCAATGGATATGGCTGGAGCTATCTTAAGCGTTATTTTGATCCAATTAGGACAAATGGGTGATCATGCACTCGTAATTGAAACCGAATTTACCACTGAGAGTGATGGCGTAAAAGGACATTTTTTCTTGATCCCTGATCCTGGTTCGTTAAATACCATTTTGGCGGCAATAGGGGTGAAGGAATAATGTCAGAACTAATAAAAGTTGGAATGGCTGATTACAAAGTTGGTAGTAACCCCTCTAGTCTTATAAGTTATGGTTTAGGATCTTGTGTTGGCATTGCACTATATGATACAGCTGCTAAAATTGGTGGCTTGGCTCATATTATGCTTCCTGATAGTACACAAGCACGTTCAGCTGAAAATCCAGCTAAGTTTGCAAATACGGCTTTGCCTTTGATGTTAGATGAAATGATCAAATTGGGCGCTGCAAAAAAACGTGTTTTAGCTAAAATTGCTGGTGGAGCTCAAATGTTTACCTTTGCAAATGCAACAGATGTTATGCGTGTTGGTGAGCGTAATACGGAAGCTGTACGTATATTATTAAAAAAAATGGATATTAAAATAATTGCAGATGATACTGGTGGGAATTATGGGCGTACTGTAGTGTTACATTTGGATACAGGCATTTATCTCATAAAAACAATTGCTAAAGGTGAAAAAGAACTATAATCAGGGAGGAATGAAGGTGCTTAAGTTGCGTACTGCTTTGTGCTTAGCACTCATTGTTGGTACCCTGACACTACTAAATGGTGTGTTGCAAGGTGCTAGGTTAGAAACGATTATTTATCGTATCATTGTCTCAGTTGCTATTTTTGGTTTTATTGGCTATGGCATAGGACTTATAGTGGAAAGATTTTTAAAAAATATTGCTTTAAAGAAGTTAGAAGAAGAGTCTCAAAAGGATAGGCTACAAGAAAATGAATCTTCAGATGACATCACCGACAATTCAGAATTTGCTCCTTTTACCTCTACTAGTTTTGAACAAATAACGCGCCCCAAAGAATAAGATATACGTGGGTTTATGGGGGTAATCATAGATGTTAGATAATAAGCAAGCTAAATTAGAAGAAATTATGAAATTGTGGTTAGAATATCAGCAAGGTAGAAAAGTGGAAATACGAGAAAAGCTGATTGAGTACTACTTATCCTTAGTTAAGTTAGTTGCGAGTCGCATTGCGATTAGCTTACCACAATATGTAGATAAAGACGATTTAATTAGTAATGGTTTTTTTGGTTTACTTGATGCAATTGAAAAATATGATCCGATGCGGGGAATTAAGTTTGAAACTTATGCTGTTGTTCGTATTCGGGGTTCTATGCTTGATGCTATTCGTGCACAAGATTGGGTACCAACCAGTATTCGCCAAAAGGCAAAACAATATGAACAAACAGTATCAAAGCTTGAAAATCAATTAGGGCGTGCTGCTACTGATAATGAAATTGCTGAAGCTCTTAGTATTTCAGTTAATGAACTATATGTTTTATTAAATCAGCTCAATGCTAGTACAATTATGCCTTTAGATGAATTTATAAAAACAGAAACCTCTTCCGCGCACCTTACGAACCCTTCTGAGCAAATTGAAATAGAAGAAGTAAAGCAAGCCTTAGCCAAAACAATTGATAAATTACCTGAAAAAGAAAGATTAGTTGTTTCTTTGTACTACTATGAAGGATTAACGTTAAAAGAGATCAGTTTAATTTTGAAATTGTCTGAAGCGCGTATTTCACAGCTGCATACTAAATCAATTTTCCGATTAAGAGGAGCATTATCACGGATTAAATCAAGTTTTATTTGACACCGTTAAGGGGGAATATCAAGCTATGATTGGTGATGAACACGTTGAAGTTCAAGATGGACAAAAAAATGATAAAATTCCTGGATTTTCAATTGATATCAATGATAGTGGTGTATTTGTAAAAATACATTCTATTGCAGATGGCACATCTGCTGTAAACGAAATAGCTATATTTGAACAATTAAATAAGCAGGGGGTAACGGATTATAATCGTAGTTTAATCATTACTGCCATAAGAGCGGCGGATGATCAGCCGGTAAAGGTAGCAGAAAAGCCTATAGTGGAGCCTCAGCCTGATCCAGAAATCCAGGTGAATTTGGCACGTGATAAAATGGAAGCAACTCTAGAAATTGTATTGCCGCCACGATGTACTCCTTTAACCATGGAATCGGTACTTGAGAAAATCAAGACTAGTGGCATTGTTTTCGGAATTGATGATAAAGCCATTCAGCAGGCCTATGAGTCTCCTGGTACAAAAGTGACATTTGCTTATGGTCAACAACCAATCCATGGTACAAATGCCCAAATTAAACATCATTTTATACTGGCTGCAAAAAGTCGTCCTCAGGAAATGGAAGATGGTAGTGTAGACTTTAAAAATTTAAATTTGTTTACGACGGTGCAGCAAGGCGATCTTTTGGCAGAAAAGATTCCAGCGACACCAGGAATTGCTGGAATGGATGTATTGGGTAATAACGTTATTGCAAAACCGGGCAAAGATATGCTGCTTCCCATAGGGAAAAATGTAAGTGTTGTAGATACGAATACCATAGTGGCTGATATAGCAGGACAAATTCTGATGATCAATAATAAAATTAATGTGATGCCCATTATTGAAATTAAAGAAGATGTAGATGTTTCGACAGGTAATATTGAATTTATCGGTAATGTCACCATACGTGGATCTGTGCAGCCGGGATTCTCAGTAAAAGCTGAAGGTAATGTGGAAATTTTTGGCACTGTTAGTGGCGGTATTGTAGAAGGAAAGAATGTAGTGATAAAAATGGGCATTCAAGGAATGCATCGCGGTTACGTTAAAGCGAAAGAAAACGTAGTTGCTAAGTTTATTGAAAATGCTACTGTTCATGCAGGAGTGGATATTCTGGTTAGTGATGTTATACTTCATTCTCGGATAACTGCGGGTAAGAAAATATTAGTAGAGGGACGCCGTGGTTTGATTACTGGTGGGACGATTATGGCTGGAGAAGAAATCCGCGCTAAAGTGATTGGCACTCAGATGTCAACGAGTACAGAACTAGAAGTTGGTGTAAACCCATCACTGCGGGAAGAATATCAACATATACGTCGTGAAATGAAAAAAGTTGAAATTAACCTTGAACAGGCACAAAAGGCGTTGAGTATTTTGCGATCAATGGATCAACATACGATACCTCCTGAGAAACGAGAAATGCTTTTGAAATTAACAAAAGCCCAATTTCATTTAGTAGGACAAGTTGAAACAATGCGTACCCGAATGGTAGCTATTGAAGGTGAGTTCGAAGAAATGCGTGCAGGACGCATAAAGGTAGCTGATATTATGTATCCTGGAGTTAAAGTTGTAATCGGTACGTTGGTTAAGCCAATACGGGATAGTTTAAAATTTAGCTCTTTATATGCAGAAGATGGTGAAATAAAAATCGGTACCTTTAAATAATAGTATAATTGGATTTTTTGTATCACGTATAAGGTGGTGGGAAAATGTCTATTAATCCAATAGAGTTGCAAGTGTTGATTCCAAAAGCTACTGAAGTAGGTAAGGCTCAAAATCTTGCCAATCGTCAAGAGACTCTACAGCAGCAACATGTTGCTGCGCAATGGAATGATATTTCTACAAATCGTCAGCACCAGGTACAAAGTACAGCTAAAAATGAAGGCGGTAAAGTTGGACGCGAGAAGGAATCTAAGGAAGAGAAGCATTCTCCGAAGGAACAAAGCCCTAGGCAGAATGATGAGAGCAGTACTGAGAAAGACAAGGTAAATCGGGCTTCTAATAATGATCCCGTTCGGGGTCATAATATTGATATAAAAACATGAAACAATGTTGTTGTTATCGAGAACTGATGAGGTGAGAGTATGTTTTCTAATCTTTTTATTGTTGTACTAGTTATTATATTTCTTATTGTTTTTGTGTTGTATAAGCGACAAATGCTGTTAAACTTATTTTCTCTTACGGTTGCATCTTCTGCGACTCAATTTCAAGAGCAGATAGAAGAAACAGCTGATGTTGTCATTCAACGACTGGAAGAAAAAATTCGTTGCTTAGAAGATATTTTATTAGCTGCTGATGTAAAGATTGCGGGATTAGATAAAAAAATTATGATGGCGGAAAAGCTTTTAGATGAAGAGATTAAGGATGATCATTTGTTTCGAAAGTTGTCGAATTTTTCAGAAAAAAAGAAAGAAGAAAATATAGAAATCTTTTCTCATCAACTAAATCCAATACAAGAGCCTATAGATAAAAACGATAAGGTGATAGATAATGATAAAGAAATCATGCGTAACCATAAGCGTAGCTCTGTATTAGCTTTGGCTGAACAAGGATATAGTAGCGTTGAAATTGCAAAAACGACAGGAATAAGTAAAAGTGAAATCATTCTGCTACTGCAGTTACATAAAAAGTAAGTGAAATATTAAAAAAATACAAAGATCTTGTATAATATCTTGTTATATAAAAATAACTATGATATAATGATTCGTATTGTAAATCCACACGCAATCCAATTTTATTTACTGTGCTAACAATAATATGTTGGTGATAAATGAAAGATGCGGATTGCGGCGGTAATTTAACAGGAGGTGTAAGTATGTCAGTAATTTCTATGAAACAGCTTTTAGAAGCAGGTGTTCATTTCGGACATCAAACTAGAAGGTGGAACCCTAAAATGGCTCCTTATATTTTTACGGAGCGTAATGGTATCTACATAATTGACTTGCAAAAAACAGTCAAGAAAGTGGAAGATGCCTATAATTTTGTGCGTGAAATTGCACAAGATAAAACAATTTTATTTGTTGGAACAAAAAAACAAGCTCAAGATGCAGTAAAAGAAGAAGCAGTTAGAAGCAACATGTACTACATTAATGAAAGATGGCTCGGTGGCATGTTGACAAACTTTCAGACCATTCAAAAACGTATTGGACGTTTAAAAGAATTGGAGAAAATGGAAGAAGAAGGGCTGTTTGAAGTACTGTCTAAAAAGGAAGTTATTACTCTTCGTCATGAGATGGAAAGATTACAAAAGTTCCTTGGCGGTATTAAAAATATGACTAAATTACCAGGAGCATTATTTATTATTGATCCTCGTAAAGAACGCATTGCTGTTGCTGAAGCAAAGAAGCTTGGTATACCTATTGTAGCGATTGTGGATACTAATTGTGATCCAGATGAAATTGACTATGTCATTCCAGGCAATGATGATGCTATTCGTGCTGTTAAATTGCTTACAGCTAAAATGGCAGATGCTGTTTTGGAAGCTAGACAAGGTGAACAAGTAGAAGAAGCTGAGTAATTGTATTTAGATAAAGGTAAGGGGAAAAATAATACTTTTCCCTCTTACCTTTAATAATAGATAGGGGGACTTTATATATGGTAACTGCTGAAATGGTAAAAGAATTGCGCCAACGTTCTGGTGCAGGCATGATGGATTGCAAAAAAGCCTTAACTGAAACAAAAGGTAATCTTGATGAAGCCATTGACTATTTACGTGAAAAAGGCTTAGCAGCTGCTGCTAAAAAAGCAGACCGAATTGCTTCGGAAGGTGTTATTGAGGCTTACATACATGGTGGCGGACGTATTGGTGTAATGGTTGAAATCAATTGTGAAACTGACTTTGTTGCAAAAACAGATAAATTCAAAGATTTAGCAAGAGATATTGCAATGCAAATTGCTGCTACGAATCCCACATGTGTACGTCGTGAAGAAGTACCTGTAGAAGTGTTAGAGCATGAAAAAGAAATTCTTAAGGCTCAGGCTCTAAATGAAGGTAAGCCTGCCAATATTGTGGAAAAAATGATTACAGGCAGGGTTGAAAAATATTACAAAGAAGTCTGTCTAATGGAACAAGTTTTTATTAAAAATCCAGATCAGACAATTACTCAACTTATTAATGAAAATATCTCTAAAATTGGTGAGAATATCTCCATTCGCAGATTTACCAGATATCAGCTTGGTGAAGGCATCGAGAAAAAAAGCAATGATTTTGCTGCTGAAGTAATGGCTGCTGTTAAAAAATAAGAGAACACTGCAGTGTTCTCTTATTTTTAAGGAATCAGAGTATATTAAATTTTGATTTCAAATGAGGAAGGACAAAGCTTATTTCTATATCTTATCAGATAAGGTAAAGGCTTTGTCTTTTCTTAAATGTATTAGAGGATTTAGTGCAGTTTTGTAGAATTCAATGGAAGGATGGAGGGGTATGTTTGCTTACATCAAAATATAAGCGTGTAATTTTGAAGCTTAGTGGTGAAGCTTTGGCTGGGCAGCAGGGATATGGTATTGATCCAGTTATTGTTGACTCTATCGCTCGCCAAATAAAAGAAATTAGAAATACAAACTTACAAGTTGCAGTGGTCGTTGGTGGCGGAAATATTTGGCGTGGCTTGTCTGGAAGTGCTAAAGGAATGGATAGGGCTGCTGCTGATTATATGGGAATGTTGGCTACTGTAATGAACTCTTTGGCTCTTCAGGATGCTTTAGAACAATGTGATGTGGACACTCGTGTGCAAACGGCAATTGAAATGCGTCAAATTGCTGAGCCATATATCCGTCGTCGGGCTGTTCGCCATTTAGAAAAAAATCGTGTAGTTATTTTTGCTGCAGGTACTGGTAATCCTTATTTTTCTACGGATACAACAGCTGCGCTTAGAGCAGCGGAAATTGAAGCAGATGTAATTCTTATGGCGAAAAAGAATACGGATGGTGTATATGATTCTGATCCTCGTTTAAATCCGGAAGCTAAAAAGTTTAAAGAGTTAGCATATATTGAGGTTTTAAAAAGAGGTTTAGGTGTTATGGATTCAACTGCCACTAGTTTATGTATGGATAATAAAATTCCCATTATTGTGTTTAGTATTGACGAGCCGGGGAATATTTTAAAGGCTGCCCTTGGAGAAGATATTGGTACTGTTGTGGGGGGATAAAAATGTTAATTAAAGAAATATATGATAGTAATACCGAAAAAATGAAGAAAGCAATTGATGCTTTGCGCAGAGAATTATCTACTTTGCGTGCAGGGCGAGCTACGCCTGCATTGTTAGATAAGATTACAGTCGATTATTATGGTACGCCGACACCTATAAATCAAGTGGCAAACATTGCTGTACCTGAACCACGGATGATTACAATTCAAGCATGGGAAAAATCGATGATTGCTCAAATTGAAAAAGCAATTTTAAAATCAGATTTAGGACTTACACCTAACAGTGATGGAGTTGTCATTCGCTTGAATATACCACAGTTGACGCAGCAGCGTCGTATAGAACTTGTGAAAGTTGTTCATAAGAAAGCTGAGGATAGTCGAATTGTGATTCGTAATTCTCGGCGCGATGCAAATGATGCAATAAAAAAACTTGAGAAAGATAAAGCGATATCCGAAGATGACGTAAAGAAAGCTCAGGATGATATGCAGAAACTGACTGATAAGTACGTAAAAGAAGTTGATGCGATTATGAATGCTAAAGAGAAAGAGATTATGGAAGTATAATATGATAGATGTAGTGGCAAAATCCTTATATGCAGCAGAAAAGCAGCTAAATGAGGCACAGATACAATATACGGTAATTGTGACTCGTCCAACACGTCACATATCGGCCTTAACAGAGGATTGCTTTTATGTTATACGGCAGCAGTTTCATGATGGCGTGTATCATCTGGTTGCTGCTGCTAAGATGGGGAAAGAAAGTGTTAAATGTTAATTTGTAGTGATAAACACAACATAACTTTGAAAATTGTTAAAAAGTAACTTTTTCTGTAAGTATATGTTTTGAATGAAGGGAATGTCATATTTACCATTTTAGCAAAATGTGTAGAATGCGGTGCCTGTGCGGCGGTTTGCCCTGTTGGTGCTATTTTGGCTCCATGACTGGAACCCCCTCGCAAGAGGGGGTTTAGTTGCTTGTTAGATTATCTTGGAGGTCATAACATGTGGGAAAAATGGTTTAACAAAAAAAATGAGAAGATTGATGTAGACAAAGTAGTGGAACAAGGAAATTTACCCCAACATGTTGCTATTATCATGGATGGAAATGGGCGATGGGCAAAACGAAAAGGATTGCCGCGCACTCTTGGCCATCGAGCAGGTGTAGAAAGTTTACGCCATATTGTTACAACGGCTGTTAATATAAATTTGAAGGTATTGACGACATATGCATTTTCTACTGAAAATTGGAAAAGACCAGAAGATGAAGTGAACTTATTAATGCGGTTATTTTCTGAATATCTTGAAAGCGAAATAGATGAATTGCATCAAAAAAATGTGCAAATTCGTTTTATTGGTAAAATAGATGAATTAGCTACTGCATTACAGCAAAAAGTTGAAAAGGCCCAGACGTATACTGAGAATAATACAGGGTTAGTTTTTAATTTGGCAGTCAATTATGGTGGGCGAGCAGAGATTGTACGTTCTGTTCAGATGATTGGTGAGAAGGTTGCTAGAGGCGAAATTTTACCTGGCGATATTAGTGAAAAAAACATAATGGAAAATTTATACACTGCCAGTTTACCTGATCCTGACTTGATCATTCGACCTAGCGGTGATTTTCGAATCAGTAATTTTTTATTATGGCAATCAGCGTATGCGGAATTCTGGTTTACTGATATTTATTGGCCTGACTTTAAGCCTGATCATTTTCTACAGGCTATTGTGGATTATCAGAAACGAGAACGAAGATTTGGGGGATTAAAAAAATAAGGCTACAGGTAGGTGCTTGAATGCTGGGAAGACGGGTTTTAACGGCAGTAATAGGTATACCTATTACTATTTATGTAATTCATTATGGTGAGTGGTTATTTGCTGCTGCTATTTTGATTCTTACATTATTGGCATGGCATGAATTTTATACAATGCTGGGTAATAAGAATGTAAAAGTATTTTATAATTTGGGAATTATAATGAATGCTTTGATACTAGGATGCGCCTGGTTGGGCAACTCTCAGGAAATGACCATGACATTGGTTTTTGCTGCTCTATTATGTCTAGTAAATATGGTAGTGTCAGGAAATAAGTCTACTGTTGTTGATGTAGCTTTTTCTATACTTGGCATAATTTATATTGGAGTAGGCTTTTCCCATTTATTGCTTTTAAGATATACGGATAATTCTTTATATATAACGACTTCTATGGGGACGTTGTCTATGGGAGCGAGCTATTTATGGCTAGCCTTTATTGGAACATGGGCGAATGATACGTTTGCTTATTTTGTGGGGTCACGTTTTGGACGGCATAAGCTATGCTCAGCAATCAGTCCAGCAAAAACAGTAGAAGGTTCTATTGGGGGACTCGCTGGCAGTATTTTAGCAATTACCCTGTTAGGAGTGTTATTTAAGTTACCAGTAAGTCATAGTATAATCATGGGTATAGTAGTTGGTGTTATTGCGCCTATTGGAGATTTAGCAGAATCTGCGATAAAACGTTTTGCAGGAGTAAAAGACTCTGGAAAATTACTGCCGGGGCATGGCGGAATTTTAGATCGGTTTGATAGCATATTATTTACAGTGCCTATTGTCTATTACTATATACATATGTTTCTATTACGTTAATTTATTTTTTATTCTAGTGTATAATTAAGTAGGTTAAGGGAGACTTTTACAATGCAATCTATAGCGATTTTAGGCAGCACTGGTTCTATTGGCACACAATCTTTAGAAGTTATTGCAGCTAACCAAGATCAATTTTGTGTAACTGCATTAGCTGCTTATCATAATGATATTTTATTAGAGAAGCAAATTGAATATTTTAACCCCAAAATAGCTGTATTGGTAGAGAAGAATGCAGCAGACAGGCTTACTAGAAGGTATTCGGGGTCAACAGTTATTTTAACTGGTGAGGAAGGATTATTAGAAGCAGCTATTCACGACAATGTGAATACCGTATTGACATCTTTAGTTGGGTTTGCTGGTTTAAAACCTACTCTGGCAGCAATCAAGGCTGGCAAACATATTGCATTAGCAAATAAAGAGACATTGGTAGCTGCCGGTGAGCTGGTAACTCAGCTTGCACAAGACAATCATGTAAGGATTCTTCCCGTAGACAGTGAACATAGTGCAATTTTTCAATGTCTGCAGGGGGAAAGTAGAAAAAAGATCAATCGCATTCTTCTTACAGCTTCGGGCGGTCCTTTTTATGGTTTGAAAAGAGAAGAATTAGAGCATGTTACTATAGAGGATTGCTTACGGCATCCGAATTGGTCAATGGGGAAAAAAATTACAGTGGATTCTTCTACGCTAGCCAATAAAGGATTAGAAGTAATTGAAGCTCGATGGTTATTTGATGTCCCATATTCTCAAATTGAGGTTGTTGTACATCCTCAAAGTATTGTTCATTCCATGGTTGAATTTGTAGATGGATCTGTTATGGCTCAGTTAGGAAAACCGGATATGAGAGTGCCGATTCAATATGCCTTTACTTATCCTGAAAGAGTTGCTGCAGAGTATCCTAAACTTGATTTTACAACACTATCTGCATTAACTTTTTCCGCACCTGATATGGTTAACTTCCCCATATTACCACTTGCTTTTGCTGCAGGGAATACAGGAGGAACATTGCCATGTGTATTCAATGCAGCCAATGAGGAAGCCGTTTATGCCTTCCTGCAAGGAAAAATTCGTTATCTTGATATTTTCTTGGTGATAAAAAGTGTAATGGAAAATCATAAGGTCACTATGATGCCTGATCTAAATGACATTTGTAGTGCTGATTTGTGGTCGCGCGTAAAGGCTCAAGAAATTCTAAAAGCTATTAAATAGGTTTATAATAAGAAAATAGGAGTGATTCTATTGTTGATGACAACCGTTGCTACCATTTTTGTATTTGGACTGTTGGTATTTGTTCATGAATTAGGACATTTCGTTACCGCAAAAATGACTGGTATGCGAGTAGACGAGTTTGCGATTGGCTTTGGTCCTAAAGTAATTAGTTATAAGCATGGTGAGACGCTATATTCTTGGCGTATTATACCATTAGGCGGTTTCAATAAAATTGCAGGTATGGATCCTGATGAGGAGCAAGATGAGCGCTCTTTTAATGCAAAATCAATTCCTGCCAGGATGTTAGTAATTGTAGCTGGATCAACAATGAATTTTGTGTTGCCAATCTTATTATTCTTGACAATTTTTTTGAGCTCAGGTATTGATACTCCTTCAAGTTCTCCCATTGTCGGTAATGTTTTTGCTGATAAGCCTGCAGCGCAGGCAGGATTATCCCTTGGTGATACAATCATTGCAGTAAATAATCAAGAAATTACATCATGGAGAGAATTTGTAAATATTGTACAAATAAATGCTGGTAATAAACTATCATTAAAATATCAACATAATGGTGAAGTTAAAACAACGGTAGTAACTCCGGAATTTGACGAAAAAGCCAATCGAGGCATTATTGGTGTGATGCCGCAAATTGAAAAATATCATCCCGGTTTTATTGAAGCATTTGGCTTAGCTGCTAAGCAAACATATGTAGTAGCGAGCAGTATGGTGGTTGGCATTGCCCAAATGATTACAGGAAAGGTTGCTGCTGAAGTAGCTGGACCAATTGGTGTGGCGCAAATGGCGGGTGAAGTAGCGCAATTAGGCTTGATTCCTCTACTGCAGTTTGCTGCATTTTTGAGCATTAACTTAGGACTGATTAATTTGTTACCAGTACCCATGCTTGATGGCGGGCATCTTGTAACCTTAGTTGTAGAGGGATTAAGAGGGAAGCCTTTAGAGAAAAAGCATATGCAATTTATACAAATGATTGGCTTTGCCTTATTAATGCTTTTATTTTTAGTAGCTACCTTTAAAGATATTTCCAGATTAAAGATTTTCTAAGAATGAGATAACTTTTTAGAAGGATAAAATCAAGGCTGAATTTAAGTAATTGCTGCCTAGATCGTAGACTTTGAGGTGAAGAAATGACAGAATTTATGCAACGAAGAATGACCAATCCTGTATATGTTGGCAAGGTAATGGTTGGCGGCAGGGCCCCCATATCTGTTCAATCCATGACAAATACTAAAACCGATGATGTAGCAGGTACAGTAGCTCAAATTATGCAGCTGGGTTCAGCAGGGTGTGATATAGTACGTTTAGCGGTACCCGATATGTCAGCAGCACTAGCAATAAAAGAAATTAAATCAAAAGTACAGATACCTCTAATTGCAGATATACATTTTGATTATCGTTTTGCAATTGCTGCAATGGAAAATGGTGTTGATGCTCTGCGAATTAATCCTGGCAATATTGCCGATGCAACTCATGTTGCAATCATTGTGAAAGAAGCAAAAAAACGAAGCATTCCGATTCGTATAGGGGTGAATGCTGGCTCTTTAGAAAAAAGCATTCTAGAGAAATATGGCGGGCACCCTACGCCTGCTGGCATGGTAGAAAGTGCGATGCAGCATATTGCTATCTTAGAAAAATTAGACTTTCGAGATATTAAAATATCGTTAAAAGCCAACGATGTTCCTATGACTATTAATGCGTATCAGTTGATGTCTGAAACAGTTAACTATCCTTTGCACTTGGGAATTACGGAAGCTGGAACCATTAAATCGGGAATGATTAAATCAGCGGTAGGTATTGGTGCTTTATTAGCACAAGGAATTGGCGATACCATTCGTGTATCCCTAACAGGTGATCCAGTGGAAGAAATAAAGGCTGCAAATGAAATATTAAAGTCTTTAGGATTAAAGGAATATGGACCAACTTTAATTTCATGCCCTACTTGTGGACGGTGTAATATCAATTTGGCAGAAATTGCAGAACAAGTTGAGCAAAAACTTAGCCAAGTACGTAAGCCATTTAAAGTTGCTGTTATGGGATGTGTTGTGAATGGCCCTGGTGAAGCAAAGGAAGCGGATGTTGGAATTGCAGGCGGCAAGGGGCAAGGATTGGTATTTCGTAAAGGTGAAATCGTAAAAAGAGTTTCAGAAGATCAGTTAGTAACAGCATTATTCACAGAAATTGACAAACTCATCGAGGAGGACAATTAACTATGCTTGTATCACAATTATATGCTCCCACATTACGGGAAACTCCAGCGGAAGCCGAAATAGTAAGCCATCAGCTTATGCTGCGGTCCGGTATGATTCGCAAAGCGGCTGGTGGAGTTTATACATATATGCCATTGGCTTTGAGAGTACTTAGAAAAATTGAAAATATTGTGCGCCAAGAAATGGATGCTAAAGGAGGTCAGGAATTATTGATGCCTATTATCCAGCCAGCAGAAATGTGGCAGGAAACTGGGCGCTGGGATGTATACGGTGATGAAATGTTCAGGTTGAAGGACCGGCATAACCGGGATTTCTGTCTTGGGCCTACTCATGAAGAAATGATTACTACATTGGTACGCTCAGATGTACGCTCGTACCGGCAATTGCCTTTGAAGCTTTATCAAATTCAAAATAAATATCGTGATGAACGACGTCCCCGTTTTGGATTAATGCGTGGTCGCGAATTTATTATGAAAGATTTATATTCCTTTGATAAAGATGAGGACGGTCTTGCCAAAAGCTATGATCAAATGTATGAAGCCTATACTGCTATCTTTAATCGTTGCGGGTTAACCTTTAGGGCTGTGGAAGCTGATGGTGGGGCAATTGGCGGCAGTGGTACGCATGAGTTCATGGTTATTGCTGATTCAGGTGAAGCTGCTATTGTATATTGTCCATCATGTGAATATGCAGCTAATGTAGAAAAAGCGGAATTAGAAGCGATCTCAATACCAAAAGAGGAATTAAAAACCTTAAGTATCGTTGATACACCAGGGACCAAATCGATAGAAGCCGTAACAACTCTATTAGGAATTACCGCTGATAAGGTAATTAAGACTCTTGTGTATAATACTGATAAGGGAGTTGTAGTAGCCTTAGTTCGTGGTGACCATGAAGTCAATGAAATTAAATTGCAGAATCTAGTGGATTGTTTAACAATTGAGTTAGCAGATGAAAAGACAATAGTGGAAACCCTGGGTAGTATTCCGGGCTTCATTGGTCCTGTTGGAATAAAAACTCCAATGCTGATTGCTGATTCTACTGTTATGAACCAATATAATGCTGTTTGTGGGGCAAATACTTCTGATAAACATTACTGCAACGTAAATGCTAAACGTGATTTTTCTCCTACGATCATTGCTGATATTCGTTTAATTCAGGAGAATGATCCTTGCCCTCATTGCAGCTTACCAGTGAAAACTGCCAGAGGGATTGAAGTCGGTCAGGTATTCAAACTGCATACTAAATATAGTAATGCATTAAAAGCTACCTATCTAGATATGAATGGCAGAGAGCAGCTTATGGTTATGGGGTGCTACGGCATAGGCGTGAGTCGCACTATGGCTGCAACAATTGAGCAAAATAACGATGAGTATGGAATTATTTGGCCAGCAGCGATAGCACCATATCATGTTGTCATTGTACCGATTAGCTCTAAAGATGAGGCACAGATGTCTTTAGCAAATTCAATCTATAAAACGTTAAATGCGTCAGGTATTGAGGCTGTCTTTGATGATCGTAATGAACGACCTGGAGTGAAATTTAAAGATGCTGACCTGATTGGATATCCTTTAAAAGTTACTGTTGGACCTAAAACAATTAATGAAAATATCATTGAAGTGAAAGTAAGACGTACAGGAGAAGTATTGTATTTCGATGTAAATAACTACTTAGAAGAAATAAAATCTTTATTGGCAAGATTATAAGCAAAATTATTTTCCTGCCTTGGTTATCGAAAAGAATATAAAAAAGAGCCACAAAGGTGCTGTCTTTTACATGTTACTCATATGAGCATCAGGTAAGATTGCACCTTTATGGTTTCTTTATTAGAAAATTAGTGGTTTAAGCTTGCCACTGTTTCCAAACCTCGGGACAGTATCCAATTGTTGCAGCCTTTGAAGTGTTTCTTACGATAGGTGTTTTAAGTAATAAAGGATTGTTTAGTAAAATATCCTCTGTATTATGGATGATATATCTTAAATTACTTGCCTCATATTCTTTACTTTCCGTATTAATTAAATCCTTCAAAGCAATAAATCTTTTTATACTGCTTAACTCTCCCTTGCTTAAGGCCTTTAAAGTTAAGTCAATGAATTGATAGGGGATTTTTCGTTCTTTGAAATATCGTTCAGCTTTACGAGTATTTTGGCATTTTTTTGTACCAAAGATTTGAATGTTCATAAATAGACCTCTCTTTATGGTTAGTATCTATATAATAAAATATCCTATTATACAGAGAAAAGCAATTATAACTAAATCAATAGGTTGTTTTAAGAATGACCTATTACATGGGGTAAAATAGCAGAAGTAGCTCAAATGGAGAGTGAGATCATGGCTGAAACGGAGTTTAAAGCAATTGTTCTAAATAATGAAATTAATTTAAATAAAATTTCTCAACATTTTGGTAGTAATCGTAAACTAAAATGGGAAGAATATTTAATATTAAAAGGTACTGAATTACAAGGCATTGTTCGTGAAATAGAAATGAAAAGAGTCTATTTATTTCATTTTGGCAGTATTGTATTTTTAAACTTTCAATATCATGAAATTATGGATGTTATCAATTATTTAAAAACGATTGAAAACGGTATACATGATACAAATACATTTAAGTATGTTGATGAATATAAGATTGAAATTAATTCAGAAAGTGAATCGGCTATTAATAATGATTATATGGTTACGAAGCAAATAGCCGAATATCAATTTGATATTGTTTCTACGGTATTGGCAAAATCTGTAGCTTTAGAAAAAATTGAATCTGATATTTCTCGGGTTTTAGATGAGATTGAAGAAGTTGTCAATAATTTATACCGTGGAGAGTTAACAGTATCAGATGAAAAACTAGCAAAAATGTCAGCGAGTATTTTAGAATTTAAGTTAAGCACCATTTCGTATGTTATGTTATTGGACAAACCAGCAATTACTTGGAATAATGAGGAGGCTAGCGAACTATTTGATGAACTTACCATATTATTTGAATTAACGGATCGTTATGAAAAACTTCGTCATAAAATAGATACATTAATGGATATTATAGAAGTTTTTTCAGGATTGGCTCATTCCAAAAGGGGAACTCGCTTAGAATGGGCGGTTATCATATTAATTGGTATTGAAATTTGTTTATCCTTATTCGCCTTATTTTTTGAAAAATAATCATAGGTTGACCAGAAATACCCAAAGGTAATATAATGTAAGTAAAAGTTAATATAAGGAGGTAAATCTTTGAGTAACATTGACACTATGCTAAACTTAAAAACTTGGGCAGTGGTTGGAGCAACTGATAATAAAGAAAAATTTGGATATAAAATCTTCAAAGTAATGTTAGAGGCTGGAATTGAAGTATATCCTATTAATACTGGTGTTGCAGAGATCCTTGGACAAAAATGTTATCCAACACTAAAGGATTTGCCAATAAAGCCAGAGGCTGTAGATATAGTAGTACCTCCTAAAGTTGGCGAAAAAATTATGCATGAATGTGCAGAAATTGGTATAAATAATGTTTGGTTGCAGCCTGGAGCAGATGCTCCTCAGGTTATTCAAGCAGCAGAAGAGTTAGGACTTAATGTTGTTCATCATGCATGTGTCATGGTAGAAATGAGGAAAAAGGAGGCATAATCAATGGCAAATGTAATTCATGTGAATGAGGAAAATTTTCAGAGTGAAGTAATGGAGTCAAAATTACCTGTATTAGCAGATTTTTGGGCACCTTGGTGTGGTCATTGTACGAAGTTATCTCCAATACTTGACGAATTAGCTGCTGATTTGGGAGATAAGGTTAAAGTGGTAAAGATTAGTGTAGATGAAAATAGAGCACTGGCGCAGCAATATAGTGTAATGAGTTTACCCACTATGATTCTAATTAAAGATGGAGAAAAGGTGGATAAATTATTAGGGTTTATGCCGAAAGCTGCTATTAGTGATAAAATTTCATCAATATTATAAAGTAGGACAACCAATAACAGTAAATGCTGTTATTGGTTGTTTTTTTGTTCTAATTATGTTGCTGATGGAATAGACAATAGCAACATAATTTTTAAGAGTGGGGGGCCGGAACTATTGGCAAAAGTAGTTTTAGTTGGTTCGCCTAACGTTGGTAAAAGTGTAATATTTAACTACCTAACTGGTCAATATGTGGCAGTATCCAATTATCCAGGAACCACAGTTGATATTTCTCGGGGATATAGCAAAATAAATGGAAAAGTATATGAATTTATTGATACTCCGGGTATGTACTCTCTTATACCCATTACAGAGGAAGAGAGAGTATCACGAATGTTATTGTGCCAGGAGAAGCCGGATATTGTATTACATGTAATTGATGCTAAAAATATTCGTAGAATGCTACATCTTACGCTGCAGCTTATTGATATGGGCTTCCCTGTTATATTAGTTGTAAATTTGATAGATGAAGCAAAGAAAAATGGTATTTATTTAAAACTAGAGTGTTTATCTGAAATTTTGGGAATTCCAGTTATTGCTACCATTGCCACAAAAGGTCTTGGTCTAGGAAAGATTAAAGAAGAAGTTCAAGAGTATTCGTGTGGTAAACCTCGCTTTTCTTTACTGTTTTCTCCTAATATAGAACAAGCTATTCATTCTATCAGTGCTAAAATAAAAGGAGAGTATGGCTTATCTCGTCGTATGACAGCTCTTTTACTTATACAAGGCGATAAAATATTGTATGCATTGGCAAATCATAAGGAACGTGCATTTCCAGAAATTTTAGCAGAGGTCAATAAGCTTAATTCTTATTACCAATATGATATGGAATATGTTCTAGCTGTAGAGCGGCAGCGTGCAATTGATCGTATTTGTGACTCTGTTCTGGAGGAAAGAAAGATATATTCGCGAGGTGTGGGCGAAACATTAAGCCGTTTAACTAGGGAGCCTGCTACAGGCATACCTATTTTATGTTTAGTAATATTTTTTGGAATCTATCAATTTGTAGGGAAATTTGGAGCAGGGTTTTTAGTTGAGTATTTAGATCTGAATCTCTTTGTTCCTTATATAAATCCTTTAATGGAATATTATGTATATCAATATATGCCTTGGGATTGGTTACAATCATTAATAATGGGGAAATATGGATTTTTTACTTTAGGGTTCCGCTATGCATTTATTATTATTTTACCGATTGTTAGTACCTTTTTCTTTATGTTTGCCATTCTAGAAGATAGTGGATATTTACCTCGCTTAGCCATGTTAATGGATTTTATATTTAAAAAAATTGGATTAAATGGCAGAGCTGTAATTCCTTTCGCCTTGGGATTAGGCTGCGGCACAATGGCAGTTATGGTGAGAAGTAAAAGATAAAAATTCTGATAAAGACTACACCTTAAAACGGATTTTTATCGGTGCCACGCGATGATCAATGTAGAATTTCCAACCTAGTTTTTCAATGATAGCCCGCCGTTCAATAAAGGATTTTGCGGCAAAAAATTCTTCAGGATGTATTTTTGCAGTACTTTTAGGATTCGAAGAAAGTTTAATAAGCGACTCAGAAAGCGTTTGAAGTTCTTTTTTCAAATGATTAAGTTCTTTTTCTGCATCATTAGAAGTTAGCATGCCTTCACTAAACCATCGAAGAATTGTTGTTTGTTTCTTTTGAAGTTCACTTTGGTGATTTTTGATAGATTTTATTTGGCCAGCGTTAGACGCCGTACTATTTTGTGGGACAAGCAAAAGCTGTTCTTTATTATTCTTTATAATAGTACAGAGATGTTTCCATACGACTTCATCAATTTCAAGTGATGAAATCGCTGGGTTACCACAGGGGACTAGCGATTTATCACTTCCTCCTGAGTTACATTTATACCAGGTATATTCTTTACCAGATGAATGTTTCTTAGAATGAGCAGACAAGCTATAACCGCAAACTGAACATTTAAGGAAGTTGCGCAGCAGATATTCATGCTTTGTGTTACGTGGGCTTTTACGTTTATTTTCAGTTAGAATCTGTCGTACTTTTTGGAATTGATCAATTGTTACAATCGGAGTAATAGGGATTGGAATCCAATCTTCTTGTGGTCTAGATATCTTTTTACGTTTATATTGACTGATTTTCTTTTCATATTTATTAAAAGACCATTTGGTGCCAGCGTATTTTTCATCCGTTAAGATTCGATAAATCATAGAAAGAGTAAAAGGCTTATCCCGCTGGTTCGTGATGTTTTGCTGACGCAGAAAGATAGCAATATCTTTAATTGTAACTTTCTTGCTAAGATACAAATCATAGATCATTTGTACGACTGCAGCTTCAGCTTGGTGGACGATATATGTACTATTCTCATCATCCCAGTCGTAGCCATAGGCACGACTTTTCTGAATCATCTTGCCGCTCCGTGCTTTGGCACGTTTACCACGTAATGTACGTTCACGAATTTTAGCTTTTTCAAAGGCACTGATGGCGCCACGAATCGAGAAGAATAAACGCCCTTCAGGTGAAGCATCGTAGCTGCCAGTTACAAAATATAGCTTTGTATTCAATTTTTCGATTTCATCAGCTAATAGCAATTGATTCGTTAAGTTGCGGCTAAGACGATCAGGATCATAAACAATGACATTTTTTATTTTTTTATTATGCAGATCATCTCTTAGACGATCGAGGGCAGGTCTTTCTAAATATTCGCCACTATAACCATCATCAATATATTCGGAGCTGCTAGAGGTTTCCAATCCAAGTTTAGCAGCATGCTCATGGCAAGTGCGAATTTGGTCACCAATCGAATAGCCTATTTCTGCTTGAAGGTCTGTACTTACACGGCAGTAAATCGCATTCATTGCATCCTCCCGAAAAGTAAGATTTATTAGAAAGGCGGTATATAGATTAGAGGAAATTGTATTTTTTTGTAGGGTATAACAGGAAATCGTAAATTAAAATAGAAAATAATTATAGAGTGGTGTTGTAAAGCAAGGGATTATTTCTGCATAAAATTGATATTTTTTATCCTACTATAAATCGTATTGCTGTAGGAATAAGGGGAAATACATATGGGAGGAGCGTTTTATGTTAAAAAAAAGAAAATTACTGATAGAAAAATTTAAGAAGTATATCATGCTTTTTATCGGATCTATCTTTACCGCTGTGGGATTAGAGGAATTTTTGGTTCCAAATCAAATCATTGATGGCGGTATTGTGGGCATATCAATTATGGCAAGTCATTTGACTTCAATGCCTTTAAGTATATTTCTGGTATTGTTAAATCTACCTTTTATATATTTAGGTTATACACAGATCGGAAAAACATTTGCCATATCAACTATTTTTTCAATATTTTCCTTAGCCTATTGGGTTTCTATTTTTCATCCTATATCAGAAGTTACGAGAGATCCTTTTTTGTCAGCTGTTTTTGGCGGGATTATTATTGGAATTGGAGTTGGCTTAATTATTCGATATGGTGGATCTTTAGATGGCACGGAAATTGTGGCTATTATATTAGATAAAAAAACGGGGTTTTCTATAGGTGAAATAGTCATGTTTTTTAATATTTTTATCTTAGCTAGTGCAGGGTTTATTTTTAGCTGGGATAAAGCAATGTATTCTTTGGTAGCCTATTTTATTGCTTTTAAGGTTATAGACATAACCATTGAAGGGTTAGATGAGTCAAAAGGCATCCTGATTGTTTCGGATAATCCAGATGAAATAGCTGATGCTTTAATGGCTCGTTTAGGAAGGGGAGTGACAATTCTTCATGGTGAAGGTGGATACTCAGGTGATTATAAAAAAATTCTTTATTCTGTTCTTACTCGACTTGAAATTGCTAAACTCAAAGCGATTGTAAAGGAGAAGGACGAAAATGCTTTCATTACAATAACAGATGTACATGATGCCATGGGCGGCAGAGTAAAGAAAAAAGCAATACATTAGTAAGACTTTTATTGTCACACCAAATATATATTAGATTGCATGATAAAATATACTTGAAGACGTATGTTGATAAAGGAAGACACAGCTGCTAAAGCTGTCTCTTCCTTTATCAACATACGTCTTCATTTATAGAATAACATCTGGTGATGTTTTCACCAATTTATTAATATTAGACAAGGAGCAGAGCATATACCCTATGGGGGGATGAAAATGGAGGTTGTTTTTGAGTATGAATTTGATGGTATTGTATATCCGGAAAATAATCCACCACCAAAACTCATTAATGATTTACTAGATGCTTTAGAACCTTTTCTGCTACCTACTCTTAATCTGAATCAAGCCGAGTAATATCGGCTGAAATGAAAATGGACAAGGGCAAAGCTTTTTCTTGGAGAGTAAGAGCTTTTTATGATTTTGTATGTTACGTGTGGTAACGCGAACATTGGAAACACGCCGAGAAAGAATATTAGCTACTTTCTTATTGTCTTTAACCATACCTTGTTCGGCACAGCTTGGTGTTATATTAGCATTATTGTCGGATTCATTTTTATCTCTAACTATATGGGGGTGTTATGTCCTCATCATTTTTGGAATCGTTGGAAGGTTGTCAGGAAGTTTGTTACCTGGCAATTCTAGTTCATTTTATATGGAAATACCACCTTTGCGCCTGCCGATGTTATCAAATGTATTACATAAGGCTTTTATTCGTATGTGGTGGTATTTTATAGAAATCCTGCCGATTTTCATAATAACTAGCATTGTTTTATGGATTGGTGATCGAGCTGGCGTTCTAACCTATATCATATATTCGATGCAGCCGGTTATGAGTTCACTTAGTTTGCCAATCGAAACAGCTCAACCATTTCTACTGGGGTTTTTCCGCAGAGATTATGGTGCTGCTGGGTTATATGAAATGGTTACTAGTCATAGTTTAAGTAAAGAGCAGCTTTTAATTGCTAGTGTAACATTGACCTTATTTGTACCTTGTATTGCGCAAGCAGCGGTAATGATAAAAGAACGAGGGTTATTTATTTCAATTATAATGTTATTTGCGATTATCTTTTTGGCCTTTATGGGAGGTTTGCTGCTTTCTAAAATATTACCGATTCTTAATCTTACTTTGTAGAATATATTCTTTACTCTGAAAAAGGGAGTGGACGATATGGCTCACCTTATACCAATTGTTAGGTGTAAAAAAAATACGATGGTACATGTTGTGCGTCTATTATCAACAAGTGGGGATCATTTACGCAAACTAACAGCTTTAGGGGTATTGCCTGGGGTGAAAATAGAAATTTTACAAACCTATCCTGCCTATGTGTTAAAAATAGGATATACACAAATTGCTTTAGATTATGAAATAGCAAAGAATATTATTGTTGTTCCATAATTAAAAGGGAATGTGCTTGATGCTAGTGGTTTTAGATTATACCAAGTCTTAATCAGAAGCGTTATTTTCTATAGCTTTATTTAAAGCGCTGATTAATGTCGTTATGTCGATGCCGTGAGCTGCTGCTCCTTGTCCAATATTCTCAAATCGTGCAGCTGCACAACCAAAACATCCCATACCATGATCGCGAAAAACAGCAACCGTCTGGGGATATTGTTCAACAACTTCTGAAATTCTCATATTTTCGGTAATAAGCATAAACAACCTCCTAATATATAATTATTAATACATAGTTTTAGCGAACGATACTATTTTATACGAACTAGAGGCTAGTATTTTTTGCAAAAGAGAGGTAGAATATTGTAGATAAAGATAAAATAGGGGTCATATGATAAAAGGCGGTGGCAAAAATTGAATATAAAAAAGGGGCAAATTAATATTGTAATAGGTTTAATAATTATTTTTTTCTTGATTGCCCTTTCTAAAATCGGTACCCATTCAGTAGTAGCAAGCTATAATAAAAACAATCCTATTAATCTTCAAGAAGTACCTATTTTAAATTATCATAAAGTGGATATATTAAATCATGCTTTATCTATTTCACCACGAGAGTTTGAAGACCAAATGGAGTATTTATATCAAAATGGTTATCATACGATTACTCCTGATCAACTTATGGCTTATTTAAAATCGGGTAAACCATTGCCGGACAAACCGATTTTGATTACCTTTGATGATGGCTATCTTGATAATTATACAAATGCATATCCTATTTTGAAAAAATACGGTTTTACAGGAACTATTTTTATTGTCACGAATTTTATTAGTAAAGATGAGCGGTTTATGACTTGGGATCAAATAAAAGAAATGCAGCAAAACGGTATGATTTTTGGCTCTCATACTGCAAATCATAAATCCCTTACAGGTCTTACGAAGGAACAAGTTCTAGATGAACTTAGCCAATCCCGTGATGAAATAGCCCGCCAATTAGGTAAGGCTCCCAAGTATTTTGCCTATCCAACGGGCACTTATAATGAAGAAATTGAAGACATGGTGAGAAAAACAGGATATAAGGCCGCATTCACCATTGAATATGGGCAGGTTAGTGCTGATAGCGATGTGTTTCTTTTGCAGCGTATTCCTATTTTTAAAGGGCAAAAAACGTTTCGAAGTTTCTTCATTCGCTTAAACGGTGCACCCGTCTTAGAAGAACTGGGTATTATAAAAAATTAAATATTTCAGATAAGAACTAGGACAAAAGACTTTGAAGATGGGTCTTTTGTCTTTTATTTTTAAATGATGAAGAATTCCTTAAGGATTAAGAAGGATTTTATTTTATAAAGATAGAACACTAAAAGTGGGTAATTGTGGTGGGAAGTGGTAGAGGAATCAAAATGGTGGTGGTAAAATTATGTTAATGGGTGAGTACCTTCATACGATTGATGATAAGGGAAGACTCATTTTACCTGCCAAGTTCCGTGAGGAGTTGGGAGAAAATTTTATTGTTACCAAAGGCCTTGATAATTGTTTGTTTATATATGAAAAAAAGGAATGGGATATTTTAGCAAGCAAGCTAAAGCAATTACCGCTAGCAAAACCTGAAGCCAGAGCCTTCGTACGATTCTTTTTTTCTGGTGGAGCGGAGATCTCTTGTGATAAACAAGGGCGAATATTACTGCCTAATACTCTTAGGGAATATGCCCAACTTGATAAAGATGTCACAGTGATTGGCGTTTCAAATCGTATTGAACTTTGGAATCGCAGCAGCTGGGATGCTTATAATGAAAAGATTGCTCCTACAGTAGCCCAAATTGCTGAAAGCTTAGTTGATTTAGGTATATAAAGTTGAATATAGTGTGAAAATATAGTGCTTATGAATTTGAATGGGGTGAGTGACTACTGTGGAATTTCATCATGTTAGTGTGTTATTAAAAGAGAGTGTGTCTGCATTGGTAACGAATCCTGAAGGTATTTATGTTGATTGTACATTAGGTGGAAGTGGACATGCTGAACATGTTGTCAAACAATTGGGGACATCGGGGCGATTCATTGGCATTGATCAGGATCCAGCTGCGATAGAAACGGGAAAAATTAAGTTGTCCAATTCCAAGTGCAGAGTCGATATCGTACAGAATAATTTTCAAAATATTGGACTTGTCTTAGATGAGTTAGAAGTAAATAAGGTGGACGGCGTATTATTTGATTTAGGGGTATCGTCACATCAGCTGGATATTGCTGAAAGAGGATTTTCTTATATGCAAGATGCACCTTTAGATATGCGTATGAATCCAAATAGTGATTTTTCTGCTTATGATATTGTGAATAATTATTCGGAAAATCAATTGACAGATATTATTATTACTTATGGAGAAGAGCGTTGGGCCAAGAGAATTGCGAAGTTCATCATTGAATTTCGAAGTGGTAAAGCGATAGAAACTACTGGAGAATTAGTAGATATCATAAAAAGGGCGATTCCGTCAGCAGCAAGGCGCGATGGACCACATCCAGCGAAAAGAACATTTCAGGCCATACGTATTGAAGTAAACAATGAGCTGGGAATTCTAAAAGATGCTTTTACAACTTCCATAGAGAGACTTGCTTTGGGCGGGAGATTGTGTATTATTACATTTCATTCCTTGGAAGACCGGATTGCGAAGCAGACTTTACAGATGATGGCAAAAGGATGTATTTGTCCAAAAGCATTGCCGATATGTATGTGTAATAATAAACCGCAGATTAAAATCTTAGGTAAACCGATTGTTCCATCAGTGAATGAGTTAGAAGAGAATCCACGGGCGCGGAGTGCTAAGCTGCGCGTAGCGGAAAAAATAAATTTATAAAAATTGGTGTAATATCATGGGAACTACAATTGTTCTAATTTTAAGGAAGGGGAATATACATGTTAGTAAATAAAAAACAAGATTGGGATATTTATCAACAACCAGAAGTCCCATCCATTAAAAAAAAGTATTTAGTAAAACCTGATATTGCGCTACGAGTGAAATGCTTAACAATAGTTACTATGATTATAGTAGCAGCCATGTTTTTAACTGCATCAAGCGAAGCAATTATACGCTCTGGTTATGAGTTAGTGCAAATGAAAGTAGAAGTCATTAAACTGGAAAAAGAAAATGAATTATTGCAATTAGAGATTGCGAAATTAAAGTCACCGCAGCGTATTCAGAGTATAGCTACAACTCAGCTAGGTATGGTAATGCCGCAAAATATATATTGTGCGGAAAGTTCATCAAAAAGTTCTAATTTGAATACCGAAGGAGAAAAAAGTATAGTAAGTATGCTGCTAAATCGTAAGAGTCAATAATTAAAAATTGGGGGAGTGCCCATTGGCGTCATCATCACATGTTACCATTAGGAAAAGGGTGGCCTGTCTTTTTCTACTGATTGCGGTAATTATGTCAGGACTTGGTTTTCGTCTAATGTATCTCCAATTTTACAGAAGCAATTGGTTAACAGAAAATGCTATCGACCAGCGGGTGAGAGATATTCCCGTAGAGGCAAAGCGGGGTACTATTTTTGATCGTAATGGGAGAGAGCTTGGTGTGAGTATAAGTTCTGAATCTGTATACGCAATACCAGCTGAAATAGTAGATGTAGAAGGAACGGCAGCCAGATTGGCTGCTATTTTGACGTTAGACAGGGATAAATTAACGGCAAAATTGAAAAGACGTCAGGCATTTACTTGGGTGAAGCGGAAAGTAGATGGAGAAATCGCCAAAGAAATACATATGCTTAATTTACCAGGAATCGGATTGACCCAGGAAAATCAGCGTTATTATCCTAATGATAATCTAGCAGCTCATATACTGGGGTTTACGGGAATTGATAGTCAAGGGTTAGACGGAGTAGAATTAACTTTTGACAGCTATTTGAAGGGACGCAGCGGAAGTATTGTGGTGGAGTATGATGCTCGAGGACAGGAAATACCTTATGCATCTCATCAATTTATAAAGCCGGTAGAAGGGCATAATATTTATCTAACCATTGATATTGTAATTCAACAAATTATTGAACGAGAGCTTGAAAAAGTAATGCAAGACACCAAGGCGCAGGCAGCTACGATTATTGCTATAGAACCTAGTACTGGGGAAATACTAGCCTTGGCGAATCGACCGGATTATAATCCAAATCGTTTTGCAGAATTTTCACCAAAACTATGGAGAAATATTGCTGTTTCTAATGCTTATGAGCCAGGATCTACCTTTAAGATTCTTACCACAACAGCAGCATTAGGAGAGAAAGTAGTGAGTCTTAATGAACGCTTTTTTGATCCAGGATCTGTAGAGGTTCAGGGACGAACCATTCATTGCTGGAAAGATGGCGGGCATGGCAGCCAAACCTTTCAAGAGGTAGTTGAAAACTCTTGTAATGTAGGTTTTGTAAATGTTGGTCTTCGATTAGGTGTTGATTCTTTTTACAAATATTTTACTGCTTTTGGTTTAGGAAAACATACGAATGTTGATTTACCAGGGGAAGCAAAAGGGATCGTTATTGAGAAATCACAGGTTAAGCCGATTAATATTGCTACCATGTCTATGGGGCAAAGTATAGCTGTAACGCCGCTGCAGTTAGTAACAGCAGTAGCAGCAGTGGCTAATGACGGGCAGAGGCTTAGACCCCAGATTGTTCGGGAGGTAAAAGGGAAAGATGGCGAAATTATACGCAGCTTCACCCCGGATATTATCAATCAAGTTGTTGATGTGGCAACTGCTCAGGAAGTTAAAAAAGTATTAGAGAGTGTTGTAGCAAATGGTACGGGGAAGAATGCTTATATCGAAGGATTCCGTATTGCAGGTAAGACTGGTACCGCTCAGAAAGTCGGAGCCGGAGGATATATGCCAGGCAAATACGTCGCTTCTTTTGTTGGGTTTGCGCCAGCTGATAAGCCGCAGATTGTAATGGTTGTCATTATTGATGAACCTGTAGGCTTATATTATGGCGGCCAAATAGCAGCTCCTGTTTTTACTGGCATAATGAATGATGTCTTACAATATTTAAAGATTGCACCAAAAATTGCAGAAGCAGATGCAAATACAACAAAGGAAACTCACGTAGTTGTGCCAAGTGTTATAAACTTATTAGTTGCAGAAGCAACGCAGGAACTGAAAAAATCAGGCTTATCTGTAAGAGTTGAGGAGTCAGGTGAACGTGTGGCGGATCAGATACCAAAACCGGGTAGCCGTATGCCAAAAGATTCTAGTGTCTTATTATATACGATGACCCCAAGATACGGTGCAGGAGAGATTACAGTTCCTGATTGTACCGGACAGTCGCTGCGTGAGGCGGCAGATACATTAGCTGAGGTGGGACTACGAATCAAACCTATAGGGGTGGGAACAAAAGCGATAAAACAAGAACCTTTAGCAGGCACTAAGGTATTGCCTGGAAGTGAAATTACAATGTTCTTTGAATAACTTTTTAAAAAGTAAAAAGAGAAAAATATGTACTGGAAAAGGATAAATAAGTAATTTTAAGTAATAGAAAGTTTGCTGATATGGTAATCTGCACATGGTTATGATAATATTGGTAACAATGGTAATAATAGTTGACATATAGGAGGTATTCTCATGAAAAAAAAATTGCAAGAATTAATTGATTTATTACCAAATGCGATAATAGAAGGAAATGAGAAAGTCGCAGAAACAGTAATTGCAGATTTAGCTCAGGACTCTCGTAAAATCACACCAGGAACTTTATTTGTTTGCTTATCTGGTGCTAAAACAGATGGTCACGATTATATTGTGCAGGCCTGTCACCAAGGCGCAGTAGCCGTTTTGGTTGAAAAAGATATTGATATCATTCCTCAGGGGTTAACAGTTATAAAAGTAGCGAATACTCGAGAAGCGATGATCAAGATTGCTCCATATTTTTTTGAATATCCAAGTTGCAAATTACGCATGATTGGAGTTACAGGGACAAATGGTAAAACCACCACCACTTATTTAATCAGAAGTATCTTACAACAGGCTGGGTTTCATGTAGGAGTGATCGGGACGATTCAAAACAGTATTGGTGATAAAATAATACCTACTCAAAATACTACGCCTGATGTTATTGATTTACAAAGACTGTTAGCCGAGATGGCAGAGGCTAATATGGATTACGTAGTTATGGAAGTGTCTTCCCATGCTCTTGCTCTTAATCGAGTGGCTGGTTGTGAATTTGATGTTGGTATCTTTACGAATATGACTCGCGATCATTTAGATTTTCATGTAACCTTTGAGGGGTATTTAGAAGCGAAAACAAGATTATTTCAATTACTTAGTAGTAAGGATAATCAGAAAGAGGGCAAGACAGCTATTATTAATACAGATGATAAGGCTGCTGCATTTATATTAGAACGTACGGGATGCAACACAATTACATACGGTATTGAAAATTATGCGGATTTACAGGCTAAAAATACGAATATTCAAGCGAAAGGCGCGGAATTTGATATTATTGGTTCTTTTGGCATTATGCCATTGCAACTCAAAATAACGGGATTGTTTAATGTTTATAATGTTTTGTCAGCAGTAGGTGCAGCTTTGGCTGAGGGTATTGATGTTCCTATTATTAAAGCTGCTTTGGAAGCGTTTCAAAGCGTATCAGGCAGATTTGAGCTGGTAGATGGAGGGCAACCTTTTAGTATCATTGTAGATTATGCTCATACGCCGGATGGGCTGGAAAATATTTTAAAAACTGCCAAACAAATCGCTAAAAAACGTATTATTGTAGTCTTTGGTTGTGGTGGCGATCGCGATAAGACGAAAAGACCAATTATGGGGAAATTAGCTGTACAATATGGCAATATTGTAATTGCTACATCTGACAATCCTCGAACGGAAGATCCCCAGAGTATCTTGAGTGAGATTGAAGTAGGTATTCAGGATTCGCTGACACCAGGAAAGATTTATGAGAAAATTGTTGATAGGCGCCAAGCAATTGAGCGTGCCCTATCTGTAGCTGAAACGGATGATATTGTAATTATTGCTGGTAAGGGACATGAGAACTACCAGATTCTAAAAGATAGAACCATTCCATTTGATGATAAAGAAGTAGTAAAAGCCATCATCAAGGAGATGAAATAATGGCAGGATTTACAGTTGAAGAAGTTTGTCTTGCTACAAAAGGAACGCTAATTGTTTCTGCACAACCAAAGGGATTTACAGGCGTTTCTACAGATACGCGTACGGTGCAAAAAGGTGACTTATTTATTCCGCTAATTGGTGAAAATTTTGATGGCCATGAGTTTATTCAACAAGCGATAGAAAAGGGTGCGAGTGGTGTTGTTTTTAGCCATAAAGGTATGACACTGCCCCAGTATATTACGGCTATATTCGTTACCGATACTTTATTGGCGTTACAAGATTTGGCACGTTTTCACCGCCAGCGCTTTACTATTCCTGTCGTGGCGATTACCGGATCCAATGGCAAGACGACTACAAAAGATATGGCTGCAGCTGTTTTATCCAATCAGTTTCATGTATTAAAAACAGAGGCAAATTATAATAATGAAATCGGGTTGCCTTTGACATTGCTGCAGCTTACCCAGGAACATGAGGTGGCAGTGGTGGAAATGGGGATGCGAGGCAAGGGGCAAATTCGCCAATTAGCCAATATTGCATTGCCCACAATTGCTATCATAACAAATGTTGGTGAGACTCATCTTGAATTGCTGGGATCCATGGAAGAGATTGCTGCAGCTAAAGCGGAATTACTGGAGGCAATACCAGAAAATGGTGTGTCGATATTAAATGGTGATAATGTTTATGTGCGGGAAAAGGCCAAAGAAGCAAAGAGTCGTATTGTATTTTTTGGGCTGCAAGAAGGCGATATTAGGGCGGATAACATTCATATAAACGCCCAGAGTATAGATTTTGTGTGCCGCACGAATAATAATGCTTTTACAGTAGGCATACCAACGACTGGTAAACATAATGTTTATAATGCTTTAGCTGCAATTGCACTGGGCATGGAATTAGGAATGAATGCTGATAGTATCTCTTCCGGATTTAGAGCTTTTAATGCCAGCCCTATGAGGTTACACATTGAAAAATTTGGTGATTACTTAGTTGTGAATGATGCATATAATGCGAGTCCCATGTCTATGGCAGCCGCTATTGATACAATGCTTGAAGTTGCAAAAGGCCGCAAAGTGGCTGTGCTTGGCGATATGTTAGAATTAGGACCGATTGCAGTATCCGCTCATGAAGCCATTGGGGAAAAACTAGCTCAATGCGGGATTGAAATTGTTGTAACAGTCGGAGAGTTAGCAGCCAGCATTGCTAATAAAGCGAGTTCTTGCGGTATAAGTCAGGTTGTGGACTGCTCTGATCATGAGCAAGCGCAAGCAGAATTAAAGAAGCTGCTTATGCCTGGTGATACGATCTTGATAAAAGGATCAAGAGGAATGAAGATGGAAAAGATTATTAATATGTTCTTATAAAAGCTGTTTTAAGAATGCAGAGATGCTAAGCGTCTAATAAAAATATTTTTAAAACAGGATCTGAAGGGTTTGGAGGTTGAATATGCAGGAGTTGTTATATGCTTCAGCGATGGCATTCATCATAGCTTTAATTATCGGACCCCTGATAATTCCTGTACTTAGCAGGTTGAAGTTTGGGCAAAGTATTAGACAAGAAGGTCCTGAAAGTCATTATGCTAAAGCTGGTACACCGACAATGGGCGGTATTATTATCTTAATTGCTCTTATTATTCCTGTTCTTATCTATGGTGGTAAGAGCCCGGAAATTTGGTTAGCCTTATTTATAACCATTGGGCATGGGTTAATTGGTTTTTTAGATGACTTTATTAAAGTTGTCTTAAAACGTTCGTTAGGGCTAAAAGCAAGGCAAAAACTATTAGGGCAAATTTTTATGGCTGTTGCCTTAGCATATATTGTTACTACTTATATGGGACGGGGTACTGATGTATGGGTACCATTATTAGGCTTTACTGTTGATTTTGGTCCATTGTACTATGTGTTAATTTTTTTAGTGTTGATAGGTACTACTAATGCTGTGAATCTTACAGACGGGCTTGATGGCTTGGCTGCTGGAACGACTACGGTGGCAGCAGTAGCATATGCGGTTATTGCTATGAGCTTTGCAAAACCTGACTTGGCTATTTTTTGTGTAGCATTAGCTGGTGCAAGCCTTGGTTTTTTGAAATATAATGCAAATCCTGCCAAAGTATTTATGGGGGATACTGGTTCATTGGCTTTAGGGGGAGCCTTGGCTGCTGTGGCAGTGATGACGAAAACGGAACTATTGCTTGTTATTGTTGGGGGAGTTTTTGTACTTGAAGCCTGTTCTGTAATTATTCAAGTGGTTTCATTTAAGTTGACAGGCAAGCGCGTATTTCGTATGAGTCCCATACATCATCATTTCGAATTGTCAGGTTGGTCTGAAAAAAAAGTAGTTACGGTATTTTGGTTAGCAGGCGTTGTTTGCAGTCTTATTGCTTTAATTATTCTAGTCGCTAGTCAAACTGGAGGAATATAAAATGCATTTTAAGGGAAAAAAGATCTTAGTACTTGGTGCTGGTATCAGTGGTATCTCTGTTGCCTGTGTTTTACAAAACCGTGGAGCACAGGTAACATTAAGCGATTCTAAATCAGCAGAATTATTAAAGAATAAGGATTTATCGGCTATACATCAATGTGGAGTAACTCTGGCGTTGGGTCAACAGGGAGAGGAATTGCTTCAGGATATAGACTACATCGTACTGTCTCCTGGGATATCAATTGAAATTCCATTAGTAAAAATAGCTAAAGCTAAAAATATTACAGTCATGAGTGAAATTGAAGTAGCATATCAATTGTGTACAGCGCCTATTGTGGCGATTACAGGTACAAATGGTAAGACGACAACAACAACATTGATCGGTGAAATGGTAAAAACAACAGATCGCAATGTAGTTGTAGGGGGAAATATTGGTTTAGCCTTGTCACAAGAAGTGGCTGAAGTGGGGGAAAATGGTATAGTTGTAGCTGAAATATCCAGCTTTCAATTAGAAGGCAGTATTCATTTTAGGCCTCGTGTGGCTGCTATTTTAAATATAACCCCTGATCATTTGGATCGCCATCATTCGCTAGAGAATTATATTGCGATGAAAGAACGTATTTTTGCAAATCAAACAAAAGACGATTATATCGTTCTAAATTATGATGATATAATTGTACGGGAAATGGCGAATAAAGTTCCCTCTAAAGTTTTCTTTTTTAGCAGGAAGGTAGAATTAGATTCAGGAATATTTGTAAAAGATGGAATGATTATTATTAGGTGGCAAGAAAAAACATATATTGTATGTCCAATTAGTAAAATACAACTTAGAGGTGGACATAATATTGAAAATGTTCTCGCTGCTTGCGGTGTTGCCTTCTTTGCAGGTGTTACTTTAATTTCTATGGTGCAGACCTTATTCAATTTTACAGGTGTTGAACATCGAATTGAAAAAGTAACAGTGGTTAATGGTGTGCCTTACTATAATGACTCGAAAGCAACGAATCCTGAGTCATCAATTAAAGCTTTAGAGGCTTTTGAAGAGCCTATCATATTAATTGCAGGCGGACGGGATAAAAATACGGATTTAACTGCTTTTATGAAATTGATCAAAGAAAAGGTGGAGCATTTAATTTTATTAGGTGAGGCTCAAGAGCGATTTGAAGCAGCGGCATTTCAGCATGATGTATCGCAAATCCATAATGTAAATAGTTTGTCTGAAGCTGTACAATTAGCATATCACCTTGCAAAGGAACCGCAAGTCGTGTTATTATCTCCGGCATGTGCCAGTTATGATATGTTTACTAGCTATGAAGAACGGGGAAAAGTATTCAAAAGATTAGTTTATGAATTATAAGAAAATATCATTGGATAATTTTGTTGAGTTGAATGTGAGTGGCATTCAATGATGGGAGGGAATTCCTTTGGCGGTTAGACCTAAGTCGCCGGATTTTATTCTTTTTTTTGCTGTTATTGCATTATTAAGCTTTGGTGTTGTAATGGTGTATAGTTCGAGCGCAGTCTCAGCCTATGTCAACTTTGATGATAGTTATTATTTTTTAAAGAGACAGCTTATTTGGGTAACTCTGGGAATCACGGTAATGCTGGTAACTCTAAATGTGGATTATCATGTATGGCGCAAATTTGCAAAACCTACATTGCTATTAACAATAGTACTTTTAATCTTGGTACTTGTACCTGGATTTGGTAAAGTCGTAAATGGAGCGCGCAGGTGGCTTGGATTTGGTTCCTTATATTTACAACCATCGGAAATTGCCAAACTAAGCATGGTTTTATATTCTTCCGCTAGTTTAGCTCGCAATCAAGAAAAAATAAGCTCATTTATCAAAGGGGTTGTACCTCAATTACTTATCTTATTAGTTATTTTTGGCTTAATTCTAAAAGAGCCTGATCTTGGGACAGCATTAGCAATTGGTGGGACAGTGTTTATATTGTTGTTTACTGCAGGTGCAAGATTATCTCACTTAACCTCTCTAGGTCTTGTTGGTGTTACTGGAATTATTGCAGCCATTATCTTAGAGCCTTATCGTCTAAAACGATTACTGGCTTTTAATGATCCTTGGGCTGATCCTCTCAATACGGGTTATCATATTATCCAATCTCTTTATGCTCTTGGTTCAGGTGGTTTGTTCGGTGTGGGACTTGGACGCAGTAGAGAAAAGTTTTTATATCTGCCAGAGCCTCATACCGATTTTATTTTTGCGATTCTAGGTGAGGAGCTTGGTTTCATTGGTACAGTAACTGTAATTTTATTGTTCTTTTTATTCGCTTGGCGTGGATTTAAAATAGCTATTTCTGCACCAGATATTTATGGAAGTTTATTAGCTGCTGGTTTAACTACAATGATTATTATGCAAGCGTTGATGAATATAGCTGTGGTTACAGCTTCTATGCCGGTAACAGGAATCCCCTTACCATTTATTAGCTTTGGTGGATCTGCATTAATTTTCACTTTGCTCGGGGTAGGAATATTATTAAATGTATCAAGGTATATTCATGATAAATAGGGTGGCAGGTGGTAAGAATTTCTGATAAAATAATTGAAGTTTTTAGAGTTAAGGGGGCAAGTCCGATATGCGGATTATTATGTCTGGCGGGGGAACAGGTGGCCACATCTACCCCGCCATTACTATCGCTAAGGCGTTACGAGAGAAAGTTAAATACTGCGAAGTATTGTTTATAGGTACCCAAAGTGGTTTAGAAGCTGACATTATACCTAAAGAAGGATTTACGATTCAGTTTATAGATGTAGCAGGATTTGAGAGGCGCTTGTCGGTAAAGAATATACAAACGATAGCTAAAACAATAGGAAGTATTTGGCAGTCGCAGAAAATTATCCGGCAGTTTAAGCCCGATATTGTTATTGGGACAGGCGGTTATGTTTGTGGGCCTGTTTTATTGGCAGCCAGTCTGCTTAAAATTCCAACAATGATTCAGGAACAAAATGTAATTCCTGGTATTACGAATAAGATTTTATCTCGTTTTGTCGATAAAATCGCTTTAGGGTTTACAGAAGCAAGTGAAAACTTTCCAAATCAAAATAAACTGTTTTTTACTGGAAATCCCATACGGCAAGAAGTTATATCTGCCAGCCGAGAAGAAAGCATAGCGGCTCTTGGTCTTGACCCGAACAAACGTACGATAATAATATCCGGCGGCAGCAGAGGTGCTCGCAGCATTAACCAGGCCATGATAAAGGTTCATCAGTTTTTTGCAGGCAGCAAGGAGATACAACTATTGCATGTTACTGGGCAAAGCGAGTATAATGGCATAGTTGGAAAATTTACGCAATGTGGTATAGATATAACGGCAGCTGGTAATATTATCATCAAACCATATTTATACAATATGCCTCAAGCACTAGCCGTAGCAGATCTTGCGATCTTTAGAGCGGGTGCCCTGGGATTAGCTGAATTAACAGCAAGAGGGGTTCCATCGATATTAGTTCCTTATCCATTCGCCGCAGAAAACCATCAGGAGTATAACGCTAGGGTGATGGAGCGGCAAGGAGCTGCCATTCTCATTCATGACAAAGAACTCAATCCTGATATATTAATTAATAGTATTAATGAATTAATTAATAATCCGCAAAAATTAGATATGATGTCTCTGGCAAGCAAAAAAATAGGTCGTCCTAAGGCTGCTGAGAGTATTGCCCAGATGGCTCTTAATCTGATTAAATAACATTATACATTAAGCTGTAACACCCTTGTGATGATCTGCATACTATAAAACACGCATAAGAGCTGATAGGTAAGGGTGCCCAAGAAAGGGGAGACATTTTTTGCTAAAAGATATAAAAAAAATTCACTTTGTTGGCATAGGTGGTGCTGGTATGAGCGCAATTGCCAAAGTCTTACTACAAATGGGATATATTGTTTCAGGGTCTGACCTTACTAAATCTGAGACTACTGCTAAACTAGAAAAAATAGGAGCTCATATATATTTAGGACACAATGAAGAGAATCTTCAAGATTCTCAAGCAATCGTAATATCAACAGCTATTCCTGAGACCAATCCTGAAGTTAAATTGGCAAGGAAAAAACAAATTCCGGTTTTTCATCGTGCAGATATTGTGGCATATTTAATGTTGCAGTATAAGGGAATTGCTGTTGCTGGTGCTCATGGTAAGACGACAACGACATCGATGATTGCCGTTATGCTTGAACATGCAGGAGTGGACCCGACTGTAATTATTGGTGGTGAAGTTGATTATTTAAATGGTAATGCGAAACTGGGATCAGGTCAATATTTAGTCGCTGAGGCAGATGAGAGCGACGGTTCCTTCTTGAAATTTTCACCCCATATTGCCGTAGTTACGAATATTGAGAATGATCATATGGACTTTTATAAAACGATGGAAAATGTGTTAGATACTTTCAAAAAATTCTTACATAAATTGCCACCAAATATAGGATTGGGTATTGTATGCTTTGATAATGAGAATATTCGAAATTTAGTAAATGAAGTAGATCGTCCCTATATTTCTTATGGAATTGATCATACTGCTCAATATATGGCGCGGAATCTTTCAACTCAAGGAGCCACGACTACTTATGATGTATATCATAATGAACAGTTATTAGGGTCTATTAAAATAAATGTTCCAGGAAGACATAATGTAGGGAATTCTTTAGCAGCTGTCATTGTTGGTTTAAATATTGGTCTTACTTTCCAGGAAATTGCAGAAGGATTGGCTCATTTTCAAGGCGCTAAACGCCGCTTTCAAACGAAGGCTAGGATTAATGGAGTTTGGATCATTGACGATTATGCTCATCATCCTACTGAAATTGCAACTACGTTATTGGCAGCCCGCCAGACAGAGCCGAATCGGTTAATTTGTGTATTCCAGCCTCATCGTTATTCACGTACTGCATTTTTACGTAATGAATTTGGCTCTGCTTTTCAATCAAGTGATATATTAGTTCTTACTGATGTGTATTCAGCGGGAGAAGCACCAATTCCGGGGATTACAGGTGAGGTCTTGAAAGAGGAGGTTGAAAGCCAAACGAGTAAGAAGGTAATTTATATTGCGGATAAAGATAAAATAGCTAGGTATCTTAGTCAAATTGTGGAACCTGGTGATCTGGTTATTACCATGGGAGCTGGAAATGTTTACTGTGTAGGGGAAGAACTAATTGAAACCTTAGTGCAAAAACAGTAGTTATAGAATTTGTCTCCCCTAAGGGAGACATTTGTTTCTATGAAAAGTGGGTTTCTATAATATCATTTAATACATAATTAAGTGATTGTTTAAATTTGTGATGATACTTGGTGTAAGCCAAGTTTTCTAATTGATGTATAGGGTGATTGTACTTTTCTAGGAGGGGGAAGACGGTGGAGAAATTTATCGTCAAGGGGGAAGTACAGTTAAATGGAACGATTAGGATAAGTGGAGCCAAGAATGCGATATTGCCGATTATGGCAGCAACACTATTATGTTCTGGTGTAAGCATTATTCATGACGTTCCTTACTTACGAGATATTAAAGTTATGCAAGATATTCTAACCTTATTTGGGGCTAAAATTATTAGAGAACAGGATACATTGTTAATTGATACATCCAATATACAGGATGCGGATATTCCAGAACATTTAATGCGAGAGATGAGAGCATCTATCTTTTTGATGGGACCATTGTTAGGCCGATTTCATAAAGTAAAACTTTCTTATCCTGGAGGCTGTGCGATTGGCCCAAGGCCCATTGATCTGCACATAAAGGCATTGGAAAAAATTGGGGCATCCGTTAAAGAAAATTTTGGATTTATTGAAGCACAAGCTGCTTGCCTGACTGGTGGTGAAATTAATTTTGATTATCCTAGTGTAGGTGCTACAGAAAATGCTATGATGGCGGCAGTACTAGCTAATGGTGCAACGATAATTCGAAATGCAGCCCGCGAACCAGAAATATATGATTTGCAAGTATTTCTTAATAAGATGGGTGCTAAAGTAATCGGCGCTGGTACTGATACTATTAGAATTGATGGTATAAAGAAATTAACGCCTGCTGAACATATTGTAATGTCTGATCGCATTCAGGCAGGTACGTTTCTGATTGCAGCAGCCATTACCCATGGTGACGTAGTTGTAGAGAATATATTATCAGAACATATTTTTTCCGTGACAGATAAGCTAAAAGATATTGGTGTAAAAATTACAACAGGAAACAATTCAATCCGGGTAAGAGGGGGAGATTTGCGTGGTGTTGATATTAAAACATTGCCATATCCAGGCTTTCCCACGGATCTGCAAGCACCGATGTTATCTCTAGTAACAAATGCCAAAGGAACGAGTATTATAACAGAAACAATTTTTGAAAATCGTTTTAAACATGTAGATGAATTAATGCGTATGGGAGCTAAAATAAAAGTAGAAGGTCGTACTGCTATTATACGCGGTATACCCAAATTAACAGGAGCCATCGTTGCTGCCCATGATCTTAGGGCTGGTGGAGCATTAGTTCTAGCGGCTTTAGCAGCAGAAGGCGTTTCTGAAATAGAAAATGTATATCATATCGATCGGGGATATGAAGCATTAGAAGAAAAACTTAGAAGTTTAGGTGCAAATATTTCACGCCATAAAAAGGACTAGGGGGATTTATAGTATGAAGAGCAAAAGAATTGCAGTGGTAATGGGGGGCCATCAGCGGAAAGAGAGGTTTCTTTAAATACAGGTAAAGCCATTTTAACAGCACTTCAGGAAAGCGGATATAAAGGTGCAGTAGGTATTGATCTTGATCCTGCACGTTTTGTAGAACAGTTAACTAAAGAAAAAATTGAAATTGTTTTTAATGCGATTCATGGTCAATATGGTGAAGATGGAGTATTACAAGGAGCACTTGAATTGTTAGGTATCCCTTATACTGGGTCAGGAGTGTTAGCTAGTGCGATGGCTATGGATAAAGGTATCTCTAAACGAATATTTTTGTCGGCCTCCATTCCGACACCTCGTTCTCTTTTATTTACAAAAGCCGACTTAAGCCGTGATTTAGTAACAGAAATTATTGCTGGTTTTAGCATACCGGTTGTAGTAAAATCTTCATCTCAGGGATCTAGCATTGGTGTTGTCATTGTTGAAAAAAGTGCAGATTTGTCTCAGGCAATTGAGCAGGCTTTCCAATACAGCGATACCATTTTAGTTGAGGAATTTATAAAAGGAAGAGAACTTACCGTTGCAATCTTAGGCAATAATGACTTAAAGGCATTGCCTGTGATTGAAATAGTTCCTTTTTCAGGGAGGTATGATTATCATTCTAAATATACAAAGGGAACTACTGAATATATTGTGCCAGCTCAATTATCAGAGGAAACCACTTTCCTTGTGCAAAAAGTGGCTTTAGAGGCTTTTCATGCATTAAGATGCTGTGGCATTGCCAGAGTGGATATCATGCTTGATGATGATAATAATCCGTATGTGCTAGAAGTGAATACGATACCTGGAATGACAGGTACTAGTTTAGTACCGAAAGCAGCAGCGGCTGCAGGAATGTCATTTAGTGCATTATGTGAAGAATTACTGTGTCTAGTAGAGACTAAATAATATAAAATATTATTTCCTTGTAGGTGCAAGACAGTATTTGTATGGATTCAATAATATTCAGTTAGCTAAGGAGGTATGCTTCTTTTCATAGCTAACTGAATCGGTAATTATTGGAGACCGTATCAACATACTGTCTGCTTTTTTATAATTGTATTATGCTTAGAATTGTTGTATCATTACTTTTATACTTATAGTTATTAACGTTATTTCAAGGAGCGATTATATGGGGGATCTAGAATCATTGCAGTATACACCGAAAGATAAAAGCCTTAGGCCGAATCAAGGGTTTATTGGATTAATTTTAGTACTGGTTATACTGATTGCTGGACTATTATTTATCAAGTCATCTTACTTTACTATAGGGGAAGTAGTAGTTGAAGGCAATAATTATGTAACTGTGGATGATGTATACCATATCGCCGACATTCCTGAAAAATTGAATATATTTAATTTAAACACATCGGATATAAGAAATCGCTTACTTAATGACTTAAGAATTGCAGAGGTTGAAATTTCACGACGCTTTCCAGGAACTATAGTCATTCATATAAAGGAACGAAAGCCGATCGTGTATGTCACTAGTAGCTATGGATTCTTAGAATTGGATTCCCAAGGCATTGTACTAGCCGCTTTCAAAAATTTAAAAAATATGAATGTGCCTATGATAACAGGAATTCGATTAGATAATGAGTATGTAAGTGACAAAATTGAAAATCCAACGATTCAAAGTGTTGTACACTATTTATCATTGCTGGATGAACCAGTTTTGAATCAAATCTCTGAGGTAAATGTAATATCACCAGAGCAAATCAGTGCTTATACAGTTGCATCCGTGCAGATACGTTTGGGCAGTAGTGAAAGATTGTCTGATAAAGTTAAATTAACAAATACTATTTTACATGAAATTAGTGATAAAAAAATAAATGTAGAATATATTGATCTTACCTACGCTTCGCCTTTTATTAAATTAAAACCTTAGAAGGTGAGGAACTTCAAGAATACTAAAAATATAGTTTAAAAAAAGGAGAGCGAGAAATTGCTGAAGCTTAGACAAGGACAAGCTGCTATTGCCTTGGTATGCGTGGTACTGGGGTTTATGTTAGCGGTACAATTTCGTACGGCCCAGGATATCCGATCAAGTATTCCTTTTCAGCGTATTGAGGACTTATCGCAACGCTTAAGTCAAACTGAAAAAGAACGTGATGTACTACTTAAACAAGTATATGAATTAAGACAGACGACAGGAGCCGAATCTGCGACGAAAGAAAGCGAAAATATTAAAATGGGTGCTGGTGTAGTGGCTGTAAGAGGCACGGGTCTTAGTATAACAATTGACGATAGCAAAAGATTATCGAAACCAGGAGAAAATCCGAACTTATATTTAATTCATGATGAAGATATGTTAAAGGTAATTAATGAATTGTGGGCAGCTGGTGCAGAGGCGATCTCTATTAATGGGCAGAGGCTAATTGCCACATCAGAAGTACGTTGTGCTGGGCCAACGCTATCGGTAAATAATACACGCTATTCGCCACCATATGAAATATTGGTGATTGGTGAACCGCAAACCTTAGAAAATTCCCTTAAGATGAGAGGCGGAGTAATAGAGACATTGCAATTTTGGGGGATTCAAGTCAGTCTGAAAAAACAAGATGTAGTAGATGTTCCTGCATATAAAGGCGCATTTCGCTTTGAATATGCCAAGCCAATAAAGGATGGTGGTAAATAGTGGCTTTACCATTGGTTGGACTTATTATTGGTATTAGTTTAGGTGTTTTTTTCCCTCTTACTATACCTGTTGAATATGCAAAATTCATGTCAGTTGCTTTATTAGCTTCTTTGGACTCTGTATTTGGCGGATTACGGGCTGGAGCGGAAGAAAAATTTGATAATACTGTATTTATTACAGGTTTTTTTACAAATGCATTAATGGCTGCTGGATTAGTGTACATTGGTGAAGGTTTGGGTATTGATTTATATTATGTTGCACTATTAGCTTTTGGTTTACGGATATTCCAGAACTTAGCAATCATTCGACGCTATTTTTTAAGGAAATAATAAGGAGTTAGAATCGTTAGAGCTTCTGAAGACTTGGCCTACGCCAAGTCTTTTTTAAATATAAAAGGATAATCAAGGTGCTAATTTGCTATAATGAGACTTTTAAAAAATATTAGTAGGATAATTGTCTCTTTATTACAATAAAAAAAGGAAATTTAGTATTTATGTTGAAATAGGAGTATGGTGTAGAATACTTCAAACGAGGTTAGCCATGGATAGCAAAAATATCTTAGGAATTGATATCGGTACAAGTAATATTAAAATATTTGTTGGAAAAATTGGTCTAGATGGACATGTAACAATCGCTGGTAGCGGCCAAATGACAACAAATGGCTTTGCAAAAGGTGTAATTTCCAATTGTAATCTATTGGTTAAGTCTATTGAACAAGCTGTTGACTGTGCAGTAATGGCTACTGATCTTTCTGTTAAGGATGCTTATATCGGCATTGGCGGTATGGAACTTAATGCAGTAAATAGTATTGGCAGCATTGCTCCTTCAGCTCCAAGTAGCATTACAATAGATGACGTGAATCGTGTGTATCGAGCTGCAGCATTGGTTGCTATTCCTGATGATCATGAAGTGTTACATGTATTGCCACAGAAGATTTTTGTTGATAAACAAAGAAAAAATGGATTGCCACTACAGGAAAAAGGTTCTCACTTAGAAGTGGAGGCTCATGTTGTAAGTATACCTAAAATGACACTCAATGATCTGGTCAGAGAAATTGAAACGTTAGGTATACATGTTGTTAGTGTAATTGCTAATGCTGTTGCTGTTACAGAAGCTATAATTCCAGTGCCTGCTAAAAACTTTTTAGTGATAGATATAGGAGCGGGGAGTACAGAGTTAATCTTGTACCAAGAGGGGCATATCGATTTCACTACAGCGTTACCTCTAGGTGGAAATTATATTACAAGTGATATTATGCGAGGATTAGCTATTTCCTGGGAACATGCTGAGGAGATTAAGAAATATTATGCAAAGCTAAATAAACAACTACAGGGGCAGGAGATCATTTTAGATTGTAACGCGTATGGTACTACAGACAAGCATGTTTCTTATGACTTTTTATATAAAATTGTTGAGAGTCGTATCTGTGAACTTGTTTATTTAATGCATGAGCATAGTAAAATATTTTTGGCAGAAAATAAAATTGAAAAGATTTTTCTTACTGGTGGTTGTGGGGCTATGTCTGGTTTTGTTCAGAGCATAGAAGCAACCTTTGGTATACCGGTTCAAGTTGTCATTCATCAAGAACTGCCTTTAGAATATCGTTCTCCTGAAAATGCAGCTTGTTATGGGATATTAAAATATGCAGGAAAGAATTTGCCAAAACCCCAAGTTATTCTAGAGAGTAATCCTTGGCGGTCATTGATGAGTAAGTGTAGAAATTTTTTAAAAAACTAAATCTTGTGACTATAAGGGGGAAATTCCATGCTTGAATTAGATATGGATTTAGATCAATTTGCTGCAATTAAAGTAATTGGTGTTGGCGGTGGTGGAAATAATGCTGTAAATCGGATGATTGCTGCTGGTCTACATGGCGTAGAATTTATAACAGTAAATACAGATGCACAAGCATTAATGCATTCTCAGGCAGCTTATCGAATACAAATTGGCGAAAAACTTACCAAAGGACTTGGAGCAGGTGCCAATCCGGACATTGGTGAAAAAGCTGCTCAAGAAAGTCGTGAAGAAATTATAAAGGCATTGCGTGGTGCTGATATGGTTTTTGTAACTGCAGGAATGGGAGGCGGTACGGGTACTGGTGCAGCTCCTGTTGTTGCTGAGTGTGCTAAAGAGGTAGGGGCATTAACGGTTGGTGTTGTCACGAAACCCTTTTCTTTTGAAGGTCGGAGACGTCAGGCGCAAGCTGAAAGTGGAACCGCAAAGTTGAAAGAAAAAGTAGATACTCTGATTACCATACCGAATGATCGCTTATTGCAAGTCGCTGATAAGCGTACTTCTATGATCGATGCTTTTCGCATTGCTGATGATGTATTACGACAAGGGGTACAAGGGATTTCGGATCTAATTGCTGTACCAGGGCTTATTAATTTGGATTTTGCAGATGTGAAGACCATTATGACTGATACGGGTTCAGCCCTAATGGGGATTGGATATGGTTCAGGCGATAATCGAGCAGTAGCTGCAGCTGAAGCGGCAATAAAGAGTCCTTTGCTAGAAACTTCGATTGAAGGCGCCAGGGGAGTTCTTTTGAATATTACAGGAGGGCCGAGTTTAGGTTTACTAGAGGTAAATGAGGCTGCTGCGATTATTTCTGATGCAGTTGATCCTGAAGCAAATATTATTTTTGGCGCAGTCATTGATGAAAATTTTCAGGATGAAGTTCGTGTAACTGTAATTGCTACAGGGTTTGACGGTAAGCCTCTTAGTGTAGTAAAAGGAAAATTGGAGAGTACAACGATAGAACCTTTTAAAGTACGTGATTTAGATATACCAACATGGATGAGACGTTAATATTAACCTCTTCTCTTATGTTAATGCGAGAATATAAATGAATAATGTAATAAAAAAAGCATGCAAAATTAAATTTTGTATGCTTTTTTGTTTAGGATTAAAAAAATAAGCAGCAATTGATGCAACAAATAAGTTGGAAGAAAAAACCATATTTCTACAAAAAAATAAAGATCACCTTGTTATAATAAGAATAACTTATGCAATGAAACAATAGATTATTATTAAAATGTATATTGCTGTTACGTTTATGATGATAGGAAGGTTATTGATGTATATCTATGCTGATGTGCTTTTTATTATTAATATAATGATGAATAGTATGATTCTAATGTTAACGGCTTGGACGGTAGGGGCTACATATAAATTTTGGCGGATAGTATTAGCAGCTGCAGTAGGGGGTTGCTACGTCTTAATCGGTATGCTGCCTAGTATGGAGTTCTGTCATACCGCTATCGCTAAATTAGTAATGTCATGCCTGCTGATTTATATAGCGTTTGGCTATACATCTAAACGCAGATCATTTTTATTGTTAGCATCTTTTTATGTTGTATCCTTTATTTTAGGTGGTTCTATTGTTGGATGGGTTTATTTCTGGCAAGTGAATCATTATTCTCATACGCTGATCAGAATTCTTACAACTTTATCCTGGGAAAATGTATTATGGGGAAGTTGTTTAGGATCTATTTTGATTGTTACTATCATACGGCGTATGTTATCGAGTACAACTCGGCAGCAAAGTCTATATCAAGTGAAAATTGAATATAATGGGCAGGTGGTTGAGTTAACAGCCATGCTTGATACAGGTAACAGTTTATATACTACAATAGGCCATAAACCAGTGGTTTTAGTTAGTCAATATGTTATAGCGTCAATTTTAAGTGAGGATGTGGTAACTTTTTTACAAGAAAATGTACCAGAAATGTGGTTGGTGAACTTATCCCAGTGTACTGATGAAAAATGGCTATCACGTACACAAATAATTCCTTACCATGGCATTGGAAGCCGCAGTATGTTGCTCGCTTTTAGAGCTGATGCCTTACTTGTATCGCTATCAGGTACAGCAGAAATAAGGATTCAGAATGTGGTAATTGGAATTTATAGTGGTGCTCTATCAGAGGATGGAACATATGCTGGCTTATTACATCCTCAGATAATCAATGAGTTATACAAAAAAGAGGGGGCAAGTATATGCGCATAACATGGTCTATCATTAAAATAGTGATCAAACTAAAGACGATCTGTTTGTTGCAAAGATTGGGAATATTAGCGGCTGATGAGGTTTTTTATGTCGGTAGTACAGAAGTATTGCCTCCCCCTTTAAGTAATGACGAAGAAGTATTTTTATTAACTCGCTTGCAAAAAGGCGACTTAGGGGTTAAAAGTATTTTTATTGAAAGAAATTTACGTCTAGTCGTGTACATTGCCCGCAAGTTTGAAAATACAGGGGTGGGAATAGAAGATCTTGTTAGTATAGGGACAATTGGTTTGATTAAGGCTGTAAATACTTTTGATCCTGTAAAACGCATAAAGTTAGCGACATATGCATCGAGATGCATTGAAAATGAGATTTTGATGTATCTTAGGCGTAATAGCAAAACCAGAGCGGAAGTATCTTTTGATGAACCTTTGAACATCGACTGGGATGGTAATGAGTTACTCTTATCGGATGTGTTAGGTACAGAAAACGATATTATTTATAAATCTGTTGAAGAAGAAGTGGATAAGACTTTGCTGCATACCGCTATGAATAAACTATGCGGACGAGAAAGGCGTATTATGGAGCTGCGATTTGGCTTGCATGATGACGGAGCAGAGCGTACCCAAAAAGAAGTTGCAGATATGTTGGGAATATCTCAGTCTTATATATCTAGACTCGAAAAGAGAATTATCAAGCGCTTGCGTAAAGAAATTATGCGTATGGAATAACGATAAGATAAAGATTTTGTCTATATGCAATGCGTTGAGAAACCTGAATATAGATTTTAGTCTGCCAGGATGGAATATGGGGGTTCGCTTGCTTCCGACGTAACGCCGTTCACCCCTAGCTTCCATCCCTGATGATTGCCATGTAGAAGATTGATTTCAACTTATCCAATACACCTCTGATGAGGTGTATTTTTATTTTTATGAGAAATATAGCTGCAAGGCTTATTTTGGTAAGAGCTCGTTGGTTTTCATAACATTTGTTTATCTATTGTAGCAAGGATGAATAAAACTAACTATCCATGGCAATAATGCTCATGTATGGTAATAATTCAAATGGACTATGGAAACCAATGGGGGGAATAAAATGATTATTAATAAAGTAGAAATTTGCGGCGTAAATACAGCGAAACTCCCGGTGCTTTCCGCCACTAAGATGCGTGAACTATTTGTGGTGCTTCAAAATGGAGAATTGTCTGTAAGAGAACAATTAATATATGGTAATCTACGATTGGTACTGAGTGTTATTCAACGATTTAATAACCGAGGCGAATATGTAGATGATTTATTCCAGGTCGGTTGTATTGGTTTGATGAAAGCCATTGATAATTTTGACCTGTCGCAAAATGTGAAATTTTCCACCTATGCCGTGCCTATGATTATTGGTGAGATACGTCGGTATTTACGAGATAATAATCCAATTCGTGTTAGTCGCTCAATGCGAGACATTGCTTATAAGGCTCTGCAGGTAAGGGATTCTTTGGTCAACAGACATTCACGTGAGCCGTCCATCAAAGAAATTGCTGATGAGCTTAAAATTCAACGAGAAGAAATCATTTTTGCCCTCGATGCAATTCAAGAACCAATATCTTTATTTGAACCAATTTATCATGATGGTGGAGATCCTATTTTTGTAATGGATCAGATTAGTGATGATAAACAGCTAGATTTTAATTGGCTAGAAGGGGTGGCAATCAAAGAAGCAATGCATAGATTAAGCGATAGGGAAAAACATATACTTAATTTGCGCTTCTTTGAAGGAAAAACACAAATGGAAGTGGCTGATGAGATCGGAATTTCTCAGGCGCAAGTTTCACGATTAGAAAAAGCGGCTCTTAGCCATATGCGCAAATATATATAAATGAATAGGGGAGAAATTGATTGTGAAGTATAATACAGTATGGGGAAGAGGTTTGCTAATCGTTCTTTTCATTGTGGCTGGATGGGGTTTTTTGCTTTACTATGGACAAGACAATTTACCCGTATCGCTCGGTAAGGAAAATCTCATACGTTTACATGTACTCGCGAATAGTGATAGTGCATCTGATCAACAGCTAAAGTTAAAAGTGCGTGATGCCGTTATTGCTTATTTAGCACCGCATTTAGAAACTGTTATTGATAAAGAAATGGCAAGGCAGGTTGTATTGGAACATCAGGGCGAGCTTACTGCAGTGGCGGAAAAGGTCGTGGCAATGAATGGATCCCATGAGTCAGTAGCGATAGAGTTAGGCATGTTTGATTTTCCTATAAAATCATATGGTAATTTGGTATTGCCGGCTGGAAAATATGAGGCAGTGCGTGTACTTATAGGGAAGGCGCAAGGGAAAAATTGGTGGTGCGTATTATTTCCTCCTCTTTGTTTTATTGATATTACTAACGCGACTGCATTGCCGCCAAAGGAAGTTATTAGTGGTACAGAACAGAAAGACGAAAAAGTTGAATTTCGCTGGAAATTAGCTGAACTTTGGAAAGAGGGGCTAAAGTGAATTCATTTACCTGCGACATTCCTGACACCTTTACTCTTTAACTTCATATACTATATGGAACAAGCAGAGGTGTAGGGGGGAAAAATATGATAAAGACGTCAGATCTTAACATGTCAGATATTCAAATGGTAAAAACAAACATGGCTTTTTTAATCGGTACTCATAAAAGAGATGTTGGCGGTTTTTTTCATTAAATTTATTTTTCAAGGTAAAATTCGAAAGAATCATTAAGTCTTACGGCAAAAATACGATACGAGAGTTTAAGTAATACATTGCGTTTTTCTGTAAAAGTTTTAGCAGTGATTAAATCAGCTGGTGATGTTACCAGCTGATTTATTTTTTCTTGGAGAGTTCTCAGCTCAGATATATCGTGATGGATAGTAGTTAGCTCCTTATTTAGGGTTTGTAATTCTCTTTCTACTGTTTCGCTATCAATCAAATTCTCCTGATACCAACGCAGGGTATTTATTTTTTTCTTCTTTAGTTCAACTTGGAGAGCATGTAAATTTGTTATTTGTTCTGAATAGTTAAAATTGGTGTTGGTAAGTATGGATTCTTGTAAATGATCTTTAGCAGTTGCTAGGGTAACGAGGCATTGCCAGACAGCTTGTTCTAAATCTTCCACGGGTATTCGGCGACACTGGCAAGAGGTGCCATTGACTGCATAGGTATTTGATTCTTTGGAAATACAGGAATAATAATAGTAGATTTTATCACTACCATTTTTTCGCTTAGCAGGACGAGCATAGGCTGTCATGGAACGTCCGCAGAGAGCACAGTGCAGCAATCCTCGTAAAAGATAATTATGTTTATTATTACGTGTTGCCAATTTCTTATTTCGTTGGATCTGCAATTGGGCAGATTCCCACATTTCACGAGTGACTATTGCAGGTATTGTAACAGGAATCCAAGCTTCAGGAGGATTATCTTTGATTTCGCGGCTATTCTGACCTGTTTTACAAGTTTTTTGCTTAAAAAGATAATGCTGTCCATGATACATTTCTTTAGTAAGAATGCGTGAGACAGTGCAGATCGAGAGCGGGCGATTATTTGTGCCGACAATACCAAGACGTGCTAACTCTAAAGTAATCCGCCTTGATCCATAGCCTTGATGAATGCATAAATGATAAATGAATTGAATGGTTTTACTTGCCTCTTCGTTGATGACATACATGCTATTTTTTTTGTCCCAGTCATAGCCAAAGGGGCGGGCATTGGAGACGATTTTTCCTTGATTTGCTTTCGCTCGGCGGCCGCGGGAAGTTCTTTCACGAATTTTTGATTTTTCATAAGCAGAAATAGCGCCTTTCATACTGAAGAATAAGCGGCCTTCTGGTGAGGAATCATAATCGCCGGTAACAAAAGTAATTCTGGCACCTGTTTTTTCTATTTCATCAGCAATAATCAATTGATTGGTAAGATTACGGGAAAGACGGTCAGGATCATAAATAGCTACGATTTTTATGATCCCGTTTTGTAAATCATTTCGTAGTTTATCAAGGCCGGGTCGCTCTAAATATTCTCCGCTATAGCCATCGTCAATATATTCTTTTATTCTGGTGTGATCTATCGCTAATAAATGATTGCGACAGGCAGCGATTTGGTCGTTTAAAGAATAACCTTTGCGGGCTTGGTCATCTGTTGACACTCTCACATATAGCGCATTCATAATATCCTCCATTATTATTGAGTGTTATCTATTTTTATGTGAGGATAAAAGAAAAATGACAGAACACATGTTCTGCCATCTTAGAAGAATGTATCCAATGACTAAAAACACCCTAAGATTCCATCTTCTATAAGTGGGACTAAGACTAGCATTCCATCCATATCTTAGTCTTTTTTATTTGAAACTTATTTTCCTCTGCCGGCTTTTCTCATGGGCATTTGATGGCTGGTATTGTTAGCTTTTCCTTTAGCCGCCTTTAAGAATGATTTATTGTTTTCATTTGCTTTTTTCTTCTTATCAAGTAATAGAGCCTGTAAATCCAAAGTGCATTCCTCCTTTGCTCGATTGTTGCATCTTGTAAGAGATAAGTCTATTATACCATGGCTTTTTAACTAGTCCAAATGTTAAAACGCATAAAAACGTATTTTTGCAAGAGACATAGTACACTACTGCGATTCTTTGATAATTAATATCAATGAATGTACTAAAAATAAAAACATTTGTTTTTATTTCCGGCAGGATTTTATGATTTGTCCGACGAATTAACGATAATCCTAAAATTTTGTAAGTATAGTCTTAGATGTACTTGGAGGTGGATCTGTATAACATCTGGATAGAGCTGCAAGCTGGCTAGTCGGTGGGGAGCCAAATACACGCTGGATATCTATCGGTACCGAAGAAGCCATAGGGGAACAATAATATTGGGGGAAATATGATGAAGAAAATAATTACTACTGCTCTTGCTGCCGCTATGGTTTTAACTACAGGAGCTGCCTTTGCCGCTCCTGTAGAACTTGATGGTCAAGTCAAAGTACAATACCGTTCTAATACTGCTGATGGTGATCCTGATACTCAAGGCGGCATATATAGTTTTCGCCTAAATGCCAAAACAGCCTTAAGCAATAATGTTGATTTGTTTGCCCGTTTTGCTGCACAATCTCTTAGCGGAGACAAAATTGGTCCGGATTTTTCCAAAGCTAAATATGGTAATAGCGTAGCTGTTATTGATCAATATGGAATTATCGTAAAGGAAAACGATTTTCAATATAAAGTAGGACGCCAGGGGCTTTCTATTAGCCCTACCGCTCTTTTATATAGTAGTGAAGGATATATTGGAGAAGATATGGTACTTTTTGATGGTGTAGTCGCTACTGGAAAATCTGGTGTAACTTCATTACAAATTGTTGCTGGTAAAAGTGATAAAGATACTAAAGATAAGGTTTATTCGGTTCATGCTTCTTATAGTCCTGTAAAAGATTGGACTGTAGGAGGTACCATTGCAAAGGCTAATCCTAATGCGGGTAGTGATAGAACTTTTTGGGGAACTGATGTCCAATATACTACTGGTAAAGCCAGCTTTGTAGCGGATTATATTAAATCTGATGCTGATACTAAAAATGATGCTCTCGTCCTTGGGGTAACATATGCCTTTGATGATAAAAATAACTTATCCGCTTATTCCCACAGAACTGATGCTAATGCAGATATTTATACTGATTGGGATCGTGGAGAAAAAGGTGCATACTATATTTATAACCACAAATTTGATAAAACCACTTCACTGAACTTATTATATAAAAGCAATTCTGCAATTGACACTGATGCTGATAATACTTCTTTCCGTGCTGCAGTTGCATATAAATTTTAAATTGCTGTCTTACAGGAGAGAACGCGAATCGTTAGGTTCGTGTTCTCTTCTTTATTATTGACAAAGGTATCAATAGTAGTGTTCTCACATAGATTTAGATGAGGTGATCAATATGTCACGTGAGAGAAAGCCCTGTAAAGGCATATTTCGTGGTCTAATTATTGGCAGGACGAATCAGAATGGTGGACCATACTCTGCCATTGAAAATGGTGAATGCAGAGTTATTGAGTATGTGGAACAGAGTAATATACCTGAATTAGTAACTCTTGAAAGAGCGGTTGCCAATGCTTTTATTCAGACAGGTATCTGTCAGTACAATAGCAGAGAAGAAATAGAAAAATATATGGAAATTCACGATAAATAATGTAAAGAATATTTTAAGGCTTAAAGAGGATTTATTGACAGGTATATCAGAGCATGTTTTAATAAGTGTATAGAAGTATATTAGGCGGTGATTGGTATGAAAAGAGATGAACGAATTCCACCAATTGAAGCAGTTGAAAAAGCATTGCGAGTGAAGCCTATTGGACGTATACAACTATTCAAAAGACCTGAATATATGCCGAAAGAAAAGACAAACAATCAATCGCTAAAGAAAAAAGAAGATAAAGAAGAAAAGAAAGATGAGATTGTCAATCGAGCGAGTCATGCTGCTGGACGAGTTGGTGTAACGGTAGATTATAAAGTGTAAATGAATCGTATTGTTTTTACAAGTATGGATGGTTTGACTGCCTTAGAGGTGATAGAAATTATATGCAAAAACCCATATGTAGTAAGTGTGTGTATCTTTATACAACTTGGGATCGAAATTTTCCCTATGGATGTAGGGCTATGGGGATTAAAAGTGCATCATCGCCTTCCAAGGTGGTTAGAGGGGCCTCTGGGCAGAATTGTTTAGCATATACTGCAAAGCAGAGCAAGGAAAAATAGAATAGGGAAATAGCAAGCTTAGGTGTTCATCAAATAAACTTTATTAAAATGGGATATCATAAATCTTCTTGTCCCTCATAGAATGTATTGGGGGTGTGGATGATATGAAAGGCATTACCAATTGCGTATCAGATCTTAAACTTAAAGAAGTAATTAATATTGTTGATGGTAAAAGGTTAGGGGCGATTACAGATATTGAAATTGATGTGGAAAGTGGAAGATTAACAGCTATCGTAGTTCCGGGAAATGGCAGGTTTTTAGGCTTATTTGGCCGCAGCGAGGATGTTGTAATTCCTTGGGATAAAATTAATAAAATAGGGTTTGATGTTATTTTAGTAGAGGCTACTGCTTTTGCCGAAATCAAACACCTGGATAAATAAGGATTAGTAAATATGTTACGTACATATGATATAATGATAACGATTGCAGCTTTTTTATAAAGTTGGCAGTCGTTTTCTTTTGTTGTTTTTATTAAAATTAAATTTTATTAAAAAGCTAAGCAGGAGAAGCACAATATATGGCGTAAAGTAAATAATAGAGCACAATATCTAGTAAGACAATGTAACAGCAAAATTTTGTAGTGAGCTGGTGGGTATTAGCTCGTTAAAAATATCGTTGAGAATACATCAGGAAAAGGCTGTTACTTTATGAAGCTTGTTGAATGATTATCAAAAGGGGGAATTCCTATGCGTTGTCCATTTTGTGGTTGTGTAGAAAGTCGAGTGATTGATTCACGAGCAGCGGAAGAGGGGAGTACAATTCGGCGTAGGCGTGAGTGTTTGGAATGTATGCGCCGCTTTACTACATATGAAATGATCGAACAATCCCCCTTAATGGTAATAAAAAAAGATGGTCGTCGTGTAATCTTTGAACAGAGTAAATTATTAAATGGGATTGTAAGGGCTTGTGAGAAACGCTATATACCAATTAATGAAATAGAAGCTTTAGGAGAGCGGGTAGAGCGAGATATTCGCAATACGATGGAACGAGAAATCTCTACGCAACAAATTGGCGAAATTGTAATGAAACATTTAAAAGATCTTGACCAAGTAGCATATGTTCGATTTGCTTCAGTGTATAGGCAATTTGCAGATATTAATAATTTTATGGAAGAATTGCAAGCATTGATGAAAAATAAACAATAATTACAGTATAACCTATATAAAGTGAGGAATTGGTATCATTATGAAAATTAAAAAGCGAGATGGACGTGAGGTCTCCTTTGATGAAAATAAAATTACGGAAGCTATTTTTAAAGCTGCTAAAGCTGTAGGTGGAGCGGATAAACAATTAGCAATGGAATTAACATTAGATGTCCTGCGCTTTTTAAAACAAGAATATAATGGAGGAACATTTGGTGTTGAAGAGGTCCAGGATGCTGTAGAAAAAATCTTAATTGAAAAAGGACATGCAAAAACGGCGAAAGCCTATATTTTGTATAGAGATAAACGAACTCGTATGCGCGATGGCCAATCCTATTTGATGGATGCTGTTGCAGAAATCTTAGTAGAAACCAATCGAGAAAATGCTAATATTTCTAATTCTCCTTCAGCCAAAATGCTGCAGATTGCCAGCGCTGCCAGTAAATCTTATTATTTGAATCGCTTACTTCCTGAACACATGGCTAATGCTCATATAAAAGGAGACATTCATATTCATGATTTAGACTTTTATGGAACAACATTAACTTGTGTACAAATTCCTCTTGGTAAATTATTAAAAGATGGTTTTAATAATGGGCATGGCTATATTCGGCCACCGAAGCGCCCAGCATCTGCAGCGGCTTTAGCTGCTATTATTTTGCAAAGTTCGCAAAATGATATGCATGGTGGTCAGTCTTTTGCTTTCTTTGATTCGGATATGGCTCCTTTTATGGAAGGCATTAAAGAAGAAGAGGTTTATCAGGCAATGGAAGCATTTATTTATAATCTCAATTCTATGCATAGCAGGGCAGGAGCACAAGTTCCATTTTCTAGTCTGAATATCGGTACAGATACGACACCAGCGGGACGTAGAGTAACAAAAAATCTTTTATTAGCATATGAGAAGGGGTTAGGCCATGGAGAGAACCCTATATTCCCCAATATTATTTTTCGTGTAAAAGAAGGTATTAACTTTAATAAGAAAGACCCTAATTATGATTTATTTAAGCTGGCAATCCGTGTAGCTTCTCAGCGCTTGAATCCTACTTTTAGTTTCATGGATGCTTCATTTAACAAACCTTATGGTGATCAAATTGGTTATATGGGATGCCGTACTAGAGTTATGTCTAATAAATGCGGACCGGAAGTAACGAATGGACGGGGAAATCTTAGTTTTACCACGGTCAATTTACCTAGGCTTGCGATTCAGGCAGAACGAAATTTAATGAAGTTTTATCAGAGCTTATCCGATCTCATTGATTTAACTTGTGAACAGTTGTTTCATCGTTATCAGGTGCAAGGGAAATTAAGAGTAAAAGATATGCCATTTTTAATGGGGCAAGGCTTATATTTGGATTCAGATAAATTAGCTGCAAATGACATGATTGCAGATGTGATCAAACATGGCACGTTATCAGTAGGCTTCATTGGCTTAGCTGAAGCTTTGATTGCCTTAACGGGCTATCATCATGGTGAAGGTGAGGAATCCCAAATATTGGGTGAGGAAATTGTGGCATTTATGCGCAACAAAGTTGATAAGGCTACGGATAAATACATGTTGAATTATACGTTGCTGGCAACACCGGCAGAAGGATTAGCAGGACGTTTTGTCAAAATGGATTGCCGTGAATATGGCTTGATCCCTGGTGTAACAGATAAAGATTATTATACTAACTCCTTTCATATTCCTGTCAATTATTCCATTAGTGTATATGATAAAATAAAAATAGAAGCGATTTATCATAAATATACAAATGCAGGTCATATTAGTTATGTGGAGTTTACAGCACCTCCTGTAAATAACCTCAAGGCAGTTGAAGATGTGATTCGTTACATGCAGCAATGTGATATTGGATATGCAGGTATTAATTTCCCCGTAGATTTTTGTGAAGGTTGTGGCTATCTCGGTGTAATTGGTGGGGATACATGCCCTGTATGTTCTATGTCTGACATCAAAAGAGTACGACGCATCACTGGTTATCTGAGTACCATTGATCGCTTTAATGACGCAAAGCATGAAGAATTAGAGCAGCGTGTAGCACATCTGTAATAAGATGGTTAAAAGGAATGTATCGTATTTAAGATGGAGTGATAAGTTTTGACTTGGCAATTAAAAGAAAAGTTACAGAAAACTTTGGCAGAAGAACAGGGGGCGATGGTTTTTCCTCCTGGATCACGTCGAGGCTTTGCATTAGTGTATCCAAATACATATCATGTAGGAATGTCCAATTTAGGATTTCAAATTATTTATCAACAAGTCAATTCTAGGGGAGATACAGCCTGTGAAAGGTTATTTTTACCTGACAGAAAAACAGAGCCTGAATATATTCGTACGAATACACCGTTAATGACCATCGAAACGCAACGTCCATTATATGGATTTTCTTTAATCGGCTTTGCTCTAACATTTGAAATGGATTATTTTAATGTAGTAAGTATTTTACAGCTTGGAAAGGTTCCTGTATTAGCTGCTGATCGGGGAGAAAAAGATCCTTTGGTTATTGCAGGCGGTCCTTGTGCGACCTTTAATCCAGAACCTTTAGCTGATTTATTTGATGTGTTTATCATTGGTGAAGGCGAAGAAATCATACACGAAATATTAGATGTCTATTATCAGGCACGTGATAATAATATCTCTAGGCAGGAAATTTTATTTCAAATAGCACAAATTCCTGGTGCATATGTGCCTTGTTTTTATCAAGTGGAATATAAAGCAGATGGTACGATTAAAAAAGTATCTTGTTCTGAGGGAGTGCCCCAGCATGTACAGCGGCGCTGGATTCAAGAGTTGGATCAATATGAGGCGCAGACGGTGGTTGTAACTCCAAATACTGAGTTTAAAGATATGTTTTTGATTGAGGTAGCTCGTGGCTGTGGCCGCCATTGCCGCTTTTGTATGGCAGGGTATTGCTATCGAAATCCTCGAGTAAGATCGCTAAAGACATTAGAAGCCGCCGTTGTAAAGGCAAAAGCATATCGCAGTAAGGTTGGATTAATGGGGGCTGCGATTTCTGATTATCCTGAGATTGATTCGTTATGTAATATTATTTTAGAACAAGGAATGCATATGTCTGTGGCCTCTTTAAGAGCCGATACTCTTACCTTGGATTTGGTAAGTGCATTGGCTGTTAGCAAACATCGAACAATTACTTTAGCGCCGGAAGCTGCGAGTATCCGTTTGCGCAAAGTGATTAATAAAACCATTACAGATGAGCATCTATTTAATTCCATTAAAATGGCGGTTAACGCAGGGATACCCCATATTCGACTCTATATTATGATTGGATTACCTTATGAGGAAGACGAAGACATTGAAGAAATCGTTACCATGGCAATAACTATTAAAGAGTATATGGAATCTTTAGGCAGTAGAGGACGGTTAACCTTAAGTATTAATCCCTTTATTCCGAAACCCTTTACACCTTTTCAGTGGATGCCCATGACACAGGTTTCAGTAGTGGAAAAAAGGCTAAAGTATATTAGCTCTAGTTTGCGGCAACAAAGAGGAATAGAAGTATTGGTTGAATCGCCAAAAGAAGCTTATATTCAAGGTGTTTTAGCTAGAGGAGATCGGCGGTTGTCTGCTGTATTGCTAGATGCTCACGAGAAGGGCGGCAGTAAAGGTTTTAAGCAGGCGATGAAAAAGAACATGCTTCGTGAGGAAGATTACTTATATCGTCAGCGGGAGCCAGAAAGTGAAATTCTGCCTTGGAAAGTGCTGGATATGGGGCTGGATTCATTGTACTTAGAACGAGAATTAGAAGAGGCTAAAAAAGAAGAATTTACTGCTCCATGTGCGCAAGGCTGTACTCGGTGTGGAATATGTAAAAAGGCTGATAGGAGTGTGTAGTGATGGAGCGATTTATTTTAAACTATGGAACTAGAGGGCAATGGTATGGAACGTTTACCCATTTCAGTGCATTAGCTATTAAACATGGTATATCTAGTCGGTTTGGCGGGGTAAGTAAGCCGCCATTTCATTCCTTGAATGTAGCGCTGCATACAGGCGATTGTGATGAGAGTGTTATTATAAATCGGCAGCTGTTTTGTCAAGGGATTGGGATTCATTCAGAACATATTGTGACCGCTCAACAGCTTCATACGGATCATATTGCAGTGGTAACCCAAGAAGCAAAAGGAAGAGGCGCAGGCAGCTACGAGGATGCAATTCCAAATACAGATGCTCTGATAACTAATGTTCCGGGAATTCCTTTAATGTTATTTTTTGCTGACTGTGTTCCAGTGCTAATTGTAGATCCGGTACAGCGGGCTATTGGCGCAGTTCATGCAGGTTGGAGAGGAACGTTGGAAAAGATTGCGCAAAAAACAATCCTTTCCATGCAATCTAATTTTGGTACGAAACCTGAGGATTGTCTGGTTGGAATAGCTCCTTCTATTGGTCCTTGCTGCTATGTTGTTGATGAAATCGTAATTAATAAACTAAAAAAACAATTCAATAATTGGGAAGAACTAATAAAAGAAGCCAATGAAAAAGGCAAATGGTATTTTGATTTGTGGAAAGCCAATGTACACCAATTGGAAGAAATTGGTGTGAAAGGAAGTAACGTGGTAACCAGTGGAGTGTGTACTGCTTGTAATCATGAATTATTTTTTTCTTATCGAAAAGAAAATGGGGCTACTGGAAGAATCGGAGCTGTTATTGTCTTGTAAGCGAATGCTTACAAGATTTTTTTTAGAATTTATAAGTTTTGCAAGTGAAAACATATAAGAAATTATGAGCCACAAAGGCACAATGCCGCAGCTGCGGCACACAAAGGAGAGCACAAAAAATATAAATACCCACCCTTTGTGTCCTGTGCGTCTTTGTGGTTCGATTCGTTTTATCTGTTTTAAAGGATGCGGAGCGTTTTTCTTATTATTGTAATGTCAATATATTTTTTATGTTTAGGAGATACTTAAGAGGAAATTAATGTTTATTCGCGAATAATGCATATAATGGAGGGTTTACCATGTCTATTCGAACAAACTTAACCCAAGTTATAGAAAATATTCATAGTGCTGTACATAAGAGAAGTAAGACATTAATTAATGAATCTAAAAATGTTAAATTGGTAGCTGTAACAAAGAATCATGATGTAGCAGCCATTCAAGAAGCGGTTGCTGCTGGAGTGCTGGCAATTGGCGAAAATAGAATACAAGAAGCCGCTAAAAAAGCTCAAATACTTCAAAAACAAGTGGAATGGCATCTTATCGGTCATTTGCAGACCAATAAGGTTCGTCAAGCAGTCCAGCTGTTTGATCTGATTCATTCTGTAGATAGTAAAAAAGTGGCTCTGGAAATTGATCGTATTGCCGGTGCCTTAGGGAAAAGGCAAGATATTCTGATCCAGGTTAATATGGCTAATGAAGATACCAAATTTGGGATCGCTTCCAAAGATGCTTTAACATTAGCGAAGTCTATTAGCAATCTAGAGCATGTCCGATTATGCGGAGCGATGACGATTGCCCCTTTTTATGACAATGCAGAGCAAGCCAGACCTCTATTTCGCAATATGTGCCAATTATTTATGGAACTAAAAGATATGAATTTGGCGAATACAAATATAGAGTGGCTATCTATGGGAATGACAAATGATTATATCGTAGGTGTTGAAGAGGGAGCAAATTTAGTACGTATTGGTACTGGGATATTTGGACAGCGTCAATATTAAAGGGAGGTATAAAGGAACATGAAGTTTATGGAAAAAGTCTGGGGAAGCTTAGGCTTATTTGAACCTGTAGAGGCTGAGGAAGATCCAAAGCAAAAAGTAGAAGAATTAGAAGTAGGGAAAGGAAAAAAAAATAGTAACCTAGTAAATTTACCCACTGCTCAGAAACAAATGAAAGTTATGGTAGTGGAGCCATTCTCTTTTGATGATGCTCAACATGTAGCTGATCATTTGAAAAATCGAAAACCTGTTGTTGTGAATTTTGAGAATTGTGATAAAGAAGTTGCTAAGCGCATGATTGACTTTATTAGTGGGACTACCTATGCTTTAGCTGGGAGCATTCAAAAAATTGGTAACAATATATTTCTCTGTGCTCCTAATAATGTAGATGTTACTTATAGCCCTCATGAAGAAGGCAGTGATAAAGAATTTTTACCATGGAATAAATAAAGAGTTAAAATACGGGGGATTACCAGATGTTGCAGAATAAAAAAATCGGTTTTATCGGTAGCGGAGCTATGGCTGAAGCCTTAATTGATGGAATATTAAAAGCTAATTTAGTTACGCCGAGTCAAATTATCGTAAATGATATTTCACAGAATCGTCTAGAGCATATGGCTGGGAAATTTGGTGTACTTACGACGTTAAGTATTAAGGATACTGTAAAAGCAGCAGATATATTGTTTTTAACTGTGAAGCCTCAGATTATTAATGGTGTATTAGATGCCATTGCACCACTGCTTTCACCTACAACCTTAGTTGTATCAATTGCAGCGGGAATTACAATTGGAATACTTGAGAGCAAATTGATACGGATTCCAATTGTAAGAGTTATGCCAAACACTCCGGTGTCAGTAGGGGAAGGGATGTCTGTTCTTGCTTTGGGGCATTATGCAGGTGAAGAAAATGGCGAATTAGTATTAACTATTTTTGCTTCTGTAGGTAGAGCCATTATTATGGATGAAAATGCTATGGATGCAGTAACGGGATTATCAGGTAGTGGTCCGGGATACGTCTTTGTACTTATTGATGCATTAACAGATGCAGGTGTCCGGGTTGGCTTGTCCAGACAAAATTCATTGGTTATGGCAGCTCAGACCTTATTGGGAGCAGCTAAGATGGTTCTGGAAACAGGGGAACATCCCGCAAGATTAAGGGATATGGTAACTTCTCCAGGTGGAACTGCTATTGCGGGTATACATGTATTAGAGCAAAAGGGTGTAAGAGCAGCTTTAATTGATGCAGTACAAGCAGCTACAAAACGTTCACAGGAGATGGGGAAAAAATCACATGGGTGACCGAGAAAAAATTATACGATATTATCAGGCTAGCGGTGAAGGTGAATTAGCAGCTAAATTATTGGATTTAGCTGAAGCGGCATTGCGTAATCGAAAGTACAAAGTAACAGAGTTTCTGGATCCTTACGGTTATAGCATTGCAGAAACGATTGGTGCACATTATGATCGATTAAAGCTGGTAGCCAGCGGTGGTTATGATGGGGCGGAGCGAGTTAAAGCTGTTTTTATAAATGAAGAGTTTCGGGGTACCCCTGATGCTGCAGTAGAGGCTGTCTCCGTAACATGGGATGAGAGATATTATCAAATCACTCATCGAGATGTGCTGGGGGCATTGATGGCATTAGGTATCAAGCGAGAAATTATTGGTGATATCATTATGTGTGGGCATGGATGCCAAATTATTATCGATTCATCTTTCTTCAATTTTCTTATGCAAAATTTCAGTAAGATTGGTGCGGCGCCTATCAGTATTACGCAATTGAAGATCGCAGATATTGCTCCTCGAGAAGAAAAAGTAAAGGAAATCAAAACGACTGTAGCTTCTCTTCGATTGGACGTCATAGCAGCAGCTGGTTTTGGAACTTCCCGCAGCAGAATGTCAGAGGAAATCGTGGCAGGTAAACTAAAAATAAACTGGCAGGAAGCTAAAAATAGTGCTCAGTCCATTAAAGAAAATGATGTTATTTCAATGCGTGGACGGGGGAGAGTCGAAGTTTGTGAAGTACTGGGGCAAACCAGAAAAGGACGAATGAGTGTTGTATTAAAACGTTTTATGTAGATACGTGGAGGTGTATTCATGCTAACCCCTTTAGATATTCATAATAAAGAATTTAAGAGAAGTTTTCGAGGATATAACGAAGAAGATGTTGATGAATTCCTTGACCGAGTCATAAAAGATTATGAGCTATTATATCGGGAAAATATTGAGTTGAAAGAGAATATGGACCGACTTAATAGTAAATTAGAACATTTTCAACATATGGAAAACACTTTGCATAATACGTTAATTGTTGCTCAGGAAACAGCGGAAGAAGTAAAGTTAAATGCTAAAAAGACAACAGAACTAATGATAAAAGAAGCAGAGATCAACGCTCAGAAACTCGTAGAGGAAGCTGCCAACAAAGTACGTCGTATGGCTAGTGAATATCAGGATTTGAAAAAACAAGTTGATGTATATCGTGTTCGTATGCGTACCCTTGTACAAGCACAGTTGGAGATATTAGGTGAATCTGGTGAGGATGAATAGGTAATTTGACAATGTACCTTTTATTGGTTATAATCAACTTTATTGTAGAATGTTAATACTAATACAAGTTATGATGGAGACAGTAGCTAAAAAACTGATTTTACAGCGAGTTAGGAATAGTGTAAGCCTAATAGTAATCAAGTTTAGTGAAGATCACTCCTGAACTGCAAACTGAAATACAGTAAGATTTGCCGTTTAACGAGCGTTATATCGTTACAAAAGTGGCTGTAACAGTCATTAGGGTGGTACCACGGGAAACAACCTCTCGTCCCTTCAGGGATGAAGAGGTTTTATTTTTTTGGAGGTGTTATTGTTGGATTATAGTAAAACCCTTAATTTACCGCAAACTGAATTTCCAATGCGAGGAAATTTACCAGAAAGAGAGCCTGAAATGCTCAATTACTGGAAGCAACAAAAAATTTATGAGAAACGTACAACGCAGGTGGAAAAGCCTAAATTTATCTTACATGATGGGCCTCCTTATGCGAATGGTGATATTCATATTGGTCATGCTTTAAATAAGATTTTAAAAGATATGATTTTGAAATACAAATCATTACGCGGATTTAATACTCCTTATGTGCCTGGTTGGGATACTCATGGTCTACCGATTGAACATGCTGCCATAAAAATACTCGGTCTAAATAGGCATGAACTAAAACCATTGGATTTACGTCGTGAATGTAAAGATTATGCTTTGAAATTTGTTGATACCCAGCGTCAAGACTTCAAACGTTTAGGTATTGGTGCTGATTGGGACAATCCATATGTAACATTGCGGCCTGTCTATGAAGCAAAGCAGATCGAGGTCTTTGGGGAAATGGCTAAGAAAGGTCATATTTATAAGGGTTTAAAATCGGTGTATTGGTGTACTTCATGTGAGACTGCTTTGGCAGAAGCTGAAATTGAATATGCAGAAAAAAAATCTCATACCATTTATGTTAAATTTCCTTTAGTGGATGATAAAGGGACTTTGCCTGTAGGAATAAATGCTGAAAATGTATATGGTGTCATTTGGACAACCACGCCTTGGACAATGCCGGCCAATGTTGCCATTGCTGTTCATCCGGAATTAGAATACGCATGGGTGGAATCCCAAGGTGAAATTTATCTTTTAGCAGTAGAATTAATTGAAGCGGTAGCAAAAGATAATAAACTAGAAAGCTATACGATATTGTCCACTTTAAAGGGGGCTGATCTTGAAGGTGTGGTTTTCTCCCATCCCTTTATCGAGCGGGAGTCTATAATTGTTTTGGCCGACTATGTTACCCTAGAACAAGGTACTGGCTGTGTACATACGGCTCCAGGACACGGCCCAGACGATTTTGAAACGGGTATAAGGCACGGATTGCCAATCATTAATCCCGTGGACCATGCAGGGCGCTTTACAGCTGAAGGTGGCATATTTGAAGGCATGTTAATACATGATGCTGATGTCCCTGTAATCAAAGAACTAGCAGCACGTGGTATGTTGCTTGGCAAGGGTAAAATCAAACACCAATACGCTCATTGCTGGCGTTGCAAAAATCCTGTTATTTATCGGGCAACGGAACAGTGGTTTGCATCAGTAGATGGGTTTAGGGAACAAGCATTGCAAGCGATTAAAGATGTACAATGGATTCCTGGCTGGGGTGAAGACCGGATACATAATATGGTGGCGGATCGTCATGACTGGTGTATTTCCCGTCAAAGGGTATGGGGAGTTCCAATTCCTATTTTTTATTGTACACAATGTAATGAACATGTTATCAATGATATAACAATTACTGCTGTTAAGAATTTATTTCGTCAAGAAGGTTCTGATGCATGGTGGGCCAAAGACTCAAGTGAAATATTGCCAGAAGGCTTTACTTGTTCCCATTGCGGTCACGATAGTTTTCGCAAAGAAACGGATATTATGGATGTTTGGTTTGATAGCGGGTCAAGTCATGCAGCTGTACTAGAGCAGCATGAAGAACTTGCATGGCCGGCTGACTTATACTTAGAGGGAAGTGATCAGCATCGAGGGTGGTTTCAGTCATCTTTATTAACATCAGTGGCAACAAAGGGAATTGCCCCTTATAAAGCGGTTCTTACTCATGGTTTTGTGGTAGATGGTGATGGTCGTAAAATGTCTAAATCCGTTGGTAATGTTATTTTTCCACAGGATGTTATCAAAAAATATGGGGCTGACATTTTGCGTTTATGGGTAGCCTCTGCTGACTATCAGGCGGATGTTCGTGTTTCGAACGATATCTTGAAACAATTGTCTGAAGTATATCGAAAAATACGCAACACCTTCCGCTACATTCTGGGCAGTATTCATGATTTTAACCCAGATACAGATAGAGTGGGTTATAATGAGTTATTAGAGATCGATCGGTGGGCACTTTTACGATTAGAACAAGTTCGTGAGAAAGTTACAAAAGCGTATGAAGAGTATGAGTTCCATTTAATCTATCATACAGTACATAATTTTTGTACTGTTGATTTAAGCTCAATTTACTTAGACATATTAAAAGATCGCGTATACACAGCTTTGCCTGCTTCCAAAGAGCGGCGAGCAGCACAAACTGTTATGTATGAACTCGTAAGTACTTTGGTACGTCTTATTTCACCTGTTCTTACCTTTACTGCTGAAGAAGTGTGGCAGCATATGAAACAAGAACAGAATATGCCAGAAAGTGTGCAGTTGGCTGATTGGCCAATGGTTCATGATGAATATCTTAATGCTGACTTAGAAGCAAAATGGACTTCTATATTGGCAATGCGCAGTGAGATTACGAAAGCGTTAGAAACTGCTAGACGTAATAAGGTGATTGGACATTCTTTGGATGCAGAGGTTACACTGTATGCAAATGATAAGATATTTACTCAATTATCAGCTATGGATAAAGAGTGGGCAAATATTTTGATTGTATCAAAGATTCATGTTGTAGAAGATACTTCAAAAGCACCGGAAAGTGCATATCAAGTAGAGGATATGGCATTGTCAATTGTCGTATCACAAGCGGAAGGTCAAAAATGTGAACGCTGCTGGATTTATAGTGATACTGTAGGCAAGATGGAGAAGCACGAAACACTATGCAGCCGCTGCAACGATGTAGTAGTCAAATTATAAAATGAACGTAAAAAACCGGAACTTGTTTCCGGTTTTTTTTTTATAAGATGGAGATAATAGAATTGGAGGTATGTTTAGTGGAACAACAAGAAAAGCAAGATGTAATTTCAGTACAATTAAAAAGATTGATATGTCATTTAGAGTCAATGCGCATTGCTGAATATATGGAACTTCTCGAGCGGCCAGGAAAACTGATACTCATCAATTTTATTGCTGGAATCGCACGGGGATTAGGCATTGCCATTGGAGCATCTGTATTTTTTGCCATGGTATTAAACTTATTACATCAACTTATTTTACTCAACATACCGGGTATTGGAAACTTTGTAGCAGATATTATACACATTGTAGAAATGAAGAATGGAAAATTTTAAAGAAATAGGAGTGTTTATGTATGACGAAAGATGTTTTTGATTGTATGAGGGAAAGTCATAGCGTTCGAAATTTTCTGCAGCAGGATATACCTGAACCTACCCTAACAAGAATCTTAGAGGCGGGTTGCTGGGCTCCTAGTGCAGGAAATTTGCAGCCATGGTATTTTTATGTAATAAAAAATCAGGAAATTAAAAGAAAAGTTGCTGAAGCTTGTTTTGAGCAAAATCAAATTGAAAATTCACCGGTGAGTATTGTTATATTAGCTGACCCAGCTCGCTCTAATGAAAAATATGGTGAGCGTGGTGCTCAATTATATTGTTTGCAAGATACTGCGGTTGCCGCAGAAAATATGATTTTAGCAGCTTATGGACTGGGGATTTCTACTTGTTGGATTGGCGCTTTTGATGAAATCAAAATCCAGCAAGCAGTTGAAGCTCCTCCTAGACTTCGAGCAGTGGCTATTCTTTGTTTAGGGTATAGCAACGAAGCCGATAGACCTGCCAAAGAAAGACTCAGAATCGGTGAAGTAACGAAGATTATTCATTAGGAGAGGGTACTTTGGATGCTGCAAAATATAAAGAGTTAGCAAAACGATTATACGAAGAGAAGCAGGACTTACTAAAGCAAATTACTTCTTTGGAAGAATCAGGGTTAGAAACAAGTTTATCCTATTCAACGGGAGAATTATCAGTCTGTGATAATCATCCTGCTGATATTGGCGATGAATTATTTGAACGCAGTAAAGATATTGCTTTAAAAGATAATGCCCGGGTTTTATTGTCGCGAGTGGAAAAAGCTCTTAAGAAAATGGATAATGGAAACTATGAATATTGTAGTACCTGTGGCAAAGAAATACCTGTAGCTAGGTTAGAGGCTATTCCTTGGGCTAACGAATGTATACAATGTCAGGAGCAATACGATATTGTAGATTCTATCCCAAGACCTTTAGAAGAAGAGGTGCTAACGCCACCTTTTCAACAAAATTTTTTAGATCATGATAAAAATGAATTTATTGGTTTTGATGGTGAGGATGCTTTACAAGCGGTCATGCGTTATGGCAGCTCTGATACACCCCAGGATATTCCTGGAAGCCGCAATTACAAAAAGTTGTTCAATAATAGTGATGAGCAGCAAGGAATTGTTGATCCGGCAGACGCTATTCCTGTAAAAGAAAGAGATGGAAGTCCATGAAAGAAATAATTACAGAATTCATTGCTTCAAAAAATAAACGTATGAGTTAAATTAAAAAACTGGGCGATAATTTTTAGCCCAGTTTTTTAATTCGCAGCAGGAGTTACGTGTGTCAAAGTAAAAAGATAGTAGCGTAATATATTATAGAATCCATCGGTGAAGGGGTAGTTTTGCTGGGAGGTGTTTTTATGGCAACACCAATGATGATAGCGAAAGGTGTTATATATCGACTTGGGGTATTGGTTATTGCTGTAATAGGATATTTATATTTGCCTGGCATACAAGAATTTTTTGAAAGTGGATTTTCCTTACTATGGGATCGTGACTTTGACGGATTACGTCAATTTATTTTGTCCTATGGTTTTTGGGCACCTTTGTGCAGTATTCTGTTAATGACTCTGCAGTCGCTAATCCCCTTTGTTCCAGGATTAGCAATCACTATTACTAATGCTTGGATTTTTGGCTGGCAGTATGGGGCAGTCTATTCCTGGCTGGGAGCATTACTTGGAGCATGTTTAGATTTTGCTATTGCAAGATGGTATGGACGACCAATTGTTGAAAAATTCATAAATAACAAGTTTTTAAAGATAGCAGATGCATTTCTTCATAAGCATGGTATATTTGCTGTATTTATTACTCGCTTGACACCCATTATTCCCTTTAAGGTGATAAGCTATGGTGTTGGATTAACGACTCTTTCTTTTTGTCAATTTGCAATAGCAACGGCAATTGGCCAAGCGCCTGCGATTTTCATATATTCGGTTATCGGTGAAAATCTTACACATAGTATTCGTGCCACGGTTATTATTACTTCTTTGTTGCTTGCCACCGGTGCTTTTGGGTATTATTTCAGCGAGGATATAGAACGAAGGTTTTTTCCTGATAAAGAATAACCATGGGAAATGTATATAATAAATTTTATAAGTTTCTAGAAGGAAAGTATAAGTATAATGTAAAAATATCATATTAAATATGATATTAGTTATGTGATTTCTTGTTAGTATATAGTATAATGGTATACAGTGATCTACATAGGAGGTGAATTTCATGTATAAAATTGATAGTAGCTGTATTTCATGTGGCGCTTGTGCTTCCGTTTGCCCGGTTGAAGCTATTTCTGAAGGCGATACTCAATATAGTATCGATGAAAAATGTATTGACTGTGGTTCTTGTGCTGCAACCTGTCCAGTGGGAGCAATTAGCCCAGAATAAGTAACATAATTAAAGCAAATGACTTGGGATATACTAAGTCATAGACATAGGCACCAGCCTTAGTCATCTTTGAGTGAAATTAAAAATGATTTCACTAGAAAAGCTCAGAATTTCTGAGCTTTTCTTTTTGCCAAAAGTTCAGTCACCAATTGGCCGGAGGTAACGATACGTAAGGAGTAAAAACTTTACCTTTGACCAATTTTTGTTTATTATATATAGTAAGCTTATAATTGTGATAACAATTAGTAGATGAAAATTTATTTTATATGCAATAAAAATGTTATGTACAGGATAGGAGAGAAGATTAGTGCCTATATTAATAGTAGTATTCGTGGTGATAATGGATCAGTTGTCTAAATTTTACATTCAAACACATATGACTTTGGGGATGTCTATACCTGTGATTAATGATATTTTCCATATTACCTATGTTTTAAATCCAGGAGCTGCCTTTGGGTTGTTTGAGCATCAAACGTTATTTTTTTTAATAGTGGCAATTATCCTAGTATCAGCTGCGATTTATTTTTATCCGCGGATACCAAAGAAATATAGCTTACTGCGCTTTGGTACTGGTTTGCTGGTAGGGGGAGCAATTGGGAATGTGATTGATCGCATCAAAACAGGTTACGTAATTGATTTTTTTGATTTTCGTATTTGGCCTGTTTTTAATATTGCTGATGCGGCCATTGTATGTGGCGTAGGTTGTATTATTTTTACTATGGTTTATTTACATAAAGAGGATGAAGCAAATGGGGAATGAAATGTACTATCATATAAGTGAATCCCAAGCAGGAGAGCGTTTAGATATATTTTTAACTAAACAAATGCCTGGTATATCTCGTTCTGCAGTACAAAGACTTATCAGTAGTGGAGACGTTACAGTCAATAAAAAAATAGCAAAAGCCAATTATAAGGTGCAAGAGTTAGATGACATTCAAGTAAGTATACCTGAGATTAAAACGTTAGAATTAACAGCGGAAGAAATTCCACTTGCCATTTTATATGAGGATAATGATATTATTATTATTAATAAATCCCGGGGGATGGTTGTACATCCTGCTCCGGGGAATTATAATGGTACATTAGTAAATGCTTTATTAGAACATTGTGAAGATTTGTCAGGCATCAATGGTGTCGCCCGTCCGGGGATTGTCCATCGTCTAGATAAAGATACTTCAGGTGTTATGGCGGTTGCAAAGAGTGATAGAGCACATGTGAGCTTGGCTAAGCAAATCAAGGAGCGTACGGCCAGTCGGCGTTATTTGGCAATTGTATATGGAAATATTAAGGAGGATCATGGTGTTATTAAGGCACCAATTGGGCGTCATCCTAGTGAACGCAAAAAAATGGCAGTAACCTTTACTAATAGTAAGGAAGCAACTACGAAATTTCGTGTGATGGAACGATTTGGTGATTATACCTTAGTAGAATGTAAATTACTCACAGGGCGTACACATCAAATTAGGGTGCATATGACCTATATTGGACACTCCGTTGTTGGCGATCCGAAATATGGGCCTGGACGCATGCCTTTTTCGATTATTGGGCAGGCTTTGCATTCTGCTGAACTTAGAATCTCTCATCCTGTTACGGAAGAAAGTATGACGTTTACAGCGCCTTTACCGGAAGATATGGAAATGATTTTAAAAGAATTACGGCAAAAGACATATAATTAGGAAGGGGTAGGATTATGAGTACTTTAATAGAAAAAACTGTGATTATGGACGAGCAAGCCATAAGACGGGGGCTCATTCGTATTGCTCACGAAATTATTGAGAATAACAAAGGGATTAAGGACTTAATTTTAGTAGGAATAAGAACTCGCGGTGTCCCTTTAGCAGAACGATTAGCAGCTGAAATAAAGCGCATTGAAGGTGCGCAGCTGCCTGTAGGAATTTTAGATATTACTTTATATCGTGATGATTTATCTACACTTAGCTATCAGCCGATCGTGCATGAGACGCAAATACCTGTTGATATTAGTGGTAAAACAATTGTACTGATTGATGATGTATTATACACTGGACGTACTGTACGTGCTGCTCTTGATGCGATTATTGATATTGGACGGCCTAAAGTTATTCAGTTAGCCGTTCTTGTGGATCGTGGTCATCGTGAACTTCCTATTCGTGCGGATTATGTAGGAAAGAATGTACCTACTTCCAGTAAAGAAGTGGTTGGGGTACAATTAATGCCTGTGGATGATGCTGACAAAGTAGTAATTAAGGAATTTGCCGAGTAAAAAAGATAGATTTTAAATAATACCAAAGACCTTTGCTGTTACAATCACGAGCAAAGGTCTTTGGTATTTGACAATTTTAATTAAAAGACTTGATTTGAGTTTTGAGAAAGAGAATTACTTTTTTACTAATGAGGCGACTATTCTTTCATCAGGTGTAATATATATGGTATTTTGGTGATCATAAATAACAAAGCCAGGCTTAGCACCAGATGGTTTTTTTACATAACGTCGTTGGGTATAGTCAACAGGTACATTTGATGATTGACTCGCTTTACTATAGTAGGCAGCTAAATGAGCAGCTGCTTCAATGGATTGCAGAGAAGGATGTTGAGAACCTGATCTTAGGATAACATGAGATCCTGGGATATCTTTAGTGTGAAACCAGATGTCATTATGTTGTGCCTGCTTAAAGGTAACAATATCATTTTGGCGATTGTTTTTTCCAATGAGTATCGTTAATCCATCCGGGGTTACGGCTGTTAGAGGAGAAGAAGGAGGGATAGGCATACGACGTTTTATCGTACGTTTTAGATAGCCAGTGCTAATCAATTCTTCTCGAATATCACCAAGCTCAGAACTATTTGTGGCGTGCTCAAGAGAAACGGTGATACTCTCAAGATAGGCTATTTCTTCTATGCATTGACGCAGTTGTCCATCCAAGGATTCTTTAGCACGTTTTAATTTGTTATATTTTGTATAATAAGACTGAGCATTTTCTAATGGCGAAAGCCTTGTATCAAAATTTATAATTATATTGTTGCCTTCTAGTGAGTGGCTATATAAATTTTCCAAGGTAACTGTATCTTGGTCTTGCGGTAGGTTGTAGAGGTTTGCCATTAGAATATCGCCACATTCACGAAAAAAATCGGCATTGGCTGCATCAGCTAATTCTTGTACAAGAATTAGCTTTTTGCGCTGCAAACGATTATTTTCTTCGATGACAAGCTTTGATAAAATAGTCTGTTCAGGGAGCTGCTTTTTGCCGGAAAGGCTGTCTGTAAATTCAACGGCCTGACTCATAGTAGAGAAGTTATGAGCTGTGTATTTAGAAGCTAAATGTTCTAATGGAAAAGACGCGATGCCAGCCAGTTCGTTTTCTAAACCTGTCATTACAGTGGGGAGTGATTCCCCCGATTTTATGTAAGTAATAATGCTTTTTGTTGCTTCATTTAATGCAAGTATGTCTGCATTGTCTAAGCTATGAGTGGCAATATCACTAGGTAAACCTGCTCGCCAAAGAATTTCCTTGGCAGTTATAGGACCAATGCCGATTCCTACCTGAATCATAGCTTTCGTAACAAGAAGTGTTTCTAGAGTCGTTATTGCGTTAAAAAAATCAGATATGGGCGCAGTCAGTAAATTTAAACGCATTTGCCCAGGAGGAAATGTGTATTCCATTCGAGGTAAAACTTGTCGTGAACGACTTAAATTTGCGCCAATTCTTTTTATCGCATCCAGTATAATGTTATTTTGTGTGAGAATAATGTTACTATGTTTACCCATTAATTCAACAGTTAAATCTTTTGTTGTAATCGTGCCGTCTTCACCACGAAAATCAATAGAAATTAGTGCAATGCGATCAAGGCTATGCTGGTTGATGTTAGCAATACGGCCGCCTTCTAGATGTTTTCGTAATAACATACAAAAAGCTGGCGGTGTTGCTGGATTCTCCAAGGATGCTTCAGTTAAATGGATACGGGGATGCTTAGGATTAACAGAGATGAGTAAGCGTAGATTTTCATTGGTCTGCCTAACCCACAAAAGCAATGTATATTTATCGGGCTGAAAGATTTTATCAATTCTGCCACCTGTAAGTTTGTTATTTAATTCGATTAGCAATGTTGATAGAGATAATCCATCTAGAGCCATATGATAGCCTCCATTTAATAAAATACGTATTATGATTCCTATTGATAACTATGTTTTGTAATTTTCACTAGTATACCATTTTGCTATTGGACGGTCAATTTAGGTCTAATTAGAGGGTGAAAGGAATAACATGAATAAAAAAAGCACATGGTAGCGAGGTGGCATAGTGGCTGATAAATGGTATACGCGTACAGCGCAAGAAGCAATTGAATTTTGGAGAACAGATCCACATGATGGCTTGACTTCAAGTGAAGTAAAAAGTAGAATCGCTGAATTTGGCTATAATGAAATGGTTGAAAAAGAAAAGACGCCATGGTGGAAACGATTTTTTGCCCAATTTCAGGATTTTATGGTTTTAGTCTTGCTAGCGGCTACGCTCATTTCAGCATTCTTAGGAGAATATGTCGATTCAGCAACGATTTTAGCAATTGTAATGATCAATGCCATATTAGGCTTTGTTCAGGAACATCGAGCAGAAAAATCAATGGCAGCGTTAAGAACAATGGTGGCGCCGGTGGCTCATGTGATTCGTAATGGTATACTGCAGCAAGTAAAAGCGCGGGAAATGGTGCCAGGTGACATTATGGCTTTAGAATCTGGGGATCGCATTGCTGCTGATGCCAGATTAATAGATGTAAAAAATATGGAAGTGGATGAAGCTACTTTAACCGGTGAGTCCCTGCCTGTACGTAAAATCGTAGATAAAGAATATAAGGAAAGCAGTTCTTTGGGTGATCGTAAGAATATGGTGTATGCTGGAACCAGTATTGTTAAAGGGCGAGGCAAGGCTGTAGTCTGCGCTACAGGCATGGCAACTGAGGTGGGACATATTGCTCATATGATTCAGGATGTGGAACATGAAAGTACACCGCTGGAACGACGCCTAGAGTCTTTAGGGCGTTGGTTAGTATGGGGATGTTTACTGATTTGTGTAGTAGTTGTTGTGACAGGCGTGCTCAAAGGGGAACCATTATTATTAATGTGTATGGCAGGAATTAGTTTGGCAGTGGCTGCGATTCCCGAAGGATTGCCAGCCATCGTTACAGTTGCATTGGCTTTAGGTGTACAACGTATGATAAAGCGCAATGCTATTATCAGAAAATTGCCTGCTGTTGAGACGCTTGGTTGTACAACGGTGATTTGTTCCGACAAAACTGGAACTCTTACTCAAAATGCTATGACCGTAAAAAGAATTTTTACATCTGGAAATATTTATGAAGTAACCGGTACTGGCTATGAAATAAAGGGAAATTTTTTATTAAACAAGCAGGAATTTGATCCTACAAAGGATAAATGTTTATTACATTGCCTAGAAATTGGTGTATTGTGTAATAATAGTATTTTAAAGCATAATAATATAGGGATAACTGGTTTATGGCGTCGTGAAGCGAAGGGCGGCTGGTCCATTGAAGGCGATCCAACAGAAGGTGCTATTGTGATTGCTGCTGCTAAAGCCAACATATGGCGTTCAGGGGCAGAAAAACATCAGCAGCGATTAGCTGAAATACCCTTTGAATCAGAACGTTGCCGAATGTCAGTTATTTATGAAAAAAACAATCGAAACATTATTTATGTGAAGGGTGCCCCGGATATCATTTTAGATATGTGCCAGCATTATAGCACCAATAAAGGGGAAGTTCTGCTGACGTCAGAAGCAAAAGCTGAAATACTGACAGCCAATGAAAGAATGACAGACCAGGCCCTGAGAGTATTAGCTGTAGCATATCGTCAGCTAACTAAGATGGAAGCCAGCCATGTGAGTGAAGAACTGGAAAAAGATCTGGTTTTCGTGGGTCTAATCGGGATGATCGATCCTCCGCGTCAAGAAGTCAAGCCTGCGATTGCATTATGCCGGCAAGCTGGCATAAAGACCGTTATGATTACGGGGGATCATCGCAACACGGCTGTAGCGATTGCCAAAGAGCTGCAAATTTTTAAAGAAGACAAAAACCAGGCTCTGACTGGTAACGAACTTGATGAATTAGACGATACGGAGTTAACTAACATTATTAATCGTGTTACCGTCTATGCACGTGTATCTCCTGCACATAAATTACGTATTGTAAAAGCTTTAAAGCGGCAGGGGCATATCGTTGCAATGACTGGTGATGGTGTGAATGATGCACCGGCAATAAAAGAAGCGGACATTGGCATTGCAATGGGAACAGCTGGGACTGATGTTACAAAAGAAGCTGCTTCTATGGTGCTAGCCGATGATAATTTTGCAACGATTGTTGCTGCTGTGGAAGAGGGGCGTGGCATTTATGATAATATTCGTAAATTTATTCGCTATTTGCTATCATGTAATTTAGGTGAAGTCCTTACGATGTTTATTGCGACCATTGCAGGATTACCATTACCCTTATTGCCAGTACAAATTTTATGGGTTAATTTAGTGACAGATGGTTTGCCAGCCATGGCATTAGGTGTTGATCCTAATAATCATGACATTATGAATCGGCCGCCGAGAAATCCAAAAGAAAGTGTATTTTCTCGTGGACTCAGCCGTAAGATTATTACCCGAGGTTTACAAATTGGTCTGAGTACAGTATTTGTTTTTGCTATAGTGTACTTTTTAAAGAATGATTTAGCAGAAGCGAGAACGATGGCTTTTTGTACGTTGGTTTTCTCTCAAATGTTCCATGTTTTTGATTGTCGTTCAGAAGTTTATAATGTCTTTGAAATTGGGATATTTAAAAATCAATACTTGATAGTAGCAACCTTTTGTTCTCTTTTAATGCAGTTACTAGTTATTTATCATCCATTTATGCAAGAGATTTTTGCTACTGTTCCACTAGGGTTAGACGATTGGGTCGTTATCTTAGTTGTCTCAGGCTGGACCTTTATCATAAGTGCTGCAAGACATTTATTTTTCCGCAGACGTGTATCACGTTCTGTTTTGGGGCGGGTACATTAAATAATTTATTTAATTCATAATGAGGAGAATATAATATGAAGTTTAATTTTAGCAAATGGCATGGACTAGGTAATGATTTTGTAATTGTTAATGGACTTGAAGAAAAGATTGACAATTACAATGAAATGGCAATTCAGGTTTGTGATCGATATTTTGGAATCGGTGCTGATGGGCTAGTTGTTATTTTGCCTTCAGCAGTAGCGGATTTTCAAATGCGAATTTTTAATTCAGATGGCAGTGAGGCTGAAATGTGTGGCAATGTTACAAGATGCATTGCTCGATATGTTTTTGAATATGGTTTAACGAATAAGAAAAAAATTACACTAGAAACAAAAGCAGGTCTTATTAAGCCAGAATTAATCTTTATGGATGATGTGCTTAGCACTATACGGGTTGATATGGGAGAACCGCGTCTGAAACGTGGGGAATTACCTATGGTTGGTAATGAAGATGAACAGGTTGTTAATGAAGTTTTAGAAATAGATGGCACTGAACATAGGATCACTGGTGTATCAATGGGCAATCCTCATTGTATCCTTTTCGTTGACGATATTACTGGCATTAACCTAAGCGATATCGGCGCTAAAATTGAAACGCATGCTGCCTTTCCAAAGAAAACAAATGTAGAATTTGTGCAAGTATTAAATAAACAAAACTTACGTATGCGCGTTTGGGAAAGAGGAGCTGGTGTTACGATGGCTTGTGGTACAGGTGCCTGCGCTACCTTAGTTGCAGCCGTTTTAAATGGAAAAACAGACCGTCAGGCTACTGTTGAATTAGATGGGGGACAGTTGCTGATTGAATGGGGGTCAGATAATCATATTTATATGTCTGGTCCTGCAGTGGAAGTTTTCCGGGGAACATACTTATAAATCCAATCTGGTCAAGGTTTGTATAGAAAGTAAGAATCCAACTTCTCTGCATGTATGAAGTTGGATTTCTTTATCCACTTGTTGTTGTGATAAAGAGATTGTTATGATTTATCATTTGCAGTAAATAATATGCTTCATAAAGTGAGGTGCTTAAAATGAGATTTATTATTTTGACAATTATTTTCTTAGTACTATTCGTTACCCAAACATTAGCAATTTCTTCTATTAATTTAGATGTAATTAAAGAGGCGCAGGATCATGGCAAATTAAGGAGTAAAGATTCATTACAAGAGTTTTTGTTGCCATGGATCTCTTATGAAGAAAAAGCTGAAAAATTAAATGGCGTGACTGAGCGCTCCTATTTATATACTTCTTATTTGTTAATTGCTACAGATGCTAGGGAGAAAAGCTTAAATGGTCATGATATTGCCATACTAGACAGCGAAGAAGTATTAGAAAATTACTCAGGCTTATTGAGTTTTAGCACAGTTTTGTTTGGAGATAAAGAGGATTTTGCAAAAGATGCTAGTGTTATTGTCAAACAAAATAATAACGTCATTAAGGCATACCAAATGATAATACCGGCAGAGGGAGAAAAAGTGCATCTGGATAAAGGACAAACCACATTTAATGCTCAATGTTATTTTTATTTTTTTGAAAAAGATATTGTGCCTGACCTTCCTATAATATTATCGGTTAGAACGAATGATCAGAAAGAACATAATTTTTACTTTGACTTGGAGAAAATAAAATAGTCATATTAAAACCTTTATGTGTAGATATTCAATGAAAAAGGGATTTAAGAGAAGCATGGAGAAGTATTTATAAAAGAATTGGATAATTGTGATTTTATCGTTAATAATAAAATCCGTAAAGAGAGGAGCCATTTTACGTGATTAAAAGTATGACTGGTTTTGGTCGTGGAGAATTTCAGGATAATGAGCATCGACTCATTGTAGAAATTAAAGCAGTAAATCATCGTTATAATGAAATTGTTATCCGGATGCCGAAAAATCTGGGGCCACTTGAAGATAAAATCCGGCGTAGTGTATCAAACCTGCTAGCAAGAGGCCGGATTGATGTTTTTATAACGATGGATGAATATGGGCAAAAGAAAAAGGCTGTGCGAATTGACAAAGAGTTAGCAATAGCCTATAATAAGGCTTTAAAAGATTTAGGGGATTTATTTTCTATAGCAGTAAATGATAATATTCAGCAGATTGCTAAATTTCCAGATGTGATTAAGGTTGAAGAAGTAACGGAAGATGTTTTAATCTTGTGGCCGAAGCTAACCCAGGCAGTTGATATGGCACTTACTAATCTCATGAGTATGCGTTTAGCGGAAGGGCGAAACATTCAGCAGGACTTAGTCTTGCGTATTACGGATATTGAATCATATATTACTGCCGTAGAAAAACGTGCACCCCAGGTTTTGGTTGAATATAAAGAGAAAATACTGAGTCGCATGCGAGAATTGCTGGCTACAATCGGTGAAGAACCTGATGCTGGTCGCCTACTACAAGAAACGGCTATATTTGCGGATCGTACCAGTATTACAGAAGAGTTAGTGCGCTTAAAAAGTCATTTAACGCAGTTTCGGGCTGCATTGAATGCCGATGATGCAGTTGGCAGAAAATTAGATTTTATTGTGCAGGAAATTAACCGTGAAACCAATACAATTGCCTCTAAAGCCAATGATTTTAATGTTGCTAATATCATAGTCGAAATTAAAAGTGAAATTGAGAAGGTCAGAGAGCAAATTCAAAACATAGAGTAATATAAGATATATTGGGATACAAACGTAAGGGGGATTTTTTGTGGAAATTAAACTTATTAATATTGGGTTTGGTAACATTGTGTCTGCTAATCGAATTATTTCGATTGTGAGTCCTGAATCTGCACCCATTAAAAGGATTATCCAAGAGGCCCGTGATCGGGGGATGTTGATTGATGCAACTTATGGACGCCGTACCCGAGCCGTGATCATAACCGATAGTGATCATGTTATTTTATCCGCTGTGCAACCAGAAACGGTAGCGCATCGTCTTGCCAGTAAAGAAACGAGTGAAGACACTGCAGAATAGCAGAAAATGAAAGGAGTCGCAGTTGTGGCAAAAGAAGGAATTTTACTTGTGTTATCTGGTCCGTCGGGAGCAGGTAAGGGGACAATTTGTCAAGAATTGCTGCGTACTTATCCTGGGTTGCATTATTCTATATCGGCTACTACACGCAAAGCCCGTGTTGGAGAAGAACATGGAGTTAACTACTGGTTTGTATCTCATGACGAGTTTCAGAATATGATTCAAGATGATGAACTATTAGAGTGGGCTGAGGTTTATGGGAACTTTTATGGAACACCCTGTCGCCAAGTAAAACAATTACTAAATGATGGCAAGGATGTTGTTTTAGAAATTGATGCACAGGGAGCTACGCAGATTAAAAGAAAATTTCCGCAAGGTGTATTTGTCTATATAGCACCGCCATCTTTAGATGAATTGGCTAATCGCATACATAAACGAGGGACAGATAGCTTAGATGCAATCAAAAATAGGTTAAGTTGTGCTAATAATGAATTGTCATATGTACATAATTATAATTATGTAGTAGTCAATGATAAGGTCCAAGTAGCAACGAATAAAGTGGCTGCCATTATTACAGCGGAAAAGTGTCAAGTAGTACGAAACTGTAATATAGTAAAAGAAATTTTAACAAATATCAAATAAATAAAAATTAGGGGGACTACTATGATATATCCATCATTAGATGTATTAGTTACTAAAGTTGATAGTAAATACACTTTAGTAGTACTTGCGGCAAAACGGGCTCGTGAGATTATGGACGGGGCGACTTCTTTAGTTGAGAGTAAATCCAATAAGCAGGTGACGATCGCTTTAGAAGAAGTTGCACAAGATAAAATTTCCTATGAACGGACCAAAAGTGGTATAAAATAGGAGGTTTCCATGTTGAAAGGAAAAAATATTGTAGTTGGTGTTGCTGGCGGCATTGCTGCTTATAAAATAGTAGATCTTGTAAGTCAATTAAAAAAGCAAGGTGCCAATATATATGTTATCATGACTCAGTCAGCGGCTAACTTTGTTACGCCGTTGACTTTTCGTGAAATAAGTGGACAGCCAGTTGTTGTTGATATGTGGGCTGAAACTACCAACTGGAATGTTGAGCACATTGCCTTAGCAAGTAGAGCGGATTTATTTTTATTAGCGCCTGCTACAGGCAATGTGATTGGTAAAATAGCAAATGGTATTGCTGATGATATGTTAACAACTACGGTAATGGCAACAACGGCTCCGGTTTTATTTGTTCCGGCTATGAATACCAATATGTATTTAAATCCGATCGTTCAAAAAAATATCAGTAGTTTAATAGAGTTAGGATATCATTTTATGATACCAGAGAGCGGGATGCTAGCATGTGGTGTAGAGGGAATAGGACGCTTACCTGATTCTAAAACAATTTTAGAGAAAGTTCATCAGTTGATAGTTGTTCAAAATGATTTTCGAGGAAAGAAAATCTTGATTACGGCTGGCGGCACGAAAGAAGCGATTGATCCTGTAAGATATATTGGCAATCGCTCTAGCGGGAAGATGGGATATGCTTTAGCAAGTGCTGCTGCTGCAAGAGGAGCAACTGTTACGTTAATATCAGGACCTACCAATTTAAAAGCTGCCTGCGGAATTAAAGTCGAATATGTAGAAGCCGCATCAGATATGAGGGCGGCTGTATTGGCGCATTATAATGAGAGTGACATTGTAATCAAAGCTGCTGCTGTAGCCGATTATCGTCCACAAAGTACTGCAGAACACAAAATTAAGAAGACTGGCGATACATTACAGCTTGTCTTAGAAAGAAACCCTGATATATTATTAGAACTTGGTCAGTTGAAAAAACAGCAGATGCTAATTGGCTTTGCTGCGGAAACTCAGCAGCTGGTTCTTCATGCGCAGGAGAAACTAGCTAAAAAAAATCTGGATATGATTATTGCTAATGATGTATCTGTTCCAGGCGTTGGGTTTAATGCAGATCACAATATAGCGAAAGTGTTATACCGTGATGGGCGGATTGAAGAGTTATCCAAAATGTCCAAAGAACACATGGCAAACATTATTTTGGATAAAATTCTCGCAGAATGTCGAAAATAGGTTGATTTTTTCATTATTTTACATTAGTATTTAATTTGATACAATTTTATATGATATGCTCATCAAGAGTTGGTGGAGGGATTGGCCCAATGAAACCGCGGCAACCATTTGGAAATCCAAAACGGTGCCAATTCCTGCGGAATAATCCGCAAGATGGGAGAGTGTAACACCCTCCCTATGGGTGTTTTTTATTGTTTATTAAAAATGGGGGTATGATTTGTGAAAAAAAAGAGAGTTTTATTTACATCAGAATCAGTTACTGAAGGTCATCCAGATAAAATAGCAGATCAAATTTCAGATAGTGTATTAGATGCAATCATGGCAAAAGATCCAATGGGACGTGTAGCTTGTGAAACGCTTATTACGACAGGGCAAGTACATGTAGTTGGTGAAATCACTACAAGTTGTTATGTGGATATTCCAAAAATTGTACGGGACACGGTGAAAGAAATTGGCTATACTCGTGCAAAGTATGGTTTTGATGGAGATACATGCGGTGTGCTGGTTTCCATTGGAGAACAATCAGCTGATATTGCTTTAGGCGTTGATAAGTCTTTAGAGGCTAAACGAGGTCAAATGGACGAAATTGAATCCATTGGGGCTGGTGACCAAGGAATGATGTTTGGTTATGCTACCAATGAAACTCCTGAATACATGCCATTGACAATTGCTCTGGCTCATAAATTGGCTCGGCGTTTAGCAGAGGTGCGCAAAAATGAGGAAGTAAGTTATCTGCGTCCTGATGGTAAAACTCAAGTTACAGTAGAATACGAAGACGGTAAACCTCTTCGTGTTGATACCATTGTTATATCAACTCAGCATGGTCCTGAAGTTGAACTGGCAACCATTGAAAAAGATCTGATTGAGAAAGTAATTGCTCCGATTGTTCCAGCAGAATTATTAGATGAGAAAACCAAATACTATATCAATCCGACAGGTCGTTTTGTAATCGGTGGACCACAAGGTGATGCTGGTTTGACTGGTCGCAAAATAATTGTTGATACCTATGGCGGAATGGCTCGTCATGGTGGTGGTGCCTTCTCTGGTAAAGATTGTACCAAAGTTGACCGCTCTGCCGCTTATGCTGCACGTTATGTAGCTAAAAATGTTGTTGCAGCAGGATTGGCAGATAAATGTGAAATTCAGCTAGCCTATGCGATTGGTATGGCTCATCCAGTATCGATTATGGTAGAAACTTTTGGGACTGCTAAGGTGGATGAAGATGTAATTGCTGAGCTTATTAAAAAACATTTCGATTTGCGTCCGGCTGGTATTATTAAAGCGTTAGATTTACGTCGCCCTATCTACCGCCAAACAGCAGCTTACGGGCATTTTGGTCGTACGGATGTGGATTTACCATGGGAAAGGACCGATAAAGCAGAAACCCTTCGTAAAGAGGCTAATCTATAATTGGGATGTTAGCTGTTTTAGCAGGATTTTTCTGAATTTCATGGGAATTGTATATGCTATAGCCAAAAAAGAGGGAACAATGAGCTTCCCTCTTTTTAATTTTATGATAATTATGAAGGTAAAAATGCAGTTATATGCTATAAAATCGTGTTAAGATATAAATAGGCAAGCTGAATCCTCTAAAAGAAATACCTTTAAAAGACTATTAATAGCGAATGGTGGTAAATATGCAACGTATTGCTCAAGTCTTAATAAACATTACAACTAAAAATATTAATAAAGCTTTTTCTTATAGCATCCCTGATCATTTGGATTATGTTGATGCAGGGTGGCGTGTTTTAGTACCTTTTGGTAATCGTAAATTAGAAGGTTTTGTTATTGATATTATAATAGAGGAAGACTCGAATCGTATTGAGTTAAAGCCAATTATCGATATACTAGATAATGACAAATGGTTTGACGAGCATATGATGCATACAGCTAGATGGATTAGTGAATATTATCTTTGTAATTTAGTAGATGCCATGCGTTTATTTATTCCAGGAAAATCCGGTGTGAAAAGTGTTGTTGCTTATTCTGTCGAGATGGAAGTGGATACAGAAACAACACTGGTTGCCTTATCTGCTAAATATCCAGAATATAGCCAAGTGCTGTCATATATAGAGACGCACAGCCCTATTCTGTCTGTTAAACTGGAAAAGAAATTTGGCCCAAGCGTTTTGAAAGCAATAAGATACTTAGTGAGAAATAAGATCATAATCGCTGAATCAATTGCAAAAAAAATGGGTACACACCGTTATAAAACGATAATGAGTTTACTAATGGATGCTGAAGCAACTCGAGAACAAATTAGCAAGTTGGCAAAAAAGCCAGCACAATGCCGTTTGCTCCAATACTTGATAGATCACGGGCAATTGGCATCTGATGAATTGAAAAAGAGTAATACCAGTCATGAAACTGTAAAAAAATTAGTACAGGACGGTCTTATAAAACTTGAAAAAGTTCAAGTGGTACGTGATAGTTATGCGGATATATGTAAAGCAAAGAATGATATATCATTAACAGCAGAGCAGCAGCAAGTATTAGAAAAAATTATGCCAAAGATGGAAGCAAGAAAGTTTCAATCGTTTTTACTGCATGGTATTACTGGCAGTGGAAAGACACAGGTGTATATTGAAGCGGTAGCGGCTGCGCGTCAAAAGAATCGCCAAGCTATTGTTCTTGTTCCTGAGATTGCTCTTACCAGTCAAATTGTCTCAAGATTTAAAGCTAGATTTGGAGATGATGTTGTTGTGATGCATAGTAAATTGTCTACTGGCGAACGTTATGATGCTTGGCAGCGACTTCGAGGCAAGCAAGCTGGCATTGTAATTGGTGCACGTTCTGCTATTTTTGCACCCTTGCCAGATGTCGGTATTATTATTATGGATGAAGAACATGAATTTACGTACAAACAAGAAGAAACACCTCGTTATCATACAAGACAAGTCGCTATTACGAGAGCTACTTTGTCTGGTGCGGTGGTCATCATGGGCAGCGCTACGCCAGCAATCGAGACTTATTTTCAGACTCAAATGGGCCAACATACCTTGCTACTTATGTCAAAGCGCATAGCTAATGCAAATTTGCCCGCAGTCACTATCGTTGATATGCGGGAAGAATTGCGTAAGAAGAGACGAAGTGTCATATCACTTCCCTTGCAAGAACTGCTGCAAGAGACTATAAGTCGTGGCGAACAAGCTATTATTTTACTGAATCGTCGTGGTTATGCTACCTTCGTCATGTGTCGGGAATGTGGACATATTGTACGTTGTAAGCATTGCGATATTTCTCTGGTGTATCATTCTGTAGGGAAGAAGCTGAAGTGTCACTATTGCCAGTGTATTGAAACGGTTCCGGATATTTGCCCTGAATGTAATAGCCGCTATATTCGTTTTTTTGGAACCGGCACACAAAAGCTGCAAGAGGAAATAGTAACATTGTTTCCCCATATCCGCGTAGTGCGGATGGATCAGGATACAACAGGTGGAAGAATGGCCTATGATCGTATTTTAGAGGCATTTGCTAAAGGCGAATATGATCTTTTACTGGGGACACAGATGGTGGCTAAAGGGCATGACGTGAAAAATGTGACGGCCGTTGGCATTATAGCAGCTGATAGTATATTAAATTTACCAGACTTTAGAGCAGCGGAGCGCGTATATGCGTTGCTAACTCAGGCGGCAGGTCGTGCAGGCCGCGGTGATAAGGCAGGAAAGGTCGTAGTACAGACTTATAATCCTGAGCATTATGCAGTACAGGCAGGAGCTAATCAGGATTATCAAAGTTTTTATGAATCTGAGATTGTGTACCGCAAAGCGCTTTGTTATCCACCTTATGGACAAATCATAAAATTAACAGTTCAGGCTAAAGAAGAAAGTATGGCTCGCAATCAGGCTGAGCAAATAATCAAAGAATTGCGAAGCTTAATGGCGGAAAGTAAGACTGTAGAAATAATAGGGCCGTTTCCCGCTCCGATTGCTAAAGTTAATGATATATTTCGTATGAATATCATTATAAAAGCAAAGGATCTCACGAATGTGAGGGCTTACATAACATCTATGGGATTAACCATACGTCCAGATGTTATGATTGATGTGGAACCTGTTAGTATCATGTAGAATAATTTGTTTAGTATAGGCGTGGATTTTTGTATAGTTCTATGATAAAATTTGGGCAGGATTTATCCAAGGTAGGAGGGTATTATAACTGTATGGAAATTAGAAAAGCTGGTGACAAAGTATTAAAAGAAATAGCTGAGCCTGTAGCTCGCGTTGATAAAAAAATAAGGAAACTTATTGATGATATGGCCCAAACTATGTATAATGCTGATGGAGTTGGATTAGCCGCTCCGCAGGTTGGCGTATCTCTTAGGGTTATTGTTTTGGATGTGGATGATGAACTCATCGAATTAATAAATCCAATTATTATAAAAAAAAGTGAAGACTGTGAATTGGGTAATGAAGGATGTTTAAGTGTTCCTGGGGTTTTTGGTGAAGTTGAGAGGTTTTCTGAAGTTACCGTTACAGGCTTAAATCGTTTTGGTAAAAATATAACGATTACAGGAACTGGTTTGTTAGCTAGGGCCCTGCAGCATGAAATCGATCATTTGGATGGCATATTATTTATCGAAAAAGCAAAAACCATTCATAAGGGGTAATTGATATGTCAAAATTAAGAGTCGTATTTATGGGGACGCCAGATTTTGCTGTTCCTTGTTTAGATGCATTAGTTAAAGAAGAATATAATGTTGTTGCAGTGGTAACCCAGCCTGATCGCCCTAAAGGGCGAGGACAAAAACTGGCAGAGTCCCCGGTGAAGCAGGCCGCGATTTCCTATGACATACCTGTATTGCAGCCTAATAAAGTAAAAGATCCTGTATTTCAAGATGTGTTGTTCTCTTTAAAACCTGATATCATTGTTGTTGTTGCTTTTGGGCAGTTATTGCCCAAAACGCTATTAGATTTACCCCCTTTGGGTTGTATAAATGTGCACGCATCTTTATTACCTTTATATCGGGGAGCTGCACCCATCCATTGGTCAATTATTAAAGGTGATAAAGTAACTGGTGTCACCACAATGTTTATGGATATTGGCATGGATACAGGGGACATGATATTAAAGGAGAAGATATCTATTTCTGAAATGGATACTACTGGCGATATCCATGATAAGTTAAAAAATATTGGAGCCAATGTGCTTAGTGAGACAATGAAATTAATTGTGGATAAAAAAGCTCCACGTATTGCACAAAATAATGAAGAGGCTACCTATGCTTCTATGTTGACAAGGGAATTAGAACGTATCAATTGGCAAGTACCGGCAGTTGCCATTCATAATTTGGTTAGAGGTCTCAATCCCTGGCCTGGCGCTTATTGTTTCTATCAAGATAAAAACTTGAAAATCTGGCAAACTAGGACGTATCCAACAGATGATATAGTAACTCAGCCAGGGAGAATCGCAGAGATTACTGCAGAAGGTTTTGCAGTAGAAACAAGACAGGGCTTGCTGGAAATTTTAGAAGTTCAGCCTGCTAGTAAGCGTCGTATGAGGGCAATTGATTTTATATGTGGTTATGGGTTAAGTGTTGGCGATATCTTAGAATAGAAGGTGAATTTTCATGATAGAGGTGATGGCTCGTCCCAAGAAACGCTTGTTTTTGGCACTTATAGTAGCTAGTTTGTTAGTGGCTACTCTTTCTACTTATGGATTGTGGATGGTAAGCTTCCCAGGATTAGCAAATATCAGCACTCACTTGCCGATTATTCTTGGCGTTTTCTTGGCATTATTTATCTTGGCCATTGGAATTGGAGTTGGTGGAATCATTCTAGCCATTTTAGGTTTTTCTACTCTAGCTTTATTCCAAGGACCTGCTTGGTCTGCTATTAATTTATTATTTCCCCTTGCCATTCGAATTGGTAAAATCTTTGATGTGGAAAAAGAAAGAGTCGAACGTTCCTTTATTGAAGTTAGTAATTACTTAATACAGCAAAAAAGAATTAAGGTTGCACCTGAGAAACTCTTAATTCTTACACCACATTGTATTCAACAAGAGATGTGTCAATATAAAGTGACTCACGATATTAGTAATTGTCGAAAATGTGGTGCTTGTCAGGTAGGCGATTTACTGACGATTTCAGAAAAATTTGGGGTGCATGTAGCAATTTCTAATGGCGGGACATTAGCTCGTAAGGTGGTAAAAACATTGCGTCCCCATGCCATTCTAGCCATTGCCTGTGAACGAGATTTGACAAGTGGTATTCAAGATGTGTTTCCGATTCCTGTTATTGGTGTTTTGAATGAAAGGCCAAATGGACCATGTTGTAATACGCGAATTGATATGAAGCGAGTTGAGAAAGCGGTACAAGATTTTATTCTTAAAAAATAAAGGTAGTAAAGGTGAACAAATGGATGCACGTGAAATTGCTCTTAAAATTATCAATGATGTGACAAGTAATCATGCTTATGCAAACATAGCCTTAGTGAGAGAGCTCAATCGTCACAAGATTTCTGATCAAGATCGTCGATTTATTACAGAATTAGTATATGGTACGATTAAGGCCGGTGAAACCTTGGATTGGATTATCGGTCACTATGTAACTAGGTCATTAAACAAAGTTGCGCCAGTGATTTTGAATATTTTGCGTATTGGAATGTATCAGATCTTCTTCTTGTCCAAAGTTCCTGTATCAGCAGCTTGCAATCAAGCAGTAGAATTAACAAAAAAATATGGACATGCTGGTACTGTGAAATTTGTAAATGCGGTGTTAAGAAACGCTGGACGTGGACCTGAAAAAGTAATTTATCCAGACAGAGAAAAGAATATTGTCCAATTTTTAGCCTTAAAATATTTTCATCCCCAATGGATGGTGGCTCGATGGGCGAAACGTTTAGGTGCTGATGCTGCCGAAGAGTTGTGCCAGATTAATAATGTGACTCCAGGTCTTTCATTACGTACCAATACGCTGAAGAATACCAGAGAAGAACTGTTAGAGATTTTAAATCTAGAAGGTGTGAGTGCGGAAGCATCGGCATGGACTCCAGAAGGAATTGTATGTCATAGTTATCCAGCGCTTAGTACATTAAAATCGTTACGTGATGGATTATTTCAAATACAAGATGAAAGCTCTATGTTAGTTGCTCACGTTCTGGCTCCTAAACCAGGCGAGTTTATTATTGATGCTTGTGGCGCACCTGGAGGTAAAAGTACCCATATCGCAACATTAATGGGAAATAAGGGGCGCGTTTTGTCAACGGATATTTATGATCATAAATTAGCTCTAACTCAGGAGAACGCTCAGCGGCTAGGTCTGACGATTATTGATGTGCAGAGTTTGGATGCGACAACCTTAGGTGATAACTATGCAAGACAAGCGGATAAAGTATTAGTGGATGCGCCTTGTTCTGGATTAGGAGTCTTACGGCGAAAAGCTGATTCTCGCTGGCGAAAGACCGAGGATATGTTTAAGGAATTACCAATATTACAGATGGCCATTTTAAAAAGTGCTGCACAGTGCGTAAAATTGGGTGGCACCTTAGTATATAGTACTTGCACAACCGAGCCGGAAGAAAACCAAGATGTTGTTAACAATTTTTTGCAGGAAAATCCGGATTTTGCCTTGCAGCACGCCGGGGAAATGTTTCCAGTTACAGAAAATAAGGCTGAGATGGTGCAGCTATGGCCACATATTGATCATGTAGATGGATTTTTCATTTCTCGTTTAGTGCGAGTGAAATAGGTGAACTAAAATGAGTAATAATATTTTTGGAATGTTTATAGAGGAGATTGCAGCGGTCATCCAGCCCTATGGTTTGCCTAAATACAGCGCTGGGCAAATTGCAAAATGGATGTATCAGGATGGAGTTTATGATTTTAAAGATATGACGAATATATCCAAGAAACATAGGACATTATTAACAGAGCACTTTGTTATTCATTCTGTAATAGCGCGAGCTGTTGAACAATCGTCAGACGGTAAGACTAGTAAATATTTGTTGGAGTTTCATGACGGCATGGCTGTGGAAACTGTTTTAATGCGCCAGCATTATGGTAATAGTGTGTGTATATCAACTCAGGTTGGATGCGCCATGGGCTGTGTATTTTGTGCATCCACTTTAAATGGTGTTTCAAGAAATTTAACTGGTGGCGAAATGTTGGCGCAAGTTTTATTTATTAATAAAGTATTGCAGCAGGAAGGAAGCGCTGTGAATACCATTGTTATTATGGGATCAGGTGAACCCTTGGCCAATTATGACAATGTTTTAAAATTCATTAAATTATGCCATGCTGAATATAGCCTTCACTTAAGCTATCGAGGCATAACATTATCTACATCTGGTTTAGTACCAGAAATAAACAGATTAGCAGCAGAAGGATTGCCGCTGACGCTGTCTATTTCTCTGCATGCATCGAATAACGAATTACGTTCTTTGTTAATGCCAATTAATAATCGCTATTCCCTACCGGAGGTTATGGCTGCAGGGGATTTTTATGCCGAACAAACAGGCAGGCGAGTGACATACGAATATATATTAATTGCAGATCTAAATGATAAGATAGAGCATGCTAAAGAGTTGGCGATTTTGATGAGGGGACGTCTGGCTAATGTCAATTTGATTCCCGTTAATCCAGTAATTGAGCGTGGATTATTACGACCTGACAGCAAAACAATTCAACACTTTGAGAAGATACTTCTTGAAAGAAGAATTAACGTTACAGTTCGTCGTGAAATGGGAACAGATATACGTGCTGCCTGTGGACAGCTTCGAAATAAAGTTTTAAATGAAAAATAAATAGTATCCTGACTTTCTAATAAGCAAAAGTATCATATAAATTGCCTAAAGAAATGGTTGAGATCTATACCTGCCAAATAAGGACTTGGTACAAGCCAGGTCCTTTTATGTTACATTTAAATAAAATGGGATAATATTACCTTATTTTGACTATGCTGATAATATAACGTATAATAAAATAGATTAAATTGTTGGTGAGGTAATAACATGAAGTTTGTGAGAAGTTTAGAAAATATGTTTGAAAAATATATTGAAGGCTTTTTTAACAATAAATTTTCCAGTGGGTTACAGCCTATTGAAATTGGTAAGCAATTAGTTAGGACAATGGATGATGAAAAAACGGTGGGTATTTCTAAAACCTATGTTCCTAATTTATACATCGTTTATTTAAATAATGCAGATTACAGTCGAATCGTTTCTTATAGCCAGACGATTTGTAAAGAGCTATCCCTTTACATAGCAGGTCAGGCAGAGCAAAGGCAATATACGATTATCGGTACACCTGTAATCGAGTTTAATGAGGATATAGGGATTACAAAAGGTAATTTTCGCGTGGTTAGTTTCTTTAGTGAACCACTGCCAGAAGAAAATAAGTTAGAAAGTGAAGATCCCGGATGTCATCTTGACTCTGATACTCGTGTGTTTGATAAAGTAGAATGTAATATGATGGGTAAGGAGCCATGTTTATTAGGGACATTAACAGTTCTGGAAGGGCCTGATATAGGAGTAAAAGTTGATGTAAAGAACAACCGAGTGAATATTGGTCGACGGGCCAGTAATGAATTACCACTTACGGATTTAAATACATCTCGTTTACAGGCTTATGTGATCGTAGAGGATAAAAATCATATCTTATATGATGCTAAAAGCCTTAATGGCACATATGTTAATGATCATCGGATTATGCGTAAAGAATTAGAAAATGGTGATCATATAAAAATAGGTAATACTGTTATTTTATATGAGGTGAATTAAATGCCCAATAAGGAGGCTTTTTTCAACTATATTGGAATAGTATTACAATATAGTTTACTTGGATTAATCTATTATTTTTTAAGCAAAGTAATAAAAATTATATATACTGATTTAGACCGAGCAGGACAAAAAAAATCATCAATAGGAAATGAAGGTAATCAATTTAATTTTCATAAGCGGGCTAATTTGCTTGTTGTTGATAGCGGACACATTAAATTATCTCAGAATAGTTTTTCTTTAGATGATATTACATACCTTGGACGTAATGAGCAAAATGGAATTATCATTGATGATTCATTTGTATCTCATGAACATGCGAGTATTAATAAAGGACAGCAGGGATATTTGCTGACAGACTTGAACAGTACCAATAAAACGTATTTAAATGGTCAGCCTATAGTGGAGGCGACTTTATTGAAAAATGGTGATTTAATTAAAATTGGAGCGGTAACATTTAGCTTTAAGGGGTGAGGGGTATTGCTAGCACATGTAATTTCTGATATTGGGTTGGTTAGAGAAACAAATGAAGATAGCTATATCTGTGATCCGCCGCATTTATTTATTGTGGCGGATGGCATGGGAGGTCATGTAGCTGGAGAAATTGCAAGTAAGCTTGCAATAAGTACAGTTAATGCTTATATTCAAGAGCATGTGGGGAAGGATAATCTTGAAATATTGTTAAAAGACGCAATAATACAGGCAAACACCTCAATATATCAAATGGCACTGTCTAAAGAAGAGTTCAGTGGTATGGGTACTACTGTCACAGCCTCTTATATAGATGGAGATATAATATACTGGGGGCATGTTGGTGATAGTCGTATGTATCTCTTGCGTAATGGGAAACTTAATCAACTGACAAATGATCATTCCTTAGTTTGGGAATTGGTTCAAAGTGGTAACATAACTAGAGATGAAGCCTATGTTCATCCTAAAAGGAATTTGTTGACTCGTGCAGTTGGTACTAGTTGCCTTATTACAGTTGATACTGGTTTTGTACAATGGAAGCCAGGTGATATTGTATTAATGTGTACAGATGGGCTAACCAATATGGTCAGTGAGCAGAATATCTGTACTCTAATGCAGAGAACAGATTGTGAAATTTCTTCTATTGTAGAACAATTAGTAAATCAGGCTAAAGATGCTGGTGGGTTTGATAATATTACTGTGATCTTGTTAAAAAATGAGGACATATAGGCATGATTAACACACGACAACTGGAGCGTAACTTGCTTGTAGTTGCAGGTATAATTATGTTAAATGGAATTTTAGCAGTTAACTTAGCTCATAGTGTTCTAAATTATCAGACACTAGGGGCAGTCACTTTCATCTTTGCCGGATTTATGGCTGTCAATATAGTATTATGCAAAATTGGACATACTGGTGATCCTTTGTTTTTACCTTTGGCATCTTTATTAGTTGGAATAGGGCTAATCATCATTTTGAGACTTAAACCAGAGCTTTTCATGCTGCAAGTGATGTGGGTAGGTGTGGGTTTAAGTGCTTTTCTAATCTCAGCAATTCTTGCTAAGCGGTTAGAACAAATAGCTTACTTTAAGTATATTTGTGGTTTTATTGGTGTTGGATTATTATTATCAGCGATATTATTTGGAGTAGACATTGGCGGGAATAAGAATTGGATCATCATGGGACCTGTTCGGTTTCAGCCTTCTGAGTTTGCAAAGATCTTTATCGTATTGTTTTTAGCAGCCTATTTGAGTGAAAGGCGGGAATTACTCACTCTTGCTACGAAGCATTATGGCCCCTTTGTATTGCCCCATCCAAGATTTATTGCACCTCTTATAGCAGTGTGGGGTCTTGGAATGTTAATGTTTGTTTTGCAGCGGGATATGGGTGCCGCTTTATTATATTTTGGTCTTGCCATTATCATGACATATATGGTTAGCGGCAGATCCAGTTATGTAATAATTGGCATGATCTCATTTCTAGTTGGTTCTGTAATCTGTTATAATTTATATTCTCATATTCAACTGCGAGTTGATATTTGGCTTAATCCTTGGAGTGATCCCTCGGGCGGGGCTTATCAAATTGTTCAATCTTTATTTGCTTTAGGGTCGGGAGGAATCATGGGAAGTGGTCTCACTTATGGATTTCCTACGATGATTCCTGAGGTTCATACAGACTTTATTTTTGCAGCGATTGGAGAAGAAATGGGGCTTATCGGTGCGGGAGCTGTCATCTTGCTTTATATCCTTATGATTTACCGTGCCTTTCGAACATCTTTGTTGTCTTTAATGCCCTTTAGTATGATGGTTGCTGCTGGGCTGGCAGTTTCCATGGCGTTGCAGACTTTTTTAATTATTGCTGGTGTCATTAAATTTTTCCCTCTAACAGGTATTACTTTACCTTTCATTAGCTATGGCGGGAGTTCCATTGTTTCTAATTTTATTTTACTCGGTATGTTATTTTCCATATCGGAAGTGAGAGGCTGCGATGCGAAATGACATGAATGATTTGGCTACGAATATTCGTAAGGTTGCTTTTGGACTATTAAGTTTATTGGTTGTTTTACTTTTTTATTTAACTTATATTCAAGTGGTTCAAAGTGATTTTTTAATAGCGCATCCCTTAAATCGCCGTACTCTTGAAGCTTCTCGTATGATTCCCCAGGGGATGATACTCGATAAGAGTGGTGAAAAGCTAGCATATAGTAAAAAAGTAGGAGAGAGTTTTAAGCGGGAATATCCTTATGGAGCAATTGCTGCTCAGGTAGTGGGTTATGATAGTATTACCTATGGCCGGAGTGGTGTTGAGAGTACTTTTAGTAGAGACTTAACAGGAAATAATACCTCCATTGCTCATTTAGGTGCTGTAAGCCATTTATTAACGAACAGGTCTGGTAATAATGTAGTGTTAACATTGGATGCCACTGTGCAGGAAACAGCCTATAGAGCACTTGGTAATCATAAAGGTGCAATTGTGGCGATCAATCCTAATACAGGAGCTATATTAGCGATGGTAAGCAAACCAAGCTTTGACCCTAATGAAATTGATCAGCAATGGAAACATATTTCTACTGATAAAAGCAGTCCTTTGTTAAACCGAGTAACCCAGGGATTATATCCTCCAGGGTCTACGCTTAAGGTTATGATTGCAGAGGCAGCACGCAAGGAAAAGGTAATCGATTTAAAAGAAAAAATATATTGTGAAGCGGCTTTAAAAATTCCACCAGACTATAGTTTACAAGAAAGCCATTTAGAAGCTTATGGGAATATTAATTTAGAAGAAGCATTAGCTGTTTCGTCCAATGTATTTTTTGGTACATTATCTTTAAAATTAGGGTATAAAAAAATGGAAAATATCTTTGAGCGATTTGGATTTAAACGTTCTGTTGGTCAAGAATTGCAAGAAGTTGCTTCTCATTTGCCTGATTTTTCTTCTTTAGGAGATGGAGATCTAGCGCAAACAGGTATTGGACAAGGAAGTTTATTAGTTACTCCTTTGCGGATGGCTATGTTAGCAAGCAGTTTCGCAAATGAGGGGAAAATTATGAGACCCTATCTTGTTGACAAAATAACAGGCTTAGATGGAAGTCTTATAAAAACGTTTGCACCTGAAGAATGGCTTACTCCCACAACTCCTCAACTTGCTGATGAAATTAATAAGATGATGGTGAGGGTAGTTCGCAATGGTACAGGTACAGCAGCCTCTTTGCCAGGAGTATTAGTAGCAGGTAAGACTGGTACAGCAGAGAATTCCCAAGGCGATTCTCATGCTTGGTTTATTGGTTTTGCACCAGCAGATAATCCACAAGTTGCAATTGCGGTAATTGTTGAGAACGCTGGATTTGGTGGAAGCATTGCAGCGCCGATGGCTCGTCAAGTATTTAAGGCGGCATTACAATAAGGAGGTGATAGTTCACCATGATTGATCGAACTCTTGATAAAAGATATACTATTTTGGAACATATTGGCGGCGGCGGTATGGCTGATGTTTATCGTGCTCATGATAAACTATTAGATCGCTCTGTAGCTGTAAAAGTGCTACGCTCGCAATTTGCTAATGATGAAGAATTTGTTACTCGTTTTCGTCGCGAAGCGCAGGCTGCTGCCCGACTATCTCATCATAATATTGTGAATATGTATGATGTTGGCAAAGACGATGAAGTACATTATATTGTTATGGAATATATTTCAGGTGAAACTCTTAAGGAACGTATTTTGCGAGAGCCAGTGCCGATAGAAATGGCTGTGAGAATTGCTGCAGATATTGCAGACGCATTAGAACACGCTCATCAGAATAATTTAGTGCATTGTGATATAAAGCCTCATAATATCCTTATGACTCGTGCAGGACGTATTAAAGTTACAGACTTTGGTATTGCAAGAGCTGTAAGTTCTGTGACGATGCATCATACTGCGACGATTATTGGATCGGTGCATTATTTTTCGCCAGAACAAGCGAAAGGAACTGCAGTTGGAGCAAAATCCGATATTTATTCTTTAGGGGTAGTCCTTTACGAAATGCTGACAGGTACAGTGCCTTTTAATGGTGAGACACCGATTAGTATTGCATTAAAGCACTTACAAGAAGAGCCTCGTCCTATACGAGAATTAAAACCAGAGGTACCGCCATTGTTAGAAGCTATTGTATTAAAGGCAATGGCTAAAGATGTGTCTAATCGTTATAATGATATTGGTGAAATGATTACGGACTTAAAGTCCGTACAAAATTATTTCAGAGATGATCATACGCGGCGCTTATCAAGAGGAGATTTCCCTACACAGATATTGCCGCGTTTAGATGAACCCATAATATCTCAAGCCAATTCGGGGACTGCGCTAGAAGCGGATAATAATCATTTGCAGAAAAAAAATCATTCCAAACGAGTAGTATGGGGACTGGTATTATTACTGCTATTTGGTTTTATGATCGGTGCCTTTTTCGCATTTGGTAAGTTCTGGAGCAACAATGAAGTTACTGTGCCTAATGTTATTGGTAAGCAAGTTGAGGTTGCCCGCAGTCTTTTAGTAGATCAAAACTTGCGAGTGAATGTATCCGAATCATTTAGTGATAAAATACCAGCCGGACATGTTATTTCTCAATCTCCAGAAGCTGGCAACGTTGTAAAAGAGCAGCGTATGATTAATCTTGTCGTTAGTAAGGGTGGCGAAATTACTGTAGTTCCTGATCTTAGAGGACTTAGCCGGCGAGATGCAGAGCTGCAAATTAAAAATGCAGGACTTGTGGTAGGGAGAATTGATGAGCAGTTTAATGCTGATACGCCTGTTGATGTTATTATTAATCAGCAGCCGCGGCCACCTGCACAGGTTAATAAAAATACAGCGATTGATCTTGTTGTAAGTAAAGGTGCTGGTCCGCGCAAATTTGCTTTGCCAGATTTCCGTGGAACGCCAATTAATACTGTAAATACTCAAATTGAAAGCCTAAAATTAAAGGTTGGTAAAGTAACAGAAGAAGTGAGTGACAAATATCCTTCTGGAACGATTATTGGGCAAAACCCCAGTCCTGCTGCTGAGATTACAGAAGGTGCATCTGTTGATTTAACGGTTGCAAAGGGTAATACTAGTGCTACCAAGAAGGCTGTAGTGCAGATCACTGTTCCTGAAGGAGCAATACGGCAGGCAGTACAAATCGTCATAACAGATACAAATGGACGGCGTGTAGTTTATGAAAATGTACACAAGCCTGGTGATAAGGTTGAAAAAACAGTTGATGGTGTAGGACAGGTTAGAGTACAAGTATATATAAATGGTGTATTGTTGCAAGAGCAAACAATATAACAGGAGGCAAAAAAGTGCAGCATGGGGTGATATTGAAAACATATAATAGTTTTTATTATGTGAAGACCAATGCGAAAGTAACAATGTGTACTTTGCGAGGACGTTTTAAGAAAGAACGCTTTTCTCTTCTAGTAGGGGATGAAGTAGAATATAATATAACAGAAAATGGCAAGGGAATCATTGAAAAGATTTTACCGCGTCGTAGTATGCTGCAACGGCCGATGATTGCGAATATCGATCAAGTGATCATCACTTTTGCAGCAGTAAGCCCAGATATTAATACCGTATTAATAGACCGATTTCTAGTATTGGCTGAAATGTCAGATTTAGATATTGTTATCTGTATTAATAAAATTGATTTAGCAGATAGTGAGGAATTACGACCGATTCTCGAACTATATCGTAGCATTGGCTATTGTGTGATTACGATATCTGCTAAGATGGGTGTTGGCATAGAAGAGTTACGTAATCAACTAGCTGGGAAGATTAGCGTATTTGCCGGTCCCTCTGGGGCTGGTAAGTCTACAATCTTAAATACTGTAGAAGAGGGGCTTACATTGGTAACTGGCCAAGTCAGTGAAAAGATAGGACGTGGTAAACATACGACTCGCTTTGCTGAATTGCTGCCTCTTTCTAGTGGGGGATTTGTAGTAGATACGCCAGGTTTTAGCTTCACTGAGTTTGAGAATGTGAAAAAAAATGAATTGATGTACTATTTTCCTGAAATTGCAGCTGTGGTGCATGAGTGTAAATTTAACACTTGCCTGCATTTAAAAGAGCCTCAGTGTGCTGTAAAGCAGTTAGTGGCAGAGGGGCGCATTCAGGAGCAACGCTATCATTCCTATACTGAAATATTGGCAGAAATTCAAGATAAGAAGAAAGGATTTTAAATAGTATGATTAAAATTTCACCATCAATTCTTTCAGCTGATTTCTCGAAGTTAGCTGAAGATATAAAACTAGTAGAGGCAGCAGGTGCTGATATGTTGCACATCGACATAATGGATGGTCATTTTGTGCCGAATCTTACTTTTGGACCACCTGTTGTAGCTGCGATTCGCAAGGTTACTACATTGTTATTTGATGTACATTTAATGGTTAATAATCCTCAAGATTTCATTGAACCCTTTGCTAAAGCAGGAGCCGATCTTTTAACAATCCATGTTGAAACAGCTCCACACTTACATAGAATCTTGCAATGTGTTCGAGAACTAGGGCTAAAAACGGGAGTATCCCTTAATCCGGCAACACCGCTATCTTCAATCGAAGAAGTACTTGGAGAAGTGGATATGGTCTTATTAATGACTGTAAATCCGGGATTTGGCGGTCAAAAATTTATCCCTAGTATGATTCCTAAAATAGCGAAACTAAAAAGAATGATTGATGAACGTAATCTGAAGGTTGATATACAAGTTGATGGAGGCATAAATCCAGTAACGGCTAGAGAAGTTGTAGCAGCAGGTGCCAATATTTTAGTAGCAGGTTCTGCGATATATCAGGCAGATGACATAAAAAAAGCGATTTGTGAAATTAGAGGGACTTGATTATTTTCCTTAATGCTGGTAACATATACAGTAATTGAATAAGTAAGCCTTTGGGGCAAGGTGAAAAAGAGCGATCTTTTAACTCCTTACCGGCGGTGATTAGCCCGCGAGCCGTATGGCTGATCCGGTGGAATTCCGGAGCCGACAGTATAGTCTGGATGGAAAAAGGTGATGATTTAAGTCTTATATAAGGCTTAATCAATGTTGCATTCTTCTAATGTTCTATGAGGCTGTTAAAAAGTTTTTAAACTTTTTTAACAGCTTAATTTTTTTGGAGGGTCAATTATGGATGAAAAGTATATGGGGCAGGCATTAGCTTTAGCTCAGTATGCCAAAGGTCGTACCAGTCCAAATCCTATGGTTGGAGCGGTGATTGTTCGTGATGGACGAGTGGTTGGCGAAGGATGGCATAGAAAAGCCGGTACGCCCCATGCTGAAATTAATGCATTGCAGCAAGCTGGAGATTTAGCCTATGATGCGAGTATCTATGTTACATTAGAGCCTTGCTCTCATCATGGCAGAACAGGACCATGTGTGGAAGCTTTAATTGCAGCTGGTATTAAAAAAGTAATTATTGCCATGACAGATCCTAATCCCTTAGTAGCCGGTCAAGGCATTTCTAGGCTGCGTGAGGCTGGGATTGAAGTAGTAGAGGGCGTCTTGGCAAAGGAAGCAGCAAAGCTAAATGAAACGTTTATTAAATGGATTTCTACGAAAAAGCCCTTTGTACTTTTGAAAAGTGCCATGTCTTTAGATGGGAAAATTGCTTCTTATACAGGACATTCTAAATGGATTACAGGGGCAGAATCACGAATTTATGTTCATCAATTACGAGACACTTATGACGCTATCTTAGTCGGGATTGGTACGGTGCTCGCTGATAACCCCACTTTAACTACTCGTCTGACGTATCAGGGGAAAAATCCGATTCGTGTGGTCGTTGACAGTATGGCACGCACACCAATTCATTCTAATGTCGTTACGGATGGATTAGCGCGAACGATGATTGCTGTTACCGATAAAGCACCTCAAGAAAAAATTGATACCCTCAGAGCTTGTGGTGTGGAAGTAATCGAGTGTGAGAAGACAACGGCTGGTGTGAATTTGTCTCATTTATTTAACATATTAGGTGAGCAGCAAATTACGAGTATTTTGATTGAGGGCGGAGCTGCCATCAATGCTTCTGTTCTAGAAGATAATTTGGTTGATAAAATCAATTGGTTTATTGCTCCTAAAATAGTTGGTGGCGCAGATGCTCCAGGCCCAGTTGGCGGAAAAGGGATAGCCGATGTAAATGACGCCAAAGGATTTGAAGATATACATATGGAATCAATTGGAAAAGATATATTAATCAGCGCATATCTGCGTAACCGGGAGGGACGAGATGTTTACCGGACTTGTGGAAGAATTAGGTAAAGTCAAAGCCATTGCACGTGGTGTAAAATCTGTGCGTTTAACGGTAGCTGCAAAGAAGGTCTTACAAGATGTTAAATTAGGCGATAGTATTGCTGTTAATGGAACTTGTCTTACGGTAGTTGAATATGATGCAAATTACTTTACGGCTGATGTTATGCCAGAAACAGTGGATAGTACAGCTCTGGCAAATTTACAAATTGGTTCTAAGGTAAATCTTGAGAGAACTCTTAGTATTGGTGATCGCTTTGGCGGTCATATCGTAAGCGGGCATATTGATGGTATTGGAATCATTCGAGCTAAAGATAATAATGATAATGCCGTAATTATTAAAATAGAGGCTGGTTCCGAGGTTATGCGTTATATTGTAAAAAAAGGTTCCATTGCAATTGATGGTATCAGTCTCACTATCGTAGATTATGGACAGGATTGGTTTACTGTATCATTAATACCTCATAGCGCCTCTGCCACTACATTAGGATTTAAGAAAACGGGGGATGTCGTAAATCTAGAAGCAGATGTTATTGGAAAATATGTAGAGAAGCTGCTAAATTTAGACTCAGCTCAACAACAATCTAAAACTTCTGCTATTAACATGAATTTTCTAGAAAAAAATGGGTTTACACTATAAATTGGAGGACTGAACATGAAATTTAATACGATTGAAGAAGCAATTGAAGACATTAAAAATGGTAAAATCATCGTGGTGGTTGATGATGATGATAGAGAAAATGAGGGCGACTTATTAATGGCTGCGGATAAAGTGACTCCTGAGGCTATTAATTTTATGGCGACTCATGGACGTGGGCTTATTTGTATGCCAGTTATTGGTTCTAAATTGGACGAACTGGGTATTGGCGCGATGGTATGTGACAATACGGATCCAAATTGTACTGCTTTTACAGTATCGGTTGATGCACATACTGTGACAACAGGTATTTCAGCCCATGAAAGAGCAGAAACGATTAGGGCCATGTTAGACCCCAATGCTCTTCCAGAACATTTTAGAAGACCAGGTCATATTTTCCCATTGCGGTATGTGGAAGGCGGGGTCTTAAGACGTGCAGGGCATACGGAAGCTGCAGTTGACTTACCAAAGTTAGCTGGATGTTACCCTGCAGGTGTAATTTGCGAAATTATGAATGATGATGGCAGAATGGCTAGAGTTCCAGACCTGCTGGAATTCGTTGCGAAGCATAATCTGAAGATCATTTCCATTGCAGAATTAATTAAGTATCGGAAGGCTAATGAATCATTTATCATACGCGGTGCAGAAACAAAAATGCCAACTAAATATGGCGATTTTCAATTAGTTGCTTATGAAAGCAAATTAGATAATCAATGTCATGTTGCTTTAGTAAAAGGTGAAGTGGCAGGTAAAGAAAATGTACTGGTGCGTATACATTCAGAATGCTTAACGGGTGATGTATTAGGATCAATGCGCTGTGATTGCGGCGAACAACTAGATAATGCATTAAAGCGTATTAGTCAGGAAGAAGCAGGAGTCCTGGTTTATATGCGCCAAGAAGGTCGTGGAATTGGTCTTGCCAATAAAATCCGCGCTTATGCATTGCAGGATCAGGGCAAGGATACAGTAGAAGCAAATGAAATATTGGGTTTTGCACCAGATCTCAGAGATTATGGGATTGGAGCTCAAATATTAGTTGATTTGGGGTTAACAAGTATCAAGCTGCTTACCAATAATCCAAAAAAAAGAGCTGGTTTAGAAGGTTATGGATTAACGATTACGGAAAGAGTGCCTGTGGAAATTAAAGCGAATAAATTCAATCAACGTTACTTATCGGTTAAAAAAGTAAAGTTAGGGCATTTACTTAAACAATATGGGGAGGAATAAGAATATGGTAAAATTTATTGAAGGACAATTAGTAGCTGAAGGATTAAAAATTGGTGTTGTAGTGGCGAGATTCAATGAGTTTATAAACAGTAAGCTGCTGGATGGAGCATTAGATGGTCTTAAAAGACATGGTGTAAAGGAAGAAGATATTGAAGTTGCTTGGGTACCTGGTGCATTTGAAATACCCTTAGTAGCACAGAAAATGGCTAACAGCAATAAATATCAAGCTGTGATATGCTTAGGTACTGTTATAAGAGGCAGTACTAGTCATTATGATTATGTATGTGCAGAAGTATCTAAAGGAGTAGCTCACGTAGGTATGGCTACAGGTGTTCCTACTATCTTTGGTGTTCTTACCACAGAAAGCATTGAACAAGCAATTGAAAGAGCAGGTACGAAAGCAGGAAATAAAGGTTTTGAGTCTGCAGTAACCGCTATTGAAATGGCTAATTTATTAAGACAAATATAGTAAAAGTAAAATATTTCCAGGGAAATGGTGAGTGATTACATGAATATTGGTATTATCAGTGATACTCATGGTTGTGCAAAAACATGGGAAACAATTTATGAAAAATATTTTACGCAGTGTGATTTTATTATTCACGCTGGAGATATACTATATCATGGTCCACGAAATGATATTCCTGCAGAATACAATCCTAAGCAATTAGCAAATGTACTGAATAATTGTCCTATTCCCATCATAGCAGCGTGTGGTAATTGCGATGCTGAGGTTGATAGCATGGTATTAACTATGCCCATACAGTCACCCTACGCTTATATGGTGGTAGATGGTTTACATATTATTGCTACGCATGGACATAATCTTACAGAGGATGCTAAAAAGGAAATGGCGATCAAGTTTAAGGCGAATTTATTTATTACAGGGCATACTCATGTCGCAGTACTGGAAAAAAATAATAATATTGTGTATTTGAATCCGGGATCGCCAGCGATGTCCAAGAGAGCCGATGGACTTGGTACATTTGCTAGGTTAACAGGAGATACTATTGAGGTTTTAGATGCTGCGAGTGGGCAAGTTTTAATGTCAGAAAGGTTATAAAGGGAGGGAATCATGGGAGACCATATTACAAGGGCAACTATAGTGGGGGGAGTGCGGGCTTTTGCTGCAGTGACTACAACCCTAGTAGAAGAGGCTAGAAAACGCCATGATTGTTATCCAGTAGCAGCTGCTGCTTTAGGACGGACTATGACTGGAGCTCTATTATTAGCTGCAAATCTTAAAACAAATGAGAGCATTACAATAAAAATTAGTGGAGATGGTTCTCTAGGTGAGGTTGTTACTGATGCTCATGCCAATGGAAGCGTTCGTGGATATGTTAAAAATCCACATGTCCACTTACCCTTACGAGAGGGGAAGTTAGATGTTGGTCATGCCGTTGGTAAAGGGCAGATATCTGTTACTCGATTTACAGGTTTAAAACAGCCTTTTACAGGTAGTGCAGAATTAGTGAGTGGTGAAATAGCTGAAGATATTACTAATTACTTATATATTTCAGAGCAAACTCCGTCAACAGTAGCTTTAGGTGTCTTAGTGCAGCCGGATATGATTGTTACTGCGGCTGGAGGATTTATGGTACAGGCGTTACCCAATGCTGATGATGAGGTTTTAAGTAAGATTGAAAAAAATATAGCTTTATTACCGTCCATTTCCCAATTGATAAGCGAGGGATTAGATGCAGCTGGTATTATAAATCGAATATTTGCTGGATTAGCAGTTACCATTTATGAAGAATTTCCTTTGGAATTTAAATGTACTTGTTCCTTGGAAAAAGTACAGAAAGTGCTGGTTAGTCTCGGTGCAGAAGAGATCAACGACATTTTAGCTGAAGATGGAGAAGCTGAAGTTTGTTGCCCTTTTTGTAGTGCTAAATATCAATTTAATAAAAGTAGTTTAGAAGAAATAATTGACATAATTGAAAAACAATAGAAAGACTGGGGTGTACAATGAAAAAAGTACTTTATGCTTTGCGTAAAGTACTTTTTCATTGTATAATTAAATTTTCTAAAGTAATTTAGAAATATCAGCAAGAGGAAAAATCATCAGATGAACAGCAGAAAAATAACAAAATGATGATGATGATAATAATAGACCAATTACCACCACGGCCGTTGCCATTACCTCCAAACCCGAAGCCCATAATTATTCCTCCTTTTTTCATGCGTATTCTTGTGACTTACTACATTGTATGCTTACTAGACAGAGTAGGTGATAATTGAACGAATAATCTTAGTTAAAGGAAAGCAACATTAGGTATACATATGCAGGAGTTTATAATTTCTCGACGAATCTTGTACATACAATTAGGAAGGAAGAGAGAGTTGCAGATGATAGTTAAAAATGCTTTAGAACAGATTGAGGTCTTAGTACGTAATCTCAAAAAGGAAAATAATACGGAAAGGCTATTATGCTATTCTGCGGTTATTACCATACTTAATCGCATAGAAGATATTACAAAAGAAGAGAGGATACCCAATTACGTAATCTATAAAAAGGATTTATTGGAAAATTGCGAAAAAATTTGCGAATTAGAGGACAACATTGGAGATGTTGGTCAACTTATTGGAAAGGCATTAGTAGCAATCCGTAATTTAAAGTCCTATCAATGTTTTAATGTGGATAATCATCATATTTAATTGTTGAATCAATATAAGATTAAAAATTTTCATTGGGTTATCCTAGCGATGGGATAACCTTTTTACGATTTAGAATGGGTATGGTGGGATTAGTAAGTACATTTATTAGCTCTTTTATGAATTAAAGTAGGCAAAAGAGGAATTTTATTATGCGAAATAGAAAACAATACCAGGAGAAATCTGTTTTCTTTTTGGGGTGTATGTATTGCAATAGAAGATATTATAGATGGAATCATTGAAAAATAAGAATAGCGATTAATCCGCCATTTCTAAACTATTTCACTATATGGGTTTATCAATCGTGAATGTATAGTTGTTTTTTTGAAAGTACACTTATAGAAATAAAGGAGGATATTGTGGATAAGACATTAGTATGGTTAAAGAAAATATCGGAGGTTCCTGGAGTATCGGGATTTGAGCAACGTGTAAAGGATTTACTGTTAGAAAAAGTCAATAATCATGTAACGGTATCCTATGATAAGTTAGGCAGTATCATATTTGAAAAAGAAGGTCAACAACCTGGGCCTAAAATTATGCTAGCCAGTCATATGGATGAAATTGGATTTATGGTAAAAAATATTACCAAAGAAGGTTTTATTAAATTTGTCACTCTAGGCGGTTGGTGGGAACAAGTTATGCTAGGGCAAAAAGTTACATTATTATCTGCCAAAGGCGATATTCCAGGTGTTATTGGTAGTAAGCCGCCTCATGTTCTGACTCCTGAAGACCGCAAGAAGGTCGTACAAAAGCGTGAGATGTATATTGATGTTGGGGCTAGTAGTGAAGAAGAGGCTAAAGTTAAATTTGGAATTCGTCCTGGTGATGCGATTGTTCCATATAGCGAATTTACTGTTATGGCAAATGAAAAACTTTTAATGGCTAAAGCCTGGGACAATCGAATTGGTTGTGCCATAATGGCGGAGGTTATGGAGCAACTTGCTTTAGAAAAACATTCAAATACTGTATATGGGGTAGGAACTGTCCAAGAAGAAGTTGGTTTACGGGGCGCAACAACTAGTGCAGGTGTTGTCAATCCAGATCTTTCATTTGCGATTGACACTTGTATTGCTGGGGATACACCAGGTATTTCTGAAGATCAGGCATCGAGTAAATTAGGTAAAGGTGTTGCGATTTGTATTTATGATGCTAGTATGATTCCACATACAAAATTGCGCGATTTGGTTATTGAAATTGCTAATGAAAATCAAATTCCTTATCAACTGCAATTTACAGAAGGGGGTGGGACTGATGCTGGGCGTATTCATGTTCATGCGAAGGGAGTACCTAGCTTGGTATTAAGTATTCCTACACGTTACATACATAGTCATCACAGTATTATCCATCAGGATGATTATCAGTCTGCAATTAAGTTATTAATGGCAATCATAAAGAAGTTAGATGCTACTATATATAATAAGTTGGTGAATTAAAGGGTGAAAGATAATATAATACCTTATAAGGGAACCGTTCCTCAAATTAATGATAATGTATTTTTGGCTGGTGGCGCATATATTATAGGTGACGTTACAATTTCCTCCCATGCCAGTATCTGGTTTAATACTGTAATACGCGGTGATGTTCATCCTATCAGCATTGGCAGCTTTACGAACATACAGGATAATTCCACGATTCATGCAATGCATGACTATGAAACGATTATTGAGGATTATGTTACTGTTGGTCATGGAGTTATTTTACATGCTTGTCATATAGGCAGTAATTGTCTTATAGGTATGGGATCTACGATATTAAGTTATGCAGAAATCGGAGAAAATTGTATTATCGGTGCAGGATGCCTCATCACAGAGCATAAGAAAATTCCTCCTAATTCTTTGGTGATGGGAGCACCAGGAAAAGTGATCAGAACAGTAACCGAAAAGGAAATTGAAAACATTAGACAATCTGCTCTTAATTATTATAACGAATCATTACACTATCGTTAAGAAATTGAAGAGGTGATATTTATGGAAAAAACCTTACTTCTATTAAAACCTGATGCTGTTGTTAAAGGTGTATGTGGGCAAATTATTGATCGCTTTGAAAAACGTGGTTTTGAAATTGCTGCAATAAAGATGGTGCAATTAACCAGGAAGCAAGCTGAAATTCATTATTATGAACACACTGATAAACCATTTTTTCAAGAATTAGTCGATTTTATTACCTCTAGTCCTCTTATTGCTATGGTAATAGCAGGAGAAAATGCGATTAAAGTTTCAAGAATTATGATGGGGTCGACTAATCCTATTGATGCAGCAGCAGGTACGATTCGTGGAGATTTCGCGTTAAATATTAGAAAAAATATCATTCATGGCTCTGATAGTTTGATAAGTGCAGAAAGAGAAATTAAGAATTTTTTCACTGAGAAAGAACTTTATTTATAAGGTTTCTCTCGGATAAGCAATCATTCGTTGACGTCTAAATGAAACGTTAGACTATTATAAGATTTAAGGAGGAATTTTTCCATGAAAGTATATACAAAAACTGGCGATAAAGGAACTACAGGTTTATTGACGGGGGAGCGCATTGACAAAGATAGTTTGAGAGTAGAAGCTTATGGTATAGTTGATGAAATTAACTCTGCTTTAGGATTAGCAAGGGTGTGGTGCTGTAAAAATGATAATAAAGAAGTTATTTATAGCGTACAGAAAATGCTAATGATGGTCATGGCAGATCTTGCTAGTGTTAATAAGGAATCATATTATATTACGGAAGCTCATGTAAAACAATTGGAGCAATATATTGATGCAATTGATGCTAAGCTGCCCCCATTAAAAGAATTTATTATTCCTGGTGGAAGTGCCGGGGCTGCTGCTTTGGATTTAGCTCGTACTACTGCTAGAAGAGGAGAACGGCAAGCTATTAAATTGTCAAAGCAAGAAGATGTAAACGAACAAGTATTAATTGCTTTAAATCGGTTATCTGATCTATGCTTTATGTTATCTCGAGCAGAACTTGCGCAAAATCAATAATAAATATCAGATACACCAATGCCTCCATCGCAGCATACAATATAAGTATATAATGTGTGTATCATGTTAAGTAATGAGGGAGGCGAACGCGGTGAAACCTTTAAAAATCTATGTTATGTCAGTACCTAAGCCACTGCGTAAAATTATGCAGCTGTTTTGTAAAAGTTCGTAAGCTGATTAAAGAATAACCGCCTATAATAGGCGGTTATTAATTTTTATAATGAATAAACTGAAAAGAAGGAATGTTCAGTATTCGCGGAGAAGTGTAAAAAAAGTTATATTAATTAGTATGGGTAGAAGGCTAAATTAATATAGGGGGAATTAATTTGAAAGAGTACAGAAGTGATAAGCTTAGAAGCGTGGGGATTGTGGCTCATGGTGGGGCAGGGAAAACAAGTGTTGCTGAAGCTTTATTATTTAATACAGGAGCTATAACTCGCATCGGACGTGTGGATGACGGGACAACGACCACAGATTTCGAACCAGAAGAAATTAAACGAAAAGTAACGATTAGTGCGGCGTTAGCGCCGTGTGAATGGCGTGATCATAAAATTAATTTTATTGATACTCCTGGATATGCTGACTTTGTTGGAGAAGTAAAAAGTACATTAAGGGCTGTAGACAGTGCTTTAGTTGTAGTATGCGCTGCATCAGGAGTTGAAGTAGAAACCGAAAAAGCGTGGCAATATATTAGTGAACTAAACTTACCTCGTATTGTTTTTATTAACAAAATGGATCGTGAAAATGCGGATTTTCATAATGTAATTCAGGAGATGAAAGATAAATTTGGTTCCACTATTCTGCCAATTCAACTACCTATTGGCGCAGAAGAAAACTTTAAGGGCATTATCGATTTAGTAAAAATGAAAGCAATTTTATCTTCTCCTAATCAACGTTCCCAGGGAGCAGAGGCAGATATTCCAGAAAATTTAAGAGAAACGGCTTTGGAACTTCGTCAGAAATTGATTGAAGTTGTCGCTGAGTCAGATGATGATCTTTTAGCTAAATACCTGGATGGAGAAGAATTATCGGATGAAGAAATAAAAATAGGGATATTAAAAGGTGCCTTTCAAGGAAATATAATTCCCGTTATGTGCGGTGCAGCCTATAAAAATATCGGAATACAACAAATTATGAATGCAGTATTGGATTATACTCCATCTTCTGAAGCTAGTCGTTTCTTAGGGACTCATCCTGTGTCAAAGGAAATTGTGGAGAGAAAAGCTTCGGATGGTTTTTCAGCATTAGTATTTAAAACAACTGCCGATCCTTTCGTTGGGCGTCTTAGTTATATACGCATATTTTCAGGATCTATGAAACCTGACAGTATGATATATAATGCATCTAAGGAAAAAATAGAGAGGTTTGGAAATCTTTTTACATTGCGTGGCAAACATCAAGAACCTTTAAATGCTATATATGCTGGTGATATTGCTGTTGTGGCAAAACTGCAGGAGACAGGAACAGGTGATACACTATGTGAGAAAGATAAGCCTATAATTTTTGAACCGATAACGTATCCTAAACCGATGTTTACGATGAGCATTGAAGCGAAGAATAAAGGCGATGAAGACAAAATTGGAAATGCTTTAAATCGTCTTATGGATGAAGATAGAACATTTAAAGTTGTAAAAAATGTGGAAACGAAACAATTATTGGTTAGTGGCATCGGGGAATTACATACGGACATTATGGCAGAACGTATGAAACGTAAATTTGGTGTAGATGTAATATTATCGGATCCTAAGGTTCCTTATAGGGAAACCATTCGTGGTTCTGTCAAAGTAGAAGGAAAGCATAAAAAGCAAAGTGGTGGTCATGGGCAATACGGGCATGTATGGTTACAATTAGATCCATTACCAATGGGGACTAATTTCGAATTTGTTGATTCCATTTTTGGTGGAGCTGTACCGCGTCAATATATTCCTGCTGTTGAAAAAGGAGTGCGTGAAGCACTCGTAGGTGGTATTTTAGGTGGCTATCCAATGGTAGATGTTAAAGTAACTCTATATGATGGTTCGTATCATAATGTTGATTCTTCAGAAATGGCATTTAAAATTGCCAGTACAATGGCTTTACGTAAAGGCGCTTTACAGGCAAAGCCGGCATTATTAGAGCCAATTTGCAATGTTAATATAAATGTACCAGATTCTTTTATGGGAGATGTAATTGCTGATTTAAATGGTAAACGTGGACGAATTCAAGGAATGGAACCTATTACTCAAGGAGCTGGGGTTATTAAAGCACAAGTTCCCATGTCCGAAATGTTTCGTTACGCAATTGATTTACGTTCTATTACCCAAGGACGCGGCTATTTTGATTTAAACTTTTCTCACTACGAAGAAGTGCCTCAACGCATAGCAGAAATGATAATCGCTACTAGCAAAAATGAAGAACATTAATTACATTTAGAAAAGCAGGCTAAAGGTCTGCTTTTTATTTTATGTCAGATCATGGTTAAAAATAAAATTTTATAAATTGAAGGAATTTTTAGATTATTTAACTAATATTATATATGGAAATAAATATGCAAAGGAGTACTTGTCTTTTGTTCGAAATTAGAATAAGCTATAAGTATGTGATAATTGGGATAAATATGTAAAAAAGTTAGTAAAATAGCATCCAGTAAAATACTGAATGCTATTGGAGTTATATTTTAAGTTATAAATGGCAGGGGCAGCTGGACTCGAACCAACGGATGCGGGAGTCAAAGTCCCGTGCCTTACCAACTTGGCTATGCCCCTGTAAATGGATACCTTAAGAAATATATAATATTATATTCTTTACCCACGAATATTAATTATACGTATCTAATATAGATATGTCAATAAAATTTAAGGAGAATCTATGATAAAAATATCGAAAAATATAATACGTTTAGTTGTATGCTGCGTAATGTTTTTTATCATATATGGCTCTGCTGAAGCACAGAGTTTAAAATTGCAACTAGGTATGTCTGGGGAAGCTGTGTATTTATTACAAAGTAAGCTGCAGGAACTTGGGTTTTACTCGGGAGAACTTGATGAAAAATTTGGTTCTGGTACATTAAATGCTGTTATCCGGTTCCAAGAAGCCTGCGACCTTGAGGCTGATGGTATTGTAGGCACTCAAACACTTGTTGCGCTGCATCAGTATAAAACAAGCAGCATAAGCAGTCGAGGCCAGATGACAAGAAGACCAGAAAAAAACATTGGTTCTTTTGCACAAAAGTTTATTAATATTCCTTATCAATGGGGTGGTTCTTCTCCGAGTGGATTTGATTGTTCGGGATTTATATACTATATTTATAACCAATATGGTATCTTTATGCCTCGTATGGCTGATGAACAATTTAAAGTTGGACTGGTAATCCATGTATCTGAGCTACAAGCTGGAGATTTAGTTTTTTTTAGCACTTATGAGCCAGGTCCATCCCACGTGGGAATATATATTGGTAATGATCAGTTTATTCATGCCAGCTCTGCTGCAGAAAGAGTAACAATAACAGCTTTATCAAAGCCTTATTATCAAGCAAGATACCTTGGTGCGCGAAGAATACTATAATGATGAACGAAATCCAAACGAAGAAAGCAACCATTAGCCTGGTTGCTTTTTTATTATATCGATCGCTGGCTAAAGTAAGACTCCATCTTCTCCAAGCGGGAATTAAGAGGCTAAGTAAGTCAAATATAGTGTAATTAGATCAGTCAGAAAGTTAAAAGTCTATCGCCATTAACTCTTCTTTACAACAGTGAGTGCTAATGTTGGTTTTATCCATATTTCAAATGTACGCTGCCAAGGTAAATAGGTTTGTATTTCTAAGTCGGTTATAACAATTTGTTCTAATCCTTGATCCGTACGAATTGTTATGGGAGAAATTCTTAATCCTTCACGTAATAAATGCTTACCTTTACTAGCCATCATTTTTTGCACTTGGGTATTCGTTTGATAATAAGCAGTTTGTAAATGATAAGGGTCTATCTTTCGTCCTTGTAATTGTTTGTTAATGTATGGATTAATTTCTTTTTGGTAATATAAATCATCTAAGAACCTTGCTGTTAAAAATTCTAAATTTTCTTTGTATACAGCTATTGCTTCTGCTAAGTTACTTTCTTTCTTTAATGCTTTCGTAAAGATACTAGCTTGAGTGACAGCGGTTCCAATTGAGTTACTGGTAGTATTCCATCCTGCGTAAGCAATAAGTTTAGAAATAGCAACCTCCTGTGCTAACAACACAGGCAATAATGTTTCAGAAACTTGAAAACTCTCTGTTAAGTCAACTAAGGCTACTTGATAGCCTTGATCTAATAGATTACTAACTTGTTCAGCCGAAGATGAAAAGGTTGATTGATTATTCGCAGTACCAACATGTACATAAAGAATAAAATCAGCTTGATCTATCTTTCCTGCCTCTACGGCACCAGCAATCCTTATTTTTTCTTGTACTGTTTTGGCTACAGTATGAGGCATAAAGGGCATAATAAGCTGTGCAGCATCGTGATTGGAATACATCACAAAGATTTTTGGAGGATCGTTGGAATACTCCATTGCAATGTGTCCTAAAAGGCTTATTGCTACTTCATCGGTACCACGAGTAATAAATACTTTATTTGCGAGTGAAGGTTTCTGTATCAGTTGATGCTGTAATTGTTGTTTGTTCATGTTGGGAATGCCAAAGGGTTGACCATCATCTTGCCCAATTACTAAGCCAGCGAGCACTCCTTGTTCTACCATATTCATTAGTGTTAGATTTAGTGCAGTATTCTTTTCATATAGAGCCGTATAATGTTGTATAACATTATACGGCAGTTGCTTTTCTAACGAATATATTGTATTGATATCTTCAGTATTTTCGAAAGTATAAACTTGGTCTTTGATTAATGAGTATTTCAGCATATTCTTTTGATAAGCAATATTTTCTTGATTATCTGCAATCAATAATCGAGGAATAATATTAAAAGCATATATCTTCAAATGAGGACTTTCTTGGTGTATAACGGTTAGCAGATCAAGGACTTCATTCGTGTCTTCAGTGCTTCCCATAGATAGGCGCGATGCTAATAAACTCCCGTGAATTAGCATGTCAGTTGAAATAATAGCTGCATCTGCCTGCGGGCATACTTGCTTTAACCAGATGCGCAGTTCCTTTTTATTAGCGGTAGTTTCATAATTATCCAATAATTCTGCTTGAGGAAGTAATACTCGAATTCCAGCGATTTGACCTAATTGTTCCACGAATTGTGTACAGGGTGGCCGACTATCTAAAGGAAGTAAAACTACCGTTAACCAATAATTTGTATTCGATTTCCATGTCATAATAGGATCAGATTTCCAAGGGGAAATATGTAAAATAATAGTAGCTGCAATAAAGAAAGGGATGATGAGAATAAAAAATTTAAAGTTCTTGGACATAAGGGCCACCTCGTTATGAAAATATACTCCATAATCATACCATATGTTTTGTAAATCACAAAAGATGATAGCAATGTGTGATCTATCAAAAAAATACAAAATATAAAAGTATTATAGTTGTATAGTAAAAAATATGTAGTATACTATAAAAATATGTTACAATAAAAGATGTGATTATAGGTGATTTAAGATGAGAATAATTACAGGAAGTGCCAAGGGGATAAAATTAAGTGCGCCACGCGGTCTTGGAACGAGACCTACAGCTGATCGAGTTAAAGAAGCGGTCTTTAATATACTGGGAGATATTGTTGTTGATGCTCAGGTGCTGGATATTTTTGCAGGTACAGGGAATTTAGGATTGGAAGCATTGAGCCGTGGTGCGTCAACTGCCGTTTTTATTGACAGCAGCATTGATAGCATTACAAGCATCAAAGAAAATGCCCAGCGTACTAAATTGATTGGACAAGCGGAGATTCTTAAAAATGACGTAATAAGGGCTTTAGATCGATTTGCAGGAATTGGTCGTTCATTTGATTTAATTTTTTGCGATCCTCCATATAATAAAGGTTTTGTTCAAAAAGTATTAGAAAAAATTGAAACAAATTCAATAGTAAATCCAGAGGGGATACTTGTTATTGAACACTCTAAGCATGAAGAAATAACAAATCAATGGGATCACTTGCAACTAAGACGTGTTGAGAAATATGGAGAAACATTAATCAGTTTTTTATTATATAATACCAATCAGGAGGTTAGATAGTGCGCATTGCAGTTTGTCCAGGAAGTTTTGACCCAGTAACCAACGGTCATATTGATATCTTTGAAAGGGCTAGCAAATTATTTGATGTATTAATTATAGCCGTATTTCATAATCCCAATAAAAAACCTCTTTTTGATATGGCGGAGAGAGTCGAATTATTAACATTAACAACTAAGCATATCCCTAATATTCGAATTGATTCTTTTTCAGGTTTACTGAATGAATATGCTCATCAACAAAATGCTAATATTATTGTTAGAGGTTTGCGGGCATTAAGTGATTTTGAATATGAATTCCAGCGGGCGTTATTAATAAAAAAAATCGATCCGACGTTGGAAACGGTGTTTATTATGACTAGTAGTGAATATTCATTCATAAGTTCAAGTGGAATAAAAGAATTGGCTAGCTTTGGTGGCTGTATAACAGGATTGGTGCCTAAGGGCGTAGAAGATAGAATTGGCAGTCGGATTAAAAAAGTCTAATTTATCCGATGACTAAACCATTCCAAGACTCCCACCTTCTTGCAAGTAGGAGTTAAGAGCGTTAAAGTCCTAAGGATATAAGTGTGACTAAGACTCAGGTGGAGTTTAAACTCCATCTGAATCTAGTTTTCTTTATCATAGCACTAGCGTTGTGATATACACGGAATTTACACCAAAACATTTTTAATGAAGAATGTATTGCAAGTAATACCGAATGGGGAGAGGTTTTATGAGTATTGAAGGAATATTAGATGAATTAGAGGGCCTATTAATTGATGCTGCACGTGTGCCTTTTACGAATAAAAGAGTTTTAGAAGAAGATGATGTTGCCCGGTTGCTTGATGAATTACGGGAGGCATTGCCAAAAGCAATTTCTGATGCTAGTAAGATCATGGAAGAACGGCAGCGTATTTTAGAAGATGCTCAAAAAGAAGCTCAACATATTGTTGAAAAAGCTAAAAGCTATACAATTAAATTAACTGATGAAAATATGATTACAAAACAAGCACAAGAGCAGAGTGCCGAGATTCTCACCCAAGCGCATAAGCAAGCAGCTGATTTGCACGATGATGCAGTAAAATATGCTGATCAAGTTTTTAAGCATCTTTCAGGGAATTTAGAAAAAGCGTTAGAAGTTGTTAAACAGGGGCACAGTGAACTTCACCAACAACAAAAAAAATAAAAATAAAAAGATTTACTAGCAAGGCAGCTGTAAAAATAAGGAGGAGTATGTTTTTCCTTATTTTTATGGCTGCTTTGTTTTGCAAATCTTATAGTGTTATAGATTCTAAAGAATTAATAGCTTTTTTTTCTTATATATCCATATAACTCTCTACTAATGTGTATCGCAATCGATAAGGCAATCATAATACTTAACAATACTAAAATCTGATAACTTACTTGTTCAATTCTTGTAAGAAATGAACTAACAGGCGTTGAATTAGGAGTCAGTAGAACTGGTAAGATAAATAGTTGTGTGGCATTGATAAAGGAAGATTTCATTAAGAATATTGTGATGACCGCTGCTAAAATTGCGTGCAAAAGCCTTCCTACCATATAAGGGAACATCCGAATACCCGACTCAATAACGATGCTGGCTACTTGCCCGTGTACTGAAAGGCCGCTCCATGCAATGATTATACTTGCGACTACTGTTTTCTCAAGTAACGATCCATCGGCTTGACTTGCTGCTAGTGCACCTAAATCGATTTCGAATAAACCGCTCACTAAAGCAGGAGCAAGATTTGTGGTGAAGCCGATTAAGCCTAATAAGCCTGCAAAAACAGTTGTTAATATATCAGTAATGCCGACAATAGATAAAATGCGCAAAAAGACGGAGAAAAGAATAATAAAGCCACCAATTAATAAAATGGTATTCATCGAATTCTTTACTGAATCGCCCAATAATTGCCCCATAGAGCGTTTATCTTCCTGTTTAGCAGCGTATAGAGCCCGAAAGGCTCTTATCAAGATATTTCCCTTTACTATTTTTGTTTCGTTAGTATAATTATCTCGTTCGCGGCCATGAAAACGAAAGATGATTCCAACAAGGAAACTAGAAAGATAATGTGCCAGTGCAATGACTGCACCTAATTCCGGCATTCCAAACATGCCAACAGCAACGGCACCAAACATAAATAGAGGATCTGCTGTATTGGTAAAAGATAATAGCCGTTCTGCTTCAACAGCAGTACAGAGTCGATTTTTTCGAAAATTGCCTGTTATTACAGCATCCATAGGATATCCAGAGGCTAATCCCATAGATAAAGCAAAAGCTCCCACCCCTGGGACATTAAAAACAGGTCTCATTAATGGTTCTAGTAAAATACCGATAAAATGAACTACACCCAATCCCATTAGAAGTTCGGATAAAATAAAAAAAGGTAATAAGGAAGGGAAAACAACAGTCCACCATAAATTTAGTCCCATAATCGCAGAATCAAATGCTTCTTTTGGGTAATTCACCATAGAAATAGTAATAAAGACTACACTAAACGCCATAAAATATGCTAGTAGACGCGAATGGTACCGTTTTCCTCTGCCGAAAATTCTCATATAATTATCTCCTCTCCTATCAGGCGGTCTTTAATATATATTGAAATATGAGAGATAATATAACTATATGAGATAGGAATTAATAAAATAGCTGGGGATGTATTTTTTACTATTTTCTAAGGAGTGGTTTGATGCGGCCGAAAATTGGCGTTGCTCTTGGATCTGGTGGATTAAGAGGGTTAGCACATATTGGTGTGCTCAAGGTCTTAGAAAGGGAAAAAATTCCTATTGATTATATTGCAGGTTGTAGTATTGGTAGCTTAATTGGAGCTTTATATTGTTCAGGACAAACGCCAGAAACTATTTTACGATTAGCGAAACACTTGAAGCCTCGTCATTGGATGGATTTTATGATTTCAAAAATGGGAATTGTTTCTGGTGACAAAGTATTGAAAATTATACATTTGTTAACAAAAGGAAAAAGTTTTTCGGATTTGAGGATTCCGCTAGCTATCGTTGCTACGGATATAAAACAAGGCAAGGAAATTATCTTTACGGAAGGTAATGTAGCTGTTGCTGTAAGAGCAAGTACTTCGGTACCAGGATTTTTTGTGCCCTTTATCTTAGAAGATATGCTACTCGTTGATGGTGCAGTGCTAAATCCTACTCCCATTGATATAGTACGAAAAATGGGGGCTGATATTGTCATTGCTGTAGATTTGGCACATGCAGGAACGATATGTAACATTACGAATATTTTTGATGTTATTATTCAGTCAATCGACATTATGGAACGAGAGTTATTCAAATATCGACAACACAATTGGGATATATTAATTCGGCCAGATGTTGCTCATATTCAACCAAGTTCTTTTGAATATATGGATGAAAGCGTATTGTTAGGAGAGCAAGCAGCAGAGAAGATGATTTTAGATATTAAGCATTTATTAAATCATTCTATGTTGGAATATAAAGAGCTGGATAACGAAAATCCCATGCACCCATACTCCAACTAGAGGAAGGGATTCCTAAACTATAAATATCACTAGCTAAAGTGTCAACAGACAGCATTTGTTGCAGCGGAGTTAGGGTATCTATATCACGTTGTTTGCTGCTTAAATAATGAGTGGTTTTAGTTATTAGAGGGATTGCATGAATTTGGTTCATTTTTTTTAAAAGTAAACGTCCATTTTGATTGAAGGCTAAAATTCGAGCGTATAAAGGACCTTCTTTATCAAAACTTGCTAATTGATCCTGTGTAGTTCCTAATAATGCGTGAATCAGGATACGCTGTAAACGTGTATAAGTATAACGCTTGCTTTTTAGTAGTGCTAACAAATCCTCTATATTTGCTGCCAATAGAGAAGAGTCACGGATTTTGTAATGCAGCCCTTCAGACACATTCGGTAATTTTTCTAATTGTTTTGAACTTGTTATTCTTAATTGGGCCAATATAATAGAAGAGAAGTTAGATAGAGTAACTGGTCCACGCTTTTGAGACAGAAGGTCATAAAGTATTTTCGACGTTGTTTCAGGGACAGACATTTTTATTTCATCAGTAATAGTCATATGATCGATAATTGCTTGCCTTATGGCTGTGGCACTGGCAAAGGATGACGTAATCGTAGTATCATTATATTTTGACTGTTGCCTAGTAACTGCAATTGGCTGCAATATAGGTGAATATTTTTTTATAGCACGTAAATATTCTACAGCTAAAATATTATTAGAAGAAGATATAATATTGCCCGCAATATTATATTGTTTTTCCAAGGCTTGTCCTAATGCGGAGGCATACGTATTACCTAATTGCAAGTTTATATGCATTTGATTCATGATATTTACATCATTTGCAGCTGTGGCAATTTTATTCAATAGTTCCAAGTCGGCGTGCTCCGCTCCAAAACACACATGGCTGACAATTCCTAAAGAATGCAGAAGGCGAATACCTCCAGCAGCGAAATACTGAGCACTGCGAACTGCAAATACAGTGGGAAGTTCAATAATAAGATCTACACCACCCCGAATTGCTATTTCGGCTCGTTTCCATTTATCAAACATTGCTGGTTCGCCTCTTTGTACAAAGTTTCCACTCATAACACCTATGACAAAGGGACAGCCAGATCTTTTTTTTGCAGCATCTATATGCCATTTATGACCATTATGAAAAGGATTGTATTCAACAATTACACCAACTGCTTGCATAATGATATGGTCACTCCAATTTCAAAAGATTATTATAACTATATGTTAAGTTATAATATCCATTATACTGATAAAACTCTACAAAAATAAATAAAAAACACCCAAATCTTTGCTTCTTTTTGCAATTTATAAAAGAAAATTGCTAATACTATAGGAAAACAGTTTTTTTTAGTAACTTTATATAAAATTAAAGGAAAATATAGTACTGTGTCGAAACTTAAGTACTTGTATGATCGTATAAAAGAGAATAATAAAGAAGAGAAGAATACGAGGAGGAATTGAATATGAAAGTTTTAGTAGTGAATTGCGGAAGCTCTTCTATCAAATATCAATTATTTGAGATGAATGATGAGTCAGTAGTAGCAAAGGGGTTAGTTGAACGTATCGGTTTAGATGGAGCAGTGTTAACTCATCAGCCTGCTGACAAAGAAAAAGTTGTTATTAATGCTAATATTTCAAATCATACAATCGGTATTAGCTTAGTATTAGAAGCATTAACGGATGCCAAACATGGAGTCATCTCTAGTATGAAGGAAATTGATGCGATTGGACATCGTGGTATCCATGGCGGTGAAAAATTTTCTGACTCTGTGCTGGTAGATGCAGGTGTAATTAAGGCAATTGAAGATTGTATCGAAATGGCACCTCTTCATAACCCGCCAAGTATTGCAGGAATTAATGCTTGCACTGAATTAATGCCAGGAATACCACAAGTTGTAGTTTTTGATACTGCTTTTCATCAAACAATGCCTAAGAAAGCTTTCATGTATGGATTGCCTTATGAAGCATATGAGAAATACGGCATTCGACGTTATGGATTCCATGGAACTTCTCATAAGTATGTGTCACAGCGTGTTGCGGACTTAATGGGTAAAGATTATAATGATTTAAAAATTATTACTTGTCATTTAGGTAACGGTTCTAGCGTAGCTGCCATTGAAAATGGTAAATGTGTTGACACCAGCATGGGATTCACGCCGCTAGAAGGACTTTTAATGGGAACCCGCTGTGGTAATATCGATCCAGCTATTATTCCATTTTTGATGAAAAAAGAAAATATGACTATGGAAGAAATTGATACTTACATTAATAAAAAATCAGGTGTTTTAGGAGTTTCTGGAGTATCAAGTGACTTTAGAGATATTGAAAAAGCCGCCAAAGAGGGGAACGAACGTGCTCAATTGGCATTGGATATGTTTACATATGAGGTTGTTAAGTTTGTTGGCAGCTATGCAGCGGCAATGAATGGCGTTGATGCAATTATCTTTACAGCTGGTGTTGGTGAGAACTCTATCGAAATGCGTGCAAACATTTCAAAGGGTTTGGAATATTTGAATACTAAAATTGACAATGAAAAAAATAATGTTCGTGGTAAAGAAAGAGAAATTAGTACTGACGACTCTAAAGTAAAATTGTTTGTAATCCCTACGAATGAAGAATTAATGATCGCTCGGGATACAAAAAGTATTTGTACTAAGTAATATTATTGCCGATAAGAAAAGACTTGGTGTTAGCCAAGCCTTTTCTTGTTGACAAAATATAGAGGGGTAGCTATAATTAATGAAGGTTGAGGTGGAAAATGATGAAAATTAATGTCTTGCAGGCTAAAAAGGCTATTGGTAATGAACAAACATTTGAGTTTGTCACTTCTGCTGAAGAACTAGCTATCGAGGGTGAAACTCCCTGGAAGAGTAGTGTTATACACGTTGAAGGCAATTTGATAAATAATGGGCGAGCAATAGCTGTTGAAGGTATGATCTCTGCTAATGCCCAATATCAATGTAGTTGTTGTTTAGAAGATTTTTCTGCAAATATAGAAATTCCTTTTAGTGATAACTATCAGCAAGCTAATGATGAAGCTATCGATGATGAAGCTGATTTGGCTTATTATACTGGTGATGAAATTGATATTGCCGATTTAGTGCGTGAAAGCTTAATATTAGCAGAACCATTGAAAAGCGTATGCAGTGAAACTTGTCGAGGATTGTGTCCTCATTGTGGTATTAATCTTAATACTGCGCAATGCGATTGTCAGGGAAACTTAATCGATCCAAGACTCGCAGTACTGCAAAAACTTTTAAAGTGAAAATTAAAGGTTTTTTTAATTGCGTTGCTTGATTTTTCTTTATCCGATAACCATCTTGAAACCCTGTTAAGGAGGTGTGTAGTAAATGGCAGTACCTAAGCGTAAGATGTCCAAAGCTCGTCGTGACAAACGTCGTGCGAATTGGAAATTAACCGTTCCTGGCTTTGTAGCATGTCCACAATGTCACGAATTGAAAATGCCTCATAGAGTTTGTCCTGAATGTGGTCATTACAATGGTAAGGTAGTTATAAAAGCAAAAGCAGAATAAGATCTTACTTAGTGAGCAAGATAAGAGTTACTCGAACTTTTTTCTTGCTCACTGTTTTTTTCTTGCTTTTTATTTGCTAAGTGATTATAATAGTAACTGGTTATAGTAGCAACTACTAAAAACTAGTGTAATGAAATAAAACTGGGTGATATGATGGCGCGAATTCATAAAAAACTACGACAAGAAATACTTAAGGAAAAAATAGAGTCAAACCCATTTCTTACGGATGGCGAATTAGCAGTATTGCTAAATGTAAGTATTCAAACTTTGCGACTAGATCGCTTGGAGTTAGGTATTCCTGAATTGCGAGAACGTACGAAACAAATGGCAGAACGTGCTCAAGATAAATTAAAGGCAATTGCCAGCAATGAAATTGTAGGCGATTTAATTGATTTAGAGTTGGATAAACAAGGAATCTCCATTTTACATATAACGCCTGAAATGGTTTTTGAAAAAACGCAGATTGCTCGTGGGCATTATGTGTTCTCGCAAGCAAATTCCTTAGCTCTTGCCGTTATTGATGCGCCTACAGCACTGACTGGTGTTGCGAATGTAAAATATAAAATGCCAATTCACGTTGGAGAAAAGTTAATAGCGAAAGCTGAAGTAATCAGAAAACGTGGAAATAAATCGTTTATTTGGGTAAAAACTAGAAATGAAAAGCAGGAAGTATTTCGTGCTAAATTTATTATGGTATCTTTAGAGCCATGAAAGGGAGACTATCAATGAAAGTTGCCGTTGATGCCATGGGTAGCGACTATGCGCCGGAAGAAATTGTATTAGGAGCAATACAAGCCGCTAGCGAGTATCAATGTGAAATTGTTTTAGTTGGAGACGAAATCCAAATTAAAAAAGTATTGGATAAAGCAGGGCAGTGGAAACATTTAAATATCAGTGTCCAGCACGCTAGCGAAACAATTGAAATGCATGAACATCCTGGAGCAGCAGCTCGTAAGAAAAAGGATGCATCGATTGTTGTGGCTACACGTTTAGTAAAAGAGGGTTTATGTGATGCCGTTGTTTCAGCGGGTAGTACAGGTGCCGCAGTAGCGGCTGCATTATTTGGACTTGGACGCATCCCTGGTGTGGAAAGACCCACCATTGCTACTCCTATTCCGAATCTTACGGGTACTACTATATTATTAGATTCTGGTGCTAATGTGGATTGTAAGCCAAAACATTTAGTACAAAGTGCAATTATGGGCTCTATTTATGCTCAATATATTTTGGATATAAAAACTCCTCGTGTGGGTTTGTTAAATATAGGTGAAGAAGAAACAAAGGGGAATGAGCAAGCTTTAGCTACATACCCGCTTTTAAAGCAATTGCAAACAATTAACTTTATTGGCAATGTAGAGGGAAGAGATATTCCTAAAGGAACTGTTGATGTAGTTGTGTGTGATGGTTTTGTAGGTAATGTAGTATTAAAATTAGGAGAAGGTTTAAGTAGTGCTATAATGCAGTTGATAAAAGAGAGTATTAAAAGTAGCGGTATTTTAACTAAAATGGCATCATTAATGGTTTTGCCTGCATTAAAAGGTTTAAAACGAAAGCTTGATTATGCAGAATACGGAGGAGCTCCTCTTTTGGGTGTTAATGGATGTTTTATTATTTGTCATGGTAGCTCTAAGGCAAAAGCTATAAAAAATGCAATTAGGGTTGCGACTGAATTTACACAAAATAATGTTGTTGAACATATAAGTGAAAATATTGCACAGGAAGGAGTTGTTACGAATGCAGGAGATGAATAAAGGGGTAGGAATTATTGGTATCGGCAGCTATGCCCCTGAGAAAATAGTTACAAATAAAGATTTGGAAAAAATAGTCGAGACTTCTGATGAATGGATTTTTAGCAGAACTGGAATAAAGCAACGTCATATTGTTGAACCAGGGGTTGCTACTTCTTCTTTGGCAGCTGAGGCAGCTGAAAGAGCTTTACTGGATGCTGGTGTAACTGCAGATGAAATTGATTTGATTATTGTGGCTACGGCTACTCCTGACATGTTGTTTCCTTCTACTGCATGTCTGGTACAAGATAAAATCAAGGCTAATAAAGCAGCTGCTTTTGATTTATCAGCAGGATGTTCTGGTTTTGCCTATAGCCTGGTAACCGGTAGTCAATTTATTAAATCTGGATTGTATAAAAAGATTTTAGTTATTGGAGCTGAAACATTATCAACTATTCTTGACTGGAATGACCGCAATACTTGCGTTCTATTCGGTGATGGTGCTGGAGCTGTAGTTTTAGGGGAGGTTCCTGCAGGTTATGGTATTTTAGGAGTTGAACTTGGTGCTGATGGCTCAGGTGGAGATCTTTTGAAAATGCCTGCAGGTGGTTCACGTATACCAGCTACAAATGAAAGCATTGGGCAGCGTTTGCATTATCTTCAAATGAGCGGCAATGATGTTTTTAAATTTGCTGTTAAAGTAATGGGAGAAGCTGCGGTTAAAGCTTTAGAAAATTCAGGTTTATCTCATACGGATGTAGATTGTTTAATTCCTCATCAAGCAAATATTAGAATTATTCAATCCGCTGCTAAACGATTAAAGCTACCTATGGAGAAAGTTGTTATAAATGTTGATAATTATGGAAATACTTCTGCTGCATCCATTCCTCTTGCAATGGATGAAGCAATGAAAAATGGTAGGCTTAAAAATGATGATATAGTTGTATTAGTTGGATTTGGTGCAGGACTTACATGGGCATCTTGTGTCATCAAATGGTACAAGGAGGATAAAGCTGTTGAAAAATAAACTTTGCCAAATATTAAATATTAAGTATCCTATATTACAAGGTGGGATGGCTTGGGTAGCGACTGCTGAACTTGCTGCTGCTGTTTCTAATGCTGGCGGCCTAGGCATTATTGGTGCTGGTCATATGCCGCCAGATGTGCTTCGTATGGAGATACAGAAAACAAAAGCGTTGACCAAAAAAGTTTTTGGTGTTAATATCATGCTTATGTCACCATTTGTAAAAGAAGTGATGCAAGTAGTGATTGATGAGAAAGTAGCAGTAATTACTACGGGTGCTGGTAATCCTGCAGAGTATATACCAGCTTTAAAAGAGATTGGTAGTAAAATTATACCTGTGGTCGCTTCAGTAGCATTAGCTAAAAGATTGGAGCGGACGGGTGTAGATGCTATTATTGCTGAGGGACAGGAAAGTGGCGGTCATGTTGGCGAAATCAGTACCATGTCTTTGATTCCTCAAATTGTCGATGCAGTAAGTGTACCTGTAATCGCAGCAGGTGGTATTGCCGATAGTCGAGGCATGGCAGCAGCTTTAGCCTTAGGGGCTCAAGGTGTTCAAATCGGTACTCGTTTTGTAGTATCTTTAGAGTGCATTGCACATTCTAATTATAAAAATGCTATTTTGAAAGCAAAAGATCGTTCTACAATTGTAACTGGCATTGCAACTGGTCATCCTGTAAGGGTGCTTGCTAATAAATTTACCCGTGAATATCATGCCATGGAAAAGAATGGATCTTCTCCTGAAGAGCTTGAACAGTTAGGTGCAGGTAAGCTACGCATCGCTGCTCGTGAAGGCGATGTAGACCATGGTTCTGTTATGGTTGGACAAATTTCTGGTATGATTACAGATATTAAGTCTGTAGAAGAGATTATTCAGGATTTGGTTAACGGTTTACCAAAGGTTTTATCTGGTATATCTGATAATATTTAACTATAGTTAAAGGGAAGGTATAATATGAAAAAGATAGCTTTTGTTTTTCCTGGTCAAGGCTCGCAAACTGTAGGAATGGGAAAAGAATTATATGAAAACTTTGATGTAGCTAAAAAGGTATTTCAGGCGGCAGATGAGGCATTAGGATTTTCAATTACTCATATGTGCTTTAATGGTCCAGAGGATGAATTGCGAAAAACAGTGAATACACAACCTGCCATTTTGACAGTCAGTATTGCTTTATATGAAGTACTAAAAGAACATGGTATCGTACCTGCAATTGTTGCTGGACATAGCCTAGGTGAATATTCTGCTTTAGTAGCAGCTGGTGCTATCTCTTTTAGTGATGCTGTACAATTGGTCCGCAAACGTGGATTGTTTATGCAAGAAGCAGTTCCATTGGGAGAGGGTAGTATGGCAGCAATACTTGGCAGCGATCGTCAAATTGTTATAGATATTTGCCAAAAAGCAGAGGCTGAATTTGGTGCTGTCCAAGCTGTGAATTTTAATTGTCCGGGGCAAATCGTTATTGCCGGAAAAACTAAGGCCGTTGAAAAAGCAGCTGAAATGTTAAAAGCGGCTGGTGCGAAACGAGCTGTAATACTACCAGTAAGCGCTCCTTTCCATAGTACATTAATGAAACCAGCTGCTGAGAAGTTAGCAGTAGAGTTAAGTAAAATAACGATCAACGACGCAGCAATCCCAGTTGTAGCTAATGTTAATGGACAAACTCTTACCAAGAGTCAGGAGCTTGAAGTTTCTTTAGTGAAGCAAGCAGATCATCCTGTAGAGTGGGAAGAATGTGTAGCCGAGATTGTGAAGTTTGGGGCTGATACGTTTATTGAAGTGGGCCCTGGAAAAGTATTATCATCTTTTACTAAAAAAATTGCTAAAGAAATAGCGAATTTAAATGTAGAAGATAGTAGTAGTTTAGAAAAAACCCTTGATTATTTCAAGGAGGTTCGTTAAAATGCATTTAGATGGAAAAGTTGCAATTATCACTGGTGCTTCCAGAGGTATTGGTCGTTCTGTTGCAATTGAATTAGCAAAATTAGGCGCTAAAGTTGTAATTAACTATGCTGGTAATGAAGCAGCAGCAGAGGAAGTTAAAAACATAATAGTCGCTGCTGGTGGTCAAGGGATTGTTATAAAAGCAGACGTTGGTGATGTGGAAGCAGTAGATGCGATGGTTAAAGAAACAATTAGTACTTTTGGTAAAATTGATATTTTAGTAAATAATGCTGGAATTACTCGTGACAATCTTTTAATGCGTATGAAAGAGGAAGATTGGGATGCAGTTATGAACATCAATTTAAAAGGTGTCTTTGTTTGTACAAAAGCTGTTTCTCGCATTATGATGAAGCAAAGAGCTGGTAAAATTATCAATATGACATCTGTTGTTGGCTTAATGGGGAACGCAGGTCAGGCAAATTATGCTGCAGCTAAAGCTGGCGTCATTGGATTTACTAAGTCTATGGCTAAAGAATTGGCTTCAAGAGGCATTACTGTAAATGCAATTGCCCCAGGGTTTATTGGTACTGACATGACTGCGGTTTTATCTGATCAAGTTAAGACAGAATTAACCGAAAAAATACCTGCCGGAAGATTAGGTAGTCCTGAAGATGTTGCAGCTGCTGTGACGTTCTTAGCGTCAGACTCGGCAAATTATATTACGGGTCAAACATTGAACGTTGATGGTGGTATGTTAATGTAAATCCTTGCCTTTGAAAGGAGGTGAATATCGTGACAACATTTGACAAAGTTAAACAAATTTCAGTAGAACAACTTGGTGTTGATGAAGCTGATGTTACTATGGATTCTACTTTTATAGATGATTTAGGTGCTGACTCTCTTGACATCGTTGAGTTAATTATGGCCTTTGAAGAGGAATTTAACATTGAGATTCCTGATGAAATTGCTGAAAAAATTAAAGCTGTAAAAGATGCGGTAGAGTACATAGAAAAAGAAAAGCAAGGTTAATTTTCTGGTATTAAAAATGGAAAGTCCCGTGAAATAATGATTTTTTCGCGGGACTTTCTTAAAAGACAATGTCCTATCGAATGGAGGAGTTATAACTTGAAACTTCCAGAACTTAAAATAGGTAATTTAGTAGCAAAAATACCCATCATACAGGGTGGAATGGCAATTCGAATTTCGACAGCTCCTTTAGCAGCTGCTGTCGGTGAAGCTGGTGGTATTGGACTAATTGCTGCTTCTGGTATGAGTTTTGATGAATTGCGCAAAGAAATTCGCTTAGCGCGTTCACTAACTAGCACAGGTATCATTGGTATCAATGCAATGGTTGCAGCAAGAGAATTTGCAGGTCTTGTAAAAACTGCAATTGAAGAAGGCATTGATTTGGTAGTTGCAGGTGCGGGGTTTTCTCGCGATATGTTTGGATTAGGAAAAGAATCAGGTACACCGATTGTACCCATTGTCTCTTCTGCAAAATTAGCAAAAATTTCGGAATCATTAGGTGCTTCTGCCGTAATTGTTGAAGGTAAAGAAGCTGGTGGACATTTAGGTACAGATCAACCCCTGCATTCATTACTCCCTAGTATAAAAAATGCAGTAAAAATACCAGTGATTGGGGCTGGTGGCATTATTAGCGGTCAAGATATTGTTGATACACTAAGGCTGGGTGCAGATGGCGTGCAAATGGGAACGAGATTTGCTGCCAGTGAAGAATCAAATGCTGCTCCTGCTTTAAAAGAATTTTATTTAAAAGCTAAGCATGAAGATATTGTTTTAATTAACAGTCCAGTAGGATTACCTGGTCGTGCTTTGAAAAATCCATTTGCAGAGAAAATTATTGGAAGTACTGCACCTGTTCCTGAAAGTTGTGATGGATGTTTAAAACATTGTGCAAGAAACTTTTGCATTATTAAGGCATTAATTCGCGCTCAACAGGGTGATGTAGAAACTGGATTAGTATTTACCGGTGAGTACATTCATAAGATAGATGAAATACTACCTGTTAAAGAGATTTTCAATAGACTTCTTGCAGAGGTTGAAGTTATAAATTAACGTGAGGTGATTCCGTTTGAAAAAACGAGTTGTGGTAACAGGATTAGGTGCGATAACACCTATCGGAATTGGTAAAGATGAATTTTGGCAGTCTCTTTTAAACGGTAAATCTGGTATTGGTAAGATCACTCATTTTGATGCGAGTGAATATACTACCCAGATTGCTGGTGAGGTTAAAGATTTTGATCCCGCAAAATATATCGATAAGAAAGAAGCAAAACGCATGGATCCCTTTACTCAATTTGCTGTTGCTGCTAGCAAAATGGCATTTGAAGATTCAGGTATTAATTTGGAAACCGAAGATCGTACCCGTATTGGCACTATGATTGGTACTGGCATTGGTGGAATGGATACATTAAATGAACAATACAAAAATTTGTTTGATAAAGGACCAAATCGTATCAGTCCGTTTTTTATCCCAATGATGATTGGTAACATGGCTGCTGGACAAACATCGATTACCTTTGGTTTACAAGGTCCATGTAGTTGTGTAACTACAGCTTGTGCAACAGGCACCAATGCAATTGGTGATGCTTTTAAAGTCATTCATCGCGGCGATGCAGATGTCATGGTGGCTGGTGGTACGGAAGCGGCTATTTCTCCTATTGCAGTGGCTGGCTTTTGCTCAATGAAAGCCCTGTCAACGCGTAATGATGAACCAGAAAAAGCTTCACGCCCTTTTGACAAAGATCGTAATGGCTTTGTAATGGGTGAAGGAGCAGGTGTAGTTATTCTTGAATCTTTAGAACACGCAGTTGCCAGAGGCGCACATATTTACGCAGAAGTTATCGGTTATGGTTTTAATGCTGATGCTTATCACATTACTGCACCTGCCCCTGAAGGAGCACAGGCAGCAAAATGTATGGAGATGGCCCTTAGAGATGCCGGTATTGCTCCAGAAGCTGTTGATTACATTAATGCCCATGGTACTTCGACTCCTCTTAATGACAAAAATGAAACATTGGCAATCAAATCATTATTTGGTGAGCATGCATATAAATTAGCTGTTAGCTCAATCAAATCCATGACTGGACATTTGCTAGGTGCAGCAGGTGGTATCGAATGTATTGCTACTGTTTTAACCTTGGAAAATGATATGATTCCTCCTACTATTAATTGTGATGCGCCTGATGAAGAAATGGACTTGGATTATGTTCCTCATACATCTCGTAAACAAGTCGTAAATGTAGCATTATCTAATTCTTTAGGTTTTGGCGGGCATAACGCAACTATCTTATTAAAAAAATTCGAAAATTAATACGATATGATTGAAGTACTTACGAAAAAAAGATTGGACGCATTATCCAGGTTATCGAATACATTAGGTGTGCAATTTACAGATATCAATTTATTGCATCAAGCTCTAACCCACACTTCTTATGCCAATGAGTGTAAAAAATCACTTATTTCTCATAATGAGCGATTGGAATTTCTCGGTGATGCTGTATTAGATTTGATTGTTAGTGAATATTTATTTCGCCAATTTAGTCACCTTCCTGAAGGGGAATTGACAAAGGCTCGAGCAGTAATTGTCTGCGAGCCTACTTTGGCTCGGTGTGCTGCTGAACTTGGTATTGGAGAATATTTATTTTTAGGAAAAGGTGAGACTAGCTCAGGTGGCCGTGAACGCGTGTCTATTTTGGCAGATTCATTTGAAGCTGTAATTGGTGCTATATACTTAGATAGCGGTTTTCTTCAGGTTAGTAATTTTGTATTAAAACAGCTTCAAGCTGATTTAAACTTGGTTGCGCGTGGCGAATACGTGAAGGACTATAAGACCGTACTGCAAGAGGTTGTTCAAAAGAAAAACGACAGTAGGATCACCTATGAGATTATCTCTGAAAATGGTCCTGATCATAATAAACTATTTGAAGTAATTGTTTTAGTAAATACAGATTTATTTGGTAAGGGTTTAGGTAAAAGTAAAAAAGAGGCTGAACAATATGCTGCAAAGCAAGCATTAGTGAAGTTAGGAATTATAAATAATAATTAATGTAGGCGACCATATGGTCGTCTATATTAATTATTATTTATAATAAAGATAAGATCATCTGAGAATTGATTGAGTCTTGCCTTGGAAAATAGCGAAGGAGTGTTTATGAGACATTATATTATACCTATATTTATTCCACACTATGGTTGTAAACATAGCTGTATTTTTTGTAATCAACGAAAAATTACGGGTAGAGATACTCCTGTAAGGCATCAGGAAGTACAGGCTATCATTGATGAACATTTGGCAAGAATTACAGAAAAAAGGCACATCGAAGTGGCCTTTTATGGTGGCAGTTTTACTGCCTTGCCTCTTAGTATGCAGTCAGAATTATTAGAACCAGCATATACAGCTTTAATAAACAAGAAAATTCATGGGATTCGTCTTTCAACCCGTCCGGATTGTATTACATATGAGATTTTGGAAAATCTTAAGAAGTTTGGAGTATCTACCATCGAATTGGGAGTGCAATCTTTGGATAATACTGTATTGGAAGCGAGCGCTCGGGGGCATAATTCGTTACATGTATATCAGGCAATGAACCTTATAAAAAAAATGAATATAACCTGCGGCATTCAATTAATGCCAGGTTTACCTTTAGAAAATTGGAACAGTTTGATTCATACTGCATATGGTGTTATTAAGCTTGCTCCAGACTTTGTGCGTATTTATCCTACTTTAGTTATTGCCAATACTCAACTGGCTACTAGGTATGATGATGGAAGTTATAAGGCATTATCTTTATCAGCAGGAATTATTCGTAGCGCCTATTTAAAATTATTTTTTGCACAGCAGGGGATATTAACGATTCGTACTGGCCTGCAAGCAACAGAAGATTTGGATAAAGGCAATATTGTACTGGCTGGACCCTATCATCCTGCATTTGGAGAAATGGTAGATTCTTATATTTTTTATTGCATGCTAGCCCATTTTATAGAGTCTATTCTTCCAATGGACAAAAATAATCCTGTCATTATCCATCATCATTTTCGTGATACTTCTAAAATTAGAGGCGTTTCTAATCAAAATATAATACAAGTAAAGCGTATCTATGGTATTGACCATTTTATTCTAAAACAAGATGGTCATAATAAGAATGAAATAGGATTTGAGTATAACAATCTATATTATGTACTTAATAAAAAAATGATATTTTATATTTAAATTATAAAAAAAGGTATTTCTGGAAAATCCAGAGAATATCATGTATTGTAATACGTCCTGATACCAAAAGGAGGTTAGCTAATGGATGTGCTCAAAGTATCTGCACAGTCAAATCCTAAATCGGTAGCAGGTGCCTTAGCTGCAGTGTTAAGAGAAAAAGGTTCTGCGGAAGTCCAAGCAGTAGGTGCCGGCGCAGTGAATCAAGCCATCAAAGCAATTGCAATTTCTCGTGGATTTGTTGCACCCAATGGTATTAATCTAATTGCAATTCCTGCCTTTGCCGAAATCATTATTGATGGTGAACAGCGCACTGCGATTCGTTTTATTGTGGAACCCAGGTAATAATTAAATTTTAGTGCTAAATTCCTAAGCGTAATCAGGGACCTAATCGAAGTTGAAATTAATATAGCTTTTTAATTTCGTAAATATGCCTGCTTGCTCAGCAAGCAGGTTTTTTACTTAAGTTTATTGTATAAACAACCAACGCATGGTAAAATTCTAAAGTTAGATATAATAATATTGTGTGGTGATTTAGTTTGCTGTTACGTAGACTTGAAGCATATGGGTTTAAATCTTTTGCAGATAAAACAGAAATAGAATTTGGCAATGGCATTACTGCTATTGTAGGTCCAAATGGCAGCGGAAAAAGTAATATTTCCGATGCCATACGCTGGGTTCTTGGTGAACAAAGTGTTCGCAATTTACGCAGCACAAAAATGGAAGATGTAATATTTTCGGGTAGTTTAGGTCGCAGACCTTTAGGTGCAGCTGAAGTTTCTGTAATTTTTGATAACAGTGATGGTACTCTACCCTTAGATTTTAGTGAAGTTATCATTACTAGGCGAGTCTTCCGATCTGGTGATAGTGAATATTTCATCAATAAAGCAGCATGCCGATTAAAAGACATATATGAATTATTAGCTGATACAGGCCTAGGCAGGGATGCGATGACTGTCATTGGACAAAATAAAGTCGATGAAGTTTTAAATAGCAAGCCAGAAGAACGGCGTTTATTATTTGAAGAATCAGCTGGTATCTCCAAATACAAACAACGAAAAAAAGATGCAATGCGGAAATTAGAAGATACTACTCAAAATCTCATTCGAGTATCCGATATTACAAATGAAATTGAAGATCAACTTGTTCCACTTAGAGAAAGTGCTGAAAAGACAAAGCAGTATAATACCCTTAAGACCGAACTAACATCTTGTCAAGTGACATTACTACTTAGCACATTAGACAAGTCTGAGAAAATAATAGAAAGTGCCAACTTGCAGAAAGAGCATTTAACAGAAAATGAACTTACTGTGAGTACAAATTTGAATTTAAAAGAAACTGATAAAGAAAAATTGGCAACTGAGTTAATACAAGTAGAAGAAAAACTTATTTCTTATACGACTTTTATAAATGAGGCAGAAACAGAACTAGAAAGAATTCGTGGTAAGGTTGCTGTACTGGAAGAACGAATCAGTCAGGGAAAACGTAATCAAGAGCGCATAAGAGATGAAGAAATCCGTGTCGGAAAACAAAAAGATGAACTTGAGAAAAAAAATAGTGAAGTGAATGAAATTCTAATTGAGAAAAAAAAGTTCACAGAAAATCTGCAACAAATCTTAATTGACAAAAATGTGCTCTATCAAAATGTAGTTACTAATTTAGAACAAGCAGAAAAGCAGTTAGAATCTAGTAAAGACAAAACTCTTACATTTTTACAAGAAATTGTTGAAGAACGAAATAGACTTGTGACAATTAAAAATGATATTGTAAGAAGCGAAACCCGGGAACGTAGCTTTGATCAAGAATATCAGGATTACCAGACTCAGTTACAGCAAGCAGAATCAGCATATACATCTCTCTTAGCAGAGCAAGAGGCAATACAAGTTAAGATTACACAATTAAATCAAGAAAATAACGCCTTGCATATCAAGAAAAAAAGTACTGAGGATACCTTACAACAATTCTTGCATCAAGAACAACAATTGACTAGACAGGTAAACGAACTACAATCTCGGTTCAAAATTTTATCGAATATGCAAAATGACTATGAAGGCTTTGCTCGTGGAATAAAAAGCATTCTAAAAAGTAACGCTCCTTGGCAGAAAGGAATTTGGGGTGCAGTGGCGCAAACGATTACCGTGCCTGATGAATATGTTATGGCTATTGAAATTGCATTAGGTGGGGCGTTACAATACATTATTACGGAGGATTCCGATATCGCTAAAGAAGCCATGCATTTTCTAAAGACGGAGCGCTTAGGAAGAGCTACCTTTTTGCCCTTAAATACGATTAAACCTTTTAAACCTAGAGATACAGAAATAACTGCTGCTAAAATGAAGGGCTCATTAGGATTTGCTGCTGATCTTGTAACTTGTGATTCACGTTATCGCAAAGTAATTGAATTTTTACTGGGACGTACGATTATTGCAAAGGACGTTGACATTGCTCTTACCATTGCCAATCAATCTGGTTTTTCCGTAAAAATCGTTACATTAGATGGAGAAGTATTAAATCCAGGGGGTTCAATGACAGGTGGCAGCACGGGTAAGCGAGAAACTAGTTTTTTAGGGCGTAATAATGAAATTGCTGCCATTAAGTTAAAATTAGATGAAGGGCGAAAGAGTTTCGAGGCAATACAGGAAAAGGTAATAAATGTTAGAGCTGAGGTGCAAAATATCAATTATGAGCTGGCTGCGATTCAGGAACAGCGCCAGCAGATGGATGTTCGTCAAGCTGAAATTACGGTTCATACAGATAAAATGCAATTTGATATAAAGCGGGTCACTTTAGCAATTACTACTATTAATACTGATAGAGCTGCATGCTCACGAGAAAAAGAACAGTTAGAGGTTACTTTATCTCAGTGTAAAGCAAGGATTGTTTCTTTAGAAAACCGTGATGGTCAGCACAAGCAGACGATTGCCCTAGAACAGCAAAAATGTAAAGAGTTGCAAGCTTCCAAAGATATATTGCAGGAGAGCCTAACCGATCTTAAAATTAACATTACAACAGTGCAGCAAGAAATTGCTGGGTTTGTTGCTAATTGTGAGCAAGCAGAACAAGCTAAGCAATTACTACAAGAGCAGCTTCAACAATTGTTTGCAGAACGTACTGACATTGCAGCGCAAATATTACAGTCCAGTCAAGAATTATCTGATACTTCTTCGAAATTTAAAACGCTCACAGAAGAGAAAATCAACTATGAGCAACATAATAAAAATCATTATGGAATAAAGCTTAATTTATTGGTAGAAATGCAACAACTGGAAAAAGAACTAAAAGATTTGAGGCGTAACCACCATGAAGTACAAACTCGTCTACATGAGAGTGAACTTTTGGCAACTAAATATAGTTTTGAAGTTACACGCTGTTTAGAACAGCTAGAGCAAAAGTTCTGCCTTACGATTGATCAGGCAAAAGAACTTTGCCGTACTGAAAGCTTGGATTCTATAAATAAGTTAATAAAAAACTTAGAAAAAGAACTTATGATACTAGGGCCAGTGAATCATGGTGCAGTAGAAGATTATATTCGTTTACAAGAGCGATGTGATTTTCTTAAAAACCAATTTCAAGATTTAACGTCTGCTAAAGAATACTTGGCCTCGATTATTGCCGATATTGACAAAACAATGTCAACTAAATTTTTAATCGCTTTTACCAAAATTAATGAACATTTCTGCGATATTTTTTCTCGTTTGTTTGGTGGTGGACAAGCTCAATTAAAATTAGTTGACCCTGATAATATTTTACATACAGGTATAGAAATTAGCGTACAGCCACCCGGGAAAAAAATGCAGAACTTAATATTACTATCAGGCGGTGAACGAGCTCTTACGGTGATTGCTCTCTTATTTTCTTTCTTAGCTTATCGTCCTGCTCCATTTATTGTGGTAGATGAAATCGACGCACCTCTAGATGAAGCAAATATCGATCGATTACGTGAGTTTTTACGTGATTATGCTCGCCATACTCAATTCATCGTTGTTACTCACCGCAAGGGGACAATGGAGGCTGCTGATATTATACATGGAATTACGATGGAACAATCAGGTATATCACGTTTAGTTTCTGTTAAATTAACAGATGAAATAAAGTAGTTAAACTGGAGGTAAATAATATGGGTTTTTTCGGTAAGTTAAAAGCTGGTTTAGAAAAGACTAGAAAGAATTTCACGGAGAAGATTGAACAATTGGTGGTTGGTTATGCAACCATTGATGATGAGTTTCTTGACGATTTGGAGGCTGTATTATTATCGGCGGATGTGGGTGTGCATACAACTGCCAAATTAATGACTGATATCAAAAAAGGCATCAAGAGTAAAGATATTAATGGTCCTGAGGATTTAAAACCTTTTTTACAAAATAAAATCAGCGAAATGCTGACAGAAGATAGTAATGAGATCAAACTTGCTGCTGCTCCTCCTACTGTAATTGTTGTTGTTGGTGTGAATGGCGTAGGTAAGACGACAACGATAGGAAAGTTAGGTCAATATTATAAAGAACAGGGGTATAAAGTAATATTGGCAGCAGCGGATACTTTTCGTGCAGCTGCTATTGATCAGTTAGAAATATGGGGAACGAGAACGGGTTCTGAAATCATTAAGCATAAGGAAGGTTCTGATCCTGCTGCGGTAGCTTTTGACGCAGTGCAATCCGCTAGAGCTAAGAAAGCTGATATTGTTATTATTGATACAGCTGGAAGACTACATACAAAATCGAATTTAATGGAAGAATTAAAAAAAATCGGACGCGTAACCAGCCGTGAGATTCCCGATGCTCCTCATGAAACCCTGCTAGTCTTGGATGCAACAACGGGGCAAAATGCTATTAATCAAGCAAAACTATTTGGAGAAGCAATACCTTTGACAGGAATTGTACTTACTAAGCTAGATGGTACTGCAAAAGGCGGAGTAGTCATTGCGATTAAGTCTGAGCTGAATGTACCTGTAAAATGGATTGGAGTAGGAGAAGGCGCCGGTGACTTGCGGCCTTTCGTGCCTCAGGAATTTGCAGAGGCATTATTTGGTGACAAGTAAAAACACTTGACACTAAATACATTTTATTTTATAATATGATCTGTAAAGTATTTTCCCTTGTCAGACAAGAGGTGATAAGAACTGTTAGATAAAATATTGCGTATTATTTTATTATTTGATTTTTATGGTGCTTTGTTGACTAAGAAACAACAACTTGCTATAGAAATGCATCACCTAAATGATTTATCGCTGGCTGAAATTGCTGATGAATTAGGGGTAACAAGACAAGCAGTCCATGATATTTTAAAAAGGGCTGAACAGGTGCTTATAGAATATGAAGAAAAACTTAAGTTTGTTGAAAAACACCAACGTGAACAACAGACTATACAACATATATATGAATTGATGCATGAGTTGCCAAAAGAAGTACAGCAAGTACCTGCGTTACGTTTGGCACTACAAGAATTGAATTGTTTATTAGACTATTCAAAAGAGGTGTAGCATGGTTTTTGAAGGGTTAGCCGACAAGTTACAAGAAACGTTTAAGAAACTGCGGGGTAAAGGTAAGTTATCGGAAACAGATATTAATGAGGCAATGCGTGAAGTCCGAATGGCTTTATTAGAGGCCGATGTTAACTTTAAAGTTGTTAAAGATTTTATCGCGAAAATAAAAGAAAAAGCAATTGGACAAGAAGTGATGCAAAGCCTAACACCTGCCCAATTTGTAGTAAAAATAGTTAATGATGAACTGACTGCTCTTATGGGTGGTACGCAAAGCCGCATTACGGTTTCTTCACGTCCTCCGACGATCATTATGCTTGTTGGGTTACAAGGTGCTGGTAAGACAACCACTGCAGGTAAATTAGCTCACTTACTTAAAAAGCAAAGCAAACGACCTTTATTAGTAGCTGCGGATATATACCGCCCTGCTGCTATAAAACAATTGCAAGTTCTAGGCGGACAATTGGATATACCTGTCTTTACGGTGGATGAATGCAAAGATGCGGTGCTGATTGCACAAAAAGCAGTCGAATATGCCACTTCTTATGCTAGAGATACAGTGATTATTGATACTGCTGGTCGTTTACACATTAATGAAGACTTAATGCAGGAATTAAAATCAATCAAAACAAAAGTAAAGCCACATGAAATCTTATTAGTAGTGGATGCTATGACAGGGCAAGACTCTGTTACAGTGGCAGAGTCTTTTAATAAGGATTTAGGATTAGATGGTGTGATTCTTACTAAATTAGATGGTGATGCCCGTGGTGGCGCAGCATTATCCATTAAAGCCGTTACCGGCTGTCCAATTAAATTTACGGGTATGGGTGAAAAATTAGATGCTCTTGAAATCTTTCATCCAGATCGTATGGCATCACGTATCTTGGGGATGGGGGATGTCCTTAGCTTAATCGAAAAGGCTGGCACTTCTATTGATTTGGAACAAGCCAAAGAGATGGAAAAGAAGTTGCGTAAAGATGATTTTAATTTAGATGATTTCTTAAGCCAATTACAGCAAGTACGCAAGCTAGGTCCTTTAGACCAAATCCTAGGTATGTTACCTGGCATGGGCGATTTGAAAAAATTAAAAGATGTTGAAATTGATGAAAAAGAACTAACACGTACAGAAGCTATCATACGTTCGATGACTAAGAAAGAAAGACGCGACGCTTCGCTTATAAATGGCAGTCGTCGTAAGCGTATTGCCATGGGTAGTGGCACTAGGGTGCAAGATGTCAATAAATTACTCAAACAATTTGCGGAAGCAAAAAAAATGATGAAACGTTTTCAAGATATGCAGAAAAGTGGTAAAAAATCTTTTGGTGGTTTTAAATTACCCTTTATGAAATAATTAAAAAATGGATATTCTATGAAGGAGGTGATTTTTGTGGCAGTAAAAATTCGTTTAATGCGTATGGGTGCGAAGAAAAACCCTTTCTACCGTGTAGTTGTGGCTGATTCTCGTGCTCCTCGTGATGGACGTTCTATTGAGACTTTAGGACATTATGATTCCACTGTTGAACCTGCAATTGTTAAAATTGATGAAGATAAAGCCATCAGTTGGATGCAAAAAGGTGCGCAACCTACTGATACCGTTAAAGCTCTTTTCAGCAAAGCTGGTATTATGAAAAAATGGGATGAACTAAAGCGTACGAAGAAAGAGGCGTAATGAACTATGAAAACATTAGTTGGGGTTATCGCCAAAGCGTTAGTTAAAAATCAGGAACAAGTGAGTGTCACAGAGTCTGTCGATGCTGATACCACTATTTATGAGTTGCATGTAGCCCCTGAAGATATGGGGAAAGTGATTGGCAAGCAGGGACGTATCGCTAAAGCAATGCGTACTGTTGTCAAAGCTGCAGCTACTCGTGAAAATAAGAAAATAATGATAGAAATCATTTAATATGTATAATTACACTATTAAATGATACAAACTATTAGAAAAGGTTCAGATGCAAGTTGCGTATAGAAGTACTGTGTAGTAAAATACATTTCTTCAGCGTAGCATTGCAGATGAGCCTTTTCCAACAACATTAGGAGAGTGAGCACACATGGATAGTATTACGTTAAAATGTCCAGTCACGATTAAAGCTAAAGTTACAGAGCAGCTCAAAAAGAACCTAGCTGCTGAAATTCAAGAAAATATTCGCAAGGCTGACGTAGAACTACAACAGATTGAATTTCATGCAAAACGTATGATGAGTGAACAAGCAAAGCAAGATGCTCAAGGACTGACTGCACTTCGACAGCAAATTGATGGTGAAACACAAAAACGTCTTGAATTTAAAAATCATATGACGGAGAAACTAAAAGAAACAGCCAAATTAGAACTTGGTGCAGAAATTTCTCAAGGAACTTTAGAACAAATCGTTACGGTAAAAGTAGGCGATGACTTACATACATATATGAATGCTGAAATTTTGCTAGAAGATGGCAAAGTTATCGCTTTTAGAAACTAATCATTATGAATGATAATATGATAGTTATTGGGAAAATTATTGCTCCTCAAGGAGTGCGTGGTGAAGTTCGTGTTATGCCGCTTACCGATTTTCCTGAGCGATTTCGTGAATTGAAAAGTGCAGAGCTTGATGATGGAACGAATTTACCAATTGAAAGTGTCAGATATCACCAACAGTTTGTTTTATTGAAATTTCGTGATATGAATGATCGAAATGCAATAGAACATTTACGAGGAAAACTAATCCAAATAGAGCATAAGGATTTAGTTCCGTTACCTACGGGACATTATTATATCTTTGATATTGTTGGTTTAGAAGTGTTTACGGAAGAAAATGAATATCTGGGAAAAGTTACAGATGTTTTGGAAACAGGTAGTAATGATGTATACATTGTTGAGCAAAAAGATAAAAAGCCGTTACTAATTCCAGCACTAAAAACAGTTGTTTTAAAAATTGATATCCCAGATGGAAAAATGATTGTAAAATTACAGGAAGTATGGGAAAGCGATGCAGATTGACATTGTTTCTTTATTTCCTGAAATGTTTACTGGTCCTTTGGGATATAGTATATTAAAACGAGCGCAAGAAGCTGATGTATTAAAGATTAATGTAACAAATCCTCGTGATTTTGCTTTTAATAAACACAATATTGTTGATGACTATCCTTTCGGTGGAGGAGCGGGTATGGTAATGAAGCCAGATCCCATCTTTCGAGCCGTGGAGAATATCATTACCTCAACTAATATCACCAATCGGCGAGTGATTCTAATGTGTCCAGGAGGCTATAGACTGGATCAAGAAAAAGTTAAAGAATTAGCTGGCTATGAGCAACTTATTTTATTATGCGGGCATTATGAGGGAATTGATGAGCGAGTACGCTTGCACTTAGTTGATGAAAGCATATCCATTGGTGATTACGTATTAACTGGTGGAGAATTGCCAGCGATGGTAATTGTTGATTCAGTAGCTAGAATGTTACCAGGTGTGCTTGGATCTAGCAGCTCAGCTCTCCAAGATTCTTTTTATAATGGTTTGCTGGAATATCCCCAATATACTCGTCCACGGGATTTTGAAGGAATGGTAGCTCCTGAGGTATTATTATCAGGGGATCATGCAAAAATTAAGAGATGGCGTAATAAACAAGCGCTAAAAAATACTCTTGAACGTAGACCCGAGTTGTTGAAAAATAAAGAGTTAAGCCCAGATGATGCTAAATTATTAGCAGAAATCATAGCTGAGCAGACTGGAGACTAATATATGGCTTTACCAATTTATCTCGGCTTGGTACACCATCCTATATACAATAAAAATAATGAAATTATTACTACGGCCATTACTAATTTTGATATTCATGACATTGCTCGCACTTCACGAACCTATGATATAAAGAAATATTTTATTATCCATCCACATGAAAGCCAAACAATGTTAGCACGAGAGATTATGGATTACTGGCAGCATGGTTATGGTGGCGAATATAATCCCGATCGTCGTGAAGCGTTTCGTGTTCTAGAAATTAAGACTGATATTCAAAGTGCTGTAGAATACATTGCAGAGTCTGAAGGTGTAAAACCGTTTATTATTACTACTGATGCCCGTACATTTCCCAATACCATATCGTATAAGAAGATGCGGAAGCAGATTGAACTGGCAGACCGTCCTTATCTCATTTTATTTGGTACTGGCTGGGGGATTGAAAAGTCTGTAATGGAAAAGTTTGATTTTACATTAGAACCCATTTATGGTCCCGGTGATTATAATCACTTGCCAGTAAGAGCTGCAGTCGCGATTATTTTGGATCGATTATTAGGTGAGAAATGGTGGGAATCATAATATATACTATAACCTTATAATCTGCTTGAGTTTATAGTATTGGTATGTTATAATTTTTAAGGTGTGACGGACGGTCCTCTGCACAATGTAATAGTCGATTGGCATGAACGTCTAGGATAAGGAGGAAAAATAGATATGAATATGATTCAAGCATTAGAACAAGAACAATTACGTCAGGATATTCCGGATTTTAAACCGGGAGATACTGTACGAGTCCACGTTAAGGTTGTTGAGGGTACCCGTGAACGTGTCCAATTGTTTGAAGGTGTTGTTATTGCCAGAAATAATGGTGGTATCCGGGAAACTTTCACCGTTAGACGTGTTTCTTATAACATCGGGGTAGAACGTACTTTCCCTGTACATTCTCCACGTTTGGAAAAAATTGAAGTAGTACGTAAAGGTATCGTACGCCGTGCAAAATTATACTATCTGCGTAAACTTAAAGGTAAAGCAGCTCGTATTAAAGAAAGACGGTAGTTTTTATTTGGGACTGTTTTCAGTCCCTTTTCTTCATTTGCGAAGGAGGATTAATCATGAGTAATACTAATTTAGGTGAAGAGGTAAAAGATTGGATAGTTTCGATACTTATTGCTGTCGTATTAGCGTTTTTTATTCGCTATTTTATCGTTGAGCTCTATATGGTCGAAGGTCCTTCTATGCGCCCGACACTGGTAAATAGTGAGAGATTAGTAGTGAATAAATTCATTTATCGCTTTAAAGCACCTGAAAAAGGTGATGTATTAGTATTCCGCTATCCTAAAGACCCAAGTCGTGATTTTATTAAGAGAGTAATTGCGGTAGCTGGTGATACTATTGAAATAAAAGAAGGCCGTGTATTTTTAAATGGTCAATTATTGAATGAAACTTATATTTTAGAAAAAACCCGTGGATCCTACCCTATGGCTACTGTGCCTGCAGGGCATGTCTTTGTTATGGGGGACAATCGTAACAATTCGGAGGATAGTCGTTTCCGTGATGTTGGTTTTGTGCCTCTGGAAATGATAAAAGGAAAAGCGGTTATGATATTTTGGCCGATTGATCAATTAAAAACTCTCCCATAGCTGCATAATGGTTTTACACAAGTGAAGAAGAAAAATAGCGTTATAGAGAGTGATAATAATGGATAATTTGAATATTAATTGGTTCCCTGGTCATATGACAAAAGCCCTGCGTATGATTCAGGCAAATCTAAAATTAGTTGACGTAGTCATTGAATTATTAGATGCTCGTATTCCCGTAAGTAGTGCAAATCCGGTAATTCATCAAATTTTAGAAGGCAAACCAAGAGTGGTAGCCTTAAATAAGATCGATTTGGCGGAACCGGAATGGACTAAACAATGGGTAGATACTTTTCATGCACAAGGCCTGCAAGTGGTCACTATAGATTCTATGACCGGAAGAGGTACTAAAGCATTAGTTAGCCAAGTGGAACAATTAGGCAGTGCAAAAGCAGCCAAATTAGTAGCAAAAGGTGTTAATCCACGAGCAGTTCGAGCGATGATTCTAGGTATTCCTAATGTAGGTAAATCTTCGTTGATTAATCGTTTATTGGGTACAAAAGCAGTACGTACTGCTGATAAACCAGGCGTTACTCGAGGTAAACAATGGATTACTATCGGAAAAAATCTGGAGCTTTTAGACACACCGGGTGTTTTATGGCCCAAATTTGAGGACCCTGAAGTCGGATTTAAACTAGCAATGACAGGTGCTATCAATGATGATATCTATGATGTCGAAACAGCCATGTCAAAGCTGTTACTATTTTTACGTGAGAATTATAGTGATCGTTTAATTGAAAGATATAATTTATCTTCTCCATTACCTGAAGACTCCACGGAGTTATTAGGCCTAATCGGAGCGCGTCGTGGTTGTCTACGCAGTGGCGGTTTAATTGATTATGAAAAAGCAAGACGTATTATTCTCAATGAATTTCGTGGCAGCAAGTTAGGTAATTTCACCTTGGATCGTCCCAAGCAGTGAAAAGAATATAAGGAAGAGACTATCTCAAAATTATCGAGATAGTCTCTTCCTTATATAATACAAGATATGATTTCTTAGGAACCCACATCTTGTATTGTATAAAGAATTTCCAGTTCAAGAATTGCTCAAAAAGTAGGCAGTGCAGTTGAGAATTAAAAGATCATTTTATAGACGGCCCAATTTTTTTTATTCATATAAGAAAAAACTACATTTTGGATCAAATTTTCATCAACTTTTTGTTTGAATAATTTTCCAAGTTTCAATCGTGAAGAATTAGGTACTTCAAACCATTCCTCTTCTGAAAAGAGATCAGGTAGTGAAAATTCAGAAGTATCTTCATTGCTACGCCTTTGTCGCATTTCCGATAGGATTTTGATATATAAAATATGTTCATCTTCTTGGAGAGTCATTAAGAATATCATCCTTTCATTACTGTATATTCTATTTTAATTCTTTACCATATAGCAATAATCCTTTGTTTACATAAGAAAATATTAAAACAATAGTATTGTAGCTTGATAAAAGTGCCTATTATCGTAACTATTTGTGAAAGGTACGGAAAGTATAAGAGATTTAATGTTCAGCATTGGCAGAATGTCAGAAACATGGTAGGTATACTTTTGTCGTAACAATATAATAGTGGAAGAATATTGAGCTGCTTAAAAGTAAGTGATTTATTACGTTGCAGGAATTTAGGCTCCCTTGACGAACTATGTATTAAAATGGCAAAGGAGGGATATATGTGCATGTTAATAACCAAATAATTGATATCAACTCAGAAGAACATTTCTTTGCAATCATTAAAAACAGCTTTATAAAATATAAAAATGAAAAAAACAAAAGTGTCGAACTATTACTATTTATTATTATGGGGTTAAATCATTTAAATGAATGGATAACACCAGGCTATGCTCCCTTTACAAAGAGTGGAAATATAAACGTCCCTAAAACGAAGTATGAGCAATTCTCAAATGATGTCTATCTTACAAATGAACATAGAATAATAAGAGAAATATGCAGTAAATCAAAGCAAATGGAGCCTAGCCTTAATACATCAACCAGTCATACAATGTCATTTGATGATGTAGATAACGGACCAGTTACTTGTTATACGGTAGATGGGATGGATATTGAAGAAATTATAGAAAAGTTAATCTTGTTTTATCAAACAAGATGGTTTAATTAATTACTGGCTATATGCTAAGCGATAATATTCAATGGGAAAGTGCCGTCTAATAGGGTCTCACTTATAGAGTGAGTGCTACTAAAGGAAAATATCTTATTTCATTCATAGATACGTCCTACGGGGCGTTTTTCTTATGTTCAATAAGAAGAAAAACGCTGCTGCTAAGCACCCTTTCACGAATTTCTGCTAATTATTTTCCGTATTACTTCCGTTACCCGCATATAATCATCATTTCCAACGGGATAGGATGGAGGTCTACGATCAGCTATTTTCCCATCATAAACCATCTGGACTTTTACTACTCTATGATTTTCTCCACCCCAAGTTTCAAGTCCTACTGAAACTCGATATTGAGTATTAGGAGGATGGGGTGAACTTGCTGGTACCATAGCCGCTGCTTCGGGGTAATATACTTTTGCCATATGCTCACACTCATTTCTAAATTTAAAATACCTTTGGATTACCTTTAGTATACCTTTAGAAACTGTATTTTTCAAGCTAAAAAATACAGTTGAGTAAGTGCTAGACGTTTTGTAAACGTATAGCTTCTAATTGATTATCGTTTAGTACTAATTGTACATATTCCCAAACATCTTAAATGACAATAATATAATTGGATTTACTTAAAGTATGAGCATTGTTTTACATTTCAGGAAAATTGTAAAACTTTAGTAGGAATTAGCGACCTAGAAAGAGAATTAACTGTAATTAATAACTATATTTTTATCCTGTTAGATGCTGGATATGCCAACTTAGTCGTTTCAGAGAATGTTTAACCTATTCAAACTGTTATGACCATACCTTTTGGCGCATGGCAGTACGTACATAAAGAGGTTATAGGACCGTTTCTTTCATAATATAGCATAGTTGCTTTCCAAATATAAAAAAATAGGAGTGTGTTAATTATGAAAAATTTCGAATATTATGCCCCTACTAAAGTGATTTTTGGTAAGGATGCACAAATGCAGACGGGAAGCCTTATTCAAGCCCTGAATTGTAAAAAAGTGTTGGTTCACTTTGGAGGCGGCAGTGCTAAAAAATCTGGTTTACTGGATAACGTTTTTGCTTCCCTCACAGCAGCAGGGATTGATTATGTAACTTTGGGTGGAGTTGTACCCAATCCCAGGCTTTCTAAAGTGTACGAAGGCATTGAACTGTGCAAAAAAGAGAAGGTTGACTTTATTTTAGCTGTGGGCGGTGGCAGCGTTATTGATTCAGCCAAAGCCATCGGTTACGGCATAACAAATGACTGTGACGTGTGGGATTTATATGATGGCAAGGCACAGGCGACTGGCTGCCTGCCAATCGGCGTCATTTTGACTATTTCGGCTGCAGGTAGTGAAATGAGCAATTCCTCTGTAATAACCAAGGAAGAAGGGGGGCTAAAAAGAGGCTGTAATACTGACTATGCACGATGTAAATTTGCTATTATGAATCCGGAGTTAACCTATACGTTACCTCAGTATCAGACGGAAAGTGGTTGTACCGATATCTTGATGCATACCATGGAGCGTTACTTCACTATGGAAAGAAGTATGGAAGTAACAGATAGTATCAGCGAAGGCTTAATGAGGACCGTGATACGAAATGCAAAGATACTAATGAAGGAACCCCAAAATTATGATGCACGAGCAGAAATCATGTGGGCTGGAAGTCTTTCTCATAACGGTTTGACAGGGTGCGGTTCTGTTGGTGACTGGGCGTGTCATCAATTAGAGCATGAGTTAGGCGGCATGTTTGATGTAGCGCATGGCGCAGGCCTGTCAGCAGTGTGGGGAAGTTGGGCGCGTTATGTATACAAGACAAATGCAATGCGTTTTGCACAGTTTGCGGTGAATGTACTAGGCATGCTCAATGATTTCAGTAATCCCGAAAAGACCGCTTTAGAAGGTATCAATGCTATGGAGGATTTTTATCGATTTATCGGTATGCCTACCTCTATCCGGGAAATGGGTGTTGAGCTAACAGACGAGCAGATTCATGAATTGGCTTATAAGTGCAGCTTTAAAAATACCAGAACCATCGGCAATTTCCAGATTCTCAATATGGAGGATATCGGCAAAATTTATTCCATGGCTCGATAAATTACAAACAAAAATGAGCAGAAGGCTAATCAATGAATGATTAGCCTTCTGCTCTGGCATGCCTGGTTGGGTAATTAAACAGTACAAGTTTCGTAGTAGTACGAGAATCGATAGTATGCTCCGTCTGGTCTGTAATACCCAGTTTCAGGACAGTCGCTTTTGCGGTTACATGGGATGAACGCTTATTTTAAACTGCTCTATCCAGCTTCTGTTCTATTCGCAACTTAGCATTTCTTTTTATTTTTATAGTGCCGACAATAATCTCGGGAAGTAAGACAAAGAATAGGCCGATATAACCAACAGAACCATATCCTTTGACAACGATATTCGTTAAACCAAATACAGAGATACCTGTGCATAGAGCAATGGTAACAAGAGAAATGAAAATCCTACGAGTGCTCAAGCTTTTAAAAATATTTCTTTTAATCAATACAGGCTCAAAACGAGCAACTGTAGAAAATATCAAAGATATTGCGGTACCTAACAATGCCACAAACAAAATGACACTGTATAAGATTTTTAGCCAAGGCAAATCAAGTTTTGTAGTCACAAAATATACCGGCAGAGTCTGGTTGAGAACTTCTGGGGAGAAACCTAATAGCATGATACAAATAATTGCCAGAAAAGCGCCATTTAAAAGGGTGCCAAATAGCATAAATCTATTGCAGTCTTTAGTAGTTTTAATATTATGAGAGACAGAGATTATAGGCAGTACTGTAAAGGCTTGAAAGCCAATATAGATTAGCATATACCAAACTGCGTCCCCAAAACTAGTGCCAAATGTTTCATGATTAGCCAAAACGTGTTGGAAATTAAATGCCCCCATTTGAATACCTAATACGCAGAGAATAAGAAGGGTAACGATTATGAAATAAGTCTTGAGATTTAAGACTTTCACAATTAGTTCGCTACCAAATATAGTTAGTAACAGTAAAATAGTTCCTACAGTTACTATGCCTACTCCATAAGGAATTGCCAAGGAACTCATTAATAGGGCACCTGAACCTGCAATTGAAGTACTTACGCCACAAATAATCAACATGATAAATCCCAACTCAAAGACGATAGAAAAATATTTTTCATAAGGATGAAAAAGGGCATCACAGAAGCTTTTATAATCATAAGTCTTATAGTCTTTAGCTAAGACAAGTGCATTCCGATGACCCCAGCCTAAAAGCAGCATGGCAATTAATGGGAGAAAAACTGAGTACCAACCATATTTTACAAAATAGTTAACTTCTTGGTTGCCGGTGGCAAAGCCTCCACCGCTATGCGTTGCAAACCACACGGCTGCCATCGCAAATGATGTTCCAATTGAACTGGATTTCTGATTTTCCATAATTATTGTTCCTTCCTTTATTATTTTCAGTACTTAAGATTTCATGCCAGAGATAAGCCTAGGATTTATCAAGTGGTACTAATCAAAGAATTTTAGGACACAGAAAAGCCCCTATTGACATACACGTCAATAGGGGCGACAATATCGCGGTACCACCCTACATTAGGCTCATAATTCAGCCAAATTAAGTACAACGGCTGATATCCTATAACGCGGATGCACGCTTTTACCTAAATAAGTTCAATTCTTACATTCAGCAAAAGAATTCATGGGTGAGTTTCGCAATAAATATCTGTACCGGTTTTCACCAGCCACCGGATCTCTGAAACAGAATACGAATTGCTTTTTCCCAATCATTATTTTTATCAATTTAAATTTTAGTAAGCATTACACGCCTGCAGGACGAAGTGATTATTATAATATTACACTTATTGCCCTTTTGTCAATGTAATAATAAAGATTTGTAACTTTTAATTAGTGGTTTTAATATACTACATTTTAGAAGGGAAAGATAATTCTAGCTAGGTAAATAGCTAATGTCAGTGTCACAGCACTAAAAATAGTTGACACCATGACAGCTTGAGAGGCAAAATCCTGACAGCTCTCGCATTCGACAGCGATTAACGCTGTGTTGACAGCCGTTGGAACGGAATATGCAATAAATATGGTTTGCGCTACAACGCCATGGAAACCCATAATGTATATAAAGAATCCTGCTAATATCGGACCAATGATAAGCCGTGTAAATACAGATAAATGAACATCGACACTTTTGAAATCAAACGTAGTTTTAGCAAGTTGTGCTCCTAGTGTTAGTAATGAGATTGGAACGAGCCCGTTCTTAAGATATACGAGGGCAGGCCAGAGAGCAGTTTGGATCATATCGAATTCAAAATGTTTCAATATGAATACAATGGGTATTGCATAAATGGATGGCATTGCAAAAACTCTCAAAAGAGAATCCTTAACAGTCATTGTAGCTCGTCCTGCATTGAAAAATCCGATAGTATTACTTGAGATGTTTTGTAGTACTAGTATCATGAGCTGTGCAGTAATAGCCTCATCAAGATAAGGAGTTTTTCCTTCAACAACAAAAGGAGCACTTGAAAAAATGAGTATGATTAAAGATAATCCGATATTCCCTGAATTGTTAAACATTATTGAATTTTTAAAGGCATTTTTCATACCTACATCGTAGTTGCGAATTTGTGAAACGATTCGTCCTAGAATATCATTGGCAATCAACAATAATACTCCGCAAAAGAAGATTTTAAGCATTTCTATTTTAAGAATTGCTTCGTAAAGATTAACAAATATAAAAGACGGTACTAATAAATAAAATAGCAATTTACTAAGACTTGGGATATCTAAAGTGAATTTTTTACTTAAAATAAAACCTAAGGTAATTAATATAAATATCGGTGTAATATTGTGATTCAGTATATGAAAAAAAATAGGCATATAAAATCCTTTCTGCATATGAATAATTACTATATCTATGTATTTTGTCAGTATTTACCTCGGAAGTCAAACTTTATTTTGTTAGATATACTTTTTGCTAATGGAATGAAATTCTAGTAAAAATAACACAATCATTCCATAGTTTTATATTTAATTAGGTCAGCAAATGCATGTCTAGACGACATTAACTGTAATTTTAATAAGGCAAAAAAATAAACCACGTCTTGGTGGAACGTGGTTGCAAGAGAAACGGTTTGGTGGATTAGTTCAAAGAAATTAACAACTAGAAGAACACTCGTCATTGCAGCAGAAAAATAATAAGAGGATAATTATGATAATAATACAGCCGGAACCACCGAAGCCATTGCGGCCGCCTCCGAAACCTAGGCCCATATGTATCCCTCCTTTGTCGTCGATTAATTTATTATATGATAGATAATTAGAAGAGGTGAGTATCAAGTAGCGGTAATTATTGACAAAATTAGAGCTAAGGGGCTGTCGCAAAACGTTTTTTGAAAAAATGTAATGCGGCGCCCCTTTTTTTGTGCAAGCAGATAGAAAACAGGCGGATGAACACAGAAAAATAAACCGTCAGGCGATTTTTGGACATAATGAAATAGAGGAAGTCTCTTCCCCTAAGAAAAAGTCTGTATGTGGTTGTCAGGCCGTTTTGGGAATATGTAGATACTTTCCACAGCGGCTGCTTTGGGTTTTGTTGTGGAGTTTGTTTAGATTATACCCCATACACAACAACAAGAACTCGATCTTCACCTTGACGCTGCCCCTCATCAGAAACCGCCGGAAGCCCATGTCCTGTTTGAGCACCCCAAAAGCCCCCTCTACCTGAATGGAACGGTTGATGCGCAACAAGATCCCTTCTTCGCTTTGGATCCGCTCCTGCATTTGTTCGCGCTGGCGCAAAAAGGTTTTGGAGATATACAGGTTTTTGCTCCGCTGCTCAAGCGGCGTCTTGCTTGCTCCTTTGAAGCATTGGGCTTTATGCGGACAGTCAGTACATTCCGAGCAGGTGTACACCGTTGTTACAATCGGATAACCGGCTTTAGACTTGGTCTTTTTCTCATATGCTGCCCGGATGGGCCGACCCATGTGGCATAGATAGCTATCGGTGTTTGCGTCGTAGCGCATGTTTTCCCGTTTGCCGATGTTCGTCCTGTATTTCTTCGTCTTGGCTGTATCATGGTTGCGCGGCTTAATAAACGCGAATTGTCCGTTTTTCTCGCACCAAGTGTAGTTCTCCTCACTCTCGTAACCCGCGTCCGCTACCGGCTTTGTATACCCCAGTCCCTTGAGCGTCTCCAGCATCGGGATCAATGTTTGGCTGTCGCTGCGCTCCTGACTGATCATGGCGGCTACAATATATTCGGCGTCCACTGCCAGGGTAGCGTTGTAGCCTGGTTTAAGCTGACCATTTTTCATATGATCCTCTTTCATCCGCATGAACGTCGCATCTCTATCCGTCTTGGAAAAGCTGTTGCGTTCCCCAAAGCTGTGATTGTAGTCGTCGTACTGCTTCTGCCGGGTAAGGCAGTCCTCTACCTTCTCCAGAGCCCGCTGCAGCGGACTTTTGCGTTGCCCTTTGCCGTGAACAAAGACAATGCCGCGTTCGGCTTGCAGGGCTTTTAGCCGTTTGCGCAGTTTCTTTAGGTCCTTGGCCTTAATTTTCTGACCAACATGAAAACGCAGACCGAACTCTGCTGCTAGCGTCGGCAGATCTGATTTCATCCTTGCCTGTAGCTTCTGTTCGTTCATTTGCGTGGATTTCTTCCAGACAAAGCTGTAGCGGTTAGCATTGGCCTCCAGCTTGGTTCCGTCGATGAATACACTTGAGAGCGACAGTTCGCCCGCTTCTTCCAACAGCCGTACAAGCTGGGAGAACAGATCGTCTATAACCGCTGGCAGTCGCTCGCTGCGAAAGCGTGCGATGGTGGCGTGATTGGGTGCTTTCTCCCGACCTAAGAGATACATGAAGTTGACGTCTCGCCGGCAAGCCTGTTCGAGCTTGCGGCTCGAATAGATACCGTTCATATATCCATATACGACGATTTTAAATAGACGTCTCGGTGAAATCTCGATTCTCCCCATCCGAGAGTACGCGGCGTACAGTTTGCTATAATCCATCCTTTCTAACACCACGCTGAGTAGCCGTACCGAATCATCTACCGGGATCATCTCTCCAATGTCCATCGGGAATACCAGTTGATATACATTTCCGTCTGCTGTATAATTTAAAGGTAATTTCTTGTTTTTCACAATCTTGATTTTACAACAAAAGACGGCTTTCAGCTACTGCTGACTGCCGTCTTTTGTTTTTAGGGCTGTCTTAGCGCGACAGCCCCTTAGGTGCGCCCAGCATGGGCGCTTACTAGTCGGTGCAAGTCCGATACGGGGGTTGATAGTGCCAACCGTTAGCTTAAGACAAGGGTGTCCACCGCGAGGTGGAATCTGAAGGAAGTCGGCGGCAAAGCTCTGGTCTGAGGAACACGAACTACATATAAGGCATATGTCTGCCGGGTGAGTTTGCCTAACAAAACAAAGCCCTAAACTATTCGAAGCGGACGGTATAAATGTAGCAGATAGATGGAGTGAAAGTAAGCGTTCTTACCTGGGGAGATCTGACAGACAAGCTGTGGACATAGACTTGGAAACGGCAACCCATGCAGTGATGTATGGCTGAACTGTCAGAAGTCAGCAGAGGTCATAGTACCATAGCGGATATATACGCTGTGGGAAGGACTGAACAATAGGAGGTTTTGGAATTTTGAGAGACACGATGAAATGCGTTGAAAGCAGACAACTTCAAAAAGAAGACTGCCTACAGGAGATAAGAGTGGAACTTAGAGGTAATGTAGGAGTGCAGAGTATTTCATCCACGTCAGGAAAAGGAAGAAACGATGTAAATGAATATGCCAGTAGACTGCTAGAGGAAATCCTTGCCCCAAGTAATATGAATTTAGCATATAAAAAGGTGAAGGCAAATAAAGGGAGTCATGGAGTTGATGGAATGACAGTAAATGAACTATTACAATTCCTAAAACAAAATGGCAAGCAGCTCAGACAGTCTCTGCTGGAAGGAAAATATAAACCACAACCTGTCAGAAGGGTAGAAATACCAAAAGCAGATGGTGGAGTAAGATTGCTAGGAATACCTACTGTAGTAGATAGAGTAATTCAACAATCCATAGCTCAAATACTAAGCCCTATATATGAGCAAAAATTCTCGAAAACCAGCTACGGATTCAGACCTAACAAAAGTGCAAAAGATGCAGTATTAAAATGTAAGGAATACATCGATGCAGGTTATAAATGGGCTGTAGACATTGACCTTGCCAAGTATTTCGATACCGTAAGTCATGACAAACTAATGCGCCTGCTATCGGAGACCATTAAAGATGGTCGCGTATTATCGCTGATACGAAAATATTTACAATCAGGAGTCATGATAAATGGAACGGTAGAAGAAACAGCAGTCGGTTGCCCTCAAGGGGGCAACTTGTCTCCACTTTTGAGCAACGTTATGTTAAATGAGTTGGATAAAGAGCTTGCCCAGAGGGACTTAAAGTTTTGTCGTTATGCGGATGATGAGAACATATATGTCAAAAGCAAAAAGTCAGCAGAGCGAGTTATGGCAAGTATTACACGATTTATTGAAGAAAAGCTAAAGCTTAGAGTCAATAAAGAAAAGAGTGCAGTAGATAGACCATGGAAACTGAAATTTTTAGGATTCTCGTTCTACCACAAAAAAGGTGGAACTGGAATTCGGGTGCATCCAAAACCTGTTGAGAAGTTTAAGCAAAAGCTTAAAGAGATAACAGGGAGAAGCAAGAGTATGAGTATGGAGCAAAGAATGGAGAAGCTCAGACAGTGCATAATCGGCTGGGTGAACTACTTTAATATGGCAGATATGAATAAACTTGCGAAAACGTTGGATAAGTGGCTCAGAAGAAGGATTAGGATGTGCTTCTGGAAGCAATGGAAGAAAATCAAGACCAAGCATGATAATCTTGTGAAGTTGGGTATTGCCAAGCACAAAGCATGGGAATATGCCAATACAAGAAAGAGCTACTGGCATACAGCCAATAGCCCAATTCTTTCAAGAGCACTAACCAACGAATATCTAAAGAAAATAGGTTTCATATCAATCAGTGAAAGATATTCATTAGGACATTAATTCTATTGAACCGCCGTATACCGATCGGTACGTACGGTGGTGTGAGAGGTCGCCGGATAAAATAATTATTCAGCTCCTACTCGATTATTATAAAGAGCTATTGGTTTTCAGTTATCTGTAAAATAAAAGGATGGTCTAATGACCTTCAAATACTTTGCAAATTATCCATATAAGTGCGACGGTTGCTGCTGGAGTAATCATAAGCAGAATTGAATTTTGAATAATTTCAATCACCAAGCTGATCCCCCCCTGAATCCAATGTATGTATAGAAATCAACGTATAGAACATACGCTTTAAGCATTGAAAAGGCGGAAAGCCATAACAGGACGGGGGGAGGATAACAAGAGAATTTTATACCTATCACTAGTGACAATAAAGTGTAGTGATCCCTTGGCTTCTATAAGTGAACGCACATGGGGCTGGTTTTTATGATAGTAATGTAAGTATATGTAAAGAACGTTAGGCTGTCCTGTTGCGATTTTTATATTGCAGGAATTTATTGTCTTTTGCCGAAGTATAGTCAAAAATAGAGGAGATGATAGTATGGCTGGGGCTTTGATTATATGGATAAATAGCGATAAGAGTGAACAAATAGCATATTTCAACAATGAATATGTCTTTATAACAATAACCGATATGAAGAGAGTAGTACTTGGGGAAACCTTGGAAGATGCGAAAGAAAAATTAAAAGAAATTGGTAGACATGATATCTATAAAGAAATATAAGAGATACCCCAGAGTAGGCACTTAAAAAGCCTGCTCTATGGGGTATCTTTTATTGATGGACAAGTCTTTTGTCGCTTAAACAAAGATATAATGGTGGTATTGTGAATGTGCGAGAAGGAAATTTGTATTCCTACCGGTGTAGGAAATAATATCAAACACACGAAAGCACTTTCGTACATCTCCGATAAACCATATATGTTAGAGCAATTTTTGAAAATAAATCATCCGATATCTTTATGCGGTAAGCCGGATGTAGTGTGGGAAACTCGTGACGGTACTTTGATCGTTGGAGATTACAAAAGTCGTGAGAATCAACGGTAATTACTAAAAACTCATTCAAGGATTATATTGTAATAAACAAAAAAAATAAAGAATTTAAGATATGCAACATGTTGGGGTTCTGAGAGAGTATTAATTATTATAGGAGGTGTAATGTATTATGAAAGTAACTGATTTAACACATATTATTCATTCGGATATGCCAGTTTTTCCAGGAACTGAACAGCCAATTTTTGAAAAAGCAAATACATTGGAAAATGATGGTTTCCAAGAGGCGAAAATAACTATGTACTCACATACAGGTACACATATAGATGCACCTGCACATATGTTGAGTAATGGATCTTATTTAGATAACTTAAATATAGAACATTTTATTGGAAATGCTACTATTCTCGATTTTTCAGATGGAAAGATGAAATTAATAGATGTTGATAGTTTAAAGTCCTATGAGGAAAAAATAAAAAATGTTGAGTTCATTATAATAAAAACAGGATGGAGTAAATATTGGGGTGATAAAAAGTATTATGAAGACTTTCCTTCTTTGAGTGAAGAATCGGCCAAATGGTTGTCAGAATTTAATTTAAAGGGCATTGGCATTGATGCAATTTCAGTTGATGATATAGAATCAACCACGTTTGCAGTTCATAAAATATTAATGATGAAGAACATCATAATTATTGAGAATCTAACAAATTTAGATTTCATTAGCGAGGAATATTTTGTTTTAAGTATTATGCCACTGAAACATAAAAACGCTGATGGTTCACCAGTACGGGCTATTTCCATAGAAAATATATAGCAAACTCAAGTCACAATTATATATCAAAGATAACTGGCAGAGGATTTTTGACGCAGAGATAGATCCAAGAGAATCGGATCTATCTAACGTAAGTTTTCCAAAAAAAATCGAGGAATGAAAGTTGGCCTTCTGTAAAAAAGGACTTTTTTGTTCATTAAAGAACTATGGATCTATACGATAAAATTTGGAGGAGAATTCTTGTGGAGAGCAAAATACCAGAAACTTCAATTAAATGCGAAGCAAGACGTGCGTTTCTCGCGCTCTGTTCGCCTAAAACACGACGTTTACATGATCCTGTTTCCGACCCCTATGTGGTTTGTGGACATCCAAATCCATCTGGTCTTGGAGATGCAGACTGCTTTTCGCAAATGGGTTCTTGGGGGCAAAGTTCAGTTTTGTTTTCTAAGCTTGAGACCTACCGTACAGCTGATGAATGCGGCAGAGCACCTTATGGCGGAGCGGAATATGGCATTCCGCAGACACCAGAAGCCGACGCTGTATGTAGAAAAATTGCGGCATTGCATAAAGGTTATGGTGCCGTCATCTGTCCATCGGGATTATCCGCGTTTGCAACAACTTTAGACGCGTTTTCACCGAAAGCAGTTCTTATCCCTGATAATGTATATGGACCAATGCTTCGGTTTCTAAACCGGCGACGCATACAACAAATCCGTTATCCAGCAGGTGCTTCGGCAGATGAATTTCGCTCGGTTCTATTAAAAGCGCGTAGCGAATATTCTCAACATGAAGACTTGATTGTCTATATCGAGGCTCCAGGCAGCGGTACTTTTGAAATCCCCGATATCGATGGTATGATAGCTATAGCACAAAATGCCAAGTTACGTACTATTATGGACAACACGTGGGCAAGCCACGTTCGTTTTCAACCTCTTGAATACGGCATTGATATTGTTGTGCAAGCGACGACAAAATACGAAGGCGGATATGGAGATACGCCATCGGGGATTGTTATCGCCAGGCGCCCACAAGATCTGCAGATCATCGCCGACGAATTGCGCGCAACCGGTAACGGCGCAGTCGCACCAACGACTTGCTCGCGACTTTATCACAGAATTGATTCGACCGAAGAACGTCTCAATCAACACGCCGAAACCGCTCAACGGCTGATCGAATGGTTTTTGAAACAGCCTTTTGTCACCAACATCCTTTCGCCGACTTTGGAAACCTCACCTTATCATGAACGTTTCCAGCACTATTTCGGCAAAGGAAATGGTCTTTTTAGCGTCGTTTTCCGAAAGGACCTGCCGGCAGAGCATGTCGAGGCTTTTATCGATGCATTAAACCTGTTCTGGGTTGCTGAAAGCTGGGGCGGGCATCTGTCGCTTGTATTGCCGGTGCATGCCAAGCGCGAAGTTACACCCTTGCCTGATGGGTATATTTTACGCTTCCATGCCGGACTCGAAGACTACCAGGATCTTTTACGTGATCTCAACCAAGCGGCAAGATGTTTAAAAGTAATTAAGTAGGCTGTTAAGCGGGGGAGACCAGAGAGTAAATTAATCAGCGTATACTTGGCTTGACTAAAAAAGATTGAAATATGTATGTTCTACAGTCAGAAAAAACAATAAAGATAAGAGAAATTATGTGTAACCATAACGAAGTTGGGTGGCGTAGTAGCCCTAGCTCCAGACTTTGTGGAGTGGGGAATCTCAACTATCATTTTGTACTTTTTTTATCTCCATCTGAAATTCAATTTTTTCTAGGTTATGGTTTGCACACTTGTCTATGGACATCAAAACCTAGGAGAAAACGAACTTTAGCGTGTATATTTACATCTGGTCTATCTTTCCCTTTTCTATATGTTCCGTGCAAACAATTACTTCACGTATGAGCTGCTTAACAATGCTTCGTTTAGTTTCGAGAGTTTCCCCCTTAAATCATTTAAAAGTATGATAGTGTTCCTCTTGCGATTAACTTCATCATTAGTCGCAAGAAGGGCATTTTTTAATTTTTTCTGTCGGGCTTCGAGAGCAACACGTTCATTGATAATTTAGAAAGCTGTACTTCAACATCTTTAGAGGCTACGAGTTGCTTTTTATATAAATCAAGAATGGATTGAGAGAGGGAAGACTTGATCAGCTGTAATTCATGATCTATCGAAATATTGCTTTTTTCTATTTCTGGTGTAAGGTCAGTTATTAATTGTCCAGGATTGTTAAATTATAACAATCGCTATAGTGTTGATGATGATATAGTAGAGTTTGAAAGAGTGTATATGGTTGATGAAAACAAATTTAATAGTGAAACCATATGAGGAGTTAGGAAAGGTATATAAAAGTTTACCCCATTATATTGGCAATTCAACATACCTTCCTTGTTGGTATGGAGATGAGGAAAAAGGAGATAAGTATTTTTTATCAGTCTCATTTGAATTATCAGGATTGCAATTTTGGGGTAAATTACCTATACGGGATTTCTTACAATGGGAAACTAAATTTAACAAGTTAATTGAACAATTTCCATTTAAGTATCAGAAATAATAGGAAATAGAAGACGACTCTGTAGAGTTGAGACGCAACGAGTTTATAAGTAATCGATCCCCTTATTTTTCTGAGAGTTGATCGAAAAAACAATATTATACAGGAGTAAAGACAGCCCATCCATTAGTGGAACAGGGCTGTTTTTTATTTTACTTACATATTATTGTAAAATATGGTTATTTTAGTTGTAGATAGAAAGGAAAACAGTTACCTTGATGACCTCTAACGACAATAAGAAAAATTATCCATTGATACCGCCTCCACTTTATCGATATAATATAAGCTAAGCTTTAAGATATCATTTGAAGGAGTGATAGGATGAGACTAAAATTGACTATCGGCACGATTATAATAGCCTTACTACTTGGCGTTAGCATCAACTACAAAACAATCATTGATCAAAAGCAAGCAGATGAAGCACGAATAGCACAAATAACGTCTGAGGCTCAAATGAACCAGCAAAAGGTTGAGGACATGCAAAAAGACATAGCAATTCTAAGGCGTGAGCTGGCACTCCAGCGTGATGTCTACCCAACAAGCCGTGGTGGACACCGAGTGGCTCGCTACATAGATGGTGCACAGGTGACTTGGTACAACGATATGGGTAAAACAGCATCAGGCACAGTAGCTACCTCGGGCAGGACTGTAGCCGTTGACCCGGACGTAGTTCCACTAGGTTCAGAGGTTGAGATTGTTATGCCTGACGGCAGAGTTTTCCGACGTATCGCAGAAGATACCGGGGGAGCGGTTAAAGGTAAAGTGTTTGACGTTCATATAGACGCTTCAGACGAAGAACTATATGAGCTAGGGCGTACCCATGGGGTGAGAGTATTTGTTCTTGATAGGTAGGAATAGTCGGTGGACTTCGGTGAATACCAAAAGTCATAAAAGCAAGTCCCAAAAAAAATGAACTTAGCATTCACGAGGATTATGAGTTGGAGCTTTTTAAAAAATATACAAACTATCTTGTACTAGGATACCAGATGTTAGCAGAAGTCAATAAATACAAGGAGTGCCACTTTGGACATGCCATTGATGTCACGTAATGGAACAAGTCTTAATGGGAATAGAATATATGAATGAGCCAGGTAAAGTTTATCACGACAAGCAATAAGTGATTTAAAAAATACACAGCATCTCCATTAGTGGAGTAGTGCTGTGTGTTTTTTCCTATACCCAACCAGCTCCACAATCCCTTCCTCCCTCACATACCTGCCAAGATCATATTCAACCCGACAAGCCTCTTCATTAAACAACAGCTGCCAAGTAAATTCATTTGCTTCACGTTCAAAGCAGCCAGGGGAGAAGAAGGTATGCTCCTCAATCATAAAGTAATAGCCCCAACCTTTGTGGAGTAAGGCATGTCCTAATTCATGAGCGCAAACTTGTCTCTGTATATGTTCAGGTAGAGAGCTATTGATTATAATAAATTTATGTCTAAAAACTTTATCATAAAAGCCTCGTACGCCGGACTTTATAGGATAGAATATAACCGTAATGTTTAGAAAATCAGCTAATTCGAATGGATTTCTAGTATTATATTTCTTCATAAGATTTCGCACACGGTGCGGTATGCTTATCCCCTCATGCTACTAGCGAGAGGATTGTCACAGGAGCGCTAGATGTTGCTAGGGGCGGAAATAGTACTAGTGGAGTACATTGCAAGGGAGGTTGAAACTAAGAGCCGTAGAGGCCGCAAAGGAAGAGAGGGATTTGATATAAAACAGTTTATTCTTGCGTTGCTCCTTGTTGCAATGCAATATACAGTAAACCCTGGTGATACGTTGTACTGCCAGGGGGATGATCCTCGGCAGGTTGCAGAGTATCGAGAGGGGATCAGGGAGCTGAATTATGACGTGATTGGTGAGAGTGATGTGTGAGCAGGGTTGGTTTTAGAAATTAATCGTTGGGAGTGATATTTGTTATTAGAGCGTGAGGAATAAAAGAAAAAGCCCGAAGGCTTTCTAATAAAAAATAAGTACCTGCGAAGCTAGCGCGGCCAGCAATCTTGTTTAGGCCAGCAACTTCGTCTAGGCCTACAACCCCGTCTAGGACAACAAGATCGTCTAGGACAGCAACTATCATTAGGCCAGCAATACCAATAACAAGAGTAAATAGGGTAGCAGCCTAGGCCGAATTTCCATAAGTCTTTTGCATAAAGTTTTTTTCTCGAATTAGGATCTTCTTCCCAGTTTTCAATTTCAGGGTGATCCCATTTACGATAGTCCATATTTATAGATTACCTCCTAGCTTATCAATAGAAACTCTTCTGCTACATAATATGATCTATGGTAAATAAAGGTGATTCTGCGGTTATCAATTTATCATCAATTGTCCTGGATACTTGCTAATGTCCAGCAGATTGATCCAGTACCAGCAAAGGGTAAACAGCGACTATGGGACTGGGAGCAGTGAGATCTAGATTAATAAGATAAACAAGGGTGGGGAGAAGAAATATGTACATTCATATAGCCTGCTTATATGCGGCTATTTTACTCGGCTGCCTAATTGGATTTTAATAGCTGGACTATGCGCAGCAGCTAAACGTGGAGATCAACATCTTCAAGGAGATAGGCATGACACTAAGCAATGAACTTATACAGCAGATTAAGAAAGCACAGCACCAGCTAGATTCCCTCAAGTTTGGGAATGTAGATTTTATCATACAAAACGGTGAAGTCACCCGAGTCGATATACGGCAGAGTATTCGTCTGGAGAAAAAAGAATAATTGGTTGACCGACGAACGGAAGCCGACACTACCTGGTGATGCTAGGAGTGTCGGCATTTTATATTTTATGAGTGAGGTGGAGACGTGCAAGCGAAAAGAATAAACCATGGGAAACATTAATAGGAAAAGTACTTGTAAAATATTATCATAAACAGTCCAGATTAGAGCGACTGCTAGGTATTGAGGTCATTCTATTAGGTGATATCCGTGAGATGGAAGAAACAATAAAATGTATGATGGACACCCCAAAAATGACAGCTAAATATGGCTATTCACCAGGTAGTAGTAGTGATTGTAAAGCTATTGCGCTTAAACATAGCATTGAGGTAACTCGAAGCATTGAGCTTGACAAGTTAAATTTAAGCAAAGTTAGATTATTGTTTGATATGGAAAAGGCCAAAGGGGAAAGCAAGGGTAATGAACATGTGGACCCTCTGCGACAGAAGATGCAAGAGAGGTTAAGTTTATTGTTCAAGCAAATGCTTCGGCTAGATCCATAAGTGTGTTAGTTAATGGTTCTATATTTATTGGGTCACAAGCGACTACTACAAATGGGGTAAATACATATGGATTAAATGTAGGAAGCATATACAATTTTAAAAAAGGTGATTACGTTGAATTAGGTGTATACCAATTTAGTGGAGAGACAATAAAAATTATAAGTGATAGTAAGTAAGTGCCGGCTTTGTCAATTTATAAAATTTCAGATTAATAAGTAGGAATAGCCGTAAGTTATGAACATCACTTTGGTGGTAATAGTTCAGGTTAGGAAGTAAAATATACGAGGAAAGCGGATAAGTTGTTTATTATATTTTAAATCGGCAAGCGCTTGTCATTTTGAAAGTCCCCAGGGACGGCCGTAAAAAAGTATAGATAGCTATCCAGCACCGTCTTACCTTAATTGGTAGGGCGGTACTTTTTATTTTCTGCCTTTATCTCTCAATAATTTCTGATATTCCACTAACAAAGCATCTAGTTTTTCGCTAGCCTTAATAACTTGTGGATCGGTTAACAACCTTCCCATAGATACGCCATGCAATTCAGTTCGTAGCTGTTCAATCATTTCCTCAAGACGTTTTAAATCAGACATAGTCTTCTCCTTCGCGAACTATTGCAATTAGCTTGTCACTAATAGGAGAAGTTATAGCGTGTAAATATTGGAGATGGATTTCAGTTACCATCATTTACAACTTGATTTCCTTCTGTGTAAAACCTATAATTTAACACGAACGCATGTTCTGTTTATGGGTGGTGAATTTATCATGAGTCGTACAATTCTACATATCGATCTAAATAACTAGTACGCCAGCGTAGAATGCCTAATTCGTGATAAGCCTGTGATTGTATGCGGTGATGCTGAAGCACGTCATGGTATCATCCTCGCTAAAAATTATATTGCTAAGAACCTCGGAGTCAAGACTGGAGAAGCAAATTTGGGAGGCAAAGCAAAAGTGCCTTGGCTTAGTGTTAGTACGAGCAGATTTTCAAAAGTATTTACGGTTTTCTCGGTTAGCGCGAGAGAGTTATGCGGATTATAGTGACAAAATTGAGCCTTATGGAATTGATGAATATTGGATTGATGTTTCCGGAACAGAGAAAATATTTGGAACTGGTCAAGATATTGCAAATCAAATCAGGCAACGCTTGCGGGATAAACTAGCCTTACTGGATCGGTTGGCGTATCCTATACTAAAATTTTTGCGAAGCTTGGTAGTGACATGAAGAAGCCAGATGCTACTACGGTTATAACGGAAGAAAATTATTGTGATAAAGTTTGGCCACTACCTATTAGTGAATTGTTGTATGTTGGTCCCTCTACTAGGCGAAAGCTTCAAAATCGCGCCATCTATACCATTGGTGACCTCGCGAACCGCGATATTAAAAGTCTACGTTTACTACTAGGCATATGGGGAGAAACGCTGCATAGCTTTGCAAATGTTATCCATCCAATATCATATTTTAAATAAGCAGGTGAAGGGTATGAATAGTAAAGTCTTTGTGGAAGTTACAGCCAAACATGATATATATGGTAATGTTAGACCGATGTCAATCGAATGGGAAGATGGCAGAGTCTTTGAAGTGGATCGTCTTATCGATGTGCGTCAAGCTGCTTCTCTTAAAGGTGGAGGTGTTGGTTATGTGCAGTCAATAATTATGCAAAGATAGATGGCTAGAGGCTTAATATACCGCTACTTGTAAGGTACTCGGCTCTACATAATTATTCCATAGTATAATACCGATATCTGGGATTCTCCAGATAAAATTAAGCTATGGAGGAATATGTATGGAAAGAGTTACATTGAGCAAGTTGATTTTGCAAGTGCGAGACACCATGAATTATCTACGTTACCCTGAGAATCATATCAAGCGAAATATGCGAATATGGGAGAAATTTCAGCAATACTCTCAAAAACACTCACAGGAGTGTTTTTCGGAAGAATTGGGAGAGCGGTACTTAAAAGAAACCTACAATTACCCGTATCCTCACACCGGCAGGATGCCTGATTCCATTCAAAGAGGAGTCCGAGCGATCCGAATGCTGGGCGACTATCAACAACATGGACACATTAGGCGTTCCAGCAGGAGACCAGCTCCTTTATATCCTACGGAGTTCAACGAAATGATGGAGCAGTATGGGAAACGTTTACTGGAAAGTGGACTTTCAGTTGCTACTGTCAAGAATCGTAATGCCCATACCGGACACTTTTTAGCTTTTATTCACATAAAGAAGAAATTGTCTCTATTAGAGGTAGATGCACAGTTAATTAGCAATTATGTCACCTCATTGACTGGATATGCCAATTCGACGATGGGCGGCATGCTTTCAAATTTGAGAGGTTTCTTAGAATTTCTTTTTGAAACCGGCAGAATCAAGATAAATTTGTCCTTAAATGTCCCTCCGGTGAAGCGGGACTTCTCTTATCGACTTCCTTCAACATGGAAAGAAGAAGAAGTTAGAACTCTGCTTGCTGCCGTGGATCGTGGAAGTCCCATAGGCAAGCGGGATTACGCAATCATGTTACTGATTACTCGCCTTGGTCTGCGAAGATCTGATGCTGAAAATCTCAAGCTGAATCAAATTGACTGGGAAAAATCCTGTGTAGAGTTTGTACAAATCAAAACGAAACGCCCTCTTCTACTGCCGATGCCGGAAGATGTGGGTGAAGCAATTATTGACTATCTCCGGTATGGAAGACCTCAAACTAATGCCGAGACCCTGTTCGTTCAACATGTTCCGCCTTATTATGGCTCCATTTGTGCCGGAAACATCATGGCCAAGTATATTACCCTCTCCGGTGTCAATATCGAAAACAAGAGGCATGGGCTTCATACATTGCGACATACTCTGGCTAGTCGTCTTTTGGAACAGCATGTCTCCGTGCACCTTATTTCGGATATTTTGGGACACGCCAACATCTACGCCACCAACGACTATCTCCATCTGAATTTGGAGCAATTGAAACAATGCGCGATTGAAGTTGGAGAGGTATCCCCCCCATGAGTAAGCAGTATTCTATGAAGCAATATACATTTTCAAGTGTTTTGGCGCCTTGGATAGAGCAATTCATCGCAGAAAAGCGAAGCCTTAAATATCAATATAACACGGAAAGCAAAATGCTGGCGCGGTTTGATAAGTATCTTGTATCAGAGCAATATGATCGGTCTAGTCTTACCAAAGAAATTATAGAAAAGTATACAGCAAAGACGCCATACGAAAGTGTGCGGAATCATAAAGCCCGATATCAGATTATCCAGCAATTTAGTAAATATTTATGTCGTTTGGGTGTGGAGACCTATGTGTCTCCACTTATTTTCAAAGGCAACAAATCCGAAAATTTTGTCCCATATATTTTTTCAGATCGTGAAATAGCGGCCATTTTGTGGCAAGTAGATCACTACCCCTATGTTTACAAATGTCCCCATAGGCATTTGGTAGTCCCGTTGCTGCTGCGAATGTTGTAAGGATGCGGTCTAAGAGTATCGGAAGCTCTGAATTTAATGGTTGGGGATGTGGATTTCCAAAACGGTGTAATTTGTATTCGGCAGGGAAAGTTTGACAAGGACAGATTAGTACCAATGTCAGAATCTCTCCGGGTATATGTACAAGAATATATTGTTAAGGTATATTCGGCTCTAGATCCCAAAGTTCCATTTCTTCCATCTTCTCGTGGAACACCTTATAGTCCTGGAACAATTAATACTTTATTTCATAATATCTTGTTTAATGCAGGTATCTCTCATGGTGGCAAGGGAAAAGGGCCACGAGTACACGATCTCCGGCACACCTTTGCTGTTCATTGCCTTAGAAACTGGTTTAAAAAAGGAATTGATGTGTCGGCGGCACTGCCCTACCTGTCTACTTATTTGGGACACAAAAATATGCAGGGAACGCAACAATATCTTAGGTTGACCGCAGAAATATTTCCACATATCACGGATTTATTAGAGAAAGCGTATGGAGAAATTATACCTAGAGGTGATAAGCATGAAAACCTCTAGTATTTCCAGTTACATTACCAATTTTCTGAGTGTTTATCTTCCTACCCAACGCAATGTAAGCCAAAACACTATTTTTTCATACTGTGATGCCTTCCGGCTGTTTCTGACGTATTGCAGGGATCAACGTGGAATAGCTCCTGAACGTTTTTCGATTGAACAGTTTGATTCTAGCTTAGTTGGTGGATTTCTCGGCTGGTTGGAAACTGAACGAGGCTGTGGGGTTTCCACCAGAAATCAAAGGCAGGCCGCAATCCAATCATTTTCACGGTATGTGTTAGTAGAAGCACCCCAGTATATGACGGCATGCCAAAAAATACTTCAAATCCCAATCAAAAAGAAGCCCCACCCGACAGTCCATTATTTGACAACTAATGATATGCAGCTACTACTATCGCTACCTGACACAGCAAAAAGGTCTGGGAAAAGAGATTTGGTTTTGTTAAGCGTGCTGTATGATACAGGGGCAAGGGTACAGGAAAATGCGGATTTGACTATTCGGGATATCCGGCTGGATGTGCCTGCCCATGTTCATCTGACAGGGAAAGGTCGAAAGTCAAGAGATATTCCCCTTTTATCACAAACGGCAAATCTCATCAAGGAATATCTGGATGAATATCATCTCAATACTAGAGAAAACCTGAGTCATCCTTTATTCAAAAACCGTCATGGAAATCAATTGACTCGCTCCGGAATCGCTTACATCCTAAAAAAGTATGCTGTAACAGTTTCAAAACAATCTCCGCTAATGTCTCAAAATATCACTCCACATACATTACGGCACACCAAAGCTATGCATCTTTTACAGGCTGGTGTTCACCTCGTTTACATTCGTGATATCCTTGGACATGTAGATGTTGCAACAACGGGTATCTATGCAAAAGCCGATACAGAGATGAAACGAAAAGCACTGGAGAAAGTCGGTTCTATAATCCCTGTAGATGGACCTTCTTGGAGTAAGGATGCTGAACTAATTAATTGGCTAAAGAATTTCGGCAAGAACAAGTAATGGTCTTTGTTATGTAGAGTAAATGAAGAAAATTCAGGCCCAATCAACCTGTTTATTTTCATTCACTCCGCATAACTACTAGCTGCACATAACCTACATTATGTGCAGCTATACATAATGTTGGTGTAAGATATACCTGTAATATTATGGGCAAGCAAGTCTATTTATTTGACGATATGGGAAAATGGTTTATGGAAAGAAAAACCTCCGGCTAAGGCTAAGCCGGGGGTTTTTTTGATGGTGCGCCACGCATGGCGCGTAACTTGGCGGTGAAAGTCCGCTATGGGGGCTGGCAGTTGCCAACCATTAGCCAAGCGCAAGGGTGTCCACCGCAAGGTGGAATCTAAAGGAAGCGTGATGAGCAAAATCTCGGCCCGAGGAACACAAATCGTATTAGGCATTCGAAGTGGGATGAGTCTGCCATACAAGACAAAATCCAATAAACTGCACGGACACGGGGATGTATATGCGGCGGGTATATGGGATGAAGGTTACGTGTCTTACCGTGGGAGATCTTACGGACGCATGAAGCAAATTTGTGAAATGCGGTTGAAATAAGATTTGCCGTGAGAAGTCAGCAGATACCATATTAGTAACGCAGTCGACGGCGTTATGAAGGGTTGAACCCAAGGAGGTGTTAAGTCAATGAAGGTTACCAAAGTCGGGATAAAAGAAGGCAGAATACCTTGCTGTGGTAAGGACTGCCCGCAAAGAGATAATGCGGAACATGAAGGGTATGCGGGAGTGCTTACTGACAAGCGGATAACTGAAAACAACAACACCGATGCCGACAGTAAAGAGAAAAGACTTTTAGAGAGAATCTTGAGCCTGGATAGCCTTAACACAGCCTATAAGCAGGTTAAGAGTAAGAAAGGCGCGCACGGAATTGATGGGATGGAAGTGGAGCATCTTCTACAATATCTCAAAGTTAACGGGGAGGAACTTACCAAGTCAATTCTGGAAGGGAAATACCATCCGAATCCGGTACGAAGAGTAGAAATACCCAAGGACAGCGGAAAAATGCGGACGTTAGGGATACCAACGGCAGTAGACAGAGTCATTCAGCAGGCAATAGCCCAGGAGCTTGAACCCATCTTCGAACCTCAATTCGCAGAGACCAGCTATGGTTTCAGGCCGAAGAGGAGTGCCCATGACGCCTTGAGAAGTGTAAGGAATACGCGAACCAAGGGTATACTTATGTCGTTGATATGGACCTTGAAAAATTTTTCGATACAGTAAACCAATCGAAGATGATTGAAATACTATCAAGGACGGTCAAAGACGGCAGAGTCGTATCGCTTATACACAAATATCTTAGGGCAGGAGCCATGAATAGGGGACGATTTGAGGAAACGAAGCTTGGTCTTGTTCAAGGGGGTAACATTAGCCCCTTATGCAGCAACATCATGCTGAACGAACTTGACCATGAACTGGAACGCAGAGGAATCTGGTTTGTTCGATATGCGGATGATAGTGCGCCACGAAGGCGTGTTCAAGTAGCGTAGCTACTGAAGGCAGCCATGCTGTACAGATGATGGTGGTAGGTCCACCGAAATCGCCATACAGGTGGAGGTTTCAAACTACCTTAAGGTGCTGTGGCCAAAATCCATGGTATTGAGCGTTAAGGAAAAGGCAGTGATAAAACTGTCAAGTGCGTATTAAGGAGATGAATGAACAAGTGAACCACTTACGAAAATGTCGATAGCGTAGAGATTCCATCAAAACCAGGGGGTAGTCGTTAATCTGGGATAAGTCTAGGGGAAACCTGTTTACTGCCTAGACGGTGGGCGGCATAAAGGTGGCATGAACTTAATACAGGCGTCTGTACGGAACGTGGGAACCCACGGGCTGATGTTAAGGGAGTATATCAAGCGGAAGAACCGCAAGATAAGAGTACCAATGCAGTCATGGGGGCAGATTGGGTTGTAGTAGTGATGAAGTTTCTGTAATGGGAATGGAGCGAAGAACCCGAATTATTCAGTTTCAAGAATAAGTCAACTTTGAAAGGAGGAGGAACTTATGCAAGAAACAAAGCCATACAGTATTTCCAAAAGAGCAGTAATTACTGCTTATGAAAGAGTGAAAGCAAATAAGGGAACCTATGGAGTGGATGAGCAATCTATTGAGGATTTTGAGAGAAAGCTAAATAATAATCTCTATAAGATTTGGAATAGAATGTCGTCAGGAAGTTATTTGCCGAAACCTGTAAAGGCAGTAGCAATTCCAAAGAAGAATGGTGGAACTCGTATTTTAGGAATACCAACCGTAGAGGACAGGATAGCGCAGATGGTAGCGAAGTTATACTTTGAGCCATGCGTGGAGCCGATATTTTACGAAGATTCCTATGGATACAGACCGAATAAATCAGCAATACAAGCAATAGAAGTAACAAGGAGAAGGTGTTGGAGAAAAGACTGGGTTTTAGAGTTTGATATAAAGGGTCTATTTGATAACATCAGACATGATTACTTAATAGAAATGGTAAAACACCAAACAAAAGAAGAATGGATTCTTCTTTATGTACCAAGGTGGTTGACAGCACCGTTTCAAATGGAGGATGGAACGATTGTTCTAAGAACTTCAGGAACGCCACAAGGTGGGGTAATCAGTCCTGTACTTGCCAATCTATTTTTACACTATGTATTTGATGATTATATGACGAAAGAGTTTCCAACAATACCGTGGGCAAGATATGCGGATGATGGAATTGCACACTGTGCGTCTCTTAAACAAGCGAAATATTTGCAACGCAGGCTACAGGAACGTTTTGAGCGTTTTGGATTAGAATTAAATTTGGATAAGACAAGAATTGTATATTGTAAAGATGATGACCGAATAGGAAATCATGAATACACCTCTTTTGATTTTCTGGGATATACATTCAGACCAAGACATGCAAAGAATAAATGTGGAAAGTTCTTCACTAACTTTCTGCCAGCAATGGGAGAAAAGGCGAAGAAATCCATAAGAAAAGTAGTTAGAAAGTGGAAGTTGCAGTTGAAACCGGATAAGGACTTATTGGACATAGCAAATATGTTCAATAGCCAAATACAGGGATGGATTAATTACTACACGCATTTTTATAAATCAGAGATATATGAAGTATTAAGATATATTAATGGACGTCTTGTTTACTGGGTTCGCAAGAAATACAAGAATCGAAAATCAAGACAAAGAGCTGAACATTGGCTTGGAGAAATAGCAAAGCGTGATAGAAAACTGTTTGCACACTGGAAATTTGGGATACTGCCAACGGCTGGATAATGGGAGCTGTATGAGCTGAGAGGTTCACGTACAGTTCTGAGAGAGACTTAGGGGGAAGTTCCCTAGGTCTACTTGCTTGCTCCTCTTTGCCAAGACAAAACGGTCGGCGCAAAGAATACTTGAGAATATTGTTCCGGTCATTGAGGAGAAACTGCTTCTTAAGGTCAACACAGAGAAGACAGTCGTAGCCTATATCGGTAAGGTCAAATTTCTGGGATATGGATTCTATCCGTCAAAAGAAGGAATCAAAAACCGTGTCCACGCCAAGAGCATTAGCAAAATGAAAGCAAAAGTAAAAGAGCTCACATCAAGAAGCAACGCACTTGGATATGAAATGTTAAAGGTAAAACTGAAACAATTCATAACGGGGTGGGTAAATTACTTCAAGCTTGCGGATATGAAGAAACTGCTTCAGACAACCGATGAATGGTTGAGAAGGAGAGTGCGCATGTATATCTGGAAACGGTGGAAGAAAATCCGTACCAGATATGCCATGCTGAAGAAACTCGGACTTAATCATAGCACTGCCTTTAAGTTTGCCTGCACAAGAAAAGGCTACTGGCGGATAGCCAATAGCCAAATACTAAAAGTCACTGTAACCGATGCCCGCCTAAGACAGGCTGGCTATACATTTTTCTCGGATTACTTTAAAACTGTTATGGCGTAAACTTGGGAACCGCCACTTGCGGAACCGCTTGAGTGGTGGTGTGAGAGGTCGGCTACTCAAATAATGGGTAGCCTCTACTCGATAGCATATGGCCTATACTACGAGCCACACTAAATGGGGATTGACCATTTGTCAGTTATTTCTTACTAACGCACATAAACCTTAAATTCATATAAAACATTAAATTTATTTGGGAATCTATATCTTTTGGTTGAGGTAATTATTTCTATATGGGTTATAATGTATTTATTGTAAATAGATTCATTATAAGGAAATTATTATTAAAATGGAATGCGATTGCGAAAGTTGAATTGTTTAAAAGTTGAAAAACACTGATACCTTGATGATTGAATAAGGAGGATATTCTTTGAAGAAAACACATCGTAATGATCAAGCGATTTCAAAAAGAACAATATATATTATTGGACTTGCTTTACTGGTCATGTTTATTGGGTTTGTATTTTACCATACCAAAGGTTTGACAACAGAGGGTACTGTTAAAAAAGAGGCATTAATGGTCGAATATAATTTGCTTCAACAATTACCAGGTGCAATTAGGAATGACTTGTCATCATATAATAAAACTACTTCGGCTCTCGTTAGTGCAGGCTATCGTTCAAGCAAAAGTTATAATGAGATTCGTTCATTCTATATCGCAGAAGCAGAAAAAAACGGATGGATATTTATAAGCGAAGAAACTGTGAGAGGTGGGGGACAGGACTTAGGAGGAAAAACAATATATTTTCGTAAAGGTGACTATACGCTATCTATTCAATATGCTGGTGCAAAGGCTGACTATGGATGGGATTTTGCAGTTGGTTTGTCATGGCATTACCTTAAATGAATCTCCTATATAAGGGATGGCGAAAGAATTAGAGTAATGTATAGAATTATGGAGTTTATTTTATTTGCAGGTTAATATGTGGCTTTGAGGAGAGATTTTAAAAAATGGATAGATCAGATTTACCAAATAGAACACCTGATTATTACACCATTTCTGTTTGTGAAGGTCCTGGTGTGGGGTCAATCCAATCAATTACAATAGATTACTATGGTAATGTGTATGGAGGCGTTGGTATGGCACTGGGCAAATCTGGGACATTTTTTACAGGCAGTGTTATTGTGGGATGGTTGAGTACTCCTGAGAGACCGAAGGAAGATACCCTAAAAGGCTTTTGTAATGGTGCCGCAAACAATGTTAGCGCAGGAGCTCTATTTGGCTACGGTAGGACATATAGTAATGGAATAACAGGTACGGAGTTTGGCTTTTTTGCGCCACAGATCGGTACATCTCATATGGATTCTACGTCGATAGGTTCAGTTAAATCGTTTATTGATAGTTTGTCTGGGTTTATTCCTGGACAAGATGAGTAACGCAATGTATATTATTGCCTAGGCAAAAATACAGAATTAAAATTTTAAAAGGTTATGGAGGTTTCATAATGGGATTTAGATTAACGGTTAAAGGAAAAGATACCATTTATTTAGGTGAAAATATAATTCGTCTTGTAAATGTGCAACTAAGTACGCCAACTGACTCAAAAGCTAAGTCAACTGATGTTGCTGCTACAATGTGGGTAACAGGAAAACTTCTTCATACTGAAGGACCTAGTAACAGTGACACCTTAAAACTATTTGAATGGGCGCAAGTTCCAGCACAAAGTTCAGAGGCCTATAGTGATGTAATTGTCGAGGTGGTTTCTTCTGATAAGATATTTAGAAAAGTATATTTCCCTAATGCCTTTGTAGTTGATTACAGTGAAAGATATAATGATACTGCGGGTGTTGGTGAATTTTCAATGACTTTAAGGCAGAAAGCAGATCGATTGCTTCAGGTAAAAGCTGAAGGCGGTCTAAGTTTAGGAGTATAGTGCAAGATGGATTCTTACATACACTATAAGGTTTAGTAAAATAGCTCCCTAGACTTAGTTGTTAGTGAGTTATAGTTCATCGCAAATAAAAAAGTCTATGTTGTGATGATGAACTGTAAACGAAGATATTGCATTGGTCAAAAGAAAATAATTACTACTGATTAGATAATTTTTGGAGAAGAGATGAAGACATGATCATACGTATCTTGATGGCTATTGTTATTGGCTTAATGATTTGCAGTAACACAATTTTGGTATCAGCAGCAGAGAGCTCAGCATTAATTATTCATCAAACACCTTTTGAGTATCCAAGGGAAGCTGCTAAGAATAATTGGGAGGGGAAAGTCACACTGCTTATAAGTATAACTAATAAAGGGAATGTAAGTGAGGTCATAATCCAGAAGAGTTCCGGTTATGAGATTCTTGATGATGCGGCAAAGGATAATGTGAAAAAGTGGAGGTTTATTCCTGCGCGAAATCAGGATAATCAGTCAATCGCCTCTGAAATGCCTTTAGATGTATCGTTTTATTTAAAATAGAAAATTAGCTTAAATAAATGACGCCCTAGGCTTAATTGCTTAGGGCATATTACGTTCTATATATATTAAGAAAATTCTCGGTTTAATCACCATGGAAACATTATTATGATTAGGTAATAAAAGAAAGTCGTATTCAGTGAATAAGGCTAAAAGTACTATTGATTTATTGAGATCTACTTAATAAAGAAAGATAGAAAATTTTGCAGAATTATAGCAAAATTAGAATAAATATTATAGGGGTGAATTAATTGGTTATTAGTTTTATAAAAAAGGTTATAATTGTGATATGTTTGGTTGTTCTTAATAGTTCAAATGTAATTAAAGATAATAGTATTCTCTTACTAACTAGTAAAATAAGCGTAAAAGCAAAATAGAAAGGATCTTCTTTTTTACATAACTCCCCATAATGCTATATAATAGGAACATACTATTTTCTCGGAGGTCCCAAATTGCGTCAAACCAGTGCTACAGAACTCGCCAAAATGGGAAAATGCGAACGCCAAGTCTACCTTGACTACCATCATGGCGAAGATACATCACTTACAGCAACATTCATCAAACGAGGCAACCAAGAGCACGAACAATTTAATCGCCAGCTTTCTGGTAGAGATAATCGCTGTTTTATTGCAACATCAGTCTTTGGTATTGATGCCATAGAAACGAATATCCTGCGTCAATTTAGGGATATGTATCTAATGCCTTACAGCCCTGGGCGAATGATTACTTCATTATATTATAATATATCACCACATATAGTTATCGTAATTGAAAGGTACCCTGTATTGAGGATTCCAATCCGTGCAGTATTACGTTGGTTTATTAGATCCTGGAGGTAGACATGTCATTCTTTATATTAGTTGTAGTTATTATTCTTTATTGGTGGTTGCGCTCAAGACGAAAACCCAAGCTATCACCATATATGTTAGAGCGATTCTTAAAAATAGCTGATCCGGTGCCTTTATGCGGTAAGCCGGATGTAGTGTGGGAAACTCGTGACGGTTCTTTGATAGTTGGAGATTACAAAAGTCGTGAGAATCAACAAGTATATGAATCTGAGATTATTCAGCTATCTGTATATAAACTATTGGTTGAAAGAACACAAAATAGGTCAGTTGCTGATTATGGTTTTATTCATTTCAAGAATCGAAGTATGAAAAAGGTATCTTTAATGAAGGAAAAAGAAATTATTACTTTGTATTATCGGTATTGGAATGTGATAGGAGGTGAGGTGGTCGCTTGTGTTGCTAATAATAAAAACTATTGTAGATATTGTTCGCACAAGCATGAGTGTAACTAAAATAAATCCCCTGATAAGTTTGGACTTACTAAGGGATTTGCTTTATACTATAGCGTAAAGGAAAAATAATCTAAAATTGTACAATACAATAAAGCCTTCTCTTTAATAATTTGACTAGGATCTTTATCCTTTCAATAAAAAATAGTACGTGGATGTATTCCGAGTTCTGTAGCCAGTTCGATCTTAGTGTGTCCATGATAACAACGAGCTTTTTCCAGCTTTTCGAAAAAAGTATCCTCAGGCATATTTTCAAAGCATCCCAAATACCAAATTGGTTGTTCAAGAATACCAGCCAGCTTACGTAAGGTTTTTCATCACCGACATACCAACAGATTTTCTTTCTATGATACTCAAACCCATCGGGTAATTCCAGCCTTAGCCGCAAGTGTCTTGATTAACCAACCTTTTTGCCTACGAGCCCATCGAATACGTTCACCTGGGGTGTTGCAAGCCAGTGTTTCTGTAGCATGATTAACTGACCATTCGAATGTTGTTTTATCAAGATTATTATCTGAACGCTTGTCCGTGCACATCATAACCTGGGAGCAAACAAACCTTACGTGTATATTTACATCTGGTCTATCTTTCCCTTCTATATGTTCCGTGCAAACAATTACTTCACGTACGAGCTGCTTAACAATGCTTCGTTTAGTTTCATACGTAACTTCACCTGAGATTCTCTTCTTTAAATCATTAAAAAGCATAATAGCGTCCTTTTTGCGATTAACTTCATCATTAGTCGCAAGAAGGGCATTTTTTAATACTTTCTGTCGGTCTTCGAGAGCAATTCGTTTGTTGATGATTTGGAAAGCTGTTCTTCAACATCTTTAGCGGCTACAAGCTGTTTTCTATATAAATCAAAAATAGATTGTTTTCTGTATCCTCTTTTGACCGAGTCAATAATTTGAGATTTGCTCTTTATACAGAGGAATTTTGCTACGGTTCTATAGATATATTTTTCTTCTTTGCATAAGCGAACTGCTTCGGCTTTAAATTCCAGTGTATAGCTAGAAAATTTTTTCCCTTTTTAGCCATGAAAAATCCCCTCCTTGTTAACGAGTCTAGTCCATTATACCAAATGGACTTTTTAAACTCTGTCTACCTAGAGGGGATAATACCATCATTGATGATCCTGTTCTAAAAGAAAATAGGTACTGCCATAAATTCTAATATGCATGCCTAGATATAATGTTACAGCTTAATGCCCTGCCAGGAAAAGCTGTAATAAAGTGAACTAAACAGTAAGTGATTAATGCGAAGTTAAGAGGAGATGACGATGGGAATGAAACAGTTTATTCTTGAGTTATAGTTACAATGCAATATCTCGGCAAGTTGTGGAGTTTCGCGAGGGGATCAGGGAGCTGAATTATGATGTGATTGTTGAGAGTGAAATGTGAGCCGGGCTAGAAATTATGTTAATCGGTGAGAGTGATATTATTCTACAAAAAGAAAAGCTCGAAAGCTTTTTTTGAATAGTATCTAAAAAGTTATCTCGGCCAACAGCCTTGTCTAGGCCAACAATATCGTCTAGGGTTACAATGGCGACGGGGAGAACAGGTAAATCCGAAACCTAAGCCTAAACCTAGGGCTAAACCTAAGCCGAAAAGTGCTTGGCGCTCATCTTCTGATCTGTTTTCCCAATCTTCAATTTGAGGATCTTCCCAATTGCGATAGTCCATTTTTATTGATCACCTCCTAGATTACTAATGAAGACCCCTTCTATACATAATATGATCTATGGTAAATAAAGGTGATTAAGCAGTTATCAATTTATCATCAATTGTTATTAGAGCGTGAGGGATGGATAATAAAATTTTTTGACAGATTTACTCCCCAAGGAGGCTGAAAAATGTGATGAAGGCTATAACCATATTACAGTCGTGGGCGAGTCTAATCGCCTGCGGTGCTAAACTGATTGAGACAAGATCATGGGCAACGAAGTACAGAGGAAAGATTGCCATAAACGTAGCCAAAAGCTGCAAGAAGTGGCATATTAGAATTAGCAACATATGCGCCCTTAGATTGCGGAGTAGCTAGCGATATCCTCCATCCGAACGGTGATGGACCTGCTAATCCGAGCATGTGTGATATTATGGCGTTTATTGTGGTGTTGGCCTTAGTTACAATGCAGTCGTAAGCCCTGGTGACACGCTGCAGTTAATTGCTGAGTAGTATTGCCAGGGGGATTATCCTCAAGAGGTTGCGGAGTTTCGTAAGGGGAACCGGGAGCTGAATTATGATGTGATTGGTGAGAGTGATGTGTGGGCGGGGGTGAAGATTGTCATAATCGGTGGGGGTAAATTAAAATGGCTGCTCTAAAAAGAACAACCACTCCTTATCAATTAAGGCTTTTTAGGTTTCGGCTGTGTTTTATCGGTCTGGTCACTTGTTTGCTTGGAACTATCTTTTCGACCGCCATAAGTGATCTTTATAGAATTAGCGGTAGCCTTTTTCCGTTGTTTATTATCCACAAAAATCCCTCCCGGTATTTGTTTATCTATCAGTTAATAATTAACTTGGAGAAAAGAATATGAGATTCATTGATTAACGAATTAGCGATTCTTTATACATAATATGTAATGTGTCGAATAGAGGTGATTAAGCGGTTATCAATTGTTATTAGAGCGAGAGGAATAAAAGAAAAAGCCCGAAGGCTTGATAATAGAAAATAAATATAGAATAAACTAACGTGGACAGCAACCTTGTCGAGGCCAACAAGCTTTCCAAGGCCAACAATTCCCTCTAGGCCAGCAGGATTGTCTGGGCCAACAGAAGTATCTAGGCCAACAACCATTATATTGATGATGATGATCATTACAATGATCATTATACCAGTAGTCTTGTCTAGGCCAGCATGAACAAGATTTACGATTCGAACTAGTATTATATCCTAGTTCGAATCCATTTCTATCGTTTAAGATTTCTCTCCACTCTTCAATTTCAGGGTCTTCCCAATTATAGTCCATTTTGTAGTATCACCTCCTAAATTTATCTATAGGAGCATCTATTATACATAATATGATCTATGGTAAATAAAGGTGATTAAGCGGTTATTAATTTATCATCAATTGTTATCAGAGCGTGAGGGATGGATGTTAAAAGTAGTTTATAAAAAAAAGCAACCACGTCTTGGTGGAAACGTGGTTGCAAGAGTATATGGTTTGGCGGATAGTTTAAAAAATTAACAACCAGAGGAACAATCGTTATTATCGAAGCAGAAAAATAATAAGATGATAATTATAATAATAATGCAGCCAGAACCGCCGAAGCCATTGCGACCGCCTCCAAAACCTAAACCCATAAGTATTCCTCCTTTATCGTCAATTAATGTATTGTATGATAGCGAAACCGAGAGGTGAGTATTATACAAAATAAATATTGATGAGAGCCTGCAATTGCAAACTTTTTTTATGCAAATTTTCATTAAATACTGTATTATCTAAGGTTGTGGTTTGCACGCATGTCCGTTAGATCATAACTCAGGGTAAGATAAACTTGGTAAGAATAGTTATTTCAGATCAATTTCTCTCGTCAGGGTGTACTGTGCAAACAATTATTATTTCTTAATTATTTTATTAAGATTATCCAACAAGGATTTAACAAGTTTTGCGAGAATATATACTATATTCATTTTATATGTTCCACTGGAGGTTTAGAATATTGAATGTAGAGCAAATGACAGTAGTCGAGATCGCTAAACTTTTAGAAGAAAATAATCTGTCAATAACTATAATAAATAGTTTAAAACAAGATTCGCGAGTTTCAGTATCTCGCTTATTTACTAAATGGCAAAAAAGGCAGGAACAAAACTTACTAGAGAAGCAGCGTATTCAAGGTCTTTATAAGCAAGAACGAATGCTTACAGCTAAGGGATATAATTTAATTGCAGGTGTTGATGAAGCAGGTCGTGGCCCTTTAGCAGGCCCATTAGTAGTTGGTGCTGTTATCTTGCCTATCGGCTGTCACTTACCATCTATTAATGACTCAAAAAAGCTGTCAGCTAAGCAACGGGAGTATTTGTATCATGAGATAAAAGAAGTTGCTATTAGTGTGCAGCATATCGTCATAGATATTGATGTAATTGATCATCTGAATATTTATAACGCAACTATATCTGGTATGTATGAAGCTATTAATGAACTTCATCAAAGACCTCATGCCGTATTAATTGATGCTGTTCCCTTACCTGATTTAGAAATGCACTCCCTGTCATTAATTGGTGGGGACGCTATTAGTGCTTCCATTGGAGCAGCTTCTATTATTGCAAAAGTAGAAAGGGATAATTTAATGCGAGAATATGATAAGCAGTTTCCGCAATATGGATTCGCAAAGCATAAAGGCTATGGTACAGCAGAACATCTAAAGGCATTGCAACAATATGGTCCATGTCCTATACATAGAAGAAGTTTCGAGCCGATTAAGTCATGGGGAAGAATAGAAATATGAAGAAGGAAAAATCGGATAAACCGCAGCAAGCCATTGCAATAAGCTATCAGTCCAACACGGATGCGCCAAGAGTTGTAGCCAAAGGTACAGGTTATACGGCTGATAAAATACTCTCTACAGCAAGCCAACATTCAGTTCCCGTATATCAAAATAAGACATTAGCCAGTATGTTAATGGCAGTTGAATTAGATAGGGAAATTCCTCCTGAATTATATCAGGCTGTAGCCGAGGTATTGGCATACCTTTACTATATCGATAAAAAAATGCATAAATTTTAGATAAGAATAGATAAATTTATTTAATTTACTGTAAAAACAACATCAAGATAGCAGGATGTTGTTTTTTTTCGGGGAATATTGTAGCGAGGTGTATTAATGTGAATACGAGTAAAGTGGGGGATATTGGAGAACAAGCTGCAGCAAATTACTTGTATGATGCGGGATATGAGATAGTAGAACGAAAATATCGTAGTAAAATTGGAGAAATTGATATTATTGCAAGGATAAAGAATATTTTAGTTTTCATTGAAGTAAAAACTCGAAGGAATGCTACTTATGGTTTTCCAGCAGAAGCTGTAACCTATCGGAAACAGCAAAAAATAATCAATACTGCATCTTGTTATCTTCAATATATACATAATACCAATATACATTGTCGCTTTGATGTAATCGAGGTATATCTAACTGGAAATAATAAAATAACGTGTAACCATATTACAAATGCATTTATGAGATGATTAAGTCTTTTTTTATTAAATGGAGGTAGGTGGAATTCTTTATGCGAATTATTGTTGGCATTACTGGCGCTAGTGGTGCCATTTATGGATTTAGATTGATTGAAGTGCTAAAAGAAGCAGGGTGTGAAATTCATGCTGTAGTATCAGAGCATGGTTGGCAAGTTCTAGATTATGAGTGTGGTATTAGTCCACAAGAAATTAGGGAAAAAGTAGATTTCTTACATGACATAAAGAACATTGGAGCATGTATTGCTAGTGGATCATTTAAAACAGATGCGATGGTGGTAGTTCCTTGTTCTATGAGGACCTTAAGTAGTATTTCTAATGGAATTGCTGATAATTTACTCAGTCGCGCAGCTGACGTTATATTAAAAGAAGGACGGAAATTGATTATTGTTCCTCGGGAGACACCTCTTAATGCGATACATTTGGCTAATATGTTAAAACTATCTCAGTTAGGGGTTAGAATTCTCCCTGCTAGCCCTGGATTTTATCATCGTCCTACTACTTTAAACCAAATGATTGATATGATGGTTGGTAAAATATCTGATTCCATTGGTATTGACCATGATCTATTTCCCAGATGGCAAGGTGAATAACTTTCGGAGGTAACGTTGTGTTTTCACAAACATTTGGATCGACTACAATCGGATTAAATGGTATTGTAATAACTGTAGAAGTAGATATATCTAATGGTCTGCCAGCATTAGATATCGTTGGCTTACCTGATACTGCCGTAAGAGAATCAAAAGAACGAGTACGGGCAGCTATAAAGAATTCTGGATTTGAGTTTCCCTCACGGCGTATCACGATTAATCTCGCACCTGCTGATCTCAAAAAAGATAGCTCAGGGTTAGATTTGCCTATTGCGATTGCGATCTTGGCAGCCAGTGGACAAATTATCTTACATCATTATCAACAGTATGTATTTGTCAGTGAATTATCTTTAGAGGGAAAGTTACGAGGCATTTCAGGAGTATTGCCGATGGCAATTCATTGCTCTGAGCAAGGAATAGACCAAATGATTGTTGCTCCTGATAATACGCAAGAGGCCTTACTGGTAAAAGGGTTAACAGTATATGCACCAACAACTTTGGAACAATTGGTATTACATCTCAATCAAGTCACTCAGCTGCTCCCTGCAACGAAAGAACCTTTTTCTCCTCCAATGAGCAATGATAGTGAGGATTTTGCTGACGTACAAGGACAATTTGTTGCAAAGCGGGCTTTGGAAGTAGCTGCATCTGGAGGTCACAATCTGCTCATGACTGGTCCACCAGGATCAGGTAAAACCATGTTAGCCAGACGAATTACATCCATTTTGCCAGTCATGTCACCTCGTGAAGCATTAGAAGTCACAAAAATATATAGTATTGCAGAGCTATTGCCTACTCATACTGGATTAATAAGCACAAGACCTTTTAGAAGCCCACACCATACCATTTCTGCTGCAAGTATGGTAGGAGGTGGGCGTATCCCCAGGCCAGGTGAAGTAACATTAAGCCATAATGGCGTATTATTTTTAGATGAGCTGGCAGAATTCCCTAGAACCGTATTAGAGGTATTACGACAGCCTTTAGAAGATGGACAAGTAACAATTTCTAGAGTGAACGCTTCTTTTTCCTATCCGGCAAGGTTTATGCTATTATGTGCTAAAAATCCATGTCCGTGTGGATTTTTAGGAGATAATAATAAAGATTGTACTTGTAGTACAGGTGATATTAAGCGATATCGCAAGAAAATATCTGGACCTTTATTAGATCGAATGGATATACATGTGCATGTGCCACGTTTAGAATATAGTGAAATGACTACTAGCATACCAACGGAATCTTCCGCTGACATCCGCCAGAGAGTAACTGCCGCAAGGGCTATACAATATTCTCGTTTGCAGAAATACAATATATTTTGTAATGCCCAAATGGGGCGTAGACATGTAAAAACAACTTGTCATATGACTCAAGGTGCACAAGTCATGCTAAAACAAGCGTTTGAAGCAATGAACCTTAGCGCTCGAGGCTATGATCGTATATTAAAAGTAGCACGTACCATTGCTGATTTGGCTAGTTCGGAACAGATTAGTGATATACACGTTGCAGAAGCGATTCATTTTCGAAATAATATTCAAGAACTTTCGTAGCTAATTAATTCGTAGCTAATTAATATAGAGAATGCTCATTTTGATCTGGAGGTAAAAATTTTTGTATAACCTTTTATGTCCTCGTATGATATTAAATTCTTTACATGATCTTGAGTACCATCAATTAAAAGAACTAGGAATTGAGGGAATTATTTTTGATTTAGATAATACGATTATTCCTTGGGATCAACAGCAGATGTCACCTGAGATTATTGAATGGGTAAATGCTTTGTTAAAGGAAGGGTTTAAAATTTGTTTGTTATCGAACAATATGGGGAAGAGAGTAAAAGATATAGCTGAAATTTTTAACGTTCCTTTTGTCTCTAGAGCTTATAAGCCAGCAAAATCAGGATTTCGCCATGCAATAGCAGCTATGGAATTATCTCAGGATCGGGTAGCGGTGATCGGTGACCAATTATTTACAGACATACTTGGTGGTAATCGTATTGGTTTAGTTACGATTTGGGTTCGTCCATTAAGTTCACAGGAATTTATTGGTACTAAAATTACCCGGCGCTTGGAACGATTAGCTGTACGAGTTTTAAAGTCTAAAGGACTTATAAATAAAAGCGCGATTATTAAAAATAATAATTATTGAAAGGAGCTAGTAAAATGATTACGAGTAAAACCAAAAAAATAGGTATATTAGGATGGCCCTTAGGACATTCCTTATCACCTATAATGCATAATGCAGCTTTTAAATCCCTTCATCTTGATTATGTATATATTCCACTGCCTGTTCATCCGGAGAATTTAGCTCAGGCTGTTGCAGGTCTAAAAGCTATGGAATTTACGGGTGTAAATGTTACCATACCTCATAAGGTGGAGATAATGTCTTATCTTGATGAAATTGATTTCAGTGCCCAGCTAGTTGGGGCTGTAAATACAGTTGTAATAAAAGACGGTAAAACAATTGGATATAATACAGATGCTCAAGGATTTGTCCAATCAATACTTTCAAATGGTATTAAAATTACGGAACAAACAGCGATCATATTAGGGGCTGGCGGGGCTGCAAGGGCCGTTGCATGTGGTCTTTTTCAAAATGGAATAAAAAATATTATAATTGGTGCAAGAAACCTTGAAAAAGCGCAGCAATTCGTAAAACTTTTCTCAACCAATGTAGATATACAAGCTTTTGATTGGGAGGATTCCGGTTTTCAAAATTTGTTGCAAGAATGTGATATTCTGATAAATAGCACTCCAATTGGTATGTCAGTTCATGATACAGAAGTGCTGCCTATACCTTGGGAGACCTTAAATCCAGAGGCTGCTGTTTGCGATTTAATCTATAATCCATCCAAGACTCAACTGTTACTTTCAGCTGAAGAACACGGTCATATAGCCATAAATGGTTTGGGAATGCTAATTGAACAAGGTGCCTTGGCTTTTGAACTTTGGACAAGTGAGCAAGGTCCCCGACAAATTATGTCTGAAGCATTAACAGAATATCTGTAAGTATTATTTTTATAAATCATTAAACTTACTAAAGCAAGAATCTCCCAAATTAGTAGAATATACTTAATTAGGACATTGAGGCTTAGGTCCTAGGATCTGAGCCTTTTGTTGTGCCATATAAATTGGACAGGGTAATATTCTGGGAATATTATTGCAGTTGCTTTATAATCAATGAATTAGGAGTGGGCAAATTTTGGAGAAATTAAAGCAATTAGAAAAACTTACAGCAAAGCAGCGTCTAAGAATAATGTTTGTAATTGGAGTGACAGCCATAATTGTAACCTTTTTTTTTATACCTTCAAAGCATCTAGTTGCTCCTAGTGTTGTTAATAAGACGACCACACCCACTGTTAGAAATACGGATAAAGTAGTTATGTCTGTTGAACATCAACATAATGGCCAACTGAAACGTGATCCTTTTGCCTCTCCTTCTATCGTCACGGATAATTTAAAAACGCAGAAAGACAATACATCTCCTGCAAAATCTAACAATGAATCTGTGACAGCCGCAAATCCAACTTCTTCTCTTAATAGAAAAGAGAAGATAAGGCTTACTGGAATTATTAATACAAAGAATCAGCATGTTGCAGTTATACAATCGGATAATAAAAGCAAGACTTATCAGTTAGATGAATTTATTGGTACCTACCAACTTATTTCAATACAAGAAGATTCTATTATTCTAAAAAGTGGTAATAGTCAAATGTTCTTGTCATTAGAGCCAGCGGGAAAAGGGAGGGTACTAAATAATGAATAGGACACATCTCTGTGTAATGATATTGTTACTGTCAATCACAATCTGTGGTATTGCTATGGCAGAGCCGCAAAGTATTGATCTTAGTTTCGTAGATGAAGATGTGCGGGTAATATTACATACACTCGCTATTATTAGCAATGTTGATATCATTATTGATGAATCGATAAAAGGTAATATTACGCTGAAACTTAAGAGTACAACTTTCGAGAATGCCCTAATTCTAATTACGTCAGCTAAGGGGCTATCCTATCGAAAAATAGGTGAGTCCTTTATTATAGAACCTGTGGATATGGGGACAACAGAGATATATAAGTTGCGTTATATTCGTGCTGTTGATATAAAAAAAACATTGGAACCTATTATGAATAGTCTTAAATTAAAAGCTGAAATTGATGAGATATCAAATAGTTTGATATTTAGTGGTTCACCTACAGGTTGTGCTCGCATTAAAATATTATTAACAGATCTTGATGTTCCTCAGCAACAAGTGGTTATCGAGGCTAAAGTTGTGGCTATTAACAAAGCGAAGACAAAAGAGCTAGGGATCGATTGGTCATGGGACGTTACACCTCAATACGCAGAATATAGTGCAGAACAAGTCAATATTGCTAATGGTGTAACGACTATTGAGCCAGGTAAAGTTACGCGTGATACTGGAAAAGGAATTATTCAATTTGGTCGTAATCCTGAAGGCCATCCTTATGAATTTTACTATCAAGCAAAAATTAATGCTCTCATTAGTAATGGTAATGCTAAAATCTTAGCTAGTCCTAAAGTAACTACCATTAATGGAAATGAGGCTCGGATTTTAATTGGTGATCATATTCCAGTACTTACTGAGAGAATGGAAGACGGGAAAACGACTACTACAGTAGAATATATTGATACGGGCATAAAACTTACCTATACCCCTACGATTACTGCTGATGGAACTATTACAGCAAAAGTACATACAGAGGTTAGTACTCCTAGCTTAGTAACGGATATTAAGAACTATCGCATTACGACCCGTGAGGTAGAAAGTATGGTCTGCATGAAAGATGGTGAGACGATGGTGATTGGTGGTCTCATTGGCAGTGAAGAATCTAAAACAAATAATAAAATACCTTTCTTAAGCGAACTACCATTAATTGGTACGCTGTTTAAAAGTGTACATAATTCAAAAGTAGAAACGGAAGTAATCATCTTTTTGACAGCAAAACTAGTTAAATGACATAAAAAGCAGAAAATAGATTGTAATTTGGTATTATATAGTATGTTTAGCAGGAACTTATTGTAAAATGTAGAAGAATAAGTATTAAAATAGATGTGAAAACATTCGCAATAATATTGGAACTTGATCCTGGATTGAGTAGTGCAATCGGCTGGTAAATATGCATTTACAATTTTAATAAATGTATTTGAAGTTTGGTTGCTTTTCTGTATAAGAGGCGGTGTAAAAGTATGAAATGTGAAGTCTTAAAAACTCGATTAGGTATACCTCAGATTGATTTGTCAGGTATCTGCATTAAACCAGAGTTAGCAGAACTGATTCCAGCGACATTAGCGGAGCGGCATCAAGTGATTCCGGTAAAAGTTGCTGGTAATAAGATTGTTTTAGCAATGACTGATCCAACAAATTTTTATGCGATTGATGATATTCGTATGGTTTCAGGTTTTGACGTAGAGCCTGTTATCGCTGCAGAAAAAGATATATTACGAGCTATCAGAGAATGCTACGGTGTACAAGACTTAGTTGAAAAGGCCATTAATAAAATGCGCCCAGAAGATATAAGGCTAACAGCGAAGCTCCAGACAGCAGATGATGCTCCAATCATTGGATTAGTTAATTCTCTTATGGATCAAGCCATTAAAGATATGGCTAGTGATATACATATTGAACCTCAAGATACATCATTGCGTGTCCGTTTTCGCATTGATGGTATGCTGCGAGAAATCGGCAGCTTTCCCCGTGAGATTCACCCCGCGATTGTTGCTCGAATTAAGATTATTAGTGATATGGATATTGCAGAAAAACGCATACCGCAAGATGGGCGAATTAAAATAAAAGGAGCAGAGAGTGATATTGATATTCGAGTGTCTACCTTGCCTACTATTATGGGTGAAAAAGTGGTGATGCGTTTGTTAGATCAACAGACAGTTATTTTGGATATTAATAAACTTGGTTTTTCTACTGAAAATAGTAAAAATTATCACAAAATATATTCTCAATCTTATGGCATGGTGCTAGTCACTGGTCCTACAGGTTCGGGGAAAACGACTACTTTATATTCTACTTTGAATCAAGTGAATTCGCCAAATCAGAATATCATCACTTTAGAAGATCCTGTCGAGTATCATTTAGGAGGAGTCAATCAGGTACAGGTTCACCCAAAAGCAGGCTTAACTTTTGCCAGTGGACTTCGGTCTGCATTGCGGCAAGACCCGAATATCTTATTAGTGGGAGAGATACGAGATAGTGAAACTGCTGATATTGCCATTAGAGCGGCATTAACTGGTCATCTTGTCTTTAGCACTTTGCATACAAATGATGCGGCAGGAACAATTACTCGTTTACTTGATATGGATGTTGAACCTTTTATAGTGGCTTCATCAGTTCTAGGGGTGGTTGCACAACGACTTGTCAGAAGACTTTGTCCCAAGTGTCGAGAAAGTTACATACCTTCTACTGATGCTTTAGAGCGTTTATTTTTAGGTGTTGAGCCTGACGTATCTATTAGATTGTATCAAGGAGCCGGGTGTGCTCATTGTAATCATACAGGTTATCAAGGTCGTATGGCAATTCATGAAGTCATGCCCATAACTTCTCAAATTAGAGAGGCTATTAACCGTAGAGCTTCTAGTGATGAAATTTGCAATATTGCTATCGCACAAGGCATGATAACCATGCGTCAGGATGGTATTGAAAAAGCATGTACTGGTTTGACAGATGTAAAAGAAATTATGCGTGTAGCATATGCTGAAGCTAGTGGAGGACAATTGTAATGAATCAGCTATTGGATCAAGCTGTACATAGCCGAGCATCTGACTTGCACATTACAGTAGGCGCACCACCCATATTCAGAATCGATGGTCAACTTGTACCTACTAACCATCAGTTACTAAACGTAAAAAATACAGAAAGATTGCTTAAAGACATTACAACGCAGGAGCAACAGCAATATTTTAATGAACATGGTGAAATTGACTTTTCCTTTGCAGTTCCTGGTCTTAGCCGTTTTCGAGTCAATGCTTTTTACCAACGTGGTTCAGTGGCTATTGTGATTCGGGTTATAGATGAAAATATACCTACATTAGAAGAGCTGGGACATCCAAGCGTTATAAGAACTCTTGCTTGTCATGCTAAAGGTTTAGTTCTAGTTACCGGTCCCACAGGTAGCGGCAAATCAACAACTTTGGCGGCAATGATTAATATGATTAACCAGGAACGATTCTGTCATATTATTACGCTAGAAGATCCTATTGAATTTTTACATAAGCATAATAAGTCAATTGTTAATCAGCGGGAAATCAATACTGATACCAAATCGTTTACGGTTGCTCTCAGAGCTGCTTTAAGGGCAGATCCAGATGTTATTTTGATAGGAGAAATGCGTGATTCAGAAACTATTGCTACAGCCATTACGGCAGCAGAAACAGGACACTTAGTCTTTGCTACTTTACACACTGGCAGTGCTGTTCAAACCATAGATCGCATTATTGATGCTTTCCCTTCACATCAACAACCGCAAATCCGTATACAGCTGTCCGTTACCCTGCAGGGAATTATCGCTCAACAGTTATTACCTCGAATGGATCAGATTGGCAGAGTATCTGCTTTAGAAATCCTGGTAGCTACTCCTGCAGTGCGTAACATAATTCGTGAGGGAAAGACCCATCAACTGACTTCTGTCATCCAAACAGGTGCAAAATTTGGTATGCAAACGATGGATAGTGCTTTACGGGATTTATACCGTCGTGGAATCATCTCGTATGGTGAAGCTATAATACACGCCATAGATGAAGAGAATTTCGCTCGTTTCGCCAATAATTAAACAAAAGGAAAGTAGGAGAGGATAATGGCGAAAATTTTCGGATATAGAGCTAAAGATCGTAATGGACAAGTGCTGACCGGCAGTATTTTGGCTGAAAGCGAGTCGGCAGTGGCAGATCATATCCGAGAAAAAGGCTATTTTATTACTCAGATTAAGGAGGAAGGTGGTGCACGTTTCTATAATGCCTTCATAGATCACTTAAGAAGTAGCAGCTTAAAAGAGATTTCGATTCTTTGTCGTTTATTTGCCACTATGATCAATGCAGGTTTACCATTAATAGCCTCTCTTGATGTTCTCATTGCACAAACAAATAATCGACGAATGAAAAAAGCGTTACAAAATGTCTATAAAAAGGTCAAGGAAGGAGAAACATTATCCCGTTCTTTAGGTGATTATCCTACCATATTCCCTAATCTTATGGTTAATATGGTAGAAGTTGGAGAAGTGGGCGGGTTACTAGATGATGTACTCAATCGTTTAGCCAATCACTTTGAAAAAGAACATAAATTAAATGAGAAGATTAAATCAGCTCTGACCTATCCGACAGTAGTCAGTGCTATGGCAAGTGTATCTGTTGTTTTTATTTTAACCTTTGTTTTACCGACTTTTGTACAAATGTTTGATAATTTAAAAATGGAGTTGCCATTACTTACACGTATATTGCTGGCGACTAGTAATATTCTGCATAAGTATGCTTTATTTTTGATTGCTTTTATTGTAGTGGGAACATATGGGATAAGGATTGCATATCAACGAGAATCATCCAGAAAAATGATTGATAAATTAATACTTTCAATTCCTGTTGTAGGTATGCTATCTCGTAAAATTGGTATTGCTCGTTTCAGCCGTACCTTAAGCACTCTGCTTCATGGTGGTGTACCGATTATTACTGCCTTAGACGTTGTGAAAAAAACTACTGGAAATCTTAGTATAATGGAAGCGTTAGAGCAAGCACAAGCTGGTATCAAAGAAGGGATGGCGCTAGCATCTACTTTGGCACAAAGTAAAGTTTTTACTCCTATGGTCATTCAGATGGTTTCTATCGGTGAAGAAAGTGGTGCATTGGACAAGATGCTCGAAAAGATCGCCGATTTCTATGAAAGTGATGTAGATGATATAGTTGGTCGTTTAAGTAGTATTATTGAACCTGTTATTATTGGAACGTTGGGAATAGTCATTGGCTTAATTGTGATATCCATTATGATACCTATATTTGATATTATAACGAATCCTGGGGACCTATAACTGTTAATGATGGACTTTAGTAGAATATAAGCATAAAAGAGGTAATTATATGTTTATCAAATTAAAGAATCAAATGAGAGATCAAAAGGGATTTACATTAATTGAATTGATGGTCGTAATTGCTATTATTGGAGTTTTGGCGGCTATTGCGATGCCGAAACTCACTGCTTCGACTGCGTCGGCAAGAGATGGAAGGCTTAAAGCTGATCTTCGTACGGTTGACAGTGCTCTTATATTGTATCGTGCAAATAATAATATGTATCCAGCTACTAAAGCAGATCTAGCAACTTACATTAATGTTTGGCCTAAGGATGCCCAAGCCATCTCTGCTGATTTGATTTATACGAAAGGGAGTAGTGATGATTATAAATTAACTGGTGTATCTTCAAATGGTACGACAAGAAAATCCCCTGGCAGTTCAGATTATACTTCTACTGATATATGGTAACAAATCATAAAGACCGCTTGTGTTACCTTCTGATATTTCGATTCAGATATAAGGAGAAATATAGTGTTTATAATAGTAATCCTATTAGGTCTTCTTATCGGCAGCTTTCTTAATGTCTGCATCTATCGTTTACCACAAAATCAATCCATTATCTTTCCGCCGTCTCACTGCAGCACTTGCGGTACACATCTTAAGCCATGGGATCTAATCCCAGCAATTAGTTATCTGTTATTAAAAGGCAGATGCCGGTATTGTAAAGTTACGTTTTCCCCACGCTATCTTTTAGTAGAGATAGTAACGGCTATTTTATTTGCTTGGTGCTTTCAAATATATGGATTATCTTTTCTGTTCATAAAAGCCATTGTTTTTACAGCTTTTTTACTTATCATTACGTTTATTGACTACGATCACCAGCTGATATTAGATAAAGTTCTCCTATGGTTTTCTGGAGCTGGTATTGTTATAAATTTGGGGACGCATAGTTTGGACTTTTGGGACATGCTGCTGGCTAGTTTCCTTGGGGGTGGATTGCTGCTTTTAATTGCACTCGTCAGTCGCGGTGGAATGGGAGATGGTGATATCAAGTTTGCTGCAGCTCTTGGTATGTGGCTAAGCTGGAAATGTTTATTACTTGCGTTACTACTATCCTTTGTCTGTGGTGGAATATGTGGTTTGCTGTTAGTGCTTTTCAAATTAAAAAGCCGTAAAGATTTTATTCCCTTTGGTCCTTTTATAGCTCTTAGTGCCTTTGTTATTATGTTATATGGCAGTGAAGTGATTATTTGGTATATAGAAAAGCTATATTGAGGTGGACATATGCAACGAGGTGTTACCTTAATTGAACTTCTAGTATGTATTGCTATCCTTAGTATTTTTGCGAGTGGGATAATACCAACTCTGGGACAATCATTAGAGAAACAAGAGCTAGAGAGTACATCTTGTCAATTAGCAGCTGATATTCGCTGGCTGCAACAAATTTCAATTAACGCTGGGGTAGATACAACGGCGTATGCAATGTTCTTTTATAATACTACACCTTATGGCTATTACGTTACTGCAAATACTGTCAGAATAAAGAATATTATATTTCCGGAATCCGTGACCCTTTCTGGCAGCCATTCTTACATTTCATTTGCACAGAGTGGAGCACCAAAAACTGGTGCGCAGACGATTTCCATGCGGAGTAAGAAATTAAAAAAATGGAAATTTGTTATCCTTGCACCGATTACTGGACGTGTCCGTATAAGCGATTTTATAAATACACAACGTGAAGAATAGAAGGTAATCTATAATGTCTAGGCTGAAGGGAAGTCAAGGTTTTGTTTTAGCAGATGTAACGCTGGGACTTTTTATTATCAGTGTCGCGTTACTTTGTATTTCTATGTTGTTTACCCAAGCATTACAATTAGAAGAAATCGCATGGGATTATACACTAGCCACGTATCTAGCACAGAAACAATTAGAGTTATTAAAAAATAAATCTCCAGTATATTGGGCAGAGTTGCAGTTGCCTTGCACCATACCTTGGGAAGATGAGGGGGTTCCTCCTCCGGCAGACTACGAACTGGCAACCTATGCTGTCCCATCCACGCGCGGTAGTCATCTTGTGCAAGTAACTGTAATCGTTACTTGGCAAGAGCGACAAAAAGATTATGGTATCCAGCTTGTGACTTTTTATTCCAAGATGAATTAAAGTTATTCTTATTATTGAAGGTGAATTAATGAAGCGAAAATACTTTGTAGCGCAACATGGACTAACCTTAATAGAACTGGTAATTGGTATGGCTTTAATACTATGTTTGCTTTCTGGTATCGTAGGTTTATTTTCTGGCTCTTTAAAGGTTTGGGTATTTGGTAAGCAGCAAAGTCATATCAATCAAACAGCGCGCATTGCGATGGATTCTATTGTTAAGGAGATACGATATGCTCAGCAAATAACCTTAAAGAATACTTCATCTTTAGTAGTAGCAAAGGTAAACGGAGACATTAGAATGTTACAATTAGGCGAAGGCCTTCATTCCAAAACATTATATGTTATTATAGATAAGACAAAGTCAATTCCTCCTGGTGGTATTTCTAGCAGCCCAATAACAGAAAATCTTGTGACAAACCTGCAGTTTGCTCAGCATGGAAAGGGCAAGGCTGTACTGGTAACTTTAGAAGTCACTAATGAGAGTACCGGGGAAAGAAAGTTGCTTCAGACCGCCTGTTATCCTTTAAATTTACAGTGACCCATTATAGAGAAGGGGATGTTACCTTGGTATATATCGTGAGAAATGAGCGTGGTTTGGCTGCCGTGCTAGCGCTAATTGCTATGATGTTATTAGGGATAATGGGGATTGGTCTTATGGGATTAAGTAAAATAGACATAGAAATAGCGGCGAATCATCGTGATGGTGTTGCTGCACAGTATGTTGCCGAAGGAGGAATACAATGGGCAATTGTTCAGCTTAAGACAGATCCAGATTTTGTTATTGAAACTAAAACTCAAAAAAATGTAACAACGTATGTTATTGATAAAAATGGATCTACTTTTGCCAGTTGTACTGTTACAACCACACTCAAATCAACAACGAATGATGAGAATCTAAGAGTGGTCACATCCATCGGGAGTGTTAACAAGGCCAAGCGCCAAATAAGCACGCAAATACGATTGCCGGCTGGTAAAGAAAATCCGCTTGAGGTTATTTGGGATGATTAAGGAGAGTGGTTACTATGGAACTTAAAAATTATATGGAAAAATTAGTAATGGAAAAACTGGATATCGTTATAAAGGCCAATCGTACAACGTGTAATTGTGAGCGCTGTCGATATGACATCGCTGCATTAGCCTTGAATTCGCTGCCTACACGTTATGTTGCAACCTCTTCAGGTGCAACCTATTCCAAAATAGATTCATTGGATCAACAATTTCATGTTGATATTGTTTCTGCTATTACTCAAGCAATTACAATTGTAAAGAAAACTCCTCATCATTAAGAAAATAGGTGATTTTCATGTGGAAGAGAATCCAAAACTTCTTATTAAATAGGAAACAGGATGTAGTTGGAATTGATATAGGGACAGGTGCTATTAAAATTGTAGAAATTTCTTGGAACAAGGATCAACCTGTACTTAAAAATCTGGGTATCGAAATGCTGCCTCCTGAAATTATTGAAGATGGACAAGTTTTTAGTAGTAAAGGATTAACCGATATTCTCATTCAATTGCTTGCAAAGACTCCTATATCAAGCAAACATGCCATTATAGCTGTTGGCGGTCGCGGAATGCTTGCTCGCGAATTGATCCTTCCAGTAATGACAAAAGAAGAGTTGCAGGAAGCTGTTAAATGGGAGTTGGGAAAATATATTTCTTATCCACCCAACAGTTTTTATTTTGATTTTTCAATAATGGGTAAAGGTGATATTGAATCAGAAATAAGGGTATTATTAGTGGCATCACCTCATGAATTCATTAATACGATTACCAGCATTGTCAAAAATGTAGGTCTTATACCAGTCGCTATTGACGTGGAGCCCTTGGCTTTATATCGTACTTTTACTGACGCAGAAAATGCTATGATTATCGACATTGGTAAACGATTGTCTCAAATTACCGTATTTCAAAAAGGTATCCCTGCTATCATTCGTAATATTCCTTTAGGCGGTCAAGGCATGACTGAAGTTATCATGCAAGTACAGAGAATTTCATTTTATGAGGCAGAGCAATTAAAGAAAAAACATATCGATTTATTTAATTTTGACTCTCTCAAAGAGCATAATGAAACAAAGCAGCAATTAGAATTATTTTTCGCTGATTTTCTCAGAGATGTACGAAGAACAGCTGAGTATTATCAATTGCAAAATGAAATGGTGTCTATTGATAAAGTTTATCTTACTGGTGGTGGATCTCAAATAAAGAATTTGGTCTCCTATTTGAGTAGACTACTAGATCTGCCTGTAGTTATGCATGATCCATTCGTTAGATTAGAAATCCCAAAGTCCTTTGATAAATCATATCTGCAAAAAATCGCCCCTCAATTGGGTGTTGCAATTGGTTTGTCCTTACGTGGAGGTGGAAAGTGAATCCGATCAATCTCTTACCTTTTGTTGAACGCCAACCTAAATGGTCTATTGATAAGTTGATTTTCATCTTCAGTATGTTATTGGTATTAATCTATAGTAGTATATATACATATAATGAATTTAAGATTTTCAAAATAGAGAAAGAGCTGCAAGCAATTGGTAACCAATATGAATTATTGCAACCAACATTGGAGATTATGCAAAAGAGCAATGATAAGCTGCAATTAATTGACACAAAAAATAAAATTGCAGCGCTTTTAACAAATGAACGTCATCCTTTGTATACTTTGATTCAACGCATTGTAGCAATAATGCCGCAGCAATTGTGGTTTACTAATCTGAGTAAATCTGATAATGGTCTATTAGAAATGAAAGGAGCAGCAACAACCTATTCTGTTGTTGCTGAATTTATAGAAAATATGGAAAAGGATACTTTTTTTCTTGATCCGACTTTGGTTAAAGTTGAATTTGATACAGCTGCATCGCTTCTTATATTTGAAATAACAGTAAAATCTAAGGGGATGTAACAATGATTTCTTTTTCATGGAATAAAATGCTGGTTAAGTATAAACTATCTTTAGTGACTGTGAGTATGATAGCAGTAACTTGGTTAGTTTATTTGTCTTTATTGTTGCCTCAATGGGATAGGATTGATCAATTAACAACTCAATTTGACAAAGAGTATCAACAGGTAAAAGTCATTGAAGATTTTCTGCTCATTCATCCTAATCCAGAACAATATATACTTGAATTAGATCAGAAATTAATGCAGATTGATAGAATTCTTCCTGACAACCCTGAGAGTAGTTCTTTTATAGTGCAAGTAGAAGAACTTTCAAAAGAATGTGGTATACAACTTAATTATCTGAAACCAACTAAAATTATGAATAAAGATGGTTATCGAGAATATGAGATAGAACTATCGCTAATTGGTGGCTTTATAGAATCTATGCAATTTATAAAAAAAATTGAAAATAAATCTCGTTTTACGAATGTGATTACGATTGTCATGTTACCTAATAAAAATAGCTTAGAAACTAAATTATCAGTTAAAATTTATAGTTTTGGCACACCTTTTTTAACTAACAAAAATAGTGAAATTAACTGATAAATAAAAAAATTACAATTAACTTTAGATATTTACAATTATATAGTAAAATATTATATAATAAGCCTTGAAAAGTAGTACATGCGGTGCTGTTATTAATAGCGAAAAGGAAAGAAGCGCAACATTAATAACTGTACTGCATGTTTATTTTTTAGTATTTTAATGAGGTGAGTTCAGATGGCTGACGTGATTCCCATAGTTAAAACTTTTAAACGTAATTTCACTGATTTACACGCTACAGTAGATGCATATTGTCAAAGAGCTTCTCGGTAATAACCATGAAAAATATTGTATTGATAGGTTTTATGGGAACTGGAAAAACAACCGTTGGCAGATTGCTGGCTAACCGATTGGGGCGACCATTTTTTGATAGTGATAAAAAAATTGAATATGAAAATAATCTCAGTATTCGTGAAATCTTTGAAGTATATGGCGAACTCTATTTCCGACAACAAGAAAAAATGATTATTGCTAAATTGTCTCGTTATAATAACGCTGTAATTGCAACAGGCGGTGGTGTAGTATTATCCTTTGAAAATATGAACAATTTAAAAAGGAATGGTGTTATCATTACTCTTACTGCTTCTGTTGAGACCATCTTAGAGCGAACAAGTCGACGCAATACGCGTCCGTTGTTAGATGATTTTGATCAACGTGAGAAAATTGTAAATAAATTACTTAAGGAAAGAGCCGAACTATACTATAATGCAGACTATAGTATCAATACCAGTAGTAAGTCACTGCAACAGGTTATTAACGAAATTATGTTTTTTTTACGACAAGGAGGTTATTTGCGTGGTAAACGTTAAAGTTAATTTAGAGAAACGAAGTTACAATATACATATCGGTGTCTCTGCTAGTAATTTAATTGGCAGCTTTATGCGAAATTTGAAGGTAAGTAAAAAGCTATTAGTAATCTCTGATACTATCGTTGGGGATTTATATGGCATTCAAATGGTAGAATCACTAGTGAAAGATGGATTTGCTGCGGAATTATATTGTGTGTCATGTGGAGAACATTCAAAAAACTTAGATATGGCAATGGAATTATATACAAAAGCAATTACCTTAGAACTTGACCGTAATTGTGCCATTATTGCATTAGGCGGTGGCGTAATTGGTGATCTTTCGGGTTTTGTAGCAGCTACCTATCTTAGGGGGGTACCTTTTATACAAATACCAACTTCATTATTAGCTCAAGTAGATTCCAGCGTGGGCGGGAAGGTTGCTGTTAATCATCCTATGGGAAAAAATTTAATTGGTGCTTTTTATCAGCCACGCATGGTACTGATTGACATTGATTTTTTAAGTACATTGCCAAACCGTGAGCTATATACTGGTTTAGCAGAGGTTATAAAATACGGTATGATTGCTGATAAAAAGTTCTTTACCTATCTTTCTGATCATTCTCAGCAGATTTTAGATAAAAGACCTGATGCCTTAACCGAAATTGTGCGTAGATCATGTGAGATTAAGGCGTGGGTGGTAGAGCAAGATGAATGTGAGAGCTCGATACGGGCGATTTTAAATTTTGGACATACTATTGGTCATGCAATTGAGGCTGATACTAATTTTAGTATATATAATCATGGTGAAGCAGTTGCTATTGGTATGTATGGAGCAGCAATGATTAGTCATCATCTTAATATGTGCAGTAAAGCAACGGTTGATATTCTAAAACATATTCTGCTGCAATTCAATTTACCAGTATCTGCACCCGAATGTGGGATTGACGACTTATTTAAATTGTTATATAGAGATAAAAAGGTACTAGATAATAAAATTACGTGGGTTTTACTCAATGATATTGGGGAGGTAAATTTATGTAATCAAGTGCCAGAGAATATTGTAAAACTAGCATTAGCAGAAATCACTCAGTCAAATATTCTATCTTAAATATAAATATATTCTTACAAATCGAATAAAGCATAGGAATGTGCAAATTTCATGGAGGTTTAGAGTAGTGAATGCAAGTAAGAAAAAAAATATTATTATGATAGGTTTCGTTGTACTCGCGCTATTCGGTGTGATTTCCTACCGTATTTATGACAATATTTCAGCCAATAATGAGCGTGCTGCAAAAGTATCTCAAGGACGTGGTATAGCAGTAGAGATTGATGTGACTAGCAGGCGCGATATTGTTCCTATGCTAACTTTTTCTGCTAATCTCGAACCATTGTGGAATGCAGATATTTCTCCCAAAGTCGATGGTAGAATTGATAAATTATACGTTGATGAAGGTGATGTTGTAACTGCCGGTATGGTTATTGGCACGTTAGATACCAATGAATTATCGGCCCAAGTCATGCAAGCCGAGGGTAATTTATTGTCTAGTCAAGCAAGTTTAGAGCAAGCCGAGCTAGATTTATCCCGCGCTCAGGAGCTTGCTAAGCAGGGGGCAGTGGCAGCGCAAGCATTAGATAGTGCTCGGACAAAAAGAGATTTAACGTTGGGACAAGTTCGCTCTGCCCAAGGAAATTTAGTATTGCTTCAAGCTAGATTGGACAATGCAAATATTATTGCACCACGCAGCGGTATTATTATAAAAAGATACTTACAGGCTGGCTCATATGTGAAAGCTGGCTCTCAAGTCATAAACATAGCTGATGTTTCATCCTTACTAGGAAAAGCCACAATTGGTGAATCACAACTTAATGAAATTACCGTAGGTTTACCAGTAATCATCAAAGTCAACGCTTTACAAGATCAAGAATTTTCGGGTGTCATTACGCGGATTTCTCCTGCCGCCACATTACCTGCACGAACATTTACTGCCGAAATTACTATTCCAAATAACGGGGTATTAAAATCAGGCATGTTTAGTAAAATCATAATTCCAGGATTGATACATAAAAATGCCTTGGCCGTGCCTGAGCGTGCATTAGTTATGCGTGAAGACCAAAAAACAATTTATGTTGTTACTGCAGAGAACAAAGTACAGCAGCGTATGTTGAAATTAGGATATGTTGGTGAAGGTTGGGCTGAGGTTTTGGAAGGTTTAGCTGATGGTGAACGCATCGTCATTGATGGGCAAAATAAATTGAAAGATGGCTCTACGGTGAATGCTTCTAGTGGTCAAAAGGGTGAGCAATAAATGATTGGCACATTTATTAAAAGACCTGTATTTACCACTATGATCGTTATGCTGCTTGTAGTATTTGGATTAGGTGCTTATCCATCTTTAGGTATTGATTTAAATCCTGATGTTGAATATCCTATTGTCAATGTTACCATTACCTATACAGGCGCGTCACCAGAGGAAATAGAAAGTTTAATAACTAAACCTATTGAAGATGCTGTTAGTTCTGTTTCTGGAATAAAATCTTTATCTTCGGTTTCCCGGGAAGGGGCTTCTCAAGTTACATTAGAATTTGAATTTGGTACAAATCCAAAATTAGCTGCTAATGAAGTCAGAGAAAAAGTAGCAGGGGTAAGGAAGAGACTTCCTGATCAAATTGATGAGCCCGTAGTACAACGTTTTGATATTACGGCACAATCAATTGTATATTTTAGTTTAGCTTCTGATACACGCAGCCGTGGAGAAATTCGAAAACTTGCCATTGATGTAGTTAAAGATGAATTACAACGAATGGATGGAGTTGCTCAAGTTGATGTTTTTGGCGCAACAGATCGTGAAATTCAAATTTATATTGATCCTAAAAAAATAGAATCCTATGATATATCATTTCAGCAAATACACGATGCGATTAATGATCAAAATCTAAATACACCTGGTGGTAAGGTAAATGAAAAAGGTACTGAGCTAACAGTACGTACCATGGGAAAATATAAAAGTATTGATGATATCAAAAATACCATTGTAGCAAATCAGCAGGGACGCCTGATTCCCTTAAAAGATGTTGTTACGATTGAAGATGGCTGGGCAGAAGAACGTGTATACGCACGTACAAACGGCACGCCAAGTGTAATTATTGCTGTACAGAAACAATCAGGTACGAATACTGTAGATGTCGCAGAGCGAGTAATAAAAAGTATGGAGCATATAAAGACTAATTTACTGCCGCCCGACATAAAAGTTTCGATCGTTCGTGATAGCTCAAAGTATATTCGAAGTAGTGTCGAAGATGTTATGGTCTCCTTAATTTTTGGCGGATTTTTAGCAGTTGTAATCACATTTTTGTTTTTACAAAATACTCGTGCGACATTAATAGGTGCCATTGCAATCCCTACATCAATTATTGCTACTTTTTTTGCATTGAAAGTGATGGGGTTTACCCTAAATAATATGTCTCTCATGGGACTTAGCCTAGCAGTGGGGATTTTAATTGATGATGCCATTGTAGTTATTGAAAATATTTTTCGACATATGGAAGAAGGCTTGTCTCCTATGGATGCGGCTAAGCTTGGTACCAATGAGATTTCTTTGGCAGTCGTAGCCACGACATTATCTATTTTAGCCGTATTTGTACCTGTGGGTAATATGGGCGAAATTATTGGTCAATTTTTTAAGCAATTTGGTATTACTGTCGCGTTTGCCGTAGCTTTTTCATTATTTGTGGCCTTTACCTTAACCCCCACATTAGCAGCTTATTGGCTGAAAAATGATCATGGAGAGCACCAAAAGCTACGAGGTAATTGGACTTGGCTACAAAAGATTCTTGATAAATGGGAAGAGGGATTCTTGGCTTTGCGAGATAATTATAGATTCATTCTCCAATGGTCATTAAAACGTCCTAAAAAATTGGTTGCATTTGCGATATTATCCTTATTTCTGAATGCTCTTTTACTACCTTTTATTGGTGTCGAATTTCAGCCTACCTATGATTCAGGTGAGTTTAATGTAATACTTACCGCTACTTCTGGTACATCAATGGATAAGATGAAAGAGTTAGTAGAACCGATAGAAAAGCAAGTATTAGCCATTCCTGAGCTTGAATCTGCCTTTGTTTTAATTGGTGCTAATCGACAAGTCAACAAAGTGAGTATTGGTGTGCGGTTAGTTGATAGTGATAAGCGCTCGCGGTCTATGTCTCAAATTATGGATCAACTCAGAGTTGTTTTTCGCAATGTGAAAAACCTGAAAGTTGCAGTACAATCTAATCAAGGTCTAGGTAGAGGTGATTCCCGGCCTGTGCAGATTGGTCTGAGAGGACCAGAGTTGGAAGTGCTAAATCGTAGTGCTTATGATCTAGCAGAAGCGATTAAGGAAATTCCGGGTACAACGGATGTAGATATTTCCAGTGATCAATCAGAACCAGAGGTTCAAATTAAATTAGATGCTGTAAAGGCTGCTGAGACTGGAATTGACAGTACCATTGCAGGGGATGTAATTCAAATCGCATTTTTAGGAAAAACGACTAAAAATCAATATAACGTTGCGGATAGCGATTATGATATTCGTGTGCAATTACAGCCTGCTAGTCGTTTAAGTATACAAGATGTTTCTAATTTAAGGATATCATCCAAAACAGGTACTTTTGTGCGGCTTGGCGATATTGCTGATGTAAAATTCTCTTCAGGTCCTACGCAAATTGACCGTGAATCTCGTCAGCGTCAGGTTATTGTTTATGCCAATACAGTAGGTGCATCAACAGGTGAAGTACTTAATAAAGTTAAAGAACTAATTCCTGATTTAAACTTGCCATTGGGTTATACTTATAAATTTGTTGGTCAAGCTCAAATGATGCAGGATTCTTTTAAAGAGATTGGCAAAGCATTATTATTAGCTGTCATTCTAATTTATATGGTATTAGCAGCAGAATTTGAGAGTTTTGTCCATCCCTTAACCATTATGCTTTCATTACCTTTTTCATTAGTTGGGGCGATCTTAGGTCTTTTAGTTTCAGGAAAAACGATTAATATGATGTCTCTAATTGGTGTTATCATGTTAATGGGTCTTGTTACAAAAAATGCTATTTTATTAATTGATAACACTATACACCTACAAAAAAATGGTATGTCAATTATGGATGCTTTAGTTGAGGCTGGGGTTTTAAGATTAAGACCTATTCTTATGACCACCATGGCTATGATTTTTGGCATGATGCCTGTTGCATTAGGTCTAGGAGCAGGAGCAGAATTACGTTCATCAATGGGGGTTGTCTTAATTGGTGGATTAATTACATCCACATTTTTAACTCTTATTATTGTACCATTAGTATATTTTTTAATTGATGAAATACAGCAATCGTCCAAAAGACGTAAGTTAGGTAAAGTATTAAATTCCTAAAAGCTATCATTAACAAATTAAGGAACGTAAATTAAAGGGCACTTTATGCGCATCATAAAGTGCCTTTTAATTTTCTGTTGTTCGTTTTCACACTTAAAAGCCCTCCTATCAATATAAAACAAATCATATTGATGGAGGGCTTTGCTTCGTTTACAGCTTGAAATCACAAGAAGTGCTAATTCAAGTTGATGTGCTTTAGTTATAATCTATAATGACTTTTACATTTAAATTAGATAGCACGTTGAACTTTTCCAGAACGTAAGCAACGAGTACAAGTGTTAACTCTTTTAGTTTCACCATTCACAACCGCTTTAACTCGTTGAATGTTAGGTTTCCAAGTGCGTTTCGTTTTTAAATGAGAGTGGCTGACATTAGAGCCAGTAGTTTGACTTTTACTGCAGATTTCACAAAGATTTGCCATGTATTCCACCTCCTTTGATGAGGGACAAGATATCCTCATTACCATAACATCAATATTTTAGCATAACCTACTCACTAAATGCAAGGCATAAGTAGAATTCTTTATCTTAAAAATACTATTGCAGGAATTTTTATTATAAATATTGAAGTAAAAACGAATAATAAAAAAATGGTAGAGATAGGAGGCGCACAGAATGATTACGAAGGAGACGTCAATAAATGAGTTGCTCCGATCTCATCCCTTGGTACGTGAAGTTTTTGCCAAACATGGTATGGGATGTATCGGATGCATGGGCGCAGCCACAGAAACAATTGAGAATGGCGCTAAAATGCACAATATTGATGTTGAGGCACTTTTGAAAGAATTAAATGAATTGTGCAATAGAAAATAGGCAAAGCAATTTTGCCTATTTTCTATTGCTCTGACTGCAGCTAATAATACTTAGTATTATGTATGAAGGTGATAAGTTTGGAAAATTTTAAAAAAGATAATATACAATACATTAAAGGCGTGGGCCCTAAAAAAGCAAATTTATTGACGAAATTAGGGATTTTCACAATTGGAGATTTGTTAGAACATTATCCTCGACGTTATGAAGACCGTAGTCAGCTTAAGATGATAAATAACTTAACCGATGGACAAGTAGAGAACTTTAAAGCTAGAATGATGAATTGTGCAGAGAGTAAACCTCGCCGAGGTCTTCAGATAACTAAAATTACAGTAGGCGATTCTACAGGAACCGTTCAATTGGTGTGGTTTAATCAACCTCACCGAAAAAAGATATACGGACTTGGAGCAGAGGTTCTTGTTACAGGTAAGGTGAAAAAAATATATCAAGTGGAAATCCAAAATCCAGAGATTGAGATGATCACAGATATGGATACGCTGGAAGCTGGTTATATTACACCAATATATGCTGCTAATGAAAGTATTACTCAAAGATTTTTGCGAAACCTAATACGTCAGATTTTAACAGAATATAATGCGACAGCTGAAATACTGCCTCCTATCATAATAAAGCAATTTTCATTATTAGATCGTAAAACTGCTTTTGAAAACATCCATTTTCCTCTGAATATGGATGTGCTAAAACAGGCGAGAAGAAGATTAGTATTTGAGGAGTTATATTTATTGCAATGTGGGTTGTTATATATCAAAAAACAAAACAGAAGTAATACGATTGGTATAAAACATGGACCAGACGGATGCCTCGTTAAAAAAGTCAGTGAACAGTTACCATTTAGCCTTACAGAGGATCAGCAAAAAGTATTATTAGAGATTGCTCTGGATATGGAAGATACAAAACCTATGCAACGGTTACTTCAAGGAGATGTGGGATCAGGTAAGACTGTGATTGCGGCATTGGCCTTAGCGAAAACAGTCGAAAATGGGTATCAAGGAGCTATGATGGTTCCTACGGAAATATTGGCTGAACAGCATTACTCTACGCTATCCAATTTGTTTTTGCCATTAGGTATTCGAGTAAAAATACTAACTGGCAAGCTGCCAAAACGCACTCATGAACAGGTTGTTGCAGACATTAAGTCTGGTTTAGTGGATGTAGTGATAGGTACTCATGCATTAATTCAAGAATCTGTTGAATTTCAATATTTAGGTTTAGTAATTACAGATGAACAACATCGCTTTGGAGTTCGACAACGAGCAAAATTACAGGAAAAAGGCAATATGCCTGATGTCTTGGTTATGACAGCTACACCGATACCACGTACAATGGCTCTAACAGTGTATGGTGATCTTGATGTGTCTACTATAAAACAATTACCTCCTGGACGTAAAATAATAAAAACGTATGTTCGAGGATCCGATAGGCGCCAATTGGTATATGATTTTATTGAAAAGGAAGTCAATAGTGGACGTCAAGCGTATGTGGTTTGTCCTTTAGTAGAAGAATCGGAGAAAGTAAATGCTCTATCTGCTGTAGAGTTATATGATGAATTGCTGAAGACGGAGCTAGTGAATATTTCCTGTGGCTTAGTCCATGGAAGAATGAAGTCTGTGGAGAAGGACTTAGTAATGGATCGATTTTATCGTGGTGAGATAAAAGTTTTAGTAGCTACGACGGTAATTGAAGTTGGAGTAAATGTGCCCAATGCTACTGTTATGATCATTGAGAATGCTGAACGTTTTGGTTTAGCCCAATTACATCAATTACGGGGACGAATTGGAAGAGGTGATCATCAGTCCTATTGTATTTTACTTTCTGATAATAAAAAACCAGAAACCCAGGAACGACTTTCAATTATGGCAAAGACGAACGATGGCTTTGCGTTAGCAGAAGAAGATTTGAAAATTCGTGGTCCAGGACAATTTTTTGGTATACGGCAGCATGGTCTACCGGATTTGAAAATTGCAGATATTATAAATGATATAGATGTTTTTTTAGAGGCGCGTCAGGCAGCGGAAAAAACAGTGGCTAGACCTGAATCGTTTGATATGTTGCGTCCTGCTTTACAAGTACGATTCGGTAAGGAATTTAGTATGATATTTTCTAGTTAAATGAAAAAAAAGACGGCCATATGGCCGCCAATTATGGGAGAGGAGAAAATTTACATTATCATTGTGCCACGCATAGATTCGTTTTATGCATAAAAGCTGTAAAAAATTTATAAAGTATTTTCTTGCATTTTGAGTACACACTATTATTAAAGATTAATAATAGAGGTGGTAATATGAAATCTACCTGTAGTGAACAGCAATTAAGGGAAATTGCCTGTGAATGTTTAGAATTTGAACATATTATTAATGCTATGGGATACGGATATTCATTACTAAATGTATCACCCAATGATTTTGTCAGGCGCTGTAATGATTGTGTGAACTGGTTTGGTGGTGAATGTGTTATTTATCAGCATGAAAGTAAGAAAACTAACATTTTATTAGAAAGTTAGTTTCGTTTGAATTCTAATTATATTTACTTCAGAACGTAGCCGTTCTAAAACTCCCGTTTGGGCGAGGGAGTCTTAGGGCGGTTTGGTCATTAGTTTAACATTTACTGACCTTTCAGGTTGCCTTTTTATAGGATTTTTAGTATAGTACAGTATTGGAGAGGTTACTGTTCTGTAGTATGGAGGGGTATGATGATCAGGTTTTTTGGATGGTTGTTCATTATTGTTTTATTTGGAGCGATTTATCTATGGCAACCGGAATTTTTTCAGCATTCATACAGTATACTTAAACATGGAGATATTATTGCTTTGGCAGAATATCTGCGAAGCTTTGGTCCCTGGTCGGTACTCATAACGATACTTTTATTTATTATTATGACATTTACCATTGTCTTTCCTTTTATGATTTTGTCAGGAGCATCTGGTATTATGTATGGCTTGTTTTGGGGAACTGTCATTTCATGGGGCGGAGAAGTTATTGGTGCGGTATGTATGTTTATTTTTGCCCGCTATTTCTTTCGTCAGTTAGTAGCAGGATGGATAGCAAATAGTAGATATTTACAGCAAGTGGATGATTATAGTGCCATCAACGGCTTTAAAGCTTTGTTAATAGCGCGGCTATTGCCGTTGGCACCTTCAGGTATTATTACTGCTGTAGCAGCTATTAGTAGAATGAGTTTTAAGGACTTTTTTTTAGCAACGATTATTGGTAAACTGCCACCTGTTATTATTAAAGTCCTCATTGGTCATGACATAGTTTTTGCTGGAGAAAATCTGGCACGCTTACTTTTGGTAGTTTTACTTGTTATTGTTGTATATATAGGATTATGGTGGCATAAACGGAACAAAGGATAAAATGAGCTGAGAATTCATTTTAAGTAAATGAATTGGCAGGGATATTGTTATATATGGCGAATGAAATATACATAATAATTAAGGGGATGATTTTATGCCAATTGTACAGATTGATCTGATTGAAGGACGAACTACAGAGCAAAAGCGTGAAATGGTGAAGAGGGTTACGGAGGCAATAACGCAAACCGCTAATTGTCCTGCTGAAGCAGTAACCATTGTTATTAGAGAAGCTGCTAAACAGCATATCGCTAAAGCTGGGACATTAATGCTCGATAAATAAAGAACAAGTTCTATAAATTCTAAAGATCTTCATTAATGATGTAATGAAGATCTTTTTTTATATATTTTATGAATCTTTGCTATAAAAGGCAATAATACTACATAAAGTATAAGATTTCCATAAGTTATTACACAATTACATAAAAAAGAGTGGATTAGGTAACTTTAAGTATGTTATTATAGTTGAAATAACTTGTTCTATTTATATGAAAGGAGAAATTTATGTTTGAAAATAAGTTTATGCAAGAAGGTTTAACTTTTGATGATGTTTTGTTAGTACCTGCAAAATCAGATGTTTTACCTAAAGATGTTGATGTTAGTACCTATTTAACTAAAAATATTAAGCTGAATCTTCCTATCATCAGTGCTGGGATGGATACTGTAACAGAAGCGCGCATGGCGATTGCTATCGCTCGTGAAGGTGGAATTGGTGTTATTCATAAGAATATGTCTATTGAGCAACAAGCAGGTGAGATTGATAAAGTAAAACGTTCTGAACATGGAATCATTGTAGATCCTATTTTTTTATCACCTGATAATACATTACAAGATGCTCAAAATTTGATGGAAAAATATCATATATCAGGTGTTCCTGTCACTGAAAATAATAAGCTAGTTGGTATTTTAACCAATAGAGATTTACGTTTTGAAACCGATCTGACAAGAAAATTGCATGACTGTATGACTACGGAACATCTTATTACAGCCTCAGTGGGAACCTCGTTAGAAGGTGCAAAAGCGTTATTACATAAACATAGGATTGAAAAATTGCCATTAGTAGATGCAGATGGTAATTTGAAAGGTCTGATTACCATTAAGGATATTGAAAAAGCTCAAAAATATCCTAATTCTGCGAAAGATAAAAGAGGCAGGCTATTAGTAGGTGCTGCCATCGGTGTAGGGGCAGATATGCTGCAACGTGTTGAAGCCATTGTTGCAGCAAAAGTGGATGTGATCGTAGTAGATACTGCCCATGGACATTCTCAAGGTGTAATTGAAGCTGTTAAAAAGATCAAACAGATGTATCCTGAAGTCGATTTGATTGCAGGTAATGTGGCTACTGCAGAAGCTACTCGAGATCTAATTGAAGCTGGTGTTGATGCTGTAAAAGTGGGGATTGGTCCTGGATCTATTTGTACTACTCGTGTTGTTGCTGGTATTGGTGTGCCGCAAATTACAGCTGTATATAATTGTGCCAAGGTCGCTCGAGAGCATAATATTCCGATTATTGCCGATGGTGGTGTTAAATATTCTGGGGATATTGTTAAGGCGATTGCTGCTGGTGCCAGTGTTGTTATGCTAGGTAATCTGTTTGCTGGTACAGAAGAAAGCCCTGGTGAAACAGTTATTTATCAAGGGCGTAGCTATAAGGTATACCGTGGGATGGGGTCATTGGATGCTATGGCTCAAGGCAGTAAAGATCGCTATTTTCAAGAAAATATGGACAAATTAGTACCAGAAGGAATTGTAGGGCGTGTACCGTATAAAGGTACATTGGCTGACACTGCATTTCAATTACTAGGTGGATTAAGAGCCGGTATGGGATATTGTGGAGTTCACAATATTGAGGAATTAATTAATAACACGCGTTTTATTCGTATTACTGCGGCTGGATTGAAAGAAAGCCATCCTCATGATATCAGTATTACTAAAGAATCACCTAATTATAGTTTATAAATAGACAAACAAAAACAACACCGTTGTGCTTACCAAGCAGGCGGTGTTGCTGTATTAATAACACGAAATTCGAAACCGTGTTCTTTATAAAATTTAATAATTGAAGGCAAGGCTTTTACTGTTTCGCTATGTCCTCTACCATCATGCATTAGAAGGATGGCGTGGCTCCATAGAAAAGTATTTTTATTTGTTTGGCTTATGATGTTTTCGAGGATTGCATCGGCTTTAGCGTTCGAAGCGTCGCCAGAGCTAATATTCCATCCTACTTCAATATAGCCTTCGGCCTTTAACCTCTTCCAATATTCTGTGGTAAAGTGTCCAGCTGCTCCACCAGGAGCGCGAGAAATTCGAGGACGTACAGTAAGAATATTTTTGATTAATTCATCATTATGTTGTAGCTGTTCTACATAAGTAGAAGGCGACTGATATAGTTCACGATAAATATGATTATAAGTATGATTGCCTATAGCGTGTCCTGTTGAATAGATTTGTTTTACAAGTTCAGGATGCTTGCTTACCTCAGTTCCAACTAAAAAAAACGTAGCTTTAATGTTATTTTTTTCTAGAATTGCAAGAATTAAAGGCGTATTTTCTGAGTCAGGACCATCGTCAAAAGTTAAATAGATTGTCTTATTTCCGTAATAAGGTTCAATACTAGTTAAATCCGTTGCTAATTGACGTTCTTTTCGTTCCTGAACGGTAAATATGTCATATTCCGGTTTATCATTGGTCGGAATAACGTCGTTCATTTCAGTGAAGTAGTATACGTCGGGTTCCTTTTCCGAAGGCTTTGTTGTAGCGGGGATTGATGGTGTTTCTTCGATATTTGGCACTGCAAAGGAAAGAGGAGAAGAGGTAAGAAAAATAAGAGCAATTAGAAAAATGATACCAATGATGCTTAATAAACCATATTTCTTTAACATAGTTGTCTCCTGAGATGTTATTTTACAAAATATTTATGTGAATTTTTTACTATTACCTGCATATTCGACATTAAAGTATATATTCCTGCGGGTAAAGTTTAATATGCTTTGGAATACTAAACTAATAAGGAGCGTGATAGAATGCGGCAATTATGTATTATTAGTATCATTGTTATCATCATTGTAAGTTTGTTTGTTAATAGTAGTTATGCTTTTTTTATGCCGCAAGTTGATAACTTGGATAACTTGCAATTAGTTGCAGCAACACAAGTATTTGATATGAACGGACAACTTATTTCTAAATTATTTGAAGAAAATCGGGTTGTAGTATCTATCAATAATATATCACCTTATATACAACAAGCTATCATTGCAAATGAAGATAGTCGATTTTACAATCATTTTGGTATAGACCCTATCGGTATCATTCGTGCTATGTGGGTTAATCTGCGTTCAGGTAGTTTAGTAGAGGGGGGAGTACCTTAACACAGCAGTTGGCCAAGAATATGTTTTTGACCCAGGAACGTACCTTTACCCGAAAAGCAAAAGAATTTTTCTGGGCGATTATTATTGAACGTAAATTTTCAAAGCAAGAAATCTTACAAGCGTATTTAAATCAAGTATACTTTGGTGAAGGTGCATATGGAGTAGAAGCTTCTTCACAGGTGTATTTTGGTAAACATGCTAGTGAACTAACTTTAGCAGAAAGTGCATTATTGGCAGGATTGCCTCGTGGTCCCAATCTTTACTCGCCATATGTTGATATGAATGCCGCTATGGAACGTAGAACTACGGTGTTGGCAGGTATGATGAAAGAAGGCTATATTACGCAAAAACAATTTGAATTAGCACAAAAAGAACCTATAATATTAGCTGGAAAAAAGAAACGTGTAATACAAGCATCCTATTTTATTGATTATATAGCGAATGAATTAGTAGGGCGTTATGGTGCGAATCGAGTATATAAAGGCGGCTTAAAAGTCTATACAACGATGGATAGTAAAGTTCAGCAAGGTGCTGAAGCAGTATTAGGTCAGTATCAAGGTGCTGTACTCGCTCTTGATCCACGGACAGGCTATATTAAAGCTATGGTAGGCGGACGTAATTATGAAGAAAGTCAATTAAATAGAACAGTGGTTGAAGTGCGGCAACCGGGTTCTGCATTTAAACCTTTTGTATATGCTACTGCTCTTGGTCAGGGATTAACAGCTAATTCTATTATTCTTGATCAGCCGATTAATATTGCTGGATATGCACCACAAAATTATGATAAAAAGTTCCGTGGACCAGTCACCTTAAAAAAAGCGATTCGTCTGTCAGTCAATGTAGCTGCAGTAAAACTTGGTCAGCAAGTTGGTATCGATAACGTTCTTAGTTTGGCAAAAAATATGGGTATTACGACATTGGTTCCCCAAGACGATAATTTAGCTACTGCTCTGGGGGGTTAACACAAGGCGTAAATTTATTTGATATGGCTACGGCTTATACTGCCTTTGCCAATGGGGGAATTGTATCTCAACCTATTGCTATTTTAAAAGTGGTGGATGAAAATAATCAAGTATTAGAAGAAGCACACTTAAAGCAGCAATCTGTATTGAGTCGCGAAGTTGCATACATTATAACAAATATGATGCAGGGAGTAATCGAAAGTGGTACAGGAACGCCTGCTAATATTGGACGGATGGCAGCTGGAAAAACCGGAACAACAGACGGATATGAAACAGCTTGGTTTATGGGCTATACACCGGAGTTATTAGTTGGCATTTATGTAGGAAATGATAACCGAACACCTGTAGGAATCTCAGGTGCCGAAGTAGCAGGCTTATGGGGGAAAATGATGACAAACGTGCTAGCTGGCATTAGTCCCAGTGACTTTCCTATTCCTCCCAATATAATAACGAATGTACCTGTTTGTGCTGATTCTGGCAAACTAGCTACTCAAGGATGTCCAGAGATCGAATATAGCGCTTTTATTAAAGGTACGGAACCGACTGCTGTCGACAATCGAATGCGTTCCAAAGAGCAAGCAAATGAAAAAACAGATCAGACTGGTAGAAAAGAGGAAAAGTCACCATGGTGGAAACTTCCATTACCACGATTGCCCAGGTTCTAATAGTGTGATACAATATATTAGATAATTTAAAAGATTAGATTTCTAAATAGTAAGGAGACTCTATGTATAGTGCGCAATAGAATAACTGTTTTAAATGTGATGATTGATGTTGTGACTATGAAAGAAGCGGTTGAGGCTGTAAAACAATTTATTCTACAGAAGAAATCTCGTTTAGTAGTTACCCCGAATCCGGAAATAATAATGATGGCTAATAAGGATGAACAATTGGCACGCATTATTAATAATGCAGATTTAGTTGTACCTGATGGTGCAGGAGTTGTATGGGCTGCACGTTATCAAGGTGATGTCATGCCTGAGCGTGTAGCAGGATATGATTTAGTACAAAATTTGTTAATAGAAGCGATGAGCGAAAAATATAAAATTTATTTGTTTGGCGGAGCACCAGGTATTGCAGAGAAGGCTAAAAAAATGGCTGAAGAGCGTTATCCTGGTGTACAAATTGTCGGTACACGCAATGGCTTCTTTACAAAACAAGATGAATCTGAAATTGTAAATGACATAAAAGCTTGCCAGCCAGATATTTTATTAGTAGCCTTGGGGGTACCAAGACAAGAAAAATGGCTGGAAGAATATAAAGAAGAATTAAAAGTTCCCGTATCCATCGGCGTAGGTGGAACATTTGATGTAATGGCCGGAGTTGTAAAGCGAGCACCATTATGGATGCAACGTAGTAATTTAGAGTGGTTATTTCGCTTGTTGTCAGAGCCGAAACGTGCCATTCGTATGCTAGCTTTGCCACATTTTGTGATAAAAATAATGACTACAAAAAAATAGAAGGAAACAATTTATAATTTAGATAATTGTTTGTAGATGAGGTGGATAAATGGTTAAAGCGCCGATAGTAAAAGAAGGTTACATATTTATCGTTATTCTTGCTATTATTACAATTCTTGTTTATGTGACTGTTAATCCATATTGGAGTATTATTCCAGTTGTTTTAATGGGATTTATTACTTTCTTTTTTCGCAATCCTAAAAGGAGTATTCCCAATGATGATAGATTAATTTTGTCGCCTGCTGATGGAAAAGTTATGAGCGTTTGCGAAGTGTATGATGATCAGTTTCTCAATCAAGTCGGTCTTAAAGTGACAATATTTTTATCGGTTTTCGATGTACATCTTAACCGTAGTCCTATTGCTGGTGAGATAAAATTTCAACAATATACTTGTGGTCGTTTTCGACCTGCATATAAGAAGACTGTAGGCTGTGAAAATGAACGTCATTCTATCGGTATAGAAAATGATGAAATGAAAGTATTGGTAACACAAATAGCTGGTATTTTAGCGCGACGTATCGTTTCATGGGTAACTCTTGGAAGTATCCTGCAAAAAGGTGAGAGATATGGTATGATTAAATTTGCATCCTGTACTGAAATTATTGTACCTAAAACAGTGGAAATAGTAGTTAAAAAAGGGGACAAAGTTAAGGGTGGCGAGACCGTTATAGGGAGGTTGTTGCAATGAGAAGTGTTATTCCCAATGCGTTAACAGCATTGAATTTAGTATTAGGCATGTGTGCAATTATTTCTACCTTCCATAATGAATTCTATCAAGCAGCGCTATTTATAGTCGCAGCGATGATTAGTGATGGGTTAGATGGTAGAGTTGCTAGATATTTAAATGTAAGTAGTGAATTTGGTAAGGAATTGGATTCATTGTGTGATTTAGCATCATTTGGTGTAGCACCTGCGATTTTAGCTTACGCATTTTTATTAAAAGATTTTGGCATTATAGGATCTCTTATAGCTGCATTTTTCGCAACCTGTGGGGCATTGCGCTTAGCTCGTTTCAATGTTAATACCACTACAGTAAAAGGCTATTTTATGGGATTGCCCATTCCTGCTGCTGGCTGTGTTGTTGCTACTTTTGTTATGCTTGGAATTAAACCAGTTGGTTGGATATTTCCAATTTTGGTTATCGTTTTTGGATATTTGATGGTTAGTACCATTAAATATCCTGATTTTAAGGGAAAAGGTGAAAAAATTAGGATTATTCCTGTAATTGTAACAATACTAGTTGCTGGCTATATACTATTCATGACCAAAGATGCTGTCCTATTTACGCCATTCTTCGCATATGCTTTATTTGGGATACTAAATACTGTTTTTGGATTATTTGATTATAAAACCACTACGTAGTATGTAGTGGTAAGAAAAAATAATTGTATCCTGATCATTGGATGCTTATTTTTTTGTAATTTTAAAAAGAACATCATGTGTTAATGAATGTGTTTAAATAACGAATATCTTGACAATTTAGTGAAGTTAGAATTAGAATGTTATGTGTGTTTTAAGTTGAAGTATATTTAGTTGAAGTATATTTAAATATACTTTAAAAAAACAGGCTTTTAAAGGAGAAAAATCCATGAATTATATTTTTGACTATATTATGATTCCATTACAGCTTATTATTGTATTCTTTACTTTATATTATTTTATTATTGCTTTTTTTGGTATTTGGCGCAGAAAAGAAAAGAAAATTATGACACCTCAAAATAGCTTTGCTGTTATTGTGGCGGCGCATAATGAGGAACAAGTAATAGGTCAATTGGTAGAAAATCTTCACGTTTTGAAGTATCCTCGCGAGTTATATGATATTTTTGTAGTGGCAGATAATTGTAAGGATAATACGGCGGAAATTGCTCGCGGAGCGGGTGCTATTGTTTATGAACGCTTTTGCTTAGAACAGCGTGGTAAAGGTTATGCAATGGAATGGATGTTTGCAAAACTATTTAAACTAGAGCGTAATTATGATAGTGTAGTAATATTTGATGCAGATAATTTGGTGGATCAAAATTTTCTTTTAGAAATGAATAGTCGATTATGTAAAGGTGAGAAAGTAATTCAGGGATATTTGGATTCTAAAAACCCTCATGATACATGGATTGCCGGTACGTTTGCTATTTCTTTCTGGGTTGTAAATCATATTTGGCATCTCGCTAAATACAATATAGGATTGTCAAGTGTCCTTGGTGGCACTGGTATGTGTATATCTACAGATGTGCTGCGAAAGTTTGGATGGGGAGCAACTTGTCTTACTGAAGATATGGAATTTACGATGAAGGTATTATTAAAAGGTATCCCCACCACTTGGGCTCATGATGCTATTGTATACGATGAAAAGCCCTTAACCTTTGAACAGTCATGGCGTCAGCGTAAACGGTGGGCACAGGGACATTTTGATATAGCAGGCCGATATATTCCCAGCATGTTGTATGAGGGGATTAAGCAACGTGATATTAGAATTTTAGATGGTGTATTGCATCTGTTTCAACCATATTTTTTAATCTTATCAACAAGTTTTGTGTTAATGAGTTATATCTATACCATTGTCCCTTTTTATACTAATATTATAAATAAAATATTACCCGTTGAGGTTATGACAGCGATAGGTGTTGGACAATATCTATTTCCGGTGATGATTTTAGGGATGATTGGTGCCAAAGGGAAATCATGGTGGTACTTAATATTCTATCCATTGTTTGTTTATAGCTGGATACCGATTACTATTTTAGGCTTCTTCCATCGTAATGACCGAGAGTGGAGCCATACACAGCATACTCGTAGTATTAGTTATAAAGATGTATTGTTGACGCAAAAAAATGAATTTACCAAGGAAGATTTTTTAAGTAAGCAAGCTGTTAAATAAAAGATGAGTATTATACTCATCTTTTTTCACAAAATAATGGGATGATAAGAGTTATTATTATAAGGAAGCGTAGGAGGTTAGATATGTTTGAGTTGACAATTGCGGTGAATTTTGAAGCTGCTCATTGTATTCGAAATTACCCAGGAAAGTGTAATCGATTGCATGGACATAATTGGAAAGTAGAAGTAAATATATATGGTTCGCAATTAAACGAGTTAGGAATGTTAGTTGATTTTGTTGATTTAAAAGCGGCGATAAATGGTATTATGGTGAATTTAGATCATTATTATCTCAATGAAATTGAACCTTTTTGCAGAATAAATCCTACGGCAGAAAACCTTGCCAAATATATATATGAAGAATTAGCTAAAACACCGATCTTTAATGAGAATGTTAAATTGCGCTCTATCAGAATATGGGAATCGTCTAATTCTGCAGCCGCATATAGCCAGGAGGCATAATGGTGTCTCATAAGCTCAATATTGTTGAAGTTTTTTCTTCTATTCAAGGTGAGGGAGAATTTGTTGGCTATCGGCAAGTTTTTGTACGTTTGGCTGGCTGTAATTTAGAGTGTGACTTTTGTGATACTCCTTCATCAAGAACAAATGTAATAGAAGGTCAAATTGAAATGACTGCTGGAAAGCGAGATTTTATGACGGTAAAAAATCCAATCTCAATTATGGATCTGTCTAATTATATTAATAAATTATTAATAGTACCCCATCATTCAGTTAGTTTTACAGGCGGAGAACCTTTATGTCAAGCTGAAGGGATAGCTCAACTTCTACCGCACATCAAAGGGCGTATCTATTTAGAGACGAACGGTACATTGCCAGAAAAATTAAAATTGGTATTACCTCATATTCACATCGTTAGTATGGATATTAAGTTGCCTAGCATTATTCATCAAGATGTGTGGCAACAACATAGGCAATTTCTTTCTATAGCTAATGCGTGCAGTACTTTTGTAAAGATAGTAGTTACAGGTAAAACGAATAAAATGGAATTTCAAAAAGCGGTAGAGTTAATTGCTGCAATTGATCAAAAGATTCCCTTAATCATACAGCCCGTGACTCCCATTCATGATTGTGAGGGCGTTACTCCGGATATGATGTTGTTATGGCAAGAGCAGGCCCTTATTTTCCTTACAGATGTACGGGTCATTCCGCAAACTCATAAATTTATGGGACAATTATAAGGGAGGAATCAGTTTGCGTATTTTATTAACTAATGATGATGGAATTGATGCGACTGGTATTCAGGTTCTTTGGCAAGAACTTTTGAAAATAGGGGAAGTAGTGGTGGTTGCACCTGATGTCGAGCGAAGTGCGGCTAGTCAGGCTATTACGGTACATAGCCCTATACGAGTAGATAAATATTGTGCTAGTGATTCTCGGCTTTGTGGTTGGCGTATTGGAGGCACCCCTGCTGATTGTGTGAAAATTGCTTTAGAAACTTTAGTCAGTACAACACCTGATTTTGTGGTGTCTGGAATTAATCATGGACCTAATCTGGGCACTGATGTATTGTATTCAGGAACAGTAAGCGCTGCAATTGAAGGATCTTTACATGGGATACCATCAGTGGCTGTTTCACTGGACTCTTGGAAATCTTCCGATTTTAAGCCTGCAGCTGAATTTACAGCAAAGTTACTGCAAGATATCTTTCAACGCTCATTACCTTCTAATACCTTATTAAATGTAAATGTACCTGCCCTTTCGGCAGAGCAGATTGCTGGGGTAGCGATTACCAAGCTGGGAGTAAGGCAGTATGCAAATGTTTTTGAGCCTCGCCTTGATCCTAGAGGACGAACCTATTATTGGATGGGGGGAGAAGTTGTAGAGAATGTAAATGATGCGGATAGCGATATTGTTGCGATCAATAAGTCCAAAATCTCAGTTACTCCCATTCATTTTGATCTGACTAATTATGGGATTATGGAAACACTAAAAAGTTGGAAGTTATAATAGATAGGATATGGTGATTAGCTTAGCAGCAAAATCGAAATATTATAAATAAATATATAAAATATTGGTATTATTTACTTTTATACTGCATATTTTACAATAGCAATCCTAGTAATACCTACTTGAGGGAGGGGAATTCTGTGTCTAAACGTATCGGTAAGACACGTTTTAATACCACGCCCAAGGGACCGGGAACAGCTATGTTGATAGGAAAAGGCTTTTTTGTCAGTATAATCGTTTCATTGGTTTGCACCTTCTTTTTATCCATTATTAGCTTAGTGACCGAAAATACATACATTGATTATTACATGCAATACGTTATGGTTGGGGTAACTATGGTTAGTATTTTTATTGGTAGTGTATATGCTACCCAGCAGGCCGAGTCTAGAGGATTAATCATAGGTGTTGTGATTGGGATCATCTATGTTTTACTTTCTGTGGGTATTGGTATGGAAATTAGCCAAGAGTCCATTTCGCTATTTGTATTAGCTAACAAATTTATGGCTGGAATTGCGGTAGGAATACTAGGTGGTTTAGTTGGCGTAAATTTGTAATCAGTTGTAAAATCTAGGATGTATTTTCGTGAGGCTTTGAGCCTCTTCTTCTTTTCGTGTATACGAATATAAATGTGCTTGGGGACTACTGAATTTGAGATATAAAGCGGTTTTATTTGATCTAGATGGTACAATTCTTGATGTTCGTTGGACTCGCGTATCATGGGAGACGATTTTACATGAGACGCCAGACTTTACTTTCGAGAATATGGATAAGTTATTAATGATTTGTGGCGTTTAATAAATTTAGTAGTTTATTGTGAAGCCTACTATATAGTACAATAGAAGAAATAGTAGCAAGCTATATTGAAATGGTTGGTGAGATTATGATACATATAGGAATTATTGGTGGTACTGGAGTATATGATCCTAATATCTTAGAAAATGTACGGCAAGATGAAGTCCTAACGCCTTATGGCTCAGTGTCTTATAAAGTTGGTGATTTTGCAGGAAAGAGTATCGCTTTTATTCCCCGACATGGCAGCAAGCATTCGATTGCGCCACATTTAATCAATTATCAAGCCAATATTTGGGCTATGAAAAAAATTGGTGTTAAAATGATTTTAGCAACGGCTGCGGTAGGCTCTTTGAATTTAGATATGAAGTTAGGGGATTTTGTTTTAATCGACCAATTTATTGACTTTACTAAAAATAGGAAAAGTACATTTTATGAAGGTGGAAAAAGCAAAGTAGTTCACGTGGATTTAACAACACCTTATTGCTCCGTTTTAAGAAAAAAATTATTCGTAGCTGCTCAAGAGAATGGCATTGTGGTTCATAATTATGGAACGTATGTTTGTACCGAAGGGCCACGGTTTGAAACACCAGCTGAAATTTGTATGTTCGCTAAGTTTGGTGGGCATTTGGTGGGGATGACTAATGTGCCGGAAGTGGTATTGGCTCGTGAAGCTGAGATGTGCTATGCGACTATTGCTATGGTAACGAACTATGCAGCAGGTATTTCATCCCAGCCTTTAACCTATGGTGAAGTGATTCACGTTATGAATGCGAATACAGAAAAGCTAAAAAAAGTGCTTATGAGTACTATTAAATGTATTGATTTTGAAGCTGACTGTAGCTGCCAACAAGCTTTAAAAGAATATGGTGGTTTTAAATTATAAAGAGTGGTGATAAATTTGTTGCAGACAATAGAGTGGAAAAATAGTACGCTATGGTTATTAGATCAAACCCTGTTGCCTAATCGTATTGAATTTATTGAATGTCATAGCTTTCAAAGAGTAGCGCAAGCAATAAAAAGGTTGGAAGTCCGCGGAGCTCCTGCTATTGGTGCTGCGGCTGCATTTGGCTTGGTTCTTGGAGCGAAGGAGCTTTGTAATGATTCTGACTTTGGGACCAATATCGAAAGGGTAGCCGAGGAATTACGACAAACCAGACCTACTGCTGTAAACCTGTTCTGGGCAATTGAGAGAATGATGTCTATTATTCATAAGGCGAATTGTGACAAAGATATTATTGATTTGGTAAAGGATTTAGAAAAAGAGGCTATTTCCATTGCCAGTGAAGATTGTGCTATAAATCATAAGATTTCTCAATATGGTGCTCAGTTATTTAATGAGCCCGTATCGGTTCTGACCCATTGCAATGCAGGAGCCTTGGCAACTGCTGGTTTTGGGACTGCTTTAGGAGTAATTCGCCAAGCCTTCTCTGAAGGGAAGATTACCCGGGTATTTGCTGATGAAACTAGGCCATTGCTTCAGGGCGCTCGTTTGACAGCATGGGAATTGATGCAGGAAAATATTCCAGTTACTCTAATTACAGATAATATGGCAGGCTGGGTTATGAAAAAAAATATGGTACAGGCTGTTATCGTTGGAGCCGATAGAATTACTTTAAATGGTGATGTGGCGAATAAAATTGGCACTTATAGTGTGGCAGTATTAGCCAAAGAACATAAGATACCTTTTTATGTGGCTGCCCCTGTTTCTACTTTTGATTTTACTATGGAAAGTGGCCTGAATATTCCGATTGAAGAAAGACATGCCGATGAGGTAGCCCAGTTCGCTGGAGTTCTGACAGCGCCAAAAGGCGTAGAAGTTTTTAATCCTGCATTTGATGTCACACCTAATTCTTTGATTTCAGCAATTATAACGGAATATGGTGTACTGGAACAACCCTATCATGAAGCAATTATTGCATTACAACAAAAAAAGATTAAAGGAGTGCTGTAAAATGGAATCAATTATTCGCGATATAAAATTGGCGCCACAAGGACATGATAAAATTAATTGGGTTAAAGAATTTATGCCTGTGTTGAATGTATTAAATGAGGATCTGTCAAAAAATAAGCCTTTAAGTGGTAAAAATGTAGTTATAACTATGCATTTAGAAGCTAAGACGGCTTATTTAGCCTTAGTTCTAAGAAATGCAGGAGCAAATGTTGCTGTAACTGGAAGTAATCCGTTATCGACTCAAGATGATGTAGCGGCCGCTTTAGTGGAAGAAGGCGTTAAGGTTTTTGCCTGGTATAATACCACAACTGAAGAGTATGAGAAGTTTTTACATAAAGCTTTAGATACTAAGCCGGATATCATTGTTGATGATGGGGGCGATTTAGTATCGTTGCTTCATGGTGAGCGAAGTGAGTTACTACCTAATATCTTGGGAGGATCTGAAGAGACTACAACTGGTGTTATACGCTTAAAATCCTTAGCAGCTGAAGGACGTTTGAAATTCCCTATGGTAGCCGTAAATGATGCATATTGTAAGTATTTATTTGATAATCGATATGGTACAGGTCAATCAACCTGGGATGGTATTATGCGCACGACTAACCTTACTGTCACAGGTAAAACCGTTGTAGTTGCTGGATATGGCTGGTGCGGCAAAGGTGTAGCAATGCGTGCTAAAGGATTGGGCGCAAATGTAATCGTTACAGAAATTGATCCTATAAAAGCCATAGAAGCCGTATATGATGGATTTAGGGTGATGACTATGGCAGAAGCTGCAAAGTATGGTGATATTTTTGTGACTTTAACAGGTTGCAAACATGTTATTCGTGGTGAACATATTATTGCTATGAAGTCTGGAGCCGTTTTGGCTAATGCAGGCCATTTTGATCTTGAAATTAATAAAGATGAACTTGCAGAATTAGCAGTTTCTCGACGGACAGTGCGTAAAAATATTGAAGTATTTGTTATGAATGATGATCGCAAGATCTATTTATTAGCTGAAGGACGTTTGGTTAATCTTGCCGCTGGCGATGGACATCCTACTGAAATTATGGATTTATCCTTTGCTATGCAGGCGCTGGCAGTATTGCATATTTTAGAAAATCACAAGGAAATGAAAAATGAAGTATATAATTTACCTGATGAAGTTAATTCTGAAGTTGCTAGACTTAAATTACATGCTTTGGGTATTTCAATCGATGCCTTATCAAATGAACAGAAAGCTTATTTAGGACAAGCTTAAATCTAAGAGTATTTTCTAGTTAGTTCATATTGCTAAATAAAACGGAAGTCTTACAAGTGGAGTATGCTTGTGCTATACATAAAAGTATAGCACCGTTTTTTATGAAGAGTATTTTTGGCAGCGTTAAAAAGGGAGGAAGATAAAATGGCAAAAATTTTATTGAAAAATGCTGAAGTATTAGGAGCTGATGGTATTGTTAAGTCAGCTGATATTGCGGTAGAAGATACTTTAATTCATCAGGTTGGTGATATAGCAGCTGAGTGGCATGCTGATAAGGTGATCGATTGCACAAATAAATTGGCAATCCCTGGTTTAGTTAATACACATACACATGCAGCTATGACGCTTTTTCGTAGCTATGCTGATGATATGGTATTAATGGATTGGCTGCAGAATAAGATTTGGCCAGCTGAGGGAAATTTAGTTGCTGAAGATGTGTATTGGGGGACAGCATTAGCAATTGCAGAAATGATAAAATCAGGTACTACTACTTTTTCCGATATGTATTTTCACATGCCTCAGGTAGCTGAGGCTGTAGCTGAAAGTGGTATAAGAGCTGTGTTGGCTAGAGGTATGGCAGGAGTTGCACCAAATGGTGAACAAGCATTGATAGAAAGCGAAGATTTTTTCCGACAATATCATAATGCTGGCGATGGTCGTATTTCTGTAATGCTTGGACCTCATGCGCCTTATACTTGTCCGCCGGAATATTTGAAGCGAGTGGCGAATCTGGCACAACGTTTAGGAGCAGAAATTCATATCCACTTATCTGAAACAATCGGAGAAGTAGTTGAATGTAAAAAAAAGCATGGAAAATCGCCAATTGAATTAATGAAAGATCTGGGCGTTCTTGAATGTGGCGTATTAGCTGCTCATTGTGTGCATGTATCGGATGCAGATATACTCCTTATGAAAGAGGCAAATGTTAGAGTTGCTCATAATCCTGGAAGTAATATGAAATTAGCAAGTGGCGTTGCTCCTGTACCTGCTATGTTAAAAGCGGGTTTATGCGTAGGGTTAGGTACCGACGGTGCTGCTAGCAATAATAATTTAGATATGCTGGAGGAACTAAGATTAGCAGCTATGTTACATAAGGTTCATGCTTTGGATCCATTATTGATACCTGCTAATACCGCAGTTGAGATGGCTACAGTTAATGGTGCTCAGGCTTTGGGTCTTGGCGATGTTGTGGGCAGGATTGTTCCTGGGTTTAAAGCCGACATTACATTATTTAATATGCATTCTCCTCACTGGTATCCACGTCATGATAGGGTATCACTATTAGCATATTCTGCTGGAGCTGGGGATGTTCATACAGTAATGGTGGATGGTAAAATTCTATTAGATAACAAATGTTTAACGACCATTGATGAAGAGCGGCTCATGTATGAGGCTGATAGACGTGGCAGGCGCCTAGTACAGCATCATCAATCTTAATCCTATATATTCTGGCTGTGTAGGGGTGTTTTTCGTAAACCTGTACTGGCGTCAATCGGCATACCTGTGGTATGCTTCATTCCTTCGCCTTGCTTTATGAAAGATCCCTTCACTGCTATAATCTTAAAGTTAATGCGTACTAGTCAAATTAAAGTTTTAAAATATAGTTTTCTTTCATAAGTTAAATCAATTCTAAAGGATTTAAAGCCAAATATCACGAATACATAATACTAGCAGGAATGAGGAATGGATTAGTTATTTTAAGGAGGTATGAATGATGCGTGCTTTAAATTTTTATTCATCCAATTATCATAGCCAATTAATCTGTAGGCGTAAGACTTGCACCATTCGCCGCGGAGATAAAACTCATAAATATAATGAAGGTGATATTATATGGGTAACAGTTGGAAAACGTTTTGCTCAAAAAAAGAAAATATATACCGCTGTTATTGATCGAGTTTTAGTTAAACCCATATCTCAATTAACAAAAGAAGATTTGCAAGGGGAGAACCCTGAAATTACGAATGTTGATGATTTGATGATCTTCTTACAAAGTATCTATGATAAAACATTTACATTAAGTGATACTGTGACCGTAGTGTATTTTTCAGAAATTATTGAATAAGTATTCTACCGAAATTTTTTATGCGTATAATATAAACTATATTATAAATATATTTATTTTTGAGGAGTGTTTATAGCATGTTAGAAACAAAAGTTCCAGTAGGTATTTCAGCAAGACATATTCATGTATCCCAAGCAGATTTAGATACTTTATATGGAGAAGGGTATCAGCTCACTGTTAAGAAAGACTTATTACAGGTAGGGCAGTTTGCTGCTAATGAAACAGTGGATTTGGTTACAGAGAAGTCTTCTTTTAAAAATGTTCGAATTTTAGGACCTGTGCGTAAGCAAACTCAGGTGGAAATAGCTCTTACAGATGCTTTAAAGCTTAAAATAGGCATTCCAGTTCGTGAGTCAGGAGATACAAAAGGATCTGCCGGCATTACTGTTGTTGGACCTAAAGGTACAGTAACTCTTGAAGAGGGGGTTATTGCTGCAGGGCGCCATATCCATATGAGCATTGATGATGCTCAAAAATTTGGTGTACAGGATAATGAAATTGTCAAGGTGCGTTGTGACGGCGAAAGAGGTTTGACTTTTGATAATGTATTAATAAGAGTTCATGAAAACTTCCGCTTGGAAATGCATATTGATACTGATGAAGCAAATGCAGCAATGTGCAAAAATGGCTGTACAGTTGAAATAATTAAGTAGTAAAGAAAAGACTTGATCAACTTTCTAGAAAATGTTGATCAAGTCTTTTTACAGTTATAAACCAATCAAACAGTGCAGCAGATTAACAAAACGTATCAAAATTCAGCTTTCTTTCAGAATGAGGTTTTATAATTGTTTTAATTTTAAATTTTATTCAATAATAATACTTCCTGTCTAAGATTATTAGTGACATGTTAACTTTAGCACGAAGCGCCATACTGAGTATTCGCCAACTGCTTTTAATTCTGTTAGATAATGCAATAAAGTATACAACACCTCGGGGAAAGGTATCTGTTGGATTGTATTAGCTCGCGGAGGAAGTGTGAAAATAGAGAGTCAGGTGAGCAAAGGGTCAACATTCATAATTATCTTACCACAGTAAAACCCGCAGGTTTATTACTGTGGATTTTTTTGTGAATATTTTACTGTTTTAAATTGATATAAAAAAATATACCATAGGGTTAGTTTTTTACATATTATGTGACACCGTATTGCATCTGCTATTCATAGAATATAGTAAGTGTGTATATGAGGTGATGTTATGGCTGGCAAGAGTAATGAATACAAGTTAAATAATAGAAAACAAAAGGTAGGAGTAGCCTTGAGTGGTGGTGGCATTCGAGGTATGGCACACATAGGAGTACTAAAAGTACTAGTTGAACATAACATTCCAATTGATATGATTAGCGGAACCAGTGCAGGTGCAATCATTGCTAGTATGTATGCTTGTGGCTATACTCCACAACAAATGCAAAATATGATACAAAATATTAAAATGGATGAACTAATTGATTTAAATGTTACTGTAGGTGATCTCTTCAAACACGGTATGAAATGGTTGTTTAATGGTGCGTTTCGTTTTTGGTCTGTATTACCTACTGGTTTTATAAAAGGGGATAAGGTAGAGCAATATTTTTATCATTTATGGCAGAATAAGACTGTAAGAGATACCCAGATTCCAATTGCCATTACGGCTGTTGATTTACATTCTGCAGATACTATATTCTTTACTACTCCAGTCTTTGATCGCCGTGGTATCTTAAATGCAAGATATTATCATAATACCTCATTAACAGAAGCTGTTCGTGCAAGTATTTCAATACCAGGAATATTCTTTCCAAAGAAATATCGGAGTATGACATTAGTAGATGGAGCAGTTAAAAATAATTTGCCAACTGATATTTTGCGTCATATGGGAGCTGATATAGTAATTGGAGTGGATTTAGGCTATGATGGTCAGTTTAACTATGATATTAAGACTGTAGGAGAAATATTAATACAATGTATTGAAATAATGGGGCGGGAAGTAACCTTGCTTAAAGCAGAACAATATGCTGATATTATTATTCGTCCTAATACTTTTCAAACAAAATTTAAAGATACTAAACAAGCTTTGCTATGTATAGGTCAAGGAGAACAAGCGGCAAAAGATAAATTATCATTGATAAAAGCCTTACTGAATAATTAATCATAGATCTATAGTAATTATTAATTACCGCTTTTTTAGGCGGTCTTTTTATGATTTTCATTAGTGTACTTAAGTGAAAATAGCTGCTCTTGATAGAGCAGCCAATACAAGTAATACATTTCTTTAAATCTACTACATATTGCAAATGAATATAAAGATGAATGTTGATTATTAATGAGATTTTTTTTCTTCTTTGGAATCTTTGGATGATATAGTAGTGGTTTTCATATTTTTCAATGCTTGTTGTTGTTTACTCCACTCATTCGTACGATCAGGATGCTTTTCACCCATAATTATCACCTCCTGATTTAGTTTTCCCAAGGTTTTTTATTAAATTCAAAGTAATATATATTATTCTAAAGAACATGGAGAAATTAGTTAATTATAGTTAAAAGGGGCTGTCGCGCTAAGACAGCCCTAAAAACAAAAGACGGCAGTCAGCAGTAGCTGAAAGCCGTCTTTTGTTGTAAAATCAAGATTGTGAAAAACAAGAAATTACCTTTAAATTATACAGCAGACGGAAATGTATATCAACTGGTATTCCCGATGGACATTGGAGAGATGATCCCGGTAGATGATTCGGTACGGCTACTCAGCGTGGTGTTAGAAAGGATGGATTATAGCAAACTGTACGCCGCGTACTCTCGGATGGGGAGAATCGAGATTTCACCGAGACGTCTATTTAAAATCGTCGTATATGGATATATGAACGGTATCTATTCGAGCCGCAAGCTCGAACAGGCTTGCCGGCGAGACGTCAACTTCATGTATCTCTTAGGTCGGGAGAAAGCACCCAATCACGCCACCATCGCACGCTTTCGCAGCGAGCGACTGCCAGCGGTTATAGACGATCTGTTCTCCCAGCTTGTACGGCTGTTGGAAGAAGCGGGCGAACTGTCGCTCTCAAGTGTATTCATCGACGGAACCAAGCTGGAGGCCAATGCTAACCGCTACAGCTTTGTCTGGAAGAAATCCACGCAAATGAACGAACAGAAGCTACAGGCAAGGATGAAATCAGATCTGCCGACGCTAGCAGCAGAGTTCGGTCTGCGTTTTCATGTTGGTCAGAAAATTAAGGCCAAGGACCTAAAGAAACTGCGCAAACGGCTAAAAGCCCTGCAAGCCGAACGCGGCATTGTCTTTGTTCACGGCAAAGGGCAACGCAAAAGTCCGCTGCAGCGGGCTCTGGAGAAGGTAGAGGACTGCCTTACCCGGCAGAAGCAGTACGACGACTACAATCACAGCTTTGGGGAACGCAACAGCTTTTCCAAGACGGATAGAGATGCGACGTTCATGCGGATGAAAGAGGATCATATGAAAAATGGTCAGCTTAAACCAGGCTACAACGCTACCCTGGCAGTGGACGCCGAATATATTGTAGCCGCCATGATCAGTCAGGAGCGCAGCGACAGCCAAACATTGATCCCGATGCTGGAGACGCTCAAGGGACTGGGGTATACAAAGCCGGTAGCGGACGCGGGTTACGAGAGTGAGGAGAACTACACTTGGTGCGAGAAAAACGGACAATTCGCGTTTATTAAGCCGCGCAACCATGATACAGCCAAGACGAAGAAATACAGGACGAACATCGGCAAACGGGAAAACATGCGCTACGACGCAAACACCGATAGCTATCTATGCCACATGGGTCGGCCCATCCGGGCAGCATATGAGAAAAAGACCAAGTCTAAAGCCGGTTATCCGATTGTAACAACGGTGTACACCTGCTCGGAATGTACTGACTGTCCGCATAAAGCCCAATGCATCAAAGGAGCAAGCAAGACGCCGCTTGAGCAGCGGAGCAAAAACCTGTATATCTCCAAAACCTTTTTGCGCCAGCGCGAACAAATGCAGGAGCGGATCCAAAGCGAAGAAGGGATCTTGTTGCGCATCAACCGTTCCATTCAGGTAGAGGGGGCTTTTGGGGTGCTCAAACAGGACATGGGCTTCCGGCGGTTTCTGATGAGGGGCAGCGTCAAGGTGAAGATCGAGTTCTTGTTGTTGTGTATGGGGTATAATCTAAACAAACTCCACAACAAAACCCAAAGCAGCCGCTGTGGAAAGTATCTACATATTCCCAAAACGGCCTGACAACCACATACAGACTTTTTCTTAGGGGAAGAGACTTCCTCTATTTCATTATGTCCAAAAATCGCCTGACGGTTTATTTTTCTGTGTTCATCCGCCTGTTTTCTATCTGCTTGCACAAAAAAAGGGGCGCCGCATTACATTTTTTCAAAAAACGTTTTGCGACAGCCCCTTTTAACTATAATTAAGATTTAATTGCTAGAAGTAATGGTGGTCGCATCTGTATCGCAGATACCGCCGGGAGCAATAAATAAAATTTGTTCTACATTAACAGCGATAATTGTACCTATGGGGAATTCCGGTCCATTTATTACATCAACTGGACATGTTAATTGTAATAGAATAAATTCGGAATCTTCCTGTACAATATAAGTTGGTTCCTTACAATGGCGGTTTTCTATTTCGCCTAGAAATGTTCCCGTTAAAGAGTACTCTTCGAGTACTACCGTTATAATTAAGCCACCAGTAAGATCAAAACCCTTTCCTTTCGGATATTTCATTTTCTCTGCTCCTTCATTCATTTTTTAATCATATATATTAAATCACCTGCTGTATACTATTCGTGGATTATAGTAAATGTGACATAGTAAGTTATTATTCATTATTGCTTATTGAAATCACAAAAAATTTAACAAATGGAGAGTGCTGAAATGTAACAATATATTAAAATGAAACCCTGTCAGGAAAAAGAGTGACCCTATGATATGGTTCAATATATTTAGGAGAAAAAACTAGCCATTCATAATTGAGCTGGTTTTTTTATTAAAAGCTGATCGTATCATCTAAGCTTGTTTGATAAACTGAATCATTTAAGCTATAATATTGAAGAATAATGTAGAATTTATGGGAGTTGATATATATGTCAAAACCAGATCAATATAATGTAGAAATACCATCAAATGAAGTGAAGGATTCCAATATAAAATATTTTACTACGTATACTTATGGTTGCCAGATGAACCAACATGACTCTGAGCGATTAGCTGGTCAACTTAAAAGTATTGGCTATGAATATACTGAGAGTCTGGAGGATGCCAGTTTTATTTTAATTAATACTTGCTGCGTACGAGAAAGCGCTGAGAAAAAGATCTATGGTAAAATCGGAGAACTAAAAAATTTAAAGGTAAGCAATCCGAATCTCATTATTGCCATTGCGGGTTGCATGGCTCAAAAGGATAAAGAAAAATTATTTAAAAAAGCGCCACATATCGATTTAATTATTGGTACTCACAACGTGCATCAGTTAGTTGAGATTGTTAAAGAGTTTGAAGAATCAAAAGATCGTGTTTTAGCCGTTTGGGATCAAGCCGAACGTTTAGCACCTGACGTACCTACGATACGTCGCGGAAAGATTTCAGCGTGGGTACCTATTATGTATGGTTGCAATAATTTTTGTACATATTGTATTGTACCTTATGTGAGGGGACGTGAACGGAGCCGCCCTTTACATGATATTATAGAGGAAATTCATCAATTAGGACTAGATGGATTTAAAGAGATTACATTATTAGGGCAAAATGTTAATTCCTATGGCAATGATACAAAAGAATATGGTGATTTTGCTGATTTACTTAAGGCCGTTGATCAAGTGGAAACCATTGAACGTGTTCGCTATATGACATCGCATCCACGTGATATAAACGATAAGGTAATTAATACGATTTTAAATAGTAAAAAGATCTGTGATCATTTTCATTTACCTGTTCAGTCAGGCAGTGATGCCATTTTAAAAATGATGAATAGGGGCTATACAACTGACTATTATCGTGAATTAGTTAGAAAAATTCGCAAAGCTATTCCTCATGCGAGTCTTACTACTGATATTATTGTAGGTTTTCCTGGTGAAAGTGATGAATTATTTCAAGAAACTCTTGAATTTCTTAAAGAAATTCGCTTTGATGCTTCTTATACATTTTTGTATTCTAAACGTTCTGGTACACCAGCAGCTACGATGACTGATCAAATACCTTTGGTAGTCAAAAAAGAAAGACTGCAAAAATTAATGGATGTACAGAATGATATAAGCTTGGAAATTAATCAACAATTCACAGATACTGTAGTGACTGTTATAGTGGAGGGGCCTAGTCAAAGAGATGAGAACAGGCTTATGGGGCGTACCACTACTAATAAGATAGTTCTATGGGACAAGCAAGGAACAGAGGAAGTTGGTCAGCTTGCAAATATTAAAATTACAACTGCACAAACCTGGATATTAAAGGGAAAATTAATCGATTAATCTGACTTACATAGCAATATCCCTTTTTATATAATTTCGACTACACTAAGAAAGAGAGGCGAACACCTATGACGATAAAGTATACCCCTATGATGGAACAATATTTAGAGATTAAAAGTCAGCATGAAAATGAAATCTTATTTTTTCGTATGGGAGATTTTTACGAGATGTTTTTTACGGATGCAGAGTTAGCATCACGTGAATTAGAAATTACACTTACAGCAAGAGATGGCGGACAACGTGTTCCGATGTGTGGTATACCTTATCATGCAGCAGATACTTATATTGCGAAGTTGATTAGCAAAGGCTATAAAGTAGCCATTTGTGAACAAGTCGAAGATCCAAAGCAAGCCAAAGGGATCGTTAAGCGTGAGGTTATCAAAATTATTACTCCGGGTACCATAATTGCCGAAAATCTTTTACCAGATAACAATAATAACTATTTGGCAGTCTTATATGAAGAAGAGGAAGAGCTAATTCTTGCTGCAGCTGATATTTCTACAGGTGAATGTCTCTGGGCAACCTTTTTAGGCTCTCAGCGATTAACAGCATTATACGATCAATTATTTCGCTTAATGCCTACGGAGTTAGTGCTAGCAAGCAAAATTGAAAACATCGAAAAGTTAAATACTTTTATTAGTAATCGCATACCTCATTGTACTCATACAACGTTAACAATTGATAATCTGATGCTAGTTAGCGATTTGCCAAAGCAGCATTTTATGACGGATGATTTGCCTCAACAAGACGTGGCTCTTGCTGCCATTGGTTGTTTATTATATTATTTACACCAGACTGTAAAAACAGATTTGTCACATATCAATCGACTTATAAATTATAATGCATTTGAATATTTGACAATTGATTCCACCAGTATGCGTAATTTGGAGGTGACACGCAACGTAAGAGATGGGGGTAAAAAAGATACCCTGCTTTATGTGTTAGATTATACAAAAACGGCAATGGGTGGTCGTTTGCTCAAAAAGTGGTTGGAATACCCATTAATGAATACAACTCATATTATACAGCGGCAAGATTCTATTGCAGAACTTTTAGAAAAACCCACATTGCGTCAAACCATTCATGAAACATTAGCTAATATTTATGATCTTGAACGAATTTTAACTCGTATTGAAGTAGGTACTGCAAGTGCTCGTGATTTAATTGCATTAAAATCCTCATTAATGGTATTACCTACGATCAAAGAGCAGCTACAAAAAACAAATACGGTCTTTTTAAGTAATTTACACTTTTATCTGCATACTCATGTCGATCTTGTTACCTTAGTCGATACTGCTATTGTAGATAATCCCCCATTCTCTGTGCGTGAGGGTGGATTAATTAAACGAGGCTATGATCTAGAATTAGATGAATTACATACGATAGCGCGGGACAGTAAACAATTTGTGCAGGATATTGAAACGAGAGAAAGAGAAAACACCGGCATTAAGTCTCTCAAAGTCGGCTATAATAAAGTTTTTGGCTATTATATTGAGGTTACTCATTCTCATACAGCTTCTGTTCCGCTTAGTTATGTTCGGAAACAAACCCTAGCAAATGCGGAACGCTACATTACACCTGAGTTAAAAGAATTTGAGTCTAAGATCCTCGGTGCTCAAGAAAAAATTGTTACGATTGAATATCATCTGTTTTCTAAAATACGGGATCATATTAAAGTATATATTAAAGAAATTCAAGAAACAGCCAGACAATTAGCGCAGCTGGATGCTATTATTAGTTTAAGTGAAGTTGCCTTTCGTCATAATTATATTAGACCTACAATAACCCAAACAAGAGAAATTACTATTAAAGATGGTCGCCACCCGATTGTAGAGCGACTATTAAAACGGGAGTTATTTGTTCCTAATGATAGTGAATTGAACCACCATAGTAATGAAATCATGATTATTACTGGTCCTAATATGGCAGGTAAATCCACTTATATGCGCCAAGTCGCACTACTTGTACTTATGGCACAAATCGGCAGCTTTATTCCCGCCCGAGAAGCGATCATTAGCCCTGTTGACCGAATTTTTACCAGGGTAGGAGCCAGTGATGATTTATCAACTGGGCAAAGTACATTTATGGTAGAAATGAATGAAGTTGCACAAATACTAAAGCATGCTACATCGCAAAGCTTAATTATTTTAGATGAAATTGGACGAGGAACGAGTACCTTTGATGGGATGAGTATTGCTCGCGCTGTAATTGAATACATCAAAGAACGTGTTAAAGCTAAAACACTATTTGCGACTCATTATCATGAGCTTACAGAACTAGCTGATTATCATAAAACCGTTAAAAATTATTCCGTGGCAGTAAAAGAGAGAGGGAGCGATGTAGTTTTTTTACGCCGCATAATCCCTGGTGGCGCAGATAAAAGCTATGGTATACATGTAGCCCAGTTAGCAGGCTTACCACAAAAGGTAATTAAACGAGCGCAAGAACTGTTAGTAGAATTGGAACAAAATCATGTACAATCACAAAATCTTTCTCTTTCTGTAGCGGAATCTGCTGCTGCCACCACTCCCATATCCCTATTCACGTCATCGACGGTAGATGAATTATTAGCAATAGACATTACAACAATTACTCCTATTGAAGCGATCAATATTCTCTATCAATTACAAAATCAGGCAAAACAGGAGTCTGGTAAATTATGAGCTTTATTCATGTCTTAGATGAAAATACAGCGAATAAAATTGCTGCAGGAGAAGTGGTTGAACGCCCATCTTCTATTGTAAAAGAACTTGTTGAAAATTCTATTGATGCACAAAGTAAAAATATCGAAATTGAAATTGCTGAAGGCGGTATTGGCTTTATTCGAATAACAGATGATGGTATCGGTATGAGTTCTGAGGATGCACAACTTGCTATTTTACGTCATGCTACGAGTAAAATTAGTGCAGCAGAAGATTTAGCAACAATTACGTCCTTGGGCTTTCGTGGGGAGGCTCTTCCTAGTATTGCAGCAGTGTCTAAGTTCTCCTTAACCACCCGTCTTCATGATAATCAATCATTAGCAACGTATGTAGAAGTGGTAGGAGGAATTACCACTGACATCCGAGAAGCAGGTGGAAGTGTAGGTACAAGTATTGTCGTTAAAGACTTATTCTTTAATACTCCTGCTCGCAAGAAGTTCTTAAAAACGCCCTCTACTGAAAGCTCTCATATTCATGATATTTTAACGAAAATTGCGTTAGCCAATCCTAACATTGCCTTTAAGTTGATTAATAATAATCGATTGGTTCTTTCTACTCCTGGTAATAATCAGTTACAGGACACATTAACTAATATATATGGACAAAAAATTGCTCCTGATTTGCTGCCGGTTCATTATGAAAATACAATTGATAACATAAAAATATCTGGTTATTTATCCAAACCTACCTTGCTAAAAAGTAGTCGTCAGTGGCAAACTGTTATTGTTAATGCAAGAGTGATCAATAGTCGTTCAATAGCGAAAGCTCTGGATAATGCGTATCATTCTTTATTACCTAAGAGCGGATATCCTTTGGCTGTTTTAAATCTTAGCGTTCCCACAGATACGATTGATGTCAATGTTCATCCGCAGAAAAGTGAAGTTAAATTCAGTGATGAACAAAAAATTTTTAGAGCTGTATATAAGGCTGTCATAGAGGTTTTGTCGGCACCGCATGCTCCTGATCAACTGGCAGCTACGGTTGAGTTTAAACCTAACCCCAGCTCTTATTCTCATTCTGCGTCGAATCCATATACGAATAATGACTATAAAAAACCTTCTTATAATGCTGCTTCTGTTCCTATAGTAAGTTCTTGGCAAGAAACTCCACTTCCCTTAAATGTAGTGCGAGATACATTAGAGAAGGAAGAAATGATGTCCTTCGATACACCTGCTCCTAATGTGATATCAACAATTACAGAGGATTCTCAGTTTACGTTATATCCACTAGGACAAGTCGATGACTGTTTTATTATCAGTAAAGGTCCTGATGGTTTGTACATTATTGATCAACATGCAGCCCATGAACGTATCCTTTATGATAAAATGAGTCAACACACAGAGCGTATTCCTTCGCAACAATTACTAGTACCTTTATTTTTGGATTTTGATACTACTGAAATCAATATTATTTCAGAATATCATGATACTTTCTATAAATTAGGGTTCACGCTAGAATTAGCAGGACCGAATACCATGCGCTTATCTGAATTACCTAGTGATATTCCGTTGTCAGAAACCGAAGCGGCGATTAGGCAGATTTTAGAATATATTCAAAACATGCATGATCCTAACCCGCAGGAATTACGCCATCACTGCCTGCAAATAGCATCCTGCCGTGCTGCGATTAAGGCTGGAGAAACACTGAATATGCGGCAAATGCAGGCCTTAATTGGAGAATTATGTAATACCCATTTACCCTATACTTGTCCTCATGGGCGGCCTGCAATGATACGTTTTACTCCTAAAGACTTATATAAAATGTTTAAACGTACATAAATTCTAAACAATTTGACTATACATTAAAGATACTTTGTTATAAATTAAGATCAAAATATTGTATTAGATAATAGGTGATGGAATGGAATTACTAGTAACAACAATACAATCTCCTCCCTGCGAAATAGAAGAATTAGCACAAGAAATAGCGAAAAAATTACAAGTTCCTTTAATCCCTCGGGATCGTTATTCAATTACCGCACTAAAAAACAACTATCAAGTTGAAAATATAATTGTCATTACGAAAAATGGCCCGATTGTCCATACAATAGGCGGTGAGTATTTTTTTCATTTAAATATGGCTGAATTGCGAATAGAAAATCTAAAAAATGGTAAAAATGACCATATGATAGCTGCTATGTCATTATCTGCAGGTATGTCAGTGTTAGATTGTACATTAGGATTAGCTACGGATGCAGTTGTTGCCAGTTTTACAGTTGGTCAGACAGGGAAGGTCATTGGTATTGAAGCTTCACCTATTCTTGCCTTTGTTGCAAGTTACGGTTTACAACATTTTACCCATGAGAAAGAAGATGTTAATCAGGCATTACGTCGTATTCAAGTGAAAAGTAAACATTGTCATGACGTTCTTATTAATTTACCTGATAATAGCTTTGATGTTGTATTCTTTGATCCTATGTTTCGTCAGCCGATTTATAGTAGTTCAAACTTAAAACCTTTGCGTTATTTGGCTGATAATAGTCCCATAGCAGAAAGTACTTTTGCAGAGGCCTGCCGAGTAGCAAGAAAAAGGGTAGTTATTAAAGAAGCATTGCACAATAATGAGTTTGATCGTTTAGGCATTACTGCTATTTACGGTGGAAAATATAGTAGTATTCAATATGGTGTTATTAAGGTGGAGAACTAAATTATGGAAAAGCTGATTGCTGTCATAGGACCAACTGCTGTAGGTAAAACGAAAGTGAGCATTGAGCTTGCAAAAATCTTGAATACTGAGATTATCTCTGGTGATTCGATGTTGGTTTATAAAGACATGAATATTGGAACTGCTAAGCCTTCTAGTGACGAACGATCTAATATAACTCATCATCTAATTGACATTTTGGAACCCCAGGCAGATTTTAGTGTAGTTGATTTCACAGTGCTTGCCAGCCAACACATTACGAATATAAATCAAAAAGGAGTAATACCTATTTTAGCAGGTGGTACAGGATTGTATGTAAAGGCCTTATTGGAAGGCTATCAATTTAATCCTACGCCTAGTGATGAAAAATTGCGTATACAATTAGATGATTTAGCAAAAAAAAATGGTAATCAATATCTTCATGATCGATTAGCAGCAGTATCCCCAGATACAGCTGCACGTTTGCATCCTAATGATTTACGTCGTATCATTCGTGCTTTAGAGATCTATTATCTTAGTGGTGAAACCGTATCCCAAAATAAGCTGATGGAGCAGCATATACTTTTATATGATACTGTTGTTATTGGGCTTACGATGGAGCGAAAATTATTATATGAAAGGATTAATCAACGAGTTGATTTAATGATGTCTCAGGGATTGGTAAATGAAGTTGAAAAATTGTTGAACCGTGGTATATCAGCTAACTGCCAGGCGATGCAAGGTATTGGCTATAAAGAAATTGTTAAATACTTGCAAAAAGAAATCGATTTAGCTACCGCGATTGGCAGCATTAAACAAGCTACAAGAAATTTTGCCAAACGTCAATTAACTTGGTATCGGAAGATGCCATATATTATCTGGTTTGATGTGAAAAATTTCGATACAACAAATGAGATGATGGAAACTATTTACAAAGAAATTGCAGGAAAACGTATCCTTAGAATCGAATCATAAAAATAAAAATAAAAATCGGAGGGGTTTAACTATGCTAAATAAAGCTATTAACTTACAAGATAGTTTTCTAAACCAAATCCGCAAAGAAAACAATCTGCCTGTAATTATTTATCTTATTAACGGTTTCCAATTGAGAGGTGTCGTTAAAGGGTTTGATAACTTTACTGTAATTATAGAAAATGATGGTAAACAGCAATTGGTATACAAACATGCCATATCGACGATTACGCCTCTGAGATCATTATCATCAACTTCTCATGAAAAAAAAGAAGATAATAAATCAGATAAATTACTATAAAATAAAAAAATTCTAGGCAAATGCCTAGAATTTTTTTATCACCGTTTAATTGCATTTTGAGTATAATGTATATCATCTATAACCATAGGGTGGGGTGTGATTTAAATGACCTATGTTTATCCACAAGATGTTTTTACAGCTGTTGGAAATGGCGAAATTTCACCGACTCAGGCATTTAAGTCTTTGCGAGAGTTAGATAATATAACTGCTCATCATACTAAGGTCGATAATCGGCAAAAGCGAATAGAAGAAATCTTATATGAATTAGACCATTTAATAGGATTGTCAGAAGTGAAAAAATTAGTTAGAGAGATTTACGCATTTATTGAAATTCAGCGTCGCCGCGTGCAGGAAAAATTAAATACGGAGCCATTAGTACTACATATGATCTTTAAGGGAAATCCAGGTACAGGGAAAACCACTGTTGCTAGGCTTCTTGGGCAAATATTTCGTGAGATTGGAGTATTACAACGTGGTCATCTGATTGAGGTTGAGAGAGCTGATTTGGTTGGAGAATACATTGGGCATACAGCCCAAAAAACTCGAGAACAATTAAAAAAAGCATATGGCGGCATCTTATTTATTGATGAAGCATATTCCTTAGCCCGAGGCGGTGAAAAAGATTTCGGTAAAGAATCTATTGATGTATTGGTAGAAACTAGTATGCAATAACCTAAAGAGAAAATGCATATACAATATGGTACAATGGATTTTATAAAAACTTCAAATCAATCGTAAATTCAGGCTTACTATTCTTGGCGTAGGTAATGTCAATTCGTTCAACATCTACTTTATCGAGTACAGCACGCATAGCAATCTTTCGCTCTTCCTCAGAGTAATACTGAGTATCTTTAAAGTATTTTTTTAGATTCATTGCAATGTCTGTGGGGCTAGTTTGAGGTGTAAGAAGATTCAATTCATCATTCAAGCATTTTTTTGTAATTTCAATGTCAATAAGTTGCCTGTTGATCTCATCTAACTGTTTTTCGGCATCACTGCTATTAATAATTTCATGACGAAACCATCGCATAATGGTTTCCTTTTGGATGCTTATTTTTTTTTCATTCTCCTTTAATCTTACTAAATTATTTTTAATCTTTACTGTTGCAATAGGATTTCCAATATTTTGTGCATATTGATCGATTAATTCGGGGTTTTTCGCCAACTCATGTAACTTATCCCATACCAATTCATCTAGTATAACCGCAGGGATACGTCTAGCTGTACATTTATCATTTTCTAAGTACAAATAGGATGTGCTAACTTGTGTTAAACAAGCATAATAGCTGACTGGATTATTGCTATTCCCCGAATGTTTGATAGTCATTTTTCTGCCGCAGCGTGCACAGCAGACTAGACCATTTAAAAGATAATCATTTTTTAAATTCCTTTTTGCTAAATCCTTATTCAATTGTAACTGTTTTTGTGCAGAGTGCCAGGTGAGTTCATCGACAATAGGAGGTACTTGAATAGGGATCCATTCAGATTCCGGTCGAATTTCAATTGTACGAGTGTTAAAACCTGTCTTGGTAGATTTGTGCTTCATACTATAAATAACGCCTCTATAGGCTGTATTCGTAAGTATGCGGTGTATGCTGGAGACAATCCAACGATTACCACGGGGAGCGGGGATACCTTCATTGTTCAACTCTTTGCTGATCAAGGCGGTACCCATTTTACTGTTGATACACAAATCAAATATTTGGCGTATAATAGCAGCTTGATCCTCATTTATAATATACATACTGTTAGCTTTATCATAGTCATATCCAAAACAGCGCCCATTGTTTACAAGCTTACCTTGACGAGCCTTTCCCTTTTTACCGCGGGTTGTACGTTCTTTGATTTTCTCTTTTTCATAAGCGGATATGGCGCCTCGCATGGAGTAAAATAATTTTCCTTCAGGGGATGCTTCGAAGGTAACGGAGACAAACAGCAGCTTTGCTCCGGATTTTTCTATTTCATCCGTAATAATAAGTTGGTGAGCTAGGTTTCTGGCCAAACGATCAGGATCGTATATAACAACTATATCAAATTCTCTTCTTTCTAATCCATCACGTAGTTGGGTGAGGGCAGGGCGATCAATATATTCCCCGCTATAACCATCGTCAATAAACTCTACGAAAGTTGTTGCCCCCAATTCACTTGCTTTCTGACGGTTTTCCGACAACTGAGTCTCAAGAGAGTATCCCTTTTCTGCTTGATCGGCTGTAGACACACGAATATAAAGTGCTGCAATCATATATATGGGCCTCCTATCCGTAACAAGGTTGATATCATATTAACCTCTAATTATTTAAAACAATTAGAACAGCGTGAGTTAAGTTTATTCACTAATGCCATTACTTGAAAAAAGAGATATGCTTTTTATTTTGGTAACCATCACTTTTAATTAAGAATAGAGAACAATACGTATTTTACCATGATATTACAATATTGGAATTTATATTATAGAATTAAAGAAGATGTGATGAATTATTTGTTAGCATAAAAGAACCAGTATGATCCACTCTACAGCCAATACTGATCTTACATACTTATAAGCCGAATTTCATCTACCTGTAAGAATTGCCCAACTTGTACTGGTCTTTGCTCGATTGCTAAAGATCTCTCGCAATCTCTTTACAACGAACTTCCTATACTGGAACAGCCTTAAACTTGCATAGATTCCTTTTCTTAAGAACTAATACAATAATGTCAATTTTTAGCAGGAATTAGCAAATTAAAAAGAGAAAGTAGCCATAATTCACTTTAAAGTAGTTATGGCTTTATCATTTTTAGTGAAGATGGAGTAGAGCGCAAGGCTATCGACATATAATTGAACGTTAGAAGATAATGATGAAATTACGTTTCTTGATTTAGTACATTGCGCACTAACTACGGAGGTTACAGATAATGTTTCGAATTAATACATTAAAGAAGAAGCTTGTTATTGGAGTATTCATCGCTTTTATTTGTCCTTATATGATCAGTAGTGTAAGCATTGTTGAATTTATTAAAGATGATGTAAAAAATAATTTTATTAAATTGTCTGATCAACAGATTGATAATGTTGATTCAACAATTTCTAACGACATAATCAATCCCGCTTACTATGCAATCGATGTTTTATGCCGTGAAGATAGCACGAAACGATTGATGGAAACAATTGATAATCATGTGATTGTATCGCCAACGGAACTTGATATAAGCCACTATCAATCTCTCGTATCTTACTATAAAACCCAACAATATATGGATGCTATTGGTATTGCCAGTGAAAATGGAGGATATTTTATTTATCCTGGTGCGAGTGATGATTTTTCACAATATGATCCGCGAAGAAGGGAGTGGTATCAAGCAGCAATTAATAAACATAGGCAACCAAATCTCAATGGGCCTTATCATCGCCTATCAGGGCTTTTGATATTATCTGTATCGCAAGCGGTGCTTGATCATGAAGGCAACATCATTGGTGTTATGTTTTTGGGGTGGGATTTACAGAATTTTCAACATCAAATTGAGCAATATAAATTGGGCAAAACAGGCTTCATGATGGTGCTAGACCAAAATAATAAATTTATCGTTAGTCCTAAAAATCACAGTTGGTTGTCGAAACAACCAATTGATTTAGGGTTATTTGATTTAGAGCAACTAGAAAGTAAAACCGATGGAATGCATGAGGTTATGCTAAATGGTACAAAGAAATATATTCGTATAAAAATTACCGATACTGGCTGGAAAATTATATCGGTGATTGATGCTGACGAATTGTCAGAGCAAATCTTTAATGTTATCAAAAAAATTATTGGTATTTTTGTCATCACCTTACTTATTGTTGTACTGGCCATCGGCATGTTGGCAAAATCATTTACTACTTCTATTGAATCACTTTCTGAAGTTGCGACATCAATTACGCAAGGAAACCGGATAGTGCATTTTAATATTAAACGAAATGATGAAATTGGAACACTTGCCAATAGTATCAAGCAGATGGTAAAAGAGTTGTTTAAACAGGAGAGAGAATTTAAAACTTTAATTGAAAATACACAAGATGGTATTAGCCGTATTGATAAAAATTTACGATATGTTTATGTAAATCCTGCCATGCAGAATTTATTTGGTGTGCCTGTCAAATCTTTTATGGGGAAAACGATGAATGATATATTGCCCGACCAAAATTGGATACAGGCAATAACGGTAAGTGAACAGCAGGTTTTTAATACAGGGTTAGAGGTAATCGTTCTTCAAGAGTATCGCCGATTCAATGGAGACACTAGTTACATCCATGTTCATGTCATTCCAGAGTTTGATCAAAGTAATCAAGTTGAAACTATTTTATGCGTGTTTCGTGATGTTACCCAGCTAAAAGACATGGAAAAAGCAGTTGCCCGAGCTAATAGCTTAAACCTGGTAGGAGAGATGGCAGCTGGAATTGCCCATGAAGTGCGTAATCCAATGGCTGCCGTTCGTGGATATCTCCAATTTCTTTCATTAAAAGATGTTGGAGTGAAATATAGTGAACAATTTAAGACGATGATAGAAGAGATTGATAATGCGAATGCAATTATTAAAGAATTTTTGGCACTTGCAAAAGACTGTACAATCGATTTAAATAGAATTGATCTCAATTCCATTATCGAAGCGGTTTTCCCTCTATTGTTAGCAGATGCTAGGATGATAGATAAAGACATTGTTACCAATCTACAGCCTTTACCAATGTTATTATTAGATGAAAAACAGATTCGTCAGCTTCTGTTTAATTTAGTCCGTAATGGGCAAGACGCGATGATGATGAAATCCCACGGCGTCGTAACTATTAGCACCTCGGTACGTAATCAGGAAGTAGTTTTAGCCATCAAAGATGAAGGAGCCGGCATTAGTCAACATGTTATCGATAAGATTGGAATTCCTTTTATCACCACAAAAGATACTGGGACAGGACTTGGTCTTGCAATATGCTATAGTATTGCCCAACGTCATAATGCACGCATCGAGTTTGTCACTAGCACGCATGGAACGATTTTTTATGTTTCATTTACAATTGTGTAAGTTCTATTATTAGTTAATTTCTCCCTTTTTTTATATACTCTAATTAGATTATATAAAAAGAGGTGTAAGCTAATGAACTACCATATTTGTTCTTTGAACCAAACTCATTTCACGCAGATTATGGATTTACAAAAAATTGTTGCCGAGCATTTAACTAGACCTGACTTACTTAATCTTAAGAATGATGAATTGATTTACGCAAGGCTAAAAATCCCAAACAGCGTCATAGGGGCATACGATGGAGGAAATTTAATTGGCTATCACGTTATGAACATGGTTGATTTAACAAAAGAATTGATCAATATTGATGTAAGCTGGCTACCTGGCACAGTTACGAGAATCACTAAATTAGGACCGACTGCAGTACATCCAGCGCATCGCGGCAAGCAATTAATTGCCGCGATGGGATTGGTTCAGTTTGATATTATTCGGCAAAGTGATTATTATCATGCAATTGCCACTGTTTCACCCTATAACTACCCTAGTCTTAAGTTCTTGTTTTCCCAAGGGTATCAATTGATTCATATTATCGTAGCCTATGCTGGAATGCTTCGCTTCGTCCTTTTTCGTAACTTTCGGGAAGATATACAAGAAGAGCAATATACATTGAGAGTATCACATGAGAATATTGATACGCAGCAATTGCTCCTTGCAAAGCACTTTCATGGATACGGAATTTGCAAGACTGACAAGGGACATGATATTATCTATGGTTACACAGAGTAACGGATCGTGATGTAGGTTCCTCCGAAATTGGGTGGAGAAGTGAATTGAAGCTAATAACTATAGATTCCGATACGGACGTGATTCCCATGATGCCATACAAGCCATCTTTATTGGTATAGTATATAAGCCTAAATCATCTTAAATGCAGAGATTGCCAAAAATCTTTTGACAATCCGTAAGCGTCAAACAACCAAGTGGATAGTTTTCAAGCTAACTCCATGAGATAATATTTCCAAATTAGAGTTTTTCAAGTTTTTAGAGTTGCTTGAAAAACTCCAAGGAGGAGTTATCTTGGATACTCAAAAAATCAAGCAGACTTACCGATTAAATCAATGGACTGACATTGTCCGGCAATGCCGTAGTAGTGGGCAAACTGTTGCTGCTTTTTGTAAAGAACAGAATTTGAAGCCCCAAAGTTATTACTATTGGTTAAAACTTGTTCGTGAAGCTGCCTGCAAAGCACTTCCTGTCATTAGCAACGATACAAACATGATTGTTCCTCTTACGTTTAGAGAACCACCGACTTGCTCAAGTAAGTCGGTGGTAACTTCAAAAATCACACTGCATTATGGAGATTTCTCCTTAGATTTGGAGGAAAATACTTCACCTCTTTTTATTGAAAATACAATTCGCACTTTGATGAGCCTTCAAGAAAAACAATCATGCTAGGAGATATCTCAAAAGCTGAACAGATCTATATTGCCACTGGCTATACGGACATGCGCAAATCGATTGATGGTCTCTGCGCTATTGTGCAACAAAATTTTCAAATGAATCCATTTCAGAAAAACCTTTTTCTTTTCAGCGGCAGAAAACATGATCGTTTAAAAATTCTATACTGGGAAGGCGATGGATTTTTACTTTTATATAAAAGGCTAGAAGGCGGAAAATTTCAATGGCCCAAAGATGCGCAAGCAGCTCGCTCAATCTCAATACAAGAATTCCGCTGGCTCTTAGAAGGCCTCTCTATTGATCAACCCAAAGCTGTAAAGAAAGTAACCATAGCTAAAGTTATATAAAATAAAACGTCGATAAACCCTTGATTTTACTGGGATTATCGACGTTTTCATGGTATAATAAGGATATAAGAAACGTGAAGGAATTATCATTATTATGAGCATAACGATACCAGAATCACCATTAGAAAATCGCATAGCTCAATTAGAATTAGAGAACAAACGTCTGCATGATACGGTTGCCTATTTGACACGCCAACTCTTCGGCAGAAGCTCTGAAAAAACAACGGCTTTATTTGATGGACAACTCTCTCTTTTTGATGAAGCAGAAATAGAGGCTAAGAAAAAAGCTCCTGAACCTGATCTAAAGGATGTCGAGAGTTACCGTCGTAAAACATTCAAAGGTCAGCGTGAAAAACTATTAGAAAATCTTCCCCATACCAAACGCCTTTGTACACTAGTAGCCGAAGACCGTTTCTGCGAAATATGTGAGACACCATTGGTATCTGTTGGTGAAGAATTTGTACGTACTGAAATTGAATTCATTCCAGCAAAAGTTATTGTCATCGATTATTACCGTGAAACCTTTGAATGTAGAAAATGTCGTAAAGATGGCCGCGAATACATGGAAAAATCCCCGATGCCATCTCCTGTATTACAGCATTCCATGGCATCACCATCCACAATTGCTTGGGTTATGCATCAAAAGTTCGTCAATGCACTCCCACTTTATCGACAGGAAAAAGAATGGCTCTCGATGGGGGTCGCGCTCAGTCGTGCAACAATGGCAAACTGGATCATGGTTGCCTCGAGGGATTGGCTAATGCCAATCCTGAATCGGATGCATCAAGAAATGATTCAACAAACTCATTTGCATGCAGATGAAACTACCGTTCAAGTCATGAACGAAAAAGACCGGAAGAATACCACAGTTTCCTACATGTGGGTATATTCTACCGGCCAATATTGCAAGACGCCAATACGGATATTCGACTATCAACCAGGAAGACATGGGAAATATCCACAGAAATTCCTGACAGGATTCAAAGGGTATCTCCATACGGATGCTTATTCTGGTTACAATAAAGTACCAGGTATTACACGATGTTTTTGCTGGACGCACCTACGTAGGAATTTTGTAGATGCTCTTCCTAGTGATATCCAAAGTCCGGAATCAACGATTCCACAGCAAGGCATTTTATATATCAATAAACTTTTTGAATTGGAAAAGGGACTTGAATCCTTTAACTCCGAAGAACGAAAAGCACAGCGTCTGAAGCAGGAAATACCTGTTTTAGACGCCTTTTGGTTATGGATTGATTCTATCAAAGGTCAGATTCTGCCTAAATCAAAGTTAGGATCTGCAGTGAATTATGCCTTAAACCAAAAGGATGGGTTGATGAATTACCTTAAAGATGGTAACTGCTCTATTTCTAACAATTTGGCTGAAAACAGTATTCGTCCCTTTACCATAGGACGCAAAAATTGGCTATTCAGTGGCAGCCCCAAAGGCGCAGCCGCTAGTGCTGCTGTTTACAGCATCATTGAAACTGCAAAAGCCAATGGATTAGATCCTTATAAATATTTGCACTTCATTTTAAATAATCTTCCTGGAGCACAGTTCCATCGGTATCCTGAACTTCTAGAAGATTATTTACCGTGGAATCCAGAAGTTCAACAAATTTGTAAATAATGAAGCAACCACTAGAGTATATCTCAGTGGTTGCTATTTTTCTACCCACCTAGTTGTTTTACGCTTACGACAATCCACACATAAATGCACAGCCTGCCCATTTAAATAATGGAGTAAGGCTGTGCTTATTTCTTTTTCAGACTAGATCATAATGTCATTGTAATCAAGCATTATTATCTAAACTAAGTTCTAAGTTGTTAAAATTGTAAAGCGGACAATCATATCCAGCATAAACTGTATCGGGCAACGATTTGAATAGGAGGCGAAGATTTTGGAAAGTACACAAAAGGTCAATCGATCTAAAATATCGCCAGAAAAACTAAAAGAAATAAAAGTGCATTGGAGGATGTTAAATCAACCAACTCAAGAAGCGCTGGAGAATTACAATCGGATTTTAGCAAAGGCTCAACTTAGAGTTTATCATCAAGTATTTGGAAGCAAATAGCCGGTACTCCGGCTGTAAACAAAGTGGACAGGCAGTGATATAAGGTGGACTGACTTACGTTGATGCCTGGTTTTGGGAGTCCAAGCCGATGCGTTTTTATCGATGATTATTGATGCGGTGAAGCTGGTTGTTAGTCGATTTGGTGTAGTGCTTGTCATTAGTCACGTTATGGCTGCTCTGGAATCCTTTGAGTAAAAGATATTCTTTAAGCCTTAGGATGAGTCCTTGGAAGTATTGGTGGTATAGCTCAGAGACTCTTTCATTTACTGCTAAAACGAAGACCATTCCACCATAAAGCAAAAACGGGGTAATAAAAGATAAGGTGCCCAGCACCTTATCTAAAGTGACAATATCTATCAATTATTTACCTCCTGTAAAAGTCAAGATAGAACAGTATATGCGGAAGGTAATAAAATGATTCCTATTAAGATCCTGTTCTCGTCAGATTGCTCAAAATGCCGTAGGAGTGAATTTGTAACAGTCGATAAGCCAAAGCCAGCTCGTGTGCTAGCTGAATGTAGCTGTAAGCAGAGGGAGGCTTGATATAGCCTAAATAAGATCATCATTATATTTTATTCCTGGGAAATATTAGGATATGTGTATATAATAATAACTTCACTTTCACACTAAAGGGATGATTGTGGGACCATGTATATATGGTGGTTGGTTAATGGATGATGTGGAGAATACTGCTCTTATTGCCAGCAGCGATAAGACACTGTTAACAATGGTGCTTGGTCTAAGATGTCGACCGTGATTACAAAGATTCATGTCAATTGGTTAGATAAAAAAAGAACAAGACCAGCTCCGTTGATGGTCTTGTTCAGGAGAATATGTACAGGCTCCATTGTTATGGTCACCTGTTGGAAGAGGAAAATGTGCACAGTCATATTATTGCCAATTAAGGCATAGGATATACGCGGAAGGAGTAAGCACTGTCATGAATGCTGCTAAGCATACCTAGGAATGCTTAGATAATAGTAGAATTATGACTAGTCAATTCATGAAGTAACTGATTCCGAACAGAAGCTAAGAGGAGATGGCGTTGAGAATGAAGCAGCTTATTCTAATGTTGGCTATAGTGGCAATGCAATATACAGTGAACTCTGGTGACACACTTCAGTCTATGCTGAACAATATTGCCAGGGGGATGACCCACGTCAAGTTGCGGAGTTTCGCGAAGGAATCAGGGAACTGAATTATGGCGTGATTGGTGAGAGTGATGTGTGGGAGGGGCTAGTTTTAGAAATAAATCGATGGATGTGAATGAAGTTTTATAGTAAGATAGTTCATCTTGACAGCTTTTCGAAATGAAAGATCTTATGATACATATAAAATAGTAAAAATAATATCCAGTCAGCTACATAAGAGTACCAAAAAGTCCATCCATGGTGATGAGCCATGTGTCCTGTATTGATATGAATGTATTCAATAAGCACTGCGAATAACGTCCATGGGAAAATGTAAGTAAATAGATCTAAAAGTCGCTGCCTTTTTGGAAGCCATTGGATATAGAGATAAGTAACAACAGCGTATATTTCAAAATCGTCTAAGAGTACCATAATAATCTTAGGGTGATTTCCGTAATACTCCCAATATGTTATATGAAAATTTGTAAAGTGATCACTTATTACCCCTAATAATGAAGCAAAAATACTTACGGGCGCTATTTCTCTCCAACGTGCTTTATCAGCAAAGATTAGCCAACAAGTCCAAGAGACAAGAAAACGCATATAAAAGAAATCCAAATTAAAGGCTCCCTATAAAAACGATTATGGTAATTACTCTTATTATTTGGATAATTATTGAAAAATATCCAATAAAGTAACAGAAAACTGAAAAGGAGATAATAGATTATTAACTAAGTTCGCAGCTGAAGAGCCGTAAGTGCGGCTATGAATTAGCTTGCACAACAGAGTTTAAAAGAAAAGGATAGATATAAACTAAGCTAACGACATTGGAATAAAAAGGAGCCCCAGGGCTGTTTTAACATAAAACAAGTCATATAATTATTACTCGCTCATAAAATTTATTAAAGTATTATGTGTGGAGGGATAATATGGAATTTATTGTTAGTACTTTATTAGCAGTATTTGCTTACTTGGATGGTTTGAGAACAAAAAAACAATTACTAGCAGCAATTAATTCAAACTATGTAAATCGTCTAGAAGAAGCAATTAATGATTTACAAACACAAGATCAACAATTATTAAAAGATATTCAGCAAGAATTAATTCAAAAAGGACAACTTGATTTAGCTGAAAAAATAAATACGATTCTAAGTAGTAATTTTAAAGTATCTCCTGAATCATTCATCATCCTTAAATCATATTCAAATAGTGAGCAGTTATATAAATTAACTATGAGTAGTGGCTTGCTATCGCTCAAATAGACAGCTTTATAATCATAAGCAATTAAATGGATCAGTCATTAATACGGCTAAAAAAGGTGTCTATAACCCAACTTATAAAAATGAAAAGACAGAAGGTATACGCTACCATTGAAATTTAATTTTAAGACATAGAAGGATATAGTAAATTCAGGCACTGGCGGTATAACGGGACAAACTTGTCCGGACGATGGTGATTATCTAGACATTTTTGATGTAAACTTAAATGGCCTTTTAGGGCGGTTTTCTTAGGCAAAAAAATAAACCACGTCTTGGTGGAACGTGGTTGCAAGAGGTAATGCTTTGGTGGATTTGTTTAGAAAAATTAACAACTAGAAGAAAAATCGTTATCGCAACAGAAAAATAATAAAATAATAATTATAATAATTATACAGCCGGAACCGCCGAAGCCATTGCGACCGCCTCCAAAACCTAGACCCATAAGTACTCCTCCTTTATCGTCGATTAATATATTGTATGATAGCTAAACAAAAGAGGTGAGTATCATGTGAAGATAAAATGCTCGTCGAATAAAATATAGATCGGTGCTGTTGCTAATTTATAATTAGAAATTACCTTTGGTATACCTTTAGAATACCTTTAGTAAATATAAAATATGAATTCAAGGAACCTGTACATTCTTGTTTATACAAGTGATAATTAAGTTAATTTAGTCTGAAATGAGCATCTCTGATGGGGTGCTATTTTCTTTGAAAACTTACCAATTGCTACAGGACCAAAAAAGTAAAATGAAGATGATAATTATAAAAATAAACCAAATACCCCAACCATTATAGAAATTCATAAATATTCCTCCAATCTTTAATTGATTTTCTCTGATTAATCTATTTTATTCAAAAAAAACATAAGAGGTGCATTATTGTAAAGATAGATCTATGAAAGGATTTGTAGTTTATTTCAAGAATTATGTTTCTTGAGAAGACAATATAAATGGAGGAATAAATATGAAACCAAAGTGGCTTAATTGGGCTAAGCAATTGCAATCACTTGCACAAGCAGGATTGACATATTCAAAGGATAAGTATGATATCGAAAGATTTCAACAGATTAGAAATTTATCAGTAGAGATATTGAGTGAATATACTGGGATCAGCAATGAAAAAATAGAGGACTTATTCTGCAATGAAATAGGATATCAAACACCTAAAATCGACATAAGAGGGGCTATTTTTAAAGAAAATAAGATATTGTTAGTTAAAGAAAGTGTTGATGGCTGTTGGTCGATGCCTGGTGGTTGGGCAGAATTTAATTTATCAATTAAAGAAAATATAATAAAGGAAGCAAGAGAAGAAGCAGGATTAAATGTGGTTCCCAAGAGATTAATAGCGGTATTAGACAGAAATAAACATAATGAACCTGTATCTGCTTATGGAATATATAAGATATTCGTACTTTGTGAGTTGATAGATGGTGCTTTTGAAAAAAATATAGAAACTGAAGAAAGTGGTTTCTTTTCTTTAGCAGACTTACCTCCATTATCTGTAGAGAGAAACACAAAAAAACAAATCGAGATGTGCTTTAACTCTAAATCAAATGATAAATTTTTTACAATATTTGATTAGACAAATTTAATAATAACAACGCCATGTAGCTGGCAATATCTAAAAGCAAAAAAGAGCTGAGTAACATCAGCTCTTTTTATTACTAACTTGGCATTTGGGATGAAGTCATCATTTTTATTTTTAGCTTGTGTATCATCATGGGCAGGCAAGTTCATTTATTTGATGATATGACAAATGGTTCATAGAACGAAAATGAGAACAACTCCCTAGACTATGTGCTTAGGGAGTTATTTGCTTATACATATATTTACGTATTAATGCAAGTAATTATTTTACAGGTCTTTATATAGATGTCTTTGTAAAATCAATGGAAGATCATAAAGAGGAACTAATCTTAATTTTAGCTGGTTATCAAAAAGAAATGGAATTTTTCTTACAGACCAATCCTGGTTTACGGTCTCGATTTCCAATACATATCGATTTTCCAGACTATAACCAACAAGAGCTTTTACATATAGCAGAGCAACTATGTGCTAAGCGGCAGTATACCTTACCGGCAGATACTAAAACATTATTATTAAAATTATTACTACAACACAGTAGTAATAACGACAATTTTGGTAATGCTCGGACTGTTCGTAATATGATTGAAAGAGCAATTCGTCATCAAGCTGTTAGATTAATGTCAAAAACGAGTATTACCAGGCAAGAACTAATACTAATTGAACCTGTTGATTTAAAGGAGGTAAAGGAGTGAGGGAGCTTACTGTAGTTGGCAGGCCAAATTCGGGTAAAACGATGTTTACTCTTAATTTTGCCTCTTATATTGGAATAAAAACAGTAGATGTGACCTTCCGTACATACGATGATTTAATCACATGCCGACATTTTTCTATTGAAGATGCGAAGAAAGAGCTTTGTAGTAGTACAATGCATAAGACAAAATCCTTACAATCATTAATTCTTAAAATTACTCTTGGAAAAACAACAGTAAATTTCAAACTTACAGATACTTGTGGGATTGGAGAAAAAATACATCAAGAAGAAAAAATTCGTCGTGGCATGGCCCAGACAATTGGTTTAATGCGCTGTGCAGATTTTATTTTTCATGTTATTGATTTATCCTATATTACTAAAGAATATATAAATAATCCTAGCACTATCGATCGCGAGATATATAACTATGGTTTATTTCGCAATTCATATGCAATCTTGGCAAACAAGGTAGATATACCTTTTGCTAAAGAGAACCTTACTCAACTATCTTCGATATTTCCAAAAGCTACGATTATTCCGATATCCGCATTGTTGAGCGAAGGTTTAAAAGAGGTGAAGACCTGTGTTGCACGCAATGTGTGAATTTATCAGTATAATGTTTTCTGTGATACTTTCTGCCATTGCAATTAAATTAGCTGATGATTATTTAGATCAAGATATGGATAAATCTGAAAAGAATTTCGCAACCGCGCTAGGAAAAGGCGGTATGCTATATGGCATGCTATCAATGGCTTTGGCAGCAAGTCTAAATACTTCGATAAGCATGTCCTTATTTCTTGCTAGTTACATAATTGGTATGTTTCATGATCTGAAAAATCATTTTCCAAGCCGGCTCAATGGATTTCAAGAGTCAGTTTTAATATTTATAGTGGGTATTTTCCTGTTAGGATGGAAGATGATATTCTTCTCAATTTTTTTTGTTATATCCATACAATTAATAGACGATTATATAGATGATTTTAGAGATGAGTTAATCGGGCACCGTAATTGGGCTCACCACCTTGGTAGAGTGGAGTGTTTTTTATTATTTCTATTAACTTTATTAATTTCTTGGCTAATTAACGAGGAAATATTTCCTGCGGTGTTCTTGGGCGCCGTAGTATCCTATAGTATAATATTGTATTATCAGAAAGGGAGATTATAATGCTATGGACAGGAATAATTATGGTAATTGCGCTATTAAGTGGATACATATGGGGTAAACGCGATGGAATGATATCTGTCAATCACCAAAGTTTAGTAAACGTTCCTTTATTATTAAGACAACAATCATTAGAAAAAGGCTATTGTATCTTATGTCATGAACCTAAAAAGAAACGTATTATTCACAAAATAAATGGACAAAAAGGTCGACGTATTTGAATTTCTTAGTAATTATTGATAGTAAAAAGAGGAATTTATTAGGTGAGTATATAATATAAGGACATATCACATTATTCTACAAAATATTCACAATTAGAATGTTTAATATTTAAATAATTTATTATGGTGGGGTTTGATGCAATATATCATAATTACGTCATTATCCATAGTCATTTCGGCATATCTTATATACGTGTTAACGAATAAGCTATTAAATATTCGACTAAATGTAAAACCTCTTATTTTATGTGTGTGTTGTGCGCTTTTAGTCAATATTATTCTGCCACGTATTATTATTGGATTTGTTGGTGTAGTAGGAACTGTGGGCATATTAACGATCACTACAATTGTCTTTGCAGTTAGCATTGCACAGTATAATGAAAAAATTAAATTGTATTCTGAAGAAAATAAAGGAGAGTCTGAAACAAAAGATATAACAAAGGATACTGAACCTTCAGAATATGGATTGTTATGGAAAAAGCCAGAAATCATAATAGCTGCAGCTGTACCAATACCTATTATAGCTAGCTCTTCGGTAAGAAGTGTGACAAATAAGACTGATATTGAATCTGAGTCAAAAGAAAAGTCTGTGATGCTAAAGGAAGATGATGCTAATAATGTAATGGCATTGGAAACTGAAGTGTTATCTGTTGATCTAGCAGTTACAGTAGATCAGCTAGATCCTATTTCCACAGAGAAACAAATTGACAAGAGTGAAGAAGAGGTCTATGAGCTGAAAGATGAAAATCGGAATGAGGAGAATAGTGAGATGGTACAAGTTGAAGATGAATTACAGGTACCCATTAATGTGTTTGACTCTTCTTCAAAGGATTTAGATGGTTTAATTGATTCTGCGTTTATATATAAAGAACAGCGCAATTTTATCCAAGCCCTTAAGGTTTTTCGCCAAGCTTTGATGTTATATCCTGATAGTGAAGCAGCACCATTTTTAGTAATGGAAATTGGCACTATATTAAAAAATAGTGGTCAATATAATGAAGCAATTCACGTTTTTTGTGAGGGCAGAAAGCTTCCAGGAGTACAAAAAAATACTATGTTTGATTTGGAATTCATTAAAACAATTGCCTATTTACGTATAATAAAGAATATTTTAATCCAGAATCGCTTAGGGGATATCTCTTTTAAAAATATTCCGGGGACTGTATTAAAAGAAATTGATTCTGAATTTCGCGAGTGGCGAAATTCTACGTGAAATTTCTAAATAGCACAATTAGGATGGATAAAAATAAATGATGAATTTCCGTTAATGTTATATTTCATACTTACATAGAATTAAACAAATAAATATTTAGCAAACTCATCCAAAGGTGGGGACGCAAAGCTATGGGTCTAAGGGACTTTATATCCTATGATTGCCAAGTTGCCGATTCAATGAAGAATTGTAATTAGCACAGTGCATTATAGGTAGGTGCTATTTTTTATATAGTTTTCTAAATTAATGACTAGATTAGTAACTTATAGTTAATAAAGCAGGAATTTTAGATTAATTACTAATGCAGAGGTAAAATGCTCTTGGCGAAGTGGGAAAAGTGCTATAAATAAGGTTAAGAATTTGACTAACTGCTTCGATGAATGATAAGAGGATATTAAATGATAAATAAGGAGCGCTATTCATGAAAAAAAGTGTTGAAATTATTGGATTGCCAGTTATTAGCATCGTTGAAGGTACAGAGCTTGGAACAGTTAAAAGTCTTCTTATTAATCCGGTAGATGGATCTGTAACGATACTAATTGATGATTCCAAATGGTATTGGGGAGCCAAATTTTTGCCTTTGGCAGCTGCTACTGGATTAGGAGAATATGCAATAACAATAGAGAATAGTGATGCAATATTAACGTTAACAGATGCACCGGAAGTTGAGAAGTTAATTGTGGCTGATCTAAAAATTATTGGTACTAAAGTGCTGACTAAAAATGGTCGAATCCAAGGTAAAGTTACGGAGTTTTTTGTTGATAATTCAGGAAAAATTGTATCTTGTGAAATAGAAGATCTTAATGGTGGAATTACGAGCATTGAGGCAAAGCAAATTTTAACTTTTGGTAAAGATGTACTTTTTGTTTCAGATGATCATGAAACGGTAGCAGAAAGTTCAGCAGCTACTAATATTGCAATATCCACAGTAAGCACTTCTGCAGTTTCTGAAGTAAAACCACCTGTTATTCAAGTTAAAGAACCAGATGATGCAAAGGTAGCTGCTAGTGATGATTCTGCTAGAAAGTTTGACGAAAAAAATCGTAAATACTTACTTGGTAAAAAAGCTAGTCGCCGTATTGAAACTGATAATGGCTTGTTAATTATAGAAGAAGGTGGTGAAATTACTGAGGAAGTTTTGCAAAAAGCAAAATTAACAGGTAGTTTTGTAGAATTAACAATGAATATCCAATAAAATAAAAATCAATATCTCTCCAATTATGGTGGTTTTATTATCATGTTACGAACAAATCCCCGCTATTGGCGGGGATTTGCTCTCTTGCTAGCTAATCGAATAATTGGAATGGAGTTACTAACTATGAAAATTACAATAAATCAACGTGCTAAAAATATAATGCTTTTTCTTAGCATTATTATATTATTTAGCTTAACTGGATTCATTGCCACCACTACTGCGTTTGATGTCAGTGATAGTATCTATGAAGGTGTTTTCATCGGCGATATTCCTGTGGGGGGATTATCAATTGATGAAGCAAAAAGTGAAATTATTATAAATATCAAAAATCAAACAGCTAATTCACCAAGTTATTTAACGTATAAGACGCAAAAATGGCCGATTTATGCAAATGACATTGATCTAGAAATCAATGCAGATGATCTTGCGCAGCAAGCTTATAATATCGGTCGTCTTGGCAATATAGCTAAACGTTTACAAGAAAAAATTATAGCTGTAAATTATGGATATACGATTCCGTTGTCTTTACATTATAATCATGTTAAGTTAGAAGCAATTCTTAATACAATTGCAGATTCTATCAATAGTAACCCCGAAGATGCTTTACTGATATATCAAAATTCGAATGTTAATATTCAGCCTGAAAAAAATGGTCATAAAGTTGATTTAGAAAAAAACTGGCTTGATTTAAATGCTATTATACATACTCGTATTCCTTTTACTCTTGAATTAACGGTTAATGAAATAACTCCTAAAATTTTATCGAAGGATTTAGCTGAAGTTGATAGTTTACTTTCTATATATACCACAGAGTTTGATCCTGATAATGAAAACCGTTCTAAAAATATTAGCCTTGCTGCCAAGAATGTGAATCACATTTTAGTTCGTCCCAATGACGTTTTTTCTTTTAATAATAATGTAGGGGAACGTCTATCGGAGAATGGTTACAAGGAAGCTCCCGTTCTCATTGATGGTAAACTAGTTTTGGATTGGGGTGGAGGTGTATGCCAAGTAAGTAGTACTTTATATAACGCAGTGTTATTGGCGAATATGAGTATTGAAGAACGAACATCACATTTTCGCCCGCCAGCCTATGTCCCTTTAGGGCAAGATGCTGCTGTTGCTGATAACCTTTTGGATTTTAAATTTAAAAATACAACAGATTCTAATATTTATATTACGACAGAGATTCTAGACAGGGAGATTATCGTTCAAATTTTCGGAAAAAATAATCCTACTCTTTCAGATATACGGATTATCGGTACGAATAAAAAAGTATTAGAACCTAATACGATTATTAAGCAAGATCCCACTCTTGAATTAGGAAGCCAAGTAGTAGAGTACGCAGGAGAGAAAGGCTTTCAGATTACGACTTATAGGATTGCATTTGCTAATGGACAAGAAGTTAAACGAGAACATTTGGCTTATGATGAATTTAAGGCGGAGGATAGAATAGTGCGTATTGGTACTAAAATGTTATCGAATCAGTTAACCAAGTAATGAATAAAAAGTAATACTTTCTGTTTAGCAAGCGGAAGGCATTACTTTTTATTATATTTTGTGCATAACAACAAAAGGAGCTATTAATAATAAGAAAGCTAGGAAAGATACCTTTTCCTATTTGTCTGTGGTAATATGTAGTATAATCAGTAGTGGCCCTGAAAAAAGTATATTACTAGACGATTTGTTATCTTAATCGAGCTAGCAAAATGGAATAGGATCGAAGGAGCGTGAAATAATTGACAACTATATATGGAGATGTCAATGGTATACGAAAAAGTATTATTAATAGGCTGGAAGAATTATATGAATTTACTATTCCTTTTGGGCAAGTCATAACAAATGAATTAGCACAAAAATTGATCGATTTGACAGATGACCTAAATCGCGAACTTGTTGTATATATTACCAGAAAAGGACAAGTTACTTGTGTAGCAGTTGGCGATGTCTATACCGTAATATTGCCGGAAGTTGATGGTCGGCGTTCTGTCAATCGATTAAGTGGTATTCGTTGTATTCATACTCACCCTAGTGGCGAGACAGAACTTAGTGGGGTGGATATAGCTTCATTAAAGGAAATGCGTTTTGATCTAATGGCTGCACTGGGACGCAAGGATGAGATGATACAAGCAAGCTTTGGTATTATTACCAATATTGAAAATGATCAATTTAATACTCAAATGATTGGTCCTTTGTCCATTGATGAATTTATAGAGTTGGATATTACATATTTAACTGCACAAATTGAGCGCCAACTCGATTTAAATACTAAAACGAGTGCTATTGCAGAACCTGAAAGAGCTCTATTGGTTGGGGTGGAGAGGCAAGGAAAGTGGCGAATTACTGACTCATTAAAGGAATTGGCTCAATTAGCAGAGACAGCTGGTGCGGAAGTATTAGGTATGACGTGGCAAAAGAGGGATCGACCAGATTCAGCTTTATTTATTGGACGTGGAAAAGTGCAGGAGATTAGTTTGCTGCGTCAGGAAAAGAATGTAAATCTCATTATTTTTGATGATGAGTTATCACCTGCACAGCAACGCAATCTTGAAAAAGCCTTGGGTATTAAAGTTTTAGATCGTACGGCGCTAATTCTAGATATTTTTGCACAGCGTGCTCGATCTCATGAAGGGAAGTTGCAGGTTGAATTAGCTCAGCTTCGCTATAATTTACCAAGATTAGGTGGACAAGGATTAGTATTATCTCGGTTAGGCGGTGGTATTGGTACTAGAGGTCCTGGCGAAACCAAGCTTGAAGTCGATAGACGTCGAATCAGAGAACGCGTAAGTGACATCACAAAACAAATTGAATATATAAAAAAACAACGTAATTTGCATCGTAAACGTAGAGAAACTACTCGCATCCCTACGATCGCTTTAGTTGGCTATACAAATGCAGGAAAATCAACCTTGCTCAACCTGCTTACAGCATCGGAAGTGCTGGCCGAGGATAAATTGTTTGCAACCCTTGATCCAACAACTAGGAACATTACGTTAACCAATGGCCAGCAAGCCTTAATTACTGATACAGTTGGCTTTATACAAAAGCTGCCGCATCAATTAATTGCTGCATTTCGTGCAACCTTAGAGGAAGTTGTACAAGCTGATATTCTTCTGCATGTTGTTGATGTTAGCCATCCTCAATACCAAGAACAAAGCCATGCTGTTTTTCAGGTTTTACACGAATTGAATGTAGATATAAAACAATTAATTACAATTTTTAATAAGGCAGATAAAGTAGAGGATTCGAATAGTGTAAGTGCTCTTTTAAAAACAGAAAATAGTGTTATGATTTCTGCTTTGCATGGTCATGGTATTGAAGGACTATTATTATTAATTGAAAATGCTATAAAGCAGAAAACCATTGAAATGCATTTGTTGATACCTTATGACGAAAGTAATGTAATAGCCAAGCTATATGATATATCAAATGTTCATTCTACGGAGTATCGTGAAGATGGCATCTATGTAAGTATTTCACTGTCTCCAGACCAAACTAATTATTTTAATCGATATGCTATAGGAGTAGAACAAGAATGACTATATTTAGTAAAGAAATATTAGAAATACGTAAACAAGCATTACAGCAGGCATCCTCTTTATTTGCTCGAGTGGATGAAATATCCGAAAAAAATACTACTAGAGTTCTAGAAATATTTCGTAACCACAGAGTATCTGATTATCACTTTCGTACTACCTCGGGTTATGCCTATAACGATGCTGGGCGAGAGAAGCTAGAAGAGGTTTGGGCTGACATTTGTGGAGCAGAAAAAGCCTTAGTGCGTACTCAATTTGTATCTGGGACCCATGCATTGGCTACTGTACTTTTTGGTTTACTGCGTCCTGGACATGAGCTGTTATCCCTTACAGGAGCGCCTTATGATACCATGCAGACCGTTATTGGGCATACTTGTTCCTCGTCTGGTTCTTTAAAAGAATTTGGTATCGGTTATTCAGAGCTTCCTATGATTGATAGTGGAGTGGATATAAAGAATATTGCTAAAGCTATGAAACCTAATACTAAAATGGTTTTGATTCAAAGGTCGCGAGGATATAGTATGCGAGCGCCTTTAACTATCGATGACATCAAAGAATTATGCACTTACATAAAGAAAATTAATCCTGAATGTATATGTTTTGTTGACAATTGCTATGGTGAGTTTGTTGATATCTTAGAACCAACTGCTGTGGGTGCTGATATTATGGCGGGTTCATTAATTAAGAATCCTGGGGGTGGTATTGCTCCAACAGGCGGATATATAGTCGGAAAAAAAGAATTGGTTGAACAAACAGCTTATCGAATGACTGCGCCAGGTATTGGAAGTGAGTTAGGTGCGTCACTTGTTGATAATCGTCTTTTATTCCAAGGAATGTTTATGGCGTCACACACTACAGCCCAAGCTGTTAAGGGAGCTATATTTGCTTCCGTATTTTTTTCATTGTTAGGTTATAAGACATTACCTCTTCCTAATGAAGAACGTAGTGATATTATTCAAGCGATTCAACTTGACTCTCCAGAAAAATTAATAGCATTTTGTCAGGGAATCCAAAAATATTCTCCGATAGATGCCCATGTACGACCAGAGCCTAGTGCGATGCCAGGGTACCAGGATGCGATTATTATGGCTGCAGGTACCTTTGTGCAAGGTGCATCGATTGAGTTAAGTGCTGATGGTCCTTTGCGTCCACCGTACATCGTCTACTTACAGGGTGGATTAACTTTAGAACATGCTATCGTTGGGACTATGGGAGCTGCTGCTGAAATATTAAAAATAAAAAAGTGAATATAAATAAGCAAAAGGCAACTACCTACTTAAATAGGTAGTTGCCTTTTGCTTATATTCTATATCCTGACCTACATTATTACATACTTCGGAAAATACCAACTACTTTACCTAAAATTGATACATTGCGAGAAAAAATAGGAGACATACTGTCATTTTCAGGCTGCAACCGTATGAATTCTTTCTCTTTAAAAAAGCGTTTTACAGTAGCTTCTTCATTATCAAGCAAAGCAACTACAATGTCATTATTATTAGCGGTTTTTTGTTTATTAACTAAAACATAGTCGCCATCTAAAATACCTGCATTGATCATACTATTTCCTTGGACGGTAAGCATAAAGATGTTCTCGTTATTACCAATTAAATTTTTGGGAAGTGCATATGTCTCTTCAATATTTTCAATAGCTAGAATAGGTTGCCCTGCGGTAACGCGACCAACTAATGGTACTGAAACAAATGTTTCCTGCTTCCATGGTGTTTCTCCTAATACCTCAATTGTTCGAGGTTTTGTAGGATCACGGCGTATAAAGCCCATTTCCTCGATTTTAGCCAAATGACTATGAACAGTAGAACTAGAACTTAAGCCAACGGCTTTGCCGATCTCTCTTACTGAGGGGGGATACCCCTTTGCGCGTAATGTGTTTTTAATATAGGTTAAAATCTGGCTTTGCCTAGATGTTAATAGATCTTCTTTATCCACAGCTTCATCTCCTAAATCAAAATAAACATTAATGTTATAATGTTTATAATTTCAATATTATTATCATTATAACAATAATTAATAAAAATCGCAAACGTTTGTTCGTTTTTATATTTTTTACTCTTGACCGAACATATGTACTGTGCTAAAATGAAAACAGACAAAACAAACATATGTTCGGAGGTTTGTACAATGTATAAATTAGATACTATTTGGATTGTAATATTGGTAATTATGTCTATATTTTTATATGATACTAATTTTGAGTTTTCTAATAAATATTTGGCATGTGCCACATATCAAATTGTTGATGTTAATAAAGGAGATTCGTTGTGGACTATTTCTGCAAGATATGTTACAGATAAAGATGATATTCGTCATTTGATTGCAGCAATTAAGCAACTGAACCGATTAGATAATAACACACAAATATATCCTGGGCAGCTTTTAAAAATACCCGTTGCATCAGATAATATTAGATTAGCGAGAGAAACAAACTAAGTACTGATTATTCTTAGTTTGTTTCTCTTTTGCAGCATCAACTTATGTTAAGTTATCAGTTTATTTTATTTAACAGAAAGAATCGTTATCTACTTATCGCAATGGGAAGAATTACTTCTGAATTAGCTCCGTGCACCCCACATTCCGGACAAAGCCACGATTGTATTCGTAGCTTCTTCGTTTCATTTCCAAAACGATATTCTACAGTAATATACTTTGCAACTTTTTCTACATGCTCACACCATAATTGTTTATGCATAAATAAATACCCTCCTGAAATTCAGAATTATAAGATTATTTGTTGATGATGTATTTTATTATTCTTCCTCGGGTATTATGCAACACTTATTAAAGATTCTTAAGAGTTTTATATTCTAAAATCAAGAGGAATATCTATTTCTATATGCTTGCTTCCTCTGGTATATTAAAAATAATTAATCCTGGAATCATCCTATATGCTTTGACATCAAAGGTGACAAGAGGAAAACCATTTTCTAAAGCAGTAGCAGCGACTATTGCATGCTCGGTAGTCGTTTCAGGATATTGTATTTTTAGGTTCCCTGCTTTTTGAGCAATGGAAGAAGATAAAGGGAAAATTTTCGTGGTAGTGAGAAGCTTGGCAATTACTGCAGGGGTGAGTTGAGGAATCGTATGAAGCTCCATCTCTGTAATTGCGGATATCGCGGGCAAAGGAGCATTGCTCTGCGCTACTGTACGTAAAAAATCAATAGTGGCTTTACAACCGTTTAGATGAGATTTTAAAATGGATGCATCCATGAGAATTTGATTCATATTAAATAACCTCCATATCTTAAGTCTTTAAAATTCATTCAAGTTTCTGGGCTCTCCTCCCTCTATTCATGGCAGCGAATGTTTCTTCGAGAGCTCTTAATAGTCCATCCGTATCTTTATCAATATTGACATTTTTTCCGCCCTTTAACACAATGGTTCCTTCCTCCGCTTTTTTTGCAAGTAGTACGTCATCTTCTTGAATTGCTAATATTTTTCTAATTTGCGACGGAATTGTTATTTGTCCCTTGGAATTAACTTTGCAAGAATAATTCAACATACATCACCTCTTTCGTATTTATAGTAAAATTAGGATTTCCTAATTTTACTATAAATAATAAGAAATCTCAAGGAGTTACTGAAAAATCATTGACGATTCTTTCTTAGTGAGATAAAATTAAATAAAAACTCAATATACGATAATTTAAGATTATCGTATATTGAAAAGTGGTAAAAAGGAGAAAAAATATGAATAATATTATAATTGAAGAAAATAAAGAGATTTCTTCTGAAATGTACAATTCATACATAAAACAAGGGAAAAAATTAATTATAAACTCCAAGGCGGAAAATACTAGAAAAGCATACTTTTCGGATTGGAAGGATTTCTCTGAATGGTGTAAGATGAATAAGGTAGTATCATTGCCGGCGGAACCGGAAACAATTGTGGCATATTTATCCTACTTGTTTGCAGAAAATAAGAGACCTAGTACAATAGCGCGTAAGAAGAGTACGATTAGCCAAGCGCATGCCACTGCGGGTTATGGTTCCCCAACGACGGCTAAAATTGTAACTGATACCATGAAGGGAATAAAACGTGAGTTAGGTATTATGCGTAATAAGAAAAATCCTATATTGGCTGAAGATATACAGCATTTTTGTGAGAAAAAAGATGACATAAGAGATCTTCGTGATTGTGCGTTACTATTAATTGGATTTTCTGGCGCCTTTCGTCGATCTGAGTTAGTCTCCTTAAATATTGAAGATGTTCGTTTTACGAGAGAAGGAATTCGAGTTATTCTTCGTAAATCGAAAACAGATCAGGAAGGTGCAGGGATGGAAAAGGGAATTGCTTATGGTTCTAATCCAGATACTTGCCCTGTGCGCATTTTACAAGACTGGATTGAGGCTGCACAAATCAGAGAGGGAGCACTCTTTCGTCAAATTAATAAGTATGGTCAAGTTTCAAAAAAAAGGTTAGCATCATCCCATTCGGTAGCTAGGATTGTAAAGGAGTATGTGCAGAAAATTGGACTTCCAGCAGCAGAATATTCCGGACATAGTCTTCGTGCTGGTTTTGCTACAGAAGCATCTGCCAATGGGGCATCTTTAGATGATATCATGAGGCAAACAGGTCATCGGAGTGTGGAGATGGTAAGAGAATATATTAGAAAGCAGAATCTTTTTAAAAATAATGCTTCAGCAAAATTGGGGTTATAGAAATATAGCTATCAAATATAAAAAATAAGAGTATTTGAATAAAATACTCTTATTTTTTATATTTGATAGCATGTTGGAGTTATGTGACCCATATAATGATTAAGGGGGTGTATAATAAAATGAATCCTTCAGAAAGAACTGTTGGTGAAGATGTAATAAAAGAGGGAGAAAGCTTGGAACTCGCCAGTGATTTTTTTAAACAACTAAGTTACTATATGGATGAGTTTGATAAAGGGCTTAACCAGGAACACGAAGTTGGTATTAAGCTAGTAAACTTTGGTCAAACTGTGCAATTTACAGTACATAATATTGGCTATTTTAATCCAAAACTGATTTGTTTTTATGGTGAAATGCCGGATGGATCTGCTATTCAATTAGTTCAACATGTCAATCAAATTAGTTTCCTGCTTACCGCCGTACAACGTAAAAATCCAGAAGAGCCAAAGCGTCCTATTGGTTTTTGTCCAGAGTTATTCCGCAATAAAGAAGGTTATCCAGCTTACTTTTTTCCCAGAATAAAAGGTGAAAGATGAAAATGACTTTTATTCTAAACTAAGCCGTTTGACAGAAACATTTACTTCTTTCACTAATAATCCAGTCATATGCTCCACCATACTCTTAATGCGTTTCTGAGCTTCGTGTGCAATGGTCTTAAGAGAATTACCGTATCGGACAGTAATATCTAGTTGAATCGAAATTCCCGTTTCTTTGTCGTGAGAGTTTTTGATATTGATTTGACCTGTGGTGGGAATTTCCGGATCTATTGTAGCCACATATCCGACAATTGTCGCTATTGCAGCATCTGAGATGAGCAGCTTTCCATAATAACTAAAGGTTGGACGTACAATTGATTTTTCACCAATTTTATGCCTTCGCTTTTTAGGTTTTTTAAAAAAAATTTCTAATGGATCAATCAAATAGCCAGAAAAATGTGGTTTTAGCTCAATTGTTGGTACAGGGATTATATGCTTGCCTTCTTTTAATCTGCTTTCTCTGGCTTTAGCAATTTCCGCGGCTGTAGCAATATCTTCAATCATAATAATTTGTTGTATTTCTGGTAATTCTAATACATGAACAATTTTTTCTACCATATTTACTGAGGTGCCTAATACTAAAATACGGGTTGGTTTCACCTTTTGGATAGCTTCCCTAACTTCTTGTGCATGATCGGCTTCCATAAAAATTGCTCGTTTTACGGCCATTATTTTACTAGCTTCTTTTTTGGCAGAATGACCGGCGATAATTTTACTGTCCTTAATCAGTAAACCATCATCAATAATTGTATCAATATGATGTTCATGTGCTACAATTAATGCTCGATGACTTTTTCCAGTTCCGCTTGGCCCCACTAATGCGATGATATCCATCGGGCAGCCTCCTACTTTTTATATTATATATTGATACAGGGTTCATAAATAAAAATAAACATCTTTCGAGATGTTGTCAAGAAAAAATATTTTGCAATGTTATTTTGAAAAAAATATGGGATATTCCTAGTCACCCGATTTAGTGGCTAGGAATATTTTTTTATAATTAGATTTAGTATGAATGATTGTTTAGTTTATATTCATTTAGTTCCTTAGCTAAATTTGCAGGGATCGTAAATAAGCCTAATTGGGAGGGGAATCGATTAGGAACAGCGTGAAAATCTGAGCCACCTGTTACTAATAATTGATATTGTTTTGCCAGATCTAAATATTTCTGAGTTTGTATTTGATCATGGATAGGATGATAAACCTCTAAACCTACAAGCCCATGATGGATTAAATCTAGAATGATCGTATCATCGCCAACCAAGCCAGGGTGAGCTAAGACTGGAATGCCACCAGCCTTTTTTATTAAAGTAATAACTTGTAATGGTGTTAGCTTATAGTGAGGTACATAAGCAGATCCTTTTTTATTTAGTAAGGTAGTAAAGACTTCGGATACTGTAGAAAAATACCCCTTTTCTACTAACGCTCTAGCAACATGTGGTCTGCCGATAGAAGTAGCGTGTTGTGCTAGTTCTATTACACGTGAGTAATCAATTGTATAGCCTAATTGTTTGAGTTTCTTAATGATTTGTTTGGTGCGTTCGTGACGATGAGTAACTAAAATATCTAATTGCTTGCGCAGCTCTGCATTATAGATATCAATATGATATCCTAAAATATGAACTTCATTTTTGGGTAAATCTGTACTAAATTCAATACCGGGAATTAGACAGATCATGTCAATCTTATCGTTGCCTCCTTCATATAGCTCTAATAAGCCGTTTACGGTATCATGATCCGTAATGGCAATATAAGATAGCTTTGCATCAACAGCGTGTATTAAAATGTTTTCTGGAGTAAATCTTCCATCAGAAGCTGTAGTATGAATATGTAAATCGGCTGTCATAATTGGCTCATATTCTGTGCTAATTGTATTAAGGTTCTTGTTCCAACTCCAGTTCCACCTTTAAGATTGTAACCATCTTCTTTTTCAATATTCGCAGTACCGGCAATATCGATATGTACCCATGGAGTATTCTCAACGAATTCTTCAATAAATAAACCAGCAGTAATGGCTCCTGCCATACGACCACCAGAATTCTTCAGGTCAGCAATATTACTTTGTATATCTTTCTTATATTCACTGAAATTTGGAAGCTCCCACATCTTTTCACCCGTAGCAGCTGATGCTTGTAGAACGTGCCCACAAAAATTAGCATTATTCGTTATGAGTCCGGAAGTCACGTTTCCTAAGGCTACCACGCAAGCACCTGTTAACGTTGCTATGTCAATAATTTGAGTAGCTCCCAGTTTATTAGCATATGTAATAGCATCAGCGAGAATTAATCTTCCTTCAGCATCTGTAGAAATAATTTCGATGGTTTTACCACTCATAGAACAAATTACGTCCCCAGGTTTAAATGCCTGACCTGAGGGCATATTTTCAACACAAGGAATAATACCTAAAATATTGACTTTCGGTTTTAACTGTCCAATGGCAGCCATTGCTCCTAAGACTGCAGCTCCTCCAGCCATATCATCTTTCATTTCACCCATATTTAAACTTGGTTTTATGGAAATTCCACCACTGTCAAAAGTAACACCTTTTCCTACAAATGCTGTAAGATGCTTGCTATTGGCATCTCCCATATATTTTAAGATAATCATTTTAGGTAGCTGGATACTGCCTTGGGAGACTGATAACAATGCGTGCATTTTCTCACCAAGCATATCTTCTTTTTCTAATAATAGTAATTCAAGATTGTTTTTTCGAGCGATTTCTTGCGCATGTAATGCCATTTTTGTTGGTGTCATGTATTGAGATGGATGATTTACTAAATCGCGGGCAAGGTTGACGCTTGATCCTATAATTGATGCAATATGAATGCCTTTATGTAGTGATGATGTATTATTTTGATCATGTTCAATCAGAAATAGATCTTTAAAAGGTACATCAGTATTTTTTGTTTTATAATAATTAAATTGATAAGAGCCTAGCAACGCACCCTCTACGATAGCTTGTGCAATTGTTTGAAGATTATTTGTACGTGTAAGTAAATCAGAAGGAATAAAAGCAATTGATGAAGAATGAATCTTTTTTGCTGCACGCATAGCAATTGCTGCTGATGAGCGAATTTTATCGGTTGTTAAGTCTTCTTTATCTCCCATTCCCACTAGCATGACATGCTTAGCCTCAATTACTCCTAAAGTATAGATAATAGTAGTTTCTCCAAATTCGTTACTATTAGGCTGAGCTAAAATTATTGAATTAAGATAACCTGATAATGCTTGATCAAGTATATTGATAATTGGAGTTGTTTCTTTTGTATTTTTGTATAAGCAAACAACTAAAGTATTACATGATGTTTGAACAATTGACTTATCTGTTACAGTTATTTTCATCGTTAGACTCCTTTATCGCATCATAATAAATATAAGTGTATCATATAAGTATTATTATACCCAAATAAAATAGCTAAAACCTGCTCTAAAGAACAGGTTTTAATTATTTATCTTGGTTGGACTATTAGTTTCATCGCGGTTCGTTCTTCACCATCAATTAAAATATCTGTAAAGGCAGGGATGCAAATAAGATCAACACCATGTGGTGCTACAAATCCTCTTGCAATTGCTACTGCTTTTACTGCCTGGTTAAGTGCTCCTGCACCGATGGCTTGCATCTCAGCGCCACCACGTTCTCTTAGCACTCCGGCCAATGCACCTGCTACAGAATTCGGGTTAGATTTTGCTGATACTTTCAAGACTTCCATGTTTTTTAGTACCCTCCTTTAAGTTAGAAAAGCAAATGATAAAGTCCTTATTATATCAGTATTCGTTGCTAACCCAAAAAATTCCTTTTTTATCTAAAATAAATAATTTTAAAATTTAAAATTTTCTTGTATTCGAATAATCTCGCTAATCTTATTAGTAGAAGGGTCAATTTTAATAATTACGGCACAGAAGATTGTCTCACTACCAGATGCTACAGTAAATTTAGTGGGTAAGCCCGTTAAGAATTTTTGTATTACAGGTTCTTTATCAACACCTAAAATCGAATTCCAGCTTCCTACCATACCAATGTCTGAAATAAAAGCGGTTCCCTCTGGTAAGATGCGTTCATCTGCAGTTTGGATATGTGTATGCGTTCCTACAATGCATGATACTTGACCATCTAAATAATATCCTAAAGCTAATTTTTCGGAAGTGGCCTCAGCATGAAAATCGATAATAATAATTTCGCATTGATCTTTAATTTTGGATAGAATCTGATCAGCAGTACGAAATGGACAGTCGATGGCAGGCATAAACACTCTACCTAAAAGATTAACGACAGCAATCTTGTAATTGTTCATAGAAAGAATATGATAACCTTTACCCGGTGTGCCTGGGGGATAATTTGCAGGGCGAATTAAGCGTTTTTCAGTATCAATAAAATTGAAAACTTCTTTTTTATCCCAAACATGATTACCAGTTGTAATGCAATCAATACCCATTTCTAATAATTCCTTTAATACATTCGCTGTAATTCCTACACCGCCAGCTGAATTCTCACCATTAGCAATAATTAAGTCTAGGTTATATTTCTTTTTTAAGAGAGGAATATAATGAGCTGCTGTACGTCTACCAGGTTGACCACAAATATCACCGATCATCATAATATTCAAATTACTTACCCTCCATATGAGAAGTAGATTATGCCATTGTGGCTATTTGTTAAAGACCAAAACCCTGCCATCTTCACGAATACCGATTAATCTATTTTCTGTATGGTGTTTTTTTATATTTGTTAGCATATCTTCAATAACTTCTTCTTGAATTAGAAGGTCTTCTTCTAATAAAGAGTCATTGAAGTCTGTGATGAGGTGGTTCTTGAACTTACCTCGCAATAATGCAATTAACAAAGCAATTTCACCTTTAGAGATAGTATGTACATCTCTGAAGATGCTTAACATAGCGACTTGGTCATAAGTATCTAATAGTACATCAAAAGTGCTTAAAGATACATCCTCTAATGTAGTATAGGCAATTAGACTATTTAATAATAAGTTTTTAATATTGGAGAATTCGATGTTTGATGGTATCGTTGACAACAAAAATGTCAGCTTTAAAGAATTACTTTGTGGATCAAAACCAATTCTTCCAATTTCAGGGTAACGAACAAGAATAGAAATCAATAAATTGACACCATCAGAAACTTGTTCATCATATTGTTTGTATTTAGGCATAAAAAAATCACCGTCCAATAGTATGATAAAATGTTAGTATGATTTATGTTATTCTCTAAAGATGATGAGAACTCCTTTTTAAAATATATGGAAGAATATAAAAACGACCTTAATAAGGTCGTTTTTATATTCTTCCATATATCTTTATTTATTTCGCGTAATCAACAGCACGTGTTTCACGAATTACAGTTACTTTTATTTGTCCTGGATATTCAAGATCATTTTCAATTTTTTTGACAATATCTCTTGATAATCTAACAGATGCTAGATCATCAATTTTATCTGGTTTAACCATAATACGAATTTCACGACCCGCTTGAATAGCAAATGATTTTTCTACGCCTTCGAAAGATTCTGCTATTTCTTCCAATCGTGTTAATCGTTTTAGGTAACTTTCAAGACTTTCACGACGAGCACCAGGTCTAGCTGCAGAAATAGCATCAGCAGCAGCAACTAATACTGCCTGTACTGTGATAGGTTCTTCATCACCATGATGAGCACCAATCGCATTCACTACTTCAGGCGATTCACGATATTTTTTTGCTAAAGTCATGCCTAATTCAACATGAGATCCTTCCATCTCATGATTGACTGCTTTACCAAGATCGTGTAAGAGACCCGCTCGTTTTGCTAGCATCACATCTACACCTAACTCAGCAGCCATGACGCCTGCTAAATGGGCGACTTCGATAGAATGTTTAAGTACATTTTGCCCATAACTGGTGCGATACTTTAAACGACCAAGAAGTTTAATGATTTCTGGATGAAGTCCGTGAACCCCAGTTTCAAAGGTGGCCTGTTCGCCAGCTTCTTTAATTCGTTGCTCCACTTCTTTCTGTGCCTTTTCAACCATTTCTTCAATACGCGCAGGATGAATTCTTCCATCAGCAATTAATTTTTCTAGAGCAATTCTAGCGACTTCTCTACGTATCGGATCAAAGCCAGACAAGATAACGGCTTCGGGAGTATCATCAATAATAAGATCAATACCAGTAAGGGTTTCTAAGGTCCTAATATTACGTCCTTCACGTCCGATAATACGACCTTTCATCTCATCATTAGGTAACGCTACAACTGAAACAGTAGTTTCTGCAACATGATCTGCAGCACATCGCTGAATTGCTAAAGAGATGATGTTACGTGCCTTTTTGTCAGCTTCTTCTTTTGCTTGTTGTTCTAATTCTTTAATCATCATTGCCGTTTCAAGTTTAATTTCTTCTCGAGCATTCGCTAATAATAAATTACGAGCTTCTTCAGATGTTAACCCCGAGAGTCTTTCTAATTCAGCTAATTGTTTGGCATATAAAGTATTAATTATTTCTTGACTTTTATCTAATTCAGCTTCTTTATGGCTGATAATCTCCTCTTTTTTCTCAAGAGAATCAACTTTCCTGTCAAGATTTTCCTCTTTCTGCATTAAGCGTCGTTCTAAACGTTGGAGCTCAGAACGACGTTCCTTAGTTTCTCGTTCTAATTCATTCCTAAGTTTATGAATATCCTCTTTTGCTTCCACCAATGCTTCTTTTTTCTTAGCTTCGCTTGAACGCTCTGCCTCAACGATTATTTTTTTCGCAGCTTCTTCAGCTGAGATTATTTTTGCTTCGGCAGTTTTTTTGCGTATCCAATAGCCTATGCCAAAGCTGAAGAACGCAACAAGTGCAGTAGTTAAAATAAATTCAAATATAATCCTTACACCTCCTTTTATTTCCGTGTTTTAAGGGTAAAGCTGAGAATCTTAAATCAGCTTTTAAAGCATTTCGCAATTACTCCCCTACAGTAACTGATTTTTATTGGATAAGTATGACAATTGCCTACACAATTGATTAATTCAATTGTAAATGTTTTTCAAAGTAGTGTCAAGTTATCCCTTATGTCTCTTAGTTGAGTTTAAAGGAAAAGAAAATAACTTTGAAAATACTTTATATCTCAAGATACGTTGTAATAAACATAAAATGATTTGGCTCATGCCAAATCATTTTATGTTTACCACTTATTTATCACAGTGAGAAAGGGTTTGTAAGACTTTATGAATGCTAGTCGCTGAAAAACCTCTAGAAGCCAAATAGCGATAAATCTTTTCTTTTGTAGTCGTATCGAAGCTTTTAAAACGGGCAGTAACTACTTTAAGCGCCGATTTCCACTCTTCAATATCATCGAAATCTCTTGCGATCTCAGATAAAATTGCATCTGGTAAACCACGTAGCTTTAATTTGTAAAGAATTTGCTTAGTACTATATTTATTTGTTTCTAAGTATTTATGAAATAAATGATTTGCAAGTTTAATATCATTGATGTAACCATATTCTTTTAAACGGCTAAAAACCTTTTCAATGTCATCGCAGCTATAATCCTTATATTCTAATTTTTGCTGTAATTCTTTTTCACTATAGGAACGGCGAGTTACTAAGTGCAATGAGTATTGCCAGATATCATTATGATTATTCAAGGGATGAATCATCCAAAGGGTCGGGCACAACCGCTTGTACTTTGCCAACCAAGAGCAATTCTCGAATCTTCTTGTCGATTTCATCTGCAATGTCGGGATTTTGTTTAAAGAATTCTTTTACATTCTCTCGTCCTTGTCCAAGGCGAGTATCTTTATAGGAATACCATGCTCCACTTTTATTGATAACTTCAAATGAAGTTCCAATATCGACTAAACATCCTTCGTGGGAGATTCCTTCACCATACATAATATCAAACTCAGCTTGTTTAAATGGTGGAGCAACTTTATTTTTAACAACCTTTACTTTAGTACGGTTACCGATAATATCATTACCTTGTTTAAGACTCTCAGCTCTTCTTACCTCTAGTCTTATTGTAGAATAGAATTTTAGAGCACGTCCGCCAGTAGTTGTTTCTGGGTTACCAAACATAACGCCTACTTTTTCACGAATTTGATTAATAAACACAACGATTGTACGTGATTTACTAATAATACCGGTTAATTTACGTAATGCTTGTGACATCAGCCGCGCATGTAAACCCACATGAGAATCGCCCATTTCGCCATCAATTTCCGCTTTGGGTACTAAAGCGGCAACTGAATCAATTATGATCATGTCAATTGCATTACTTCTTACTAAAGCTTCACAGATTTCTAAAGCTTGTTCACCATTATCCGGCTGTGAGATGAGCAAATTATCAATATCAACACCAAGATTTTTAGCATATCCAGGATCTAGGGCATGCTCAGCATCAATAAATGCTGCTAATCCACCAGATTTTTGGGTTTCAGCTATCATATGTAAGGCGACGGTTGTTTTACCAGATGATTCAGGGCCGTATACTTCTATCATTCTACCTCTAGGTACGCCGCCAATGCCAAGGGCAATATCAAGTGGTAATGCACCTGTTGGAATAACTTCGACATTCATCCTGGCAGCAGCTTCGCCTAATTTCATAATAGAGCCCTTGCCAAAATCTTTTTCAATTTTGCGTACAGCACTTTCTAATGCTTGTAATTTATCTGATGTTGTTGATTTCTCCATGTATTTATCATCTCCCTTATTAATATCATTGTACAAACATTTGTTCGTAATGTCAATAGTCATAAATTTGTGATGGATGACTTTCTAAACTTAGGAAGATTAGCATTAATAATTGTCAGTAGGTTGAATGCAAAATAGCTAGCATAAAAAAAATTTAGATAAAAACAGGCGAATATTTAAAGGAATACATAATAAAAGAGGACTATATAGTCCCCTTTTATTATGTATTTAAAAATTAGATTTTACGAAGAAATGTAGCTTGATTATCTGCTTTTAGCAGGCTCAACATTAATCTTATATCCTTTAATTGAGCTTTTATGCAGTACTGCGATAACACGCTCCGCTACATCTATTGGTACTTCTACAAAAGTAAATTTTTCATAAATATTGATTACACCAATTGTATTTCCAGAGATGTCGGCTCCCTCTGCTATCGTGCGTACAATATCTTCTGGACGGATTTTCTGTGCTCTACCAGCATTAATAAACAAACGTACCATACCTGCTTCAGCGCCCGTATTAGTAAAGTCAGGTTTTTCTTCTTCAACGGTAAACTTTTCTTTAAATCCTTCTTGAGCAAGTTTAAGAGCAGCGGCAGCAATCTCTATTGGATCATAATCAGCGGCTAAATCCACAATAATGTCCTGATAGACTTCAAACTTACCCTGTTCAATTGTTTGCACTAAACGATTCTTAATGATTTCTCGTTGACGATCTAAAATGTCAGCTGCTGAAGGTAGTTGCTTGCGTACAATACGTGATTTAGTTAGCTTCTCGATCAGTTTAAGCTGGCGGTATTCACGAGGATTAATAAAGGTAATTGCCACACCCTTTTTACCAGCACGTCCTGTACGTCCAATACGATGTACATAGGCTTCATTATCTTGAGGGATATCGTAATTGAAGACATGTGTGATATCATCAATATCTATACCGCGAGCAGCAACATCTGTGGCTATTAATAATTCAAGTTTTCCATCACGGAATTTTTTCATGACTCTATCACGTTGTGCTTGACTTAGATCACCGTGTAAACCATCAGCCATATAACCGCGTCCTTGTAAGGATACAACCAAGTCATCCACACCTCTTTTAGTACGGCAAAAGATAATCGATTTACCTGTTGTCTCTACATCTAAAACGCGACATAATGCTTCTAATTTTTCTCGTGTTTCATAATAAATCTGGTCAATAAGAGGTACTGTAAGCTGCTCTCTATTGATAGAAATTGTTTTTGGATTATTCATATATTTTCTTGCTAAAGTAGCAATTGGTCCTGGCATAGTAGCAGAAAATAAGAGTGTTTGTCTTCCTTCAACAGGAACTTCTTGCATAATAGTTTCAATATCTTCAACAAAGCCCATATCAAGCATTTCATCAGCTTCGTCAAGAATAAGTGTTTTTACAGCGTCAAGTTTTATTGTTTTCCGGCGAATGTGATCTAAAAGTCTACCTGGAGTACCAATTACAACATGTACACCCATACGTAGAGCCTTAATTTGTCGGTCAATTGGTTGCCCACCATAAATAGGTAAAGTTTTTATTCTTTTGAACTTACCTATCTTTGCCAGCTCTTCTGAGACTTGAATTGCAAGTTCACGAGTTGGAGTAAGTACCAACACTTGTATTTGACGACTATCAGCAATTTTTTCTATTGCAGGTATACCAAATGCAGCGGTCTTACCTGTACCTGTTTGTGCCTGTCCTATAACGTCGTGACCTTCAAGTACAAGAGGAATGGTTTGGTTTTGAATCGGTGAGGGTTCTTCAAAACCCATTTCAGCAATTGCTGAAAGTAGTTTTTTGCTTAATGGAATAGTACCAAATAATTGAGTATCGTTCAATGTATAGCCCCCTAGTTTTTATTTAATTTATATTATAACGATAATGTATACTGTCTTAGCATATGTAAAGCGGTTTGCGATATACGATATTTAATGTCAGTACGCTGACCATTAAATGTATGATGTTGGCATTGTATACCAGCAGGACCATCAATTGCAATAAAAACCGTACCAACAGGTTTTGTTGGAGTAGCGCCAGTTGGGCCAGCTATGCCGGTAATCCCTAATCCAATACTAGCAGCAAATTTCTTACGAATGCCAGCAGCCATAAGACATGCTGTCTCTTGGCTTACCGCACCAAGTTTAGTAATAATTTGCGGTGTTACATCAACAAAATCAGTTTTAATTCGATTGGTGTAACAAACTATAGAACCTATAAGGTAATCTGAACTACCAGAAATGTCGGTAATGCGACTGGTAACCAGCCCGCCTGTACATGATTCGGCTAATGCAACAGTTAACTGTTTCTTAGTTAAAATTTCCCCAATATTTGCTTCGAGAGTATCATTATCTAGACCCCAAATGTAATCGGCAATGTATTGCCTAAGTTGTTTTTCTAATGTATCAATTAATGTTTGGGCTTCATTTTTGCTAGCGCCTTTAGCAGTAAGGCGGACAATAATTTCGCCTTGTCTTGCCAACAATGCAATTGTTGGATTCGACTGGGATAAAATAAATCCTTTGATTTTATCTTCAAGCGAGGATTCACCTATTCCATAAGTATGTAATACTCTAGATACAATTGCCCCTTGTGAGTTAAAATGACTTTTAAGATATGGAACCACTGCTTGTTCAAACATAGATTTTAATTCGTGAGGAGGTCCAGGTAAATGAATAATTATTTTATTATTATGCTCTATGATCACACCAGGAGCTGTGCCATTTTCATTTCTTAATACAAGAGCTCCTTTAGGAATCATAGCTTGTCTTAAGTTACTTTCAGTCATAGAACGGTTACGTTTGGCAAGAAGATCTGTCATGTGAGCTACACTTTCTTCATGTAAAAACAGAGGTCGATTTAATAGGTTTGCAGTCACTTCTTTTGTAATGTCGCCCTGAGTAGGTCCTAAGCCACCAGAAGTTATAATAATATCTGATCGTTCTAACGCATTATTGAAAACCTGTGTCATGCGTACTCTATTATCACCAACTGTAGAATGATATAAAACATCAAATCCTAATTCATTAAGTTTTTCTGATAAAAAAGGTGCATTTGTATTCATAATCTGACCCAAAAGTAGTTCTGTACCAGTAGTTACTATTTCTACGACCATATAAAATCACTCCCTAGACATTGAATAATGTATAGTAATTATTTTAAACAAATATTTCTAAATTATTATTCTTTAGCAGGCATCTTTATAATTTTTCTGCAACAACATCATAGGTAAAGCCTTGGACAATTCTTGTTTTAATGACATCTCCTGGTTTACATTCCATTGCTTTCTCAACATAAACTTGCCCATCTACATCAGGTGCTTCACGATAGGAGCGTCCAGAGACAACAATCTCTGACTCGTTGATATTAACTTGTTCAATTAATACATCCAAAACTGTACCTTCTAATCCCTGATTAAGCTGTTCAGATATTTGACATTGCAATGTCATAAGGCTATGATAACGCTCTTGTTTAATCTCATCAGAGAGCTGATGGGGAAGATTTGCTGCTATAGTATCGTCTTCTTGTGAATAAGTGAAGACCCCTACTCTATCAAATTTCTGTTCCATTATAAAGTGTTTCAAATCTTCAAAATGTTCTTCTGTTTCACCTGGAAAACCTACAATAAAAGATGTGCGAATCGTAATACTAGGAATCTTTGCACGTAAGGTGGTTAAAAGAGTTTCTATATCTTTACGACCATCTTGCCGCAACATTGCTTTTAAAATATCATCATTAGCATGCTGTAGAGGCAAGTCAATGTATTTGCAAATTTTTGATTCAGTGGCAATTAACTCAATTAGTTCATTTGAAAAATATTTAGGATAACAATATAATAATCGCACCCACATAAGTCCATCAATTTTAACTAACTCTTTTAAAAGAGTAGTCAATTTGGGTGAGTCATATAAATCACGTCCATAGCTAGTTGTATCTTGTGCAATCAAGTTGATTTCTTTAACACCAGTTGCTACAAGGTTTTTCACTTCAGCTATAATTGATTCCATTGTTCTGCTGCGAAAAGAACCTCTTACCTTAGGAATAATACAGTAAGAACAACAGTTACTACATCCCTCAGCAATCTTAACATAAGCACTATAGAATGGTGTTGTGTTTATGCGTGGCATGGTTTCATCATAAAGTGTATTTGTTTCTCCTACTAATAATACACGTTTATGATCAACAAGAGTATCATTGATAGCTTCAATAATGCGATGCCAAGCTCCTGTACCAATAATGGCATCAACCTCTGGCAATTCATCAAGCAACTCTTGTTGATAGCGCTGACCAAGGCAGCCAGCTACAATTAAACATTTACAATTACCATGTTTTTTATAATCAGCCATTTGAAGAATAGTAGATATGGATTCCTCTTTTGCTGAATCGATAAAACTACATGTATTGATGATAAGAATATCAGCTTCATGGGGATTATCCGTTATTTTAATATCATTGGTGGCTAATAGTCCTAGCATAACTTCTGTATCTACCAGATTTTTAGCACATCCCAGGCTTATAAACCCGGCTTTTAACATGAATGTTCCTCCTAGATTATAGATCAGATTTTTATTTTGGAGCGAGCCGTACTGTAGTTACCCATTTATCAAGTAGTTGACTTTTTTGTTCAATTGAAAAGGTTTCTTTTTTATCCAAAAGCTTAATATGTTTTGTATCGTAATATTTATAAATGAGTGTTTCTGGATTTGTAGGAATTAAATAAAAACTGCTTGTATACAAAATACTATGGGCAGCATCTTGTAGCAACCAATCCATAAATTGCTTAGCTTCTGTTTCATTTTTTGCGCCTGTAACTAATGCAGATCCAGTTAATACAAAAGAGGTACCATCTTCCGGATATAATAATGTTATAGGAAATTTGTCATTCATATAACGTATTGTTTCGCTCTGAGTCGCAATGGCAATATCTACCTCACCCATTCCAGCCATGCGCACAGGAGTAGATAGAAATTTAGCATATTGAACAATTTGGGGATGAAGCTTTTTCAGATAAGAAAATGCTTCAGACTCTCCAGTTGCAGATACTAAAGTATAAAATAAATTAGCAGAAGCTTCTGCTGCTAAGAAATCAGTTATACCAATACGATATTTACTATCTTGAGTGAGATCACTCCATTTACTAGGTACTTTAGGAAGGGTTTTTAAGAAATCACGATTCGCTGCAAAAACCATAGGGTCATACCAGATACCTGTCCAATAACCGTTTTCTTCTTTAAATCGTTCCGGTATAATATCTGTTTGTTCAGAAGCATATGGTTTTAGTAGATTCATTTTTTGGATCTGTTCTAAAAGTGCACTGTTGGCAATAATAATGTCAGCATTAGGCGCAGCCATTTCTACTCTAATCTTTGTTAGTAAATTTGCTTCAGAAAGAGGCACAAGGTTTACACGTACCTTTTGCGTTTTTTCATATTCCTGAGCCAATATTGATAGTTGCTCTATCGGCAACGTAGTATAAACATTAATACTTTTAATATTCTTCTCAGGATTTTGTTCATCAGCATAACCTTGGAGAGATGTACTCCCAGTGACTATAGTAACTAGTACAAAGAAGGAGATTAATAAAATTGGCAGATAACGACGCATATTCTACCTCCAGTACAAATTAGACCAATAATACTATACCTCTTATTGGTTCGGTATGCAAGTCAAATTTCTATAAAGTGTAAACAAAACATCTTGTAATGCTATTTTAAGTCGTTTACCTTTCTTCTGTCTTAGTATTATCTGAAAATAATGGACTTATGTGAGCGGGGATGTATGAAAGAAAAGTAGAAGCAGCTATAGCAAATTATAGTTGCTTCTACTCGTATTACGAGCGACTCCTAGAATGTTTCTTAGTATTATTCTTAAGCTGTGTAGTGGATTTTGTGTGCATGTTTCTACTACTACTATTTTTACTTGTGGTAGTACTACTATTTTGTTTATGATTTGTATTGTGTGGTGGACGAATGAGGCACTTGGGTCCATAGCCAATAAGATCCTGACGATTAGCCTTTGTCAGTGCTTCGTATACTAAATAATAATTTTTAGGATCACGGTATTGCATTAATCCACGTTGCATTTTCTTTTCATGTATATCTTTAGCTACATACACTTTTTCATTTGTAAATGGGTTGATACCGGTATAGTAAATACAAGTAGATAAACTGCCTGGAGTGGGAATGAAATCTTGTACTTGCTCTGGCCTATAATTCAGATCGCGGATGAATTCTGCTAATTCAATCGCTTCTTTAAGCCCAGACCCAGGATGGCTAGACATAAAGTAAGGAACGAGGTATTGCTCTTTTCCTATTCTTTCATTTACACGTTTATAAGCATGCATGAATTTTAAATAAACCCCTTTTCCTGATTTCCCCATTAAATTGGTAACTTTAGGGGAAATGTGCTCGGGTGCTACTTTAAGTTGACCACTAATATGATGCTCACATAATTCGCGTAAAAATTCTTCGTTGCTCGGATCTGCCATTAAATAATCGTAACGTAGTCCAGAGCGAATAAAAACTTTTTTTACACCTGGTAAAGCTCGTAAGGTGCGTAATAATGTTAAGTAATCAGTATGATTCGTCATTAATTCTTTGCATGGGGTTGGAGCTAAGCATTGCTTTGCTTTACAAGTACCGCGCTCAGATTGTTTTTGACAGGATTGTATACGAAAGTTAGCAGTAGGACCACCGATATCATGAATATAACCTTTAAAATCAGGCATAGCAATGATTATTTTAGCTTCATTCAAAATAGATTCGTGACTCCTGCTTTGAATAATACGTCCTTGATGAGAAACAATTGCACAAAATGAACACCCGCCAAAACAGCCACGATGGCTGACCAAACTAAATTTTACTTCTTGAATTGCCGGCACTCCACCAGATTTCTCGTAAATTGGATGATAGGTGCGTTGATAAGGAAGATCATAGATCTCATCCATCTCTTCTGTAGTTAGCGGCAAAGCAGGCGCATTTTGTACGATAGAATATTCACCATGGTTCTGTACAATTGTTTTACCGCGGATAGCATCCTGCTCTTGGTATTGAATTTTGAACGCTTGGCTAAATGCTTGTTTGTTCGTGTTTACATCATCGTAGCCAGGAGTTTCAATGAAATTCCATAAATGTTCAATGGAATCAGTCTTATAACAAGTACCTTGAACGTTACGAATGTCAGAGATATTGAGTCCTTGTTGTAATTGTTCAGCAATTTCTTTTAATTGTTTTTCACCCATACCATATATTAAAATATCAGCTCTGCTGTCAATTAAAATAGAGCGCCGTATACTATTTGACCAGTAATCATAATGAGCAAATCTCCTGAGACTTGCTTCAATACCTCCAATAATAATCGGTATGTCCTTCCAGACTTCTCGAATTCGGTTGCAATAAACAATAGTGGCTCTGTCAGGACGGCAGCCTGCTTTTCCTCCAGGTGAATAATTATCTGAGCTGCGAAATTTTTTAGCAGCAGTGAATTTATTCAACATCGAATCCAAATTTCCAGCTGATACTAATACGCCTAACCGAGGTTTTCCCATTTTTTTAAAATCTAATGTTGAACGCCAGTCTGGTTGAGAGATAATACCCACTCGATATCCATACTTTTCTAATAAACGGCAGAGAATGGCAGGTCCAAAGCTGGGGTGATCTACATAAGCATCACCGCTAACAAATAAAAAATCTAGTCGATCCCATCCTCGTTTGGTCATATCTTCCTTAGAAATTGGTAAAAATTCATTTTTCATAATTATTTCCCCTATGCAGTCATCACACACTCTAGAGAACGAATGTATAATTGAAGAATATTTTTGTATTATTTTCAAAACGGAAAAAATAATGCATTACGTAAAATAAGAAAAGACTTGGCTCATGCCAAGCTTTCAATAAAGCAACAATGTTAGTCTTTTCTTTAGTATAGTTGTAAACTCGTTTATCTGCTTAAGGCGAATGTTTTAACAAGTACTTCACCTTTTGTTCCCAGTTTCCCCAAGGATTGTCCATTATATACTATATCAATTCCATCAGCATTACCAGCTTTTATTGTAATATTTTGTTCTGCTTCCCAAGTAAGCGTTTCACCGGCTTGAGGAGTTCCCTCATAAATAATTTTATTATCAGCAGTCACTGAGGTCCAGCACTGATCAGTATATTTTGCAATAATAACTACCGGTTTTATTGAAACTGGAGTAGTAGGAATCGATACTTGTTCTTTTACTCCTTGGCTTGGTATTACTGGAGACGGTTGTTGCACCTTTTTGTCTATCTTAGGTTCTTGTGATGAACTTGAATTATTTTGAAGCCACCATGCACCACCAGCTACACATAGTGCCACTACACCAATAGCTAACCATTTGCTAGAAAGAGTTGTATTTGGTTTTTTCATGGATTTTTCTTTTAGAGGTGCATCCATTTTATTCATTTCTTCAGCCACTGTTGTAGGATTTTGAGATTGACGATATAAATCAACAATTTGTTGACCATCTAAACCTAGAAAATTAGCATAATTACGAATAAATCCTTTTAGGTATACCTCACCTGGTATAATACCATAATTACCTTCCTCAATTGCTGTTATATATACAGTCCTTATACTGGTGGCAATTTCAATTTCTTTAACAGAAAGTCCTTTTTTTTCCCGCTCACTACGCAAAATTTCACCAATTGTTTGCACTCAAGATACCCTCCTTAACTTCTCTATGTAGTTAATAAATTTAAGAATTTTAGTTTTAGTTAGCTATAAACTTAGAATTTTTATAGTAGCAGTCTCAGTTCCAGATTTCTCCACCTTAACAATAGATATATTTTACCATTTATATGAGTATTTTTCAAAGTTTCTTTTTATTTTGCGTAAATCGTCAAAAATAAAAAGGATTTTAGATATTAAATAGTAGAATTTTATGTTTTTATGTTACTATAAGGTACATTTTGTTGCATTGAATATAGAGCAGAAAGACCGCCAAGGTTAAGGTATCTTGCAGCGGTCTTTTGTACTACGTTATCTTAATATAAACATTTTATAAAATGGGCTTATATGTTAAAATCTTTCCTGGTTGTATTTCTGGTTGTAGGTAATCTTGGGGGTTTGTTGTTAGTAATCGGCTGACCTTACATTGAGTGGGACCTATTTTCTCGACTAGTAACTTTATGTTATTGCATTGGATTTCTTCATAAAGAGGTGGGCTATCTGGTAAATTATTTGTACTAAAAATTAATTCTTCTGGTAATATACTCCAGAAAGTCATTGCTTCAACCCCTTAGTTTCTTTTTGTATTTTAATTAATTCATTTAGTTTTGTTTGTGCGTGGGATAATCCTCCGATTTCGTTGATGATACCATAAGATACAGCATCTCTGCCAATGACGGATGTGCCAATATCACGAGATAGCTCCCCTGTTTTAAATAGCAGCTCTTTCCACTTTCTTTCAGAAACATTAGAATGATCTACAACAAATTTATTAACCCTATCTTGCATTTTTTCTAGATAATCAAAAGAACTAGGAGCACCGATAACCAACCCAGTAAGCCGGATGGGATGAATTGTCATGGTAGCACTTTCTACAATATAAGAATAAGTTGCAGATACAGCAATTGGCACACCAATACTATGTCCACCACCAAGTACGATAGAAACAGAAGGTTTGGACATACTAGCGATCATTTCTGCGATAGCTAATCCTGCCTCGACATCACCACCAACTGTATTTAAAAGCAGCAATAAGCCTTCAATATCAGAATTTTGTTCAATTGCTACTAGCTGGGGCATAATATGTTCATACTTAGTAGTTTTATTTTGTGGTGGTAATATCATATGTCCTTCTACTTGTCCGATAATTGTCATGACATGTATGTTGGTTTTAGCTGTAGGAATTTCAGTGGCACCTAATTCTTGAATATTGTCTACGGTATCAGTCTTTCGAGCTGTCACCGTTTTTTTTGTATGCTCAATTGGTGGTTTAGGGTTTTCTGGATTTATTCCAGGTGGTTCTATAGTTGGGTTATCATTTTCTAACATTGCATTACCTCCAATATAGTACTTTTTATTCTTTATAGTATTAGCTATGTATAAACTTTCATACAGCTTTGCACAAAAAATGGCTTATGCTGTTATAAAATCAGCATAAACCATTTAAAAAAATAACAAATTATGTTTTTAGACTTCCATAATAATTGGCAGTATCATAGGACGACGACGTGTTTTTTCATATAAATATTTACCCAAGGTATCACGAACGCTTGATTTAATCATAGCCCATTCGGTAACATTGTTCAATTCGCATTTATCCAGTGTTTGTCTTACTTTGTTCTTAGCTTCATCCATTAATTGCTCGGATTCCCTCACATAAACAAAACCACGAGAGACAATATCGGGACCTGCAACAACACAGCCGCCTTGCTTGTCCATTGTAATAACAACAATCAAAATTCCCTCTTGGGAAAGCTGTCGGCGATCTCGTAGTACAATATTGCCGACATCGCCAACACCTAATCCATCAATTAACACAATGCCAGAAGATACTTTTCCTGTAACACTGCCTTTTTCAGGAGTAAACTCCAGTACCTGCCCATTCTCAGCAATGAAAATATGATCTTTAGCCATGCCAAGCTCTTGGGCTAATTTCGAATGCTTAACTAAATGACGATATTCACCATGTACTGGAATAAAAAACTTAGGACGAATTAAATTGTGCATCATTTTTAATTCTTCCTGGCTAGCATGACCTGAGACATGAATGCCAGAAGTTCTCTCGTAAAGCACTTCTGCACCCTGCCGTAATAAATAGTCAATAGTACGAGATACTAATTTTTCATTACCTGGAATTGGCGTAGCGGAGATAATAATGGTGTCACCAGGTACGATATCAACTTTACGGTGGTCAGACATTGCCATTCTAGTTAATGCTGACATAGGTTCACCTTGACTGCCAGTTGTGATGATAACCACGCCTGATGCAGGATAATTATTAATTTGGTCAATGTCAATGAGTATACCTTCTGGAATATTAAGATAACCTAATTCCGATGAAATCGTAACTACATTAATCATACTACGTCCCAAGACTGCTACCTTACGATTATATTTACAGGCGGTATCAATAGCTTGTTGCACGCGATGTACATTGGAAGAAAAACTCGCAATGATGATTCGTCCATTAGCATTATAGAACATCTCATCAAATGTAACACCAACTGATTTCTCACTCATCGTATATCCCGGATGCTCAGCATTCGTACTGTCTGCAAGCATAACGAGTACTCCCTGATCACCCAATTCGGCCAATTTATGAAAATCGGTAACTTTACCATCAACTGGAGTTTGGTCAAATTTAAAATCTCCGGTATGCACAATTGTGCCAACAGGAGTTTTAATAGAAAGGGCTACAGCATCTGCAATACTATGACTAATGCGAATAAAACCAATTTTAAAAGGTCCAACTTCAATTTGGTCGCCTGCCTTGACAGAAATTAAATTAGTTAATGGAACATTATTTTCTTTTAATCTGCCTTCAAGTATTCCCAATGTTAACCTTGTACCGTAGACAGGTACGCTAAGTTGCTTCAGAACATATGGTAATGCACCAATATGATCTTCATGACCATGAGTAAGTATTATCCCCCGTACTAAATCACGATTTTCTAGTAGATACGATATATCTGGAATGACTAGATCAATTCCGAGCATATCATCTTCCGGAAACATTAGACCAGCATCAATAACAATAATATCGTCTCCATAACGAACTACAGTCATATTTTTGCCAATTTCACCTAATCCGCCTAAAGGGATAATTTGAATTTTTTGTTGTGTTTTTACCAAAAAAAATCACACCTCCAGTTATTTTTATAAAGCAAGAAAAACAAACCATTATTTCTAGGTATTTGCCGTTCATTAGAAAATGAGCTAAAAACCGGCCCGTTCATTCACTTATTGTAATTATAGCTTATTTTAAAGTGCATTTGCAATATATGATGCTTCTTTTGAAGGTATTATATGTAAGATTCTCTTGATAAAAGATAAGAACCTCACCCAAAATATGAATGAGGTTCTTATCCTTATATACGATTTATTTTATGCAGATAGCTTTTTATTTGTTCTAATTCATTAATTGTCGGTGGTATTAAAGGTAACCTAAAGGTACCGCCATTTTGCCCAATTAGATTTACAGCTGTTTTTACTGGTATCGGATTGGTTGTAATAAACATCATTCTAAAAAATGGTATTAATTCGGATTGTATGGCTTGAGCTTTAGCAATATCATTATGGACAAAAGCTGTAATCATTTCTTGCATACGATTCCCTACAATGTGAGCTGCCACACTAATAATACCAACGCCACCCACAGATAGGATTGGTAATGTAAGGCTATCATCACCACTGTATACCATAAATTCATTAGGAGTCGTTCGAATAATTTCTGCAACTTGCTCAAGATTTCCGCTGGCTTCTTTAACAGCAACAATATTTTTAAGTTCTGCCAAACGCGCTATCGTTCCAGGTAAAATATTAGAACTAGTACGTCCAGGAACATTATATATGATTAGCGGTAAATTAGTACTGTCAGCAATAGTTTTAAAATGTTGATAAAGCCCTTCTTGCGGCGGTTTATTGTAGTAGGGGCCTACAAGCATAGCGCCATGTACACCTAATTTCTCTGCTTCTTGCGTTAACTTTACGGAAGCCATAGTGTCGTTTGAACCAGTACCAGCGATCACGGTAGCTTTATCACCAACAGCATCAAGTACCGTGGAAAATAGCTTGAGCTTTTCTTCTTTATCTAATGTTGCTGATTCACCAGTGCTACCAGCAACTACTAAACCATCTGAACCATTTGCAACTAAATATTTTGCAAGGGTGGCTGCCGCATCATAATTGACGCTAAAATCATCATCAAATGGGGTTACCATGGCTGTTAAAATCCGTCCAAAAGTCTTCATAGTAATCTTTTTCTCCTTATTAACATGATAAATTAAACTTTTCATGTAATGCTGTAACGGCTGATTGTACAAATGATTTCTTTATTAAAACGGAGATTGATGTATGAGAGTCTACTGTTTGTAATATAGGGATGTTATTCATAGACAGGGCTTCTATAAAACTGGCCATCACACCTGGGACACCATTAATTCCCCCACCTACAACTGAAACTTTAGCACAGTCAAGAGTTGTGTGTACATCGCAACCAAATTCTTGAAGTTGAGCAGTTGCTTTCTCTGCAAGATCTTCTGCTATTGTAAACATGATTTGCCCAGGATGAACATTAATCAAATCTACACTGATTCCATTGTCCGCCATTGATTTGAAGATATTAAAGCTTGCAATATTATTTAAAGAATCATGTAAATTAATTTTGATTTGGGCAATATTAGATATAAAGGTTACACCTGTAGCAACACGATCAGCAACATATGTGTCAGCTGTATCTTCTTTAGTAATGCTAGTTATAAGTGTACCAGGTTCATTGGAAAATGTTGACTTTACCACTAGAGGAATACTTTTCTGCATAGCAATTTCTACAGCTCGAGGATGAATAACTTTAGCACCTTGGTGAGCTAATTGACAGACTTCTCCATAGGTAATACAGTCGAGAATCTTTGCTGTACTTACAATTCTAGGATCGGCAGTCATAATTCCATCTACGTCTGTATAAATTTCTATCAATTCAGCATCGAGAGCAGATCCCAAAGCAGCTGCAGTAGTGTCACTACCTCCACGGCCTAATGTAGTAAATTCATCATCAATAGTTATACCTTGAAAACCGCATACTACAGGAATTTTACCCATCTTAATTAAGTTGCATATGCGAGAAGGATCTACTTTTAAAATACGAGCGTTATTGAAATTATTATCAGTTATTATGCCAGCTTGCCCACCTGTAAGCATAACAGCATCAAGTCCAGCGGCTTGTAATGTGCCAGCCATAATGACGGCGGAGATCATTTCGCCGCAGTATAAGATCTGATCAAGTTCGCGGCTTGCTATATCTTTATATGCTTTTCGTGCTAATTCAATAAAAGTATCGGTTGCATAGCATTCCCCTTTACGTCCCATAGCAGAGACGACAACGACAGGACTCAATTCGTTAGTAACAGCAGCTTTAATTTTTTCTATTACTAACTTTCTTGCCTCAGGAGTTGCAACTGAGGTACCACCAAATTTTTGAATTATTATCCCCATTATTTACACCTCAAATTAAGTTATGCTTAATCATATACTCGGCAATTTGTAAAGCATTTAAAGCAGCACCTTTACGTATTTGATCGCCAACAACCCATAAATTAAGGGCATTTTGAATGGAATTATCTTTTCTAATTCGACCAACAAAGACTTCATTTTGGTTTGAAGTGAATAATGGCATTGGATACAACATTTCTGCAGGATTATCTTGTAAAATAACCCCAGGAAATGCAGCTAAAAGTTCTTTTGCCTGATCAACTGAGACTTCTTTTTCAAATTCTATATTGATTGACTCTGAATGGCTACGATAAATGGGCACTCTTACAGTAGTTGCTGTAATTCCCATTGTATAATCATTGAATATTTTCTGTGTTTCATGTACCATTTTCATTTCTTCTTTTGTGTAATCACCTTCCACAAATACATCAATGTGTGGAATGACATTAAAGGCAATCTGATAATGTTTTGGTAAGCTGGAACTTGGTAAAATAGTAGCTTCTACAGGACGATTTTCTACAATTGCTTGGACCTGGTTATCTAATTCATCAATCGCTTCTTTACCAGCACCAGAGACTGCTTGATATGTGGATACCACTACTCGCTTAATTTTAGCCTGATCATATAGTGGCTTTAAAGCCATTGCCATTATAATGGTAGAACAATTTGGATTTGCAATAATTCCTTTATGTTGTTGTATCGCTTCTGGATTCACTTCTGGTACAACTAATGGTACTGTAGGATCCATTCTAAAAGCGCTGGAATTATCAATGACTACTGCACCATATTTTACTGCAGCAGGTGCAAACTTTGTGCTGGCAGAGCCACCAGCAAATAAAGCGATGTCTATATTCTTAAAAGAGTCATCAGTAGCTTCTTCTACAGTGAAATTTTTTCCCATAAAATTAATAATTTTACCGGCTGACCGTTTGGAAGCAAGCAATTTTAAATTATCATATGGAAAATTACGCTCTTCAATTAAATTTAAAAACTCCTGACCAACTGCTCCAGTAGCTCCGAGTATTGCTACATTATATTTTTTCATATATATCGCTCCCTTTTGTTTTCTCATAAGATTCTATATACTTTATTATATTCATATTTTTTACTATAATTCTTGCTTAGAATGCTTAATTTAGTGCAAAAAATGCTATTAATTTAATAATGATTATGCCATTAATGCCATTATTTTGGGATATTTATATTTCATAAGCTATATGTTAAAGGATACAAGGGATTATTTCAAAATTTCTTCAAGTCCTAAGACTAGGCCATTTGCATTAAGTACGTGTTTACACGCTAGTAAAACTCCTGGCATAAATGATTCTCGTGATATAGAATCATGGCGAATCGTCAAGGTTTGACCAAGTCCACCAAAAATAACTTCTTGATGTGCTACATAGCCAGGAAGACGAACGCTATGCATTCTGATACCTGAGAAGTCGCCACCACGTGCACCAGCGAGCTTTTCAACCTCATCAGGGTGCCCTTGATGTAAGAAACCGCGCTTTTTGGCTATTAGCTCTGCAGTATGCAAGGCAGTTCCAGATGGTGCATCAAGTTTTTGATCATGATGTAATTCAATAATTTCCACATGAGGAAAAAATTTCGCAGCATCTTGTGCCAGTTTCATCATTAAGATTGCCCCAATTGAAAAATTAGGAGAAATTAATGCATTTACCTTAGTTTCTACGCATAATCTTCTAATCTCTTCTATATTTTCTTCTGATAGACCAGTAGTTCCCACAACAGGACAGATTCCATTATTAATGGCGATGTGGATATTATTTAATACTACTTCTGGTCTTGTGAAATCAACCATTACTTGTGGCTTTGTTTCGTTAATAACGGTTTGCAAATCATTACCTATAACAATGCCCGTTTTTCCTGCGCCGATTAAATCACCAATATCTGCAAAGTCAGATTTAGTATCCACAGCACCTACGATACTTAATTGAGTATCGTTATGTATGGCTTTGAGTACTTCACGCCCCATTTTACCGTAAGCTCCGCAAACTATCACTCTAATCATCTTGTGCACCTCCTAATAGTAGCAATGTATTCATTCAAAGTGTTGAATGTTAATAATGAAGACAAAAATAATAGCCGATGAGTAAAATCTCATCGGCTGTCAATAGTAGGTAAGACAGTATAAGGATGGTGAGAAAACAAAATAACAATGTTTTCCCACGCCTTAGATAAGATAGCACTCCACTAGAAAATTAATTCTAGTGACAGTCTTACATCTATTAAATGAAAGACCAGCACAAAAGATTTGGTGTCTTTTGCACTTCGGCAAACAACCCTTTTCTTTCAGATCATAAAAACCAATCTCCCTGAAAGTACTCTTGTTGTCTGCACCTCTATTCCATCCCGCGCAGGATGAAGTCTATTGAATTACATACATTGTATACTAGTGCCTATAGAGGTGTCAATATATGAGTGGAGAAAAAAACGCTATTTCTCCATTCCTATATTCTATTTACTATGATTCTCTACATCTTTAGCACCATTTTGCCGCAGGATTTGTGCTGCAGAACTGACTTTGGTTGTATCTGTCCGAATAATTGCCAGAATACTACCACCGGCAACTTCTTGCTCATAACGTTGACTTGCTTCGGCAGGAATGCCCCAATCAATCAATCCTCCTGCAATACCACCTGCGATTGCTCCTCCTACAGCAGCAGTAATAGGACCTACTGCGATAATCGGACCAATGCCGGGAAGCATTAAGGCTCCTGCTCCCATAAGTAAGCCACCAATTCCACCTAAAGTACCGCCTGTTAATGTACCATCAGTAATATCGTCATCATAGGTTCCATCTTGATTTTGATCTTGATTCTTTTGTTTTTTAGAGACAATATTAATTTCTTCAGTAGTAAAGCCTTGTTTTCGTAGCGTGTTCACAGCATTTTCAGCTTTAGCTCTTGATTCAAATACACCAATAACAGTTTGATTGGCTTGTTGTGTATTTGTGGTATTGTTGTTAGCTGGTGCTGCCATAGTAGTAGCATTTCCATTTCCTGCACTATAGCTGTTTACTAGTGAACTTTCATTTTCTTCATTGGAAACTTGATTATTGGTTTGATTTTTCATGAGTAAAACCTCCTAACATTAAATGCATATCATGCAATTTAACGTTAGTGTCTCCATGATAATCATTAATATGTATTTTCATGACGTTCTCGGTTAAAATTAGTATAAGCATTATTTATATCGACAATAATTACTTCATCTCCAATACGTTTTATTGTTTGCCAAGGAATAGTAGAAGATTTTATATCATTAAAAAAACTAAATAATCCGTTTTTTCTTGGAAGTACAATTGTGAGTATTTTTCCTGATTTATGGTCAAATGTTAACTCACATTCTTCAATGATTCCTAAGCGAGCTCCATCACTTAAATTTATAACTTCTTTTCCGGATAGATTGCTTAAACGCATTTTATCACCCCTTATTATTTTTGCAAAAAAGTCTTATAAAGAAAGGTTGAATGATGGATAATAGAATGGCTATGCAGGCTACTGGGTCTATCCACATTTGAAAAAACAGTATTTTATGAGGGATATCTAATTTTAAAAAAGATATTAGCATCACTAATGATAAGTATATACCTCCAGCAATTGCAACTAGCTCTTGAATTGCTAATGATAAGGGTGAGCTTTTTACATCACCTGCATCATATGTTTGACGAAAGTATTTTATTCGTTCTAATAAAGATAAGATTAATAGTAAAGAAAATCCCAGTAAAATGCTCCAGGAATACATGGTAAACCTCCAGATACCTTCTACTTTAATAGTATGAGGTTAAAGTCAATAATATGTTAAAAAAGCTCTATGGAAAGTATACATAACTTTTCCATAGAACTTTTTTAAAGTATATTATTGACCTGTACTACCGAAACCACCTGTTCTTGTAATGAACAAGTTATTTTCATCATGATCCGCTAATAAATATTTATAAAAAATTCCTTGTGCGATTCTGGTCCCTTTATTTATAGGAATGCTCTGAGAGCTATGATTATAGATTGCAATGAAGATGTGTCCTTCATTTTCATTATTATTGAAATAATCAGCATCAATGATACCTTGGCCATTTACTAAACTTAAATTTTTTTTAATCGACAAGCCTGAGCGGATATGTATGCCAAGATATTCATCTGATTGCATATATGCTTTTATTCCTGTTGGTACTAGCGTAACACTAGCTGGGGCTAATAATACATCTTCAGCTGCAGCTATATCATATCCTGCACTATATTGAGTTTTTCTAGTAGGTAATCGCAGATCATTTTTTTCATAACTAGAAATAAATTTAAAACCTCTTAATTGCATTATATATCTCCTCATTTACTGGACCTAATACTGTAAAAGCTAACCTATCTGGAATCAATAATGTATGTATAATATTGTGTAAGTTTTCTAAAGTTACCTTATCAATTTTATCAACTACTTCATCAAGAGTGATAAAGCTTCCCAATGTTAGTTCCATTTTACCGATTCTAAACATACGGCTGCTAGAACTTTCAAGACTTAATAATAAACTCCCCTTTAACTGCTCTTTGGTTTTTGCAAGTTCAACAGCATTAATTCCTACGTTTCTTAGTGTATTAATATTATCGATTATCAGTTCTATTACTTGAGAAGCATTACTAGGTCTTGTTCCAGCATAAATAGTAAATAATCCGGCATCGCTATAGTTAGTTTGGTAAGAATAGATTGAATAGGCAAGTCCCTGTTCTTCTCTAATTGATTGAAATAAACGTGAACTTATACCACCGCCGACTATGGTATTTAATATATGCATGGTATAGATATCCGGCGATGTTTGAGGTACACTGGCGGTTCCGAGACAAATATGTACTTGCTCAATATTTTTAGATTGTATAATTTGTGCAGGTATTAAGTTTGGTGCAGTGGAACTAAGAAACTTCTTTTGACCAGTCATATTACCAAAATAGTACTCTACTAAGGCTTCTAGTCTTTCATGGCTTAATTTTCCAGCCCCGGCAATAACAATATTATCAGGGGTATAAAAACTTTGATAGTATTCTAGAATCATATTCTTATTAAAATTTTCAACAGATGGAGTGGTCCCAATAATGTTATGCCCTAAGGCATGACCGGCCCAAACATTATTATGATGTAGATCGTGGACTAATTCATCAGGCGTATCTTCATACATACAAATTTCTTCTAGTACGACTTCTTTTTCGCGCTTGATATCTTCTTGGGTAAAAATAGATGTTCTCAGCATATCACTGAGGATTGCAAGAGCTAATTCTAGATGAGTATCAAGGACCTTTATATAATAACAAGTATGTTCTTTAGTAGTAAATGCATTGATTTGCCCTCCGACCCCATCGACTGTTTCGGCTATATCCTTGGCAGAACGATTTTCAGTTCCTTTGAAAACCATATGTTCAATAAAGTGAGAAATCCCATGATTATATTTTTGCTCAAAACGTGATCCAGTGCCTATCCAGATTCCTAAAGTAACCGATTTGACATAAGGAATAGCTTCTGATACGACTCGAATACCATTTGGTAATAATGATTTACAATACATATAATGCTCCTTTAACTCAATATATAATTAACTTCCGGCTGTAATCGAATAATTCCTGCACGACTCTTAGAATTTGCGAGAAAATCACTATAAATAAAGGGACTAGTACTCAGATAAAGTTTAAATTCTATCTGAATACTAGTCGCAATTTAATCATTTTTTATACTAGAAAGCATCATCCTTAGAGCAGTTTTTAATTCTTATTAAAATAATTTACAATCCCTGTAAAAATCCCCTGTGCTAATTTGCTACGATAAGAATCACTGCTTAGTTGAGCTGCTTCTTCTTTATTAGATACGAATCCCATTTCAACTAAAGTACTTGGCATAGACGTGTTACGTAGAACGTGGAAATTGGCAGAAGATGTTCCTTTATCAATTGCACCAGTTTGCACGACCATAGCGTTTTCTACTGCAGATGCCAGTGCAGATGATTTTCCCGTAGAGTAGAAAGTCATGGCACCTTTAATATTAGGATCAGAATTAGAATTGGAATGGATGCTGACGAATGCATCTGCTTGGTTAGAGTTAGCCAGAGTAACTCTAGCCCCCAGCTCTTTACTCAAAGAGCTGCCTTCAGGCGCAACTGTCCGATCCGTTTCACGAGTCATGATGACTTTAGCACCAGCTTGTACTAATTTATCACGTAATTTTAAAGCTACGGATAAATTATTATCAGACTCTCTAGTATTATTGGCGACTGCCCCAGGATTGCTGCCACCATGTCCAGGGTCGACTACAATAATCTTATTTTTTAAAGTGGTATTACTATTTGTTGGTGGTAAAGGTTTTACAGTAACAGGATTATTCTTCGATGGACTGGATGTACTGCTACTACCACCAAAAATATTGAATACTGGTCCCAGAATCTTATTAAACACTAAATCAAATATTTGCTGAAAAAATCCATTTCCTGTTTGCGTACTGCTTGTCTCTAAGGTATTAGCTGCAAGAGAATTAACCACAGAATCAAGGGAGGCAGCATGTGTTGTTGAAATCGGTGCTATTATGCTAATTAAAAGTAAGCATATAATACTATAAGTTAATAATTTGTTTTTATGCACTCTAACACCTCCATAAAGTAAGTTATTTTTTCGAAAATACATTTTTCAATACGTTCCAAGCATTAGGGTCTTCTTCCCCTAATTTCCACATTGCAGCACCTGCGATGTCATACTTGGTAACCAAATCAATTTTATATTTAAGGCTTTCGCTATTTTCAAACCAAACTTGGTGCTTTATGCCATTTGAATCCGTATAATCAAAATGAGGAGATTTAGAAGAAGTATCCCATATAGCAGAACGATTAAAATCTTGCATTAGTTTGGTGATAGCCTTATGTTCTAGGCTTTCTACACCCTTACTGGACCAATCATAACCGTAAGCTGCTAGTCCAATATACAGTTTATTTTTAGGGATAAATTTCAATGCATATTTTAGGTTATTTTCTACCCAATTGATATCAGCGATTGGTCCAGCATCACTCCAAGTACCATGATTATCATAAGTCATAAGAATGATCTTATCGGCATATTTGGCTAATTGTGCATAATCATATGCAATTGCTACATCATTTGATTCATCTTGTTTAGGGAATACGTCAATCGATATAATATACCCTTGGGGTTTAAGACGTGCAGAAAGTTCTTGCATAAAAGTAGATAGGTTATCTCGATCTTGGGCATCAACCATTTCGAAGTCCACATTTATGCCATCCAGCTTATATTTTTTTATATAAGATTCTAAACTATTTATAGCTTTCTCTCGTAATGATGGAGTAGCTAAAATCTTATGAATGGATGATTGACTGTCTTGTTGTTTAGCATTATTTACTAGTAGTAATACAGATATATTATTTTTATGAGCAAAATCAATTACAGACTCATGGTCATTACCACCACGATCTGTAAGTGTACCATCTTCTTCTAAAGTAGCCCAAAAGGGAGCAATCGTTTTAATTACGTCGGTATTTTTATATAGGGAATTAAAAGAAGAGGTATCGGTTGCCCACCATTCAGCGTAAAAACCGATCAGCTCTTTGGGAGAGCTTGTATTTATTCCTGAAGGGAGTTTAATCTTTTTTTGAAGATCTTGTGGAAGAGTCAGTATATCTCCAAAAAAGTTTCCCATTATACCAAGCAGCATGTCCACTAAGCCATTCCCGGAGGGCGCCTCCTTAGGAGTGGTAGAGTTAGCAGTAATCGCTGATTGTAAAATATCAGTAAAGGAAGATGCATATGCTGATGATGTTATCGGGAGCATAAAGGTAAATGCCATCATAAAAATGAGAAGCCATGAGATGGATCGATTATATTTTTTCATGTATCAACCTCCAAGAAGTATTACAATATGAAGTTGTTCATAGTTATGTAAACATGATAACACAAATAAAAGTAGGTAGCAATAACAAAAACAGGCAATTATATGCCTGTTTTATCATTTGATGATATCAGATACTGTTGATATCGTATAGCCTTTACTTTGGATTTGCTGAATTAACTCTGGTAAAGCTTTGCTTGTAACTTCTGTGGGATGGATAAGAATAATGGCTCCATTATGTAGCTTTTTCATAACCCTATTAATGATGATTTCCGTTGGAGGACGCTGCCAGTCAATGGTGTCAATACTCCACATAATGGTTGTATATCCAAGATCGTTCGCTGCTGATAGTACAGTATCATTATATTCACCATAAGGTGGTGCATATAGTGATGTTTTAATAGTGGTAAGCTCTTTCACCAGTTCTTCAGTGCGCAATATTTGTTCTTTATTTTTCTCTTTACTGATAGTGTTCGGGTGTGGATGAGTGTAAGTGTGATTACCTAATTCATGTCCTTGAGTTGCTAGTTCTGTAACTAAAGCAGGGAATCGTTTTCCCCAGCTACCACCAATAAAAAATGTTATTTTTATATTATTTTCATTAAGGGTGTTTAGCATAGTAGGCAGATATTCTTCACCCCAGAAAACATTGCATGCAAAAGCAACTTTCGGTGTCGCTGAGTTACCATGAAAGATAGGAACTGGCTTATTTACAGGTTGTGTATTATTAAAAATGGGTTGCAATAGTCCTGACAAAATAATAATGGCAAAAAAAACTCCAGCAGAAAACAGCACATACCATTGTTGAATTCGAATAACAAAACACCATTTCAAAGGGAATCACCTCTAACTTCATACTATTCTATATTTAATCCTATTAATTAAGAAGTGATTTTATGAAACAAAAAAACATAAACCAAGTGGTTTATGTTTAAAATTTTTATTTACATTATTCTTTTTTTTCAGATTCCACAGGTAAAAGCTCTTTACGTGAAAGGTTAATACGTCCTTGGCGATCCACTTCTGTAACTTTAACTAGAATTTCGTCTCCAACTTTTACAACATCTTCCACCTTTTCCACACGTTCACGAGCTAATTGAGAAATGTGGACAAGTCCTTCCTTACCTGGGAGAATCTCGACAAAAGCACCAAAATTCATTAAACGTGTAACTTTGCCCGTATAAGAGCTGCCTACTTCTACTTCTCTAACCAGTGTTTCAATGATTTTTACAGCTTTTTGTCCTGCTTCCATATCTACAGCAGCAATAAATACTTTGCCGTCATCTTCAATGTCAATTTTAACACCAGTTTCTTCAATAATTTTTTTAATTGTTTTACCACCAGGTCCAATTACATCTCGAATCTTATCTGGATGAATCTCCATTGTAATAATACGAGGAGCAAAAGGCGACAACTCAGCCCTAGGTTCCTGAATCACTTCTACTATCTTACTCATGATGTGCATTCTGCCGCGATGAGCTTGAGAAAGCGCTGCAGATAAGATTTCCTCTGTAATACCAGCAATTTTAATATCCATTTGAATGGCTGTAATGCCAGATGTTGTACCAGCAACTTTAAAATCCATGTCACCTAATGCATCCTCTAAACCCTGAATATCAGTTAGTATAGAAAAATCTTCCCCCTCTTTAACTAAACCCATCGCAACTCCAGATACTGGACGTTTGATCGGTACACCTGCGTCAAGAAGAGATAAGGTACTGCCGCAAACACTAGCCATGGAACTAGAACCATTTGATTCTAAAATTTCCGAAACCAAGCGAATTGTATAAGGGAATTCAATTTCTGAAGGAATAACTGGAACTAATGCACGTTCCGCTAATGCACCATGACCAATTTCTCTTCGTCCTGGCCCTCTTGATGGTCTTGTTTCACCAACGCTAAATGATGGGAAATTATAATGATGCATATAACGTTTGGATTCTTCAACGCCTAAGCCATCAAGTATTTGTTCGTCTCCCATTGCACCAAGAGTTGTGATCGTTAATGCTTGGGTTTGTCCACGAGTAAATAAGGCAGAACCATGCGTACGCGCTAACAAACCAATATCACAACTAATAGGTCGTACTTCTTCTAATTGACGACCATCTGGACGTATTTTATCAACAGTTATCATTCTGCGAACTGCTTCTTTAATAATTTTTTGCATCATATTTTGAATGTCTTTACCATTATCAGGATATATAGTCTCAAAATGTTCTGCAACTTGCTTTTTAGCTTGTTTTATATTTTCTTCTCGGGTTAATTTATCAGAATTTCTAACTGCCGTTGTAAGTTTTTCTGTAGCATAATCACGTATGGCATTACTGATCTCAGCTGGTATTTCATATAGTTTTATTTCACGTTTAGGTTTACCAATTTCAACAATCATTTTTTCTTGGATAGCAATTAGATTGCGAATAATGTCATGTCCAAAGCTAATTGCTTGTAAAATAGTATCTTCGCTTAATTCATTAGCATTAGCTTCTACCATAAGTACAGCATCTTTTGTACCTGCAACGACTAAATTAAGTTCACTTAATTTTTGCTGCTCAACAGTCGGATTCGTAATGAATTCATTATTAATCAAACCAACTCTGACACCGCCAATTGGTCCATTAAATGGAATATCCGAAATTGATAAAGCACATGATGCGCCGATCATCGCTGGTATTTCTGGAGAATTATCCTGGTCGACTGATAATACGGTTGCTACAATTTGTACATCATTGCGAAAACCGCTAGCAAATAATGGTCGAATGGGTCTATCGATCAAACGGCTTGCAAGAATAGAAGATTCACTAGGACGTCCTTCACGCTTGATAAAGCCACCCGGAATTTTACCTACCGAATATAATTTTTCTTCATAATCAACTGTCAGTGGGAAAAAATCAATACCATCCCTTGGTTCTGCCGATGCTGTAGCAGTTACTAATACTGCAGTATCTCCATATCTGACGAACACTGATCCACCAGCTTGCTTAGCCATTCTGCCTGATTCTATAATCAGGGGTCTATCTCCAAGTTGCATTTCGATTTTATACATATATGGCATTCCTCCTCTGTAACCCTTACTCTCTCTACCAAAGATTAACACTTCGACATTTTTTTTAGTATTTCCTTTATTATTAACAGTTAATCTATAAAAAAATACTTCTTGCAATAAAAAGAAAAGACTTGGCTTGTGCCAAGTCCCCACTTGTTACTTTCTAAGATTCAATTTTTCAAGAATAGAACGATAACGCTCGATATCATTGTTGCGTACATAGTTCAATAATCCTCTACGCTGACCAACCATTTTTAAAAGACCGCGTCTAGAATGATGGTCTTTTTTATGCTCTTTTAAATGATTTGTCAAGTAGTTGATACGTTCAGTTAAAATAGCTATTTGCACTTCTGGTGATCCAGTATCAGCTTCATGCGTACGGTATTTTTCAATCAGAGATTGTTTTAATTCTGGTGTTAACAAAATGGGCACCTCCTTTTTATAAATGATCCCCATTAGCCAAGACAATCGTTGGAGAATCGAATATCCTCGCTATGGTTACTTTCAATGACGACTTTCATCAATCATCAACAAAATATAGTTTATCATAAATCAATGCAATTGTAAATAATAAGTACTATTTTCCCTGAGAAGTTTGGTAATATTTTTGGGCAGCCACGATATCTTTTGCTATTTGTAACTTAAGTTCTTCAGAATTGGAAAAGGTTTGTTCATTTCGAATATGATTCAAGAATCTTACGGTAACTGCTTCTCCATATAAATCTCCAGAAAAATCCAGAATGTGAACTTCTATACGACGTCCTATATCATGAAAGGTAGGATTCGTGCCAACATTGGCGATCCCATTATATTGATTATCTTGGATAATAAGTTCAACAGCATATACTCCATTCTGAGGGACAGCAAGACCTGAGGCAATTCCTAGATTAATTGTTGGATAGCCTAATAAGCGACCTCGTTTAGCACCGTGGATGACCATACCCTTTAGTGTTACTGGTCTACCTAAAAGATTTGCTGCTTGGTGCACTTGACCTGCTGCAATCATTTGGCGAATTAATGTACTGCTGACCATAACATCATCTACGTATACCGTGGGATTAATTTCTGTTGTAAATCCATATTGTAGTCCAGATTTTTGTAAAAGTTTTGGAGTACCACAACGCTTATATCCAAAAAAATAGTTTGGACCGATTAGAATATGCTTTGGATTTAATTGGTCTAATAATAAGCGAATAAATTGAGATGCTGATAATTTCAGAAACTCTGCAGTAAAAGGGATATTTAATAAAATATCCACACCCAATTTTTCAATTAATTCAACTTTGTCATCTTGCGTAATGATTTGTAAAGGACATCTTTCAGGAGCAATAATGGATAAAGGATGATTGCTAAAAGTGAATACGACACTTGTTCCATTTAGTTGCTTGGCCGACTCTACAGAACGAGAAATTACTTTTTGATGACCAATATGTACGCCGTCAAAAGTTCCTAAGGCAACTGTAATTCTAGGGTACTGATCTTTTAAAGTTGTCAGTTGATTTAAAACTTCCATATATTCCACCACACAATAACAATAATATCAGAAAATCTATCTATGGAACTCGGATTAGAAAGCTCTTTTAGATAGATTTCATTTTGATTATTCTAATTTGATTACTTTTATTGGCGTAATCACTGCAGTATCAGTATTTATTTGCCCGATTCCAATAAATGAATGTTCTTGGTCATATATTCGCAATACTGTTTGTTTAGAAACAGTATGAGTAGAATTTTCAATACTCTGACCATATTGAAATGCCTGTGCTATTTCTGGAGTCAGTATTACTTTAGGCATATATCCAATAGCATAATCTAGAGGTAGAAGAGCAACAGGAGAATTGTTTTCAATTTCTTGTAATGTAAAAGAATTCTCTAAAGAAAAATCCCCTACACGAGTACGTACTAGAAAAGACATAACGACAGGGCAATTTATTTTTTTCCCTATGTCAGAACATAAAGATCGAATATACGTCCCTTTGGAGCAGGTTACATCAAATAGGATGCGCGTATCATCTATATGTAATAAAGTTATATTATGAATCGTAATAATACGTGGCTGGCGTTCTACTGTTATACCGGCCCTTGCTAATTCATATAATTTTTTCCCTTGTATTTTTATAGCTGAATACATAGGAGGAATTTGTTCAATCGTACCAATAAATGACGATAATACCTTTTCAATTTCCGTTTTAACAGGCATAACACAAACAGCATTATTTAGAATCGCACCAGTATCATCACCAGTATCCGTTTCATAGCCAATAGTGAGTTCAACACGGTAACTTTTATCAGTATCTGTCATATACTCAAGCAATCGTGTAGCTGATCCTAATGCAACTGGCAAAACACCCGACGCTGCGGGGTCTAAAGTACCAGCATGACCTACACGCTTTAGATGATAGGTTCTGCGAATGAAGGAAACAACATCATGTGAGGTCATGCCCGGTGGTTTTAGAACATTTATCAAACCACTAGTCATAGCAGTGTCTCTGCTAGTTGTTTGATGGCAGAATCAAGGACTCTTTTTTTGACTTCTTCAATTTTACCAATGATAGCACAACCAGCTGCACGTATATGTCCACCGCCGCCAAAGGAAAATGCTAGTCGGCTTACATCTACTGTTTTTGAACGGAAACTAATTCTGATCGTACCTTCATTCATGATTTTAAACATGATAGCAATTTCAACACCTTCAATAATTCGTGGATAATTGATAAAGCCTTCAGTACTATCTAAACTCTCAAGAGTATCTGGTGATACAGTTATTGTAGCAATTTTACCATGATGATGCAGTTCAAGAGTTTCTAATACTTTTGCTAAAGTTAAAATACTTTCGAGTGGCTTGGTTTCCATATATTCTGATATAGAATTTGGATTAGCTCCGTATTCCATCAAATCAGCAGCATAACGCATGGTTTGCACTGATGTATTCGCATAACGGAAAAAACCACAGTCAGTAGCGATAGCAGTGTACAAACAGGTTGCTATTGTAGGAGTCATTTTTGCATTTAATAAGCGTAGCAATTCCAAAATGATTTCCCCAGTTGCTGCTGATTGACTATTGATATACCAATAGTCAGCAAACTTAGTATTAGAAATATGATGATCAATATTTAAGATAGGGGCATTTACATGTTCTTTCACTTTACCAATACGTTCAATATCACTGGCATCAAGTACTACTAATAAATCAGAACTAATTATTTTAGTTGTTGGTTTACCAATCGCTTCATAGCCAGGAAGAAAATTATATAATGCAGGTACTTCATCATCAAGCACCATTTTTACACTCTTTCCTCGTGAAGTAAGATATTCATTTAGCGCCAACATAGATCCCAAACAGTCACCATCTGGATGAACATGAGCAGTAATAATAATAGTGCTGCTATTTTGTAAAAGTTCAGCAATCTGCTTAAGTGAAAAATCCATAATTTATTGATTGCCCTCTTCCTGCTTGATTTTAATTAATAATTCTTGAATATGAGCGCTATAATCTAAGGACTCATCAAGGTGCAACGATAATTCAGGAGTGATTCTCATTCGAATGCGCTTACCAATTTCGCTGCGCATGTAGCCTAAAGAACTTTGCAATCCTTTCCACGTATCAGCTTTTTGCTCATCACTGCCCATTAAGCTAACATAGATCTTTGCACTACGCAAATCACCAGTTGCCTCAACTTGAGTAATCGTCGCAAAACCGACACGTGGATCTTTTAATTCGGTTAAAATAATTTTACTGATTTCTTGCTTTATAAACTCCTGAACTTTTTCAACTCGGAGCTGGCTCATATATATCCTCCGCCTTTAACCTTTAGGTTTTATTTCTTCCATAGTGAAAGCTTCAATGATATCGCCTTCTTTAATATCACGGAATTTATCAATTGTAATACCACATTCATAACCTGCAGCTACTTCTTTTACATCATCTTTGAAGCGTCGCAAGGATTCTAATTCACCTTCATGAATCACAATGCCATTACGGATTACACGTACTTGAGACGAATTGAGTATTTTTCCTTCTAATACATAAGCACCAGCAATAACAACCTTTGATATTGTAAACAACTGACGTATTTCTACGCGACCTTGAAGTACTTCTTTGTATTCTGGAGCCAGCATACCTGTCATAGCAGCTTCTACGTCATGCAATGCTTCATAAATAACGCGATATAATCGAATGTCTATCTTTTCAGATTCGCCAGCTTTGCGGGCATTACCATCTGGGCGGACGTTAAATCCGATAATTAACGCATTAGCAGCAGAAGCTAACATGACGTCAGATTCATTAATAGCACCTACTCCAGCATGCACAATGTTCACTCGTACTTCTTTGTTATTAGCATTTAAGGCTAGTAATGACTGACGTAATGCTTCAACAGAGCCCTGAACATCGGCTTTAATAACAATATTAAGATCTTGGATATTTCCATCTTGAATCTGTTTAAATAAATCATCTAGTGAAACCTTTTGTGACTGCATTAATTCATCTGTACGCCTTTTAGCAATACGTTTTTCAGCTACCGCTCTTGCTATTTTTTCATCGACTGCAACCAGAACATCACCTGCTTGTGGTACATCAGCCAACCCAAGTACCTCTACAGGAGTAGAAGGTTCAGCTTTTTTCACTTTCTCACCACGATCATTTACCATGGCTCGAACTTTACCATAGGCAATTCCAGCAATAATAGTGTCACCGATATGCAGAGTTCCTTTTTGCACTAATACAGTAGCGACTGGACCGCGTCCTTTATCAAGCTTTGCTTCAATAATTGTACCATAAGCCTGACGATTCGGATTTGCTTTAATTTCTTGCATCTCCGCTACTAATAAGATCATTTCCAAAAGCTCATTTATACCGGTTTTTTTCTGTGCAGAGACAGGTACCATGATGGCTTCGCCACCCCAGTCCTCAGCAACAAGACCGTAATCAGATAGCTGTTGTTTGATTCGATCAGGGTTCGCACCAGGACGATCCATTTTATTAATTGCTACGATGATAGGAACATTAGCAGACTTAGCATGATTGATAGCTTCAATCGTTTGTGGCATAACGCCATCATCTGCTGCTACTACTAAAATTGCAATATCTGTTACCTGTGCTCCACGAGCTCGCATAGCAGTGAAAGCCTCATGTCCAGGAGTATCGAGAAAAACAATTTTTTTACCTTGGCAAGTTACTTTATATGCACCAATATGTTGTGTAATTCCACCAGCTTCTTGAGAAGTTACATGTGTTTGCCTGATAGAATCTAATAAAGAGGTTTTACCATGATCGACATGTCCCATAACGGTAACAACTGGTGGTCTAAGAACAAGGCTGGAAGGATCATCTTCAATTTCCGCAATTTCAGTGGGGTCTTCTTCAGGTGGTAATTCTAATACTTCAACTCCAAATTCTGTTGCTAACAATGAAGCCGTTTCAAAATCAAGATCTTGATTTATCGTAGCCATAACACCAAGCATCATAAGCTTTTTGATTACTTCACCAACATCACGGCACAATTTGCTCGATAGTTCTTTGACTGTGATAGATTCACCTAATTTAACGCTTTTAGGTTTTGGTGGTTCAATTTTAACCGCTGGTGCAGCACCACGGGATTGGAAACCACGATTTGCTTGCGGCCGTCTATTGAAATTACCTCCCCCTTGGTTTCGTTGAGCGTTATTATTGTTAGTAGGGCGGTTGTTATTTGATTGGAACTTATTAGGAGGAGCAGCAGGCCTAGATTGTACAGGAGGTTGCTGGGTTCCTGCATTCCTTGGTTGAAAATTTTGTTGTGGTGGACGTTGTTGATTTTGGGTATTTTGCTGTGGACGTTGTCCTTGGAAAGGTGCTTGTGGCGGACGTTGTTGATTCTGGGTATTTTGCTGTGGACGTTGTCCTTGGAAAGGTGCTTGCGGCGGACGTTGTTGATTCTGGGTATTTTGCTGTGGGCGTTGTCCTTGGAAAGGTGTTTGTGGCGGACGTTGCTGATTTTGTTGCGGTCTGTTTTGGTTAGATTGACTTTGCCAAGGACGTTGTGGTTGCGGATTAGAAGAAGGACGCTGTTCACCACTATTACTTAGCGCTTGTGGCCTGCCATCATTTCCAGCAGAACGTGTTGTTTGCGTTGGCTGTTCTTGAGTTCTTGGTTTATTTTCAATAGTTGAGGTTCCTGCTGTAGGTGTGGAAGTTATTTTATGCGCAAAGGTCCGGGTAATAACATTCTTGGCATCTTCGTCCACACTACTCATATGATTTTTTGCTTCCATATTGTTACGGTTTAAAATATCAATAATAACTTTACTTGTTGTATTAAAATCTTTGGCTAATTCATATATTCTATATTTGGACATTCATCTACCCCCATTTTCTTTTTCAATAGTGAGTTGTAATACTTAACTATTGAGTAATTTCTTAACTGCATTTGTAAATCCAGTATCTGTTATTGCTAATGCAGCACGATATACTTTTCCGATACATTGTCCTAATTGCTCTTTTGAAAATATTTCATAAAGATCAACTTTGTAATAGGCAGCCATATCATTATAACTTTTTTTTGTAGCATCCGAGCAGTCTATGGCAACGATAAGAAGTTTAGCTTTACCCGATTTTACTGCCTTTTCAACAGATAATTCTCCTGATGAAATTTCCCCTGCTTTTTGTGCTAAACCGAGTAATGAAATTACCTTTTCTTCTTTGGTCATGTTATAATCCCAGATCGTAATTGTTCATATATTTCAGGATTAATTACTCTTTTTAATGCTCGTTCTAATCTTTTTTCTTTAAATGCTTTAGCCAAGCATTGTTCATTGCAGCAAAGATATGCACCTCTTCCTGATTTTTTACCGGTTGGATCTAAAATAACATCATCGTCAGGAGTGCGGACAATTCGCAATAACTCTTTTTTATTTTTCATTTCTTGACAACCAACACACATACGTTGAGGAGTTTTTTTCTGTATAACCATAAAATCCTCCTAAGAACCAACTTGAGATTCGCTTTTAATATCAATTTTCCAACCAGTAAGTTTGGCAGCTAGACGAGCATTTTGCCCTTCTTTACCAATTGCTAACGATAATTGATAATCAGGCACTACCACTCTCGATATTTTCTCAACTTCATTAATTTCTACACTGACTACCTTAGCTGGACTTAATGCATTAGCGATATATTTAGCAGGGTCAGTATTCCATTTTACAATATCAACCTTTTCACCTTTCAGTTCATTAACGATTGATTGTACACGCATGCCTTTATGACCAACACAGGCGCCTACCGGATCAACATTTTCATCACGTGAATATACTGCGAATTTCGAACGTAAGCCTGGTTCTCTAGCCACAGACTTAATTTCAACAATTCCATCATGAATTTCTGGAACCTCTAATTCAAATAATCGTTTTAATAATCCTGGATGTGTTCGTGATACTAATATTTGAGGTCCTTTCGTTGTTTTCTTCACTTCAATTATGTACGTTTTTAATCGATCACCATGTTTATAGACTTCCCCGGCAATTTGTTCAGAAGGAGCTAAAATGGCTTCTGCTTTACCAAGATCAATAAAAACATTTTTTTGTTCAATACGTTGAACAATACCGGTTAGAATATCGCTTTCTCTATTTGAAAATTCATCATAAATAATACCACGTTCCGCTTCCCGAATACGTTGTACTACTACCTGCTTGGCTGTTTGAGCTGCAATTCGGCCAAAGTTTTTCGGTGTAACTTCGACCTCGACAATATCTTCTAAATCATAGCGTATATCTAATAATCTTGCCTCAGTGAGATCGATTTCCAGACGTGAATCGGTTACTGCCTCAACAACTGCTTTACGGGCGTAAACATGAATTTCACCTGTTGTGCGCTCTAATGATACCCGTACATTTTGAGCTGAGCTAAAGTTTCTTTTGTAAGCTGAGATAAGTGCTGCTTCTATTGCCTCAAACAAGACTTCAGGGGCAATCCCCTTTTCCTTGCCTAATTGTTCAAAAGCCTGCATAAATTCTGCGTTCACCTAAATTCCTCCTATTCAATTTTGCGTATTAAAAATCAACAAATAACCTAACTTGTGAAGTTTGATTGCGTGGAATGATCATTTCAACACCATCAATATCAATGCTGATATTACCATTATTTAAGTTGTTTAATGTACCTACGGTACGTTTCTGACCATTAATTGGTGCAAATGTAGTAATTTCAATTTTATCGCCAATGTGACGGACAAAATCCCTGTCTTTTCTTAATGCACGGTCAAGTCCTGGCGAAGAAACTTCTAAATAGTAACTTTCTTTAATGGGGTCAAGCTCTTCTAATTTTGCTTCAAGCTGCTCGCTTACCCAATGACAGTCTTCAATTTCAATACCGCCTTCTTTATCTAAAAAGATGCGAAGATACCACTCGCGTTCTTTGATATATTCTACATCTACTAATTCAATTGGACTGTTAGCGACAATATTTTGAACAATATTCTCTATCAAATTCTCAATATGCTCTTTTGACATACAAAACCTCCTACCTAAGTATATTTTTCTATTATCTTAGTCTTGCCTAAAAATATGTAAGCTTATACCCTATATTTGGTAGGCTAAAATAACCACTAAGCTGAAAGAGTGGGTATTATACCCACTCTTTCAGCGCAAAAAAAACATTTATACTACCACTTAGTATATCATTATATAGTGGTATTTACAATAACATTTTGATTTAAACAGGAAATTAGAATCGGTTCGCATTAATTAGTTGTTATTCATTATCCGAAAAGCATCATTTGATCCGATTCAGGTAAATCAGTGAGGCAACCGTGGGTTTTTAATATATCCACTACTGTTTTTGATAGACGTGCTCGATTTCTCAGGTCTTCCATAGATGAAAAGGGAATTCCTTCACGTGTAAGGGCAATATTATGCGCTGCATTTTCTCCCAAACCTTGTAGAGAGGATAAGGGCGGTAAGAGTCCATTATCCACAACTAAGAACTTAGTTGCATCTGATTTATATAGGTCAACTCTTTGAAAAGTAAAACCACGCAAATACATTTCCAAAGCCATTTCAATAATAGTAACAAGTCCCTTTTCTTTAACAGTTATATTATTTCCTTTTGATTCAAATTCATTTAACTTATTTCGTAACATAACCTCTCCTTGTAACACAAGTTCTGCATCAAAATCAGTACCTCTTACCGTAAAATAAGAAGCATAAAAAGCTAAAGGGTGATGAACTTTGCAATACGCTATACGAAAGGCCATCATAACATAAGCAACTGCATGGGCTTTTGGAAACATATATTTAATTTTTTGGCAAGATTCAATATACCACTCTGGTACATTTTTCTCACGCAATTTTGCGACATCCTCCGGCTTTATGCCTTTTCCCTTGCGTACACCCTCCATAGTCTTGAAGGCCAAAGAAGGATCAACACCTTTATGAATAAGGTACATCATAATATCATCACGGGCTGAAATAGCTTCAGATAATTTGGCTGTACCTGCTTTAATCAAGTCTTGAGCATTATTGAGCCATACATCTGTACCATGGGAAAAACCACTGATCCGCACTAATTCACTAAATGTTTTAGGTTTGGTGTCTTCTAACATTTGCCGTACAAATTTTGTCCCGAATTCGGGGATGCCAAAAGTTCCAACGTTGCTCCCCAACTGCGCAGGTGTTAAATTTAATGCAGTAGTTGAGGAAAATAAACTCATTGTTTCGGTATCATCCAGTGAAATCGTTTGGGCATCAATTCCAGTTAGATCTTCTAACATGCGAATAACTGTTGGATCGTCATGACCGAGAATATCAAGCTTAACTAAACGGCTACTAATAGAATGATAATCAAAATGAGTGGTAATTGTTCCAGAAGTCTTATCGTCAGCAGGATGCTGTATGGGTGTAAAATGATGAACATCCATATCCCTTGGTACAACCATAATACCTCCTGGATGTTGTCCAGTAGTTCGCTTCACTCCAGTGCAGCCATTAATCAAAGCATTAATGTAAGCATTGCGCGGGGTTATTCCTTTATCATTAAAATAATTTTTCACATAACCATATGCTGTTTTATCTGCAACAGTAGCAATCGTTCCTGCACGAAATACATTGTCCTTGCCAAATAATTCTTCTGTATATTTATGAGCAGTAGGCTGATAATGTCCAGAAAAGTTTAAATCAATATCAGGAACCTTGTCACCATGAAAACCCATAAAAACAGCAAATGGAATATCATGTCCATTTTTTTCCGTAGGAGTATTGCATTGTGGACAAATTTTGTCAGGCAAGTCAAATCCGCCTCCATAGCTGCCATCCGTAACAAATTCACTATATTTACAGCTCGGGCAGCTCCAGTGTGGAGGCAAAGGGTTAACTTCCGTTATATCTGTCATAGTGGCAACAAAAGAAGAGCCAACAGAACCCCTTGAACCTACCAGATAGCCATCGTCTAATGATTTTTTTACTAATTTATGAGCAATAAGATATAAAACAGCAAAACCATTATTAATAATAGCATCCAATTCATATTTTAATCGTTCTGCTACCACTGGCGGCAATGGATTGCCATATAATTGTTCTGCCTTATGATAGGACATCGATCGGATTTGATCTTCAGCACCCGGAATTTGTGGTGAGTAAAGCTCATCAGGAATCGGTTTAATTATTTCAATTAGCTCGTTAATACGTCGTGGATTTTCTACAACGACTTCATAAGCCTTGTCATTGCCAAGATATACAAATTCATTCATCATTTCTTCTGTAGTACGAAAATACAAAGGCGGTTGTTGATCAGCATCACTAAAGCCTTTGCCAGCCATCATGATTCGTCGATATACTTCGTCTTCGGGGTTTAAGAAATGTACATCGCAGGTTGCTACCACAAGTTTATTAAGCTTAACACCAATTTCGCAGACTTTGCGATTGATTTTTCTTAAGCCCTCTTCATTTGCGACCATCCCTTCTCGGATTAAGAAAGAATTATTGCCGATAGGCTGAATTTCCAAATAATCATAAAACTCAGCAATTCTAAATAATTCTTCGTCATTTTCTCCACGCAGTATAGCTTGAATCAATTCGCCTGCTTCACAGGCTGATCCTAATAATAAGCCTTCTCGATACTCCATTAGTATTTTGCGAGGAACACGAGGTGTTCTATATAAATATTTTATGTGGGATAATGAAACTAACCGATATAAATTTCGCAAACCAATACTATTTTGGGCTAATATAATAATGTGACGAGCTTTCTTGAGATCTTCGTCAACTAGGTAGCCTTCCATACCGTAAATTACTTTAATGCCTGCTTTGAGGGCGGCTTCATGAGCTTCTGGGAACGCTTGGACTACACCGTGATCAGTAATTGCAACGGCAGAGTGCCCCCAGTTAGCAGCAGTCTTGATAAGATCTTTGGCTGATACCACAGCATCCATATTACTCATGCGTGTATGAGCATGTAATTCAATTCGTGTTGTTGGAGCATTATCCATGCGCGTGACGGTATTAACCTTGCACATACTGTCAGCATAGAGAACTAGTTCATTGCTGTATTTATCAAATTGAACAGTACCTTTCGCTTTTACTGTCATCCCTTTTTTCAAAATTGCTGATACTTTAGCAAACTGTTCTTTGTCTTTATCTTCAAAGAATACTTTGCCACTAAGACCATCCGTTAAATCCCCCATATCAAAAGTTAAGAGCTGTCGTCCTGAACGTAATTCTCGCAACTCAAAATTTACAAGTTGACCCTCTACTACAATATTACGTGCTTCATCTTGAATACTGCTCATAGGTACCGAGTCAGCTTTAATATTTCTCCCAAAAATAATGGGATTGTCTGCCTTGGCCTCACTAGGGGATTTATGTTCTGTTAATGCTTCTAAATATTCAGGAGTTAATAAGTCTTCATGGCGAGTGACTCTAGTAGTAGCTGTAGTGATACATTTGACAGTGCAGTTTCGATTAAACTCAGCCAATATAAAGGACTGCATATTTTGTATGGTTCCATGAGTGGAAAAGATTTCAGCAGCTAATTCACCGATGGCTTCAATCGTTAGGGTTTGACCATCAAAGTTCCACGTGGCGTTTGTAAGTAAATGTTTAATAGAATGTACATTATTAGAGATTTTAGCAACGAAATCTAACCAATTATGTGCTAAATAATCTTCTAATACTTTAATACTTTGAATAAAATTTACTTTTTTTAAACCGCAATCAGTGCAGAACTTTTCTTCCGCTACCATCAACATGTTTGTGGATAATTCTTTTGGTACAGTTATGAATATATCCCAAGTACTTAGCGCAGTATGAACCTCAACCTTGGTAATTTTGCAATATTTAATTAGCTCTTTATCTTCGCTTTTTATTGGTAATTGTGAAAGGAAAGACAAGAATTTCTCAGGATTATCAGGTATAATACAATAACTATACATTGTCACAAACCTCTTTCGTGATCAAACACTCTTTAGAAATATAATAAGGGATAAGAGAATTTTGATACTATATCATTTTTATATTTTAACATAGTTTTTATAAAATAGAGAGTGTAATTGAAGACCTACTTAGTATATATATCAACAGAAAGTATACCCCAAAAGAGATCTCAATTCTTTTTAGGTATACTTTCCCTACTATGCAAGGGGCATAAGTTAAAATAACATTGCTATTCTATTGAACCAACCTTTAAATGATGCGTACCATTTACCAGTGAAACCAATACTTGATTGTCATAATACTCAAGAATATTAATAGCAGTATTATCTTGCTTTATATTCCATAGATAGTTCAAATGGATATTAAGCACTGCACATAAAATAGTACGTATGGTTCCTCCATGAGAAACAACAACAATTGTTTGGTCTGGGTGTTTTTCCACCAATTTTGTTAAGGCAATGGTAGATCTTTCTTTTACTGCTCTAAAGGTTTCACCTTCTGGGATTTCAATTTCATCAGGATGAGTAAGAAGCTTAGCCATCAGATCTGACCACTGATCATTGATAGCAGCGTAGGTAAGACCTTCCCATTTACCAAAATTAATTTCCCTAAATTCAGGTATAGTTTTAACCTGCAGCTGATGCTTTTTAGCAATACATTCGGCTGTCGCAAAGGCACGGCATAAATCACTGGCATATACAGCAGAAAGTGATTCTTCTGCCAGACTATTTGCTGCCAGATTAGCTTGTCGTATGCCTTCTTCAGTTAAAGCTACATCACAATGCCCTTGATATTTCATTTCTAAGTTCCACTGTGTTTGTCCATGACGGACTAAAATCACTTTTGTCATTAAATTCCTCCTAACAATCTTTTTAATGTATCGACTAAAATATAATTTTGTTTCTTTTGTTTTACAGCTACCCGAATATATTCTGAAGATAAGCCTGGGTAATTACTACAATCACGAATTAAAATATTATGCTTTTCCATAGTGTTTCGTAATTGCTTTGCTGTCATAGCTGTCTCTTTAATATTTATTAAAATGAAATTTACAGATGGTAAGTATGGTTTTAATTTTTTTATTGCTAATAAGTTATTATATAACTCTATTTTTGCTTCTGCAACATAGTCTTGGCTTATACGTTGATAATCATTATCAGACAATGCCACAACACCAGCATTTTGCGCTAAAGTATTAACATTCCAAGGATCTTTTCCTGCGTGTAACATCATGGTAATTCTAGGACTGGCTAGACTAAAACCAAGTCGTAGCCCTGGTATGGCGTAAAACTTGGTAAGTGAATGCAAAATGATAAGGTTTTCATATTGCGTTAATAAATGACGGCAAGTGTACGTAACTGCATTAGGTAAAAAGTCGATAAATGATTCATCAATGACTACATAAGTATTCTGTATTCTAGCGACTTCTAATAGCTTTTCTAGCTGTTTATTTGTCAATAAGGTACCAGTTGGATTATTAGGATTGCAAATGAATATCACATCGATATCAGTGAGTCGTTTAGTTAGTTTTTCTATATCAATCTCAAAATTATCTCGCTCATCAAGATAAAAATATTCGATATTTGCTCCACTAGCCCTTGCTGCACATTCGTATTCACTAAACGTTGGTGCCGTCACCAATACTCGTTTGGGGGCTAGCATATGACATAAAATGTACATCAGCTCTACCGCTCCATTACCTATTGTTATTGATGCAGAGTCTACTTGATAATGTTGGCTGATTGCATTCTTTAAAGCATAACCTTGTGCATCAGGATAATGGATAATGGATTCTAGAGACTCATGTAATGTTTGTCGAATTTTATCTGAAATACCTAGAGGATTAATATTAGCACTAAAATCTAATATTTCAGATAAACCGCCGCCTGTCTCTCGCATTTTAGCATACAAATTACCGCCATGTTCAAAAACATTGAGTCCACTCATTACTATCACCTTCTTGTTTCTTTAATCCACCAGAAATAAATTTTACAATACGCAAAAATTTAACACTATCACAATGCCTATTGATTTCTTCGATACAAGGCGAACAATGATGCAGTTGATTTGGCGGAAATAGGATTCCAACCACAGTACCGCTGTGAGCAATATTTACTCCTACTGCTCCCCAGGATAAACTAATGCTGATCATTTCTTCTAAATAGGGTTTAAACAATATTTTCTGATTTGCTAGTGCACTAAGAGTAGCTCCTTCACCAAGAAGAGAGAGATCATTTGTAGTAAGTCCTTTAACGATTAAATTCATAGCTTCTTGTACTTGCAACTCCTTAGCTTGGTTTAATTTTTCTAAGTCATTGCGTTGATTAAAGTAAAGGGTATCTATTTCTCCTCCAACATCAAGAATTGCAATATACATTGGAATTGCATTTCCTAAGCACTGACGAATCTGTCCTTGTATATGATCAAATAATACAATACCTGGATAGAATATACCATCGGTAGGTTCTATCGATAAAGCAATATCAGCTATTTCATCAGGTGATAAAATCTTTCCGCTGCTTAAAGCAATACTTTGGCAAGTGGCACTAATATCTGCACTGCTGGAAGCCATTCCTTTACCAATTGGTAATTCTGATCTTAGATTGACATAAAAATTATCCGTAATTTTTAAATAATGGAGTGTTTTCTCGATAGCGGACATAATCTTATTGCCAACATTCAATGATGCCGTATCCTTACATGGTTTTACTGTCACTTCAGAATATAGATCAATGGGACAAGTAATCAAAAAGTTTTTTCCAGCAATTGTACCTTGTGCTAATTCACCACAAGACCCAGGAGCTTTGACTGTTACCCTCATACAATTGTTCTCCAATGAAGTTATTATTTTTAGATGCATATTACATTTGACGATATACAATATCTACTAATTAGTACAAAAATACAAGGAGTAAAACTATTTCGGTTATTTCAGTAATTGCACCATAAATATCACCAGTCAAACCCCCGATTAGTTTTTTTACATAATTAGAAAATAGTAGAGTAACAACAATCACAGCAAATAGACTCACAATAGCCTGCTTACCCAAAGGTATTATAAATAATAAGGTGAGTACGGTGGCAATGCATAAAGTGTATTTACCTGCATATTGAGCAAAAGCTTTACCGATGCCATCAGGGCGGGCATAGGGAAATACAGTAATTCCAATGACCATTGCAAATCGACCTACTAATGGCATCATAAACAAAGCTGTAGGAAGCCCTTGGGGAGGAATGTCCATAATGAGCGACCACTTTAGTATGGCAAGCAATACAAAAGACATCACACCATTAGCTCCAATTCTGCTGTCTTTCATTATTTCTAACATTCGGTCTTTCGATCGACCGGAAAAAATGCCATCCATAGTATCCATGAAACCATCACAAGTTAGACCACCAGTAAGTAAAACATTAGAAATGATCAAAAAAATTGCTAATATATGGGGTGGTAGATACATCCCAATATAAGGGAGGAACTCAGCCAATACATGATAAACTAGCACGAGAATAATCCCAAGGATAGCACCTATTAAAGGGAAATATTTGACACTTCGGCCAAAGCTTTCAGGTGACCACTCTGATTGTTTAGCAATTTGAATTCGCGTTAAAAACTGTAATCCTGTTATAAAATTATTCATTTTTATTCTATAGCGTAAGTACGCTATCCTCCAACATTGTCAATTTTAGCACTGCTTAAAAAATATTATACCATCAGCTTAGAATAGATGAATAAACTCGCAATAAAAAAAGCCGTTGTTATGTACATGATATGAATTGTCTGTTTGATATGAATTGGAATTAAAGGAGTTTTTCCTTCTCCCATGTAAGCACGTTGTGAAGCGATTCCCCCATAATAATTTAAACCACCTAAGCGGATGCCTAGCGCGCCAGCGACAGCTGCTTCTGATAGTCCACTATTAGGACTGGGATGTTTTGCTGCATCCTTCCAAATTGTCTTACTTGCTCCGATAAAGTTAAAGCGCAGCACAATTGTAGCTAGCAGGATGAAGAGCGCTGTTAAACGCGCTGGAATATAATTAAAGAGATCATCAACACGAGCTGCGCACATGCCGAAATCCTTATATTTATCGTTCTTGTACCCCACCATAGAGTCCAGAGTATTTACTGCTCGATATAAAAACGCTAATGGAACTCCACCAACTATAAAATAAAAGAGGGGGGAAATAACACCATCAACAATATTTTCTGCGATGGTTTCTACTGTTGCCCTTGTAATTTCTGGAACAGTAAGTTTATCTGTATCTCGTCCCACAATCCAGCCTACCTTAAATCGAGCTTGTTTTAAATCACCAAATACTAAGTAATAGTAAATTTCATTTCCTGCCTTAGCTAAACTGTTAGGTGAAATTGTAAGGCTCAACAAAAGAGCTCCTCCAAGAAATTCGGCCCAGGGATGAATTTGAGATAAGAGTTTTAATATCCACCAAGTAACACTATAAGTTATCCCTAAAACTAAGATTACAAGCAGCATACCAGTTATTTTTTTAAATCTATGAGAATATCGAGGATTTAATAGCTTTTTTTCAAAAAAAGCAATACAATTACCAATCATTACTACAGGATGCAGAGAGGATCGAGGGTCGCCAAGGAATGTATCAATTAATATGGCAACTAGTGGCAGATATTGCTCCATTTTATTCTGAACCCAGAAGTGTATAAATTAATTCCATATTAAGACTATTCCTCACTGTGTCTGCTAAACGATTATAACTATTTTCTTTTCGGGTGTGAGTGTCATTCACTGATTCAATAGGAGCTAAACCTTTACGTATTCTTAAGGAATTCAGTAGGTTACGGCGATATTCATCATTATCAAAAATACCATGGATATAAGTTCCCATGACTAAGCCATCCGAACGTACCACCCCATCAACAGATGTTAGTGGCTGATCTGATCGACTAGTGATCGTAAAAGCGTGTTGGAGATTATCCAAAAACTCAGTACGTCCCATATGAATTTCGTATCCTGTCAAATCATCACAGCTAAATTTTACGCCTAAGAAACCATTATTATTACAGATAGCAGTTACTTGATGAGTCACTTTACTAGGTGTAAATGTTGTGGCAATATCTAACAGTCCGATACCTGCAATACTATCTAAATTCGACTCTGTATGTTCAGGGTCTGCTATTTTTTTCCCTAACATTTGATATCCACCGCAAATACCAATAAGCGGAGTACCTGAGTTTACTAATTCTAAGATTTGTTCTTCATATCCTTGTTGGCGTATATATAATAAATCTTCAATCGTATTTTTACTTCCTGGTAACAGTATAAGATCAGGTTTGCCAATGGACTCGCCTTGTTTAATATAACGGACATTGACATCTATTTCACTGGCAAAGGCCGCAAAATCTGTAAAGTTAGATATTTTAGGTGTTCTAATGACTACGATCTCAAGTTCACGGACGCTCATTATTTGTTTATCATCAAGAGAAACTGAATCTTCATCGTCAATGCCTAATTGATCAAGATGTGGCACTACACCTACTACAGGTTTACCTGTTTTTTCTTCTAAAAATTCTAAAGCCGGCTTTAATAGATCGATATCGCCACGAAATTTATTAATAATAATTCCCTTAACTAAATCACGTTCATCAGGATCTAATAATTCCAAGGTACCAACAACAGATGCCAAAGCGCCTCCGCGATCAATGTCGGCGATTAATAAAACGGGTGCTGTCAGCATTTTCGCAATACGCATATTCACAATATCATTTGCCTTGAGATTTACTTCAGCTGGGCTGCCAGCTCCTTCAATCACGATGACATCAAATTCAGAACCTAAATGATCCAAACACTCTTTAATAACACCTAATGCTTTGAGACTGTAACCAGTATGATATTCTTTAGCTGTCATATTACCGATGGGTTTACCCATTAAAACAACCTGTGAACAAGAATTACCTGTTGGTTTTAATAAGACTGGATTCATTTCTACTACAGGTTCCAAACCAGCAGCTTCTGCTTGGGCAACTTGAGCTCGGCCCATTTCGCCACCTGTTTTAGTTACATATGAATTTAAAGCCATATTTTGTGCCTTAAAAGGTACTACCCTTTGTCCATCTTGTAAGAAGATGCGGCATAAAGCGGTTGTTATTATGCTTTTTCCCACATGTGAGCTTGTTCCTTGTAGCATAATGGTTTTAGCCATGATGTACCTCCTTAGAAATCTGCAGAGCTATTTTCTTTAATTCGACAGGCAAACCACAAATGACCAAGTATACTTCATCAGATTCGGCAGCTATTTTTTGATTAACCATACCTGCGATATCACGATATTCACGAGCCAGCGCATTTTCTGGCACAATACCCATACCTACTTCATTTGTAACAAATATTACTGTAGCTTGACTTTTACGAGAAGAATACAATAATTTATCGATTTCTTCCATGATGTATTGATATCTTTCTTCTCGCTTGGCAGGTGTACTATCTGACAATAACAAATTACTCGTGTATAATGTCAAGCAGTCGAATAAGATAACATCCGCTTTTTTAGCGGCCTCCAGGAATATTTGGTCAGCATGATATGGTGCTTCAAATGTTTGCCACGTATCTGGCCGACGTTTACGGTGCAGATTTACGCGGCTTTGCATTTCTTGATCATAAATATGAGCAGTAGCAATATACGCTACTTGATCGGATTGTGCAGCGGCATATTGCTCAGCAAAAACACTTTTCCCACTTCTGGTACCGCCTGTAATAAGTACAATTTTTCCTTGCATTTATATCAATCTCCCAAGGATCTTTATTTTCTTTCTTGTTTAAACTCCATACATTTAGTAAGAAAACGCAAGGCATTCTGCTCATTGCCAGCAAAATGCATATGCAGATAAGAGGCAACTATATTTTTATGAGCATAACCACCAGAATAAACTGCTCCTGTACGTGTTTTCTTAAACTCAAAAGCCCAGGGAAATGGTTCCTGAATATCGTCGTCGTCATGAGTCATCTGTGAAAAATGAAACTCATGACCTCGTAAGACATCTCCTGCAGCACATAAAACACTATCAGTCAACGCAGTTGCCTCTACATAACCCACCGTTTGCAATTTAGATTGCATATTGCATTTGGCTGGTATTACTCCCACCATATCATATTCTTGTCCATTAAAATCAATAATCTTTTTGGTCAAATACATAAAACCGCCACATTCAGCATAAAGGGGCATACCTTCCCGGCAGGCTTGCCGAATGGATTCATGCATGCTTGTATTGTTAGTTAATTCATTGACAAACATTTCGGGAAATCCACCGCCAAATATCAAACCATCAACTGGAGGAAGTGTACTATCTTTGATCGGACTAAAGGGGATGATTTCTGCCCCCAAAGCTTTAAGAACATCAAGACTTTCTGGATAGTAAAAGGAAAAAGCTTCATCTTGTGCGACACCGATACGTATATGTAGTGGCGAGTGATGAAAATCATTTGTCTTTTCTGATTTTGTATTTAAGGTTGAAGATTGATATGCGATTTTTAAAAGCTCTTCAAGATCAACTTGAGCAGAAATTTGTTCTTGCAATTGACTCATCATACCATGAGCGTTATGTTCCGTAACTGGAGTTAAACCTAAATGTCGTTCTGGCATATGTAAGGCTTCATTACGATAAATACTACCTAATACAGGAATTTTTATTTTTTCTAAGGCTTCACAGATCATATTCTGATGATTTTTTGATCCCAATCGATTAATGATGACTCCTGCCAAATTGACCTCTTGGTCATACATTTTAAACCCTAGTGCAATGGCTGCAGCGCTTTCACCGATAGACTTTGCATCAATCACTAAAATGACGGGAGCATCGAGCAGCTTTGCTATAGCAGCTGTGCTGCTTATACCTGTACGGCCTCCATCATATAACCCCATTACTCCTTCAATAATAACGATATCATTATCAAGAGCTGTTTTAGCAAAAATAGGTACTAACTTATCGGCCGGGATTAACCAAGTATCTAAATTATGTGCGACTTTTCCACTTGCTAATTGATGATATCCTGGATCAATATAGTCAGGTCCTACTTTATAAGATTGAACGGTAAGACCTTTTTGCTTTAAAGCTGCTAAAATTCCTGTAACAATCGTGGTTTTCCCCACACCACTGTTTGTGCCCGCGATAATGATACGTGGGATCTTAAAGTGGGACATAGTTCTCCTCCCTCCTTAGTACATTGTATCTCATCAACGCTTTATCTTCTATGCATATACAATAGAGCATTTGTGACTGCAGCAGCGATTGGACTACCACCTTTATTACCCCTGACTGTAATATATGGAACAGGTGACGTTTCAGCTAAAAAGTCCTTGGATTCACTGGCACCAACAAAGCCTACAGGAACACCAATAATAAGGGCAGGCCTGATTGTTGTTTCCTTCATCAAATTAAGTACTTCAAATAAAGCAGTTGGTGCATTGCCGATAGCTACAATCGAGCCGTGCAAACGTTCACCGAACGTACGCATAGCTACCATTGAGCGGGTTATACCAAGCTCTTTTGCTGTAGACGCGACCTTTTCATCCCCAATTAAACAATGGACAGTTCCGCCATTGTCTGCCAAACGACGCTTATTTATGCCAGTACGCACCATTTCCACATCACAGAAAATATCGCATCCACTCTCCAATGCAGCACATCCGGCCCGAATAGCATCTTTATGAATTTCAATAATTTTCGAATATTCTGGGTCACCCGCTGCGTGAATGATCCGTGAGAAAACCTTTACTTCTTCCGGTGTCAAATTTAGTTCAGCCAAATAAGGAGCAATGATTTCCATACTGCGCTCTTCTATAGCCATAGGTTCTGTTATATAGTGCATTTATGTACCTCCCTAATAAACTTTATTACATCCTCCATATCATATACTACATTATGATATGGAATAACCGGTCTATCGATCATTACTAAAGGCAGATTTAGTGACATGGCAGCGGTAATTTTAGTATCGCTACCGCCAATTTGTCCACTATTTTTTGTTATAATTACCTCGGTGTTATATTCTTGAAATAATGCGATATTCAGATTATGAGAAAAAGGCCCTTGCATTGCTACGATATCCTTAGGCTTAAAGCCTAAAGATAGGCACTCTGTTAATACGCTTGGTTCGGGTAATACACGGGCAATTAACCTGTGATTTTGCAGGCAGCTTGTGTTTTTAAAGAGTTTGAGATGACGACTGCCAGTGGTGAGAAAGACAACCTTGCCTAAGGCGGATGCCATTTTTGCAGCTTCATCATAATCATGAACAACATGTAAGCCATGATATGCTGGCAAAGGGGCTTTAGGGCGTTCATATCTAACATAGGATATGCCAGTAGATTGACAGGCTTTCATTGCATTTTGAGAAACATTAATAGCATACGGGTGGCTAGCATCTACAATTAAATGAATATGATTAATGCCGATGAAAGAAATAAATCCATCTGTATCTAGAGGACCAGTATGCACTAATTCTTTATCCAGTTGTATCAAATCACGACCATAATCACTAAAAACTGATACTACGACTGGATAGCCTTTTTCGGTTAATAAGGCTGCCAGATCTCGTCCATCTTTTGTTCCTCCAAGAACTAAAATCATAACTTGTATCCACGAGGTGTAATCATACGATTTTCTTGTACATAGGTTTGACTATTGCCGATAATTACCAAAGAGAACATATCAATGAATTCTTGGGTAAAGTCGTTAAGATTCGATATGACCATATTTTCGCCTTCCCTAGTGGCATGATGGACAATTCCTACAGGAGTGGCTGCCGTTCGATGTTTTAGTACAATTTCTCGCACTTCTCTAATTTGGCTGGTACGACGTTTACTTTTTGGATTATATAAGGCAATAACAAAATCTCCTGCTGCTGCCATTTCTACCCGCTTTCTAATAACGTCCCAAGGTGTTAATAGATCACTTAAGCTAATTACAGCAAAATCATGCATGAGAGGTGCTCCTAATACGGCAGCAGAAGCTCCCACGGCACTTATTCCTGGTATGATAATGACTTCTGGGCGAATAGCTGCTTCGTATTTCATGGCTAACTCTAAAACCAGACCTGCCATGCCATACACACCTGGGTCGCCGCTAGAAATAACGGCAACCTTTTTTCCTGCTAAGGCTTGATCCACGGCACTTTGACAGCGCTCAATTTCTTGCATCATACCAGTGCCGATAATTTTTTTATCAGTTAATAATTCAGAAACTAATTGAACATAGGTATTGTAACCCACGATTACATCCGCATTTTCAATACTTTCTCTGGCTCTAGGACTCATGTCAAGCAAACTGCCTGGTCCTATTCCAACTACTGCTATTTGACCGGGGCAATGGCCACCGTTACATTCTTGTACTTGGTCTTTGGAAGAAGAAGTTTGTTCGACTGTCCCGCTAAGATTGCTGCTGCTGCACATACATTTCCCACTCCTATCTCTTTTTTAACAAAATTTGATTCTTCTAATTGATATGTTTCAATACACTCCTGCAATTGCTCGTTAACGAAGAAAATACTAGGTACATTCAACTGTTGTATGGCTGATAGTAATCCTTCTTCATCCTGTTTTACAATCGTACTGCCAATAATTGAAATGCTGTTTATACTACGTCCAATTTGTGTACAAGCATCTTTCATTGCTGCTAAGATTTCTTCCTTGCTAGTATTGCGCCTGCAACCTATACCAACTGCAAGAGTCAAGGGACGTAAATATAATTGATTCTTGTTGATGGGCAATGATTGATCCGTAATAATAACAGCGGCATCATATTTTTCATTAGGTAATTGAGATAAATCTTTAAAAATAACACCTTGTTTTGCTGCTTCTTGATCATATCGATTTTGATTGATCAAAGTTTTATCTAAGAAAAATTTGACAGTATCATTATTGACAATAGCAGAATTAATTGTTTTTAATTGGGTAAATGGTTCTATCTTTAAATTCAGTTTTATGGCTAACATATCTGCTGCTGGTTTTTGTGCAAGATCGGTAGCTGTAGTAATGACAGGCTCAGCATCTGAAATTTCTGCAATTAAGTGTGCCAGTTCGTTAGCTCCACCAATATGTCCTGACAATAGACTAATTATATGTTTTCCATTATCCCCCATTACCACAATAGCTGGGTCAACACGTTTATCAGAGATATGGGGAGCGATCACTCTCACTACAATACCTGCTGCCATTATAAACAAAAATCCATTATATTTAGAAAATATATCACCGATTAGCTTGCTTAATGAATCATAAGATATTGATTTTATTGGATTGCGTCCTGTTTTAGCAAAAACATCCGCTTTTTTTCCCAGTTTAGCCAGCTTTTCTGCTAATGCATCACCCAGTAATGCGCCCTGGTTTGTTACGGAAATGATTGCTAACTTCATTTTGCATCTCGGTACATATGCCCAAATTCGGGGGCATACAATCTAGAAAGTGCATATTGACTGTCTAAACAGCGCCCTACAACAATCATCGCAGTGCGATCAATCTTTGCATCAGTGACAATTTTCCCAATTGTAGAAACTGTACCTCTAAAGATTTTTTGATCAGGCCACGATGCTTTTTGTACGATCGCTACTGGAGTATCTTGCTGATAACCACCATCTATTAATTCTTTCATAACGCTGTCTATCATATGTACACTCAAAAAGATACACATAGTAGCATTATGACTGGCCAATAAAGCCAGTTTTTCTTTTTCAGGCACTGGTGTACGGCCCTCAAGACGTGTAATGATAACCGTTTGCGATACATCAGGTAACGTATATTCACGTTGTAAAGCTGCGGCAGTTGCCAAGAAAGAACTGACGCCAGGTATCACTTCATAAGAAATATTCTTCTTATCCAGGGCATCCATTTGTTCTTGAATAGCCCCATAAATACTTGGATCTCCAGTATGTAATCGAACCGTTTTCTGGCCACGTTCTGTGGCCTTCTCCATAACTTCTATAACCTGATCCAAAGTCATAGAGGCACTATTATAAATAGAGGCTCCCTGCTTTGCTAGCGACAGCAAGGCTGGGTTTACTAACGAACCCGCATAAATAATAACATCTGCCTCACCTAATAAACGTTGTCCTTTTACAGTAATAAGCTCAGGGTCCCCTGGACCTGCTCCTACAAATGATACATGCATGAATGAACCTCCTGATTAATTAAAATTCTCTAACGAATAGAGTCAGATATTCTTAGTGGATGTAATAACATAAATTGGATTTAAAGCTTGCAGCATATTACTTGTTTTAATATGTTTGATACGTGTTACTTGCATACCGAAAGCTTCTACGGTAAATTCAGGTTTAGCTTGCATAGTATGTAAAGCTTCATATAAAGTTTCAACGGTAATTGCCGTAATTACTAATCGTCCATTTGATTTTAATAAATAATTACTTTGCTTTAAGATTTCCTGTAAATGACCACCGCTGCCTCCAATAAAGATTACATCAGCCTTTGGAATGTTCTGTAATACTGTTGGAGCAGTTCCAGAAATGACTTCAACATTAGCCGCCCCAAATTTTACAGCATTAGCACGAATTAAATCAACTCCCTCTGGATGACGCTCTATAGCATATACAGTACCTTGGGGAGCCTGAAGAGCAGCTTCAATTGAAAGAGACCCAGTACCTGCACCGATATCTATAATAATATCGGTGGGGCATATCTTAGCTTTATTCAGAACTAAGATACGAACTTCCTGCTTCGTCATTGGTATGTCGCCCCGCAGAAATTCATCATCGTTAATACCTGGAAAATATGTCATATTGTCACCACCATTACACAATGAGCAAATCCATCGACTTCTTTGATTTCACCTAATGTTAAGTGTTTAATTTTCTCATTTTCATAAGATAAATTAGCACATAACCATACCTTTGAATGTAATGGCCACCCATGCCCAATGAGTACGTTTGCAATATATAAAGGATTTTGTTCAAAATCAGTTAATATGCCAAGTTTTTTTTCAGGATCATAATTCAGATCAATATCTTTGGCTTGTCGTCCATGCATACTAATCAAAACTGCATCCTGCCAGATTTCAGTGATCCTGGCAAAAGCTAACTGCATCGAACTAATACCAGGAATAACCGTTATCTGTGCCGGGGAAAATTTGGTTTTAAGGGTAGCTAAAAAACTATAAAAGCCAGGATCACCGGAAACCATTACAACTACATCGTTATCCATTAGGGAGGTAGCGATAAATGTTAATACCCCTTTTAGGTCATTGTCAATTACCTTAGTAATCCCATGATCAGGAGCAAAGGTTGCAAGAGCACGCTTACTGCCTGCTATCACCTTTGCATCTGCAATGATGCGGCTAGCCACTGGCAAGATGTAATCAGGTGAACCTGGTCCTATTCCTACAACTATTATTTTATGTTCCATCCTAACTTGCCTCCAATTTCTCGTGCCGTATCATCAACCGCCAATAAATCACCTTGCAGAGTGATCATTGCGGTACCTACTTTTAAATCACCAAATACATATCGTTCAGCCCGAATGCTGACTCTTTCAGCAATTACACGATACACATCATTTAATTTAAATTGTGCAATTATGGGCATAGCGGCTTCTGTAGTATTGCACATTAATATCTCTTGTATAGCTTGCTGCGGAGCACCAAGGGCAGCCATGTAGGCGGCTAAAGTTTCAAAGCGAGCATCAGCTACACGGTTATGAGTATGAAAAATTCCAGCAGCTACTTTTACGAGCTTTCCTAAGTGCCCAAAAATTAATACTTGTTTCATACCATATTGCACAGCACTTTCTAACATATGTCCGATAAAATTACTAGTTTGGATTACCGTTTCTGTTGGCAGATGATATCGGTTAATAGCAATATCCTGACCAATTTTTCCAGGAGCAAAGACCACTTCATCATATCCTAAGGCCCTCACCATTGATATTTGCGGTGACAGTGAATTTTTAAAGGCTTCCTCTGACATTGGCTCAACAATGCCTGTAGTACCTATAATCGATAAACCGCCGATAATACCTAAAGTAGAATTTAACGTACGTTTTGCTAATTTTTCACCTTCAGGTATCGAAATAGTAACCGTTACGCCATGACCATCAGGTAATACATCCTGTATTGCTTGCATGATCATTTTACGTGGGCCAGGATTAATAGCAGGTTGTCCAACAGCTACAGATAGACCTGGCTTTGTTACAATACCGACTCCTATACCAGCTTGCAGGATTATTTCATTCGTAGTATTAATTTCTATTTCGGCAGATATAGTTGTGCCATGTGTTACATCGGGATCATCGCCAGCATCTTTTATTACACTGGCTTTTCCACCAGTATTCAGGCGTTGACTTGTGGCAATGTCTACTTTAATAAGATGTCCCTGTGGTGATGTAACATCAACCATTGTGGGGGATTCACCTTTCCACGCTAACAGGGCTGCTTTAGTGGCAGCAGCTGCACAAGTACCTGTAGTAATTCCTGATCTCATCTTTTTTGACAAAATAAAATCCCCCTGCAGACAGAGGGTACAATAAACCAAGTGATTAATTTATTCTACCACCTGCCTATCCTTCGTAGTCATAATGGTGTGCTAGAATAGGTAGGTCTCCTGACTTTGGTTCATTATACAGCTAAACCTTCCCGGGATTTCCCAGTGGTATTCCTTAGCTGCATTCCCCAATACAGTGGCGGGACCGTGCTGGCTTTTAACCAGTCTTCCCTTTTAAGCGTAAGCACCTATTCCCATAGAGATATTAAATTATTGTTATACTCGGCATTAAACTTCTGATGTTGTATGTATTCCACCAGCGAATAAATATTTCCTGCTATTCTTTGATTAAATATAAAAGTTAAACTTTATTTTGATAGTAGAGAACATTTTTCGACCCACATTTTTAGTATCACTCTTTTAGCAACAATAGTTTGTCACTAATGCAAGATAAAATGATAATCGATTGGCGGGTTGCAACTGTTAAACGATCATATTCAGATTTTCTGATTAGAAAATAAGAACGCTGGCTTTCTTGAATCAACTCATTAAAATCGGTACCTAGCACGATCTCCTTGCCATAAACGTTGGTGTAAAAAGCAAAACCAGGACGCAAGAATTTTACTACATACACTGGAGATTTGCCATCGTATTGACGGTTAAATTCTTGAGCAATATTTTTAGTTGTGAACATAGGCGCTGCAGCGGGAATCAGTATAGCTGTTAGAACCATGGAAAATAAAGTCATCGATATGATTTTAGTCCAAAAAGCGAGACGAATTTCGTTTTTCCATCCAAAATACGCTACCAAGGAAGACATTAAAATAAAAATTATGGCGGATATATATATGCCATTTGCCAATAGCGGCATAGCTTTAATCCCTATAAACATAATTCCTATAAATAATGCAGTTAGTATACTTAAACCTATAGACAAACTTGTAAAATGACTTTTATCATGTGATGTCCAAAGACGATCAATATACCAACCAACAATCATGGATAATGGTGGGTACATAGGTAAAATATAGGATACCAGCTTTGTTTGAGAAATAGTAAAAAAGGCAAAAATAAATAATGACCAGATATTTAGAAATAATAGAGTTGAAGAATCATATGTACTTTTCGTTAGAGAACTCCATATGGATTGAATTATGAACCCTGTCCAAGGAAAGAAACCCAGAATAAGAACTGGAACATAATAATACCAGAGTACACCCTCAGGATGCTCTGGAGATGTGAACCTTGTAATATTATGAAAGCCAAGAAACGTATCGACAAAAATACTTCCGTGAATATTATACATCAAGATATACCAAGGTGCAGCTATCGCAGCGTAGAGCAACAATCCCGAGAATATTTTCATACTTTTTAATAAAGCCCAGTTACGTGTAATAAGTAGATAAAAAAAGATAATTCCTCCAGGAAATAATAATCCAATAGGTCCTTTCGTTAATGTAGCTAATCCAGCGAATAAATATGCAATATAATATTTTTTCTCTACAAAAGCTAATAAAGAAGCAGATAGAAAAAAAAGTAAAGTAATATCAGTTACGGCAGCCTTTCCCAAATAAAAAAATTCAATACTGGTAGCTAATACTAACGCTCCAGCAACACCGGCTCGTTCATTAAATAATCTGCGACCAGATTGGTATACCAGTACTGTACAAGCAACAGCTAATACTGCAGAGGGAAAGCGAGCAGCAAATTCATTCATACCAAAAAGTTTATAAGAGGCAGCTACTAACCAATAATACATGGGAGGCTTATCATACCAATACTCCCCATAAATACGAGGGGAAAGAAATTCATTAAAGCTAAACATTTCTTTAGGCGTTTCTGCATATACAGGTTCATCAGGATCTAACAAAGGGATTCCGCCCAAATTAAAAAAAACGATTAATAATGTAATTATAGCCACCAGCCAAAAACCAGTTTCTAACTTTTTAAACATTTGGTCCGCAACCTCCGAAAGTTGAATTAATTAGATGAATAGGATTTATAACAGCAATGGATATATTATTACTTAACAACGCTGGTCATGTATTTGCGTGTTAATAATAATATATCCCAAAGAAAAATTTAAGGTTTAGATGAGGGAGTGATATGTTTTGGCTAATCCCTCTAAAAGCATCATATGTGGTTGCCAGTCTAAATTTTTCCGTGCTGTGGCATTTGATAAAGAAGATTTATAAATATCGCCTTCACGTTTTTCATTATAGTTTCTCACTACCATCTTACCAGCGACATTTCCCATATAATCGATTAACATATTAACACTTGTTTCTGTTTGTGTACTAATATTGCATATTTTGTTAGCATGATCGACTAATAATGATTGATAATTAGCATTGGCGACATCTCCAACGTAAATAAAATCTCTTGTCTGGCTGCCGTCACCAAAAATCAAGACTGGTTGATCTTGACGAATCTTGCGAGCGAAAATACTAATAACACCACCCTCGCCCCCGTCACCTTGACGGTCTCCGTATACATTAGCATACCGTAATATCATATAATCAAGACCATAGACTTCCTTATATAATGACAAATAATTTTCACAGGTTAACTTGCTCAATCCATAAAAAGAAGTAGGTGCTTTTGGACTTGTTTCCACTACAGGTAGTGCTGTTACATTGCCGTACACTGCGGCTGTAGAAGAAAAAATAATACGCTTTACATTCGCTTTTCGGCATGCTTCTAAAATATTTACAGTACCTAATATATTTATATCACAATCATAGTCTGGCATTTCTAACGATTTATGTACCATAGTCTGAGCAGCAAGATGAATTACAAAATCAAATTTTTCAGTCATAAATAGACTAAAAATTTCATCATTACGAATATCTAACTGAATAAATGTAGCGGCCGGATTGATGTTTTCCCTTAATCCAGTACTCAAATTATCAATAATCACTACCTGACATTTTTCTTGTATTAATTTATCAACAACATGTGAGCCGATAAAACCAGCTCCGCCAGTTACTAATACTTTCACTCTACATTCCTCCTATTTAACATGATTGGCTAAAAATCTATGTCCAAACACTTTAATGGTAAAATATAAACCAATAACAAAGGGGAGATACTCGACAATAATTCGCCAGGCTACAGCCACTATCCCTACAGTTCCTGATGGTAGAAAGCCACTAAATAAAAGAACAAATCCGCCTTCAGCAATACCAGATCCTCCTGGTGTGGGAGCAAAGTAAAGTAAAATGTTTAACAAAATCATCCTCCCCATAATTTGGGGGATATTAACTGTTATGCCCATTCCCATAAACAATATTGGTACAACACTATATAAAGCTAGTAAACTGACAGCTGATTCAATAAATACTTTCCCCATGCTTAAAGGGGAAGATGATAGCATGAATACAGCACCTCTAACGTCACGATAGAGAAGAAAAATCCGACGACGATTCCGATGACTAAATTTCTTTGTAAGTGCCACTAACCAATAGTAAGGCAAACTAGTACGAAATAACCAAATCAAACCTAGAATAATGGCAATAAGTGAGGCAAAACAAATTGTAAGGATATCATCTGAAAGACCTGGCATAATCTCTGGATCATAATAAAAAATAACTGGTAGGCAAAGCACTAAAAAAATAATAGATAACAATGTTCTAACAACTATTAATACAGTCGCTTTACCAGTAGGTACTCCTGCTTTTCGCAAAAACATGACCTGCGCTACTGCACCACCTGCAGCTCCAGGCGTTAGGAGAGCCAAAAAATAATTTCCAAAGACAACATGAACAGCTTCAATCAGACGAATCTTTTCCCCTGAAATGGATACAAGATGCATAAGACGAATTCCATCAAAGTATAAACCGATTATTAAGAAAACAAAAGCTAAAGCTAAAGACCAAGGCTGAAAACTATCAAGGTGGCGTAAGGTATGAATATCAACAGTAAAATAGATTACAATGCTGGAAATACTACCTACGAACAGTAATAAGAGAATCAGCCGTTGATAAAACTTAATCATTTTCTAACTCCCTAAAAGAAATTAATTGTATATGGTGGTCCATGATATATTGAGAGATTTCTGGGCTGGTTACTGAATGTAATTCAGCTTGCCAGTGATAATTCCAGTTATACATTTTTTGCAAAATAGAATCGTTCGTTCCTGGGTGAATCATAATTTCCGAGGTACCTTCTGGTAAAGATGATAATATGCGTAATAAATACTCCTCATGCATATGTCCTCCAGCTAACATTCCAAAAAAGTGTTCAGTGGCAGAAAATCTGTGCTTTTGTATCTTCCGCCGTGCTATTTCGGCTAAAAACGTTAGACCTCCACGTGCTATAATTCGTGCTGTTTGGAATGGATATCCACCTGAAAATAAATAAGGCTCAGCAGGAATACGTATTTTTTTTATACCAAAACTTTTAGCAATGTCGATTGTAATATCAATGATCCCAGGTACAATATGCATATGTTGATGACTATCCAGATGAGTAATCGCTATTCCAGAGTCCAATACTTTCTGTACCTGGGCAGTAAATTCTTTATGAATGTCATTAAGCTTTATCTTTCCTAAACAATAACGTCGTAAGAACTCAGAGTAATGAAGTGATAAACATCCTTCACTATTCACTAAAGAGGGTATCGTCTGAGGATCACAAAGTGGTGTTTCACCTACTAATGTTAAGTGTATACCAATTCCTAATTCTTTATTAACTGAAGCTAGTGTTATAGCATGATCAAAAGCACTACCTGAGGGCATAATGGTTGTGCTGGTAATGATTCCATTTAGATGTCCTTGAATAATGCCTACGTTTACCATTTCATTAATGCCAAAATCATCAGCATTTATGATTAATTGTCGCATAGTGAACAACTCCTTATTATACACCTCAACTATATATGGTAGCATGTATAAGGAGATATGGCAATTTGTGCTTAAATAATTTTATATAAAAGTTCGAGCACAAAGAGGAAGGAGCCTAGATTAGGCTCCTGTATTGTATTAAGCTTTTAGATGTTCAACATGTTTGGCATAAGCGCTGTGATTATGAATAGACTCGTAATTTTCACATTGTACTTCAAACCATCGAATTGATTTTTGCTGGCGTAAAGATAAAACCAAATCCCTTAAGACATCTTCAACGAATTTTGCATTTTCATAAGCATGCTCTGTTACGTACTTCTCATCTTCACGTTTTAATAGAGGATAAATAGGGCAGCTTCCTTCTGCCTCCATTAAAGCCACCAAATCCTCAATCCAAATAAACTGTCCATCTGTATTTTTGATTTTCACCTTCATCAGTCCCCGCTGGTTATGTGCACCATATGCTGAAATCTCTTTACTGCAAGGGCATAAGGAGGTAAATGGAACATCAACACCTAAAATAAAATCTAAAGGTTTGCCTTTGGTTAGCTGAGCTGAAAACAGGCAATCAACATCAAGCATACTTTTAAAGCCGCTAATAGGAGCAGTTTTTTCAATAAAATATTTAAAATAAATATCCATTTGTGCATGCTCAGCATCAAGTTTATTGACAGTATCCATTAAGATCAATTCCATTTCTCGATAAGAGACAGGTTTTTGACTCCACTCACTCAAAATTTCGATGAAGCGGCTCATATGAGTGCCTTTATATTCTTTTGGTAAATTAACAGTAAGGCTTATCGTTGCTAAAACAGACTGAAGGGAGTCTGCCTTCGTCTTTATAAGAAACGGCAAGCGTACATCGCTAACACCTACATTTTGAATTGCGATGCCACGATTGTCGGAAATATTTTGAACGTCTTTCAAATCTTATTCACTCCTAGTTCTATAAATAATAGGATCTATTGTACCTGCTTCAGCAAAACCTTTTAAACGCAAAAGGCAGCTATCACATTCTCCGCAGGCAACTGGCTCTCCATTATAACAACTGGTAGTAAATTGAAGAGGAGCATCTAGATTCTTACCCAACAAAACAATATCTTTCTTAGTTAATTGCAATAAGGGAGTTTCTATTACTATCTTTCGATGATCCTGTACCCCAGCTTTTGTACTATAATCGGCAACTTGTTGAAAGAGATTGATAAATTCAGGTCGACAATCAGGATAACCTGAATAATCAAGAGCATTCACACCAATAAAAATTTTATCTGCTCCCGTCACCTCTGCATAACCTAAAGCATAGCTTAAAAAAATCAAATTCCTAGCAGGCACATACGTTACAGGAATTTGATGGCTATCGATATTACCAGTAGGTACTGTCAATTGCCCATCGGTTAAAGCACTGCCGCCGATTACATTCATGTTGGTTTCAATAATAATATGTTTAGTGACATTATAATATTGAGCTACACTTTCAGCGCTTTCTAATTCACGAGCATGACGCTGATTATAATTAAAGCTGATAGGAAAAAGCTCATAACCTTTACTATGGGCTACAGCCATGCATACTGTAGAATCTAATCCACCTGACAATAATACAACTGCTTTCATGCTAAGAAACACTCCTAAGTTTATATAAATTTTATTCAAATGCTTAGACTATAGTTATTTTATCCGATGATCAAGATACTCTATACTCGTCTCAACAAATGCAACTGGCAAGAAGGATTTTCTTCCCAAAGTACTCCTCACATGAAGAAAGAGTTAATTTTCTGGAATCGCGTCTTTTTTGATAATAATAGATGCTGTTTCTAAAGCAGTTTGCTGTACTTTTTTCAGAGGAATTTTATATTCGTCTGCTATGATTTTACAATCTTCATATTCAGGAGTTATACTGCATATTTTTCCTTCATATGCACTTACTTTCACTTTGACTTTACCCCAGGGGAGTTTCACATCGATTATTTCCCGCATCGCAATTTTTCTTTCAGTTTCATAAAATCGTAATCCAATAGTAGATGTTTGCTCAAAGATGAGCTTAATAACTTGATCCAACATGGAATCATTTACTAATACAGACAGCATCGTGGCAGAACGATTCTTTTTCATAATAATTGGGGTGAGCCAAACATCAAAAACATCCATATTAAGCAATTTTTCCATAACATATGGATAAATCTGAGGATTTAAATCGTCAATATTGGCCTCCACAACGAAAGCTTTTGTTATTATACGTTCTTCTTTTATTTCGCCCACATGCATTCTTAGCACGTTAGGAATTTCTAAATCCCATGTTCCTGCTCCATAGCCAATTGTTTCACTAAGAAAATTAGCTGGCATATTTCCATGTCCAGCACTTAGTGCTGCAATTACAGCAGCTCCTGTAGGTGTTACTAATTCTTTACTCATTTCTCCGTTATAGTATGGGATGTTCTTAAGTAACTCTGCAGTAGCTGGTGCTGGTATTGGCATTAGCCCATGGGCGCATTTTATAAATCCTTTGCCAACTTGTAATGCAGAAGTATAAATAGCCTGAATTCCTAAATAGTCTAAACCAATCGCTGTACCTACAATATCAACAATTGAATCAACAGCTCCTACTTCGTGAAAGTGAATTTCTTCTACTCCTACCCCATGTACCTTAGCCTCTGCTTGAGCTAATAATAAGAAAATTTTCTTACTATCAGTTTTAATTTTAGAGGATAATTGAGAATCATCAATGATCTGAAAGACATCTGATAGATGACGATGATGATGATGGCCATGGTGATGATCAGCATCATGATGATCGTCATCATTGAGTTTTACATCTACATAAATGGCACTAATACCACATTTGTTTACTTTTGTAACAATTAAATCATAACCATGAACAGGCAAGAGTGATAAATTTTTTCTTAATACTTCCTCTGGTAATCCTACATGTAATAATGCTCCTAATAACATGTTACCACTAATACCGGAAAAACAATCTAAATAAAGAGTTTTCATGATATCACCTCATTTTATTAATAATACTCGCTAATCGTCCTGCTCCAAACCCATTGTCAATATTTACCACTGATATTCCGGCTGCACAGCTATTTAACATACTTAATAAAGCTGCTAACCCATTAAAACTAGCACCGTAGCCCACACTAGTAGGCAATGCAATTACTGGTTTAGCAACCATACCTCCAACGACACTAGCCAAGGCGCCTTCCATACCTGCAGCTACAATAATTACATTAGCATTTTGAATAATATCTTGATGCGCAAATAATCGGTGGATACCAGCAACGCCAACATCATAAACGCGCTCTACTTTATTTCCCATGATTTCTGCTGTAACAGCGGCCTCTTCAGCGACAGGTATGTCGCTTGTACCCGCAGACATAACGAGAACAAATCGTTGACTATCAGGTTCTATCGTATCACGTTTAACATAAATTATTTTAGGTACTTCGTAGAACTGTGCTTCTGGCAGTACAGCCTTTACCACTGCATACATAGCTTCAGTTGCTCGAGTAGCTAATATACTATTGTTATGTACAGCTAAACTTTTCATAATTGTTGCTACTTGTTCTGCTGTTTTCCCTTGACAAAATATCACTTCAGGGAATCCCTGTCTGATCATACGATGATGATCAATTTTTACAAAGTCTAAATCTTCATATGGTAAAATTTTAAGCTTATCTATTGCTTCATCCAAAGACAATCGACTTGCTTGAAAGTCTTGCAATACATTGCGTAAATTATTAATATCCATGTTTGTCTCCTTAATTAATAGTTTAGTTCAATTGAATAAGATTGCTTTCTATTATATCACTTTTCTAATTTATAAGCATATAATACTAAAAACTTGGCCTTAGCCAAGTTTTTAGTAACTTGTAGCAATAATAGCAATATCTGGTTCGTGTAATAGATTTATTATGCCAGCCGGAGTCGTAATTAATGGTCGTGCTAAATTACTACTGTTGAGTCTAAGAACCTTACCTTCTATACCATTCGTAAGTTTGACATTACTATCAATTTGATAAGGAATAGCAATGCGATTAAATGCTTCTATTACATTTGAATCAAAATGAATCTCACTGCCTTTGTTAATAATTTCCATTGCCTCAAAAGAGCTCAGGCGTGAGCGGTATACTCGATTTGTAGTCAGCGCATCATAAACATCTGCAACAGCTACAATTCGTGCTAATGGATGGATCTGATGCCCTGATATTCCCCAAGGATATCCACTGCCATCGCAGCGTTCATGGTGCTGTAATGCCATAAATGTAACACGATAATCTAGGTAAGTATCTATTTTAAGAATATTATAACCAAGAGCAGCGTGTTCTTTAATTTCGTTAAACTCTTCTGATGTTAGTTGACCTTGCTTATCTAAAATATACTTTGTGATTCTAGTTTTCCCAAAATCATGCAGTAATCCGCCCATACCTAAAAGGCATAATTCATCATAAGGCAAATCCATCGCAATACCGATAATTATAGAGAACAGACCCACGTTGACGCTATGCATAAATAAATAATCACTTGTAGAATTAACGTCATCTAAATACATGAGAACATTTTTATTTTTCGCTAATGTAGATACAATATCATTTACATAATTCTGCAATTGTGTTAAATGTCGAACTAAACCATCAGTACTGTTAAAAGCATCTTCAACATTTGAAATTAATTTTAACCTAGTATCCATATTAATTAAATCATATGCTTTACTAATTTCATAATTACTAGTTTTATCATCACGCACAGAAATAGAAAAGATTTCATGCTTTTTAAGTAAATTAATTAATTCCTGTTTTAATGGCATACCTGCTGTTACGAGTGTCCTACCATATCTATCGACGATATCTTGTGCTAAAATCATATTTTCCTTGACATCATTTAACAACATTTGCTGAATTTTTGTTACCTCCTATCCAGGGTATGTTCTCCTTATGTAGCAAACCCAGCTTGTTTATGATAATTCTACATAAATTTAACATTTCCCTTCTAAATCTAAAGAAAATATTGGCTGTAATATTATATGGATCTAAAATAAATGTTGTGACATTCTCATCGAAAGGAAAGTACAAGATCGCATAATCAAGGATATAGTCGTCTATTAAGATTATATTTTTATCAGGGAATATTGTTAAACGTCAAATTAACGTTAGAACGTTTCTAAGTGAAAAATATCTTAAAGGATAATTAATCTTGTCTGCAAAAGTCTAGAAAGTTATTGTTTTTACCAAGTTCTTCAATTTTGTGTTTTGCATCTCTTATGGTTTTTCCAAGATTAGCAACTTTTTTCATTTTAGTATCTGTTAAAATAAATTCACGATTTGACATTATAATATGTTCTTTCAAATCATTACCACACCAAAATTGAGTAATTTCCGCTTCCATTTAAACAGCTCCCTTTACTAAATTCTTAAATTAATATTTCGGCAAAAGGACATGATTCCCTGCAAAGTTAATCACTTCTAGGACCGTGTTTAATTTTCATAGAAAATAACCAGAAGTATAACTAACTAAATATAACCAGACAATGTGGAAGGCATAACATCTGACTATATTTTACCAATAGACTTTATTAGATTCAAAAAGATATACTAAAAAATATCCACAAAAATAATTTAAAATGAGGCGATATTTTGAGACGTTTTAATCGCACGATTGATTGGACTGTCAAATGGAGTAAAAAATTATATCCAGATCGCACGAATGAATGGGACAAGCAGCAACAAGCCTTGAAGAATCTGAAAACAATCGATATATTATTACATAAGAAATTATAAGGCAATAAAAATAGGTGACAAATATCACCTATTTTTATTGGCCTTATTCCTCGTATAAGTATTTTATTCATCTAGCTCGTTGTCATACATAATTAGCTAATATCAAGGTATACTTATATTATCCGTTTAGTTGGAGATGGTGTATATGAGCAATCAAACGCTATTTTGGGCAAGTCTAATATTTTCATGGTTGTCTACTCTATTTCTAAAAAAAGAAGATCTAAGGCGATATATGCCTGTTTCTTTATTTTGTATGCTTACTTTTGCTTTTATCTTTGAGACTGGTATTACCTTACATTGGTGGGCAGTAAAAGAGACCTTTTTCCCTCTTATAAATTTGCCAATATTCCTTTATGGTGCTTATCCTATTGGTACAATCTGGATTTTCAAATACACTTATGGACACTTTTGGCTGTTTCTTATCACAAATATCATTTTAGATTATATCTTGATATTTTTCCTGATTGATTGGTTTGTTCAGCGCGGTGTCTGGGAAGCTTACATAACTTATTCTCAAGTATTATTTATCACTACCTCACTCGCTATCCTTATCTACGGATACCAGATGTGGCAAGAAGGGCAGCAGGAAACAGGAGTTATGCTTAATGGACGGTCTGCAATCTGCAAACCACTTAGCAAGGAAAATCCGGATGAACCTAACAATCAGTAAATTCACTTTCAACAATCACATCTTAATGATCCCTCACGATATTCAGCTCATGAAAACTATAAAAAAAAACGACGGTCAAATTAAATCTTTCCGTCATATATATATTCTTTAATTTTTTTACATAAAATCCCTCAGAAACACTTTTATCTAAACAAAGGGTTCGCAAAAAATGCGAACCCTTAAATTTACTATGTTTTGCTGGTCGGAGCGGCGAGATTCGAACTCACGGCCTCTACCACCCCAAGGTAGCGCTCTACCAAACTGAGCCACGCCCCGACTGACAGAATCTATTGTACCCTTTTTTAGGTAGTATGTCAATAAATTCATTCAATAACTTTTGCGCCTTCAGCATCAATGCTAAGCGTAATATATTTGGATTTTACATCACACTTAGCAAAAGCTTGAACCATAGCCATACCTATTCTATCGCAATTAGATTCTGTAAAGGCAATTAAACAAGGGCCGGCACCGCTTAAAGCTGCACCATACGCACCTTTAGCTACAGCTGCATCAAATACCTGCTGCATACCAGGAATAAGCTGCAGCCTATAGGGTTGATGAACTTTATCTTCAAGTGCATATTGCAAATGATGAAATTCGCCTTTACACAATGCTCCAATTAATAACGCCACCCTGCTAATATTAAAGACGGCATCTTTCATTGTTATTGTGTCTGGTAATACTTGACGTGCTGTATGCGTAGATAAATTAAACTCAGGAATTGCCACTACCATATTGAGCATTTTCTCGGGCATAAAACGTAAATAGACAGGTTGATTACCTTGCATTACACTTATGGTAATTCCTCCAAAAATTGCAGGTGCTACATTATCTGGATGACCTTCTATTATAGTAGCCATGGAGAATATCTCCTCTTGAGTTAATGTATTTCCTGTTGCCTGATTTGCTGCTATAAGCCCGCCTACAATAGCAGCAGCGCTACTGCCTAAACCACGGGCAAGAGGAATCTTGTTATATAACTTAAGATATATTCCTTGATAGGGCTTTCCTACTTTATCTAATACTGCTTGCACAGCTTGATAAATAATATTATTCCTATCAGTTGGAATACGCCCGTTACCTTCACCCTCTATCTCAATCCTTAAAGTTCCTTCGTCACTTAAAGATAATTCGAGCTCACTATAAATAGTACAAGCTATGCCTACCGTGTCAAAACCAGGTCCACAATTAGCAGTAGTTCCTGGCACACGAACTTTAACTGTAATCGACATATAATATCTCCCATCTCATTATCGTGGAATATTATGCAAAGTCTTCTGCTTCTACTCGAATTACGCTACTTATTTTATTTACTACTGACATGCCGGAAATTGTATTAATAGCCAATCGTAGATTAGCATCAGATACTTGGTAAGTAATCAATACCAGTTCAGAAGAGTTATTTACTTTTCGTTTTTGAATAACAGAGTGCAAACTTACTTGCTGTGCGCCAAAAGCACCAGCGATTGCAGCTAATACACCAGGCTTATCTGCTACTAATAATCGAATATAATAAGGTGATTCTGTATTTTGTACAGGGCAAAAACTTTTTTGTGAAAAACAAGTGCAAAGAATACGGCTGTTTGCATTATGGGTAATATTACGAGCTACATCAATAATATCAGACACTACAGCACTAGCTGTAGGCATGCCGCCAGCACCGCGTCCATAAAACATAGTTTCTCCTACCGCATCACCTTTTATATAAATAGCATTAAAAACGTCGTGAACTGAAGCTAACGGGTGCTTTGCAGGGATAAAGGCTGGGTGCACACGTACATCAATACCACGTTCATCATCTTTAGCAATTGCCAATAATTTAATTACATATCCAAGTTCTTTTGCATAAGTAATATCTTCTGTGGAAATAGTAGTAATACCCTCAACGTAAACATCATCGATAGATACTCTGCTACCGAAAGCAATCGAAGCTAGTATTGCAATTTTGCGAGCAGCATCAAATCCTCCTACATCAGCAGTAGGGTCAGCTTCAGCGTATCCCTTAGCCTGAGCTTCGGCTAAGACACTATTAAAATCCAGACCTTCATTTGCCATTTTAGTAAGCATGTAATTTGTTGTACCATTAATGATTCCCATAACTTCGCTAATTTTGTTTGCTGCCAAACATTGCTTTAAAGGGCGAATAATAGGAATTCCTCCAGCAACGCTGGCTTCAAATAAAAAGTCTACCTTACTTTTATCAGCAGCTTCAAATATTTCCTGACCATGTTTTGCTACAACATCCTTATTGGCTGTTACTACATGTTTACCAGCGACTAATGCTTGAACAATATAGTCCTTAGTAGGATTCATGCCACCCATGACTTCCACTATAATATCAATATCTGGGTCATTAATAATATCATCAATTGTAGTGGTAAATTCAGCATCGACATCTATATTTCGATTTTTATCAAGTTGACGGACCATTATTTTTTTTATATTTACAGGTATACCAACCTTTTGTGAAATATCATTTGCATTTTCGGTAAGTATTTTAACAACGCTAGTTCCGACAGTTCCCATGCCAAGTAAACCAATAGTAATTGTCTTTCTCATTATTGTTTCGCTCCTTTTTAAGCTTGACCTAACACTTCTAAGCGTTTAACGCCTTCAACCATTCTTACTTTATCTAGTAAAGCTTCTAAATCAATTACTAATTCAGCCGTTTCAATAGAAATAGTAGCATTGGCCACACCTTGAAGCGGTATACCTTGGTTAATTGTTAGCACACTACCACGTTCATTGGCAATTGTATTTAAGACTCTTGATAGAACACCTTGTTTATGCTCAAGCAAAAGTGCTAATGTTACTATTTTTTCTTTACTTGCTTCGTAAAAAGGAAAGACATAATCTTTATATTTATAGTAAGCACTGCGACTCAACTCCATTTTTTCTACAGCCTCATTAATTGTACGTGCTTCACCACGTTTTAACATATCTTTTACTTTAATTGTCTTTTTTATCGCTTCAGGTAATATTTCTTCACGAACTAGAAAAAATACAGATTTTTGTCCTATCACTGCTATACCCCCTTAGTATTACTCATGCGGATAATAATCTATTCTCAGTAGACAGTATAGCACTACTACACTACAAAAAACAAGTATTATTAATAAAAAAAATGGTCAATCTGTACAGATTGACCATTTTTATCAATTTCTCAGCTATCATTTTTGTTTTTATAAGTTTTATTTAAAAAATAATACATATTAATCCGCCACTCCCATCGTTTACAACTTTTTGTAAGGTATCACGCAATTTTATCTGTGTATTTTCTGGCATACCAGCAAGTTTATTTTGAATGCCTTCCCGGACTAAAGCATTTAGTGATTTACCAAATAAATTTGTCCGCCATATTTTTTCTGGCTCTCCTTCAAATTCTCTCATGAGATATTGAACGAGTTCTTCGCTTTGCTTTTCACTGCCAATAATAGGTGATATTTCAGCTTGAACATCAGTTCTAATAATATGTAATGACGGTGCAGATGCTTTTAATCTCACACCAAAGCGATTCCCTGTTTTTATAATTTCTGGTTCCTCTAGAACCATTTCATCCAGCTGTGGTGATACAATGCCATATCCAGTTAAATTAACTTGCTCTAGCGCACTTGCTATTTTATCATACTCACGTTTTGCAACAGATAAGTCTTGCATTAGACGCAATAAATGGTGTTCACCTGATATCGTAAAGCCTGTCAATTCTTCTAATACTTGATAAAATAAATCAGTTCTGGCTGTAATCTCAATTACTGCAATACCATTTCCAAGATCCATATCGTGCAAAATTACATCTGCAATAAAATCGTAACCTGATAAATCATCAATGGCTCGATCAATGTCTCTAAGTCTTCTTACATATTGGACTACCTCGCGTACTGCACCATCAAACTTTTCTCTAAGCCAATGATCAGTTTCCAATTCTTCAATCCATTTCGGCAAAGAAATATTTACTTCTTTTACTGGAAATTCATATAAAACTTCTTGTAAAATGGCATAAATATCATCTTGATTAAGTTGAATACAATCTACAGGTACTACAGGAACATCATATTCATTTTCTAACTTTGCTACTAATTCACGGGTTTCTTTTGAAGTTGGCCGGCATGTATTTAATATGACTAAGAATGGTTTTTCTAATGCTTTTAATTCGTTAATAACTCGCTCTTCAGCAGGTACATATTTTTCGCGGGGTAAGTCTGTTACACTGCCATCAGTAGTAATTACTAAACCAATCGTAGAATGCTCATCAATTACTTTCTTTGTACCAACTTCTGCGGCCTCTTGAAATGGAATTTCATGATCAAACCAAGGTGTAAGGACCATACGGGGGCCATCTTGCTCTTCATATCCTAATGCACCATCGACAGTATAGCCCACGCAATCAACCATTCTGACTCTAACATTTATATTATCCTTAACACTAATTTCGACAGCTTCGTTTGGAATAAATTTAGGCTCCGTTGTCATAATTGTTTTGCCAGCGGCACTTTGTGGCAGCTCATCCTTAGCTCTTTCTTTCTCATATGGATCAATCATGTTAGGTAAAACCATCGTTTCCATGAATCGTTTAATAAACGTTGATTTTCCTGTTCTGACTGGGCCTACAACACCAATGTAAATATCACCACCAGTGCGTTCGGCAATATCCCGAAATAAATCGAATTTTTCCATTTACCGTTTCCCTCCCTACAGCTATGCTTTATGGAAAATACTAGCGTATATTCTACACTCGCAAACCATCCCTCCCTTAATGAAAAAATAAGAATCGAATGAAATGAAATGAAATAGTATTTTAAAATTAACTAAATAGTAGTCAATTAATCATTATAAATATATGACATGCCAGCAATATTATTACAAAGTAAGAAAAAAGACTGGGCCTAAGCCCAGTCTTTTTTCTTACTTTATTTTTCTTTAGAATTAACACTCATATTGCCTGCTTTTATTTTTAATTCTGTACCTTTCAATAGCCTTTCAATATTTGGCTTATGCCTGCCGACTACGAACAAGGCGGCAAGAATACCAAAATATAAGAATTCAATTTTTTCACCCCAAAGCCACATGAAAATGGGTACTAATACAGCAGATACAATGGATGCCAATGATACATAACGAGTAATATATACTATAATTGCCCATATTAAAAATATGATTGCAGTAATTTGAGGAACTAATACAGCTATGACACCTAAACCCGTGGCAACGCCGCGTCCACCTGTAAATCTCAAAAACACTGACCAATTATGACCAATAATAGCAGCGATGCCGCCCGTTAATAGTGCGATTGGTGTGCCTATAAAAAAATCACTTACATATACTGCAATAACTCCTTTGGCTGCGTCAGTAAAAAATACCCAAAAAGCCGGCCACAGACCTAACGTTCGAAATGCATTTGTGGCTCCAATGTTTTTACTGCCAAAATGCCGTAAATCTACATTATATATTTTTTTCCCAATAAGCAATCCGTTTGGAATAGAACCAATCAAATAACCAAGTACAGCGATAAGTAAATAATTCATTATATCACTATCTTCTCCCCATCATATTATTCTTCCTCTTTACGTCCACGCACCACAAGTTTTAGTGGTGTTCCTTCAAAACCAAAGCTTTCTCGAAGTCGATTCTCTAAGAAGCGCAAATAGGAAAAATGCATTATTTCGGGCTCATTAACAAAAAGAACAAATGTTGGAGGTTTTACATTAGGCTGAGTAGTAAAATAGATTTTTAAGCGTCTGCCAAACTGTGACGGCGGAGGATTAATTGAAACTGCGTCTTCAATTACTTGATTTAAAACACTAGTAGCGATACGCATCGTATGCTGCTCTGCTACAAATTTTATCAATTCAGTAACACGAGAAACTCTTTGATTCGTAAGAGCTGAAATGAAAAGTATTGGTGAGTATTGCATAAAAGCTAATTCTGTACGAATATTCTCTGTGTATCTTAGAGACGTTTTGCCGTCTTTCTCAAGCAGATCCCATTTATTTACGATAATAACAGAAGCCTTACCTGCATCATGAGCGTAACCTGCGATTTTTTTATCCTGCTCTGTAACACCATCTACGGCATCAATCACAATTAAAACCACATCAGAACGATCCACCGCTCGCAATGCTCTCATGACACTGTATCTTTCAACAGGAAGCTCGACTTTAGCTTTACGTCGCATTCCAGCCGTGTCAATTAAAACGAAAGATGTATCATCTTTTGTAAAGTGAGTGTCAATCGCATCGCGAGTGGTACCTGCTACATCGCTTACAATAACTCGTTCTTCACCAACTAATCGATTTACCAATGAAGATTTTCCTACATTAGGACGGCCAATAACCGCAACTTTAATTGTTTCATTATCCTCTTCCACAACTTCATCATTAGGTAAACGTTTAACAACCTCATCCAGCAAATCACCAATATTAAGAGCATTTGCAGCAGAAATGGCAATTGGATCACCAAGTCCCAAATTATAAAACTCATATATTTCATTTGCTTTTTGCATGTTATCAACTTTATTTACAGCTACGATCACTGGCTTACGAGTATTACGCAGAATAATAGCAACTTCTTCATCAGCAGAAGTCAAACCAACCTTTCCATCTACAATAAATAAAATAGCATCTGCCTCGTCAATTGCTAATTTCGCTTGATATCGCATTGCAGTTAACATTTTATCGCTAGATTCTATTTCGATGCCACCGGTATCAATCATCGTAAATTCACGGTCAAGCCACTCTGCATCAAGATAAATCCGATCTCGGGTAACGCCTGGGATGTTTTCAACGATGGATACTCTTTTCTGTCCGATATAATTAAATAACGTAGATTTACCCACATTAGGGCGTCCAACAATGGCTAAAATTGGTTTACTCATATTTATCTCCTATACGTAATCATATATTTTTATAAATTAAAATTCAATACCTTGGCGTGATTCCATTTCCGTTGAATAATTATGACGTATTTCCTTCATTTCCGTTACTAAATGAGCAATGTTAATGATTTCAGGCGGTGCATATCTGCCTGTTAAAATAATTTCCGGAATTTTGGGTAGTGTCATGCGATCTTCGGTTAAGAAACTGACTACAGAATGTACGTCTAGTATTTTACATGCGATTGCTACATTGATTTCATCGAGAATAACGATGTCATATTTACCGGAACTTATAGCATTCTTTGCTTTATTCCATCCATCTTGGGCTAATTTTTTATCAATCTCTTCGGGGTTTTTCAAATTCACAAAATCATTGCGACCAACCTGAAGCAACGTTAAACCAGGAAAATTGATACTAGACTTAAATTCACCATATTCTGTATTATCCTTCATGAATTGAATCATACAAACTTGAAAACCATGTCCACAGGCTCTGAATGCTAAACCTAAACTAGCAGTAGTTTTCCCTTTTCCATCACCAGTATATACTTGCACTAATCCTAAATTAGCCACGAAATTACCTCCAGGCTTGTAATAATTCTCTTAAATCCTTAGCACCATAGGCTGCACGTACAGGAACTGCTATGTGATCTTCTAATTGCTCACAAGTCATATTATCTAAAAATACAGTCTCACCTTTTTTTAATGCGGCTCCAGGTATGATGACGCCTGTTCGTATTCCCTCATTTGCTGTCAACGTTCTAATTATATCTTGCCCCGTCAGTAGCCCGCTTACAGTTATGTCAGTACCAAAAAATATGTTTTCAACGGACAAAACACGAATTGTTAAATTGGGAATGGTAATATCTTTTAATAATGGTCCTAGGATTTTTTTTGCTGATATGCCACATACCACATCCAGATAATGGGGCTCAGAATATCCTTGCGCTACTATTGGTTCTTCCTGCCATTCAAATAAGAAGTTTCGCACAAGACCAATTCCATTTTCAAGCTGAGGAAAACCATCGTACATCTCATAATCCGGGATGGGCTGATTCGCTGCGAGATAAAATTCATCTGATAAATAGACAAAAGATGTTCCATTCTCTTCCCGGCATTTTTCTTGCCAGCTATTTATCTTCTCAACAACAGCAAGGGCTTTGTCTGGTGTAAAAGTTTCTAACTCATAACAATTATCTCGAAAACGGCTCAATCCAACAGGAACGATTGCCATTGATAGTATATTCGGATGTAATGCATATAAATCACGGATTGTTCTTTCAAGATCGTCACCATCATTAATATTCGGGCACAATACGATCTGCGTGTGCATTTCAACACCATTGTCAATTAACGTATGTAATTGGTCCATAATGTTACCTGCAACTTTATTATTTAACATTCTTTCACGTAGCATACCATTTGTAGTATGGACTGATATATATAAAGGTGATAAGTGAAGCTTGCTAATTCTCTTAATATCGCGAGGTCCAAGATTCGTTAGAGTAACAAAATTACCATACAAAAAAGAGAGACGATAGTCATCATCTTTTACGTATAAACTTTCTCTCATACCAGGTGCCATTTGATCCACGAAACAAAATATACATTTATTGGCGCATCGACGAACACCATCAAAAACTGCGCTTTCAAATTCAATGCCTAAATCTTCGTCATATTCTTTTTCTATTTCAAAAACTTCTTGTTCTCCATTTTTCTTTTCAATCAAAAGTTCTATACATTCATCCGCTAAAGCAAAGCTTAAACCAATAAGATCTCGAATATTTTCTCCATCAACTGCAAGCAGACGATCCCCTTGTTCCAAACCTATTTCATCTGCAATACTTTCTGGCATAACTTTTGAAATAATACCACTATATGCCATCAATGTCACCTCTCATGCTATATTCCTTTTTTTTTCTTTATTTCCTGCAATAAAAGAAAGAGTGATGGAAGAGCATCACTCTAAATAAATCATTATTTAGATCCTTTTTCAAAAAATGATTTTATAATGCATTTTATTATAAAATCTTTATTGCATTCTATATCATACTATAAATCGCAAAGAAATACTATTTATATTATAAAAAAAGTATTTCTTTCCTATTTATTCTTTTTCTTTTTCATGATTCGGCTTAACATTCTCTTTTTTAGCTTTTAATTTAGGTCCTAAGAAATTAGCAAACTCTGTTGTAGCAAACTGTTTTAGTTTTCCTTTTGCTTCTTTCATACTGCCAGTACTCAAAAACAAAAAAGCAACGACACCAACAACCAGAAAACCTACAATCCAGCCAATTGCCTTACTTGCACCCGAAGGTCCTGTTTGCTCTGTACCTACTCCAGCTGCCCCTTCTGCATTACTAGGAGATGCGGATGTTTTTCCTAGGATACTCGGTATTACATCTGCAAACAAGGCAACACCTCTTTCGGCAGATTCACGATCATTAGTTTCCGATCCGACTTCTAATAACATAGAGCGGGGGTGCAAATCTTGGTTATAATCACCGCCTTTAGCAAAGAAAATACCTTTAATTAAACCTGGGTGTTGCGTGTCTGAATTTGCTTTAATTTGTAAAGCATAATCTTCAATTTGTTTTCCCGTAGGTCCATATTTTCCAACAACTAATTGCAACTTGGTAATATCTTTACCATCGATATTTCCCTTATAGACTTCTGGTGGAGCTGCATCACGGTGGATGTCGAAAATAGCATCCGGCTGTTTTTTTAAGAGTTCTGTAACTGTACGCCGCGAACGCTCATAAGCCATATTATCGTGAGGATCATGTTTAGCTTCGGAATGAAAAACTTCTAATCCTTTACCTTGTAAGGCACTTGTAAAGGCATTTCCCACTTTATAAATACCGCCGGCTCCTAAGATACTATCTTTGCCGTCAGTAGGTATATAGGATTCATCAGAGTGAGTATGATAAACAGCAACTTTACCACTGGCTTCAGCCCATGCAATAGAAGGATGCAGAATACTAAAAAAAATATTTTTTTCTGGATTAGCGTATTTACTTAGGTTGACATTACCTAAAAATTTACTCTGGGCAATATCACCTGAGATGCTAATTACCTCATAACGTTTATTGTTCTCAGTAAGAAACTGATCACCTACGTCAACGCCCCAGCCTGTTATATAAACGGTATTACCATTCTCATCGACTAAAGTATAATATCCCCCATCTGTTCGCTCATGTGCATACCCTTGCATGGTTATGCAGAATACCAATAATAGCACTATAACTGCCCCCCGCAGTTTATTCATGATCTTCACCTCTATCCTTTTCTTCCTTACTTGCAAGCTCTTCATTTAGTTTACGAGTTTTACCTTTGCGATTATTATGGGAAAGCTCTTTGCTAAATTCGTATAATCCTTCTGGTCGATATCTACCAAGCACTGGACCACCTTGCATCTTCTCTCTAGTTTCTCCAACTAATTCTGCAACCATCACTGCTATAACCCCTGCAATCATTACTACGTCAAAAGCACCTGCACCGCCAATATCCGTTGTACCAGGTATACCTAATCCTATAATTGTAACCATATGCACAATATCGCTTAAGACAATACCCAAGACTCCACCTACAAAGGCACTTCGTCTAGAACGACCAGCTAAATAGGCAATTAGACCTGCAGATATGCCATATATAATTTTAGGATCTAAGAACATATTCTCTGGCTCATAGGGTAAATAACGCGACCCTAGGGATACAGCAACAGCAACTAAGATAGCTGCCAGTATAGCTCGTACCCTTTCTGCCGTTTCATCGGCTTTAAATATTAGCCAAATCGCTAATAAAGCTGGCAATAATGCTCCCCCAACATTAATACTTACTTCAACGGGAGTGCTCATAAGAGGAATATCAATAAAACTACCTACAATTACTGCACCGATAAAAAGTAAAGCCTGTTTATCGGTTAAACGCATTCTATCTAGAATTCTATGGGCTACACCAAAATAAACCAAAACACCAACAACCAATAGCATAATCATTCCTATTGGCATATTCATATTTATTCACCTCTACTGTATTTTATGGTTTATCTTGCCCCTTTAAGAAACAAAACATACAAAAAAAGCATGGCATCAGCCATGCTTTCTATTAACAGCATATTTACTTATATCAATTTCTCTGGTGATCAGCCAATCTTTACAGTAGCCAGAAATAATGAGAGGAACACATTCTAGCTCTCTTACATTGACAGCTCCCAACAGCAGCATATAACAATGAATTTCATGCAAAAACTCTTGAAACCAATTAACAGCAGAATCTATATTTTTCTCACACAACAGTCTCACTATTGGTGTTGCCATACCTGTAGCAACACCGCCTAATGCAAGAGATTTCACCACATCTAGAGAGGTACGTATTCCGCCCGAAACCATCATATCCATTTGTTTAGGTAATACTGACATCGTTTCAACAGCACTTATAACAGTAGGAATTCCCCAAGATAAAGTCTCTTGATTAACATCTAACTGACGACGGGCAGCTTCAATTGCTAGAAAGTTTGTCCCACCAGTACCACCAACATCAATTGCCTTAATACCAGTTTCGGATAACAATTTTGCCTGTTCCTTGGCGATTCCGCAGCCAACTTCTTTAACGATTACAGGAACCTTCACTTTATTAACAATATTAGTAATATTTGTAAGATATCCTGTAAAATCTCGATCTCCCTCAGTCATCATCATTTCTTGAGCAACATTTAAATGAATCTGAATGCCTTGGGCATCAATCATATCTATTGCCATCTGAGCTTGCTGTGGAGTAACATAGGCCCCTAAATTTGCGAAAATAACCCCATGAGGATTTTTTTTACGAACAATCTTGTAAGAGTGCTGCACTTCAGAATGCTCCAAAGCCGCATATTGAGAACCAATTGCCATTGCAGTATTGGTTAAACTGGCAAAATCAGCAATACGCTCATTAATTTCTGTAACATCATTAGCTCCACCAGTGATTGCATTGATAATAACAGGATGGGCAAGGGATATACCAGCCAGCGAAGATGAAACATCAATATCATTCCAGGATAAATTGGGAAGGCAATTATGTATTAAAGAAATGTCGGCAAATCCGCTAGCATTAGGTCCATCATGTAATGCTAATGAATATTTTAAATGATCTAATTTACGTGATTGGCGCACCCTGTCATCTCCCTACTCAAATTTCTTAAATAGGTGTCCGAGTTTATCACCAATTGTCGATCCGGTTCCTTCTTGCTTATCCAAATAAGATTGATATTCTACTCGTTCAGCATCCTGTTGCGCTTTGTTAATACTAAGAGAAATCCGTTTATTTTCTTTATTAATCTCCAGTATCTTTACAGTTACTTCCTGTCCAATTGCTACGATATCCTCGACCTTATTGACTCTCTCATCGGATAGTTCTGACATATGAACCAGACCTTCTATTCCTGGAACTAATTCTACAAATGCTCCAAATTTAGTAATCTTAGTAACTTTTCCTTTTTCAATTGCACCTATTGAATATTGTTCGATTAAATCTAGCCAGGGATCACGCCCAACTTCTTTTAAGCTAAGGGAGATTCTCTTTGCCTCATTATCAATTTTTAAAATGAGTACCTTTACCTGATCACCTAGGGCTACAATTTCCTGAGGGCTTTTTACACGGTGCCATGATAAATCTGAGATATGAACTAACCCATCAATACCGCCGATATCAACAAAGGCACCAAAATCAACAATACGTCGTACTGTTCCTGATACAATCTGTCCCACGGCTAATTTTGAAAAGATTTCTTCTTCAAGAATGCGACGTTGTTCTTGCAATATAACCTTACGAGATAAAATTGCTCGTTTTTTAATACGATCAACCTCAATGGGTTGAAAAGTTAATGTTTGTCCTGTAAAAGGTGATAAATCTTCTACAAAGCGTAATTCTACCTGAGACGCAGGAACGAAACCATGAACTCCCAAAACAGAAACCTTTAAACCACCATTTACAACTTCCAAAACCTTAGCTTCAACTTGTTTTTTATTCTCTAGGGCTTCTTCTAATACATCCCATGCTACTATTGCATCAGCTTTTACCTTAGACAGTTTAATACCATCATTGCTCTCTAAGTCTAATACAAACACGTCAATGGTTTGCCCCTCGCTAACTATTTCTGCGGCATTCTCTGGTGTTGGATATGCTAATTCAGCTAAGGAGATGCTTCCTTCTCCTTTATAGCCAATGTCAACAAAAACCTCATCTTTACGAATACCTACGATCTTCCCCTTGATAATACTGCCTTGCTCAATTTTGATTACTTCATTGTCTAACAATTGATTGAATTCTTGCATTTTTTGATAAACCTCCTCTATTAACCAATCTGGAGTGGATGCACCTGCTGTAATTCCAACAGTTTCTATCCCAGAAAAATCTTCAACTCTCAATTCCGCAGCTGTTTCTATATGATATACCCGGCTGCCAGCATCATGACATAATTGGGCTAACCTTGAAGTATTTGCACTATTTTTACCACCAATTACTAACATTACATCTACTTTTGCTGCGATATTTAATGCTGATTGTTGCCTAAGATCAGTTGCAGTGCAGATTGTACGACGAATTTGAAATTCGTTGCATTTCGTTTGCAAAACATTAACTATAGTTTGAAAAACTTCTCCAGAAAATGTAGTTTGTACCACTACACCTAATTTCGGCATAAAAGGTAAGTGCATTGCTTCTTGAATTGTTTCGACTACGATTCCCTGGTTGTTTGACCATTCTAAAATACTCTTTACTTCTGGATGGTGTTTTTCACCAACGATTACTACAGCAAAACCATCCTGTAATAACTCATGAGCTGCTTGTTGGGCTTTTTTCACATGGGGACAAGTAGCATCAACAACCGTTAATTTTTTAGTCTGGGCTTTCGCATATATGTCCGGACCTACTCCATGAGAACGTATAATCACTGTACTCTCATCATCAACAAAAGATAAATCGTTTACTACTTCAATACCTTTATCTGAAAAGCGTTTAACTACTTGTGGATTATGAATAATGGGTCCTAAAGTATGTATAGTGCCTTCCATACCTATACATTCTTGAGCCATTGCCACTGCGCGTTTAACACCATAGCAAAAACCTTGGTGTTCAGCCGCAATTATTTTCATACATTACCTCCTATAGATTGTAAATTACTTATAGTGATATTCCCTGTAAATAATAATTATTCCTTTTATTTTATGTGAAAATAAAAAGGATATACTTAAAGCCAAGGTGGATTGATCCTCGGATAAAGAGAAGGTAAACTATCTTAAAAGTTTACCTTCTCCTCTAACAACAAAGAAATTTCTTGCATGATTTTATCACTGAGTTTTTCCATCGTTTCTTTATCAGCTTTTCCCTGATTTACAATAATAGGATTGCCAAATTTAACAATGAAGCGAGGAAATAGCTGCCCTTCTTTCCATACTTGATTTGTACCAATAACCGCAGTGGGTATAATTGGCACACCAGCTTTCAAGGCGATCATTGCAAGACCAGTTTCAGGTTTACCCAATTTACCAGTTAGACTACGCGTTCCTTCTGGGAAAAGACCAAGCAACTCCCCATTTTCTAATAAATTGATAGCATGCCTAATAGCAGTACGATCAGCTGTAGCGCGTCGTACGGGAAAGGCGTTTAAATTCTTTAAAATCCATCTAATAAATGGTACTGCAAATAACTCTTCTTTAGCCATAAAATGAATTGATCTTGTAAAAGCAGTTCCTACAACGGGTGGATCAAAGAGACTCACATGATTAGAGGCTATAATAGCCCCTCCTGCCACTGGAATATTATTAGCTCCGATGATTCTGCAGCGAAAAAAGATTTTAAAGAAATAATGCAAAAAAACTCTAATCACACTATACAAGACTTTTTCTCTCCTCACAAAGTTTTGTGATTGCCTCCACTGCTTCTTGTATGGAAAGAGTGGTAGTATCAATTAACACAGCATCTGACGCTTGTATTAAGGGAGCGAATTCACGTTCAGAATCATTTTTATCGCGAGCCATAATTTCTTGTTCAAGTTCTTCTAGATTTACCTTAAAGCCCTTTTCCGTTAACTCTCGCCAACGACGCTCTGCCCGCTCTTTAATCGATGCCGTTAGAAATATCTTTACATCTGCATTAGGTAATACATGAGTGCCAATATCACGACCATCCATAACAACTCCCCCACAGCCTGCCATCTTACGTTGTAATTTGAGCATAGCATCGCGCACGGATTTAATTTGAGCAATTTCTGATACGATACGAGAAACTTCAGGTGTACGAATTTCAGCAGTGACATCACGACCGTCAACAAATACTGTGGTTTTACCATCACCATAATGTAATCCAATATTAATATCCTGAGCGATGTTTCCAATGGCTACTTCATCATTTAAAACATCACTTTTTATTGTTTTCCAGGCAATTCCACGATACATAGCTCCAGTATCAATATAATTATAATGAAGACGGTGAGCTAGAATTTGGGCTACAGTACTCTTTCCTGCTCCAGCAGGACCATCTATAGCAATAATTAACTTTTTCATAACTGCCCCCATATACAAAATCCAAATATTATTTTCTAATATTTTCTAAAGTTGCAAAAAAATTAGGATAAGAAATATTAGCACAAGTATGCTTATGAATGTTTACTCCCAAAGAAGCAGCACCTGCGATAGCGAGTGCCATTGCTATTCGGTGATCATGATAAGATTCACAATTAGCAAATTGCATCTTCTGAGGGCCATCAATAATTAAACCATCATCTGTTTCCGTCATAATGGCCCCCATTTTTCCTAATTCGCTGGCGACTGCCTTTAGTCGATCTGTTTCTTTTACTCTTAATTCTTCTGCACCACGAATAATCGTTCTTCCATCTGCAAATAATGCTGCAACAGACAAGATTGGTATTTCATCAATCAATCTTGGAATAATCGCGCCATCAATTGTGGTACCTTTTAGTTTGGCAGATTTTACAACAAGATCAGCTACAAGTTCTGCACCACTAAAGCGTTGATTTTCAATTGAAATATTTGCGCCCATTTCTTTAAGAACATCCAGGATTCCTGTACGTGTCGGGTTTATGCCGACATTTATAAGAGTTAAATGACTATCAGGAATGATGGTTGCCCCTACTAACCAAAAGGCTGCTGAACTTATATCTCCAGGTACATTTATTTCACCTGGCGCATGTAACTGAGATGCAGGGTTAATGTTAACACTCGTGCCCTGTCTTGCTACTTTTACACCAAAAGTCTCCAACATCAACTCAGTATGATCACGAGATACATAGGGTTCGGTAATGGTGCTAGGGCTGCTTGCAAATAAGGTTGCCAGCAAGATCGCCGATTTTACCTGTGCACTAGCCATTGGCATAGTATATTCTATACCAATAATTTTCTCTTTTTTACTTTTAATAATTGAAATGGGTACGTATCTTGTATCTTGGCGTCCGGTGATTTCGCCACCCATCATTCTCAAAGGAGTTACAACCCTAGCCATAGGTCTGCTGCGTAAAGAGGCGTCACCAGTCAACACGCTAAAGAAAGGCTGTCCAATTAAAATACCTGATAATAAGCGTAATGTGGTTCCAGAATTTCCAGCATCAAGAATATCTTCGGGCTCTTTCAGACCGTATAGTCCTTGACCCAATACGTGCAAATTATTCTCTTCGTCTTTTTCGATTTTAGCACCTAATTTTTGCATACAACTAACTGTTGATAAACAATCTTCTGCATATAAAAAGTTTTTTATAACTACAGGTGTAGACGCAAGTGCTGCAAACATAACACTTCGATGAGAAATGGATTTATCTCCTGGAATATTTATACTACCAGATAAACCGCCTTTGGGACTTATCGTTATATTTTCTAACATATAAATTCTCCTCCATATTTTAGGTAACAAAATAATAAAATAGAGTTTCGATTAGTTAAGAAAAACATATTTATTTATAATTCACCGAAAAAAGCCATTATCCTTTTTACTATTCATTCTTAAATTTTATTTTGCCAATAGTCAAAATGCCCTTACTTCCTTCCACTATTAAACCATCTACGGGAGAAAGTAAATCTTTTTCCGGAATTTTAATAATAAATTGGACTGGTTGTTCTAATTCAGTAGTATCAATCTCAAGATAATCCCCATCATATACGGTAACTTTACTATTTCCTTTAATAAAATCACTAGTCCTTTTTCCATTTACAACCACATAAACCTTTGCATTTTCAGATGGTTTTACCATATGGAGAAGAATAACCTTACTTTTTCGTAACATACTTTGATAATTTTTTATGGCGGTAGCTTCTTCTTTAATTTGCAAGGGGGTATCTGCGTATAAAGGCATAGCAGTATTAAGTTGTTCACCTTCCATTTTGTCAACTTTTGATAAGTAAGATCGTGTTTCTTCTTTAAATAACAAGAGTTGGGATACAACTAATATCATCATACAAATAACTATGATGCGTAATAAAATGGCTTCGCTACGTATCATCCAGCTGTCTTTTGATTTATTCACGAAAGATGCCACCTGCTTTTTGTCATTTAGCCTATATTATGCGCTATTTTATATCGTACATACCTTGCCCAACTCATATTTCAGAATATAATTATCTCAGGCTTCCCCACTTATGTAATCATATTTGGCTGCATTGTAACCTGCTACATAGCCAGTAGAAAAAGCAGCTTGTAAATTAAAACCACCAGTATAGCCATCAATATCAATTACTTCACCAGCAAAAAATAATCCTTTTACAATTTTTGATTCCATTGTTTTAGGATTTATCTCCTTTACATAGACTCCGCCTGCTGTAACAATTGCCTCACTAACTGGTCGTGTCGCTGTTATCGTAAAAGTTAATTTAGTAATCTGTTCCTGCAAACGTACACGCTCACTTTTAGTAATTTGATGTACAAATTTATCAGGATCAAGATGAGCCAAATCGATGACAACATTAATTAATTTGGCCGGCAATAACTCACTAAGAGAATTTTTTAATTGCTTACGAGTAAATTTTTCAAAATCTCGTTGGATGCGCTTGTCAAGTATTTCTGCTGATAAAGCTGGCTTTAAGTTAATTTCCATCAGTATTTCTTCATTAGGATGATGATTCAATAGTTCAGCTACTTTTTTGCTTAATGACAAAATAATAGGACCGGATAAACCATAATGAGTAAATAACATCTCACCAAAATCATCTGCTACTTTTTTCCCTGCAAAGATGACACTAGCTGAGACATTTTTTAAGGAAAGCCCTTGTAATTCACGAATCCAATCTTCACCTACTTCTAGTGGCACTAATGATGGTTTTAATGGAATAATCGTATGCCCAACGGCTTCACTCATACGATACCCATCACCAGAAGAACCGGTTCCCGGATAAGAAGAACCACCTGTGGTCATGATTACGGCTTCAGCATCATACTTTACATTATTGTTAGCAAGCACTCCTGTTACCTTACCATTATGTGTAAGGATTCTTTTTACCTGCTGCCCCGTTACTACTTCAATATTTAGATCTTTAAAGGCCTTTAAAAAGGCACTAACGACATCCTTGGCCTGATCACTAACCGGGAAAACCCGCCCACCTCTTTCGATTTTAGTCATAACACCATAATGATGTAAAAAGTCTATAATATCCTGGTTACCAAACTTATGTAAAGAACTATAAATAAATGCTCCATTTCCTGGAATGTTTTTAATAATGATCTCTTTTTCAGCAATGTTAGTAATATTACATCTACCTTTACCGGTAATCGATAATTTTCTTCCTAAAGAAGCCATTTTTTCCAAAACAATGACTTTACCACCATTTTGACTAGCACTAACTGCAGCCATCATACCGGCAGCACCACCGCCAACTACAATAATGTTCCTCATCTTATCACCTTTTTCATTTTTTAGTAAAACAAAAAACCCTTATTATATTACACAATAAGGGCTCGCACACTCATTTATTAATGTTCTGTAATGCTTCCACTTCTTGAGGCAATAAATGCCTATACCCTCCTCGGCGTAACCCTTCCAGTGTTAAAAAAGCAAATTTAACCCGCTTGAGTTGTTTTACATCAGAACCAATAGCTTCAAACATACGGCGAATTTGACGATTCTTTCCCTCATGAATGGTAATTCTAAAACTGGTTAGATTTCTCTCACGCTCAAATTCCATTTCATCAATTATTGCAGGAGCTGTCACACCATCTTCTAATCGAATACCAATTCGCAGTAAATCGATTTTTTCTTGAGAAGGTCTACCAGCAACTTTAGCAATATATGTTTTATCAATTTTTTTGCTGGGATGAATTAGAGCATTGGTAAGTGCACCATCATTAGTTAGTAGCAGTAAACCTTCCGTGTTATAATCAAGTCTACCTACAGGGTAAATACGCTGTGGGATATCAGTGACCAATGATGCCACTGTTTTACGATCTTGAGGATCTTTTAATGTGGTTAAGATTCCCTTTGGTTTATATAGTAAAATATATACCAGTTTTTCTCCTGAAATAAGTTTACCATCCACGGCAACCCGATCTTTACCGGGAATGACTTTAGTACCTAACTCGGTAACTACTTTACCATTTACGGATACCCGACCTTGCTGTATAATTTTCTCCGATTCCCTTCTGGAAGCAATTCCAGCTTGACTGATAATTTTCTGCAAACGTTCTAACATCATAAACTCCTTTTAATAATTAATCCTCAATAAATTTAGAAAAATCAATTTGTTGCTTACACAGTCTAATTTCTGTATTGCCCTGCACCTTTTTGATGCAGCTACCACAAATACCTTCGCCACAGCACATAGTCGCATTATTGGTAGCCACCATAGGTATATTAACACCTGCCGCTTGCATGGTTCTAATAATTGCGTAATGCTGATTATCAGGGCCAGCACTTACGACTAAATCAGGTTTTTGATATAACCCCTCTTTCAACATAGAGATGCCATTTTTACGTAAGGAAGGCACGATATGTACTGTCACACCTAATTCAGTTAGTTGTTCTTTTATAAAAATCTTTCCTACTTTTCCAGGAGCCAAAACCGCTGTAATTTGATTATTATTTTTTTTCAAATTAACTGCGAGGGGCAGCGCAGGAGCTTGCCCAATACCACCAGCTACTAATATTATCTTACCATAAGTAAGATTGTCAATCCAGGGTTGACCTAAAACTCCATTCCAATAAGGTCCACGCACCACTAGTTTATCATTATTTTCTGCTATGATTCTAATTGACTTCGGTCCAATCGATTCAATGACTACATCTAATTTGTTTCCTTGTACACTCATAATATTAACAGGAAAGTAAAAAAAGGCGGGATCATTAGGTCTTTTTAAAAATACAAAAGAACCAATTTTCATTAAAGGTTCTGCAAATGTATTACTCACTTGCATTTCCAGTCTATATGTATTATCGCTAATCTGTTCTTTTACGGTAAAGGAAACCTCTTCCTCCATCCTTGTTGCAATACTTTCATCACATTGCTGTATTTTTTTATACTGCCAATGTTTTTCATATAATATACATACACCCGCCCAATTACAATTACAAGTTCCCTCTCCTTTTAAATGACTGCAAAAAGTACATTGATTTGTTTCCGCTAACAAACAAGGGCAATATTTTGAATTAATATCAATACATTGGGAGATATTTCTATCCATATTTATACCTCCTTATACTAGGCAAGCGCTATAAATGTCTTTAAATCCAGCTTGAGCTACTCTATCGTGTATTTCAGTTCGATTAATGGAATATAAAGATAACGCCTTCATTCTCTCAAAATACACAGAGCCAGAGAAGGTATACCGTATACTTAGGCCTGCTTCTGATTTCATCTGCTCATGTACAAATGCAATAAAATCACCAGAAGCTATTGAGGTTGGCAATTCTAAATATTTCATATCCAAGCAGTGGCGAACCGCATTATTTCCTGCAAGCAAACCCGTTACTACTGCTTCTGTATGCCCTACAAGAATTGCTGATTTTTCACCACAGCAAAATAGATTGTCCAACCCCTCAACCTTCAATGAATTTGTACATGGAGCAATTCCTAAATATCGTATAGAATTCCCCATACTACCAGCATAAGGATCTTCATAGCGCGCTTTTTCTAAGCCTGGAATACTTCTTAAATCTTCCAAGGGAAAATATGGCGTCATTAATTTGGCATGCCCAGTATCTAGCAATACTAAATTAACCGCATATTCATTCAAAGCATATTGAGTACAAGCCTTTTTACCTAAGGAACCACTTTTCTGTAATCTTTCTGGCAATGGTAATACTACGACACCATCCCGATCTAAAGAATCTTTAATTTCAATACTAAGAGATTCTTTACATAATTTACATGACCCACTCATTGCACCAAAGGTTCCATCTGATTTTCTTCCCATTAGTTCTTTTATCTCTGCCTTAGCCGTAACACTAACGCGAGGACCAAATGATGGACAACGCATTACGCACATAGCACACCCATTCCCATAGGTAAGGCAATTTCCCATAGATCCCGCAGTACCAGTTGCATCTACAAATACATCACCCTTTATTTCAATCCCACCATCTATAATCAATGTATGTATTCTTTTTCCATGTTTTAGCACATCGACTACCCTTGTATTTGTTTTAATCTCAATTCCATAATTTTGTAGAATCTTTTTTACTAAAGGTTCCATCGTTGTTACATCATAAGTGGAAGCATGATTATGGCCAGGAAATGAAATACCTTTATGTCTTGCATTTGCATCCATTGCAACAAAGATATCCCCGCCCCCCATTGCAATAGCTTCTTCTGCTGCAGTATGCCTTCCATTATTACGAAATATACCCCCTACTAAGCCAGTGCCCAGTAGTGAATCAGTACGCTCTAATAACAGTACTTGTGCCCCAGCTTTAGATGCTGATAATGCTGCGGCACAACCTGCCCATCCCCCTCCAACCACGACCACTTTTAGCATAAACATCCCTCCATATCATTCTGCTATCACACTACAGTCTATTCTCAGCCTTACTAAGTGCCACTCGATAGGTAAATAAAAAATAGGTGATTTAAAATCACCTATCTAATGTCATTATCATTGTTAGTAAGATATATTTTCTTATAAATAAAATAATCAATTAAATAATTTTGTACAAATGTAGATAGAACCTACAAAACCAATTAAATCTCCTAATAAACCTACAAATACAGAATAGCGTGGTTTCGTTATACCAATAGCCCCAAAATATACTGTTAAAATATAAAAAGTTGTATCTGTACTGCCTAAAACAGTCGAAGCAATACGTCCAAGCATAGAATCAGGTCCATGAGTGTTTAATATTTCAGTGGTTATCCCTAAAGCTCCTGTACCTGATAAAGGACGCATAATCGCTAAAGGCACCAATTCTGCCGGTACTCCGTAAAACTCTAATATCGGCTTTAGACCATCAACCCATACATCCATCGCCCCTGATAACCGAAAGATGTTTATAGCTACCATCATTGCAACCAAAAACGGCATAATACGAATGGCAGTATGAAATCCTTCTGATGCTCCTTCGACAAAAGCTTCATATACTTTAACACGGCGAAAGTAGCCAACGATAGGAACCAGAAGTAAAATAATAGGTATTACCCAAAGAGATAATTGCTCGGTAAGCAGGCTAAACATATTGTTTACCTCCTCACACGAATCTGATAATACATTCGGCAAAGACGATCTGCTATAATTACACTCATTGTGGCTCCCAAACTTACAATTAAGGTGGCACCAACAATTTCTGTAGGATTGATTGATCCAGCTGCGGATCGAATTGCAATAATAGTTGCAGGCACTAACGTGAATCCGGCTGTACATAATGCTAATAGCGTACACATTGCATCAGAAGCTTTTTCTTTTTCTTTATTAATGCTCTGCAGTTCCTGCATCGCTTTTATACCAAGAGGAGTTACTGCATTTCCCAAACCTAGCATATTTGCACTAAGAACCATGATGATTGCTCCCATAGCAGGATGATTTTTAGGTACACTAGGAAATAAGAAACAAATTAGTGGACTTAATATTCTTGAAAAAAATCGTATGATACCTGCTAATTCAGCAATTTTCATAATCCCCAACCACAGGCACATAACTCCAATCAACTTAAACGATAAACCTACAGCTCCTTCAGCAGCGCTAATCGCTCCTTGGGTTACCACTTCTATTCTTCCCTGCCAACCGGCATAAAGTATACCCGTTACCATTAAAAATAACCAGATTAAATTAATCATATACACACCCCCTATGAGGGTATGTTATATGTCTTATCACTAGAACAAATCATGCCGAGTTTTAAAAAAGAAAAAGTGAGAACATATTCTCACTTTTAAGCAAAATTTTTAAGGAAAAGCGTTACAATATTCCAAGCGGAAGCAACTAATGTACTAAAAAAAGATTTTCGTTCAACACTCTCGTCTGCTACTAAGTCAACCGCAGCAACTTCAGTATTATTATAGAAAACTCTTGCCACACCCAGCTTCTGTCCTTTTGTTATCGGTGCTTCTAAGATCATTGGAGCATCAATGACTGTACTAAATTCATCTTTATCTGTTTCTGAAACTGGAAGGATAATGCTTGTATTTGCAACTAATTTTAGAAGCTCAGATTTACCATTTGCTACCCTCGTGGTTTTTAATATATCACCTTGATTAAATACGGTTTCTGGCTTTAACTGACTAAATGCAAAATCTAATAGCGTCTTAGAATCATCCCACATGGTATCACTATCTAAAACCACCGCAATAAGTTGTATATTATCGCGCTTTGCACCTGAAACTAAGCAACGACCAGCAGCATCCGTATAACCTGTTTTTACACCATTGCCTCCTTCATAAAACCAAAGCATTTTATTTTCGTTATACAAATCACGAATATCTCCTTTAACAGTGGGAGGAAGGATTTTATGTTCTGTGCTCACAATTTGAGTAAACAATGGATTTTTATAACCATATGCCGCAATTTTAGCTAGATCATGAGCAGTGGTGTAATGGTTAGGATCCGGTAAACCGCTAGAGTTAGTAAAATTAGTATCCCTGGCTCCAATAGCATGTGCTTTCTCTGTCATTAATTCAGCAAATTTCTGTACACTTCCTGATATATGCTCAGCGACAGCTACAGTAGCATCATTACCTGAGATAAGCATAATGCCATATAGTAGATCAGTCATCGTCATCTGCTCTCCCTGTGTTAACCACAACGATGAACCTTCTGTGCTCGCTGCATTAGGACTTGCAGTAATTACATCATCAAGATTACCATGCTCAAGAGCTACAATTAAACTCATCATTTTAGTTGTGCTCGCAGGGTAACGCCGCTCTTTAGCTGCTTTACTGTAGATCACTTTTCCTGTAGCTGCATCCATTACAATAGCTGATTTTGCTGTGACATTTGGATAATTGGCCGCTGCAAAAACTGTACTTGTTGTCATAAAAAGCATTAAAACAACTATCGATATACGAATCTTCTTTTTTTTAATCATGACTAATTATCCCTTTCTTAGGTGTGCTGGTTTTAGAATAATACTTTTATATTATAACGATCTTCTGACAACTCGTCAAAATAAAGATACATTATTACAAGTAGTACCGGAAATAATACTACCTAGGGAGCATAGAAAATGTAGCAATATGCTATGATTTCTACTAAGCTGCCTTCCTATTCTATTAAATCTTAGGAGGTGAAATTATATGGAATCATTAGATATAGCAACAACGCTGCGTAATACTTTAACACACAAGCAAGAGCTGGTACGGGACTATCAAAGTTTCGCTAAACAAATTAACAACGCTAACGTTTCTAAAATGTATAGTCATTTTGCTGAGGCAGAAGCATTACAAGCTACTCAAATAAAAGAGCAGCTAGACCAATTACGTTAACCCAGTATTACATTATATGTAAAAAGCCGCACAATTATGTGCGGCTTTTACATACCATGTAACTATAGCACTTTCTTCTTTTAGCAGCATCTTTTGATTCAACATTTTTTTAATAAACCTAACTATTCTGAGTTTCGGCTGTTTTTGCCAGTTCATCCATATCGTCATTTGTATCCTTTTTACTGCCATCTAACATATCTTGAAGCTTACATAGTACTTTAGGTACTAAATCTATTATTCTATCGTAAATTAGATTTCCTTCTACTGGCATAAAGCGAACACCATGTACAGGTGAACACACTAAAAAACCTACTGGTTTGACACTCACACCTGCACCGCTGCCGCCACCAAAAGCATAATTCTTTTGAGTTTGATCCTGACCTATTTCATCAGGTTCACAATTGCCCCCGCCTGCTGCGAAGCCGAAAGATACTCGAGAAATGGGCAGGATCACAGTACCATCAGGAGTTTCAACTGCATCTCCAACAATTGTATTCACATCTACCATATCTTTAATACTTTCCATAGCAGTTTTCATTAAACCTTGAATTGGATGGTCAGACACTTTCTATTTCCCCTTTACTATTTAATGTTATATATACTTCTGAATGCTTTTATAACATTGCCAAGTCTTATACTGAATATACATTGAAAGTCTATCTCAAATTGATTAGATCCAAAAATTGGCTTAACCTCAATATCTAATGTCCCCATTGAAAAAATTCTTCTCTTTAATTGATTCATTAATAATGACTTAAAAGCCCATAATATTCCGACTAGAGCACCTGTCAAAGCAGCATCTTCTGATCCAAATTTTGTTTTCCAAAACATTTTTTCGCAAACTATTAATTTTAATAATTTTTCAATTATTTTACAATACTGTTTGGAATAATGATGAAACTTTTGAATTGTATGTCTTATTTTTCGAGGGTGTTTTTTAACTAACTGATCTGTTTTTTTTATCAGTTTTTCCTCTCGAATGGGATCGGTCTTTTTCCGACTGACTGCAGTCCTTACGGTGGATTCCAACGTAAACTCACCTGATTTTTCTACAATTCTAACCATAGGAACTTGCATCGTATAGGAGATTAGCTTTTTTAATGCATAAACATTAACTGCTACATAATCATTTTCATCATTTCGTTTATATGTTACTTCTATATAAATCTTGCTCAAAGAAATTAGAAAAACGATTATTAAAGTTGCCACGATAAACGTTAATCCAAATTCCATAATACTGCCTCTTTTTATCATTTATTTCTCTTACTATGTTTTATTGTTAGTCCAATGCCCTAAATTTATACAAAAAAAACAGCCCTAAGGCTGCATATTATGGTAGCAGTTCAGCTAAAGGAGGTAAGTCCTGCAGACCGTTCAGACCAAAACATTTCAAGAAATTTTCAGTTGTTCCATATAAAATTGGTCTTCCAATCGTGTCTTTTCGTCCAATTTCCTTGATCATTTGTCGCTCATTTAGTGTAGCAAGAACCCGATCAATTTTCACACCACGAATATTTTCAATTTCAATTTTTGTAATTGGCTGCTTAAAGGCAATAATCGATAATGTTTCCATAGCAGCAGCAGACAATTTATTATCCTGAACTTGTCCTAATTTTTCTAAAGTTGTTGATAATTCAGGTTTAGTACATAACTGATAACCAGCAGCAACTTTTATAATCGTCAGTCCCCGATTCTCTTCAGCCATATCCTGAATCAGTTCCTCTATTAATGATAAAATATGCTCTTCAGGTATCTCTAGGATTTGTGCTATTTTATGTATCGTAATAGGGTCGCCGCTAACAAAAAGTAAAGCTTCTATGTGTTTCTTATACTTTAAATAAAACATTTTGCATTCACTCTTTCAATGTAATATAAATCGTCGAAAACCGTTCTTTCTGGGAAATGAGCACTCTTTGCAATTTTACCAATTCTAATAATGCTAAGAAAGCTGCTATTACTTCAGATTTGGTTCCCTTGCGAATTAACGTCTGATGAAACTCAATTGTACCTTTATATTTATATAATAGATGAATAATATCATACATCTTATCTTGGATGCTAAATTCTTCACGAGACACTAGTTCATAATCATCAATACTACTTTCCCATACGGCTGCAAAAGCTACTACTAAATCATTAATATTTAACCCCAACGGCAATGGAATCTTTATTGGAAATTCTTCTGGCAAGCGAGTAAAGAAATGTTCTCTTTGCTTTAGCATCTCTTCCATTACCACCGACATATCCTTAAATTTTCGATACTCTAACAGCCTGTCAACCAATTCCTGGCGAGGATCTTCTTCCTCCGTTAATTCTACAATTTGCGAAGGACGCGGCAACAACATACGAGACTTTATCTGCAATAAAGTTGCTGCCATAAGTAAGAACCCACTGGCAATATCAATGTTAAACTCCTCTAATGCTTTAAGATAGGTTATGTATTGTTCTGTTACCACTGCAATCGGTATATCATAAATATCAATTTGATTTTTTTCAATTAGGTGCATTAATAAATCCATAGGGCCTTCAAAAATTTCTAGTTTAATTTTATAATCTGGCATAGCTAAGCAAGATTCATTGCTTGGCGAACTTCGTCCATTGTCTTGGCAGCAACAATTCTTGCTCTTTCACCACCAAACACTAAAATTTCTTTAACCCGCCCTGGATTTTTTTCCAGTTCCTGACGACGCACATGTATGTCAGCTAAGCTATTAACCATTTTCTCTGCTAAACATTTCTTGCAATCGACGCAGCCAATCGTTGCCTGACGACAGGACTGAGCGATTTCAGTAGATTGTTCTGCATTAAAAATTTTATGAAATGTATAGACTGTGCATACATCAGGATTACCTAAATCTGTGCGTTTTACTCGATTTGGATCTGTTATCATTAGACGAATTCTGGCTCGTAATTCATCTGGACTTGCAGCAAAGGGAATTTCATTCCCATAGGATTTACTCATCTTGCGACCATCAATACCAGGTAATATAGCAGATTTACTTAAACTTGGTTTTGGTTCAGGAAATATAGGTTGATATAAATTATTAAACCTTCTTACAATTTCCCGTGATAATTCTAAATGTGGCAGTTGATCTTCCCCTACGGGAATGGTGTCAGCTTTATATAAAATAATATCAGCTGTCATTAACTCCGGGTACCCTAAAAAACCATAGGTATTAATATCCTTGCCTTGAATTCCTAATTGCTGCAATTTATCTTTATAAGTTGGTACGCGCTCTAACCAAGATAATGGAGTCATCATTGACAATAGTAAATGTAACTCTGCATGTTCTTTTACATGAGATTGTACAAAGATAACATTCTTTTCTGGATCTAAACCAGCACTTAACCAATCTAAGGCCATTTCATGAATGCGCTCAGGTATTTTGCTAGTATCTTCATAAGAAGATGTAAGTGCATGCCAATCTACTATACTAAAAAAGCATTCATATTCATGCTGTAATTTTACCCAATTTTCCAAAGCTCCCATATAATTTCCTAAATGAAATTTACCTGATGGCTGCATGCCGCTAAAAATTCGTCCTTTGGTCATTAAAAAAATTCCTCCTGATTAAAAAATTATCTTTACGATTTGATTAATAAAAAAACTAATAGCATTATAAAAAGGTGTTATAAAAACATGAATCACATTAAAAAGTACTAACGCCATCAAAATAAATGGTGCATAGGGTTCAATTTTTTCTAACATATATGCATGACGTGTTGGTAATATATTCATCAAAACCTTTGAACCATCCAAAGGAGGCAATGGAATCATATTAAATACTGCAAAGATTATATTGTAGCTATATGTGAAATTTAATACCATAGCCAGTCCAGTGGATAACAGCTGCATCTTAGCTAAAATAGCATAAAGAATAGCAGCCATCAAGGCCATAATTACATTTGAAACTGGTCCTGCTATAGCAACTAATAGGGTTCCCTTTCGCCAATTTTCAAAATTGTTAGGATTAATTGGTACAGGCTTAGCCCAACCAAACTTAAATAACCATAACATAATTAGCCCAAAAGGATCAAGATGAGAAATTGGATTTAATGTTAATCGTCCCATCATTTTAGGAGTATTATCTCCCATCCAAACCGCCACTCTGGCATGAGCATATTCATGAATGGTTAATGCAATAAGCAATGCCGGAATTCTAAATATCATATTTTCATCAAAACCAAACACTAGTGTTCCTCCTTAAGCTAAATATCATTGACCGAAAAACAGCAAATTGTAACCTCATTATACTAGAAAATTTTAGCTAAAGCAAAATATTAACCAAATGAAGAGGTTTTAACTAGATTAAACTTAAGTTTCTCATGATATTATATTGATATGAAGTGTTGTTTTATTATATTTCTAGAATAAATAATATGCTACTAGCAGATGCTATTATCAAAAGGAGGAGCTACATTGACATATTCAAATTATTCAATTTTAAAGTTAGTTATTGTAATTAGCGTTACCCTATTAGTAAGTGGCTGCAACATGTTTACGCCATTAAAAAAACCTGAAATAGGACCTGCTGGCAGCCCTGTAGAAGCAAAACCAAATCCACCTATCAGTCAACGATTCGAATCGCCACCTAAGGAGCTCTATGATTTGGAAGCTACTGCTGGTGTCATTTTTCAAGGAATCAATAAAAAAGACTGGGTACAAGCAGAACGTGGTATTGCAACATTACAAACACTATGGCCTCAAATTAGAGATTTAGCTGGCAATAAAAAAGGACTGAAAGATGCTGATGAGGCGCTTACAACATTAGAAACAGATATCAATAAACAAAGCAGTCTCGCTTCCTACGAAAGTCTTATTAAATTTATGGCAAGTATTAGCGATGTAGGAAAATCATATAAATTATCTCCTCTATCGGATATTGTTGTAATTGGCAATACCATTCGCAATGTTAGCTTCTATGTGCAAGAAAAAGACTGGGATAAGGCAAAAGCAAAAATGAAAGAGTTGGAAGGAGCTTGGGGACAAGCTAAACCGAGCATGGAAAAAGTCGGTATCCTAAGTGAAATAACAAAAACCCATTCGGCTGTCAAACAATTGAAAGATGCTGTTGAAGCAGAAAATAAAGGCGCAGCTGAAGAGCAAATAGCCAATATTAATGAAAGTATGGGATTCATAAGAGAGTACTATCATGGCAAATAATAAATCCTCGCAATTGCGAGGATTTATTATTTGCCATTCTTATTTTTTTCCTCATCTTCATTGTCTAAACGATCTTTATCTTGCGGTTTTAATGCAGCAGGACGCAATATTTTGCTCGGTAAAGGCAAACGTAATAATACGTCTTTCATGCCTCCAAGATTAAAGGGTAGTAAAGGCCACAAATAAGGAATACCAAAAGATTTTGTAGTAGCCATAACAATGAAAATACCAACTAAGCCAACTAATAAGCCTGGCAATTTAAAAAAGATAACCAATAGTAATAATATCGCTCGGAAGAATCGTATTGCCATAGCAAATTCTATACTTGGTGTAGCAAAAGCACCAACAGCAGCTACTGCAGTGTAAAAGATGATTTCATTACCGAATAACCCCACTTTAGTAGCAAATTCACCTATCATAAAAGCACCTATAAAACCAAGAGCCGTAGACTGAGCAGATGGTACATGTACAGTAGCCATACGCACCAATTCTACCCCTAGTTCTGCTAGAATGAACTGAAATCCAAGAGGAATAATTCCTGGATCTCTGGGACCAAGAAAGGCCAAAGATTCAGGCAGCAAATGACGTTGTAATACCAATGCCAGCCATAGCGGTGGTAACAATAAGGATAAAAAAACTCCTAATAATCGTACCATACGAAGATAAGAACCAACAACAACATGTTGATGAAATTCTTCGACGTGTTGTACATGATGCCAGAATGTGGTAGGCAAAATCATAATATTAGGTGAAGTGTCAATCACTAAGCAGACATGACCTTCTAACAAATGAACAGCTGCTACATCTGGACGTTCAGTATAACGCACCTTAGGTAAAGGATTCCACTTACTTCCACCTACGATAAATTCTTCGATTGCCTTTTCTGCCATGGGTATGCCATCAATATTAATACTATTTAATCGTTCTTTCACGATATCAACTAATTTAGGATCCGTTATGTCTTTAATGTAAGCAACTGCAATATCACCTTGTGAACGAGTTCCTATCTTAACAATTTCAAATCGCAGCTGCGGATCACGAAGACGTCTTCTAATTAAAGCTGTGTTAAAAACTAATGTTTCAACAAAGGAATCTCTCGAACCCCTCGTCACTTTTTCTATTGTAGATTCACTAGGCATTCTCGCTGGATATGATCGAGCATCAATGATGATTATTTCTTCTTCGCCATCTACTAAAAACAATAATTCACCTGATAATAAACTCGTAACTGCATCATTCATATTGCCCATTAATTTTACCTGTGAATGAGTAACCCTAGTATAAAATAGCTTTTGCAGCGTATTAATTGTTAACTCATCAGGATGTAGGGTAAGCATATCTTCAATAACATTAGTAAGGAGTATATCATTCGTCATTGCATTAATGGAAAAAGACGCTGCTCGTTTGCGCCCTATTTTATATTCACGAAAAATAATATCAAAGCTTTCTCCTACGCCTAAAAAATCTTTTAAATAATTAATATTATGATCGATATCTTTCTCAATTTTCTTTTGCTCTTCCATATTCAATACCACTCCGTTTTAAGATCTCTTCAATTGCTTTACGTGTGATGGGCGCGCCCCGCCCAATATCATCTGCTCTGTCCATCTTACCAATATCTCCCACGCCGACAATAAAAGGTATGTCAACATGATTTAGTACATCTACGGTATCGCCAGTAATAATAGATCTTTTTTCATGTGTCTTCTTGCAAACACCATTTTTATCGACCGAATGATTTACGATATCACCACTGCTGGTTATGCACTCATCAGCTGCAATTCCAACTATCCCTGTAGTATTCGATGCAACAGCGACTGCACCCAATACTTCAATATCAGGGTGGGAAGCAACATATTCCATTGCAACTTCTCCGTTACCTTTGTGGCGACTTCCCCGGTCGTCGAACATAACAAGTACGGGATCATGATGAACAGTTTTTAACAATCTTACGATTTCTTTTCCACTAATTGGAGTGGGATTACCGCCTGATGCTGATATACAACGAAGACCTAAGGATATAGCAATATCCTCTACTACATGTTGTGCAACTCTATCGCCATCTGTAACTAAGATTACTCGTATTTTTTCGGACAATATTTTCACCTCATGATTTTTTTTTATTTTCTTTACTTAACAAATGGCTAATATTTATCGCCACTTTTTCACTTTTACTAATGACTTCTTTAAGTTTTTGCAAACTTGTTTCTAGTTCGTTAGCCAACTCGTATTGTGTTTGAGCTAATACCTGACTAACAGTCTGAACAGCCATCGAATCTTGCTGCTGCTGTTTCATATCAGAGTTTTTAGTTTCATTAGTTTGTGATTTTGAAGAATTGCCCTCACTATTGCTCTTATCTTGCAGCATTGCACTTACCAAGGTTTTTAACTCTTGCAATAACTCCTTATCCCCTTGTTCGTTTTCTCCATTTTGTAGCAGTTGTTCAGATAATTTTGCTTGAAGAAGTTTCTTACTTGAAGAGCTATCAGTATTTTTTCCAGCATCAGAAGAAATATTTTTTTTACTATCATCATTTGAACTTTTCATTTCTTCTAAATTACTATTAAGCTTTTCCAATAGAGCAATAATTTCTTTATTATTACCACTATCAACTTTAGTTTGAGCTTGGATAAATCCTTGAGCCATATCTGCAATTACCTTATTTGTATCACCATTATTCTTATAATCGTCATCATCTTTTATTGGTCGTTCTTCATTTGTTCTTCCCAAATGCATAGAACGTCGTGCAGTTCTTCTCTCCATCTTTTGCACCTCACACAAAAATCTTCCATAGACTAATTAAACATGCTAAAACACATAAACGAAAATTAACTACTGCAAAAGGATACTTAAGAGCACTCATCGGATTCAATAAGCGAGATGTAGGTTCAAAAGCAATACCTCCTGCAAGGGAACTTGCAATATAATTAGTTAAAGATCCGCTAAATAGTAATAAAGTTCCTATCAGACTTGTATTATAGTTACTAACGTCAATTGTGCCAAAAGCACCAGCTGCTACAATGGTATCAATTTGTCCATTAAAAAGAACTGCCATAACAATCTCCCCTACTTCATGCAAGCTAATCGCAAGTAAAACATAATGTGGGTAACGTATGCCAATTAGACAAATTGTGGCGACGATACCAATAAAATCGATAATTAGCATCAGCCGCCCTTGCCTTTAGGATTAAATAATACAGACATGAAGAAGCCAAAGACTACAGCAGCCATGATACCCGTTGCTGTTGCTTTTAAAGCACCACTAAAAATTCCTAGAAAGCCAAAGCTATTAATATCTTCAATTGTCCCTGCTACCAAAGCATGACCAAAGCCTAATAAAGGAACTGTTGCGCCAGCACCTGCAATATCTACTAAAGGCTGATATAAACCTATACCGCTTAGTATTCCCCCTAATACCACAAATAAAACTAAAACATGAGCAGGTGTTAAGGGAGTTAAATCCATTAGTAATTGTCCAATCACACATAAACCTCCTCCCACAACAAATACCATTATATACAAAGACGTGATAAGCCCCTCCTTTAATAAATATTTATGGCATTTCTATTGATACAGCGTGGGCAATACAAGGAATCGATTCCTTTTGTTGATAAGATGTTGTACTATGTAAACTGCCTGTTCCCAAAAAAAGTATCTTTTTCAATTTATCCTGTAGTAATTTTTTATAAATGTACCCACATAACACAATTGCGGAACTGGCGCATCCACTAGCACCTGCGTGAGCATCTTGATTCTCCTTATAAACCATACAGCCACAATCTTGATAGTTAGTGGAGATATCTACCCCTTTTTCTTGCAGCAGCTGTATGACTAAATCTCTTCCTACACTTCCTAAATCTCCAGTAAAGATCATGTCATAATAAGCTGGTGTTCTTCCAATATCCTGGAGATGCTGCCATATCGTATCAACTGCAGCTGGTGCCATAGCTGGTCCCATTGCATTCGGATCTTTTATACCATAATCAACAATCTTACCAATTGTTCCTGTAGTAATGCGCGGGCCACTACCCGATGTGGAAACAACTACAGCTCCCGATCCTGTTACTGTCCATTGAGCTCCAGGCGGCCGTTGTACACCCATTTCATTAGGAAAACGATATTGTCGTTCTGCAGCATCATGATGGCTAGAAGCAGCCGCCACAATTTTACTGAAAAATCCCCCATCTAGTAATATAGCGCTTAACAGCATGCCTTCTACCATAGTAGAGCATGCTCCATATAATCCTAAAAATGGTCTTTTTAGATTTTTCATTGCAAAATGAGTACTCATTAATTGATTCAGCAGATCACCAGCAAAGACACAGTCAACTTCTTCCATCGTGCTATTGTCTTTTTCTATCGCTCTTTTTATAGCATATTCCATTAAATACGATTCACATTGCTCCCAACTAGCCAAACCATTTAGGTTATCCGGCATAATATAATCAAAGTATCCTTGCAATAATCCTTTTCCTTCCATAGGGCCAACAATATTTGCTGTGCTTGTTATAATTGGAGGATTTGTAAAAACAACACTTTGCATACCTTGCTTTTTATTCATTTAATCTACCTCCTATTGTCTGATCCAATAGATTAAGCCAATTATAAATGCAGTTACCATTCCATATACTAATACCGGTCCAGCAATAACAAACATTTTAGCCCCAACACCGAATACATAGCCTTCACGTTTAAACTCCATAGCTGGCGCTACAATGGAATTTGCAAATCCTGTTATAGGGACAATTGAACCTGCCCCAGCTCGCTTGCCTAAATCATCATAAACACCAATCCCTGTAAAAAACGCTCCTAGAAAGACTAATACAGCTGTCGCACAGGCAGAAGCCTCTTTTTTTTGTAAACTTAGCCCCAAGAAATAATCTGTAATTAATTGTCCTAAAGTACAGATTAGTCCACCAACGACAAAGGCCCAGCAAATATTCTTAAGTAACGGGGGTTTGGGTGTAACATTATCTACCTTACTTTGATATTTTTGTTGCTGCATTTTTTCTTTAATCTCTTGTTGTTTCTTATTTATTTCATTAGACATATTGTCACACCCTTTGCAAAATTATAATTATTACTTGAACAATACATACCTTAGCCTTTTCTTATTTTGACCACTCAAATCTGAAATATGCATTTTTCAAAAAGAAAACTTTATTTATAAAAAAGAGCACCACAAAGGGTACTCTTTCTTTTCTGATCATACTTAATGATTCACTTTAAATGCAACTTTTACATCCGCTTTGTATTCTGCAATATGTCCATTGTCAATATTAGCAGTAAAGTTAGTTACTTCGACGCCTAGTATATCATCAATCGATCTAGAAGCTTCCATTACCGCGTTGTCTACTGCATCTGTCCAGTTATGGCTAGATGTGCCAACTAACTCAATTACTTTTACAACCATGCCATTACCTCCTTGATTAATTATAGGATTCTCCAATAGTTTGCACATAACGATTGGTATTATACATTGTGTAGCAGCTACTTGATCTTTTTAGATAGAATCTTTAGCAACATGTTAAAGATATTTATTCTACCTTATTTAAATAGAAAACCTGCTTTGCTCCCATTGGTGAGCGCTGGGGAAAATTACTATAAAGAAATAGCCAAGTAAATATGCTGCTACTTAAAGCGACAATCACAGCCCAAATAATATATTTTCTTTTGCCAGACATAAATTCCACCTCTTTATTCTTATTATGCCTATTTTATAAAAAAATAAGACCTCTGTTTATGAGGTCTGCATAAATTCTTTCATGAGTTTTAAAGCTTGTTTTTCAATTCTAGATATTTGTACTTGGGATAATCCTATTATTTGGGCTACTTCTGCTTGGGTTTTATCAGCAAAGAAACGTAAATGAATTACAAGGCGTTCTTTTTCTGGTAGACGTAATACAATTTCTTTTAATGCTAATTTTTCAAAGTAAGCGCTGTCTTCTTCCTCACAATACTTCATTTGATCCAACAACAGTATTGGATCACCATCATCATGAAAGACATTAGCATATAAGGATGTCGGTGTCTGAATTGCTTCTAGAGCAGCCACGACTTCTTGCGGTGCCAGGCTCAGCTCCTTTGCAATTTCCGTTATGGTTGGATCTCGTCCGAGTATTCCTTGCAATCTTTCTTGAGTACGGTGTACCTTATATGCCAATTCTTTTACTGGGCGGCTAACTTTCACTGGATTATCATCTCGGATAAATCGTCGGATTTCTCCAATAATCATTGGCACTGCATAAGTTGAAAACTTAACACTAAATTTTGTGTCAAAACGTTCAATTGCTTTGACCAAACCGATACAGCCTAATTGAAATAAATCATCCCATTCATAGCCGCGGTTTGTAAAGCGATGCACCACACTTCGTACCAAATTGATATTATTTTCTAAAATATATTCCTTAGCAATTTGATCACCAGCTTGTGCTTTATGTAGTAATTTTTTGATTTCTTCATCTTCAAGCATGGTATCCCACCTAATGCTCTGTCTTAAGCAAAGTTTTTTTCACCATTCTCACCAGTGTTCCCTTATTAACTTCCGACTCAATATAAAGTTCATCCATGAAAGACTCCATAAAAGCAAAGCCTAAGCCCATACGTTCTGGATCACTAGAATAGGACGGCTGACGTGCTAATGCAATATCAGCAATACCTTTGCCATGATCTACAATAATATATTCTAATTGATCCTCATATAAAGTCATCTTAATTTCAATTTCTCCATCTTGGTACTCATATCCATGTATGACAGCGTTGGAAACTGCTTCTGATACAGCAACCTTTATTTCCTCGATTTCATTTAAAGTAAAATCCACTTGAGCTGCAAAAGCAGCAGTACTCACCCTGGCAATACCAACGTTTTCGCTAAGACTTCGAATACTCATAGTAATCTGATTTTTTATTGCCATGATGCCCTCCTCATAAGCATTCTAGTGCTTCTTTTTCAGAATGGTATAGTTTAATAATCTTTAAGAGTCCAGATAATTCAAAAATCTGTAATACTTGTGGCTGAATCTGAGTGGCAGACATAATACCACCTAAACCACTAATTTTTTTGTAACGTCCTAATAAAACCCCTAAACCAGAACTATCAATAAACTTTACCGCTTCTAAATTAAACAACACGTGTTTTACCCCGCTTAATTCTAATGCATGATCTACGGTTTCTCTAAATTCATTAGCAACATGCATATCTAACTCTCCTTCGACTCGTACTAATAAAACACCTCGTTTCAGTGAAGTGACTATATTCAATATATTTTCCTCCTCTTTTTGACTCTGCTACTAATATTCTTCAATAGGAAAATTTTTCCTGCCTAAAAATAAAAAAAGCGGAATATTTTCCGCTTTTTTATTATAAATCTGTTACGTTGAATTATGTTATAGAAAATAAATTAGTAAACATATTTTGCAATGTCTTCATCAAACTTGCTTTTTCAATATTTTTTTCTGCCACTAAATCGACTTTGCCGATTTCTTTACCATCTCGCAATACTAACAATTCTCCACATTTTTGACCTTGCACAATTGGAGCTGTTATAGTTGAATCAGCAACTACTTGTTTTTGTAAATTCTTATTTTCTCCCTTACTTAATAATAATGTTAAATCTTCAGAAGCTACTAATTGAAGTTCCTTTTCCATTCCTTTACTTACTTTTACTCTTTCTACTACTGCACCTGAATTGATAATAGGCATTGCTGCAAAATTAGCAAATCCCCAGTCAAGCAGCTTCATACTCTCCCTTAAATGTGATCTTGGATCAGGTGTAGCAAAAACTACAGAAATCAATCGTAATCCATCACGTTTCGCTGTACCAGCAAAGCAATATTGAGCTTCTTGCGTCCAACCTGTCTTTAATCCGTCTGCACCTTTATACCACCATAATAATTTGTTCGTATTTACCAGCCAATTCTTCCCATCCCGTAACCAATATTCTTTAATGCTACATAGTTCCATATAGAAAGGATGTTTCACTGCCTCTTTAGCAATCAATGCTGTATCAAAGGCACTCATATAATGATCTGGAGTTGGCAAACCATTTACATTTGCAAAATGAGTATCGTTAAGTCCTAAAGCAGCACTGCGCTCATTCATAGCATCTACAGCAGCTGCTTGACTGCCATAGATGTGTTCCATAACAGCAACTGCAGCATCGTTTGCACTAACTACTGCCATGGCAATCATTAATTCATGCAAAGTCATCTGTTCGCCAGGTTCTAGCCATATCTGTGAGCCACCTTGATGCCAGGCATTCTCGGTAATTGTTACTCGGTCTGTTAAACTCACCCGTCCTTGCTCAACAGCTTCTACTGCTAATAGCAACGTCATTGATTTTGTTACACTTGCTGGAGGTAAACGTTTATGTGAATCTTTTTCGAATAAAACAGTCCCATTCCCATCCATTAAAACAGCCGACTGGGCAATTGTTTCTAATCCTGCGCCTGATACTTTCTTGTTTTCAGCTGCTTGTAAGATGGGATTACAAGTACTCAATAACACCAGTAGGCACGTAAGAATCATTACGATTTTAGGTTGGATGAATCGAAACATATTTAAAACACTCCTTTCATCTTTTTTTTAGCTTCTCCAAGATAAAAAACAATTACACTGGAAATTAACAATAAAAAAAAGACTAGTTAAACCAGTCTTTTTGAAATATTTATCAATTTACGTATTCTTAAAGCCATAATGATCAACTACGCCTAAAATTAGGTTTGTTTTGGGTACTTGCTTAGTATCAATTTTTATTGCATCTACCAGTAATGATTGTACTTCTTTTATTTTTGCTTCATTATTGGCATAAATTGTACAAAGAGTTTGACCTTTTTCAATATGATCGCCTACACGTTTCTCTAGTATGATACCAGCAGATAAATCAATTTCTTGTCCTTTATATTCACGACCTGCTCCTAGTCTCATAGCACAATAACCAAGTTTCGCAGCATCAATTTTTTGTATGTAGCCTTCCTCAGAGCAGATCACCTTAGTTTCAATTTTTGCTTGTGGCAATGCTTTTGGATTATCGACAACATCCACATTTCCACCTTGGGCATTTATGAATTCTTTGAATTTATGTAGTGCCGCTTTATTCTTTATTAGCGTATTTAAGTTTTCATAACCAACTTTCACATCTGATTCAAGGCCTGCCATATTCAGCATTTGAGCTCCTAGAAATAGACATACATGCCTTAACGCTTGCTCACCACGCCCATCTAATATTGCAATAGCCTCTTCAACTTCCAAACTATTACCAATGGCTTGTCCTAAAGGTTCATCCATACTACTTAGCACTGCTCTAGTTTCCCGACCCACCAATTGACCAATATGTACCATCGTTTCAGCTAACATTACGGCATCTTCCATACTTTTCATAAAAGCACCATTACCGACTTTTACATCCAGTAAAATTTTATCAGCACCAGCAGCAATTTTTTTACTCATGATTGAAGATGCAATAAGAGGTATGCTCTCAATTGTTGCAGTAACATCCCGCAGTGCATATATTTTACCATCAGCTGGTGCAATATCAGCACTTTGTCCAATTATAGCCACATTATGTCTTTGCAAATTATGAATAAATTCATCCGGCTTTAAGGCTGTTTTAAATCCAGCAATAGCATCTAATTTATCAATGGTTCCACCTGTAAAACCTAATCCCCGTCCAGACATTTTTGCAACAGGGACTCCAGCTGCAGCCACCAGAGGCGCTAAAACTAAGGTTGTAGTATCGGCAACACCGCCTGTACTATGCTTATCTACTTTAATGCCGGATACAGCACTCAAATCAATCATATTACCTGATGTAGCCATAGCCATAGTTAAGGATGCCGTTTCTTCCACAGTCATCCCTTTAAAAAAGACTGCCATTAGCCATGCCGCCATCTGATAGTCAGGTATTTCATCATTGGTATAGGCATGGATCAAATATTTAATTTCCAAATCTGTAAGCACAAGGCCATCACGCTTTTTTGTAATGACATCTAATACTCTCATTTAATTTCTCCTCTACTTTCATAAAAACAGCGTATAACAGCTACAATAATTTCTATGAAAATGTACAAATAGTAATTTTGGAGCATGTGTCCTGTGTAATACATAAAAGCTTTATTTCATCAGAATAAACAGGAAGAGGGATAGCTAGAATCCTTTCATTGTAAAAAAGCATTTATTTAAGAATAAATGGATCGATCCCTAATCCTATTTTTCCATACAGATGAAAGAACTTTTTTGCGTCCAGTAATTGTTACTGGTGTATCTATATCAAAATTCCTATAGTACGTTGCATTAGACAAGGCACCAACTCCTACTGTCAATTGCTATAGCAATCATGTATTGAACATGATCAAATCGTTTGGTTGCCAACTATTATGCTCGGGGATGCGTTTTATCATACACTTCTTTTAAACGGTTTTTAGTAACATGAGTATAAATCTGTGTAGTAGAAATATCGGCATGACCAAGCATTTCTTGTACCGATCGTAAATCAGCACCATTTTCTAATAAATGTGTTGCAAAAGAATGACGTAACGTATGAGGAGTGATTGCCTTATTAATATCAGCTTCTTGTGCATATTTCTTAATGATTTTCCAAAATCCTTGTCTCGTAAGCCTATTTCCATGATGATTGACAAAGAGAGCTGCCTCTTCATATGTACGTATTAATTTGGAACGTCCCTTACCGATATAATCTTGCACACATTTAGCGGCTATGGATCCTAAGGGTACGATTCGCTCTTTTGCGCCTTTACCATAACATTTTATATATCCCATATCTAAATTAACATCCGAAATATTTAAAGAAATTAACTCCGATACTCGAATTCCTGTTGCATATAAAAGTTCTAACATTGCTTTATCCCTTAGTCCTGTAGGTAAAAAACCACTCGGTTGCTTTAGAAGTTCTTCAACCTCTGTAATACTAAGGACTTTTGGCAACTTCTTCTCAAGTTTAGGTGACTCAAGATTAGCAGCAGGGTCCTTTTCTAAATAACGCTCACGTACCAAATATTGATAAAAAGATTTTATGGCAGCAAGGTTACGTGAGATCGTGGAGACTGCCCGACCTTTCGATTGAAGACTACTTAAATAACTGAGGATGGTAGTGCGATTTGAGTCCTTCAGAATTTCCATGTTGCCGTTTTGTAAATACATTTGGAATTGATGTAAATCACGTCCATATGATTCTAGCGTATTTTGCGCTAAACCTCGTTCAACTGCAAGATAGTTAATAAACTCATTAACATAACCTTCCATTTTTACCACCCTTTTTTTACTTTTGCGATACTACTCACGAAAATCTTTTTCTTTCTAATTGCTTTATTCCACATAATATTTACTTTTCCTGTCTAATATTAACAAAATCCATCTATTGGAATATATTTTTTTGTCAACTCCTGCTACATTGATTTTATAAAGTCCTCACTTACCCTCATTGGCTTCTCAATCAGATGCTCTTGGCGTATTTTCTCTTCTGGAGGACTTAGATACCATAAAATACTTAATAACTTAGGTAAAATATAGAAAACTATAATTAACAGAATTATGATTTTAGTATATAATTTACATTTTTTTATTATGTTGTGTCCTGAGAAGTTAATTACCATTTTCTTACCACCTCCTAATTAGCTTAACTTAATATTATGCTTATTCACTATCTATCTGGTTTATTCAACTATAAATAAAATGAGGACTGTAAATTTTACAATCCTCATCATTATTGAAACTAAAATGCTGATTTAATAACGAGTTTGCTTCTATGGCTCAGTTGTTATTGTTTTGTTAAGAAAGTTGCAGCTAATTTCATAAATACTGGTGAAATATATACTTCTAGTAAAGCTGCAACCAACATGACAGCCAATACAATTATGCACACCATAGAATATCGCACCGCTTCATACCATATATTAATTTTATCGTAGGTTTTGCGGCGCACTAACATGAGTGAGAATGTTGTGGCAGATACCCCTAATACCAGCATGGCTGGAACTGCGAGAAGATTATGGGGTAATATCGAAGCAAAAGCAAATAACAATCCTCTCATGACATATTCATTTACTAGAAATCCCACGGTAAATCCAATAATAAAACCTCGCGTAAATAAAATGAATAGTACAAAGGGGACACCAATGATAGTAAATCCTAATATCCACATTAAAACAACTGTTTTGACATTATTAAACATAACCATGCCTATCATATTATTGGAGGAAGCATCATTATTTCCTTGTGATAATCCGGTGAAGAACATATGAAGATAACTAATAAGCTCGCCCTTCTGGTCATCAGGAAGTATTTTTACAGCTAATGCGCCTATTACTATCCCAATAACCAATATAAGAATCATAAAGAAATACGCAACGATATTTGCTTTTAAATAAACACTAAAGTTTTGACGAAAATAAGCTAGCATACAACCGGCCTCCCTGTTTGTTCTGTTATGATATATGATAAGGCAGCAAACTTTATACCATATTTGTCCACATTCCCTCTTCTACAATATTGATGCGTCAAGTTTATTGAATAAGATTATATTCTTTCTTCCTTATCACAAAAAAGACTAAAATTCAGTTAAGTTTAAAAACCAACTGAATTTTAGTCTAAAAAAATGTAAAGCAAATTTTGATTATATTCCTGCTAATAATAATGCCAGCATACTTTTTGCATCATTGATTCTTCCATCGGCAATCATCTCTTTTATTTCTTCTTTGGTATAAAGTTCTACATCTAAGAACTCATCTTCATCTGGAGATGGCTTAGATAATATCAAATTTTCAGCACGATAAAGATGTATTATTTCGTCAGTAAAACCGGGAGTTGTATAAATGGATGCGATCTTCTTTATATTCTTAGCCACATAACCCGTTTCTTCTTCCAGCTCTCGCAATGCACATTCATCAGGTTGTTCACCCTTATCTAATTTCCCAGCAGGTACTTCCAATAGCAACTTCCCAATCGGATAGCGATATTGTCTAACTAATACAATCTTTCCTTCTTGTGTAATTGGCACAACTGCAACTGCTCCTGGGTGTTTAATATATTCTCGTGATGCTTTTTTACCATTTGGTAATTCTACTTGATCAGAGAATACATTAAGCAAATTACCTTTAAAAACTTCTTTTGAAACTAAGGATTTTTCTATTAAGTTACTCATAATCATTCCCCCATTAAATTGACATAGTTTAGTGCTGATTACATATATTGTACTAAGCAGAATAGTGTCGTATGCTCAAATGCAAACATCAGAGATCTTAACAATATTTATTTCAGTTTACTTTGCAAAAGTCCTGCATTTTTATAAACAACAGTTGCATTCCTTTACTAAAAAAGCTCTATAAAACTAGTTTAACCAGTTTTATAGAGCTTTACAGTTAAAAAAATGTAAAAATTAAATTTTCAGATATCTTGAAGAACTTATACTCGCATCTCCATTCTCAATTTATCAGCAATCATCGCCATAAATTCAGAATTTGTAGGTTTTCCTTTTTCAAGTTTTACAGTATAGCCAAACAAACGGTTAATCATGTCCATATTACCACGGCTCCACGCTACTTCAATGGCATGCCTAATAGCTCTTTCCACCCGGCTAGGTGTAGTAGCATATTTCTCTGCAATCATAGGATAGAGTACTTTGGTTACAGCTCCCAATAAATCAATTTCTGTTATTATCATCATGATTGCATCACGTAAATATTGATAGCCTTTAATATGGGCGGGTATACCAATCTCACGAATGATATTAGTGACCTCTACGTCTATCGGCCGAGCTTTTATAGCTTGAGCTACCACTGGACGCTGAGCCGTAATCGTAGTAGCTAATTGTCTAATTCTACTGGCCAGTACATCCATGTTAAATGGCTTTAATATATAATAATCAGCGCCCAGCTCTACTACACGCTGAGTGATACTTTCCTGACCAAATGCAGTAAGCATAATTATTTTAGGACGTTTAGCTGATAGTGTATTAAGACGTTCTAACACACCGATACCATCAAGATGCGGCATTATAATATCTAAAATTACCACATCAGGACTTTTCTCCTCAATTATTGATAAGATCTGTTCTCCATTATATGCTATGCCAACCAATTGAAAATCCACCTGTTGAGTAAGATATTCCTGAACAATTCCAACAAACTCTCGGTTGTCATCAGCAATAGCTACTTTAATTGTTTCTTTAATCACGTTATAATCCTCTCCCTGCTATTTTCTATAATAATAACTGTTCGACAAAGCTATATAAATCCCTTCCTCTTTTGGAAAAAAAATACATTTATATTTTATTATTTATTGATAGTAATTTACATTTTTTTATGAATTTTTACAGAAAAAATCATTAAATAACAAAATTCTGTTAAAAATCGAAAAAAATTCTTTTAATTCTATAAAAAAAGAAAGACATAGAAAGAAGTATTAGTCCTTTTACGCATCAAAATTCGTTCAGTTGCGATCAGAATTACGAACAAGCATATTTCAAAAGTGCGTCAGTAGTACTGGATCTGCTGCAGAAAGAAAGCCAGCAACGTATTCAGTGCGTTACTGACTTTTTTCTTTTACTTCTAAACCATTCTTAACCCAAATTTACTCTACATCTTCCTGTCTGCCTCAACGCCCTCAAGATGCGTTTCGGTATATTTAACGGGGTTTTCAACTTGTCCGGAACGTTTCAATTCTTGATACAATATTTGCTTTTTGTCATCGGGTATCTTGGTGACGATTTGGTTTGACCCTTCTTCGATACGTTTCTTAGTCATATAGCACCTCCTTCTTTAGTACTTATATTTATTATGTCCAAAAGATATATGAAAAAAGTCTTCAAAAACTTTTCTTCATATAATACTTAGCTCCATAACGATTTGAGCACAGGAGGTACTTCAACTCCTACAGAAAAAGAAAAACCAGAAAACGTAAAAAGTTTTCTGGCAGATTGCTTTCCTGCTTTAGGCACGATTCCACTTTCAATTAACATCCATTCAATAAAACATCCATATCCTCTAGTTGGATCATGGACGAATACATGAGTCACTGCACCTACTAACTTACCATTTTGTATAATTGGACTGCCACTCATTCCTTGTACGATTCCACCTGTTTTTTCTAATAATTCAGGATCCGTGACTTTAATAACGAGTCCTTTACCTTCTGGAGCTTCTTGTAAGTTTACTTTCTGGATGTCAATACTAAAACGTTTAATGGTTTGTCCATCTACCACGGTTAATATTTCTGCATAACCTGTTTGAATTTGATTCATAGAAGCCACTGGTATTGCTTCAGAATAAAGCTCATTTGGAACTTCGTCAACTAATTTTCCGTATATTCCAAATTTTGTGTTTTTATCAATATTACCTAACAAATGATCTTCATTTATAAAAATACCGATCTTTTCTCCTGGCTGACCACGTTTACTATGCTGTATTCCCGATACTGATGCAGATACGATTTTCCCTTGTTCACAGTCAATGGGCTGATTCGTATCACTATCTGTAATGATATGTCCTAAAGCACCATAAGCACGGGATTTAGGGTCATAAAATGATAATGTACCAACTCCAGCTGCACTATCACGTACAAATAAGCCAATTCTATATCTTTTGGTATCATTACATAATATTGGTGCTAAGTTAATATGAATTTGTTCTTCTCCACGTTTTAATAAAATATTGAGTTGTTCGTTTTGTTTACCACTACTATCAATAATTTCGGCTACTTGACTATCACTTTGAACAGAAATGCCATTAATACTCATAATAACATCACCAATATTAATACCTGCATCCTTAGCTGGAGTTACATATTCTTCATTACCAATTGGAACTGGAGAATGTCCAACAATAATGACTCCGCGAGAATGCAACACAACACCGATAGAATGCCCTCCAGGTACTAATTCAATGGGCGGCAGTACATCCACTTGTACCGTTCGTATGGGTATTATACCTAAAAGCTTAAACTCAACCGTAGATTTTCCTAGCTTTAAACTTTCTAAAAAGACTGACCTTGACAATGCATACTTTGAAGGAGATTCTTCTTTGATATTTTTTTCTAAATCTGGATGAATCGTGAGAGTTAAGGGAAAATTAACATTAAATAACGCGACTTCTCCTTCAATAATGCGCATATGAGGCGGTAAACCATAAACAGTACGAAATTGTGGTGAAAAACTAAATGCAATAATTAACGCTGCAATACATATTCCCATGAAGGAACGACACTTACTATTCCTCATGTTTTTGCATTCCCCCTTTTCATCTAGTGCTAAATTTATACATAAGAAATTCAGTCATCTTTCGGGTTACGCATTTTGAAAAGGTCTGGAATTTACAGCAAATTATCAAATTATCACTTATCACGTTCTCTTCTAACTTTAAACATTCCCGTTTTTTAAAGCGATTATTCTCAATTAACAGCGTATAATCTCTTGAAATTTGATTTTCAGCTAATTCAGCGAAAAATAAAGCCCAAGCTTATGCTTGCGCTTTATTTTTCCATTTTTCTTTTTTTATCAGTGCGGTTTTAAATATTTGTTTCGCATTCTCCAATGCAATTGGTGTAATCTCATTGCCCGAAATCATTCGCGTTAATTCTAATAATTGCTCCTCTTTTGTAAGTACCGTAATGATTGTATTTGTCCTCTCACCCTCAATTTGTTTCTTTATATAAATATGGCGATCAGCCATACAAGCAATCTGAGGCAAATGAGTAATGCACAAGACTTGTCTGGCACAAGCTACTTTAGCTACCTTTTCGGCTACCATATGCCCAGCCTGTCCGCCAATTCCTGCATCAATTTCATCAAAGACCATAATACCAACAGCATCACGATAGGCACAAACTGTTTTTATTGCTAGAGCAATACGGGAAAGTTCTCCACCAGACGCAATTTTATATAGCGGTTTAGTCTGCTCACCAAGGTTGGCGGAAAACAAGAAACTTACTTCATCAGCACCATGAAAAGTAAAATCTGGACGAGGTATAACTCGAATATCAAATGTCGCATTTGTCATTCCTAAATCCGCTAAATGTTTACTAATCTGCTCTGATAATATTTTAGATGATTGTTCTCTTAGAGCATGAAGCTTTTCGCAGTAAGAATGTAACATTTCTTCTAAAGTCTTTTGTTGTTGATTTAAGTTAGCGATTGTCTGATCATAATTATGTATATCTTCCAGCTCAGCAAGAGATTTTTCGTAATATTGCAATATTTCTATAATAGTTGTTCCATATTTTTTCTTTAATTTATAAATTACATCCATACGTTCTTGTAATGTAACTAATTTATGGGGATCAAAATCAATTTCATCACCATATACGCGTAAATCGGTGCAGCTTTCTTCTAATTGATATAACGCATCACTTACAGCAGTTAATTGTTCCTGTATGCGATTATCATAACGGGCAATCACTTCCAATTCATGCTTTACTTCAGCCAAAGCTGGTAAAATACCTTGTACTCCAGCAGTACCTTGTTCCAATAAAATATAGGATCGATTGACTGCAGTTGTAATTTTCTCAACATTCGCCAATACGGGAATTTGCCGCTCAATCTCCTCATCTTCACCGGGTTTTAATTGGGCTAACGCTATTTCTTTGGTTTGCCAACTTAACATATCAATGCGTTGAGCTCTTTCTCGAGAGTTTTGTGCAAGTTCTGCCTGCTGTTTGATTACTTCAAGCCACCTTTGATAGATTTGACGATACTGTTCCAATTCTACTTTAATTTTATCATCAAAAGCATCTAGTAGGAATAAATAAGATTCTGGACGTAATAAGGCTTGATTTTCATGTTGACCATGCATATCAACAAGTTTTTCACCAATTTGCCGCAATGTATTTACAGTAATATGACAGCCGTTAATTAAAATGCTATTTTTACCCTGTTTAGAGAAACGACGGCTAATAATTACTACTGCATCATCTTCAATAGTAATGCCTTGCTCATCGATTATTTTATAAATAGAAGTTAATTTAGAAATATCAAATACTGCCTCAACTCTAAAAAAATCGCAGCCTGTTCGAATCGAATCAACAGAAGCTCGATTTCCTAAAATGATACTTAAAGCATCAATTAGAATTGATTTCCCTGCACCTGTTTCTCCAGTTAGTATATTTAACCCTTCATCAAACTCTACCACGGCTTGTTCAATTAATGCAAAATTAGTAACAGTCAATGATTTTAACACATTAATTCGCTCCTAACACTACTGTGATAATGTCTGCAATTTTGCAATTACCTTAGGTACAGCATCAGTCGGTTTAACAACAACCAAAATATTATCATCACCGGCTACTGTACCAATAATATCAGGCCATTTTGTATTATCAATGGCCGCAGCAACTGCTTGAGCAGTTCCAGGCAAGGTTTTTATAACAATAATATTTTCACTATAGTCGATATCAACAACAGAGTCCTGAAAAATACGTTCCATACGAGGTTGCAAAAATGCAGCATTTTGTTCTACAGGAAAAGCATAGCGATAGCGTCCATCACCTGCAGGCACCTTAATAAGCATTAATTCTTTAATATCCCTCGACACCGTAGCCTGAGTGACTTCAATTTCTTGTTTACGTAATGCGACAGCTAATTCTTCTTGAGTTTCAATCACATTATCTTCAATAATCTCTTTAATCTTACTGTGGCGCCGCACTTTCATATGCTTCCCCCCTCATTTTTTCAACTATATATAATATTGGCGGGTTATTATTATGATTTATCATTGACCAACAGCCAACCGTAAAGATATTTGAAGGCAATGTTGTGAGTAATTCCTCTACTGCTTTGCTTTCCAGATATCCTTCCTGATGACCAGAGTAAGCTATAATAGAAATTACCCCTTCTATAGAGAGTAAGCCTAGTATCTTTTGTAAAGCTGTTATTGTAGATTGACATTGCGTTGTAATCTTGTGCTGGGCATTAGGTAAATACCCTAAATTAAACATAGCTACATCAATTTTTCCATTAATATGCTGATCTATATTTGCATGACTGTCTGTTATCAATTTTACTTTATCATCTAAACTATATTTCGACAATAATTCTTTTGTTTTTAAAATTGCTGTCTGTTGAATATCAAAACTCCAAACCATCGCATCTATAGGTGAGTTCTGTGCTAGGAATAAAGAATCTTTTCCATTACCAGCTGTAGTATCTACTAAAAATTTAGACATAATTACTTTATCAATTAATAATTGTTGTGCCAATTTTATAGCATTAAAGGTTTGCATTTTTTTCACTCCGCCACAATTTTATCCGTAAGGTCTCGTAATAACTTCTATTATTCAAACGTATAAATTGAGCACTAAAAGGAGATCGTGTTATTAGTACTGTATCATTTGCGATTAAACTATATACCGTTTGCCCATCAATAGTTAGAACGACATCTTCCTGGCTCCCTGTCATCTCAACTTTAATTTCTTCTTTTTCAGAAACAACTAATGGTCTAACATGCAATGTATGAGAACAAATAGGTGTTAACACCATAACTTTTAATAATGGATTAATGATCGGACCGCCAGCGGATAAAGAATATCCTGTAGAGCCAGTAGCTGTAGCAATAATTAAACCATCAGCAGCATAATTTGCTGTTAATACATTATCTAAAGATACGTTAAACTTAATCATGCGTGAGACACCACTTTTACTTATAACAACATCATTAAGAGCAGACGATACATGAATGAGTCTATTATGTCGAAGAATCATTGCATCTAACATTAAATGTTCTTCAATTTGATACTCTCCTTTAATAAGCTTATCTAAAGACGCATCCAAATCAGGAAGTTCTATCTCTGTTAAGAATCCAAGCCTGCCCATATTAACTCCACAAAGAGGTATACCCATAGCAGAAATTTCTCTTGCAGTATTTAATAATGTCCCATCTCCACCTATCGTTAAGCCTACAGTTATTTTATTTATCATGTCTTGCTGGCTGCAGCCTAGTTCTGGATAGCCGATTTTCTCCGCAACATCTTTTAGTAATACTATTTGCACATTATGTTTCTGCAAATACTGTATCACCTGGATCAGTACGGTGACAACACTTTGTTTATTAATATTAGGAAATAGACCTACTGTTAACACAAGCAATCCCCCATTAATTAAGTACACCACAGGCAGGTGATATAAAATCGCCTGCCCTAATGTATATCTATATAGAATTCACCTATAAATGGTCAATTCCTCTGTTACATTCTTTATTTTTATACTGCATTAGCATGAGCTTCTTTTACAACCTCTTCAATTGTCTCAATCGTAACGTTTATCTCTGCTGGAAAATTTGCTAAGTAAACAAGATATTCTATGTTTCCTTCAGGTCCTTTTACAGGTGAATAGGTAAGGCCAAGAGGTATAAAACCAATATTACATGCATGCTCAATAATATTAAAAATAACTTCCTTATGCACTAACGGGTCTTTAACGACTCCTTTTTTTCCAACTTTTTCACGTCCAGCTTCAAATTGTGGTTTAATCAAAGCAACGACGGCACCAGCTGAAGACAATAACGTTTTGATAATCGGCAGCACTTTATTTAAAGATATAAATGCTACATCAATGGAAACAAAGTCTAAGGTTTCTCCTAACTGCTCTAAAGTAACATTTCGAATATTAGTACGCTCCATGTTAATGACTCGACTATCCGTTCGGAGAGACCATGCTAATTGTCCATATCCAACATCAACAGCATACACTTTCTGAATCCCATTCTTCAATGCACAGTCTGTAAATCCGCCAGTTGAAGCACCAATATCAGCCATAATCTTGTCTTTAAGATTTATATTGAAATACTCCAAAGCTTTAGCAAGCTTCAAACCACCTCGGCTAACATAGCCAATATTATCTCCTGTGATCAGTATCTTACTTTCAACGGGTACTAAAGTGCCTGCTTTATCTACCTTTTGTCCATCAACAAAAACTAAGCCTGCCATGATACAGGATTTAGCTCTTTCCCGACTGGAAACTAAACCTTTATGTAGTAATAAAACGTCTAATCGTTCTTTATTGATTTTACTCATTAGCATCGCACCTTAATTTTTTGGATATATGATTTTGCAGCAGAAGCAATGCCAGCTGCATGTAATCCATATTTTTCTAAAATTTGTTTGCGCGCACCTTGTTCAATAAATTGATCCGGAAATCCTAACCGTAAAACATTTACACCATCAATGTTTTGATCATGTATATATTCCAATACACTAGAACCAAAACCACCAGCTAAAATATTTTCTTCAACTGTAATGATGATTCCAACATTTTTACATACCTTTCGTATCATCTGCTCATCTAGCGGCTTTATAAATCTAGCATTTATCACACTTGCCAATATACCTTCTGAAGCTAAAATTTCTCTTGCTTCTATACAGGTTTCAACCATAGAACCAACTGCTAAAAAAGCCATATTTGTACCATTCTTCACTTCATCTGCAACGCCAATCGTAAGTTGCTGCAATGATTGATCAATCGGCACGCCTAACCCATTTCCTCTAGGATAACGAATTGCTACGGGTCCATTCGTATTAAGGGCAGTGAATACCATATGCCGTAATTCATTTTCATCTTTAGGTGCCATAATTGTTAGATTAGGAATATGCCGTAGATAGCTATAATCAAATAGTCCATGATGCGTCGGCCCATCCTCACCTACGATTCCAGCACGATCTAAAGCAAATAATACAGGAAGTTTTTGCAAGCAAATATCATGTAAGATTTGATCATATGCCCTTTGAGCAAAGGTAGAATACAAAGCTACGACTGGTCTCATTCCTTTGGTAGCCATACCCGCTGCCATAGTAACAGCATTTTGTTCCGCAATACCTACATCAAAGAAACGTTTGGGAAACTCAGCTGCAAATTTTTTAAGTCCTGTTCCTTCTGGCATTGCAGCTGTTATTGCAACAATCCGCTTATCCTGTTTGGCTAAATGAAGTAGTGTATCGCCAAAGATAGCAGTGTAGGTTGGCGTATTCCCATTTTTTATAACTTCGCCAGATTCAATACAATAGGGACCAACACCATGAAATTTATCAGGATTACATTCGGCAGGTTTATATCCCTTTCCTTTGCAAGTAAGAACATGAATGAGTATTGGTCCCTGCATTTTTTTAGCTTTTTCTAGTACTTCGCTCAATAGTTGAAAATTATGTCCATCGATGGGCCCAATATAATTAAATCCCAATTCTTCAAAAAGAACACCAGGGACTAATAAATAGCGTAAACTATCTTTAACACGTTCTACTGTTTTTGCTACACTTTCACCAATTGCAGGGATGCGGCGCAATAAGAATTCGATGTCTTGCTTTATTTTTGTATATTTAGGTTCTGTTCGTATTTTGGACAAATATTCTGACATAGCACCCACATTTTTAGCAATTGACATTTCATTATCATTAAGTATAACAATCATATTAGTACCTGTGTGACCAGCATGGTTCAATGCCTCATATGCCTGTCCTCCAGTTAGCGAACCATCACCGATAACAGCCAGTATATGTTCTTTATCACCTGCGATATCTCTGGCAAGCGCCATTCCCAAAGCAGCAGATATAGAAGTACTTGAATGCCCTGTGCCAAAGAAATCATGTACACTCTCACTAATTTTCGGAAAGCCACTAATACCGCCAAATTGGCGTAACGTGGCGAATCCATCTCTTCTGCCTGTTAAAACTTTATGTACATAGGACTGATGCCCAACATCCCAGACGATTTTATCAATCGGACTATTAAATACTTTATGTATTGCAAGAGTTAATTCCACGACACCTAAATTTGGCGCTAAATGTCCTCCTGTTTTTGAAACAGAGCATATTAAAAAATGGCGTATTTCCTCTGCCAGCAGCTTGATCTGTTCATGTGATAATTTTTTTAAATCTTGGGGCTTGTCAATGCCCTCAAGTATTGTCTTCAAATGTAACAACTCCCGTTCCCCATAATCCACAATCTATGAATTTACAATATTATTTTTCTTACTATTGCAGTAATTACCCTACAAAATTCTTAAAACCGTAGGCTATTGAAATTCCTAGTATCGCACCTGCTAATACTTCTAGTGGAGTGTGTCCTAATAATTCTTTTAATCGAATATCACGAATCGTATGTTCTGCTCGTAGTTCACGTACTAATTTATTTATCACTTTCGCTTGTTTTCCTGCAGCTCTGCGTACTCCAGCGGCATCATACATTACAATGCTTGCTAATACAATGGTCACGGCAAATAAGGAAGAGGTAAAACCATCATGAAGTCCTACAGCCCAGGCCAAACTCATAACCAATGCTGTATGAGAGCTAGGCATTCCGCCAGCTCCAACTAAACGTTCAAAATTTAATGCACCATGTTTCCAATAAGATGTCAAAGTCTTGAGTATCTGAGCACAAAACCAAGCAGACAAAGCAGTGGCCAATATAATATTTTGTCCAAGGATAACAACGAAATCTGCCACAATAAACACCTCAATTATCGCGTGTTAATAAAGCCCTTACCAACTCTCTTAGAACATCTGCTTCCTGGCCGAACTGCTTTAATGCTTGTAGAGCATTAGTTACAGCTTGATTTGCCATATCTTGAGCCTTACCTAAAGAATATAAGGTTACATAGGTTGCTTTGTGATTTTTAACGTCACTTCCAACAGGTTTACCAATTTTCTCCTGGGTTCCTGTGACATCCAAAATATCATCTGTAATCTGAAAAGCCAGACCATACTGTTTAGCATATTCTGTTAATGATGCAATCTGCCACTCTGCTCCACCGGCTAATTGCGCTCCGGCTCTTACAGCCGCTTGAAATAAAGCTCCCGTTTTCGCTTGGTGCATATAACTGAGAGTATCAATGTCAATCTTTTCTCCCTCGGAAGATAAATCAATTACTTGTCCTCCAATCATTCCCAAAGCACCAGCTGCATTACTGATTTCTCCAATTACTTTTATTAACACATCTGCTTGAACTCCAGGTTGAGCAAGCATAACCGTAAAGGCTGCAGTTAATAATCCATCACCTGCTAAAATTGCCATGCCCTCACCAAAAACTTTATGACTGGTCAATTTTCCTCGTCGATAATCATCATCATCCATTGCTGGTAAATCATCGTGAATTAATGAATAAGTATGAATCATCTCTAAGCCACAAGCTACATTTAGATAATCACTACCTTTTCCACCTATGGAATCTGCAGCAGCCATAAGTAGAATAGGACGCAATCGTTTGCCACCAGCAAATAAACTATAGCGCATCGCTTCAAAAATCTTTGGTGGATATACATTTTCACTAGGAACAAATGCCGCCAATGCATGATCAACAATCTTACCTTTTTCTTGACAATATTGTTTTAACATGAACCGTCCTCCTGTAATTGTAGAGGCCTTTCTATTATTTTCCCCTTTTCCTCTGATAAAATTTTATCAATTTGCTGTTCTGCAAAATTTAATTTCTGTAAACAATTTTTTGATAAATTTATACCTTCGGCAAAATGTTCTAAAGACTCATTTAAAGGCAGTTCCCCTTTTTCTAATTGTTTAACAATAGCTTCTAGCTTTTCTAAAGCTTGTTCAAAGCTACTTTCATGCTGGTCTTCTTTTTTCTTAGCTCTTACCATGATGCTCCTCCTGTATATGAATTATCTCAGCTTCTATCTTTCCTCGATTTAACACAATTTCAATCTTTTGGCCGGATTGTAATGCAGCAGTGCTTTTAACCACCTGACCATCTAATGTATGTACAATACTATAACCTCGCGCCAATACAGCCAGAGGATTAAGCATCGCTAATTTTTCTGCAGTAATTGTAAACAGATGTTTTTTATCTCGAATAATTACCTTTATTGCCTGTTCTAAGCGTTGCATACAATTGTCTAAGGCTTGCTGACGATCTACCAATACTTCATAAGGATAAGTAAAGACTCTATTCAGAGTAATTTGTTCAAGTCGTCTGAAATGATGTTGTAATACATTACGTATATTACTTTCTAACATATTGTGCAATGTTGATATATATTTATACAATTCCCTAACATCTGGTACAACAAATTCTGCTGCCTGGGATGGAGTAGCTGCTCTACGGTCAGCAGCAAAATCTGCCAAAGTATAATCTGTTTGATGACCTACCGCTGATACAATAGGAATTTTTGATGCAACAATGGCCCGTACTACTCTTTCATCATTAAATGCCCATAATTCTTCAATAGAGCCACCACCACGCCCAACAATAATAACGTCTACATTATTCAGCTCATTAAAGACTTCAATTCCATGTACAATCTGCATAGGTGCCTCTGGTCCTTGTACCTGAACAGGATAAAGTTTCAATACAATTCCTGGATGGCGCCGCTTTGCTACGATCATAATATCTTTTATTACTGCACCTGTAGCTGAGGTAAGGATGCCTACAACTTTAGGCAATACAGGCAAGTCCTTTTTTAGCGCATCAGCAAATAAGCCTTCATTTTCTAGTTTTTCTTTAAGCTGAGCAAAAGCCAAGCTTAACTCTCCAATGCCGTCGGGTACTAATTGATTCGCATATAACTGGTATTGCCCATCTCGCTCAAATACTGTTATTTGTCCCCCAACAATTATTTTCATACCATCTTTAGGTTCGAATTTTAAAAATTGGGCACGACTTTTAAACATTACAGCTTTAATTGTAGCATTGCTATCTTTTAACGTAAAATAGCAATGACCAGAGTAATGTTTCTTAAAATTTGATATTTCTCCACGTATGAATACAGAACTAACTTTAGCATCATATTCAAAAAGTTGTTTTATATATTTTGTAATTTCACTTACACTAAAAATATTCATAAATCACCTTTGTCCGAAAATGTAATTTATTGTTTAAAAATATTTTGATGAAGATAGGAACTTAAGCTTTCTTTATCATATAACAAGAGTACAAAAAAAACCAGACAAAAGTCTGGGTAGTCTCCTTCAATATCGGCGCTGATCGATATATGGACGTGCTATATATCCACTAGCTGCACCTAATATAAACCAGAAAAAGCTCCCTGGAGGAATGAGATAGCCTATCGTTGCACCAATTGCTGCTCCTAATAATATATATCCCAAAATAAAAGCCTCCCTTCACATATGATTTTTTTATGTATCATATGCAAAGGAATATGGAATGGTACCAAGAAACCATACCTTAAGGGCAAATAGAAGTTTATATGTAAGCCACTTTTCTTACTTTTTCTTTACTAAAGACCCTAAGATGCCATTAACAAAGCGGCTGGATTCCTCTGTACCAAACAATTTGGCTAATTCAACAGCTTCATTAATAACTACATTAGGCGGTAATGCTTCATTGCCGAAACGCATTTCGTAAATAGCGATTCTAGCAATATTTCGGTCAATTCCAGGCATACGATCAATTTTCCATTCATTTGATATTTCACCAATAAGAGTATCAATTTCTGTTATATGTGCTTGCGTACCGCTAACGAGATTTTCTGCATATTCTTTGGTATTTTCAGCTATATTACTATATTCACTTAGCACAATTTCTAACGCTTCATCTTTACCCTTACTATTATAATCTAATTGAAATAAAGTCTGAAGTGCCATTTCCCGGGCTTTTCTACGACTCATAAATTACCTCTTTTCTAATGCTTCACTCTAAAGTATTGCTTATTATATGATTCGACATTTCTATCCATACACTCTATTGTCGATGATATCCAGGAGGCAATAACCTACCTAATATATCCATAATATCCTCTTTCTCATCAATTCGCTTACCGACAATATAACCTGCCATCATACATATCATTACAAACATAGTATTGAAAAAACCAAATACAAGAATAAATACACCAACCAATAGTCCTATAGACATTCCTGTGATCTTACCGCTGTGATGCTGCCATATTTCTGCTAGTAATTCGGTTTTCATATTCCTGCTCCTTTCTTTACTAGAACACGGTTATATTGTGTTATTCCACACGCTGTTTACTCTTAAAATCATTAGATATATTTTCAACTATTATTTGAACATCAACCAGTTGAACTCCAACTGTATTTTTTATATATTCATGTACTTTCTTTTGCAACTCTTCTGAAACATTTGGTACATTATTTTCTGGACTAATTACAGCTTTTAAGACAACCTTTAATCCTTGCCCATCATGGTGGTTAACACGAACTTTCACTCCACGTACACCACGCGTGTGTCTCGCAGTTTTCTCTACTAAATTTTTTATGGCCTCAAGAGATATATGTACATCACCCATATCTGTATGATGTACAATCGTATCTTTTATACGGCGAGTACGAATTCCTGCCAATAATAATCGAAGACTCACCAAGAAAAACACCATCCCTAGCAAACCGGCTTCCCATCGGCCGTTAATATGTAAAATGCCTGTCCAAACCCATTCCAAAGAAATAAGGCGTACAGATAGCAACACTACGCCCAATGATAAAAGTGCCAATAACAATGTGTAAATAGACAAGATGATACGATCAAAAATTCCCATACCCTACTCCTTTCTAGGCGGCTGCTACAACATATCTTTTAACGCACACGAAGATCTTCTTCTTTACCGTCTTGACCAAATCCAACACCTTGAACATGAACGTTTACTTCTACGACATCTAATCCTGTCATAGATTCAATACCACGTTTTACATTTTCCTGCACTCTTAATGCTATATCAGGTATACGTACACCATATTCTACAATTATGTATAAATCCACTGCGGCTTCACGCTCGCCAACCTCTACTTTAACACCTTTTGCTAAGTTTTTTTTACCAAGCATTTCTGCAATGCCGCCTACTAAACCAGCGCTCATTCCAGCTACACCGGAAACTTCAGTAGCTGCCATGCCAGCAATAATACCTACAACTTCATCAGCAATTCGAATTGACCCAACATCATTGTTTTCAAACTTTTCATTGCCTTCTCGTTTATCCACTAACAACCCCCCATTCCAAAAATTATAATACTATATGACAAGGTAATAACTTTTCTATAACTATATTATTATAACAAATATTTTCCTTCTTTACAATTTAGGACTAAATAAATTTCAAACTTATGTTAAGGTTTAGCACTAATTGATATATTTTCGGCTTTTACACCTGATATCCTTGTAATGACATCAGCTATTTGAATAACTTCTTCTTGAGAAAGTGAAGTGGTTTTTATAACTGCGCTTACAGAATTTTCTCTTACGAATACTAAAGCATCTGCAAAGCCACGGGATTTGATTAGACTCTCCATTTCCGCTTCCTTTTGTTTTTCTGCAATCATTTTCAAGACAGTATCTTGTGCTTGGTTTCTGCTATCATCCGTTTTGGCATTTTTAATACTTTCTCGTAATAAATCCGAGCGTTCACTACGAATTTTATCTCTTTCTAATCGATATTCGATAAAAAAATCGGGGCTGCTAGCTGGTATAAGAGGATCTGCAACGCTCATAGTCGCAACTTGCATAGCATTAGAATGATTGACCTTTGCTTGCAGCATTGATTCAATATTGGCTATGACCATCATTATAACTATACTAACCATTAATACGGCAGCAAATACAACATATCTATTTTTTTTGTGGAAGGTAAATATTTTCATAATATGTTCCTCACTTTTTTTGAGCTAATACGGTAATTTTGTAAGAAGGAATACCGAGGCCAGCTTCAACTGCCTTTGTTAAAATCGCCTTTATATTAGAATCATATGCACCATCAGCAATAACCAGCACTCCTTTTATCATTGGCTTAATTTCTCTAACAAGAACTGGACGATCCATATTATTTTCTTTACTGACTAGAATTTGTGTACTTTCTTTTGTTTCAGTCGTACTGCGCACTCCTCCAGTAGTATCTTTTTCTTGAATGATTTTGCTTTCCTTGGTTATATTTCTGGCATGTTCCTGAGTGGTACTATTTTCCCAAGTTATATTAACAACAACAGTTCCAGCCCCCTTTACTTGAGACAACGTATGTGTTAGCTTTCCCTCTACGGCTTCTTCATAACTAAGATTAACTGCTGCAGGTACTTTTAACGGTTCATTGCTAACCTTCGGATTAGGATTAACAGTTTGACGATCAATCACTCCTCCCATCACCAATAAGATCACACCTAGAAGCCCTAGCCAAATTAAACGCGTATTTATAACCCCATCTTTTAATAATTGTTTAGGCCATATTTTTTTAGTATAAGTGAGAAAGCTTTCCATACCACTCATATTCAACACTCCTTTATGAATACAACATTTTTATTTCTACCTTTTCTTTTGGAATCTGATAGAGTTCCATGATCATGTCTGTAATTCTTTGTTTTAAATCTGTGTATGTTTCTTCTGTTTTATTAAATTCTTTATCAATCTTAACCTTTGCTATACTTACTATTTTTTCGCTTTTAGCAGAGATACCAGGTTTAACATATACGATAATACTGCTAACCCCCATTGACAACGTACTCGCATTGCCCTTCTTAATCTCTATCACTACATTCGCATCAGCCACGCCATCCATCGCCATAACTAAAATTCTGATTTGTTGGCTTAATTCTTTTTTATATAGTTCAAGTGATAAAGCGTTACGATCATTAGTAACATGGTTTACTTCACTTGCTATGACATTTAAGTCTCCAGAATTTGCAGCAAAAGTAGGGATTTGATCTTTAGAGGTTAAGTGCTGCACTGCACCAATGATTGGATTCAATATTGCCAACATTATAAATAACCCCATAATTACTCTTACAAAGCGTTGCATGCTACTGCTTGGTAACAGTAATTCGAGAAATGAAGCAAATAATACAACAAAAATAATATTTTTAACCCAATCCGTTAACATTGTAAGCAATAAAACACACCTACCTTAGCATCATAGCTGCGCTACCTGCAGCAATAATCATAGTAATAGCTAAAAAGAACATTAGTGCGACTGTTAATACTGCACCAAAAACCAATAATAAATTATTTCCCATTGCATCAAGACATTTTGCCATTTTTTCGTCGCCTAAAGGTTGTACTAATGCACCAGAAATTTTTATAACTAAGATTAAAGATAATAATTTAATAATAGGGAAGACACAAATCATAAATACTACGATAACGCCAAAAATTCCGACAGCATTTTTTAATAATAAAGAGGCTCCCATAACGAGTTCCACAGTATCAGCAAACATCTTTCCCACAACCGGAATAAAGGTTGCCGTTGCAAATTTGGCAGTCCGAAGAGCAAGGCCATCAGCAATGCTTCCTGCTGCACCTTGAATGGTAATAATACCAATAAAGATTACCATTGAAAAGCCAAGAACAATCATGCTTAACTGCTTTAAAACGCCGGATAGATTACTAAGACGATATGTATCTGATAAATAATTTAGGCATTCAAGGGCAGCAGTTAGGAATAACAATGGTAAAACGATGTCTTTTACAATCACACTCATGCTGCTTATGACAAATAACATTAACGGTGTAAATAAACTCGCAGAAGTTAAAGCTCCTACGCCCGCCAATAGGGAAATAAGAAGAGGTAATAAAGATTCCATAAATCCAACCATATATTCTACTGTTTGGCTAGCTAATTTTAAAGCATTATAAAATGCAGTAAGTGCAATCGATGACATAAAAATAAAGCAAACACTATACGATAAGATAGATATACTTGATTGCTCAAATGAATTTTGTAAATTTCTCAAAACGGCACACAATACAGCCAAAAATAATAGTTTTCCCATTAAATGAGTGTTCAACGTAACTTCACGAAAGAAATTATGAACCAGTGCTTGCCACACATTTTGCCAACTGACATGTATGCCATTTGCAGCTATTGTATGAATAGTGTCACTTGTTAATAAAGGTATATCGCCATTGAGCTCCTGATTTACTTTACTAATAAATTGATTCACATGATCAGTGGAGATGGTTTCTAGTAATTGTTGCTCAATTTCAGAACTACTTAGTGGTACAGCCATAACAGTTATGGTATTGACCAGCAACAAGATTATAATTAATACAAAGATTTTCATTTATATACCACCTTATGGAATCAATCTCACAATAGTATCCATTACTAAAGCGATAATAGGAATGGCCATTACCATCACCATTACTTTACCAGCAAATTCAATCTTACCTGCTACGGCTCCTTCGCCCGCATCTCGACAAACCTGAGCACCGAATTCTGTAATATAAGCAATACCAATAATCTTTAAAATAGTATTTAAATACATTTGACTAATATTAGCCTTCTCCGCCATATCACGAAATAGATTTAACACTACTGTTATTTTAGTAAGTATTAGCAGAAAAATAATACTTGCTAAAGTTAAACTTAACTGCACAGCAATTTCAGGTTTCTCTCGCTTAATGATTAAAATAAGTAGAGTTACAATAAACCCCAACCCAACTATTTGAATAATTTCCACACCCTGCACCCCTTAAAATAGCTTAAAAACGTCCTGTACAGTGTTGAATAACTTGCCCAATAATTGTACAACCCAAAGTAAGACTACAGTAAATCCAGCCAAAGTACATAAATGTGCCATATCTTCTTTACCTGCCTGCTTTAGTGCTGTATGAAAAACAGAAACTAGAATTCCAACACCAGCAATTTTAAATAATATATCCAGGCCCATTTTTCTCCCCCTTCACACTCACTTATATGTAATTTTTTTAATGAAAATATTTATATCAAACCAGAATAATTATAATCGCTAATCCTCCACATATACCCAAATATCTATACATTTTTGTATTGAGGTCCCGTAATCGTGTTGCCTCATTTTCAAATCGTTCTAATTGCTCAATGACTAAGGAAAGATATTTTTCTTGTTCCTTACAGTTCATAACGCCTAAATTTCCCCCTAGCACATAGAGTACTTCAATTTCTGGCCTTTTTAAAATCAAACTTCCTTCCATCTCCCTTAACACTTTTTTGATAATTTCTTGAGGTGTAAGGGAAGCATTCTTTTCTAATAAATTAGCAACCTGTTGAAAAAATTCTGCTACTGGTCCGTATATACCATTCGTAGAATTTGCAATAGCTTCATGTAAAGGTAAACAAGAATAAATTATATGGGATCTTAATGATCCAACACAAGTTATGATCTGTCTGAGCTGGCGAGGCCTTTCTTGACAACGGGATGCCATTTTAAATCCAATATATGAACTTACGAGCAAAACTAAAAGGCTGCCTATCAATTTCAACATATTTTTGCTCCTTCCCATAAGATTTTATTATTGCTGCTATCTATAATTTTCTTGATTGTACCAACGCGAGGGTAATCACTTAGCAGAATATATCGATGAAAATACTTATTTTCTAGCAGCTCTCCGATGTAAGGCCTATGTAATAATTCGTTAAGGTCTTTACCGTGAACTGTTGTTACTACACTTACACCAGCATTCAGAGCTTCACGTACAGCATGTATGTCCTCGGCTCTTCCTAATTCATCAGTAGCTACAACCGCAGGTGACATGGAACGAATTAACATAAGCATGCCCATTGCTTTGGGACAATTGTCAAGTACATCTGTTCTGATGCCCAAATCAACTGTACTAATACCACTTTTGCAGGCTGCTATTTCTGAGCGCTCGTCAACAACCCCCACCGGTAAACCTTTATATATTTTAGATCCCATACTAATTTGCCGAATTAAATCTCGCAAAATAGTTGTTTTGCCGCAACGAGGCGGCGAAATAATTAAAGTATTTAAAACCTGTCCTTCTTTTGTAATAATATAGGGTATAATTTGATCAGCACAGCCTTTTACTTCTCTTGCTAAACGAATATTAAGACCATTGATATTTTTTAGTGTTTTAACCTCCCCAGCATCGATAATTGCTTGTCCTGTCAATCCAATTCTATGTCCACCATCAATTGTTAAGAAGCCCATTCTTAGTTGATGCTCAAAAGCATATAATGAATTCTTACTCATAAGCTGTAATGTTCGTTGAATATCATCTTGATTACATAAGTATGCTTCATTAGAATTCACAACAACTTCTCCCATGGGATTTACCGTAATATCCTGATTTCCTAAAACAAGTAATAAGGGTTGATTAATACGTAAACGGATTTCTGTCAAATCCTTCAGGTACTTTAGAGATACGGCACTAATCATGGCAATTAACTGTTCAGGTAAAACTGGATAAATTGATTGCTCTAAAATCTTTTTGATCAAAATATTTTTATTATCAGTCATATCTGCTACTTCCTTTCTTTACATAGATATGGTGCAAAAAGAAAATTATACCAACAATAAAAAAAATCTCAGATATTGAGATTTTTTATTGTTGGTATAATTAAAAATTAAAAAGCAAGAAGGTTTGTCCTTCTTGCTACATCGCCGAAAACTATGTGTACGTTTTAATATCAAATTCCTGGATGAATGCCATATCTAAAATCAGAATTGACTTGTCCATTATCCATATCGCTGACTTCAATTTCTAAAGTGCTATCATATACGATGTCACCACAATGGGGACATGAAACTTCCAGATCATCATCAGATTCTAATAAGCTAGATTCAAAGCTAACTGTTTCATGGCAGGAGGGACATTGAACTTCCACTAATTCTTGGTTATCAATGTCTTCATAAACTTCATCTTCTAAATCTGTTAAATCATCATCCATACTTTCTATATATGTTTCTAAATCCTCTTGTACCATTTGAATATTATTAAATTCTTCTGCCATATCATCAAGTACATCTATAATATTTATTAACAACTTCCCTTCAGCCGAACGCTCATTGACATTAAGCCCTTGTGTTAATCCTTGTAAATAAGCTACTCGTTCTTTAATATTTCCCATAGACATAAAGCCCCCTCTAAAGTATAGTTATTACGATATTGTCATTATACCCATTTTTTAAATAGTTCATTCTTGCTGTTTTAAACTATCATCTTGCTTCTTTAAATTATTTTTATACAACTATTTATTCTCTTGAATAAAAAAAGAAACTGCATTCTTCACTTAAGAAAGAGTACAGTTTCTTTTTTAATTCAATGAACGAAACCTTAATGGTTTTCCCGCTTTATGCTCTTTCTAGATACTCTCCTGTGCGAGTATCTACTCTCAAAACGTCACCAATGTTAATAAATAACGGTACACGCACTACACAGCCAGATTCCATTTTTGCTGGTTTAGTACCACCAGTAGCTGTATCTCCACGAATACCAGGATCTGTTTCAACAACTGTTAGCTCAACTGCAACAGGTAACTCAACACCAATTACCGTTCCTTGAAAAAACATGATGCTAATATTCATATTTTCTTTAAGATATTTTACTGCATCACCTAACTGATCAGATGTTAATTCACTCTGTTCATAATTTTCATTATCCATGAAATTATAATTTCCATCGCTCTCATACAAATATTGCATTTCACGACGATCCACATGAGCCTTGGGAAATTTTTCTCCCGGATTAAAGGTACGCTCAACCACTGCACCAGTACGTACGTTTTTCATTTTCGTACGTACAAAAGCAGCACCTTTACCTGGTTTTACATGCTGAAAATCCACTATTTGCCAAACATTATTATCAATTTCAATTGTTGCTCCTGTACGAAAATCACTACTTGATATCATTTTATTACCTCCACAATCCCATTTAATAAAAGTAAAGAATTTAATATAACTCTATTAACTGCTTATTACTAGCCGTCAATATTTGACACCCTTCATCACTAACTAAAACAGTGTCTTCAATGCGCACTCCGCCCCAATCAGGCAGGTAAATTCCTGGTTCAACTGTTACTACCATATTTCTCAATAAAACAGTATGTATATTAGCAGGAGAAAGCCTCGGATCTTCATGGATATTAAGACCTAGCCCATGCCCTAATCCATGTCCGAAGAATTCACCAAAACCAGCATCTATAATGATATTTCTGGATACGGTATCAACATCTTTGCCAATTCTTCCTGGGGCAACAGCCTGCACCCCAGCTAATTGGGCAGCCAAAACAATTTCATAAATTTCTTTTTGTTTAGCTGTAGCTTTTCCCATGCAAATAGTGCGAGTAATATCAGAATGGTATCCATGATATACCGCACCAAAATCCATCGTTACAAAATCACCAAGTTCAATTATTTTTTCAGAGGCTCTCCCATGAGGCAGTGCTCCACGCTTACCAGAGGCCATAATAGTATCAAAGGCTGGTTTTTCTGCTCCAAACTTTCGCATATAATACTCTAATTCTAAAGCTACTTCCTGTTCAGTCATACCCGGCTTTATAAAAGATACAATTCTAGAAAAAGCATTATCAGCAATTTTCACGGCTTTTTTTATCAATGCAATTTCACTTTCATCCTTTACCATACGCAAAGCATCCAATTGAACAGGAACTAGATTAACAGAATGCAAGTTGTTAATTAGTTCTTGATACCCATCATAGGTAACAAAGTCACTTTCAAAACCAATTTGAGAAACTCCTAGCTTGTTGATCATTTCCGTCAAAGTCTTACCAATAGTATGGTAACGTACAATTTCATATTGCGCAGCTTGCATAGTAGCTTGCTCAATATATCGAAAATCAGTTAATAAGAGATTAGAATGATTAGAAATTAACAATATACCTGCCGAACCGCTGAATCCACTGAAATAGTGTCTATTCTCTGGCTTCTGAATCAACATGCATTCTAATTTATGTTCGTTCATAAACTTATGAAGCTTTATTAATCTTTTTTCCATATTAACTCGCGCTGCTAATTGGATCAGCAACTGCCTCCAATGCCAAAAGATAACTATGTCTTGACCATAAGCAAAAACGATTCGGTTCATAAATAGCCAAAACACAAGGCCTTTTTACTCTCATCATATCACAGCCTTAGTATAAGAATTCATTATCTTTTATATTTTATCATAAATTTAATTTATTGCCTAGTTCTTTGTATGCCAATTAACGTTATGCTACGCTATCACAACTTGGTGATCTCTTTTATAATTTCATAAAACATGGGCGCAGCGATATCACTACCTGACATACCTTCTTCAACGAAAATAACTACCGCATATTGAGGATTCTTTATTGGGGCATAACCAGCAAACCATGCGTGGTTGATGCTCTGTCCATCTGCATTTTTTCTTCCAGTTTCGGCTGATCCCGTTTTACCCGCCGATCCAATTCCTTCAACATAAGCTGCCTGACCTGTACCATAACGAGTGACAGCCATCATCATATCTTGAATTTGTACGGCAGTTTTTGAAGATAAAATTCGAATCCCTGGAGGAGAATCGTATGTTTTTATAACTACACCATCAGCATTTGTCAGTTTACTAACAACATAAGGTGCCACTTTTATACCATCATTAGCAATGGTAGCTATCATGGAAGCAATCTGTAGAGGCGTTGCCTCTAATTTTCCCTGACCGATAGCTAAATTGGCAAGTTCACCTGAATAAAGATTATCAGATGGTGGTAAATAGCCTTCTGCCTCATCATTAAAATCTATACTCGTCTTATGACCAAAGCCAAATTTTTGTGCGTAAGAAATTAAGGATTCTGCGCCTATTTTTAAGCCCACTTCAATAAAAACAGGATTACTAGAATATGCCAATGCTTCTTTAAAAGTTATTTGACCACGCCCCCCCTTATCATAATCCCATCCATTAAAGCGTAGATGATCAACTTCAATATATCCTGGATCAAAAAATATATCCTCCGGCTGTATACTTTCTTGTTCTAACGCAGCAGCTGCTGTTACCAACTTAAATACAGATCCAGGCTGATAGGGTGATATAGCTCGATTTAATAAAGGTGCGCTGCTTTGATTTAAATACTCCTCAAGATGATTTGCATTGAAATTGGGTCTTGAAGCCATAGCCAATATTTCACCTGTAGTAGGACGCAATACTACTACTGCTCCCTTGATACCATGCTTGTCTACTATATTTTCTACCGCTTTTTGAATTTGTTTATCTAAGGTTAATACTACATTACTTGGGTCGGAATGGCTTGATAATCGTAATCTCTTATAGCCAAGTCCTGGAATAATCTGTTGCCCCGCATCCACTAGTGCAGCTGCATATTCTGGCTGATTGCCTCTTAATATATCATCATACATGCCTTCGATGCCGCTAACTCCTTGATTATCTGCAAGATTAATATAACCTTTAATATGTGCAGCCAAAGGAAGATATCCATATCTAACTTTCTCTGCTACTATCACAACTCCTGGAATGAGTGCCTTATTTATTTTTTCTCCCATGGCAGCATCAATTTTATTCTTTATTTTAAATGGTCGATGATTTTCTGTAATTTGCGAAAAAAGAATCGGTTCTGCGATTCCCGTTAATTCGGATAATTGTTTGGCAGCCATTGCTGCATTTAGAATTTGTCCAGGAAAAACAGCAATTTTATAATGCTGCTCTGTATTTGTTAATGGTAAGCCATTTCGATCTACAATTTCTCCTCGCGCAACCTCAATAGGTACTTCCTGAATACGCATACTCAAACTCTGCGTTACTAAGTTATCATTTTCAATAACTTGCAAATAGAATAAACGTATAATCAATAAGCTGCCAAAGAGCATAAAGAAAATTAACAACTTATAAATGCGTAAAATTTGCAATGCCATACGATCACCTCAATGATAGTATGGCATTGCTTGGCAAAATTATTATTTTTTTATCACTAATCTATACATAATCAAAATCAATCGGAAGATTTGCTAAAATATCCTGCACCTCTTTACACGTGTCAGGCGTAACACGAATACGCAATACCCCTATCGTATCTTTTACTGTTGTCACCACCCCAAAATATTCATAACCTTCCATAATGCGATTTAGATAATTAATATGTTTTACATCAAGACGAATCAAAATTTCCTCACGCATTCTTTTGTACCTCGCGTCGTAACATTGCGTATTCTACTACTTCTTGGCACATTCGCATCTTAAAAAGTTGTTGAGGGTGAGGTGCGGTACTGATGCTCTTATCTTCGATGTCGAACATTTCAGTAATTACCTGGTTAAAATTAGGTTTTCCCGGTTGCATAATTTCTATTTCCTGTCCGACTTTTAAATTGTTACGTTGCTCAATAGTAGCCATTTTAGTTGCTGGATCATAGCTTTTAACTAAACCTATAAAATCAAAAGTTTGTTCATAAGAGGAAGTTCCATAGATCTGATCTTCTTGGGTTGCTTTGTTGAAATAGAATCCACTGGTATAAGCACGATGAGAAATTTTCTGCAATTCTTCCAGCCATTCAGCCTTAACACTGTAATGCTCTGGGTCTTTGACATAAGCATCAATAGCTTCCCGATATACCTTAATGACAGTAGCTGCATAATGTACACTTTTCATACGTCCTTCTACCTTAAAACTATCTAAACCACTATCAATTAATTCTGGAATATGAGGGAGTAAGCATAAATCTTTTGAGTTGAAGATGTATGTTCCGCGCTCATCCTCCATAACAGGATAATATTCTCCTGGACGTTTTTCTTCCACTAAGTTAAATTTCCAACGACAGGGTTGGGCACATTGACCTCGATTTGCATCACGATCTGTAAAATAATTGCTCATCAAACAACGTCCCGAATAAGAAATACACATAGCTCCGTGAATAAAGGCTTCCAGTTCAATAGTAACTTTATCACGAATTACAGTAATATCTGCTAATGACAGCTCCCTAGCTAATACTACTCGATGAACCCCCAATTCCTGCCAAAACAGTACTGATGACCAATTGGTATTATTAGCTTGGGTACTGATATGGATGGGCAGATTAGGTGCAACTTTTCGGATCATGCGATATACACCTAAATCTGCAACAATAACTGCATCGACATGACAATCAGACAAATATCGAATATAATCTGGCAATGCGGGTAAATCTTCATTATGAGGAAATATATTTACCGTTACATATGCTTTTTTTTGCAAACTATGAGCAAATTCAACTCCTTTTTTAAGTTCATCTTCTGTAAAGTTGTCACTAAATGCTCGCAATCCAAAAGACTTTCCTGCCATAAAAACTGCATCTGCACCATATAAAAGAGCCATCTTGAGTTTCTCAAGATTGCCTGCTGGTGCTAAAAGTTCGGGTTTTTTCACTTTTTATTCGCTCCTTGATAATAAGAAATAGCTACGCCGTCACCCTCATAATGAATCGTAGTAGAAAATCTCGGATCTGTATTCACAAATTGTAAATATTCTTTTAAACGCTTAACAATTGTTTTATAGCGCCGCAAGGGAGGATCTTCACTCATGACCATCCCCCGAAACAATACATTATCCGCTATCACAACGGCACCACTAGAAAGTTTATCTATGATTTTGCATAAATAATCAAGATACTGCGCTTTAGCTGCATCGATAAATACCATATCAAATGTTTCTTCAAGCTGTGATAAAATAGTACCGGCATCTCCATCTAAAAGTTGAATTTGTTCGCTCTTACCAGCTCTAGCGATATAATTATAGGCAATATCAATACGAGCAGCATCTTGTTCAATTGTAATAATTTTACCATCTTCAGGCATATAATGAGCCATAAGCAAAGCTGAATAACCAATCGCAGTGCCTATTTCTAAAATTGATTTTGGTTTATTCTTTTTTACAACATCAATTAATCTGTTACTGCTTATCTTATTAATAATTGGTATATTGTATTCAGCAGCATATTCTTCTATTTCTTTAAACAAGTCCAATATATCACCCCTATTATTTACGAACCTCTTCGATTGCTGCAAGATGCTCTTCATATGTTGTGCTAAAATGATGTGCGCCCTGTTGATCAGCCACAAAGTATACAAATTGCGTTTCTTTAGGATATAAAACAGCATTAATTGCCGCTATTCCAGGATTTGCGATAGGTCCAGGAGGCAACCCCATATGCTGATAAGTATTATAAGGTGATGGAATTTCAGTATCTTGTACTGATAGCTCTGCTTTAGGATAACCTAGAATATACTGAATCGTAGCACAAGACTGCAACGGCATTCCTAAATTCAAACGATTGATAAATACTCCAGCGATAACTGGGCGATCAGCTTCTATCTGCGCTTCTTTCTCCACCAAAGAAGCCAAAATAATAACATCCTTAATCGAAAAACCCATTTGATTTGCTCTTGATCGCATACTCTCACTAAATTCTTTATCAAATTGAGATATCATCATACTCAGTAACTGTTCCTCAGTAGTTCCTTTAGTAATTTGATAAGTATCCGGAAAAAGATAACCTTCAGCCTTATATATTACATTAGGATTCTGATTTGCCATATAAGGAAAAGGAGTAGCTTCTTGCGCTAACTGCTGAAATCTTTCTGCACTACCTAATTGTTTTTCTTGTATTAGTTTAGCAATTTGTCCGACAGTATATCCCTCTGGTATGGTAATTTGTTGATATAATCTTTGCCCCTTTGCCAACATGGCAATAATTTGCTGCACAGTCATATCCCTAGTTAAAACATATTCACCAGCCTGTAAGGAATTTGCTAAGCCTTGAGTTTTTGCAATAACATGGAATATAAAAACACTTTTTATAGCACCTTGCTCTTGTAAAAGCTCTCCAATCTCATTGGCTGCCATTCCAGGTTTAACGGAAATAACAAATGTTTCTCCTGCAGGCGAAGTAACAGGTTGTGTTAACTTATATATGATACTTCCCAAACAAAGACAAATTAACACCAATACAATATGCCATTTAAACTGCCTCAACCTATACGTCATAGGATACCTCACCTCTGCTTGTATCTATTTTATAAAAAGGAATGGCTTTATCTGATAATGAAGCCGCTCTAAAAGTCTTCTTTATTATACACAAAAAGACAAAAAAAGACTAGGCTTCTGCCAAGTCTCAGACTTAGGCAAAAGCCTTCGCTAAAAAAAACTTCAATTACCATTATATCAACTGAAAAAAGATGAAGCCTATTCGGCTTCATCTTCTACCATTAGTTCTTCATAAGCTTTACGAACTTCTTCAAACTCTTCATCGGTAGGATCGACATATATTTCCTCGCCATTTTCATCAGTATCAATGCGCGCAATATATACATCAACTTCATCTTCAGAACAACCGCATCCAGTACTACATCCGCAATCTTCTTCCTCTTCGCCATCTTCAATGGGAATCAAAATAGCATACTGCTTGTCACCAACTGGAACAATCATTTCCTCACGATAATAATATTCATTACCCTCTTCATCAGTCATAACAACTACGAGCTCTTCATCCAATTCTTCGAGGTCATCTTTTTCAATATCAGCCATTCATTTCACCTCTTCCTTTTAATGTACATGTAATTTTATCTTAGAAAAGTTATCCTGTCAAGGAAGTTATTAACAAGATAAACTATCCAGATACCCTTGTAAAATAAATACTGCTGCCATTTTATCAATCACCTTTTTACGTTTCGCACGACTTACGTCAGCAGCAATAAGTGCTTTTTGCGCCCCAACAGTAGATAAACGCTCATCCCATAAAACTACTTTCATTGTAGGGAACGTTTCAGCTACCCGATTCGCAAAGGTTTGCATTAATTCACCTCTAGGGCCAATGGAACCATTCATATTTTTAGGTAAACCAATAAGGATTGTCCCAACTTCATACTCAGTAATAATTTCATTTAAACGATTAAGATCTCTTTCCAAAGAGGTACGACGAATCACCTCAATACCTTGTGCTGTTAATAATAACAAGTCACTTGCTGCCACACCAATCGTTTTATCACCAACATCAAGAGCTAGTATGCGCATTTATCCTCCCACTATACCTAAAGCTGTTATTTATCTTTGAGATATGCTCTTACCAACTCTTCTAGAAGTTCATCCCGTTCTAATTTGCGTATTAAACCACGAGCATTATTGTAGCTGGTAATGTATGTAGGATCTCCAGATAATAGATACCCGACTAATTGATTAATTGGATTATATCCTTTGGTCTTTAACGACTGATATACAGCATTAATTACCATAGCTGCATTATTTTCTTCATTATCCACACGAAACATCATAGTATCTTCCGATATATTAGGCATTGAGCATCCTCCTCTCTTATATTATCTCCGCCTCTAACCATTATATTCTACCTTGACTAGTTATTTCCTCTAGAAAAATAAAAATACTTATATCCTTCAACTTATTAAATGTTATACTTTGCAATCATTTTTACAAATGAAAAGTGTACTTAGAATATAAAACTCTCTCTAAGTACACTTTCGTGTTATTTAACTTGATTTTTAATAACTTCTAGAGCAAACTGCAATGCATCAAAAATCTTCTCTGGCTGCTTGCCACCTGCTTGCGCCATATCAGGGCGACCGCCGCCACCGCCGCCAGTAATTTTGGAAACTTCTTTTACAATATTACCGGCATGAATCCCTTTATGAATCGCTTCTTTCGTTGCCATCGCAACAAAATTAACTTTATCAGCATGAATAGATCCAAGGGTTACAACACCGCATTGTAAGCGGTCACGCACCATATCAGCAATCGTACGCAAACCCTCTATATCATTAATACTTACCTGGCCTACAACAACTTGCACGCCATTAACCTCTTGTACCTTGGACAATAAATCCATTACTTCACTATGCGCTAATTTACTAGTAAGAGCAGCTAGTTCATTTTCTAATTCTTTAACACGATTCATAACACTTTCTACTTTTACAGCAAGTTCTTCAGGGCGTGATTTTAATTTTATCGCCGTGCTTAATAACATCCGATCTCGCCCATTAATATATTCCATAGCTCCACTACCTGTTACGGCTTCAATCCTTCGAATGCCGGAACCAATACCCGCTTCACTAACGATCTTAAACACGCATATTTCAGACGTATTCATAACATGACTGCCACCACATAATTCCTTACTAACGCTGCCAACAGAAACAACTCTAACTGTTTCACCATATTTTTCACCAAATAATGCTACCGCACCCATTTCTTTGGCTTTATCCTGCTTAGTTTCTACGATAGTAACAGAAATATTTTCTAAAATTGCATGATTTACTAATTTTTCTATTTCTAGGAGTTGTTCTGAGGTAACTTGAGAAAAGTGTGAAAAGTCAAAACGTAATCTTTCGGAGCTTACCAGAGATCCAGATTGATTTACATGGGTACCCAATACTTGTTTTAAAGCCGCATGCAACAAATGGGTAGCGGTATGATTGCGGGCAATATCACGACGTCTATTATCATCAACTTTAAGTTTGACAAGATCTCCAACTCTGAATAAACCTTCAGTAACATTCCCAACATGATAAGTAGTACCATTTACTAGTTTTTTAGTAGCCGTAATTTTCATCTTTCCTAATGAACTTTCAAGAAAACCAGTATCACCAATTTGGCCACCGCCTTCTGCATGAAAAGAAGTCACATCCAGAATAAATGCTACATCTTCACCATCATGAACTTCATCAGCTAGGATACCATTCTTCCAAGCCAGTATAATGTTTCCATTTTCAGCGTGTTCATCAACAATGAGCTTTTCTGTTTCTAGATGAGATAAATCTGGGATAATCAGCTGATCCTCATGATCCTGACGAGCAGCTCGCGCGCGCTCACGTTGTTCTTTCATGGCAGAATCAAAATTCGGTTTATCTAGCTGCATGTCATGTTCTTCTAAGATTTCTAAAGTCAGCTCCCAAGGAAAACCAAAAGTATCGTACAATTTAAATGCAGTAGCACCATCCAGTTCAGAAATATTCAATTCTTTCAACTTTTGAATGTGTCCATTTAATAATTCCATACCTTGTACTAATGTTGTTTGAAAGCGTTCTTCTTCTAATTGAATCACTTTTTTAATATAGGATTGCTTTTCTACTAAATCGGGATACGCTTCAGCAAAAATGGTATTGACGATATCAACCATTGGAACCAAGAATATTTTTTCAATTCCCAGCAAACGGGCATGACGAACTGCTCTACGCAAAATACGACGCAGTACATATCCTCTGCCTTCATTTGAAGGCAATATGCCATCACCAATCATTACCGTCATACTACGAATATGATCGGCAATTACTTTTAATGAAATATCAGTTTTACTATTTGAGCCATATTCGACATTTGCTACTTTTGCTGCATGCTCAATGAGCGGAAATAATAAATCTGTTTCAAAATTTGATCTTTTATTCTGTAAGACAGAAGCAATACGTTCAAGTCCTGCTCCTGTATCAATATTTTTCTTAGCTAAAGGAGTATAATTACCAGCTTCGTCACGATCGTATTGTGTAAATACTAAATTCCAAATTTCTAGAAAACGGTCACAATCACAACCTACTGCACAATCGGATTTATTACAGCCTCGTTCCTCACCTAAATCAAAATAAATTTCTGAACATGGGCCACATGGTCCAGGACCGATTTCCCAAAAATTATCCGCCATTCTAATGATTCGATCGGCTGGTATATGTATATCATTATGCCATATTGCAAATGCTTCATCATCTTCTGTATGAATCGTTATCCACAATTTATCTTTAGGCATTTCTAAATGCTCAGTAATGAATTCCCAAGCCCAAGCGATCGCTTCTTTTTTAAAATAATCGCCAAAAGAAAAGTTGCCTAACATCTCAAAAAAAGTGTGATGACGAGCAGTACGACCCACATTCTCGATATCACCTGTACGCACACATTTCTGACTCGTGCTGATACGCGGATGGGGCGGATTCATTTTACCAGTAAAAAAAGGTTTAAATGGCGCCATACCTGCACCAACTAATAATAATGTAGGATCATTTTCAGGAATCAATGGATAACTTTGCAAAATCAAATGATCTTTACTTTTGAAAAAATCTAAAAATTTCTTACGTAGTTCATTTCCACTTATATAATTCAAGTTTCTCAACCTCCAGATAGTTAGGCATACTCTCGTTCGACATTATACATAAATTATCGTATGATGTCAATTAATGGCTGCCTTAAAGCAACACTTTAACAATATGACGGATTAATACTTTTCCGATTGCTGCGACTGGAACACCAAGCAACATTCCAATAATTCCAGCCACTTCACCGCCAACAAAAACAACAAAAATTACACTTAACGGATGAAGCCCAATATTTTCGCCAATGATTTTAGGATGAATAATATTTCCTTCTATTTGCTGAATAATAAAAAAGAGTAAAATAACTTTTATCGTCAGCCACGGTGATTCCAAAATGGCCAGCATGACTGCCGGTGAAGCCCCTATAATAGGACCAAAATAAGGAATTATGTCGAATAAGGCTGCTAATATGCCAATAATTAAAGCAAACTTTACCTGCAGCAAATACAAGCCGATTGTTACAAACACACCAATAATGGAAGCTACTAATAATTGACCTCGAATAATCCCCCCTAAGACTTTGTCAACATCCCGAAAAAATAAAATTAACTCTGCTCGCCATCCACTTGGCAATAATGCTAAAATTTCACTTTTAATTTTATACCAGTCATGAAGAAGATAAAAAGCTAATATTGGGCTAATGGCCAAACCAATAGAATGACTAATAATTTTAATAATAAAATTTACCACTTGCCCCATAAACTCCTGCATTTCATTTTCTAATAACAATAAATTATTGTCAATTGCAATGCGCAAATAATAAGGAAGTGTAGAATTTTGATACTGTGACTGCATTTGTGTTAGTAGCTTATTAATATTTTCTATCATAAATGGTAAATCCAGGGCAAAAGACTGTAACTCTTTAATAAATAGAGCAAGCAACTTACTTCCTCCAACAATAACAACACCAAACAAAATAATATATACAGCAATAATTGCCCACAATCTTCCTACATTTTTTCTCTCTAAATAACATACTGCAGGATTTAATAAATACGCCAAAAACAAGCCAATGATAAAAGGATATAGTGCATTATGCACCATCCAAAAGAAATATAAGAAACTGATAAGAATTACAATAATAAGAGTAATTCTAACCGCTGATTTAGTTACTAACATAAAAATCACTCCATCATCATATCGTCATACATCCTGGCGGATACAAATAAAAGGGAGACCCTCAGGCCTCCACTTTATCTAAAGTAATGTATCCCGATACATTACCATTTTACTGTGCAACTGTTTCCAATGGGTCTAAATAAAGTGTTAATGTTCCATCTGGCTGAACACTGAAAATTTTAATGTCATCTCCACGAATAATAAACTCTATGCAGCAATCCCAACAATAATATTGTGCTGCTCCCACTTTACCAATTGCCCGATTACTATTACATACAGGGCAAGCTGTCATACATATACACCTCTCATCATAGAATAATAGCTTTCATTATTCTTTACTCTTCTTTATGCAGTAATTTTGCCATTTCTCCTGGAACAATTACTGTATCTTTTCCAACGATTTGTATTTTAGGCAGTGGCATTATCCTACGGCCATATAGTAAATCGCTTACTAAACTATCCGATATTTGGTACCATTTCATCTCGCCAGTACTAGTATCAAAAAAAATATCCACCAATATACCTAATCGCAAACCATCTTCTGTAATAACTTCTTTTTTAAATAATTCTTTAACATAGTAATTGCTTGTTATTTCAAAGATAGAGGCACATTGATGCATTACAGAATGATTACGTACCATAACTGCATCACGACCTATACTTAAAAGGTCCACATAAGCAATCCCCATTTCAAAAGAATTTGGTTTTTCTTCATCAATTGTAATGCCATATACCCTTGCCTCTTCAATATGTAAAACTACATCTTTTATTGGGCCAATTTGCGTGCCTGTTTCAGTTTCCAATATTGGCAGTCCAAGTAAATCTTGCAATCTGTGCATAAAAAATGGCCTCCAAATGTAGATTGTAATCTTAGTATTACCAAAATGTCTTATTTTTATAAATATACGAAGGTTCTTATCATTCTCAAAAACACCAAAGGACTTGGCATAATGCCAAGTCCTTCCATAAAGCCTGTCCTCATTATTCTCAAACCGAATTTTTGATAATACCTCCACCAATGACCATGTCTCCATCATAAAAGACCACCGATTGCCCCGGTGTAATGGCGCGCTGCGGTTCAAAGAATTTCACATGCACACTGCCTTCTGTTAAAGGAGTTACTACAGCAACTCCTTCACGAGATCCATAACGAATTTTTGCCGAAACTGTAATTGGTTTTTCTAAACGATCAATTGTAATAAAATTTAAATCTTCAGCAATGAGTTCAGAAGAAAATACATCTTCATTAGAACCAACAATAACCTGATTATTGGCAAAATCTAATTTTACTACATACAGCGGCTTTCCTGCTGCAATACCTAATCCTTTACGTTGGCCAATCGTATATAACGGCAAACCTTGATGCTGCCCTACTATTTTTCCATGTACATCAATTATATTACCTGGACGTAAGGAATCAGGCGATTTCTCTGCCAAAAATCCCTTATAATCATCATCGGGCACAAAACAGATCTCTTGACTTTCAGGTTTATTAGCAACAGATAATCCAAACTCAGCTGCTAACTCTCTTGTATTTACTTTCGTATAATCACCTAAAGGCATCAAAAAATGTTTTAGTGTATTTTGATTCAGATGATATAGAGCGTAGGATTGATCTTTAGTATGATCAATTCCTTTACTTAACGTATGTCTGCCTAATGTATCATCGTACCCGATACGGGCATAATGACCAGTAGCAACATACTCAGCGCCTAAAGCTAATGCCTTTTGCAATAAACCTTCAAATTTAACATAACGATTGCAAGCAATACAAGGATTTGGAGTCTTTCCGGCTCCATATTCAGCTACAAAATAGTCAATAACAGTGTCTTCAAACATTTCACGAAAATTTAAGACATAATAAGGTATACCTATTTTATCAGCAACTCTGCGGGCATCATCAACTGCACTTAGCGAACAGCATCCGCGATTCTCAGTATCACTTTCAGGCACATCTTTATCCCATATCTGCATAGTGGCACCAATGACATCATATCCTTGCTGCACCAAAAGGGCGGCAGTTAAAGAACTGTCCACCCCTCCGCTCATCGCTACAAGAACTCTTGGTTTCGTACTCATGAATTAAATCACTTTCCTTTTTTGCTGATATAGTCTTTAATCGCTTCATGCAATGCATCAGCTGCCAAATTAGAACAGTGCATTTTAGCGGGTGGAAGACCATCTAGAGCTTCAGCTACTGCATCATTTGAAATTTTTAAGGCTTCATCAAGGGTTTTTCCCATTACTAACTCCGTTACCATACTACTAGTAGCAATGGCGGCACCACAGCCAAAAGTTTTAAATTTCACATCTTTAATAATATTATCTTGAACGTCTAAATAAATTCTCATTATGTCTCCGCATTTGGCATTGCCAACTTCTCCAACACCATTAGCATTTTCTATTTCACCCACATTACGAGGATTTGTAAAATGATCCATTACTTTTTCAGTATACATAAAAAGCATCCCCTTTCAAATAAATTAAATTAATGATGATCGCATTGACTACAAGGATTATTAGCTGCTAATTTGGAATTGGCATTTAATGGTGACATACTCCGCAATCTCTCAAGAATTTGCGGCAATACTTCTAAGCAATAATTTATGTCAGCTTCTGTGTTGCCACGTCCTAAGGAGAGCCGAAGTGAGCCGTGTGCGACTTCATGTGTAAGACCCATAGCCAATAAGACATGAGATGGATCGAGAGATCCTGAAGTGCATGCTGAACCACTTGATGCCGCAATACCTTTCAAATCAAGATTCAAAAGAAGAGACTCCCCTTCCACATATAAGAAACTAATATTTACGTTACCAGGTAAACGAATTTCTTTATGACCGTTTAGCTTAATATCAGAAATCTTTTCTTGGATTCCTTTAATCAGTTTATCCCTTAGATTTGTAAGATGTGAAATTCTTTGATCTAATTCAATACTAGCAAGTTCGGCAGCTTTTCCTAATCCTACAATACCAGGTACATTTTCAGTTCCCGGTCTTAGTTTGCGTTCTTGAGAGCCCCCATGCTGCGTAGATTCAATTTTTACACCCTTACGTATATAAATAGCTCCAATGCCTTTTGGACCATATATCTTATGTCCAGACAAACTAAGGACATCGATATTAAGTTCATTCACATCAATATGACAGTTCCCTACAGCTTGTACTGCATCTGTATGAAAATATATTTTCTTTTCTTTTGCCAGTTGTCCAATCTCTTTAATAGGTTGGATCGTACCTACTTCATTATTAGCAAACATTACACTGATGAGTATTGTCTTATCAGTAATGGCATTTTTCACATCTTCTACGCTAACCATAGCATTTTCATCAACTGGCAAATAAGTAACTGTAAAACCTTGTTTTTCTAAGTACTCACAGGCGTGTAATATCGCATGATGTTCAATAGCTGTAGTAATAATATGATTTCCTTTTTTTCGATTAGCAAAAGCAATGCCCTTTAATGCAAGATTATCAGACTCTGTGCCGCCACTAGTAAAAAAAATCTCATTTGCAGCAGCACCAAGTAAAGCTGCTACACTATGTCTTGCTTCTTCTACTGCCTTACGAGTTTCCCGGCCAAAAGAGTGAACACTAGAAGGATTACCAAATTTTTCTGTCATATATTCTAGCATTACCTTTGCTACTTCCTTATCCACCGGTGTAGTAGCTGAATGATCAAAATAAATTCTTTCCATTATCACATACATCTCCTTGTAATTGTTCTTCTTTGCACAAGTCAGCAAGAGAAATTGAATCTAAAACAGAACTTATACTGTCGCAAACTTTAGCCCAAACACCACGGGTTACACAAATTTCAGCTCGCTCACAATAATCGTTGTCCTCTGCATCTGTTAACAAACAATCAACTAAAACAATTGGACCTTCCATGGTTCTTATAATATCACCAACTGAGATTTTTTCAGGTTCTTTGCTTAAAGAATATCCACCTTGCGCGCCACGAATACTTTTAACATATCCAGCATTGCGTAAAGTACTCATGAGTTGTTCTAAGTAATTTTCAGAAATTTTTTGCCGCTGTGCGATACTTTTTAAAGATATCGGTCCCTCTCCATAGTGCATGGCTAAATCATACATGGCCGCCACACCATAACGTCCTTTTGTAGATATTTTCACATTAGCCTCTCCTCTTTGCTATATCCTAGTATTCCTAGTAGCATAGTAGGTTTTCTTATTTATTAATATACCAAAATAATTGCAGAATGTCAAAATGAAATTGTTTATTTTTTGATATTTTCTTCTTTACCATTTTTGCTAGGTCTGTAATAGACTGTACCAACCAAAGCATCTGGCAAATATTGTTGTTTGACAATATTCCCCTCATAATTATGGGGATATAAATAATTTGCTCCATGACCTAATTTTTCAGCACCTTGATAATGTGCATCTCGTAAATGAGGAGGAACTTGCCCGCAATTTTTTTGTTTAAGATCATTGATCGCCTGATCAATAGCCATATAACATGCATTACTTTTTGGTGCTGTAGCAATATAAATCACAGCCTGTGATAAAATAATCCGCGCTTCGGGCATACCAATGAACTGAACTGCTTGAGCAGCAGCCATTGCGACAACTAAAGCCTGAGGATCTGCATTACCAACGTCTTCAGCCGCACAGATTACGATACGCCTAGCAATAAACTTAACATCTTCCCCAGCAGCAACCATACGTGCCAAGTAATGTACTGCAGCATCAGCATCCGATCCACGCATACTCTTAATAAAAGCCGAAACAATGTCATAATGATGATCTCCGGATTTATCGTAAGGCTGTATTCTTTCGCCCACTACTTCTTTAAGAATGGAAATTGTTATTTTTTTTGTATCCATTGAACTCATCATAGTGGCTGATTGCTCTAGAATATTTAATGCTACTCGTGCATCACCACCTGATAGATCAGCAATGGTTGATAGTGTTTCTTGATCATAAACAAGATTAAACTTACCTAATCCACGCTCATGGTCGGCAATGGCCTGTTCCATAATTTCTACGAGCTCTGCCACTCCAAGGGATTTTAAACGAATCACTCGCATTCTAGATAGTAAGGCAGCATTTACTTCAAAATAAGGATTTTCAGTTGTTGCACCAATTAAAATGATCCTGCCATCTTCCACATAAGGTAACAATACATCTTGCTGCCCTTTATTGAATCGATGTATTTCATCAATGAAGACAATCGTACGCTGACGATAAAATCCAAGCCTTTCTTGTGCAGCCTCTACAATCTTACGGATATCAGCAATGCCTGCTGACACAGCGTTCAATTTTTCAAAATGACTACCAGTACTATTAGCAACAATTTGCGCTAAGGTTGTCTTCCCTGTACCCGGTGGTCCAAATAAAATCATCGAAGGAAGATTATCGCCATCAATCATCCTTCGTAAAAATTTATCTTCGCCGATAATATCATTCTGTCCAATAAACTCATCCAAAATTCTTGGACGCATACGTACAGCTAAAGGAGCCGCTTGCTTATTCTCTACTTGATTGGAATATGAAAATAAATCCATTATACCACCTTCTCTTCAAAAATATATTAAGGCATATCAACTTCCATTTTATTACAATATCTTTCAATTATTATTTTTCTTTGACTTTATATACAGCTTTTATTATACTTTATATAAGTGCTTGTAGTAACTTGTATTTTTTAAAATTAATTTGAAATTTATTGATTAAAGGACGGATAATATGGAAGACATCCTTCGCCAGCTCCTTGCAGGTCAAAAACAAATTACAGAACGTTTTGATCTTATCGATCAACAACTTGATACGTTAACAGAGGGACAAGCCTCTATCAATGAGAGGCTTGATAGCTTGCAAGATGACCTCCTCAGTCTAAGCAGCGATGTCTCCAATCTTAAAGGTGATGTTTTGGCCATTCGTAAGGATACCACAACCTTGAAAAAAGATACTAGCTCCATAAAAAAAGACTTACGTTATGCTTGGGAAGATATTCAAAAATTGGACAAGCGTGTACATATTCATGAAAGTTTAATCGCCAAATAGAACGATCTGGATAAGATGGTTAGTCAACTTATCAATCAAATTAAGCCGCTCTAATTCTCACCTATAGAAGATGAGAATTTAGAGCGGCTTTTTTAACATTAAAATAAAATGATACTCCACCATGCCGTAGTGCTAGTGTTTTGAACCTGCTTAAGCAGGTGGGTGCCCTCCTGCTCACATTAGGTTTCCCTAAAGGGTATACTGCAGTAAGCAGAGATAGGCTCCCTAATACAATGTGTTGGATCAAAACATCTAACGTTTACGTACACAGTAGAGTCATTTCTTTCTTAAATTTATAGTAACAAATCCATCACTAAATAGCAAGAATGAGAGCAAGGAACATTTTACCATTCCTCGCTCTTTTAATGTATCTCTTTTTAAACTTTAACTTTAGATGAAACCGTTGTCTTAATCGACAACTCTCTTAATTGCTTAGCATCAACCTCAGATGGTGCCTGCGTCATTACATCAGTAGCACTTTGGTTTTTCGGGAAAGCAATTACATCACGGATGGAAGAACGTTTTGCCATTAACATAATAAGCCTATCTAATCCAAAGGCAATTCCACCATGAGGTGGTGTGCCAAATTCAAATGCCTCTAGCATATAACCGAATTTAGCTACTGCTTCTTCTTGAGATAATCCAATTGCTGTAAATACTCGTTCTTGTAGTTCGCGATTATAAATTCTCATGCTGCCGCCACCGATTTCAGTACCATTAAGTACCATATCATAGGCTTTGGCTTTGATGCGACCAGGATCGCTTTCTAGATATTGTATATCTTCTTCTCTTGGTGAAGTAAACGGATGATGCATAGCAACCCAACGATTTTCTTCTTCGTCATACTCGAACATTGGAAAATCTACAACCCATAAGAAAGATAACTTATCCTCGTCAATTAAGTTAAGACGACGAGCCATTTCTAAGCGTAGCTGACCTAATGCATTAGCGACAACAGATGGTTTATCTGCAACAATGAGCAACAAATCGCCAGTTTCAATTTCAGCAGCTTTAGTAATAGCTCCCATAATATCATCAGATAAGAATTTAGTAATGGCAGACTTAATACCATCAGCAGTATAACTAATCCAAGCTAATCCTTTAGCACCATAAATTGAAACATACTCAATTAAACCATCAAGTTCGCGCCTTGGAGCATGGGCATATCCTTTAACATTTATTGCTTTTACTTGCCCCCCGTTTGCTAATACAGCTTCAAATACTTTAAAGTTTGATCCCTGAACAGCATTGGAAAGATCAATAAGCTCCATATCAAAACGCACATCAGGCTTGTCAGAACCAAAACGATTCATTGCATCATCATAACTCAAACGCAAGAATGGAGTTTGCAGTTCAGCACCAATCGCTTCTTTAAATAATTGAACTGTCATCTCTTCCATCATCGGCAAAAGATCTTCACGGTCAACAAAAGACATTTCAATATCAAGCTGTGTAAATTCAGGCTGCCGATCGGCTCGTAAATCTTCATCACGGAAACAGCGTGCAATCTGGAAATAACGCTCCATCCCCGCAACCATTAGCATTTGTTTAAAAATTTGAGGAGATTGAGGTAACGCATAAAATTTTCCGGAATTTACACGACTTGGCACTAAATAATCTCGAGCGCCTTCTGGAGAACTTTTCATAAGGACAGGTGTTTCAATTTCCATAAAACCATTATTATCAAAAAAGTCCCGCATACTTTTAGTTACACGATGCCGCAGCATTAAATTTCTTTGCATCTCTGGACGGCGTAAATCCAAATAACGATACTTTAAGCGTAAATTTTCATCTACATCAATATTATCCTGAATATAAAACGGTGGAGTTTTTGCAGCATTTAAAACTCTAAGTTCTGCAGCATAAACTTCAATCTCACCTGTTGCAATGTTGGCATTTATCGTAGATGCATCTCGCAATTTTACTGTACCACGAACCGCTAATACAAATTCAGAGCGAACTGACTCTGCTTTTTTAAAGGACTCAATATCTACTTCTTGGGAAAAAACAACTTGCACAAAACCAGAACGGTCTCGCAAATCAATAAAAATAAGTCCCCCATGGTCACGACGACGTGCCACCCATCCACATAATACAACTTCTTGTCCTACATTTTCTTTGTTTAGAAAATCACACGAATGTGTTCGTTTTAAACCTACCATTGTTTCCATATTAAGCCTCCAAATCTAATTCTATCTTTTGCTGTACTTCATCCATGCTCACTAATTCTTGCACACCAGTTAGCATATTTTTTAACATGACTTTGTTTTGCGCAGCTTCCTCGTCACCAATGATAGCGACAAATTTAGCGGAATACTTATTGGCCTGCTTCATCTGCCACTTAATACCCTTTTCCATAAAATCCATTTCTGCAGTTATACGCTTTTCACGCAACTTACAAAGCAACTTAAAAGCAATTCCTTGCATATCAATTCCCATTGGTGCAACAAACACATCAATGTTATTTGAAATAACGGGCAATAAATTCTGCTTTTCCAAAGCCAGCAAGATACGCTCTATACCAATTGCAAAGCCAATACCTGGAGTTGACTGTCCTCCACATTCAGCAACCAAACCATCATACCTGCCGCCACCGCATACAGCGCTTTGTGCTCCAAGAGGTGCATATTGAATCTCAAATGCAGTTTTCGTATAATAATCCAATCCACGAACCAAACGAGGATTTAGAATAAAATCAACTTCCGCTAGAGTTAATAATGATTTTAATTGGTTGAAATGTGTACTGCATTCATCACATAAACAATCAGCAATATGAGGAGCACCTTGGGTTTGTTCGGTACACTTCTCTTTTTTGCAATCAAGCACCCGCATCGGATTACGTTCAAACCTCGATTGACAATCCGAGCATAAATGTGAAGTTTTCTCCCGTAAAAAATCCTGTAATTTTTCACGATAAATGGGTCGGCATTGTGGACATCCTACGGAATTCAAATATAACGTTAAATCATCTAACCCCAATTTTCTGAGTAACTGTACTGCTAACATAATGATTTCAGCATCAATAGCTGGTCCTTTAGAACCCAATGCTTCCACACCAAATTGATGGAATTGACGATATCTTCCAGCTTGAGGGCGGTCATATCTAAACATCGGTCCTATATAAAAAAGCTTGTTTAATAACGTATCAGCATATAATTTATTTTCTAAGTAAGAACGTACTACTGCAGCTGTATTCTCAGGCCGCAAGGTAAGGCTACGCTCACCTCTGTCAGTAAAAGTATACATTTCTTTTTCTACAATATCAGTTGTTTCGCCAATACCACGCAAAAATAATTCTGTATGCTCAAAAACCGGAGTTCGGATTTCTTTATATAAATACAAACGACAAATATCCCGGACAACTTGTTCAATATATTGCCAATTGCCGCTAGCCTCAGGCAATATATCCTTCGTTCCGCGCGGACCTGTTACCAACATAGTTTTCCTCCTTATTATCACCTTTAATATCATTCTGAACAGGCAAAAACTGACGTTGCTTCATAGCAACATCAGTTACTAACATAGCCTATTACTGTCAATTACCTAGTGATCAATTATCTAAAAACACTAATAAATTATTCGCTAATCTCACGCTTTTTCTGACATTCCTCACAATACCCATAGAACTTCACTTGGTGATCAACAATCGTAAAATTACTTTTACGGGAAATCACAGTTTCAAGAGTCTCTAGTAGATCATCTTCAAATTCTTTTACCTTATTGCAGGCTAAGCAAATCAGATGATGATGATGATGTGGTGTAGTTTTCTCGTTAATTTCATAACGACTGCGTCCATCACCAAAATCCATCTTTTGCAGAACATCTAATTCGCTAAACAACTCTAAAGTACGATATACAGTAGCTAGTCCTATTTCAGATGAATGTTGACGAACAATGGTATGCACATCTTCTGCGCTTAAATGTTCATCTTGATGATCAACGAAAGCTTCTAGAATAATTCTACGCTGAGGTGTTAACTTATATTGTTTCTCTTGAAATTTTTGTCTAATATCCACCATGTCAATTGCCATTTTATCCACCTATCTTTCATTTGTTATCCATAACTGTTTAATTAATACCCTCAAGAGAGCCGCTACTGGAACAGCCAGCATCATTCCAATAATTCCCCATAACTGACTACCAATTAACAAACTAATAATAATCGCAACAGGATGCAAATCAATAGTATGCCCCATGATATTCGGAACAACAATCTGGTTCTCAAGGAATTGCACAAGAATATAAAAGATAATCACCTTAAATGCTAACGTTGGAGAAATCAAATATGCCAGCATAATGGCTGGAACAGAACCAATAATGGGTCCAATAATGGGAATGGATTCTGTACATGCTGCAAGAAGCCCGAGCACCAAAGGATAATCTACCCCTAACAGATACATACCACTAAATACAAAGATACCAATAATGATACTTATGATTACTTGTCCTCGAATATAAGCACTAATGACTAGAGACATTTCCTCGATAATTTTACGAACTTTGCCACGAGATTCCACTGTAAATAATGATACGATCTTATCTTTTAAAATGCTCCAGTCTTTTAAAAAATAATAAGCAAGGACAGGTACAACCACAAGTTCAACAATGCTTGAGGCAAAGCCAAATACAGCCTGCAATATACGTTTAGCTAAATCAGCAGAAAAGGAAGCAGCACTAGTAATAGCTTGCTCAATAAAAGTGTTAATATTTGCCGGAAGATCTAATAATTGGGCACGCTGCTGAATTTTGATGGCAATATTTTGTATTTTTGATATTAAATTTGGTAAATCAACAATAAATTTATCAAATTCATGTATAAAGGGCAATAATACAAAAGTCCCCACAAGCAAAAGAAATAAAATAAGTATTAAAAAGGCACATATTACTGAAATACCTCGACCAATATGTCTCTTTTTTACCCCAAATCCTATACTAGTGATATAGTTTACCAGTGGGTTCAAAATAAATGCCAATATCATAGCAAGAATGATAGGAAAATAAATAGGCATAACTTTTATTATGATGTAAAATCCTAATGCTAAAATGCTGATTTTAAACCAAGTATCATATGATTTAAATGACATAGAACTCCCCCATTCATATAAGGTTATTGAATAAATGGATTATTATAACGCTCATTTTCGATGGTTGTTCCTGCCCCATGTCCAGGCAATATCTGGGTAGCATCAGATAAAATCAATAATTTTTCTTTAATACTTTTTATTAATTGCTGATGTGACCCCCCAGGAAAATCAGATCTACCTACAGATTGTTCAAATAAGGTATCGCCGCTAAATACAACCTCATTGATTTTTATACATATTCCTCCAGGAGTATGACCAGGGGTATGTATTACTTGAAGTTTCATTCCCCCAACTGGAATGATTTCACCATCCGTTAATAAACGATCTGCTGCCTTACATATAAGATTATTACCAATATACATAGATAAATTACCTTGAGCACTGGTTAACATACTGGCATCATCTTTATGAATCAGTATCGGTGCACCAGTATACTCCTTGATTTTATCATTATCACCAATATGATCTGCATGTCCATGGGTATTAATGATGGCTGCTATTTTAATATTTTCTCGTTGTATGATATTGATAATATCCTGAGCGTTGCCACCAGGATCAATTACGACGCCCTCTAGAGTTTCTTTGCCGTAAACAATATAACAATTAGCCCCCAGATTCCCTACTTCTAATTTAATAATTTTCATTATGGTTCACCTCCTAAAAAATTCGTTTGCTATCAAGTAAAATAGTGACTGGTCCATGATTATCTAAAGTCACCGTCATTTCCGCTTGAAATTTTCCAGTAGCAACGACTATGCCGAACTGCTTACAACGATCAATAAAAGCTTCATATAGTTTTAGAGCTGATTTTGGAGGAGCTGCTTCATCAAAGCTTGGGCGTCGCCCTTTCCGACAATCGCCAAACAAGGTAAACTGTGAAATAACTAGTAATTCTCCTTTTATGTCCAATAATGATAAGTTCATTTTACCACTATTATCAGAAAAAATTCGTAAATTTACAATTTTTTCTGCCAAATACGATACATCTTCTTCTGTATCTTCCAGCCCAACCCCTAATAATACTGTCAATCCTTGACCAATGGCAGCTATAACTTCATTATCAACAGATACTCTTGATTGTAATGTACGCTGAACAACTGCTCTCATCCTACACCACCTAAATTAGGCATAGCCCGATGTACACTATATACATCTTTTACACGGCGCATTTTAGTCATAATATGCTCTAATTGATTTAAATTACTAATATTTAAGGTTAATGTAATAGAGCCAATATTACTTTTTAGTACTTTAGCATTTACAGAACTGACTTTAATTTTGCTCTCAGAAGTAACCAAAAGGATATCAGATAATAATTCAGAACGATCTACACCTGTAACCTCAATAATCACTTTATATAAATTACCAGCAGTTAAATCCCAACTCACTTCAATCATACGTTCATATTCCTCTGGCTGAACTAAAATATTAGTACAATCCGCACGATGTACTGATACTCCACGTCCCCTTGTAATATAACCGATAATGGGATCTCCTGGCAATGGGTTACAACATTTGGCTAACCGCACCATTAAACCAGATTCACCTTCTACTAAAATACCATGTCCTGATTTATTAGTATTATTATGCGGTTTAAGTTTAGCTAATAATTTTGAAACATCAGAGGCCTCTTTAGTACTCCCTACTTCTTTTTTATAGGCTTCAATTAACTTAGTCATTATGCCATGAGTTGTTACACCACCATAACCTAATGCCGCCATTAAATCCTCTTCTGTCTGTATGTTAAATTTCTTCCCAACTTCAGCTAATCTTTCCCCTTTGGCTAGCTCACGCCAATCATATCCTATTTTTTTGCTCTCTTTTTCGAGCATTTCCCGGCCTTTAATAATATTTTCTTCCCGTTTTTCCTTCTTGAACCACTGACGGATTTTATTTTTAGTATCGGAAGAGCCTACTATGTTGAGCCAATCCCAACTAGGCCCATTCCCCGTTTTACTTGTAACAATTTCCACAATGTCTCCATTAGTTAATTTGGTTTCAAGTGGAATCATTTTACCATTAATACGGGCACCAACACAACGATTTCCTACACCCGTATGAATACGATAAGCAAAATCAATAGGCGTGGATCCCGCCGGCAAATCAATTACATCTCCTTTAGGGGTAAAGACAAATACTTCATCCGAGAAAATATCCATTTTAACAGTTTCCATAAACTCATGGGGATCTCGCAAATCTTGCTGCCACTCAGAGAGCTGCCGAAGCCATGTCAATTTCTCATCAAAATCTTTATTAGCCCCTTTAGACCCTTCCTTATAGCGCCAATGAGCCGCAATACCATATTCAGATGTGCGGTGCATATCCATTGTACGAATTTGAATTTCTAAAGGCTGTCCTTCAGTACTGATTACTGTTGTATGTAATGATTGATACATATTACTCTTTGGCATGGCAATATAGTCTTTAAACCGCAAGGGCAGCGGTTTCCACAACGTATGCACAACACCTAAGGCTCCATAACAATCCTTGACCGTATCTACTAATATTCGGACAGCAGACAGATCGTAAATCTCACTAAGATCTTTATTCCCCTTAAGCATTTTTTTATAAATGCTGTAAAAATGCTTGGGTCGACCCTGTATATCAGCTTTAATCTCAACATCGTCTAAACGTGCTGATAAAATTTTGATGGCCTCATTAATCAATTGTTCCCGTTCACGGCGTTTTTGTTTTACCTTTTCAACTAATTCGTAATACTTTTCAGGCTCTAAATAGCGAAATGCGAGGTCTTCTAATTCCCATTTTACACTAGATATCCCTAACCGATGAGCAAGAGGAGCAAAAATTTCGTGAGTCTCTTGAGAAATCCTGCGCTGCTTATGTTCCGGCATATGCTTAAGAGTACGCATGTTATGTAAGCGGTCAGCCAATTTTATCAATACTACGCGAATATCTTTCGCCATAGCCAAAAACATTTTACGAAAATTCTCTAACTGCTGTTCCTCTTTTGATTTATATTCAATTCGGCTTAGTTTAGTTACCCCATCTACCAACATAGCAACTTCTTTACCGAATAACTTTTCAAGTTCTTCCAAGGAAAAAGCTGTATCTTCCACAACATCATGCAATAAGGATGCGCTAATAGTCAGTGCATCAATTTGTAATTCAGATAGTATCTTAGCTACTCCTAGCGGGTGGCAAATATATTCTTCACCCGAAGCTCGTGTTTGCCCTTTATGAGCATCAACAGCAAGCTCATAAGCTTGTTGAACAATTGCGATAGGAGCATCAATCTGGTAGGATTGTATTTTTTTTATAATCTCTTTAATTGTATTCTGCCCGTCACAATCCATATGCACACCTCAATACACTATATTCTTTCTAATATTTCAACAATGACGTAATATTATAATTTGTTAGATTTTTGCGTCCCTCAAGATAAGACAATTCAATTAGAAAAACAAGACCGACAACGACTCCTCCTAAAGCTTCAACCATAGCAATCGTAGCTTGTACCGTACCTCCAGTAGCCAGCAGATCATCAACAATTAATACTTTTTGCCCTGGAATAATCGCATCTTTATGTATTTCCAAAGAGTCTTTACCATACTCTAAATTATATTCATGCTTTAGTGTTTCAGCAGGCAGTTTACCTGGTTTACGCACTGGTACAAAACCAGCTTCTAAGGCATAGGCAACAGGAGCGCCAATAACAAATCCTCGCGCTTCAGGTCCCACCACCAACTCAATACCTTGCCCTTTAAATGGCTTAGTTAAAGCATCTATCGCTTGGTGAAAACGCTTTCCATCTTTCAGCAATGTTGTAATATCTTTAAACCGAATACCCGCTTCTGGAAAATCAGCTACCACCCTAATATTTTCTTTAAAATCCATGAAATGAACCTCCTATATATTCTATACAATAATCAACTTGTATTATTAACATTTAACCGTGAATCACTATATCCTTAGTAATCTGCCTTAAACATATTACCCTTCATTTCTTGCAGCAGATCAGTACTTGATACATTCATTATTTTTTCTGCAAATTTTGCAAACTCATCTTTTAGTAATATGCCTTCTCGAAACGTTTTAGATTGCTCAATATCTAACTTTTCTTCTGGAGCAGGCAAGACCACTATTTTTCTCTTGTTCCCTGATAATTCATGAGTTACTAATTTTAAGTCTTCAAGTACATTAATAGCAATCCCAACAGATGATTCACAAATAACAGTTTGATACTTGCTTCGTACTAACTCGACAACTTGAAGATCTGTTACAAAAGTCTCTGCATGCTTCTTAAGTACCAAATAGATTTGACCGATTACGATACGTTCTAGTCTGAGTTCTTGCAATAAAGAAAGGTTGTCCTTCAAATCTTTTTGATTAAATAACAAATGAATATCATTTGCCTTATTACACCCTGTCAAATTACATTGCTGAATTAAACTTTGCATATTAAGAGGTACATTATAAACCACGATATGTTGAATATCATCTATTGCAATATATTTTTTTCCTAAAAGAGTCGTACATAATACTGTAAATTGATCTTCTTTAAACCACTCTTCAACTTTTTTTCTCCAGGTTTCATCCAATCTTGAATGATAAAAACCGATTCGTTCTTTATATTTCGACAAAGACTTTCGTATTCCTTGTGCCAGTTCGAATGCTGCCTGAGGAGTATTGACGAAAATCAAGATTTTCTCTTGCGTTTTTACTAAATTTAATATATATGTGATTTTATCATCAATATTTCGAGAATCTTTCAATACCCAATGGAGCTGCTCGCCTAAATCATTGCCAAGGCGAACCATACTTTCATCAGCGCAACAATCCTCCAAACTGAATTGCTGATCCTTTTTTCCATATGATGAATATAATCTTTCAACTTCTGTTATTTCCTTTTTTCGAATATCATAAGCACGCAATTGAATTTTTTGTTGTCCTTGCCACTCATTGATTTCAGGGAAAAATGCCATTTCTATTTTTTCTTTGATCTGTATTTTTTCCGCCAGTTCACCCATCTGCCAAGCAACAACATCATTTGTAATATTCTTTTGCTTAACTTTAAGTTTTAAATGACGAGCTTCTTGTCCAAGAGTTCGTACCTGTTCTACTTCTATATCCTCACACGCAAAGACTGGGCTGCGATTTCCCATGCCGTATGGTTCAAGGCAACCTAATTGTTCTAAAAATCCTTTATTTATTTCATTTAAGGAAAGTAATGAGTCAATTGTAAGTACAGGTATATAATCAGCTGGTGTTAGCCTAATATCTGCAATATGATTTAACCGAGCTTTTAATTCCTCAATCTTTTCAGGCAAAACACTAAAACCAGCAGCCTGACGATGACCACCAAATTGAAGCAATATATCAGAACATTGGTTCAAGGCATCATATATATCAAAGGCAGAGATACTGCGGCAGGAAGCTTTACCAATCCCGTCCCGTATACTAATCATAAAGACAGGACGATAATATTTTTCAACTAACCGTGATGCTACAATGCCGATAACCCCAGGGTGCCAGTCTTCACCAACAACAACTAATACACTAGCCATATTCAAATCCAGCGCACTTACAACACCTTCTGCAGCTGCTTGAATATCCTTCTCTACTGTTTGGCGCTGAATATTCTCACATTCCAAATAAGTTGCCAATTCTTTTGCTCTTTCTGTATTCTCAGTGATTAACAATTCAACACCATAGTCAGCTCTGCTAATACGACCAGCAGCGTTAAGGCGTGGAGCAATTGCAAAGCCAATTTTACCTGCATCAATCTTATCGGGATCCACTCTGCAGACTTCAATTAATTCTTTTAAGCCTATATTCTCAGTATGGACTATTTCACCTAAGCCTAGCTTTACTAAAATTCGATTTTCACTAGTTAAAGAAACAATATCTGCTACTGTACCAATTGCAACAATATCAAGATATTTTAAAAATTTATCATCATGTCCATAATAGTAACGCGATAACGCTTGAGATAATTTGAATGCTACGCCAACTCCAGCTAAGTTCTTTTCAGGATAAAGACAATCTTTTTGCTTGGGATTAATAATAGCATAAGCTAAGGGCAAAACTTCAGGGGGCTGATGGTGATCTGTGATAATAATATCCAATTGATGTGCAATTGCATTTACTTCTTCAACAGCATTTATACCACAATCAACTGTAATCAAAAGGTCTGTACCTGAATGAATTAAATTTGCTAGAGCAGTACTATTTAGGCCATAGCCTTCACTTTGTCTTTCAGGTATATAATACTCAATAGCTCCGCCTAATTCCTTAATTACTTTATATAATAGTGCAGTTGATGTTATGCCATCAACATCATAATCCCCATATACAATTATCTTTTGTCTATGTGTAATTGCCTCTGCAATACGGGCAACAGCTTTCTCCATGTCTTTTAACAAATAAGGATCAGCTAACTTTTCGATTCCGCCAGATAAGAAATCATTAGCAGTATCCGTATCTACTATGCCACGATTAATTAAAACTTGAGCAATTATATCTGATATTCCCAATGTATTGCTTAATTCCTGTCTTAGGTTCTTATTTTTTGGCATGACCTGCCATAACGGTTTTATTTTTGGCATACAGCCTCCATTTTATCTAGAACATACGATCCAATATGAGGATAGTATGTCAAATAATCCAAGAAATTTAATTTTAAAAATGATCTTATGTATTAAATTTCCTTCGACTTTATAATATTCTTGATATAAGTATGATAATCCTTTTAAAATTTACAAAAAAAAAGTGTAAAAAAGGTTTTTACACTTTTCTAATATATCTATTTGTTAAAAAATTTTCAACTACAGGTATTTATACTTTATATCCTTATATATACAGTAGGTATTTGCATATAATCGCAATCATGATTATCCCGCATATAAAACGTAATACTGCCACTATCATTAACCTTACTAATATTTTGCTGATACTTTCGAAGTAGGGTACTAAAGCTTTACCCACTACTAATTCCCATATTGTAAGACCTATTAAGGAACCCAATAAAGCATCCGCAACAATAATTCCCGATAAATTACATACAGTAGTATTCACACTATATGTTTTTGAAATAGTATATCCCTTTGTCAGATAACTCCTGAGCCCCCTCATCCCAATTTCTGCAATGATTACTAAAGACACTAATACAATTATGATCCATGAAGATAACGTGTTAAATCCAACTATTGACGCATAAATGCAAGCAGCAGCTAAAATAATGATTGTCCCATAAAAATTAGGAGCTAATGTACATAACTGTCCTATAAACATGATTAATAATATACTACTTTTTACTATCAATATGAATCCCTTTCTCACCTAACCATAGTTATTATCATTATTGCTGATTTTCCCTATATTTATGTACTAAATAAGCAGTATAAATAATAAATACTATCATTATGAAACCCGAATAACTCATAATCCATAATATTGTTGTAAAACGCATGCAACTTACTAAATATATAATAATTCCTGCTACTGTTAGTGCAGGTAAAAAAGATATTTGTATAATACTGCTAACTTGTCTAGCATTAACCAGCATAGCTGGAACCATAGTATTGGTAAAAGTACAAAATAAAATAATGTTAAAAGCAAATACCATAGCAGCGCCGCCTACTTGACTAACAATACCTGCTAATGCCAATGGGCCAGAAATATTTGCAACTAATACTAGATAGGCAATCAGTATGGTAAATACACCCTCAACAGACTTTGCCAATAGAATCAAACAAATGGCTAGGTAACCTTTCTGTGATAAATATGCACCCATTTCAACAACTAAGATAGACCACATTCCGCCAACATTATAGCCTAATAACCCTAAAACAAGCAGCCAATTAACACTACTGAATCTCGGCATAACAATATCGAGTTTAAAATCAAAAAGAAATAATAAAATGAGCAACAAGGGAACTAATAATAATCCAATATAATTGGATAGTATTAACAAACAACGACCATAGCCAGCCGCTAATACTGAGAATAATAGTAAGCAAATGAAACCTGCACCAAGAGGAGAAATACCTGTCAAAATATGTAGGACTTGGGCGGCATAATAGCCACCTGTTAACGCACTCGCAGGAATGCATACAGATAATACCACAAATGCCAATATTCTTTTACCTTGCAATCCATATAATTCTTTCATAACAACGACTAATTCTTCCCCAGTCTTAACACCGATCCAAACCAGTATAGTAGAAAATAGCAAACCAAATATAATAAAGATATATAATGTACTAACGTATACTTCTTTATTGCCTAATATACTTGCCAAATCGGGTATGACAGCAACATGATCCCCTGCAATATGTAATATCGCTAAACAGCATATTGGTAATATCATCCACATAGATTCACCACCTCTGTGCTTATATGATATTAGATTGCTTTATCAAGGGTGAATAAAAAAAGGTTATTGCCAAGATCTTCTCCTGGCAATAACCTTTAAATATGACTCTATTCTATTTTGAACCACCAGTTTTTAACACAGCTCTTTTGCGTTCATCATACTCTTTCCAAGTAACCCAAATTGGGCTGGCATTGAAAATAGCTGAATAGGCACCACTGAGAAAACCGATTAACATTGCGAGTGAGAAATTCTTTGTTGACTCGCCGCCAAAGAAATGTAATGATCCACAAGCAAATAACACTGTCAGTAAAGTATAAAGAGTACGTGTAAATGTTTGTCCTATGCTGCGGTTAACTAGATCTTGAAATGATTCTGTCTTACGATGTGTTTTTAAATTTTCTCTGATCCGATCAAAAACAACAATCGCCTCATTCATTGAATATCCAATGACGGTTAAAATCGCTGCAACAAAAGATGAATCCATCTCGATGTGGAATAAGGAGAAAATACCTAAGACAATCATTACATCATGCAATATAGCTAAAATAGCTGAAACTGCGATCTTATACTCAAAACGATAAGAGATATAAGCAATTAATAAAGCACACACTACTGCCAAATTAAGCAGTGCTTGCTGGGTTAGCTCAGATCCCATAACAGCACCCACTTTTTCACTACGCAGAACCTCAAATGCTCCTAAACGTTTCTCCATATCTGTAAATAATATTTGACTTTCATCATTAGACAAAACATGGGTTCTAATAAATAAGTTATTTGATGTCTCCGCCTGATCCGTTGAAACTAACTGTATTACACTATTTTCTAGACGATGATCGACCAGAACTTCACGAACTTGAGCAACTGTCACTGAAGAAGCAAATTTCAAATCCAAAATCGTTCCGCCAGTAAAATCAATTCCTAAATTAAATCCCTGTAATGCCATGGAGATTAAGCCAGGAATTAGGACAATTAAAGATAATGCAAACCACCAATACCGTTTTCCAATAATATCAAATTTCATTTTTAATCACCCCTTACGCACCAAAGTATTTGCCATTTTTAGTCACATTGGCCTGCATTAACATCCTCAGTAAATAACGACTTACTGTAATTGCCGTAAACATACTGAGAATTACTCCAAGTCCAAGTGTTATAGCAAAGCCTTTGATTGGGCCAGTTCCCAGGACAAATAATACTGAAGCTGTAATCATAATGGACACATTTGAATCTAAGATTGTATTGAAAGCTCTTGAAAAGCCAGCATCAAGAGCAGCTCTTAATGTTTTACCACTGCGATATTCTTCCTTAAATCTTTCAAAAATTAATACATTTGCATCCACAGCAACCCCCATGGACAAAATAATACCAGCAATACCTGGCAATGTCATAGTTGCTTGGAGCATTTTTAAAGAGCCCACCAAAAGTAACACATAAACCAAAAGTGCAATTGTAGCAACAAAACCTGACAAACGATAAAACCCTAGCATAAATATTACGATTAAAGCAATACCAATGCTAAATGCTTTCTCACTCTTTTCCTTAGAATCTTGACCGAGTGTCGGTCCTACTGTTCTCATTTCCATAACATCTACTTTCACTGGAAGTGAACCTGACCTTAATAAAATAGCTAAATTCTGTGCTTCTTCAATTGAACGGCTGCCTGTAATAACGGCTTTTCCATTGGGGATCGGCTCATTTACTACGGGACTCGTAAGTACTTGCTTATCAAGTAAAATACTAATATGTTTACCAACATTCTTAGTAGTTAAATCAGCAAAAAGCTTACCACCTTGATCAGAAAATTCCAGAGCAACTACACTGTTTTTATTTTGTCCCATTTCAGCTTTAGCATCTTTTAGATCTTTACCTGTCATAACTGTAGTGCCGCTTTCATCCTGAAATTCCAGCAATGCTGTTTTACCTAACATCTCAATTGCTTTTTCTGGTTCTTTAATACCAGGCAGCTCTACAATGATTCTCCTATCGCCTTGTCGTTGAATAATCGGCTCAGTTAAACCAATTTCATTTACACGTTTTTCAATAATCTTAACGACCCGTCGAACAGCATCTTCATCTACTTTTGCTTCTGGAGTATCAACAGCTTCTAATACTACATGTGTACCGCCTTGCAAATCCAGACCTTGCTTAATTGAAGTAGTTAAAGGTGAAATAAAATAACTAAAACCTATTATAATCACAGCAACTACACTCAAAAACTTGGCCACATTCCCCACTCTCAAAAACGTCTCCCCCATTCTCTTCTTTAAATAAGCACAATTACAAAGCTTTTCATTTTAGCTAAAAGCCTAGTAAAAGTCAAGTTTTTCCACAGGTTTAATTATATCTGCTATGTCATAAAAATGTCAACGTAATGCCAGCACATCATTATAGCAGCTGGTTGTTGTTAATGACTAAGCTAAATTGGCAATTTAAAAAATCTGCCGCCCTCCGACACATAATCATTCGAGCTAAAAAAATTTCAAAATATTCCATGACTGGACAAATATTAGTATCAATGACGATTTCCAAAGCAATTCTGCGCAAATGTTTGTCAACTACCAATTTACTACTATTAGCAGCATAATTTACTCTATCATGTATTTCAAATGTAGCGAAATCCTTATTCGTCACTCTGCTGCGGTGTACATCTGACTTATCTGCCAATATTAATGCAGCGGCCACTGGATTAATTGCATTGCCTCTTTCTTCTTCATGATTTCCAATTGCTGAAATAACTAAAGCAATTTCTTCTGGCGGCATTCCTAATCGTGAGATTACATTATAAGCCATGACAGCACCTGTACCACCATGATTGTAGCGATTAATCATATTTCCAATATCATGTATATATCCGGCTACTGCTGCCAATTGACATTCTCGTTTTTCATAGCCCAAATCCTCTAACACATGATAAGCCCGATCGGATATGATTGATGCATGACGCTTACCATGCTCTGTAAAGCCTAGACGACCAAGATACTCTGTACTGCAAGCAAGATATACAGATATTTCATGATCTTTCTTTAGGTCTTCCACAGTTATTATTGACATGAGAATTTCCCCCCAGTATACTCTAGCATTCATCAAACAGCATTTTCATTACGTAAGTCACTTTCGAGGTTTGCCATTCATACATAACATGCTACAACATACTTACTCTGTCTGTACCCTAAAGTGCGTTATATTGTTGATCTATTCAAACTACAGTATTAGATCCTTAGGGTATAACTTGGTATTCATTTTTTATATTATGCACTTTTTCACTTTCAGATATGCCCTTTACTAGATATATGATAAATTCCTTTTTTCGTCGTTTACAAATAAACAAGCATAATCTCTGACTGCACAAAATATAACAGTGGCAGAAATACCACTATGTGGTCCTTCTGCCACTGTTATATTTCTTATCTCGTCTGAAATGCCATTATTGATAACTGTATCGTTACACTATCCATTAATTGTATCACATTTTATAATTTCATCTTCATTCAACAAAAAATGTACAGGCATATCATAATCCTTATGCGGAATACTTTCTATAATGTGTGAAGACCATATAGCACCAATCAATATGGCCTGAGGAGCCTGAGGAATAAAGCGGTCATAGTATCCAGCACCCATTCCTAATCGATTACCAGAACGATCAAATCCTACTCCTGGAACAATTATTAAATCAATTAACTCTGGATTCATTATCGTTAGATTTTCAGGATCAGGCACTAACAAATTAAAACGCCCTTTGACTAATGTATTCCAATTATCAATTACAGCAGCATCCATCACACCGAATTCTTTTCTCATATGTGGCACACAAACCGTTTTTCCCTGTGACCAAGAGCCCTCAATTATTTTTACCATCTGTGGTTCATCAAACATAGACAAAAACGACATTATAACCTTCGCTTGTTGATAATATGGCCACGCAAATAAATGTTTAGCCATATTATCACTTTGAGCAGCAATCATGTCTTTATCTAGTGTACGTCTTCTTAATAATAATTCTGTTCGTAAATTAGTCTTGTTATGACTATTATGTTTCATATTACTACCTTACCTTATTATCCAGCAAACGCAGAAAAAGCCATAACTTCTATCCGTTCTTAGGATCATTTTGGTATGATTGGATTGCCGAGCGTAAAAAATCGATTTCAACTTTTTCTGAAACTTTTAAAGTCACTTTTTTAGCATCTAAAGCTATAATCGTACCATACATACCACCTGCAGCAATTACACGATCACCTTTTTTTAAGTTATTTAACATTTCTGCACGCTGTTGCTGTTGTTTCTTTTGAGGACGATACAATATAAAATAAAAAACTAGCGCCATCAAAACAATTGGCCCATAAGCCGCTAGTGTCTGCATCATCTCTTGCGATAATTCTGGCATATAATTCACCCCCTTATTTTTATATTACTAGTATTATATTCCACATCAAGTATTTAAATCCTCTTTATCGATTATATTGTGCCAAGAACTCTTGCCTGAAATCTAGAAAACGCTCTTCTATAATAGCTGTACGCATCTTACTCATAAAGTTTAATAAAAAGTGTAAATTATGAATGGTTGTAAGTCTTAAGCCAAAGATTTCATCGGTTTTAAATAAATGCCGAATGTAAGCTCTTGAGAAATTCCGACAAGCGTAACAACTGCATTTGTCATCAAGGGGCCTGAAATCCCTTGCATATTCAGCATTCTTAACAACAAGTCGTCCCCAATTGGTCATAACGGTACCATTGCGAGCTACTCGAGTAGGAAACACACAATCAAACATGTCAATACCATGCATAACCCCTTCTACCAAGCAGTCGGGCGTTCCAACCCCCATTAAATAACGAGGCTTTCTTTCAGGTAATAACGGTACTGTATGCTCTAGCATTTCATACATTAACGTTTTAGGTTCACCAACACTTAAACCACCAACAGCATAGCCAGGAAAATCCAGGGAAACCAAATCGTTAGCACTCATAGTTCTTAGATCCTTGTACATACCACCTTGTACAATACCAAATAAGGCTTGGTCGGCTCTAGTGTGAGTCTGTCTACACCGCTCAGCCCAGCGTGTAGTTCGTTCCGTAGATTTTCGGGCATAATCATGCTCGGCGGGAAATGGCACGCATTCATCAAAAGCCATAATAATATCAGATCCTAATGCCATTTGCACCTTGGTGGCCTTCTCTGGAGATAAAAAATGTTTGGATCCATCAATATGAGAACGAAAAGTGACACCTTCTTCAGTAATTTTACGTAATGCCCCTAAACTAAAGACTTGAAATCCACCACTATCTGTTAAGATTCCTCGATCCCAATTCATAAATTTATGTAAACCACCCGCTTCTGCCACTAATTCATGCCCAGGTCTTAGATATAAGTGATAGGTATTACTTAGAATGATTCCGGCTCCCATATCCTTTAATTCATCAGGTGACATTGCCTTTACAGTCGCTTGCGTACCAACAGGCATAAAAATAGGTGTGTCAAAGGTGCCGTGAGGTGTATGCAAGCGTCCTGCTCGCGCTCCTGTTTTTGAACATTTTTTAACTAATTCGTACGTTACTGACATTTTAATCCCCCTAGATTCCATTAAAAATGATTCTTATCCTAACCAAAAAAATAGTTTACTAAAATCCGCAAAAATACAATGCCACTTTCGTGGCAAAGGTAAAACAAGTTTATTTTATATAATTAACATGGCATCGCCAAAACTAAAGAATTTATACCCTTGCTCAACGGCTTCCTTATACGCAGCAAAAACATTTTGCTGTCCAGCTAAGGCACTAATTAACATTAGCAAAGTAGACTTTGGTAAATGAAAGTTAGTCACAGCAGCATCAACTATTTTAAATGTATAACCTGGATAAATAAAAATTTCAGTCCAGCCGCTTTTAGCTTCCAATATGCCATTTATCGTAGCTGTCTCCAATGTTCGTATTGCTGTAGTACCGACTGCTATAATTCTACCACCCTCCTGCTTTGTTCTATTAATCAGTTCTGCCGTCTCAGGCAATACTGAATAATATTCCCGGTGCATTACATGATCGGTAATATTATCGGTATTCACCGGGCGAAAAGTGCCTAAACCAACATGTAGGGTCACAAATGCCAGATGAATTCCCTTTTCTTCTATGCGTTTCATTAAATCCATCGTAAAATGCAAACCTGCCGTTGGCGCAGCTGCCGATCCCCGTTCACGAGCATATACGGTTTGATATCGTTCTTTATCGGCTAATTGCTCTGTGATATAAGGAGGTAAGGGCGTTTCTCCCAGCTCGTCCAATATTTCTTCAAAAATACCTTCATACCTAAAGCGCACAATACGACCGCCAAAATCCGTCGATTCGAGTATTTCACAAGACAACCGATCACTAAAGACAATGATCGCACCAGGCCTAGCCTTCTTACCCGGTTTCACCAATGCCTCCCAATCACTTTCTGATTTACGATTTAATAAGAAAACTTCTACTTTACCACCGGTCTCGGACTTAGCACCAATTAACCTAGCTGGAATTACTCTAGTATCATTAAAAACAAGAGTATCACCTGCATTTAGGTATTGTAGCAAATCAAAAAAATAGTGGTGTGAAATAGCACCTGTATTTTTATCCAGCATTAATAAGCGAGAATGATCACGAGGCTCACAAGGATGTTGAGCAATTAACTCTTCTGGTAAAAAATAATCAAATTCAGATAACAACATACTAACTAGACTCCTTTAGGTAACTTTTTAACCTCAACACCTTGATAATAGTGTTTCAATATCTCTTTAAAATATGTAGGGTCATCCTGAGGACCTTTCTCTGCCATAGCCTTGGCTCCCCATTGAGATAAACCAATGCCGTGCCCCCAGCCAAACCCTGAAATTGAAATGATTTCATTTGGTCGACCGCTAATACGATGTATATCTTCCTTATCTGTAAAATATCCTTTTTCACTTGTTGACGGCAAATTTATTTCAACTTTCTTATTGCCCACATTACCTATACCATCAGAAATTTCGAATTCAATACTTCTTTGTACCGGCAGCATGATATGAACATCAAACAAGGAACTCTTTAAAGACAATATTGTACGCAGCTTTTCACCAGTCAACTGAACAGTTCCATTCGTGCCAATAAAGCGTATATTCTTCACTCTTCCGGAAACGCCTCGGTCAGTAGTATCTATCGGCTGAGCAGCAAGGGGCGAAATGCCAATTGCTTTTATAGTCCCAATATTATATCCAGCTTTAGATAATAATTCTCTTAATTCATTAGGTGTGAGCTGTTTTTCCCAATTATAATGAGGTGAACCTTGATCATAATCGACTACACCGCGTAAATATGGCAGATAGGTCCCCCATATATTTTCACTATTTTCTGTGTAACCACCAGAACTGCTATGAAAATAAGCAGGAATAAGCTTGCCTTTATACAAGATCACTTGGTCTACAGTATCATCTACTGCCTTTATACCCCGAAGGACTTCTCCTTCACGACCGCCATAAACTTGACAATCCGTTGTAGCACAAACATCATAGCCATCACTCTGATGTTTATTTCTGCTATAAAAAGCATATGTACGAGCTGCTACAGCTTGAGCCTTAACGGCTTCCAAAGACCAAATTGGAGAAATTTCTTTTGCGATGACACCATATAAATATTTTTCAACCGATAGTATATTAACAACTGTCATTCCACTCTTTCCATTGGTAATATGAATGTTAATATCACCTCGATATTTTTTATTATTAACCTCAATAGAATATGCATCATCATTTTTTAATTTTAAGAGACTTAGCTTAGCAGCATCTATTTTTTTCCCATTTAAGATAAATTCATTTCCATTATAAGCAATTGTCGCTTTTTCATTAGCAGAGAACCGCCCCAATGTTTGATTTTTATCAACATTGACTATTTTATAATCAACATCTGCCGATACTAGAATATTACGCTGATTTGACCAAATACCAACTCGAATAGTGTTTTCCGGAGCCTGTGCATACACAGTGCCTACCAAAAAGAGCATACAAGATAAGAATCCTAATAAAATTGTAGCAAATTTGCAATTCAAAATAGCACTCCTTTCAGCTTATAATAAATTACCTTGTTCATCTGCCTTATATACTATGCCTAAATGCTCATATGCTTTCTGTGTAGCAACTCTCCCTCGAGGAGTTCGCTGCAAAAAACCCATTTGTAACAAAAAAGGTTCATAGACATCTTCAATAGTATCATTTTCCTCACTAATAATAGCAGCTAACGTATCAAGACCGACTGGACCACCTTTAAAATTCTGTATGATTGCTGACAGCATATTACGGTCTGTTTTATCAAGTCCACATTTATCAACTTCTAACATTGCCAATGCTTTATCAGCTGTAACGTCAGTAATGATTCCATTTCCAGCAACTTGAGCATAATCTCTTACCCTTTTTAGTAAACGATTTGCAATTCGTGGTGTTCCTCTAGACCGCTTTGCAATTTCATAAGCTCCACCAGTTTCAATTTCTACATTTAGTACTTCTGCAGTACGATTCACAATACAAGCTAATTCTTCAGGTCGATAATATTCCAGCCTTGAAATTACGCCAAACCGATCACGCAAAGGAGCAGCTAACGCTCCCGCACGAGTCGTTGCGCCAATCAGTGTAAAAGGTGCCAAATCCAAACGAATGGATCTAGCGCTAGGTCCTTTGCCAATAATAATATCTAAAGCATAGTCTTCCATAGCAGAATATAAGACTTCTTCAACATGTCTTGATAAACGATGGATTTCATCAATAAATAAAACATCTTTTTCCCCTAAGTTTGTAAGCAATGCTGCCAGATCTCCTGCCCGTTCAATCGCCGGACCAGATGTTACACGAAAATTTACACCTAACTCATTAGCTATAATAGCTGCTAACGTAGTTTTTCCTAAGCCAGGCGGTCCATATAATAAAACATGATCTAATGCTTCCTCTCGGGAAAGAGCAGCCTGTACAAATATAGAAAGATTATTTTTCACTTTATCTTGACCTATGTATTCATTTAAACGACGTGGTCTAAGACTATATTCCCACGTATCAGCATCCTGTTCATTACCAGCGATAATTCGTTCTTCCACGATTATCTATTCCCTCCCACAAATTCCCTGAGTGCTAACTTTAACAGTTCTTCCACCGAATGGCCATTTTTTTCGATTTTTTTAAGAACAGGCATTATTTCATTTTGATTATATCCTAACGCCAACAACGCTTGTAATGCTTCCTCAATCACATCGCCGGTTGATACTGATATACCAGAAATATGATCTCCATTTAAATCGTCCTCAGTAATTAATCCGATCTTATCTTTCAACTCAAGAATAACTCTTTCGGCAGTTTTTTTACCAACTCCTGGCAACTTAGTTAAAATTCCTATATTTTTTTGGCTTATCGCTATACGAAATTGCTGTGGATCAATTGCCGATAAAATTCCCATGGCTACTTTAGGGCCAATGCCTGAAATGGATGTCAATTGCAGAAATAAATCATACTCATCTTGAGTATAAAAACCATATAACATCAACGCATCTTCACGCACATACATATAAGTAAATAAAGACACTACTGCAGCGATTGTAATTTTTTGACGAGTAGATTGTGCTATAAAAACTCGATATCCAATACCTTGAACATCAATAAAACAATGATCTACTGCTAAATGTGATACAGTTCCACGTACATAACCAATCATACTTTATTTCCCCACACTTTATTTTCTGAATTGCATTTTATACCTAGGCGTTTTTTTAAAGAAGCACGATTATTAGTTTTATTTGAGTCTACTAGGCTATTACAAACTAGCTCTGGCCTCATAGTACTACAATGGGTAGTACAAATCGCAATTGCTAAAGCATCTGCTACATCATCAGGATGTGGCTTAGAAGGTAAATTCAGCAAACGCTGTGTCATATAAATGACTTGCTCTTTAGTGGCCTTACCATATCCTACGACTGCCTGTTTTACCTGTAAGGGTGTAAATTCTGCTAATTTAGTGGAATTTTGAGCTACTGCTAGTAATAGAACGCCCCTAGCTTGCGATACTGTTATAGCAGTTCGTACATTCTTATTAAAGAATAGCATTTCTACCCCCACTACATCGGGTTTATACTTCCTTATAAGTACATCAATTTCATGATGAATAATTACTAAACGTTCTTCTGTATTCATTTTGGGACTAGTTTGAATAGCACCATAATCTAACGCACGAAGCGTACTTCCTTCTAAACTTACAATTCCATATCCACAAATTGCTGTACCTGGATCAATGCCTAATGCTAACATAAATATAGCCTCCCTTGCCAACTATAATAAATTCGACAAGTTCATGCTTGATTCCTTTCTAAGAGAACAATAAAAAAGATAAGGGGAGGAGATTCCCCTTATCTTGACTGCATTCCTTCTAACGTTCGTAGTAACTCTTCCTTCGATTGTACCACCATCCCTTTTTCCAATTCTTCAATATCATGCGGCATGAGTTTATTAACCTGGATGGCAGTTATCTCCTTCACAATTGGTTTATAGCCTGGTCTTCCATAAAAAACAGCAACATGGTTGTCTTTTACTCCGATGAAGATATTATTAGCATGTTCACGGCAAAAACCATCAACTTTTAATCTCATAACAGCTTCATTGGTATCAAATTTCTCAAATTCCCATCCTTCATAGATTTTCTGCATTTGATAAATACTTAGTCCTACTAAGTTTTCGGTAGGTTTCGTTTTTAAAACTTCTTCTTCATTGCACTTCAAGTATAGAATTTTTTGTACGATATCTGTGTCATTCGTTATTTTAATTTTACTATCTTGTTTAGCAACCTCAGTTTCTTGAAGAAGAATTGGGTTCTCTCCACCAGAAAAAGATCGATAAACCATATAATATGCTGAAAGACCCATCACCAATAATAAAGCTACACAAAGTAAAGCATACTTTTTATTAATCTTTGCAAATGGTAACAATAGAAGCAACTCCTCATTTCCATATTGCCAACATTATTACCCGATTCTTAGAAAAATATACAAAAAAAGTGTGATAATATCACACTTTTTTTGTATTTACATTAAATCTTCTGGAATATCAAAATTTGCATATACTTCTTGTATATCATCATGTTCTTCTAATGCATCCATCAACTTCATCATTCGAGCAGCGTCATCTCCAGCTAATGCTACGGTAGTTTGCGGTATCATAGTAATTTCAGCTACAGAAGTTTTAATACCATTTTTCTCAAGAACTTCTTGAAAAGAATAAAAGTGGTCTGGCTCAACAGTAATTTCAAATTCATTATCCTCTACTTTAAAATCATCTGCTCCAGCCTCAAGTGATAACATCATTAACTCTTCTTCATCAATTGTTGCCATCTTTTCAATGATAAATAACCCCTTTTTATCAAACATCCAAGACACACAACCTGATTCGCCTAAGTTACCACTATATTTTGAGAATAGATGACGCACATCTGCCGCTGTACGATTACGATTATCAGTCATAACCTCTACCATAACAGCAACGCCAGCAGGACCATAGCCTTCATAAACTAACTCTTCATAATTACTGCCATCTAAAGAACCTAAACCTTTTTGAATGGCACGTTGAATATTATCCTTAGGAATATTATTTTCTTTGGCTTTTTGTAACGCTAGTTTTAACCGCATATTCCCTGTAGGATCAGCTCCACCCATTCGAGCTGCAACAGTGAGTTCTCTACCAATCTTAGTAGTAACTTTACCACGCAATGCGTCCATTTTACCTTTTTTATGCTTAATATTAGCCCATTTTGAATGTCCTGACATAAATATTTCTCCCCTCAACCAATATGAATCAGGAATAATTTTAGCATAATTATACTTGTTTCGTAAAGTATCTATCAACTTTATGGTTTCTATTTTGAGTAGAATCAAAGCCAGCGAGCTTGATGCACTACTTATTATGCCAATGTAAATTCTTTTTACTTTTATCAATCGCCTCTTGATTTTCTAATGCTGTAATCATACTTGATGAATCAGCAAATTTATCAACCATCTTACTACTAATACGTGTATCAATCAAAATACCAGGTCCTCCAACACATCCACCACTACAAGCCATACCTTCAAAGAAATTAGCATCAATCTTTCCAGCCTTCATTTGAAGTAATGCAGCTTTACAATTTTGTAATCCATCTGCGCGGTGTGGTCTCACTACCACATCCGGAGCAATTGTTCCTGCTGCATCAATAACTGCCTGTACTACACCGCCAGCTCTGGCAAATGCGTTACCATCACGGGAAGCTGTTGAGGTGAATTCTATTTCAGGAATATCTGCAGGTATAATACCAGCACCTGAAAATAATCCATCCATTTCTTCAAAGGTAAGCACATAATCAATAAGATCAGGATATTTACGCGCTTCGACTTTCTTTGCAAGACATGGACCTATAAAAACAATCACGCCTTCAGGATCAGCATCTTTAATTACCTTAGCACTCGCCACCATGGGTGATACAGTAGTAGATACATGCTCCTTCAATTCTGGTAAATGTTTATCCACCATTCCTACAAAAGCTGGACAACAGGATGTTGTCATGAAGGAATGTTTTTCAGGAACTGTCCCAGTGAATTCTTTTGCTTCTTCTAAGGTTACAATATCTGCACCAAAAGAAACCTCTTGAACATCATAAAAACCAACTTCTTTAATTGCAGCGATTACTTGGCTTGGTTTTACTTTCATTCCAAATTGACTAATAAATGCTGGAGCTAAAATACCATATACGCGCTTACCAGCTTTTATCTGTTGAATAATGTGTACTATAAAGCTTTGTTCCGTGATTGCACCAAAAGGACATGCTACTTTACACCCACCACATTGCACACACTTTTCATAATTAATAACGGCTCGTCGTTCCTTATCAGCTTTTATCGCACCAATATCACAGGCTCTTTCACAGGGACGTGTGATTTCAACAATAGCTCCATACATACAAGATTTTTTACATAAACCACATTCTACACATCTGGTTTTATCAATATAAGCCTGATTTTGAACAACACTAATAGCCTTTTTAGGACAACTTGCAATACAATTGTGAGCAACACAATTACGGCACGCATTGGTTATAAAAAAGGTATCAATGGGACACTGATCACATGCTTCAGGCATAATATTAATAATAGGCATATCGGCAATTTCTCCATTTAAAGCCTGCTGAGCTGCTTCTGCTATCCCCATATTCAAAGGCTGTGACATAATAAATCTAACTCTGTCTTTCAAAACTGCACGCTCTTTATGCACACAACATCGATATCTTGGACCATCTTCCGTAACAATATTATCTAAAATATCAACAATATTATCTTTATCGAGTTCACCATCAAAGGTAAGTTTAGCGATTTTCGATAAAACTTGGCGTCTAATCTTTACTACTTCTGTTAATTGTAACATTTAACCCTCCTATTGGTATTACATTATTGTATAGTATAAAGAAACACTATAGAAATGTCTATACGTTCTACATAATATATCCGACTTTTTATAATTATTTAATTTCATTAAAATAAAATAACTATAATACTTTTGTATCCTGATAAGGTAAAACACCATTCACTTGCGTGAATGGTGTTTTCATGAAACTGGCTCCTTGAGTAGGACTCGAACCTACGACCGATCGGTTAACAGCCGATTGCTCTACCAACTGAGCTATCAAGGAATAAACTGGCAGCTATCTATCCTCCCAGGCCGTTTCCAGCCAAGTACTTTCGACGTATAAGGGCTTAACTGCTGTGTTCGGTATGGGAACAGGTGGAACCCCTTAGCTATCGCCACCAGATATTATAGAGGTAAACATCTCAAAGAGTATGCTCCCTCAAAACTTCACAGAAGCAGCGCACCAAATCTTTGTTAAAAGATTTGTGTAAGTCGCTTCGTCAGCATCGAAATGCTAACATCATTACGACTTTACAATGTCGCTATAAGCAAACGCAGTTAGGATTAGTCGTTAGCAGCATGCTGCTAACTAAATTTAAGTCAAGCCCTCGTCCTATTAGTACCAGTCAGCTGAATCCATTGCTGGACTTACACACCTGGCCTATCAACCTTGTCATCTACAAGGGGACTTACTAGCTTACGCTATGAGAGATCTCATCTTAAGGCTGGTTTCACGCTTAGATGCTTTCAGCGTTTATCCTTTCCGAACGTAGCTACCCAGCTGTACTCCTGGCGGAATAACTGGTACACCATTGGTTCGTCCACTCCGGTCCTCTCGTACTAGGAGCAGCTCCCTTCAAATCTCTTGCGCCCGCGATGGATAGGGACCGAACTGTCTCACGACGTTCTGAACCCAGCTCACGTACCACTTTAATGGGCGAACAGCCCAACCCTTGGGACCTACTACAGCCCCAGGATGTGATGAGCCGACATCGAGGTGCCAAACCTCCCCGTCGATATGGACTCTTGGGAGAGATTAGCCTGTTATCCCCAGGGTAGCTTTTATCCGTTGAGCGATGGCCCTTCCACGCGGTACCACCGGATCACTAAGTCCGACTTTCGTCCCTGCTCGACCTGTACGTCTCGCAGTCAAGCTCCCTTCTGCCTTTGCACTCTGCGCGCGATTTCCAACCGCGCTGAGGGAACCTTTGAGCGCCTCCGTTACATTTTCGGAGGCGACCGCCCCAGTCAAACTGCCCACCTGACACTGTCCTTAGTATCGTTACTACTAAAGTTAGAATTCCAGTAAATAAAGGGTGGTATCCCAACAACGACTCCACACATACTAGCGTACATGTCTCGCAGTCTCCCACCTATCCTGTACATCATTTACCAAAATTCAATGTCAGGCTACAGTAAAGCTCCATGGGGTCTTTCTGTCCAGTCGCGGGTAACCTGCATCTTCACAGGTATTTCAATTTCACCGGGTCCCTCGTTGAGACAGTGCCCAAGTCGTTACACCTTTCGTGCGGGTCGGAACTTACCCGACAAGGAATTTCGCTACCTTAGGACCGTTATAGTTACGGCCGCCGTTTACTGGGGCTTCAGTTCACACCTTCGAATTGCTTCTAAGCACTCCCCTTAACCTTCCAGCACCGGGCAGGTGTCAGCACCTATACGTCAGCTTTCGCTTTAGCAGGCACCTGTGTTTGTGGTAAACAGTCGCTTGGGCCTCTTTTCTGCGACCTCCTTTAGCTCATACCGCTAGGGTAATCACCTAAAGAGGCTCCCCTTCTCCCGAAGTTACGGGGACATTTTGCCGAGTTCCTTAACGAGGGTTTTCCCGCGCACCTTAGGATTCTCTCCCCGCCTACCTGTGTCGGTTTGCGGTACGGGCACCCACAGCCTCGCTAGAAGCTTTTCTTGACAGCATGGGATCAGTAAGTTCATCAACCTTACGGTCAACTCCCCGTCACTCCTCAGGCTTAACGTTTAGCGGATTTGCCTGCTAAACACCCTACAAGCTTAGACGCATTTCTTCCATTCATGCGATTACTTACCCTTCTGTGTCACTCCATCACTCAAACGGATGTGGGTGGTACTGGAATGTTTGCCAGTTGTCCATCGCCTACGCATTTACGCCTCGGCTTAGGCCCCGACTTACCCTGAGACGACGAGCGTTGCTCAGGAAACCTTAGGCTTTCGGTGGACAAGATTCTCACTTGTCTTTTCGCTACTCATACCGGCATTCTCACTTCTATATACTCCACAGCTCCTTACGGTACTGCTTCGATGCGTATAGAACGCTCCCCTACCACTTGTATCCTAAGATACAAATCCATAGCTTCGGTTCCGTACTTTAGCCCCGGACATCTTCGGCGCAAAACCTCTCGACCAGTGAGCTATTACGCACTCTTTAAATGGTGGCTGCTTCTAAGCCAACATCCTGGTTGTTTCTGAAGTTCCACATCCTTTGCCACTTAGTACGGCATTGGGGACCTTAGCTGATGGTCTGGGCTGTTTCCCTCTTGACTACGGATCTTATCATTCGCAGTCTGACTCCCAAGGTCCGAGTACAGCCATTCGCAGTTTGACAGAGTTCGGTAACCTATAAGGCCCCTAGCCCAATCAGAGCTCTACCGTCTGTACTTATTTCTTGAGGCTAGCCCTAAAGCTATTTCGGGGAGAACCAGCTATCTCCGCGTTCGATTGGCATTTCACCCCTATCCACAACTCATCCCAAAACTTTTCAACGTTCACGGGTTCGGTCCTCCACGCAATTTTACCTGCGCTTCAACCTGGCCATGGATAGATCACTGCGGTTTCGGGTCTACAACAACTAACTAATCGCCCTATTAAGACTCGCTTTCGCTGCGGCTCCACATCTTCTGCTTAACCTCGCTAGTTACTGTAACTCGCCGGTTCATTCTTCAATAGGCACGCCGTCGACCACATAAGGGTCTTCGACTGCTTGTAGACATACGGTTTCAGGTTCTTTTTCACTCCCCTCCCGGGGTGCTTTTCACCTTTCCCTCACGGTACTATACGCTATCGGTCGCCAAGGAGTATTTTGCCTTGGAGGGTGGTCCCCCCTGCTTCCCACAAGGTTTCACGTGTCTCGTGGTACTCTGGATCTCAGCCATCTTGCTCTGCTTTTCGTCTACGGGACTGTTACCCCCTATGGTCTACCTTTCCAGGTAGTTCGACTAAGCCTGACTTGAATTATGCTGGTCCTCAACCCCGAATCAGTAAACTGAATCGGTTTGGGCTCTTCCCCGTTCGCTCGCCGCTACTTAGGGAATCTCGCTTGATTACTTTTCCTCTGGGTACTTAGATGTTTCAGTTCCCCAGGTGCCCTCCTCATGGTCTCAGCCATGGGTAACAATGCATTACCATTGTTGGGTTTCCCCATTCGGATATTCACGGATCAATACCTGCTTGCGATTCCCCGTGACTTTTCGGAGCTTACCCCGTCCTTCTTCGGCTCTTGGCGCCAAGGCATCCACCGTATGCCCTTCATAACTTGACTTATTGTCTCGTTACTCGGTTGTCAATAACCTATCATCTGCGTTGTTGTCGCTGTGGGCATTCGTTCGACGTACAGAAGTACGACTCACTCTTGTCCTCGCTCCGCCTAGCATCTGACAGCTTCTTGCCAACCTTTAGTTGGTGGTATATTCGAGTACTAAAACAAGAATATACATGTTTCAAAAAATCCTAACATGCTCGGTAATCACCCTAATATTGCTATTAGAATTAATTACGTTGCTTTCTTCTGTGCAGTTTTCAAAGAACATTTAATAAATGGTGGAGGATAACGGGATCGAACCGTTGACCCCCTGCGTGCAAGGCAGGTGCTCTCCCAGCTGAGCTAATCCCCCGTATTCTATATGTTAGTATAAAATACTAACATCTTTTCATTTACCCGACTAAAAAAATTCGAGTTATTAAAACCTCGAATCCAAGTGGACGAATAAATGGTGGGCCTAAATGGACTCGAACCATTGACCTCACGCTTATCAGGCGTGCGCTCTAACCAGCTGAGCTATAGGCCCGTAGAGGTATTCCCTCAAAACTAAGCAATGTAAGCAAAAGTGAACAACCAGATGTGTCGACCTTGGATATGAAAGAGTATTTCATCCTTCAAATCTCCATAGAAAGGAGGTGATCCAGCCGCACCTTCCGATACGGCTACCTTGTTACGACTTCACCCCAATCACTGATCTCACCTTCGACGGCTGGTTCCATTGCTGGTTACCTCACCGGCTTCGGGTGCTCTCAACTTTCGTGGTGTGACGGGCGGTGTGTACAAGGCCCGGGAACGTATTCACCGCAGCATGCTGATCTGCGATTACTAGCGATTCCGACTTCATGCAGGCGAGTTGCAGCCTGCAATCCGAACTGAGAGCTTGTTTTTGGGTTTGGCTTCACCTCGCGGCTTCGCTACCCTCTATTTAAGCCCATTGTAGTACGTGTGTAGCCCAAGACATAAGGGGCATGATGACTTGACGTCATCCCCACCTTCCTCCGTGTTATCCACGGCAGTCTCCCATGAGTTCCCACCTTTACGTGCTGGCAACATAGGATAAGGGTTGCGCTCGTTGCGGGACTTAACCCAACATCTCACGACACGAGCTGACGACAGCCATGCACCACCTGTCTATCTGTCTTCCGAAGAAGAACTTCCTATCTCTAGGATCATCAGACGATGTCAAGCCTTGGTAAGGTTCTTCGCGTTGCGTCGAATTAAACCACATACTCCACCGCTTGTGCGGGCCCCCGTCAATTCCTTTGAGTTTCAACCTTGCGGCCGTACTCCCCAGGCGGGGTACTTATTGCGTTAACTCCGGCACTGGAGGGGTCGATACCCCCAACACCTAGTACCCATCGTTTACGGCCAGGATTACCGGGGTATCTAATCCCGTTCACTACCCTGGCTTTCGCGCCTCAGTGTCAGACACAGTCCAGAAAGTCGCCTTCGCCACTGGTGTTCCTCCTAATATCTACGCATTTCACCGCTACACTAGGAATTCCACTTTCCTCTCCTGCACTCAAGAATAACAGTATCCAATGCTTCACGGGGTTAAGCCCCGAACTTTAACATCAGACTGATTATCCCACCTGCGCGCGCTTTACGCCCAATAATTCCGGACAACGCTTGCCACCTACGTATTACCGCGGCTGCTGGCACGTAGTTAGCCGTGGCTTTCTTGTCAGGTACCGTCATTATGAACCATTATTTACAATCCACACATTCGTCCCTGAAAACAGAGTTTTACGATCCGAAAACCTTCTTCACTCACGCGGCGTTGCTCCGTCAGACTTTCGTCCATTGCGGAAGATTCCCCACTGCTGCCTCCCGTAGGAGTCTGGGCCGTGTCTCAGTCCCAGTGTGGCCGTTCATCCTCTCAGACCGGCTACTGATCGTCGCCTTGGTGAGCCATTACCTCACCAACTAGCTAATCAGACGCAGACCCATCTTCTAGTGATAGCTTATAAATAGAGGCCACCTTTAGTATTTTAAGTATGCACTCAAAATACAACATTCGGTATTAGCACCACTTTCGCAGTGTTGTCCCCAGCTAGAAGGTAGGTTGTCTACGCGTTACTCACCCGTTCGCCACTATCTGATATTCAACACTCAATCCTTAGCTTTTGTGTTGGCACTTGTTAAATGCGTGAAGCGCTCTCTTCTTTCGCGCTTGACGCTTGGCTACACTGCTAAATATTCAGTGTTGAATACCAGACCGTTCGACTTGCATGTGTTAGGCACGCCGCCAGCGTTCGTCCTGAGCCAGGATCAAACTCTCCATAAAAGTTATATTATGAAGAACCTTGATGGCTCTTTAAAAAACTTGTTTGTGTTGTTCTCGCTTTCGCAGAACAACTTTGTTTCGCACTCGAAAACGAGTACCGCACATCTGGCTTATTTTAACCTTACTTACATTGTTTAGTTTTCAAGGAACACATTCGATAAAGATCTTAAAAAATAATAATTATGCCGCTTCAAACGACCTCATTGATTTTAACATCTTTACATAAGTATGTCAACTTTTTTATTGCAAATTGGTGACTTGTCTATATTATCATATCTCAAAAAGGTCTGTCAATGCTCTATCTTCTTTTTCATTTAATTATCTTCTTATTCATGTTTTTCATTTTCACTTAGATTATTGGGAAATGGAAACGGGAATTGTACATATGTATTTGGGACATCCCCGACAACAACATATTCGGCAATTGGCATTTGCGTATCTACACTTATACTTTTACTAACTAGAGGTACTACAATTCTAATTTGTGTAGTAGCAATAAGATATATCATATGCCTAGTTTGATTAATACCTGCTTGTTCAAATTTGTCAATTACTTTTACCTGAACAGTACCTACAGGAATTATAGTAACAGTAATATTAGGCCCCATACTAGCTAATAATTGACTTCCGAAAATCTGTCCTATTGGTATATTAATTTTCTCTTCACTAATCTCCTTTAATTTATCTTGCACCTTGATAGTAGTATCAGCAGCTATTTTATTGAACTCCATGGTATTAGGCTGTATAAGTACTACACGTCCCCGACTATCTAATGTAACATTCATTAATGTTTGCGGATCAATATTTAAGTTCACCCTGTCACTAATCACCTGGTTAATGGATTGTGTCGCAATGAAAGTTGCTTTTGTTTCGGCTATAGCCAATAAAGTAGGTTTTAAATGTGTTTCCATCATCCAGAAGGTGCCTATTATAATGGTGCATAGTAGAATAGACACTAGCACAATGAATGGCATTCTTCGTCTCTTCCCTACGGAAAATCTCATGATTACCCTCCTAGTTCAGGATATACCTCAGTATATGGCCTCTCCTCTTATGATGTACCACCCTTTAGCATATTTTTTCTACCTCATTCTTGATAACTATCTATTATATATGCTAAATCCCTGATTAAGCTTCACTTACATAGCTGCAAACCATGGATCACATTGACATTTGTGGCGTATCCTGCTATATTACAGTTAGTATTTGACATGAAAATAAACAAGCTGTTTTAGCTAGCAACTTGAATGGTACCGCGGGTTGTACCCGTCCTTAACCAGGGCGGTTTTTATTTTTACCTGTTGATAATTTTGGAAACATGAGGAGGCTTCTCAAACTAATGACTGTACTTGATATCCTCAAAGAGCGAGGCTTTATTCAACAACTTACCCATGAAGATGAAATAATCGAGCTTTTCGAAAAAGAAAAAATCACCTTTTATATTGGTTTTGATCCAACCGCTGACAGCTTACATGTCGGTCATTTTCTTGGAATGATGGTAATGGCACACATGCAAAAAGCCGGACATCGTCCAGTCTGCTTAATTGGCGGAGGAACGACGATGGTAGGTGATCCTTCTGGTAAGACTGATATGCGCAAAATGATGACCCAAGAAGATATTGTCTATAACGGCGAACGGTTTAAAAAACAAATGCAGCGCTTCATTGATTTCTCGGAAGACAAAGCATTACTGGTCAATAATGCAGATTGGCTTCTTAAACTGAACTATATCGAATTTTTAAGAGATATTGGCGCACACTTTTCAGTCAATCGTATGCTGACTGCTGAATGTTTTAAACAAAGGCTAGATAAGGGATTATCCTTTCTAGAATTTAATTATATGTTGATGCAGGCCTATGATTTCTTAGAGCTCAACCGTCAGTATAACTGCATTATGCAAATGGGCGGAGATGATCAGTGGTCCAATATCCTGGCTGGAGCGGATCTCATAAGACGTAAAGAAAGCAAACCAGCATACGGATTAACCTTCACCTTGTTAACCACTAGTGATGGGCGGAAAATGGGTAAAACGGAAAAAGGTGCTTTATGGCTGGATGCTGAAAAGACCTCACCTTACACATTTTATCAATACTGGCGTAATATAGATGATGCGGATGTAGAAAAATGTCTAGCACTTCTAACCTTTATGCCAATGGATGAGGTTCGAAAGTTGGGTGCCCTTAAAGATAAAGAAATTAATATTGCAAAAAAAGTACTGGCCTTTGAAGTGACAAAACTCATTCACGGTGCAGAGGAAGCTGAAAAAGCTCAGCAAGCAGCAGAAGCATTATTCAATGGAGCTGGCGCACTAGATAATGTTCCAACCGTATCAATTACTTCTAATATGATGGGCATGAAAGTCCTTGACGTTCTTGCAGCTACTAAAATAGTGCCTTCTAAAAGCGAAGGAAGAAGGTTGATACAGCAAGGTGGTCTTTATATTGGCGACACGAAAGTAACCGACCTGGACTTAACACTCACTGATGATCTATTTGAAAATAAAAGTTTATTAGTTCGTAAAGGTAAAAAAAATTATCACCGCATTATTGTAACCCTTTAAAGCGTTTAGCTACTTCTCTATTATTTTACTGATTTAGTAATATAAAAATGACACCAGCTATTGGTGTCATTTTAGCTTATAGACAAAAATGATATTATTTATGTTATAATAATTAGCGTACTCAATACTAAGGAGGTTGCCAATGAACAAGGAGCGAAGCGATAGCCCTAAAGATGGCCGTCGTTCTTCTAAAAATGGTAATTCAAAACTAACGGTTATAATTCTAATTGTATTTATTGTAATGATCACAGGTGCTGGACTTGGCTTTTTAACAGCAAGCATTCACACCATGCCAAGTCTGAAAGACGAGATTAGACCTGCTGCATCTTCACAAATTTATGATGTAAATGGGAAATTAATTAATACAGTCCATTCTGTAGAAAATCGCGTTCCCGTTTCTATTAATAAGATCCCTAAAAATTTACAAAACGCCTTCGTAGCTGCTGAAGATGCACGTTTTTATCAACACATAGGTATTGATCCTCGTGGTATTTTAAGGGCAGTCTGGTCAAATATAAGCGATCGAGGCGTTTCTGAAGGCGGCAGTACCATTACGCAGCAATTAGCCAAAAATGCGTTACTGTCCCAAGAACGCACATTAAAACGTAAAATACAAGAAGCAATCCTAGCTCTGCAAATTGAACGTCAATACAGTAAAAATGAAATATTAGAGCTCTATTTAAACCAAATATATTTTGGACAAGGAGCTTACGGAGTGCAATCTGCATCCATTGTTTATTTCAATAAAAATGTTGAAGATTTAACATTAGCAGAATGTGCAATGTTAGCAGGAATCCCCAAAAGTCCAAATTATTATTCACCTTTTAATAACTTAAAAGCTGCAACAGAACGACAAGCTACAGTACTTGACCAAATGGTTAAATATGAATTTATTGATTCGTCAACTGCTGTACAAGCTAAGAATGCCAAACTTCGCTTGGCAATCCGCTCATCCCAAACAGATACTGCAGATCAGACAGCAAGCTATTTTATTGATTATGTTACGCAATATCTGATTGACAGATACGGTGCTGATGCGGTGTATAAAGATGGACTTAAAGTTTATACCACATTAGATCTCGATATGCAGGAAGCGGCGGAAGAAGCCATGAAAAAACTTCCTAGCATACGTACTGATAGTAATGGTTTGCAACAACCACAAGGAGCCCTCGTTGCGATTGAACCGCGTACAGGTTATATCAAAGCAATGGTTGGCGGTCGAGGCAATGACCAATTTAATCGTGCGGTTTTAGCTGAACGTCAGCCTGGTTCAGCATTCAAGCCTTTCATTTACTTAGCTGCTCTAGAAGGAGGAATGACTCCTTCATCTATGATTGACGATAGTAAAATCAGCTTTGGCAATTGGTCTCCGATGAATTATGATGAGAAGTTCCATGGATCGGTTTCCCTGCGTACAGCACTTGAACAATCTCTTAATGTACCAACTGTAAAGATTGCTAATCAGACAGGTGTTGATAAACCATTATATTATGCTCAGCAAATGGGGATTTCCACGCTAGTCTTACAGGGTTCTGTTAATGATCGTAATTTAGCAATGTCTCTCGGAGGTCTTACACGAGGTGTTACACCGCTAGAAATTGCCAGTGCATATGGAGTCTTGGCTAACCAAGGTGTACATGTAGATCCTATAACAGTCATTAAAGTTATTGATCGCAATGGTAAGACGCTAGAGCAAGTCACTCCTAAGGAAAAAGCAGTTTTAAATGAACGTTCAGCATATATTCTTACTGATATGTTACGCGGCGTTATTAATAACGGTACTGGTGCAGCAGCAAACATCGGACGCCCCGCCGCTGGGAAAACAGGTACAACCAGTGATTATAAAGATGCATGGTTTGTTGGTTTTACACCTGATTTGGTAGCTTCAGTATGGATTGGTTATGACGCTGATGGATATTTAAACGGTATAACCGGAGGAGGTCTCCCCGCTACCATTTGGAAATCTTTTATGCAAAAATCTTTAGTAAAAATACCCTCTCGGGATTTCATTCGCCCTAACGGCATCGTAATTGAACCTAACCCAACTCCTGTACTTACGGAACAGCCTGCCGATGGTAAGCAACCTGCAAATCCATTAACACCCGATGGTAAAAATCCGAAAACACCAACTCAACAAGATGATGACTCGCGACCAGTTGATAAAACCCTTCCCCCTCCACCTGTCAAATCTGATAAAAACACTGCCCCACCTCCACCACCGAAAAAAACAACGGAGACAGATAAAAAAAATAATCCTTAAATATAAAAAACACGCGTAAATTACGCGTGTTTTTTATATTTCTGCATATACATTAATATAAACTATAAACAAGTAGACGAGTCATCATTATTATTACAAAGCAACAAGATAATAATGATAATAATCCACATACTGCCAACTCCGCCACCAAATCCACCAAATTGACGTCCGCATACCATAGGATTTCTCCTCTTGCTATTTATAAAAGAAGTATTATCAATTTTAAATAGATACTTTATTACTATATGGATATGAATACAATTACAAGGAGTTACCTCGGTTTGAAAAATTCAGGAACACGCTAATACGTCTTCCTCCTGGAATAAGTAAGATATAATTATATATTATGAGAAACTACAATCATCATTGTTAAAGCAAAAGAGTAAAAGGATGATAATGATAATCCACCAAGATTGACCTCCACCAAAACCATAACCTCTTGCCATTACGTATTACCTCCTTAAATATAACATTTAAAGAGCAACTACCTAAATATCTGTCCTTATTATTTAAGTATTGCCCCCCTTCTAGTTCAATATATGGAGGTACCTTTAAAAGTGTTACTCAACCTACTTAGTTTTTTAATTAAATTTTATTCTAATATCCGTCGAATGCTTTTAGGAAATTCGGAAACCATCTTCATTGACTGCATACCACTATTAACTAACTCAGTAATGTTACGCACCTTGTCAATGGTTGTCGACATTCCATCTATCCTTCTATCCATTTGCATGTCTTCGGAAGTTAAACTTAATAAAATAACCATGAGCTGCAAATTAAAATTAGGGTTCTTTAAGATCTGGCCAAATCCACTCATAGGATTGACTGGTCTGGCTTTCTTTACTTTCTTATCTTCTCGTTCCTCATCTTGCATTTTGATTTGCTTTGTATCTTTCACTTTTTCAACGATTTTCTCCTCAGTCATCATCATTTCAACATCCTTACTTTCTTGCGCAACTGACCTCTTGTAGTTTTTATAATGTCTCCGAAAGCGCATCACTCTCACCCCTTATTCAATCAATAAGTGATATTTAATCTAATATATGATGCAATCTTACAATTGGCTATTATTGATACACACAAATTTATATTTTTGCATAAATTATAATGCTATAATTGACTTCGTTTTTTTGCTGAATTGATTTTATAATAAAATGAGTGACCATTCATTGGATAAAAAAAGAGCGGAGGCGATTTTCTATGTGGGAAAATTTAGGCAACATGATGGAAATGGTAAAAAAAATTCAACAAAATGTTGATAATGCACAAGATCAGTTAAAAGCACAACGTGTAGAGGTTTCAAGTGGTGATGTAATAAAATTAACCCTTAATGGACAACAAGAATTATTATCAATAGAAATCAATCCAAAATATTTATCTGTTGATAATGCAACATTATTACAAGACTTATTAGTTGCAACCATAAACAACGGACTTACCAAGTCCCGCGAACTGCATCAAACTGCAATGTGCAAATTAACTGGCGATCTCAATCTTCCCAAAATTCCTGGACTATTTTAAGGAGGACACTTTATGCCGAACGAAAATCCTAATACGCTGTTACAATCCATAGCACACATGATTGATAACGTAGCGAATGAGGGTACCGGCTATGATAACCTCATTCATATTTTGTCACTGCTTTGTATTCTACATATACTAAACCGTACACAACCTCTGACGACAGCACCTGTTATTCAAAATTCATCTGCAATTACTACTAATAATACTACTAATCCATTACATAAACTTTTAGGAGAGCTTACAAAGGGCGGTGGCGGTGGTGATGGAGGAGGAGGCCCTTCTCCTGATATGCTCATGACTTTATTACCTCTACTAAATAACCCACAAATTAAGTCAAAACTCAACCCCGCTAACATCTCATCTATTTTAGGTGTTTTAGGTAATTTGGGAGGTGGAGGAAATAACGATAAACAAGAAGGAAGTAAAACGGAAAAATCAGAAAAAAAAGATCCACCAGCGGCGGCTGTCACTTCTTCCTTAGCGAATTCCTCAATTGCATCCCCCCTTTAGATCCATATGTCTCTGACAAAAAAGATTTAGGTCGCTCTTTAAACTGGAAAACTACATTTGAAAATGAGAAAGAGGTGTGAGAATTCAACTCACACCTCTTTACTGTTGCTATTAAATAGTTAAAAGATCGATCTTTTTTCTATAACTGCACCACAGTAACTCCATCGCCACCTTCATTTAATTCACCAATGCTAATATCTCTGACATAATGATGATTTTTCAAATATGTTCTTACTCCTTTTCTCAGAGCTCCAGTTCCTTTTCCATGAATAACCAATACTGTACTTAACCCTGCTACTATCGCATCATCAATATACTTTCCTAAGGCATATTCTGCTTCTTCTACCATCATACCTCGTATATCAATTTGCCTGGCGACATCTTGAATTTTCATAAAATTTTTGTCACGATTTTTATCTTTAGAAATCTTTTTAATAGGAACGCTGTCGCTGACCAAGCGGCAGTCAGTAATTGCAACATTCATTTTCATAATGCCCAATTGAACAATTACTTCATTTATACCAATCGATACTACAGTCCCCTTTTGCTTCAGTGTAGTTATGTATACTTGCATTCCTGGTGTTAAGACACTGGCAGTAACAATAGGCAGCGAATTATCATCTTCTTCATTTTCATTTAGATTTTCTAGATTATCCCGCAGACGTTTTCTACTTTTGTCAAAAATACCTTGTCTTGTCGAGCTGTTACTCTTTGCTGTAAACTGCGCTTTTAGTTCCGTTATAATTTCTTCTGTTTCTCGCCGAGTCTTTCGCAGTAGGGATTCAGCTTCTTCTTGCGCTTTGGCTAAAATTTTATGTTTTTTCGCAGCCAATACATTTTCCTCAGTCGCAAGCTTTTCTCTTAAAATATGCAATGTTTGTTCTTGCTGAATAACCTCTTCATGGAGTTTATCATAAGCGATCTTCTGCTCTTCCAAAGCATTTAAAACAGTTTCAAATTCTGCATGATCTTTATCAATAAATTGGCTAGCTTGGTCAATAATACGATCTGATAATCCCAAACGTTTACTAATTGCAAAGGCATTACTGCTTCCGGGAACACCAATCAAAAGGCGATATGTGGGTCTTAATGTTTGTATATCAAATTCCACACTGGCATTTTCGATTCCTTGTCTTGAATATGCGAAGGTTTTTAATTCACTATAATGAGTTGTAGCAATTGTTTTAGCACCAATATTCAGTAAATGTTCTAATATTGACATAGCTAAAGCAGCTCCCTCATCCGGGTCAGTACCTGCACCAATTTCATCAATTAATACTAAATCTTCGGATGTTATTTGGTTTAAAATTCTCACTAAATTCGTCATATGGGCCGAAAAAGTACTCAGACTCTGCTCAATACTTTGCTCATCACCAATATCGGCAAAAATATTATTGAATACAGCGATTTCAGAGCCATTTTGTACAGGAATATAGAGTCCAGCCTGTGTCATAAGAGCGAATAACCCTAACGTCTTTAACGTTACGGTCTTTCCCCCTGTATTTGGACCTGTAATGAGCAATGTATTAAAATCCTTGCCGATAAAAATATCAATCGGAACTACAACATCAGCCTCAATAAGAGGATGTCTAGCCTGACGCAGATTAACATATCCTTTATTATTAATAATAGGCATGGTCGCCTGCATAGTCAAACTAAGTTTTGCCTTCGCAAAAGCAAAATCAATGTTTGCTAACATATCACAATTCATATAAATAGTCTCTGAGACATTCGCAATTTGTTCCGTAGCGGATCTTAAAATTCGCTCAATTTCATTTTTTTCGGCAGACGTAAGTTGTTTAATTTCATTATTTAAAATTACTACTGCCATCGGTTCAACAAATACTGTAGCACCACTAGCTGATTGATCATGAATGATTCCAGGAAAATGATTGCGATATTCTTGTTTAATTGGTATAACATATCGCTCATTGCGCACAGTCACTAATGCATCCTGAAAATATTTTTGATATTCACTAGAGCGCAGTATACCATCTAATTTATCTTTAATACGACTTTGAGATAATCGTATTTCCCTGCGTACATGCAAAAGCTCAACACTTGCATCATCACGTATCTGTCCTTGTTCATTCACAATGTTTTCAATAAAATTTTCAATATTACGCAATACATTGATTTTTTCAGCATAACCAAGCAAAATGGTTAATGCTACAGGCATATCCATAAAAAAATTTTTCATTCTTCGAGATGCGTATAACGTACTTGCTACAGCTACCAATTCATCAGGAGCAAGTACAGAACCTATTTCTGCACGTTTTAACAACGTGCGAATATCACGAATACCACCAAGAGGTATACTAGACATTGCATCCAAAATTCCTCTGGCTTCCTCTGTTTCTGCTATTTTTTCTTTCACTTCAGCTAATTTACTTGACGGTATCAATTCCTCTGCAAGTTCACGCCCCATAATAGAACTACATTTATCTGCGAGCATAGCACGTATTTTGTGATATTCTAATGTTTTTAATACTGATATATCCATTCCTTTCCCCCTAGAAATAAAGAAATATATAATTGTATTTCTTTATAATACACCACGGAAATAATGCCCTCGGGTGATATCTTCATGTTCAGCAGTTTTCATTTTATCCTGCGCAAGCAAGGGATGATCTTCTCCTTGATCCAATAGTTCTCTGTATAGTTTGCTGATTCTACCCAAGTGATTAACCGTACTCTTCTTTCCCTCAATTCGGATACGTTTAATTCCTATTAAACCAAATCGAGGTACATGAGGTAACATACTTAATTCTTTTGCATTTAGTATATGCATACGACAATATTGATCCGTCACCACTGGAAATCTTTCATTTTTACGATCATTTAACCAATAGTCACGGCGTAAACAAGCCTGATTACATTTTCCTGTACCTAATTTGCCAAGATAGCTTCCTATCGCACAATACTCCGATACCATTAATGTTACATAGCCATGAACTAAACATTCTAAAGCCACCTTTTGATCGCTAGCCAGCTCTTCAATCTGGGAAAAATTTAATTCCGGTGATAAGGTCATACTGGAAATACCTTGTGCAGCTAAAAAATCTATTGATACATCATTGTATATATTTAATGAATAATCACCGTGGAGTGGCAGGTTTGTTATCTTTTTGGCAATATGCAATGTCCCCAAATTGCCTATTGCAACAGCATCTGGCTGTAATTCCTCAAATAAAGCCAATTCCCTCTTCACTTCGTCCATCTGCCATTTTTTTATAATACGAGGAGTATTTAAAATAATTTGCTTACCATATTCGCGTACCATCGCTACAGCTCGTCCATATATCTCAGGAGTGATGATTTTATGATCAAAGGTTTCTCCGCCAAACATAATGCAATCTGCACCGGATTCTAAAGACACTTTAATTTTATCAATCGTATCTGCATTTACCACCAATAAAGGCTGCTGTACGCCAGCTTTATCCCGAATTATATTCGATGATAGAAAATCTCGTGCAACATATTTTTTTCTAGGTAAATCTTCACGTTGAAAAGGCATTAAGCGAGCTTGTTCTAATTCTTCAATTGCTCTGCGCCTAACATCATTGATCTCGCTAATTGGCACCATCACTTCACCAACTATATTGCATTCCAAGGTATTTACGCTAAAGATCGTAGATCCCAGCCGTTCGACCTGCTTGGCAATTACTTCTGAAGTCAAGGGCCTTTTAATAGCTCTTTGAGCAATAAAAGAAGTCCTAGCCCGACTACAGAAACCATCTCTATCTTGTATACTAATTTCCAAAGGTTGACCTTCCTGTACAGTTACTTTAATATCAACTGCTACACGTTTCACTGCATTGGGTTCAGTAAAAAAAGCTCGTGCTCGTTCCATCAAACCCGCATCGAAGACTTTAAAGACTCGATCATTTATGCGCACAGGAGCATGCACATGAATTGCTACTTCTGCCCCAGCAGGAGCGTTAGTCACTTTCTGACCATTTACCACCATAGATGATACGGTTACACTAACCCTGCCACCAACCTTTACCCAAAAATCAACAATATCATTGATATATAAAGGTTCATCTAATTTTATAGTTGCAACTCGTTCCTGATGCTGATAATCGCTAACCCGGCCAATACGCACCCCCCGGTTGTTCGGACGACGATCACTCATCATCTTACGTCCCTGATGGTTCTTTAAGTAAGCTGTAGTGAATTCACGATTAAAAATTTGTGCTAGTTCTTTTTGCTCCTGCTCTGCAATAACATAGGCATCTGGATTCACCAAACAGGCATCAATCGCTCGCCTATACGTATCAACTACCACTGCTACATATTCTGGCCTCTTCATGCGTCCCTCAATTTTAAAAGAGGTTACACCTGCTTGAATAAGCTCAGGTATCAAATCCAATGTGTTTAAATCTTTAGGACTTAAAAGATATTCACCGGCATCCGCTTCTAGAAGTAAATCATTTCCTTTTTCATCTACAAGGGTATATGGCAAACGACAAGGCTGGGCGCAACGTCCCCGATTACCACTTCGCCCACCAATCATACTACTCATTAGACATTGACCAGAATATGAAATGCACAATGCACCATGGACAAAAGCCTCAATTTCTGTAGCTGCATTCTTACAAATATGTCGAATATCATCCATTGATAACTCTCGTGATACTACTACCCGCTGAAAGCCAAGCTCCGTCAAAAGCTCTACGCCTTCTAAATTATGTACTGTCATTTGTGTACTAGCATGTATTGGCATCTCAGGGATAATATGCTTTGCTATTTTAAAAACGCCAATATCTTGAACAATAATCGCATCTACACCAATTCTATACAAATACTGTAAATAAAGCGATAATGCAGGTATTTCACTATTATCAACAAGGGTATTTACAGTCACATAAACCTTCACACTACGCAGATGAGCCAAATTTACAGCTTCTACTAATTCCTCATCAGTAAAATTAGGCGCGCTAGCTCGAGCACCAAACATTTTTCCTGCTAAATATACGGCATCGGCACCACCTTCTACGGCTGCAATTAAAGCTTCTCGACTACCAACAGGAGCTAATAACTCTATCATTTAAATTCATTCCTTTCAAAAGCCTTGCCCTATAATATAAAAACATCTCCACATAAAGACGCAAAGTACACAAAGATGGCACACGCCCTCTTTGTGTGTACTTTGTGTACCTTGATACAGGCATAGTATTTATCTACTTAATCTTTTCTTGTCTTTTTATATACTCTGCTACATCATGTACATCTGATATAAATTGTTCGAATCTCGCCCATTTCTGACCTAACGGACTTAAGGGGTTCTCAAAAATACTTTTATAATACAACTCAAGTTCATATTTTGTTAAAGGCTCTTTGTCTGGAGTTCTTATAACAGTAAAAACTCCACAACTTTCCAATCGTGCCAATTTGATATCTGACAAATTAGTCATATCCATCCCTTGCTTATGAAGCTCTTGCCGTAAATCATCGTAATTGAAATGATTTTTGATAAAGTTTTCTCGTAAAATTTTTCCATCCTGAACAAGTGTAATTGGCGTACCCTCTACCCACTTCCGTAAAGTAAGGTTTTTTAAGGATACATAAGCAATCAATTGCTGCAATGCCAAAAGAGCAACTAATCCTTCTATGCCGCTGAGTATAGTCTGTGCTTTGTCCATAGATGCAGTAACAATGATGTCACCAATGCCTACCATAATAACAAAATCAAAAGGCGACAACTGCCCTACTGTACGATTTCCCATTAAACGAACAACGATAAGAGCTATAGTAAATAACACCACTATATGTAATAAAATCTGACCAACATCGGCAGTTTCAAACACCATATCACTCCTTTTAATTGTAGTATTAACAATCAAAAAGCCTGTTATACTGCACGATAGCGTCAGTTATTTTTCTTCTTCTACCATTCGAATCAATTGTTTATAATTTTGTTCTAAATCTAAATATGCCTCTGCAATATTGAGTGCCGCTAGCACAGCCACTTTACCTGGAGATAATCGCAAATTCTTCTGTGCAATTGTCTTCATACGAGAATCGACTTCTGCAGCAATGGCAATTACTTTTTCAAGTTTGACATCACTTTTTAAACAATAGGTTTCACCAAAGATTTCAACTGTTACTTTATGTTTTTTTTCATTCATAACGTCACCTATAATACCTATTTTACTAATTCTACATTCGACCTGACAAATATGATTTCCTGCATATGTAGCAAAGAAAACATATTTGTCTTTATTAATACAAAAAAGGCAGCTATGAGATAAGTCATAAACTGCCTTTTTTGTATTATCTTATGCCTTCTCACTTTTATTAAGTAAGCTATGGTTTTTACCATATGAAAAATATACTAGAAAACCAATTCCACTCCATACAAAAAACCGCACCCATGTTTCGTAAGGCAAATTATACATTAAATAACCACAGGAAATAACAGCCAAAGGAGCGATTACATTAACTGCAGGACATCGAAATGGTCGTCTTAATTCCGGCTTAGTGTGCCGCAGCACTAAAACTCCTACAGAAGCTACTGCAAAAGCAAATAATGTTCCAATATTGGTAAGTTCAGCAATAATTCCAATAGGAGTAAATCCAGCGACCAAGGCTACTGCAATTCCACCAACAATTGTAATAATATGGGGTGTTCCATATTGAGGATGGACTTTAGAAATACTAGCCGGGATCAAGCCATCACGAGACATTGCAAAGAAAATACGAGATTGACCATACATTAATACTAGTAATACGGTCGTAATACCACATATAGCACCTGTACCAACTAATGCAGATCCCATATTATATCCTATCGCCCTCAATGCATAGGCCACAGGCTCTGCATTATTTAATTCACTATAAGGTACGACACCTGTTAATACAGCAGCAACGATAATATACAAGATAGTACAGACTAACAAAGAGCCAATAATACCAATTGGCAAATCACGATTCGGATTATGACATTCTTCTGCTGCTGTTGCTACCGCATCAAAGCCAATGTATGCGAAAAATATAATAGCAGCGCCAGCAGCTACTCCCGAAAAGCCAAAAGGCATAAATGGATCCCAATTTGCAACATTCACTTTTGGACCTGCCAAAACTAAGAAAATAAAAACCGCAGCCAACTTTATCAATACTAAAATTTTATTAAGTGTTGCACTTTCCTTGGTGCCGCGCACCAAAAGCAAACTTAAAAAGAAAGAAATTAACATCGCTGGCACATTTGCAATACCGCCATCAGCTGGTACCGCAGTGTAGGCCTTTGACACCTCAATACCACCTGATTTTAAAAGACCTACCATATAGCCAGCCCATCCAGCTGCAACAGCACTAGAACCTACAGAATATTCCAAAATTAGATTCCAGCCTACAATCCAGGCAACAATTTCTCCCAATGCAGCGTATGTATACGTATAAGCACTACCAGAAATGGGAACCATTGCGGCTAACTCAGCATAGGCTAAGGCGGCAAAGGCGCAAGCCAATCCTGAAAGAACAAAGGAAAGTACTAATGCAGGGCCAGCATATTTAGCTGCAGCTACTCCAGTTAAAACAAAAATACCAGTACCAATAATACAACCAATTCCAAGAAGTGTTAAATCCATTGCACCTAACGATTTCTTTAAGCCTTTTTTCTCAGCCCCTTGTAAAAGTTCGCTGATACTTTTGGTACGAAAAATCCCCATTAAGCTTCACCTTTCTTTTTTATAAATCACAAAAAATCTCAAAAAAATAGACCTGCCCACAAGGACAGATCTATCAAAATCTAAACGTTTATAAACGCCTAAATAGCTATCCCGTTAACAGGATAACACAAGTAAAGTCATAGGTAAAGATTTTTTCGTGTTTTCAGAGGAGACATTTTGTACTAACTACGAATTCTAGCCGCCAATGAATTCTCTATGTGATCAATTGTCTTCTTGTAGTACACATCTATTTCTTCATCTGTAAGAGTCCGCATCTTATCCCTATAAATTAATGAAAATGCTAGACTTTTCGAACCATCAGCTACTTGTTCACCAACGTACACGTCAAACAAGCGAACATCACTAAGCAATGGACCCCCGCTGGTAATGATAGCTTCTCTTACTTGATCAGCAGAAATAGTTAAAGGCAAGACTACTGCTACATCTCTTTGAATAGCCGGGAATTTAGGTAATGGTTCATACTTGGCAAGTAAATTTACACAATCCACTACAGCTTCGACGTCAACCTCAAATATATATACTTTACGATGTATATCAAATTCATCTGCCACTTTCGGATGTAGTTCACCAACAGTTGCCAATATCTTACTATTTCTGGTGAATACTGCCGTCTTTCCTGGATGCAGAGACATATGTTCACCTGTTGTTACATGATAATCACTGATTCCTAAACCAGCCAGTAATACCTCTGCAATACCCTTGGCATCATAAAAATCAACATTGTCCTTGCCTTGGCTCCAAGACAGTTCACTGCGTTTACCTACTAATGCGCCACAGAGCATCAAAGGCTCTTTAGGCAACGAATCTAGAGGAAGTTCTTCGGGCAAATATACTGCCCCAAGTTCATAAATTTTTATATCATCATTTTTTCTAGAAAGATTACGGACAATGGTTTCCAATACACCACCTAATAAAGTAGTCCTTAATATGGGAAAATCATCCGTGATAGGATTCAGCACGCGAATGGCACGATGTAGGACATGATCATCTGCAATATTTAATTTATCCAATACTTGCGGATGAGTAAAACTCAAAGAAATAATTTCATCCAAACCCGCTCCTGTTAAAATTGTTTTTATTACATCAACAATCGACTGGGCATATTCTTGCCCACCACGTAAAATATTACCATCAGGAGTTGTTGTAGGGATTTTATTATAACCATAAATTCGAGCAATTTCTTCACATATGTCAGGCTGATACTGTACATCGTTGCGCCATGTAGGCACATTCACAATTACTTTATCACTTTCAGAATGTGTATCAATTGCAAATTCCAAACTTCGTAAAATATTCAGCATTTCACTTTTACTAATATCTGTACCTAGATAAGCATTTACCTTCTGGGGGATAAAGCTAACCTGGCGCGGCAGTACCATGGTAGGATAGCTGTCCACAAGTCCTGGACATACCTTACATGCTCCCATATCTTCTAATAACTTAGCTGCTCTATCTAGAGCACGAATGCTATTAACCGTATCTACACCTCTTTCAAATCTTCCTGATGCTTCTGAACGCAAACCAAGAGCCTTTGAAGTACGGCGTATACTTACTCCGTTAAAAGAAGCTGCTTCTAATATTACATTTTGAGTATTATTAGTGACTTCTGTAGCTAACCCTCCCATTACACCTGCGATCCCTACAGCTTGTACTTGATCCGCAATTACCAACATATCAGAAGTGAGTTCACGCTTAATTCCATCTAACGTTGTAATCTTTTCACCAGATTGTGCTTTTCGCACTGTCAAGCTATGTTTTGAAACCAAATTATAATCATAAGCATGCATTGGCTGTCCCATTTCCAACATAACGTAGTTGGTTACATCAACTATGTTATTAATGGATCGCATTCCCACAGCCTGCAAACGGTGTTTTAGCCATTTTGGTGATGGGCCAACCTTAACATTTTGCAACACCCTTGCAGCAAACCGAGAACATAACGAAGGCTCTTCAATAGCAACCTTTACTAAACTAGCAGACTTTTCCGCTGCGGTCTCATGTAAGTGAATCATTGGTTTTTTTAACGTACTGCCTGTCAAAACTGCAACTTCTCGGGCTAAACCAATTACACTAAAACAATCTGCCCGATTTGCCGTTAATTCAAATTCTAGAACTACATCATCCATCCCCAACGCTTTTTTGATATCAACACCAACAGCTGTGTCTTCAGATAAGATATAAATACCTTCTTTTTCCTTTGCAGACAACAACTTACTGTCAATATTCAATTCTGCCGTAGAACACAACATGCCATACGACATTACACCGCGCAATTCACTTGCTTTAATTTCCAGCCCACTTGGTAACTTAGCACCAACTAAAGCTACCGGAACAATATTTCCCACTGCAATGTTGTTTGCTCCAGTGACAATAACCAGAACTTCAGTTCCAACATCTAGTTTACAGATGGACAATTTCGTAGCATTAGGATGCTTTTCTACTTCAAGAATCTTACCAGTTACAATCTTTTCAATATCTTTACCTAAGTAGCTAATTCCTTCCACCGGAATACCAGCCATTGTTAGCATCTCTGCTAATACTTCGGGTGTTTGTGAAAATTCAACATACTCTTTTAGCCATTTTATTGGTGCTTGCATACCCATCCCCCTTTAAGATTGTATATCATTATTTTCTTACTAAAACTGTTTTAAGAAACGTAAATCATTCTCATAAAATAACCGTAAATCATCAATACCATATAGTAGCATTGCAATTCGTTCTACGCCCATACCAAAAGCAAAACCACTCACTTGTTCTGGATCAAATTTACTCATCTCAAGTACGCGAGGATGTACCATTCCCGCACCTAATATTTCTAGCCAGCCAGTGCCAGAGCAAACTCGACATCCTCCACCACTACACATAACACAAGAAATATCTACTTCTGCACTAGGCTCAGTGAAAGGAAAGAAACTAGGACGAAAACGCACGCCAACATCTTTGCCAAAAATTTCATGAATAAACAATTCTAGAGTTCCTTTTAAATCAGCAAAGCTAATATTTTTGTCAATTACTAGCCCTTCTACTTGGTGGAACATCGGAGAATGAGTTGCATCATAATCACGACGATATACTTTTCCAGGTGCTATGATACGAATAGGTTGATTTGGTACTGCTGCCTGCATAGTACGAACTTGTACAGGTGAAGTATGAGTACGCATTAAAAACTCTTCTGTAATATAGAAAGAATCTTGCATATCCCGTGCAGGGTGATCTTTAGGTAAATTAAGTGCTTCAAAATTATAATAATCCTGTTCTACTTCTGGGCCTTCTGCTATGGCAAAACCCATTCTCATGAATATTTCCTTTATGCGTACAAGGGTTACAGTTAAAGGATGCTGATGCCCTACATTTACCTTTCTCCCAGGCAACGTAACATCAATCTTCTCAGAAGCCAACTTTCTTTCTAGATCAGCTTGCTTAAAGCCTTCACTTTTCGTTTGAATAATATTTTCTAATTCAGACCTAATATCATTTACAATTTGTCCAATTCTCGGACGCTCTTCGGCGCTCAACGCTCCCATTCCCTTTAAGGCACTAGTTAAGCTCCCTTTTTTCCCTAAATATTTAACCCTAAGCTCGTTTAATGCATCCATATTATCTGCCTGTGATAACTCTAGCAAAGCCAATTGCTTTAAGGATTGTAATTCTTGTTCCATGTGTACCTCCTAAAACATCATTATAGATAAAAATAAAAAGACTTCACCCCTGCAAGGGGCGAAAGCCTTACTCCCGCGGTACCACCCTAATTAGTACTCAACTTTCTTTAACGCAGAAAGGAACGTCTGGCTTACACAAAAATCATTTCTTCAGCACAGATTACTCCAGAGCGAACTTCTGTTAACCGTTTTGGAACTGTTCTCAATCTACGACAGCATCCTCCCTGTATAAACTGGCACTAACATACTCTTCTCTATCATTGTAGTTACCTTAATATAGCAACTTTATCTCACTATATATCTTCAATTCTACAGAGCAGTTAAACAATATAACACTAACAGCTCCTTATCAGCAAAATTATAGCACATTATATCCCATATTACAATAAAAGACTACTGACGCTGACGCACCGCTTCATATAAAATAACAGCTGCCGAAGCTGCAACATTTAAGGATTCTACATTCCCCAGTAAAGGAATATGTAACCTCTCTATTGCAACCTCGAGTAACTTTCTACTGACACCATTGCCCTCGTTGCCAAATACGACAGCCACAGATTGATTAAAATCAGTCCGAAAGTAAATGGTAGAATCCTCCAAAGATGTTACTAAAATACGAATATCATACTTATCCAAAGAATTTATTACTTCGTCTTGGCTGAGCCCCTCGAATATCGGTACATAGAACAAAGATCCCATACTAGCCCTTACTGCCTTAGCAGCGAAAACATCAGAACAGCCTTTTGTCAATATTACTCCTGTACAACCAGCGGCAACAGCCGTACGAATTATAGTCCCCACATTCCCAGGGTCCTGAACTTCATCAAGCACCACCAAAAGCGGTTTTTCTACATTAGCAAGACAATCAATTAACCGATACTCACGTTTTTTCATAATTGCCATGATACCTTGAGGTTGTTTTACTTCCGTTATTTTTCCATATATAGCTGCTGAAACTTCAATCATACGACAGTTCTTTGACTGCAATAATAACAACACATCGTGCACCCTTTGATCTTCTTCTGCTCCTGTTATATAAACGCACGCCTCCACTGACCAATTTGCCTGGGCAGCCTCTTCTACTAATCGAACACCCTCAATACTAAATAAACCTAACTCATCACGAAATTTCTTTTCTTTAAGTGAAGCAGCCAGTTTTATAAATCGATTCTGACTGCTAGTAATTATTTCCTTCATGCTAGTTCCTCCAAGCGTTGTATCCCTTTCATCCCTCCCACAACAACTAAAATATCACGTTCAGTAAACTTTTCACTTGGTAAGGGTGGCACAATTACTACTTCTTCTCTTTTAATAGCAACAACATTAATTTCAAATTTTGCCCGTAAATCTGTTTCAGCCAGTGTTTTGCCTACTAAAGCCTTGGGAACACGAACTTCCACAATTCCTAATTCCGGTGAAAGTTCAATATAATCCATTACATTACTCGATACTAAATTATGAGCTACACGTTGCCCCATATCCCGTTCCGGGTATACAACTCTATCAGCACCCATTTTCTCCAGCATTTTACCATGTAATGTATTTTTTGCCTTTGTAACAATATAGGGAACCCCTAATTCTTTAAGTTGTAATGTGGTTAAAATATTAGCCTGAATATCTTCCCCAATCGCAACAACAACCACATCAAAATTTCTAATACCTAGGGCTGATAATGTATCTTCATCCGTTGTGTCTGCTTGTACAACATGCGTTACTTCATCACTAAATTCTTGAACTCGTTCTTCTCTTGAGTCAATTGCTAATACTTCATAACCCATTTTATGTAAAGTAATCGCAACACTAGTACCAAAACGCCCCAATCCGATAACAGCATACTGTTTTTTGTTCTTCATAAAAATCTGCTCCTCAACCAATATTAATCTTACCCTCAGGATAATGTATTGCCCCTTTTCTACTACGTAAAGCCAAAGCTAAAACGAATGTCACAGGACCTATCCGACCTGCAAACATAGTAATAATAAGCCACAGTTTACCATGTACAGTTAATGAACTAGTGATACCTGTAGACAACCCCACCGTTCCAAACGCCGATACCACTTCAAATAATATCCTTAAAAAGGAGAATTCTTCGCTAATACTCATCATCATTGTTACAATAATAACTAATGTTGCAGCAATAAAAAACACGGTAAAGGCTTTATAGATGATATTCTGGTTAATGCGGCGTCGAAATATCTCAGCATCATGCTTACCTGTAATTAAAGCCCATATTGCCGCAATCATTACTCCAAGAGTTGTTGTCTTTACGCCACCACCTGTTGAAGCAGGAGATGCACCAATAAACATCAAGATAATCGTAAAAAACAAGGTAGCATCCTGCATTTTACCGATATCAACTGTATTATACCCTGCAGTTCTTGGTGCTACAGATTGGAAATAACTAGCAAGAATCTTACCTTTCCAGGATAGTTCGCCTAGAATATTTGGATTATTCATTTCTAACAATAAAATAACTACGGTACCAAAAATAAGTAGCACAAAAGTAGTAATAAGTACCAACTTAGTATGTAATGAAAGCTTCTTCCATCGTCGATTATTCCAAACATCAAAAATTACAGTAAAGCCAAGACCGCCTAAAATAATCAAAGAGGTAACCGTAAGATTTACAGTAACATCATCGACATAGCTTGTTAAACTACTGCCAAACAAGTCAAATCCAGCATTACAGAAAGCAGATACTGCATGCCAATAACCATAATAAATACCTGTGCTACCTAAATCAGAATACCAATGAATTGCTAAGATTGTTCCACCAATAAATTCAAGCAAAAATGTAGCGAAAATGATATATTGGGTTAGTCGAACAACACCTGATACTGTCATATGATTCAAAGCTTCCTGCATAATCAGGCGCTCACGCAATTGAATCTTACGACGCATAATCAGCGCCATTAATGTAGCCATTGTCATAATTCCTAGAGCTCCGGCCTGAATAAGAACAATAATTACCATTTGCCCAAATATAGAAAAATAAGTCCCCGTATCAACAACTACCAAACCAGTTACACATACCGCTGAGGTCGCTGTAAATAAGGCATCAATAAAAGATAAACCTTGACCAGTTGTCGAGGCCACAGGTGTCATCAATAACAAGGCTCCAGCTACGATTAACCCCGCAAAACCCAAAGCTAAAATTTGATAAGGCGTTAGCTTCCACTGCGAAATGTCAAATAAATTTGCAAATCTAGTATGAACGATCAAAATACTTCACTCCAAATTTCAAATAGCATTTATAAGTGCCATATCCAACGATACCAACATATTTTACCACTACTAGTAAGAAAAAACACACATTTTCTTTTGAAAATGTGTGTTTTGTATAAATATTTAATTTATATAGCTTTAGAAATACAATTAAAGTGGAACATATATTTACTAACTGATTCCTTCACGCCTTTTTTAACTGCAGACATCAAAAATATATAATTAGCTCCCGGATTGTCACGCAGCTCATTTTTAAGTTTTTCACTTGCAGCCATAGACGTATCAATAGGAATATTAATCTTACTAATGCCACATTTTATAGAATTAGAGTAATCGTCACTACTCAATTTCGATCCTCCATGCATAACTAATGGCACGCTAACAACAGTATTCAACTGACCTAATCTGGTAATATTTAGTTTTGTCGTACCACGATATGCTCCATGCTTATTACCTACTGAAACAGCCAAAGCATCAATCTTAGTTTTATCCACAAAATCAGCGGCCACATCACATGTCACAATATTGTCTTCATTAATATCCTCTACATGCTCGCAACAACCAACATAGCCCAATTCACCTTCGACAGAAACGCCGAGGGAATGGGCTATACGTGTAACTTCTCTAGTACGTTTCAAATTTTCGCTAACAGGCAAAGCAGATCCATCAAACATAACAGAAGTGAATCCCCAACGAATTGCTTTAATAATCCCTTCGTAAGTATGACCATGATCCAAATGGAGAGCTATCGGTACTGATGATTTTTGTGCAGCACGAACCATAGCCGCGCTTAAGGTATCTACATCAACAAACTTGAAAAACCGTTCCGTAATTCCAAGTACTAATGGTGTTTTCAATTCTTCTGCCACTTCTACAACCGCACATAATGTTTCTAAATTAAATACATTAAAACCGCCAACTGCATACTTTCGATTACGGGCATCGCCAAGTAAATGATTCATCGTTACTAACGCCAAAATAAAATCCCTCCTTACGGTTAAATTTTACTTTAAGTTTGATTCTATTATATTCGCGAAACTTTTTTTAAAAACCTGCATATATTTTGAATATTAAAAAATTTTATTCCTCATCTATTAAAGTTACTCAACGAACAATGATCCCATTCGTGTAAAATAAAAAATCCTAGACCAAAGTCTAGGATTTTGATATCTATTTAAGTTGCTCTTTAGCAATTTCAACAAGTTTAGCAAAAGCAGCTGTATCATTAACTGCAAAATCAGCCATAATCTTACGATTTACTTCTACACCGGCTTTACTCAAACCGCTGATCAATTTGCTGTAAGAAAGACCATTTAAACGAGCCGCAGCATTAATACGGGAAATCCACAATCTACGGAATTCACCTTTTTTCGCACGACGATCGCGACGAGCATAATATAGAGCTTTCATTACTGTTTCATTTGCTTTTTTAAACAGCTTGCTCTTAGAACCCTTATAACCTTTAGCTAACTTAAGAATTTTTTTATGACGTTTATGTGCTGTCACGCCTGTTTTAACTCTTGGCATGTTGCTGTACCCCCTATTTAATATATGTCAATTTTAGGCGTAAGGAAGCATTTTCGATACGCGTTCATGATCAGATTTGCTAACCAAACCAGCTTTACGTAAATTACGTTTACGAGCTGGACCTTTTTTCTCAAGGATGTGGCGTTTAAAAGCTTTAGAACGTTTGAACTCACCGCTACCAGTAACTTTAAAGCGTTTAGCAGCAGCTCTACGTGTTTTCATTTTTGGCATAATTGGTCTCCCTTCTTAATTCTGTGGCTTAGGTGCCAGAATCATTATCATATTTTTTCCTTCAAGCCTAGCCGCGCGCTCAATATTGGCAATGTCTTTAATTTGGCTGGCCATTTTATCCAAAACTTTCTTCCCTAGTTCAGGATGGGACAACTCCCGTCCACGAAACATGATGGTTACTTTTACTTTGTCACCATCTTCGAGAAAGCGTTGAGCGTTTTTAAATTTAACATCAAAGTCGTGATCCTCAATGTTTGGACGTAGTTTTACTTCTTTGACAGTGACAACCTTTTGTTTTTTCTTGGCTTCTTTCTCCCGTTTCTGCTGCTCATATTTGAATTTACCAAAATCCATAATACGACATACAGGCGGCTTAGCCGTTGGTGCTACCTCTACTAAATCAAGATGTTGTTCTGCTGCCATCTGCAGCGCATCTCTTAGTTGGACAATACCTAATGGTTCATTAGTTGCACTAGTCAAACGAACTTCTCTAGCCCTGATTTCCTCGTTAATTCTTAATGTGTCTTTGCTAATTGTCGCTCACCCCCTGATAAATTTGGCTACATATAAATAAAAACGGATGGTATAAATACCACCCGCAACAAAAGCATAATCATACATGCTGTCATAACCTTACGAACTGCTAATGCGTTGCAAGGTGAGAAGCGGATGGCTTCTACTTAGACTCAATATTCTTGAGTACTTGATAATATTAACATTAGGAATATCGAAAGTCAAGCACTATTTTTCAAGCTTTTTCCTTTATTTCTTTTAAAAGATCGGAAATAAACTCACTAGCAGGTTTTCCACCAATATCACCTTGACCACGCTTACGCACAGCGACACTACCTGACTCAACTTCTTTATCCCCAACAACTAGTGTATATGGGATTTTTTGCATTTGTGCCTCACGAATCTTATAACCAATTTTTTCACTGCGGTCATCTACCTCAACCCGGATCTCTTGCTCAAACATAGTAGCTGCCAACTTATGAGCATATGCTGCCTGCCGATCAGTAATTGGTAATATCTTAACCTGTACTGGTGCCAGCCAAGCAGGAAAGGCTCCAGCATAATGTTCAATTAAAATCCCAATAAACCTCTCTATGCTGCCGAAGGCTACACGGTGAATCATAACAGGACGATGCTTTTGCCCATCTTCTCCCACATAATTAAGATCAAATTTCTCCGGCATCTGCATATCCAATTGAATCGTACCGCACTGCCAAGTACGTCCAATAGAATCTCTTAAATGAAAGTCAATTTTAGGACCATAAAACGCACCATCACCTTCATTTATGCGATACTCCATGCCTCTTTCTTCCAAAGCATCTTTAAGAGCATTAGTCGTTAGGTTCCACACCTCATCAGATCCCATAGCTTTTTCAGGTTTTGTACTTAACTCTGCATGATATGATAAACCAAAAGTACTGTATACAGCATCAAATAAATCAATTACACCCTGTATTTCTGTTTTGATTTGAGAAGGCAGCATAAAGATATGAGCATCATCCTGAGTAAAGCTCCGAACTCGCATTAAGCCATGCAGCGCTCCTGAAATCTCATGACGATGTACCAACCCTAATTCCGCTGTTCTAAGGGGAAGCTCCCGGTAGCTATGATGCTGAGTACGATAAACTAATATTCCTCCTGGACAGTTCATAGGCTTTACAGCATAGCCTTCATTATCAATAGTAGTAAAATACATATTTTCCCTATAATGATCCCAATGACCTGATTGCTGCCATAATTTTTGATTCAGAATAATAGGGGTTTTAATTTCTTGATATCGATATTTAAAATGCAATTTGCGCCAGAAGTTTTCAAGTTCATTTCTCAGCACCATACCTTTTGGATGAAAGAACGGAAAGCCAGGACCTTCTTCTTGTATACTAAATAAATCAAGTTCTCGCCCTAATTTACGATGATCACGCTTTGCAGCCTCTTCCAACATCGTCAGATATGCATCTAAATCAGCCTTCTTCTCAAAAGAAGTACCATAAATACGCTGTAACATTTTACGTTTTTCATCACCGCGCCAATAGGCACCAGCCACACTTTGCAACTTAATGGCTTTAACCTTGCCAGTAGAAGCAAGATGTGGGCCTGCGCACAAATCAATAAATTCTCCTTGTTTATACATGGAAATCGCTACATCAATTGGTAAATCACGTATTAGTTCTACTTTATAATCTTCACCTAACTCTTCAAAGATACGGATCGCCTCGTCACGACTAACTTCCATTCTTTCAATAGGGAAATCTTCCTTAACGATTTTTTCCATTTCAGCTTGAATTTTTTCTAAATCTTCAGGAGTAAAAGCCTCATTTACATCAAAATCATAATAAAATCCATTTGCAATAGCAGGACCAATTGCAATTTTGACATTCGTAAATAAACGTTTTACTGCCTGAGCTAATATATGTGATGAAGTATGACGAAAAGCGTCACGTCCTTCAGCATCTTCAAATGTAACAAACTCAACCTTTGCATCGTTATTTAATTGAATTGGTAAATCAGTCACATGCCCATCCACTTTTGCAGCTACGGCACTTTTAGCCAAGCTGCGGCTAATGGATGCTGCAAATTCAGCTAATGTAGTTCCTTGTTCAACCTCACGTATGCTTCCATCTTTCAATGTCACTTGTATCTTTTTCATAGATGATCCTCCTTAGAAATTTCCTAAATAAAAAAATAAACCCTCATCCCTATAGGGACGAGAGTTGTAACCCGCGATTCCACCCTGATTGGCAAAAGCCCATCTTGATCATTGATAACGGGAATTACCCGGCACAGCTTACCGTTTTATAGCTATTACTTCTTATAGCAAAAAAACATTCAGCATAGCAGTTTAAAGGTGGTAACAATAATGGTGTACGTAAAGATGCTTACAGCCGGTGACATCTTTTCTCTGAAACAACAGTAACACTATTGTCTTGTCCTTTGCATTACTTTTACTAGTATTAGTCTAATAATAGCTATTTTCAGGATGAATGTCAATATCTACATTAGCGGTTAATGGGTAGGCATAAAATCTTCTTTATAGGCATTTATACAAAAGTCACATCCGTTGCATATCATAAACCTATCATCAAAGATGTTCTTTATAATATCTACCAAACTCTTAGTCGCAGCACGATTATGATCCTCTACGTGAACCATAACACTATATGGTGCTATCGTAATAAGGGCTGTAATAAGCAAGTCTTCATGATTGATTGAATCATCATTTTCCAGCACAAAATTTTCTAATTTTTGATTACTAATTAAATTTCCCTGTTCATCTAAAATTTTGTACGTACCAGAATTAATGATTACTACGTGTACTTCCTCTACCTGTGGCTCCTGAATCGTAACAAAATATCGCAAAACGCGAATAAACTCTTGATATTCTAATTCCATCATAAAGTCATCCACAGCTGTATCTACTACTCTAGCCAGTTTCTCCCGATATTCTTTCAATCTAAAATTGATAAATCCTTCTAATACAAGCTCATGATGAGCGTTAAGATATTCAGCAATTTTTTCCACTATATTCTTGCTGCGCGTACCAAAACCAAAATCCGCAACCACACCATAATTATCATTTAATAACTGCAATGTATTATCGTAAATAATCTTACGCTCTTCTACAGAAAAATAATAATAATTATCTTCAACAATTTTATAAACAATTTTCTTTTCTTCTCTTGAAATAATTAATTCAGCCAGCATATTAGCAACATGATGTTTTACTGCATTTTTAATCCGTTCATAATTACGAAAAGACAATTCTCCTTCCATGACATTGCAGCCAATAAACGTATAATGTCCTTTATTGGTCTCATCAATCGCTATTTTATATCCATCTTTAATTAATGTTTTACAATCCAATTGCAATCTTTCTCGGATATCATGGGTTGTTCCGCTTAAACCAACCGAAAGCAATTTCACCACCCTCACTCCCTTCCTATTATATTATATGTATCACATTATATTTGCATACAAGTCAAAAATATAATAAGAAGACCTTGACTCATCCTAAACGATAATAGAACCGTCAAAATGCAGAGAACACAAAGAAGAAACAGATACGATTACTAGCCTTTTCATCTTTAATATTTATAATTCCTATAAAAAATAAAAAAAGGCTTGGCAAATGCCAAGCCCTATACTTCATTTCTACTTACGAACTGCTTTATATTTATCAAATATTTTTCCGTGTTCCATCTGTTTTGCTACGATGTTTATTTTCAAAAGCTTCTCGTATTTATGAACTAAAGCGACTTCCTGCTTGGTAATAATCGATATGGCGATACCACTTTCTCCCGCTCGCCCAGTTCTTCCTACACGATGTAAATAGACTTGAGGGTCTTCAGGCAAATCTAAATTAAATACATAATCAATACCGACTATATCCAGTCCGCGAGCTGCTACATCAGAAGCAACTAATAATTGAACGTTCCCCTTGCGAAAATCTTCTAATGATTTCTTACGATCTCCTTTTACAGAGCTTCCATGTATGCTTGCAGCTTTTAGTCCATGATATATAAGCTTTTCAGTAGTTTCTTCGATATCATCACTTTTATTTATAAAAACTAATGCACGTTTAGCATTAATAAGTCGTACCATTTTACGTATGACTTCAATTTTATCTCTCTGCTCTGCCACAAAATACATATGTGAAATATCAGGTCTATCGTTACTTTCTTCAGCAATTGTAATGATCTCTGGGTCACGCATGATCCCTTTAGCAATTGCCAACGTATTTGAAGTTATCGTAGCCGAAAATAATAGAATCTGCCGATCTTTAAGCGTAGTCTTTAGAACGGCTTTTACACTATCCACATTTTTGTCATCTAATAAACGATCGGCTTCATCAATAATAATTGTTTTGATTGTCTGAGACATTATCTTCTTTTTTTGTATCAATTCCAATATCCGCCCACTAGATCCCACTATAATATGTGGCTTCTCTTTTAATTTGTCTATTTGCCTAGCTATATTTACATTCCCAATAATAGGAGTAGACGTTACAGCAATTTCTGAGTTCTTCGCTAATAGTTCAATTTGCCGCTGTATTTGAATAGCAAGTTCATGGGTAGGGGCAAGAATCATAACCTGCATCTCTCGTTTGCTCACATCAATCTTTTGAAATAGAGGCAATAAATAAGCTAGTGTTTTACCTGTACCCGTTGCCGATTGACCTATTATATCCCTGCCTGCTAAAGACAAAGGAATTACTTTCGTCTGTATTGCCGTCGGGACAACAATTTTCGCCTTCCCTAAACCTGCTGCCAATTGGGCAGAAATGCCGATCTTCTCAAATAATTCGCTCATTATTTTCCCCTCTTCATACATGTATTGCCACATTTTCCTATAAGACTAGTATACTCGATTTATCCTTACTCTATCTACAAATAACGCTTTCCAAACATTCTATTAACGAATATAGCTAACATTTCCACTTTTACGTTCCGGACCTTTTCCATTTGCTCTTCCCTTGTAACCCAGGCAAACAGCATATAGCGGTTTGACACCTTCTGGCAACAGCAGTTTTTTGACTTCTTCCTCTTGAGCAAAAAAGAAGCGAATTAATCCAATCCAACAAGAACCAATATCCAGCGATTCTGCAGCTAAGAGCATATTTTGAATAGCAGCAGAACAATCAACAGCTGAATTCAGCATAACCTCATCTTCTTGTTTACCTGACACAATAAGTACAGTCGGTGCATTATAAAAGAGGTTACGTCCGCTCTTTCCCATACGAGCAACCCATTCAAGCGGAGACTGTGCCATTTCTTTAGTGGCTATGTTACTCATATGCAATAGAAGATCTTTATCTTGAATAACAGTAATATGCCATGGCTGCATGTTATGACCGCTAGGAGCCCACAAACCAGCTTCCACTATAACCTGTAACTCTTCCTCTGTAATTTGCTCTTCTCGATATATACGTACACTACGTCTATTTTTAATGGTACGAATCACTTCATTCATAAAAAACACTCCCTCATATAATATAATGGTTTCGCCAGCATGCATCAAGTGCCGCCTCAATGTGAGGCGGCACTTTAGACTACGTTTACCCTCTTAACGTTTGGATTAAAGCATAATTAATCGCTGACATTTCATGAGGTACGGCTGCCATACCAACTTTACTGGCGGCCATATATCTCGCACATGTTTTGTGCCTTTCGCGATAAAGCTCTGGCGGACAAAACATAGAACAGTCACCTTTAAATGGACACACTAGTGATTCCTCCACTTCTGATAATAATACTTCATATATTAATATTATCGTATAAATTACATAATATATCAATATTTTTTCTCAAGACTCATCATTTTATTCCTATAATGACTAAAAAGTCCCTCATCAAAGATGAGAGACTTTTTAGCTACATGAGTATTTTAACTAAGAAATAGCCTGTAAGACATCCAACCCCTACACCAATCAGACCAGGAGCAATAAAACTATGATTGATAATATATTTACCAATTCGAGTAGTACCCGACCGATCAAATCCAATGCACGCTAAATCACTAGGGTAGGTTGGTAAAACAAAATATCCATAGGATGCGGAGAAAAAGGCTACCATCATTTTGGGGTCGACTCCCAAACTAAGACCTAAAGGAGCAATTGCAGCAACAGCAGCCCCTTGACTATTCACTAATTTTGAAACTAGGAACAATACAATAGCATACATCCAAGGCTGACTAGCAACAACACCCGCCAATGTACTCTTCAATAAGGCGAAATGTGCATGAAAGAAAGTCTCACTCATCCATGCTACACCAAATACAGAAACAATTGCAACCATACCGGCTTTAAAAACAGGACCATTGGATATCTCCCGTTGATTCACCTTACAAACAATCAGAATAATAGCACCTGCAATCAGCATCAACATCTGGATAACCAGATTCATTGATAATGGCTTCAATTTTCCAACAGGACCAAAAGAAGGAAGTAAATTAGGGAATGCACCAAATAGAACAACAACACCAATGGCAGCAAAGAATATCCAAGTTGCCCAATAGGATTCTTTTGGGAATACCTTGTCTAATAGAGTATCGGAAGTTCCATAAATGTATTCCTTTTGCTCTGGATCTTGAATTTTTGCTTGAAAATCTTCATCCTTGTCCAGATCTTTACCACGGTTCATACTCCAAAGAGCAGCAACAATAACTCCCAACAATGTAGACGGAATAGAAACAGACAACAAATCAAGAAGACCAATCGCACTACCTACACCATGGGATTGAGCTAGAATCGAAACCATCGACACAACTGAAACGGATACAGGAGATGCGCCGATTCCCATTTGAGATGCAACGGAAGCAACAGCCATTGGTCTTTCAGGGCGAATTCCTTTTTTAACCGCAATGTCATAGATAATAGGAAACATTGTATAAACGACATGACCAGTACCGCATAAAAACGTCAATGTCCAAGTAGTGAGTGGGGCTAAAATCGTGATGTAAGAAGGGTGACGGCGTAATATACGCTCCGCAACCTTCATCATCACATTTAAACCTCCAGCAGTTTGCAATACAGAAGCACAAGCAATTACTGCTAAAATCGTCAGCATAACATCGACGGGTGGTTGACCAGGTTGCAGATTAAAACCAAAAGTAAGAATAAAAAGACCGATACCACTAATTAACCCTAATCCCATTCCACCATAACGAGTGCCTAAGATCAAACAGCCTAAGACCACTAAAAACTCCAAACCAATCATATTATTTACAATTCCCCTTTCTTTTAAGAGTCTAACAAGGTCGCAAAAGCAAATATTTCCACTTTTGCGTTATACTTTGCCTTCCTCTTTTTCACCTTATACATGTTTGCCATTAATATGGCGAAATCCTGCGAAATATCTCGATTTCGCAGGATTTCGCCGGTTTTTTTAGTTATTTAATTTGAATTTAGTTATTTAATTCAAATCATCTCATTTTCATTATATTTTTTCAGTAACAGCAGTCTTTTTACGCAAAAAAGGCTGTGATTTTATTACATCACAACCTAAGGTCTAACACTCTTATTACATCTTCTAAATATAAATTCATTTAGAAGATATTCGCACATTAATAACCCTGCCGCATCCTAAACATTTTCCCATACCAAAATTATTAAAATGTACTGTACCTCCGCATTGTATATGAATTAACAAATATAGCGCCTCCTTATAAGCTATTATAAAGAGTATTTTATGAGATATTACTGGAATTTATGATCTTATTTATTTTCATAAAAATAGTAATATCTACAATTCAAGTTTGTACTGCATGACGCATTTTTTTTAGCTTGTCAGACTCCGCTGCAACAATCTGTTTAAAAAGTGGTACTAAATTAGGATCAAATTGTGTCCCTGCACAACGTTCAATCTCTGCAATAGCCTCTTCATGCTTCATGGCTTTACGATAAGGACGATCATTCGTCATCGCATCAAAAGCATCGGCGATAGATAAGATCCGACACGCTAAAGGTATTCCCTCATTCTTGATTCCTAGCGGATATCCTTGCCCATTCCACCATTCTTGATGTTTTAATATCCAATCTGCAATTGGTAATAACTCACCGGAAGACTGCGCCATTCGATAACCGATTTCACAATGACGTCTCATAATTATAAACTCTTCATCTGATAAGCGGCTCGATTTAAAAAGGATGTGATCAGGTATACCTACTTTACCAATATCATGAAAACGGCCTAAAAGACGTAAGTCAGGTAATCTACTCGACTCTATCCCTATCGCTTCTGCCAACTTTACGACTAAGATCTCCAATCGATCAATATGCCCATCATCAACAAAGTCCCGAATCTCCAAGGCTTTACTAAGAGTCTTAACGATGGAACTCCGAATACTTTGGCTGCTATGTAATTTTTCCCGATACATATTATCATCAGCAACTTTAAATATATCCGATACACTTTGCTTAGGATAAGCTTTGACACTAAATCCAATGGAAATACTAAGGGGAATTTTAGTATTAGCCTCACGAAATTCGCTAACCCGCCGACGAATACACTGGCAAATCTCTTCAATATCTGTACTGCTTGAATTATGCAATATTACTGCAAACTCATCACCACCTACCCTTGCTACTTCAGCAATTCCTGAAAAGCACTCTTTAATGATCATAGCAGCACTAATGAGAAGCTCATCACCAGCCTGATGTCCAAAAGTATCATTTACTAATTTAAGACCATCAATATCACATATCACAATTCCAATAGAACTCTGGCAATTTCTTTCCAGCTCCTGCAGCTTCTCTTCAAAATACACTCGATTATATAATCCGGTCATTCTGTCATGCAAAGCATAATATTGAAGTTTTCCCTCCATATCTTTTCGATGGGTAATATCCCTGACAATGGCAATGATTTCATTAGCATTAATCGCTATAATTCGTACTTCCTGATATCTGATCATTTTCATTTCTTGATATTGATATTCAAAGAATTGAATCTTTTCCGTTAAAAGCGCTTGTTGAATCTTCTCCGCCAAAATTTGCGGATTCTCCATCATTAAGAACTCTTCTAATTTTTTCCCAATTTTCTCTTCCTGATTAACTTTTGAAGTAAACTCCTTACCGTTTTTATAAGAAAGTACGATGCCAGAGCAATCCAAAAGGTATATCGAATCTGGCAGCGCATCAATTAACCTTTGATTCCGTCGTTGACTTTTTTGTAACGCTTCATATAATAGAAAATTTCCTAAGGAAATCGATGTGAGCTCGGCAAAACTTTCTAACATTTGTAATTCTTCTTTATCAAAAACATGCTTTACTGTATAGTTCATGCTAAAGACACCAATAACTTTTCCCTCGGCTTTCAAAGGAATACCAATACCTGCTTTTAAAAGATTATAAACCGGGTCGCGTAATCGGTCTTCCCACTCATGATATCTTGGAACAATAACGATATCTCCGCTTTCCCATACTTTACCGATAATACCTTCACCTTTTTTTACACGTTCCTGAATCTGATCTAGCGCAAATCCTTCTATCACTTTTGATATCATAGAATTGTCATTTTCACTAAGTAAGTAGATATATCCAAATTGAGCTCCACTTATCTCCATCATTTTTCTAACCACAATCTTCAAAAGATCATCTACCATAAAACCTTGCATAAGAGTGATGGAGGCTTCATGTAAAGCATACAAACATTCATTTCGCCGATTTATTTTTTCCTCTCTATATAATAACTCATCAAATTGCTGTTTTAATGCTTCTTCAGAAGCAAGCAACTCTTCATATGTTGTCATAATCTCTTCATTTTTCTTCTGCAATTGCTCTTCAGATTCTCTAAGGAGCCCAGAACTACGGGAAATGAGTTGATATAACACTAAGGCTGTAATCGCTACAAAAAACCATCCTTTTGCAACCTCTATTTTAATTACCATCCCTGGATCTGAAACGAGACTGTTTACCAAATAATCAGAAAATAATATCCACAGGACACTGATAATTATATACATTACCGTGATTTTGAAGCCAATAGAATATTTATTTTGAAACATAATATCAACTCCTTACTTCTATAACTCAGAAAATCGTATATTTTTTAATTCGACAATATTTTCCTTTTTCCTGCGAAAATTCAAACAAATAACCGTCTGTTGTACGACAGACGGTTATTTCCATTAGCCATCAATATTAATTTTGCTTATAAAATGATTCGCCTCACAACTTATTTGATCCTGCAAATCGATACACCAAATTATTTAATTCAACAGTAAACGAATTCAATAAAAACGAAAGAAGGATTCTAATAATAAAATCCTTCTTTCGCTAATGAAATAAGTAAACCCATGATATCGTTTCTTTTATATGTCCAAACCTGCCGCTAGCAGGTGGGCATCACAGATTGGCTTTTGCCATCCACTCAAAGGAGGTCCGACAGCTACCAGATCATTAGATTCCCTATTTATAAAAGTAGGTTGGACATATATAAGATAACATATATCACAGGTAGATCATTTTCTAATAGTTAAACAGCTGTTGATTTTGGAATGTTCTTGGCATTAAACCTTCTTTCAACATTAAATATATAATACCATATCAATTATTAAGATGCAAAGCCATTTGCATAGAATATAAAGTCAATCCACCTTGTATACTAGTTTGCCATCAAAAAAGGTCATGAGGATTTTCGTCTTATCTATATCAATAGGATTCACCACAAATAAATTTTGATCAATAACCACTAGATCAGCAATCTTCCCCACTTTAATAGAACCAATTTCATGTTCCATAAATAAAGTATAGGCACCATTTATAGTAAAACTTTTGATCATTTGCTCTACAGTGGCTCGTTCGCCTTTATTTAAAAGATACCTTTCATCATCCATATCTGTAATATCCTCTACGCCATGTAAGGCACCGTTATCAATATTACGTGTGACACCAACATCCATCGCTAAGAAAGGATTGGGCACAGCTGTGGCAGGATAATCGGAAGAAGACGCTACAGTGATCCCTTCGCGAAAAAAAGTACCTAAAGGAAATTCCAGATTAGCACGTTCACCCATGAACTGATAATCAACATTATACCACCATTTAGGACCTTTAAATTGCCAGTATGGCTGTACGCTAGCAACTACATTCAGTTCTTTAAAGCGCAATATATCCTTTTGATCTACAAGCTGTAAGTGGGTAATGGTATTACGATAGTCTCCTGCTGCCATTTTATTATTAGCGTATTCTAAAGCATCCAATACCTTTCTAGTCGAACCATCGCCCGTCGAGTGAACATGAATTTGCATACCGCACTGATTCACTGTATAAAAAGCATTCTTTAGATTTTCCATTTCCCACAGAAAATCACCATAATAGTTCTCACCTCTTCCAGCTTTTATACTATAAGGCTCTAATAAATAACTAGTACAGCCTTCAATTACCCCATCCGTAAAAAACTTTGCAGTAATGACTTGGAGCAAAGGAGTCTGATACTGTCTCCTCAACTCTTTAATATGCATAAGTTGGCTAAGCAGATTCTCTCTGGTATTAACCGTCATAGCGCCACGAACACGCAGCTGCAGTTGTTTCGCTTTTTGCATTTCATCACAAGCTTTAAAAATGACATCAAAAGGCACGCTTGCCATACAAAGAATACTCGTAATACCAAAACGATGCATCTTCTTCTGGAAGGCAGTCATCGCAGTAATATATTGATCCAAACTATATTCAGGCAAGGCAATCAGCCACATAGCCCATTCTTTTAGAGTTCCCCACAACTCACCATTACTCTGATCCGTTTCTATAACGCCGCCCTGAGGTACTTCGGTTTCCGAAGTTATACCATTTATTTCTAAAGCTTTGGAATTTACCCATAGGGTGTGACCATCATGTGCGCGTAAAACGATAGGAATCTCACTCGTAACAGCATCGAGATATTCTTTGCGAGGTCCTTTAATCAACTCTTCACCTGCTAATATACCCCATGACCAGCCTCTGCCATAAACCATTTTAACATCTGGATGCTCTGCAATAAACTTCTTTACAGCCTCCACATATCCTTCTATGCTATTTATATTAAATAGCTGAACTTCGTAAAGCTCTGATAAGGATAAACCAGGTGGATGAATGTGACTATCGATCAAACCAGGCAGTACCATCTTCCCTCCCAAATCAATGATTTGAGTTTTATTACTTATAAAATTCTGCACTTCCTTATCGCTGCCTGTAAACAAAATTGTATTATCCTTAATTGCCACTGCTTGATGTATCTGATCTTGCTCATCAGCGGTATACACTACGCCATTTTTCAATACGATGTCAGCTACCATACAATTAGTCAACTTTATATTCACCTGCCTTTTTTCTGCCCTTTCGCAGCATTTTATATAAAGAAAAAAAAGACTTACCCTATGATAAGTCCCTTTTCAATAGAAAAGATAAAGCCCATAATATCGTCTCTTTGATATGTCCAAACCTGCAGCTCGCAGGTGGGCATCCTAGATATGCTTTTGCCTTCCACTCAATGATGGCTCGGCAGCCAGATATCATTAGATTCCCCAGTTATAAAAGTAGGTTGGACATAAAAAAGATAACGTGCATTTCAGGCATTTTTTTTACTACGATGTATACATAATATCATATGAATCGTACTAGTGCAAAGTCCTTTATAATTTAGTTTTAGGAGCATTTTTCGGTTTAGGAAGGTTAATATACAGGATACGTGCTTATTCTTTAAAATTCGCATTTTTGCGTTTCAATATATGAATTTTTTCTATCCTAAACATTGTGTTCTCTCAATATTTTAAATTGATCAAAAAACATCTGATAATAGACTCCTTCAGTGTGGATTAAGAAATCATGATTACCTTCTTCCACGATTTCACCATGATCAATTACTAAGATATTATTTGCGCCCCGAATGGTATTTAATCGGTGAGCAATGACAAAACTTGTGTGTCCCTGCATTATTTTTAGCAACGCATCCTGTATATGTATTTCGGTACGAGTATCAATGCTGCTTGTAGCCTCATCCAAAATAAGAATCGACGGTTTAGCTAAGATCACTCTTGCAATCGCTAGAAGCTGTCTTTGACCTTGACTTAAATTTGCGCCATTTTCTGATAGCTGAGTTTCATATTGCTTCGGAAGCATTGAAATAAAACGATGTGCATTAGCCATTATTGATGCTTCTTGCACTTCTTCATCAGTTGCATCAGGCTTTCCATATTTTATATTTTCTCTAATTGTACCAGAAAACAAATATGCATCCTGCAGTACAATACCAAAACATCGCCTCAGGCTATCTCTGGTATACTCTCTGACATCAATTCCATCAATTAATATCCTTCCATCAGTTACATCATAAAATCGGGTAACTAGGTTTACAATCGTAGTTTTTCCTGCACCTGTAGGCCCTACAAGCGCAGTACTACTACCTTCTGCCGACAAAAAGCTTACATTTTTCAATACTGAAACATCTGGTCGATAACCAAAACTAACATTTTCAAAAACAACATGCCCTTTAGGATTGTTTAATATTATAGCGTTTGGCAGATCTGCGGTTTCTTCTTTCTCATCAAGAATCTCGAATACTCTCTCTGCACCAGCAACACCAGACTGTAAAAGATTAAATATATTTGCCAAATCATTTAAAGGTCTGGCAAATTGTCTTGAATAGCTTAAAAAACTAGCAATAACACCAATCGTAATTATACTTTTTATTGCTAGAATACCACCTATAACAGCAATCAGAGCAATTCCAAAATTATTAATTACATTCATAAGCGGCATTAAAAATCCTGACCAAATTTGTGCTTTCAAGCCTACTTCACATAATTTCATATTTACATCATCAAATGCTGCAATTACCTTATCCTCACGATTAAACGCCTTTACTAACTGTATGCCTGAAATTGTTTCTTCAATATGACTATTTAATCTCCCGAGTTCTGCCTGCTGCTCTTTGAATAATTCACTTGTTTTATTAGCAATAACACGAGCAAGTAAAATCACCAAACAAGCAGTAAGTAAATTGACTACAGTAAGAAAAGGGCTCAACACAATCATCATCGTCAGAGAACCAATAATCATAATGGAGCCAGATAATAATTGTGTCGTTGACTGAGATATCGTTCCGCTTACATTATCAATATCATTCGATAATCTGCTCATTAATTCTCCATGAGGATGAATGTCAAAAAAGGCAACAGGAAGATGTTGAAGTTTTTTAAATAAAACCCTTCTAATATCTGCAATAATCCGCTGAGACATCCCTGCCATAAGCCATCCCTGTAGAAAAGTCAAAACTCCACTAGTTACATATACAAAAATTAAGGTCATCACCAATATTTCTAATGCATTAAAATCAACAAAGCCATTGGAAGCAGACATCGTATCAATAGAAAGACCTATCAAATAAGGTCCTAATAGAGTAAGTAACGACTCCGCTATTAGAAATAACAAAATATAGGTTAACACATTTTTTTCCTTACCTATGTAATACCATAATCGCTTAAAGGTTGCTAAAAAATTTTTAGGTTTAACAATTGGGCCTCTTCCACGGCGTCCACTCAGACTTCCACGTATTCCTCCCACGTTATCAGAATTCAGTGAATTACGCACTTGCTTCTTACCTTCTGTTTTCTGCTCATCTTTTTGAGACATACCACTACATCTCCTTACCTACTTGTGAGTAAAATATTTCTTGATAAATTTCACAACTTTCCATCAGTTCACGATGCTTGCCAATACCCACAATTTCCCCTTGATCAAGTACTATTATTCTATCTAAATCCACAATGGAGATAATCCGCTGAGCAATAATAAGACAAGTAAGATTTTTGGCATATTGTTTTAAGGCTTCTTTTATTTTCTCTTCTGTAAGCACATCAACAGCACTTGTTGCATCATCTAAAATAAGAATTTCCGGCTTTTTAACAAATGCTCTTGCAATCGCCAGCCGCTGCTTTTGTCCACCAGAAAAATTGACGCCACCCTGCCCAACTTTTGTTTGATACCCTTCAGGTAATGCAATAATAAAGTCGTGTGCTTGCGCAACCCTAGCTGCAGTTTCAATTTCCTCCATCGTAGCATTTTCTTTTCCCCATTTTATATTATCCATAATGGTACCAGTAAATAGTATTGATTTCTGAGGCACAATACCTATTTTCTCTCGTATCCACTTTGGGTTTATGTCCTTCACATCTTCCCCATCAATTTTGATAGAACCAGAAGTTACATCATAAAAACGAGGAATCAACTGAATAAGACTACTCTTGCCTGAACCTGTAGAACCAATGATCCCAATCCGTTCTCCTGGCATACAGGTCATCGTAACATTTTTAATAACTGCCTCTTCCTTCATTTTTCCATAAGAAAAATATACATTTTGAAAATCAATTCTACCTTTAATAACTGTCATCGAACTAGGACAACAATCCCATGTCATCCGATCTTCTTGAGCAAATACCTCACTAATACGCTCTGTTGATGCTTTTGCTCTCACGAACATATTAAAAACCATAGAAATTAACAGCAATGAGAACAACATTTGTGTCATATAATTAATAAATGCAATAATATGGCCTGCCTGCATTTCTCCTAAATGTACATACTTTCCTCCAAACCAGAGCACTGCTGCAATACCAAAATTTACTGTAAGCATAATCCCCGGCCCAAAAATAGAGATCATCCGCATCGCTTTAACAGATTTGAATTGGAGTTCTTGATTTGCTTTATTAAATTTCTCTACTTCATAATCAAATCGATTAAACGCCTTTACAATCCTGACACCAGATAAATATTCTCTCATTACACTATTTAACTGGTCAAGAACCTGTTGAACCTTTATAAAAAAAGGAAAACCAAATTTCATATTAATAAGGATTAATATCCCTACAATCGGAATGACCACTGCCAAGATCAATGCTAATTTAGCATTGAGTTGTATCGCCATAATAAGACTTCCGATGCACAAAAAAGGCCCCTTGATAAAGATTCTCATGAGTCCATTTACAAGATTCTGGATTTGCGTAACATCATTTGTTAAGCGCGTTACCAAAGAAGCTCTATCAAAGTGCTCAATATTTTCAAGAGACAATGTTTGAATTTTTTTATATAAATCCAATCTCAGCTCAGTCCCAAATTTTTGCGAAACAGTACTTGATATAATATTGCGGAAAGACGCTGCAATGGCTCCTAATGCTGTAATAAAGAGCATGAAACCTCCTTTTAAAAGAACATATTCCATATTCTTTCCGGCTATCCCCACATCAATAATTTGCGACATGATCGCCGGCAATATAAGATCACACACCGTCTCACACATTACAAAAAATACAGCCAGAAAAAATTTTTTACCATATTTTCCTGTGTAACGACTAAAAAAGTTCATGCTTTCAATCTCCTTGAAAGTTCCAAATTAATGCTAAAATTATAAGATAAGCAACTATAGTACATTATACACTATATCGTATAGTTGTTAAGAATCGCTGCACTGAGTATTTCAAGATTCTTTTATATTTTTTTCTTTTATTCTATTGACAAGAAGTGTTTTAATGATTAGAATAAGTAACAATATAGTCAAAGGTAATGACTGGGAATAGTAGATGTTTAGAAATTTTCAGAGAGCCGAAGGTTGGTGCGATTCGGTAAATTTTAGGCATTGAACTCACCCATGAGCTGCAGCCCGATAATGTAGGGTGAGCCGGAATTCCACCGTTACAGGGATAGATGGTGTTTGCCATCGAAAAAGGGGGTTCATTTTTGAACCAATTAGGGTGGTACCGCGAGTTAACCTCGTCTCTATTATAGTAGAGACGAGGTTTTTTAGTGTCTAAATCCGGATTAGTCACTAAAAATCTCCATGATTATATAGAATAAACTTAGGAGGTATTTTTAATGAGTAGAAGAGTATTAGTATTGGATACAACCTTACGAGATGGCGAACAAGTGCCTGGTGCAAAACTCAATATATACGAAAAACTTGAAATTGCTCATCAATTAAAAAAATTAAATGTAGATATTATTGAAGCTGGTTTCCCTTCTTCTTCTAAAGGTGACTTTGACTCTGTACAAAGAATTGCCAAGGAAATTATAGATGGTCCGATGATTACGGCTTTGGCAAGAGCTGTTAAAGCAGATCTTGATGCAGTCTATGAAAGTATTAAATATGCGCAAAATCCCCTCATTCATATTGTTTTAGGAACCTCTGCCATTCATGTTGAGAAAAAATTTAATAAATCTAAAGAATCAATTTTAGAAATGGGCATTGACGCCGTACGATATGCAAAGACATTACTTCCTAATGTTCAATACTCTACAGAAGATGCCTCCAGAAGCGATTTTGAATACCTTTGGAAAACGATTGAACAAGTAGTAAAAGCTGGAGCCACCATGATTAATATCCCTGATACGGTTGGATATGCGGTCCCTGAAGAATTTGGCGAACTAATTAATAAAATTAATTATAGATTAAAAAATTTAAATGATAAGGTAATATTAAGTGTACATTGTCACAATGATACAGGTCTTGCTACGGCCAATACCTTAATTGCTGTCAAAAATGGAGCCACTAAAGTAGAATGTACCTTAAATGGTATTGGCGAACGTGCAGGCAATGCAGCATTAGAAGAAGTAGCAGTGGGTCTTAAGCTACGTTCCTCCTATTACAATGCCCACACTAATGTGGTGCTTAAAGAAATAAAAACAACCTCAAAGCTTGTCAGCACTTTAATGGGATTAGATATCCAGGTTAACAAAGCAATTACCGGTGACAATGCTTTTGCTCATTCCTCTGGTATACACCAAGATGGTCTGCTAAAATCTCGTGATGCCTATGAAATTATTAGACCCGAAGATGTTGGCGTGGAAAATATGGAACTCATTCTAACAGCCAGATCGGGAAGACATGCCTTTAAAGATGCTATCAGCAAAATCATACACAAAAACATCGAAAATAAGGACTTCGAAAATCTTTTCAATAATTTTTTGAACCTTGCCGACTTAAAGAAAGAAGTCTATACTCATGATCTCTATTACCTCGTTGACCGCTACTATTTTGAGCAAGGCAATACCCAAGCAGAAGTACACACGGTAAGCGGAAAGTTATATGAACTCGTGGCTTCCCAGGTAATCAGTAATGATATTTTTCCATCTGCAAGTGTACGCTTAAAACGTGGTGAAGAATTTTTTAAAGACAGCGCAGTTGGAGATGGTCCTATTGATGCGCTTTATACAGCCATAAAGAACATTGTAGGTTTTGACATCGAATTAGTGGAATATAAGATCACTAGTGTTTCAAGAGGCAAAGAGGCTCTAGGACGCGTCAATTTACAAATTCGATATAACAATAAAGTCTATTCATCTAAAGCAGTCGACACAGATATTATAAGAGCCAGCGCTTTAGCTTTTCTCAATGGCGTAAACATGATTATCATTGAAGACATTGGTAACGAAAAATAACGCACAATACTTGATAATTTACTATTGCCAAAAGGCATACAACTCCTTCTTCTATTGAAGTAAGAGTTGTATGCCTTTATGGCAATATGATACGGATTATCCATCTTCAGCTACTGGCACCCTTCACAGCCTTCCGAAATCGTCTTCTTACCGTGATTCTTTACCCTAGGCACTGCATAGGAGGCAGGCTTTGATGCAATACTTTCTAGCGTCGCTATATAAAATTCAGGCAATCCCTGCTCTTTTGCCCCTTGAACAATTATATCTAAATACTCGGTGCTAGGCAGCTTAGGTTTTCCCAATCTGGCTTTCTTATAAATACTTGCTTCTCTGACCCTACTTTGCTCATCAAGTACTTCTACCGGATAATGAAAATACTCCCCAGTTCCATCTAACCTAACGTCTTCGCAATTATCTAATTGTTCCCAATCATAAGATTCTAATTGATACAACACTCCCCACACTTCCGATTGAGTATCAGGAATAACAGTTTCTACAGCTCCATCCCAGATAACAGAATTTTCATAAAACCCTATTTTATGCTCCGGTAATCGGGCTATGCAAAGTACACGTGGCTTAGTGCATTTTTGCTTCATTCTTTCAAAATCGAGATTAAACCCATAAGCAAAATAAAGACGACTTGGATTGGTTGTTCCCATATGATTACACCCCTTTTATTTTCTACTCATGATCTGCAGGTTATTTAAGCCGCTATCAGTGCAGCCGAACATCCTTCAGCAGGAAGCATAGCAATAAATAAAAAAGCGCCAAAAACAATACGAATTGTCTTGGAGCGCCATTGCTTCACTACTTTATTCTCTTTTGAGTTCCTTTAGAATATCATATCTCAAAGTAAGAGATATGTCTAATAAAATTTTAATCAATATATAATAATAGCAGCTGCAGTTTTTCTATTTTATGATTTTTGATGAATATATCCTGCTAGCTGCTACAAATCACTTGCAGGAAGATCTCCATTGTACCACCGCAAACCATACCTTCATCAGCAGCAGTATCATCGAGTAACGACAGAATATGAGTAAACGACACCCCCTCATCCAATGCTCGAAGAGCTTGTAACTTAGCTTCTGACTCTGTACAACCACCACCAATCGTACCTAGTATCTTTCCATCAGGATAGACAAGCATCTTGGTGCCAGCTTTACGAGGCGTCGATCCACGAGTATCAATGACCGTGACTAATACAGCCCTACTCTTTTCCTCTTTAACTATACAAATAGCCTTAAAAATTTTCGCATCCATCTTATTCCCTCCTTTTACCGCTAAGCGGTAAGCAGGTAGCATTTCGAGCTGATGCTAATATCTCTGCAACAATACTAAGAGCAATTTCCGCTGGTGTCTGAGCACCAAGGTCAAGACCAATGGGAGCTCGCAGACGTGATAAATTCTCTGCTGCGATACCTTCTTCAGTCAGTTTGTCCCTAATCCCTTTCACCCTTCGTTTACTACCGATCATCCCTAGATACGGTACCGGATAATTAAGTACAGCCCGTAAACATTCTAAATCATAACGATGCCCTCTAGTAACTATGATAATTGCCGAATAATCGTTACTTTCTACGTCTTTTAAAGCAGTTCCAAAGTTTTCACAAATAACTTTTTCTGCATTGGGGAAAGAAAGGGTATTGGCAAACTCTGGACGGTCATCTATTACTGTTACAGCATAACCAATCAGATGCAACAATTCTACTACGGGCTGACTGATGTGTCCACCACCTAGCACTAAAGCACTCAGACGAGTGCACAAACAATCCCAAAAAAGGCGGTAAGCCCCCTCATATTCTATTTCTATGATAGTGGGCCTCTGCCAATTTGCTGTTTCTATCTTATTAACAACCAAAGCTGTAAATTCTTTGTCAATAAGCATTCCTTCAAACTCATTTCCCTTGGATATAGTCAACATTTTTCCTAAGTGAATTGTTTGATCTTTCGGAGTGCCTACTATTGTTATAATTTGCGTCGATTGAAAATGATTGAATTGTTGTAAAATATTTGAGAAATGATCCATATCTTCTCCTTTCCACAAACCTTAGATAAGGCCGACTAAGGGTAATCTTGATTCCTTCATCATATCAACTTACGTAGCAAATAAATCCCCTTAGGGTCTTCGTCACACAAATTGCCATTTTGTACAACCTGCTGCCCTCGCAAAAAAACGTGTAAAGCTTTACCTTTTTGTTGAAACCCTTCATAAGGTGTATAGTCAACTCGCTGTTGCTGGACTTGGGCGCTAATTACTGAGACATCACTTATATCCCATACTACAATATCAGCATCACTGCCTGGTGCTATCGTTCCTTTGCGAGGAAATAGTCCAAAGATTTTTGCTGGCTGAGTTGCAGTTACATTAACAAATGTATTTATACTGATTTTTCCTGGGACAACACCATAAGTATAGAGGAGTCCTAAGCGATTCTCCACTCCTGGAATACCATTTGGGATCATACTAAAGTCATGCAAACCAGCATCTTTCTGTCCATGAAAATTGAAAGAGCAATGATCTGTGGCAACAACATCAAGCATTCCATCATGTAAACCTCGCCAAAGAAAATCCTGATTTTCTTTCTTGCGCAAGGGAGGCGATATTACATATTTGGCGCTTTCAAAATGATCTTTGCTATAATAACTTTCATCCAACAATAAATACTGAGGACATGTCTCAGCATAAACTCGATTACCCCTACATTTTGCCTTCATCACAATTTGCAAAGCATTATTTGAACTTAAATGTACAATATAAACTAACGATTGGGCAGCATGTGCTAAAGCAATAATCCTGTAAACAGCCTCCTCTTCTGCCACAATAGGGCGCGATAGAGGATGATAATAAGGCGTTACATTCCCTTGACTGCGATAACGCTTTACTAAATTGTAGATCATATCCCCGTTTTCACAATGGACACAAACTAGCACGCCGCACTGTTTACTCTTAACTAAGGCTTGAAATAAAATATCATCATCAACCTGCAAAAAATTTTTATAAGCCATATATAATTTAATAGAAGTCACCCCAGCGCTTTGTGATAACCAACCTATTTCCTCAGCTATATCATCATTCCATTCCGTTATAGCCATATGGAAGCCATAATCCACATAACAGTTTCCTTGAGCCTTAGCGTGCCAGTTGGCCAAAGCCGCCTTAAGAGTTTGACCTTTAAATTGAGTTGCATAATCAATAATCGTCGTTGTCCCACCCATGATTGCCCCTTGTGTACCACTGATAAAATCGTCAGCAGTGGCAGTATTGCCTACTGGCAAATCAAAATGTGTATGGACATCAACACCTCCGGGAAGTAAAAGATGCCCTTCTACATCCAAGATTCTATCCTCAGGTAAAATAATTTCCTTGCCGATAGCAACAATTTTTTCACCTTCAATACGAATATCGGCTTTATAGTAATCAACAGCTGTTACAATAGTTCCACCACGCAAAACAATCCCCACAGCAGCGCCTCCATTAAAACTACAGTGATACTCATCTTTTTAGTATCTCTGTAGTCTATCTATTTGTGCAAAACAATTACCAGTTTAACAACTATGGATATATATGTGTACCGGTTTTTCCAGATACCGCTGCTTCCAAAGACTCAGTATTAGTAATAATAGCTTTTTTACCGCCACTTTCCAAGAAATTTATTACAGCTTGAATTTTAGGTAACATACTGCCAGGAGCAAAATGATTTTCTTGAACATATTGCTTCAATTCATGTAAAGTCACTTTCTCCAATGCTCTTTCATCCGCTTTACCATAATTCAGATACACTAAAGGTACACTTGTTGAAATAATAAGTACGTCTGCATTGATTTGTGCTGCCAGCAAGCTGGAAGCGAAATCCTTGTCAATAACTGCATCAATTCCTTTTAATGTGCCATCATCCTGTTGAATAACAGGAATACCACCACCGCCAACTGCTACAAGACAATATCCTTCTACAACCAACTTTCTAATAATATCAATTTCGACAATTTTCTTTGGGAAAGGGGACGCAACAACACGACGATAACCTCTGCCGGCATCACTTACCAACACCCAAGTAGGGTTTTCCGATTTAATCTTTTGAATATGCTCTTCTGTATAAAAAGAGCCAATTGGCTTTATTGGATTTTCAAAAGCCGAATCCTTAGCATCAACAATTACCTGGGTGACAATGGTAACGGCAGACTTATCAATACCTCTTCTATTAAATTCATTATCCATAGCCTGCTGTATCTGATAACCAATAGCACCCTGCGTATCTGCACCGCAGCTTACCAAAGGCACAGGATGCATTCCTGCTGCCTCCGTGGCAATTTCGGATCGCCTTAAAATAAAGCCTACTTGAGGGCCATTACCATGAGTGATGATTACATTGTAGCCTTTTTCCATCATGCCAGTAATACTTCGTGCAGTTTCACAAACAGCATTATACTGATCTTCAATCGTTTGATGGGAATTGTCACTAATCAAAGAATTACCTCCGATGGCTATAACAGCAAGCTTATTCATCCTTATCGGCCACCCATTAAGAGAGTCATAACGGCTTTTGCAGTATGAAGGCGATTCTCAGCTTCATCATATACGATAGAATGAGGACCATCAATCACAGAATCCTCAACTTCATTATTTCGATCAGCAGGCAAAGCATGCATATACATTACAGTTTTATCTGCAGTTTCCATCTTAGCCTCAGTACATTTCCAAGATTTTTGCGCTATAAGTTTATCATCAACAACAGAAACAGCACCAGAAGCAGCAACGCCTGTTTGGTCATTAACCCAATTTCCCCAGTTTTTAGGAATGACAATTTGTGCTCCTTCATAAGCTGCGGCCTCATCATTCGTGACTGTTACAGTACCGCCATATGTAGCAGCATTTTCCTTGGCCTGTTCAATGACCCAATCAGGAAGTTCCCAACCTTTAGGATGAGCCAGCCATACATCCATGCCATAACGAGGGAATGCCAACAATTGTGATACAGGCACAGAAATTGGTTTCTTATGACTTTCCGCATACGCCCAAATGATAGCAACCTTTACACGTTTTAAATCACCAAGTTTTTCTTTCATGGTCATTAAATCCGCTAATGCTTGGAACGGATGGTAGAGGTCACACTGTAGGTTCATGATAGGTTTATGGGACCATTTCGCCATTTCATTCAGATATTTATTACCATAACCCCAGTTGCAATAACGGCAAGCAATAGCATGACCAAAACGAGAAAGGATAATGGCTGTATCTTTCGCACTTTCACCATGTGCAATTTGCATACTGCTAGAATCAAGAAAACCTGCATGCCCACCAAGTTGAGCAAAGCCAGCTTCCATAGAATTCCTAGTGCGAGTTGATTGCTCAAAGAACATTAAAAACATAGATTGATTTGGTAAATAATTCGTAGGAACACCCATAGCAAATTTTTTCTTAAGATCAAATGACACTTCAAGCATAGTATCTACTTCTTCTCTAGTAAAATCTTCCAGGTTGATGAAATGTCTCCCACGAAAAATGGTTTGCATAATAATAATCCCCCTAAATTTTTTATATTTATAGAAAAATGATTTTTAATAAAAAACAAACATTATTTATTTACAAGATTTGCAGTATGAGCAGGCATTTTGGCAGCATATTCGGTAGTATAAATCATGGGAATAACTGCATATACTGCGGCACAATTGACTAATTCTTTCTTCCAAGTTCGCTCATTTGGTGCATGAGCCTGATCTTCATGTCCCGGTCCAAAACCAATACAAGGAATACCATAACGCCCCATAATCGAAACCCCATTGGTTGAGAATGTCCATTTGTCTACTTTAGGTTCTTCTTTAAATAAGCCTTTATAAGAATCAACTACGGCGTGACAAACGGGATGTTCATCTTCAATCAACCATGTTGGGAAATAACACTCAGTAGGATAAACCAAATTCGTATAAGAAGGTCTTTCATATTGATACATTGTAACTTCTGCATTTGCAGCTTTTACAGAAGGAAGATTTTTAATCTGCCCAATTGCATAGTCACCTGTCTCACCCACAGTCAATCGTCTATCTATAGAAATCCAGCAACTATCAGCCACAGCACATCGGGAAGGTGAAGTATGGAATATTTCCGATACTGTCAGGCTGCCTTTACCTAAGAAATCATGGTCCACTAGATTTTCATGAAGAGCTTTCAATTCATTTAGAATTCCAGCCATTTTGTAAATTGCATTATCCCCGCGTTCAGGAGCTGAACCGTGACAGCTTACACCTTTCGTTGCTACTTTGATTTCCATACGCCCTCTTTGCCCTCTGTAAATCTTACCGTCTGTTGGTTCGGTAATCACAACAAATTCTGGTTTCAGCTTATCTTCATTAATGATATATTGCCAGCAAAGTCCATCACAATCTTCTTCTTGCACAGAGCCAACTACCACTAATGTATAGTCCTCTTCCAACTTGAGATCTTTGATGATTTTTCCCGCATACACCATGGAAGCCATACCGCCTTCCTGGTCACTGCCGCCACGGCCAATAATAATTTCGTCATCTTCATAACCTTCATAAGGATCATATTTCCAATTTTCAGGATTGCCAATACCCACAGTATCAATATGAGCATCCATTGCAATCAAATGTGTACCATGACCCATATAACCCAGAATATTTCCCATAGGATCAATTTCTACCCTGTCAAAACCGACTTTTTCCATTTCTTCTTTAATGCGGAGTATCACTTTTTCCTCTTGGCAGCTTTCGCTGGGAATAGCAATCATATCCCTCAAAAACTTACTCATATCAGGTTCATACTTTTTTGCTAATTCTAAGACTTTGTTAAAATCGACTTTCAAAATGTCAGCCCCTCTCTAACTATTTTTATAATATGTATCACTATTTTGGCTACCCTTAATTCTTTATGTAGCAGAATTAGAGGATAGAAATGGCAACGAAGTGATAATACCTTGGAATATGAGCGCCATCTGAACTGCTTCTCGCAAGGAAAGTATCTCTGTGAAGTCTTTCTTCAACGCCATCTCCTTGATTGCAAAATCAGGAGATAAGTGAACCGTAACGAATGGATTTTCAAATACTACGCCATCTTTCGTTACAGAAAGTTTCGACTCTATGCCGTCTGCCCGTCTATAAATGATATTTCCTTGAATGTAAAACGCATTATCTTTCTCTTGTTTAAAATCATTTTCTCTGAGAAACAACCTTGGTTTATCCATATATGGCTTACCATTATGGACACAAAAGGAAGCACAATTGCCGCATTCATTACAAAAATCATCAAGATGAATAATTTGACGATGCTGATTAACAGTAAAACTTTCTTTCCCTACCACCATCAATGTGCCATTTTGACAAGCAAGTGTGGATAAGATTGTTCGTATTGGTGAAATAATGTAGGTGTAATTAGCCCGATTAGGACAGACTTCAACGCACTTATCACAGAAAGTAGAACACTGCATACATCGAGCTGCTTCCTGACGAGCAGCTTCTTCTGTAAAGGTTTGCTCAATAAGGTTGAAACCAATGCGCTCAGCCACTGGAAGCCGATTAGGCATAAGTTGGACTTCTTTTCTGGCGCGAACTTGTTTTACTTTTAAAATATCTGCTTCAGAAAGTATTGTTCCAGGACAAGTCCCTTGTTCAAAAACAATACCAAGCTCTTGGCAAATCGATTCCGCTGCTCGGCGTCCATCCTCACAAGCTTGAATCACAATAGCTGGTCCACGAGTAGCGTCACCACCTGCATATACACCCTTCTTACCTGTTATGCCTGTTTTAGCATTAACAGCAATCCTACCGTTTTTATGTTGAAATACGGAACTACCATTCAGAAAGGTAACATCTGGACTTTGCCCAATTGCGACAATAATAGAATCTGCTTTTATTACAAACTCACTACCTGGAATATGTACTGGATTTCTTCTACCGTCAGTATCGGCTTCACCTAACTGATTACGCAAGCACTCCAGGGCCACCACCTGGCCATCTTTTACAATCACTTGCGTTGGCGTAGCAAGTGCTTCTAATCGGTTGCCTTCTTCAAAGAGTTCTTCCTTCTCCTCATCCGTAGCTGGCATTTCCTGCTTAGTTCGCCGATAAACAACCGTTACTGGTTTACCTGTAATTTGCTGGGCGGTACGAGCTGCATCCATGGCAGTATTGCCACCGCCAATTACCAGAACATTGGAACCTAAATCCGGCTTTTCACCTTTGACTACAAGCTCTAGCAGTTCAAGAGCAGAATAGACACCTTTTGCTTCCATTCCAGGAATGTTCAAACGAGCATCTTTCGAGAAACCACAAGCTACATAAACGGCATCAAAACCATCTTTTAACAACTCCTCTGGAGGGGTAGTAATTGGATGAGAAAGTACTATTTTTACACCCATATCTGTTATACGATCAATATCATTTTGTACTACATCCTGAGGAATCCTAAAAGCTGGAGCTATCGCTGGCATGCCGCCTGCTTTATCCTTCCCTTCATAGATAGTAGTCTGAATACCATTTAATGCTAAGAAAGCTGCTGCTGCCAGCCCTGAAGGTCCTCCACCAATGATTGCTGCCTTTTTGTCAGTCTTAGCTTTTAGCAGTCTATTAACCCTGCCTTTTTCAACAGCAAATCGTTTCAAGGCTCTAATCGCTACTGGTTCATCATAGTTATTCCGAGTACAGCGGGTCTGACAGAGATGAGTACAAATATACCCGTTGATTGCTGGCAGAGGATTACGAGCTAAAATTACCTCCAGAGCCTTATCATATTCGCCATTTGCAATCAGCCAAGCATATTCGGGAACATCTTGGCATACTGCACACTGTTCTATACAGGGAGCTGTTACACAATCAAACATATCAAGATTAGATGAAACTTTAGGTAGATCATATGGATGATAACTTTTTTTATAACGTTTATTTATTAGTGCCTCTGCAGCTGCATTCTCTAAATTAACCATTTTATTGCCAGCAAGTTCCTCTAGAGTTCTCGCGCCACGCTTTGCCATTTCATTTTTCAAGTTCTCTAAATATTGGACAAATCTAGAATAGCCGCCAGGTTTCAGTAAGTCAGAAGCAACCGTTACGCTTTTTGCACCAGAAGCTAAAATATCTGTCAAATTAAAAGCATCTGCTCCTGCAGAATAAGAAACATTTAGATCACCACGAAACTCTTTTAGAATTTCATTATATAGATTCATTGCAATAGGATATAATGCCCGACCTGACATATACATCTCATCACCGGGCAAATTACCCTTGTAATTCTTCATAGCTAATGTATTGGTCAATTTTATTCCAAATATTAATTTTTGCTCAGCAGCAACCTTCTGTAACATTTTGATCAATTCTAACGCACGCTCATATTGCAAGTCATGGGCAAAGACGGCATCGGGAATGTCAATATCCTTATAACCTAAATCATCATGGATAATGCTCATTAACCTTTCTTTACCGAGAAGGGTAGGATTCAGTTTAACGGTGGTATGCATTTTTCTCTCTTCCATTAAATAGCAGGCAATTTTCCCAATTTCATCAGGAGGACAGCCATGCATGGTAGAAAGAGTCACATTATTGGTAAGCTGAGTAGGAATTTCAAGATCTGCGAACTGTGGAAACTGATCTTCAAGAACAGCCTTAATCTGAGCAATTTCTTCCGAGGCGTCTGCCATACGATTCATAAAGCGAGTCATAGCCGGACTTTTTATTCCTTCCAGATTATAACCTACACTCATATTAAAGATAGTACCAACAGGGAGATGTGTAAAACCAAGCATGTTGTGTAAAATATGAATTAATGCCCAAGCTTTTATGTATTCATTAGCAGATTGATCCAGTTTCAATTCCTGAGACCACTCGACGTTATAGCCCTCGTCCTCCATATCAATACAGGGCCTAGAGATTTCTAGCTCATCCATAATCTGAACTGTCTTAAGTTCAATAAAACGCCCACCGGACAGCCAGGTACAAATAATGTTTTGAGTCAATTGCGTATGCGGACCTGCTGCAGTACCAATGGGTGTTGCCAGATAACTTCCAAACATATTTTTAATAGTATAAGGATTCTCTTTGGAAGGAGTGTAGAACAAAGATTGATGTATCCCAAAAATAGACTGCTTTTCCTCAAACTCCTTTAAAATCCATGTTAATATAACTTCAAAGGGCTGAACTTTCATGGTGTGAGACATGTAGCTTTTCCTCCTTGCTCCATTTGAATTTGATAATAAAATAGTACTTACACAATCCTAGACTCCTGTTTTTTTATAATGGTACCAAACTCATTGAAGAAGGCATTTAATAGAATCGCGGCTAAGGTACCTCCAGTAATACCACTATGTAAAACAATTCCTGCCCACTCTGGCAAGGTATGGTAGAAGCTAGGAACAGCTAATGGAATCATACTCACTCCCACACTTACTGCCACAATCAGAGAATTTTTATTCCCTTCATAATCGACTTTTGCTAATGACTTAATACCACTGGCAGCGACCATACCAAACATGACAATTCCAGCACCGCCAAGTACAGGGCTAGGAATAGCAGCTACAAGAGCAGCAGCCTTAGGTAAAAGCCCCAAGACAATCAATATAAGTCCACCAGAGGCAACAACAAAACGACTTTTAATGCCTGTCAAACTTACAAGGCCAACGTTCTGGGCAAATGCAGTATGAGGGAAGGAATTAAATATTCCGCCGATCAATGTGCCAATACCATCTGTCCGAAGTCCCTTGGTTAAATCATTCGGTTGAAGAGGTTTTTTTACAATTTCAGCGATAGCAACGAGATCTCCCGTTGTTTCTGTCATTACTACAAGCATAACTACAGTCATGGCTAAAATGGAGGAAAATTCAAAGGTAGGCACTCCAAAAGCAAAGGGCATTGTCACTCCGATCCAGTTAGCTTGGGATATTTTTGATAAATCTGTTATTCCTAGAGGTATAGCAATGATAGTTCCAAAAATCAGCCCCAGGAGAACAGAAATATTACTTAAAAAACCTTTACAATAACGATTTAATAGCAAAATAAAGGTCAATACCACAAAAGCCAAACAAATATAGGTACCATTTGCATAATTCGGAGCAGAAGGATTACCTCCAGCCGACCAGTTCACGGCAACTGGCAATAAAGAAATACCAATGATGGTGATGATAGTCCCTGTAACAACCTGTGGAAAGAAACGCAGTAGTTTACTAAAATATGGGCTCAGCAGATAGGTTATAATTCCTGCTGCAATGGTTGAGCCAAAAATACTTGTTAAACCATGAGTCTGTCCGATAATAATCATGGGTGTTACCGCAGCAAACGTTACACCTTGCATCAAGGGAAGTTTACTGCCAATATGTCCAAACCCGATACACTGAATAATGGTTGTGATGCCTGCCACAAATAGATCTGCATTAATAAGATAAATAAGTACATCATTTGGTAATTTAAGTGCATTAGCAAGAATCAGAGGAACCGCGACTGCCCCAGCATACATTGCCAAGACATGTTGCAATCCATAGACAAAGGTCTGCCCTAATGGCAATTTTTCATCTACTGGATGACACACGTTTTCTGGCATTTTAATCACCCCATTATTTATTTCACCAACGCCGCTAATAGCAAAATACAATACATTCTTCTGCGATTATAATCTAGACCATAACTTAGAACTTAGCTCCCTTGCTTTACTGCAGATCTCAGTCTCATCCAGACCCACTAGTTTTCTTTCAAGCATAAGGATCTTTCCATTGATAATTGTTGTAACAACCGCTCTGCCTGATATGCCAAATAAAATATGACCATTAACGTTATTTTCGTGTAAGGCAGTGGGCGGATCATAATCTACGATAATGACATCTGCATAACAACCGGGAGCTAATTTGCCAATCGGATGAGAAAAATACTGGCTGCTGATTGCAGGATTATTTTCAAATACCATGATTGGTATTTCCCCCCATGCTACGCTTGGATTACCTTGGTTATGCTTATGTAAGATATTGGCGACTTTATAAGACTCAAACATATCACTGGTGTAACCATCTGTACCCAAACCAACTGTAATGCCTTTTTTCATTAAAGTGAGAACAGGGGAACAGCCTACTGCATTTCCCATATTTGATTCGGGATTATGAACTACATTGGCACCTTTCAACCGTAAAATATCCATTTCACGTTCATCTATATGAACGCAATGTATCGCAAGGGATTTGGGACCAATCATCCCAAACTCAGCCAAACGTTCTACAACTCTTTTGCCATATTTCTTTACTGAATCTACTTGATCAGCAGCGTCTTCAGCCACATGAACATGAAAACCCATTTTTGATTCATCATTTACTTTAGAGCACTTTGCAAGTGTCTCATTACTTAACGTCATGGAGGCATGGAGACCAAACATACCTCTTGTCAAATCATCGTGCTGCTTAGCAGCATAATTGATAAACTCGATATTTTCCTGTATCCCTTGTTCCATAATTTGCTTACCATCTCGGTCGGATACTTCATAGCACAAACAGCTCCGTATGCCGGCAGCCTTAGTGGCCCTCGCCATTTCAAATAAACTCTGCCGTACAGCACCTGGACTAGCATGATGATCAAAAATGGTGGTCGTACCATTTTTGATACAATCAATCAATACAACCATTGCACTATAATAAATATCCTCTAATGTCAAAGCCTTATCTATCCGCCACCATAAACGTTCTAAAATCTCTACAAAATTTTGTGGTGGAGCATCTTTAGATGACATTCCACGAGCAAAAGTACTATATAAATGCATATGAGTATTTATCATTCCAGGCATGATCACTCTGCCTTTAGCATCCATAAATTCAGCATCAGGGTATTTCTGCCGCATCTTTTGAGTCAAGCCAACTTCCATAATCATATTTTCCTGAATTACTACACAACCATCAGCCAAATACGGCTGACACGTATCCCTCGTTATCATTTTGCCATTGCCAACAAGCAGCATGCCTATCCCCTCACTTACTTTTATATTTACTCATCTACAGGAAATTTACCATCCCACACAATATCACGATACTTTTCAGGATCGGTATCGCCTTCTGTACTAAAGAGAAGTACTTTGGAGTTTTCATTAAGACCAAACTCCTTTTTTATCTCTTTCATCTTTTCATTGACCATGATTGTAGCTAGTAATCCAGCTGTAACCGCTCCTGATTCTCCTGAGATAACCTGATCATCTCCCTTTACTGGGTTTCCTAAAATACGCATTCCTCTTGCTGCTACCCAATCAGGACAAGAAACAAAACTATCACTATAATCTCTTAAAACATTCCAACTAATCGTATTGGGTTCACCACAAGCCAAGCCAGCCATAATCGTATTAAGATCGCCTGTGACAGCATGGGGTTGACCATCATTCGCTAGAATGGACTGATATAAGCAATCCGCTTGATCTGATTCAACTATGATTGTTTTCGATCGTTCTTCACCAAATACAGAGGAGAAATATCCTTGTACGGCACCTGCTAACGAACCAACACCGGCTTGAATAAAGATGTGTGTAGGTTTGTCAATTTTCATTTCCTGTAATTGTTCCAAAGCTTCAGCAGCCATGGTACCATATCCCTGCATAATCCAAGCAGGGATTTCCTCATATCCTTCCCATGCAGTATCTTGAACAACTACCCAGCCATTTTTTTTTGCATTTTCAGATGTTAATCGCACAGCATCATCATAATTTAATTCGGTTATATATGCTTCTGCCCCCTCTGCTTTAATGTTGTTAAGTCGTATAATGGAAGACCCTTTAGGCATGTATACTACGGACTTTTGTTTCAATCGGCTCGCAGTCCAAGCCACCCCCCGCCCATGATTTCCGTCGGTTGTCGTAGCAAAAGTAATTTCGCCTAGCTGCTTACGTGTTTCATCCGAAACTAAATTTCTATAATCTAATTGGCTAATATCCTTGCCCAGACATTGTGCTAGATAATTAGCTATGGCAAAAGATCCTCCCAGTACCTTAAAAGCATTTAAGCCAAAACGATAGGATTCATCTTTTACATATACCCCTGCCACTCCTAAATGAGCAGCCAAATTTTTTAAATTACGTAATGGTGTACGACTGTATTCAGGAAAGCTCTTATGAAAGTTTTTAACTTTTTCTATTTCTTTTTGACTCAAAAAATTAGTAGAAACCTTTGCTGTTTTTCCGCACAAATCATTCATAGCCCATTTTATTTTTTGTTCCATATACCTCTGCTCCTTTTCCACTCTTATCCTATACGTATCATGTTGCAAGAAATATGCCAAAATTCAGAAAACAACGTAAATACTTTTTCATATTAAGGCACCCATGGAAAGAAGCAGCTAAATACTTAAGAATGTACATGTAGTACCTAAAACTCGTCAAACAATATAAAATAAATTCCTTCCTATGATATAAGATAATTACTGTTTTTCTTTATCAATATGATATTTTTTATCATATTGATAAATATCGTATTTTACATTTTTTTATTCTCTCACCAACCTCTAATGAGAGCTCTCAAGAGGTATATATCAATTAAAATTTTAAATTTTATTATCATTATGATAATAAAATTCCATATATAAAAAGATTCACTTTGCCAAGGCTCCCTAACACCTTTCCCCTAATAACTCATTCAATTTTCGATATAAGGTAGCAACTCCAATTCCTAACTGTTTTGCAGCTACCTGCTTACCTTTTGTAGTATTGCCATATAAAGCAACAGCCTTCACTATATGATCCCGCTCCACTTCCCGCAAAAGCCGAATATTTTGACCCTCGGCCTGTCCTATATCATTTTTATATTCACGGATATTGCGAGGTAATGTGTCCTCAGTTAGTGTCCCTAATTCGTCTGCCATGTTAATCATAAATTCAATAGTATTTTCTAACTCACGCACATTACCAGGCCAAGGATAATGAATTAGAATATTCATAGTTTGCTGATCGATAGCCTGTACTTTTTTATGAAATAAACCACAGTATTTTTCGATAGTACTAGCTACAACCAATGGGATATCTTCTATTCTTTGCCCAAGAGCCGGTGCTTCTAGTGGAATCACATTCAACCTGTAATATAAATCCTCACGAAACTTATTTTCTTTAATTAAAGCTTTCAAATCCTTATTTGTGGCAGCTATAACCCGAACGTCAAATGATATTAACTGATTAGAACCAATTCGCACTAGCTTTCGCTCTTGTAAGACCCTTAGCAATTTAACCTGTAAGTAAATTGGCATATCACCAACTTCATCTAAGAAAATAACGCCTTTATTAGCAAGTTCAAACTTGCCAATTTTCCCCCGTGGATCAGCCCCAGTAAAAGCCCCTTTTATATAACCAAAGAGTTCACTTTCTAATAAAGTATCAGGTATAGCTCCACAGTTTACAGCAATGAAGGGTTTATCACTTCGATTACTTGTAGCATGAATGGCCCTGGCAATCAATTCTTTACCTGTGCCACTCTGTCCTGTAACAAGTACTGTTGATGTAGAGTCAGCTACCTTGCGTATTTTATTTTTTAGTTGTTTAATTGCTTCTGTTTCACCAATAATATTGTCTAAACTAACCAATTTAGATACATTTGTTAAGCCATAAATATCTGATTTTACACTTTTCATTTCGTCAAAAATAAAAATTTTATCGTAAACTGCTAAACCTGGAGATACGCTTAATAAATTTCCCATTAAGTAGAACTTTTTGTTTGCAATCAGGATTTTATATTCCTCTACTCCTAACATGGAATCACCAGTAGCCTCAATGATAACGTTTTTGTTGATACAAGATGAGGTTAATTGCAATTGCTTTAAAGCACTCTCATTAATTTGAATAATTTGATTACTTTGATTTAAGATCAGTACACCTTTATCTACATTATTAATCACTTGCAGTAATAAATTAGTTATGACTTGATTTCGTTCGTTCTCTCGCTGCTCATAAGCTTTCGCTCCAATAAATCCTGCAATTTGCAGTATGAATAGTTGATAAAAATCTATGTCATCTAATAATCTTTGTTTTTGCTCTTCATCAAAACAAATAAGTCCAATTACCCCAATAATTTCATCATTTAATTTAATAGGAGTACATAACTCCATTTTTTCATCACAGCATCTCTGTTTGGAGCACAGCTTACAAAATATATGTTCACCAGGTTCTTTAATTAATTGGGTTTCACCCGTAGCCAGCACTTGCTGATAAACAAAGCCTTCCTTCGACATATCAACATTTATTTGGTTAATGTATCTTCCTGTACCAGAAATACGAAATAAATTACCATCAACAATCTCCACATCCACTTTAATCACATGAGAGATCATATTTCCATACTGAATTACTACATCCTGAATTTCTTGTAAAATTGTTTTTTTCACAACAGCCTGCCCCCTCTTTTCTCAGTAACTGCTAGAGCTGCTTCCTTGTTGACTATGAGGAAAAAATCCATAGGCAATAAGAATAATTCCACATAGTAATTGCTTCTCCTTATAGTAATTGCTTCTCCTTCAACTAGTCCTAAAGCCTTAATAGCATGGATCTGTCTGCCTTAAAGCAATTTACTACTATAAGAAAAGGACTTGATCTGGAGGAGCTTATACTCTACTTGATCAAGTCCTTTTAGGCTACGAAGCAGATTACGGATGATCGACTTTTTTACCAGCCACATATCTAGCAACAATATCTCGATCCTCGCCAATATAAATAAATTGATGCAGTCTTTCTTCCAAAGAGCGTTGATTCCGATCAACGACATGGTGATTATGAATGACTAATGCATCAAATTCGTATCCTGCCTCAAAGCTGCCTATCTTACCAAAAAAGCTGCCGCCGCCCTTGGTTGCCAGATAAAAAGCTTCTCGCATATTGATAAAATCATCCGTCTTCTGCGTTTCCAGCCATTTCAATTTGGACGCTTGCACAGTTGCTACCATCACCTGCGCTATAGACACCTGGTGTCCGCCTGCGACGTCGGAACCCAATCCAACCGAAACCCCTTGTTGAATAATCCTGCGAATAGGTGCTATCCCGCTGGATAGGTTAGCATTGGAAGATGGACAATGAGCCACATATACATTATTCTTCGCCATTAGTTCTATTTCGGCAGCATCACTATGGACACAGTGCGCCATAATAGTTGGCTGCTGACCGAATAATTCAAATTGATTATAGACGTCTCCATAGTTCTGGCATTTCCGATGCAATTCTCTGACCCAGGTGATCTCAGCAGTATTTTCCGATAAATGGGACTGGACCGGCACCTGATACTTCTTGGCTAGATAAGCCAGTCCCGCCATCAGTTCCGGTGTACAGGAAGGCACAAACCGTGGCGTGACAATCGGCTTTACCAATGCATACCGACTGACAGTGTCTTGCAGAAATTCCTCCGTATCGGCCAATGACTGCTTTGTTGTTTCTATCAATGCCAGCGGAGAATTTCGGTCCATATTGACCTTTCCCACATATCCTCCTAAACCTGCCCTTGCCAGCAGTTCCAGCAATTTAGCCGTAGCCTCTTTATGAATGGTACCAAACAGTACAGCACGCGTGGTCCCCCATCTCCAAAGCTCTACAACAACCGCCTTATAAACTGCTTCTGCATATGCCAAATCCTTAAATTTAGCCTCTGCTGAAAAAGTATATTTTTCCAGCCATGGAAGTAATTCCAGATCAAGTCCTAAACCTCGGTTAACAAATTGCGGTGCATGGGAATGCAAGTCCACAAATCCCGGAATGATCAGATCATCTCCATAATCGATTACAGGCAACCCTGTAAATTCTTCAGAAAGCTCAGCATACGTTCCTTTAACCCACTGTCCTTCAATTATAATATAACTATTTTCCAGAACTGTTAATTGACCAAAACTGGGTGTAAAAATGAAATTCCCTTTTATAATCATCACATCATTACTCATTATTATATTCACTCACCTTTTTTACTTAGAACTGCCAAAAAGTAAAATGTTTCATAAAATCATTACTTCATCCAAAGGTGAATTGCGAAAATAATGGATAAAACATACATTAAGGGATTAATCTCTTTCATTCTGCCAGTAACCACTTTGAGCAGTGTATAAGCAATGAAACCGAAAGCCATGCCTTCCACAATACTAGACGTTAACGGCATTAGAATAATCGTTAAAAACGCCGGCAGCGCATTGGTAAAATCGGTAAAATCAATGTGTACAATTTCACCGATCATTAAAGCTCCCAGAATAATAAGGATGGAGGAAGTAGCAGCCCCTGGAACCAAAGCAGCTAAAGGGGTTATAAAAAGAGTGGCTAAAAATAATATCCCAGTAATAACGGATGCCAAGCCCGATTTTCCTCCAGCCCCAACACCTGCTGCACTTTCCAGGTAAGAAGTCACTGTACAGGACCCCAGAAAGCTTCCCATCATAGCCGCCAATGAACCCGCCAGCAAAGCTTTATTAATATCAGGCAGATTACCGTTTTTGTCGAGTAATTTAGCCTTACCGGAAATAGCAATTAACGTGCCGATGTTATCAAACAAATCCACAATGGTAATTGTAAAAATAATAGATATCAGGCCATATCCAATGGCTGCCATAATGTCCAATTGCCCCATAGTTTCAACCGGCATTGGCGGAATAAAAGAAATTAAATCATTAATGCTTGTCGGCACTTTGGCAACCCCCATAAACATGCCGATTACCGTGGTCGATAAAATGCCAATCAGGAAAGCACCTTTTACCTTGCGTGCCAATAAAACACTGTTTATAATCAGACCAATAATCGCTAAGAGTACCCCAGGTTGTTTTAAACTGCCCAAGGTTACGATGGTGCCCGGGGATGGAACAATAATGCCGGCCCCTTTAAAGCCAATAAAGGCGATAAATAAGCCAAGGCCTACACCGATGGCAGATTTAAGCATGGTAGGGATTGCTTCAATGACCGCCTTGGTGATATTGGTTATGGCCAGTATAAAGAATAACACCCCCGATACAAAAACCGCGCCCAATGCTGTTTGCCAACTTAGGCCCATGCTGCCCACCATAACGAAAGCAAATACAGCGCCCAGGCCTAATCCTGGCCCCATCGCAATGGGTAAATTAGCATAAAGACCAATCAGTAAAGTGGCAAATGCCGTGGAAAGAATGGTAGCCGCCGTAGCGCTGGTGTGGGGCATGCCAGCTGCAGCCAGAAATTGTCCCGGAATGACAAAAATCAGATAGGACATAGCAATAAAGGTAGTTAAACCAGCTAACATTTCAGTCCTTATATCCGTTCCTCTTTGCGGTAATTTAAAATATCGGTTCAAGAAAACTTGTACATTGCCTTGATTTTCCGTTATTTGTGTTTTCAACATGTACTTACGCTCCTTATTTTAAAATATGGCTATTTTCATGCTAGATTTATGAATTACATTAGTACTCTTTAAAATTCACTAACTTCCTTTGCCAAAAGCACAAGTGGGATATCGGCACTCGCCGCAATTGGCACAATAAACCACCATGGGCATCAATTCATCGTGTCATTTTGAAGTCAGATTCCATTGCTTTCTAGAAAATCACGAAGCAAATTCATACAAACAGCTTTTCTGTATTCTGCCGAAATTCTACCTTTGATAGGAATAATTGCCTGATCATACGCTGCCATATACTCTTTCTTAACAACCTTGGCCTCTTTCGTCGTTTTACCGACTAACATTGCATCAATATCTGCCCTTCTGATGATAATATCGCTGACTGCGCCAAATGCAGTCTTACAGTTCACAATCTTACCATCCGCTACATTCAGAATGGCAGCAAAGGAGACTCGAGAAATCGCCAACGCATCCCTGGCCCCCACCTTCTTATAATAATAATTACTGAGATTAATTCGATCTATCAGAATTTCAACAAGTAGTTCATCCGACTGCAAAGCAGTCTTCTTTCTACCCAGATAGAACTCTGCAATCGGAAGAACTCGTTCTCCCCTGCTGCTGACAAGGCATAGTTTAGCATCTGTCGCAAATAAGATCAGTGCACTGTCCCCTTTAGCTGAACCATTGCAGATATTGCCGCCAATCGTAGCCAGGTTTCGGATTGCCGGTGCTGCAATCTGTGCTGCTGCTTCCTTTAAAATAGCAGGTACCAGCTCATTTTCAATAATATCAGTAAAAGTGCATGCAGCACCAATTCGGAGATATTCTGTATCTTCTACAATATTTTTCATCTCAGGTATTCTAGCAAGAAACAAAAATGTTGCATTTTCCTCTGGATCAATCATCAAATCAGTACCCCCGCTGTAAGGAGTTACCGATTCTTTGGCAAGGATCTGCAATGCTTCTTTCAAAGACGTTGCCTGATAGCCATTTACCATAAACCTTCCCCCTCCTTTGCTGCAATACTAATCGCTTGTACGATGGCATTATAACCAGTACATCTGCAAAGGTTGCCGGAAATCCCTTCACGTATCTCTGCCTCCGTCGGGTTTGGATTCTTGGCAAGAATACATTCGGACGCAAGTACCATACCCGGCATACAAAAACCGCACTGTACTGCACTAACCGAGGCATAGGACGTATCAAGGGCTGCAAAACGCTCTGTTTTACGATAACCTTCAATGGTCATAACCGTACAGCCTTCAACATGCCCCATTGCCACCATACAGGAATTAACTAATCTGCCATCAAGAATGACAGAACAGGCACCGCATTCCCCTTCTTTGCAGCCGCACTTTACTCCCGTGCAAGCAAATTCAGTGCGAAGTATATCGAGCAGACGCTCGTTTGCCTTGGCTGTTGATGCAACCTTTTGATCATTAAGAATAAAGTTTATCATCATGTATTCACCCCCTGTAAAATTTTCATAGCATCTTCTGGTGTGAATGGCACCTTATTTAAATTAGCACCAAGAGCATTTTCCATCGCTTCCACATAAGCAGGAGCCGCACCAACCAGAGGAAGTTCACCTGCCCCTTTGGCTCCATAAGGACCATGGGTATATGGATTATTCATCATTTCAGCCACAAGATTTGGCACATCTACCGCCGTAGGAATGATATAATCGCTAAAACTATTATTACGAATAATACCTTTATCGTTATAATCCATCTGCTCCATGGAAGCATAACCAATTCCTTGCAGAAAACCGCCTTCCATCTGTCCCACGACAATATTCATATCAATGGGTACACCCACATCAAAAATACCCCATGCCCCAAGGATTTTTGTCATGGCGGTCAATGTGTCTACTTCCACTTCAATCGCGTTCACCGACCAGGAATACGTTGGATAAGCGTCGCCACTAAAGTTCTTAAGGTTAAAAGGAATTACAAAATCAGGTTCAACAAAATGCTCTTCTATCACTTGTTCTTTTCCATCCTGCCATTCTTTCTTAAGTTTCTCTGCTGCACGCTGCAGCAATCCTCCAACGGTCATTAAAGAGCGGCTGGCTACAGTCGGACCTGAATCAGGCACACGATCAGTATCCGGATTATCAATGTATACCTGATCATAAGAAATACCAAGGGTGTCCGCAACGATTTTACAAAACGTAGTTTTAAGACCTTGGCCGATATCCGAGTTACTAGCGAGAATCTCTACTGTATTATCTGGATTCTTCCTGATCTTGGCCACGGCCTTAATAATGTCTCGTTCACCACTGCCGGTAAAACCACAACCATGAAAGAACATCGATAGACCAATGCCCTTGCGGTACCGTCCAATCTGCTGCTGGTATTGCTTACGCTTAGCACGATAATCAGTCAACTCATCAATCCGCTGAATCATCTCAGGCAGTGGTACATGGAAATGATATTTGCCGCTTGTGGAAGTAGAATCCCCTTGTTTAACCATATATTTTTCTTTCAGCTCCAGAGAATCCAGCCCCATTTCCTTGGCAATATGATCCATAATCATTTCTACAGCAAAGAAGGTTTGTGGCGCACCAAAACCACGGTAAGCACCGCAAGGTACCGTATTTGTCTTAACCGCACGTCCCCCAACACGAAGATTATCAATGCGGTATACACCATTTGCACAAATCAAACCACGCTGCAAAACAACTGCTGAAAGTGTAGTATAGGCACCGCTATTAAAAAGAACATCAATATCCATACCTGTAATTTCACCATTTTTAATCGCTACTTTATAGGTACTAAGAGAAGGATGGCGTTTTGAAGTAAACTCCATATCTTCCCGTCGGTTAAAAATGACCTTAACTGGCTTATTTGCCTTTTTTGCTGCAACTGCGACCTGACAAGCGAGTATCGAAGGGAAGGCTTCCTTGCCGCCGAAACCGCCGCCAGTAACATCTTGGATAATCTGAACGTCTTTTCCCTCACAGCCAATCGCGTTGGCAACTGCACTATGCACATAGTATGGACACTGCATCGAACCACGCACCGTCATGCGGCCATCCTGAGGGTAGGCAATAAGCCCCTGTGTTTCCAGATAAGCCTGTTCCTGATAACCCGTCTGAAATGTTTCAATAAAAACGCGATCCGCTTCCGCTAAAGCCTTATCCATATCTCCTTTTGTATACTTGTAATCAAAGAAAACGGTGTCCGATGTCAGCATATCAAGAACTGGGATTTGCTCTTCATACACTACCACAATCTTATGCAAAATTTTCTCAACAACTTGATTATCCGGACCAACAACCATTAAAATTGGCTCACCTATATACTCTACTGCATCATCGGCATAAACCGGTGTGTCATGAATTATAATTGCAACACGATTTACACCTGTTACGTCGTTTTTATCCACAATCAAATAACCCTCAGGCAATTCAGGAAGAATAATCTTGGTAATACGTGCTTTTGCCTTGGCAGAGTGTAACAGTCTGCCATAAAGCATGCCGCCCATCACATGATCATCTACATAAAGAGCACTACCGTTTATTTTTGCTTCATGGTCTTTCTTCTTTATCGATCCACTGATATTTTCCATAGTTTCCTCCCACACATTTTAGCAATAGACATTTTCAAAAGCGCCAAAACCATACATTACGGTTTTGGCTAACAAATGAATCAGGATGAAATCAAATTCTCCATATAGTCTGCTAGTCGATTGTAATCTTCCTGGGTATCTGCATCTAACATGCAGCCCATATCCTCAACAGGAACAGTTATAATTTGGCTTTCCAGCTGGTGCCATAATTCTCGCAAACCACCCTCGCCAGTAAAAGCAAGGATGCGCTCAATACATTTGAACGAAATCAAGGGCGGGTGTTTTCGGTATCCGTCTATAGTAGGAAAAGCGGCTAAGGCATGCTTTTGTAACATGGCTTCTCTCACTGCAAGAAAAGTACGCGTATGAATGGCTGGCATATCTCCAGGAAGAAGATAAACGGCTTCGCAGGGGCTTGATGCTGAGATGCCAAGCTTAACTGACGTTAACATATCCGTTTCTGCATATTTGTCATTATATTTAAATACTAAACGGGAAGGATCATATGTATTGCGCAGCAATGATTCTACCTCTTCCCCACGATATCCCAATACCATAATGACTTGATTTACACCCGCACGAAACATACTATCCACACTATGTTCAATCATCATTTTTCCTTTTATTTTTAAAAAAGGTTTAAACACTTTCATACGGCTGGATAAACCAGCAGCCAGTAGAATACCATTGGTTTTCAATAAAATGTCACCTTCTCCACTTCGAACATTACTGCCATCTTTTCTTTTACAGCTGTTTGCGTTTTACTTCTTATAAAAGGTATCTTGTAATGGCAGCTGCGTACGGAATTTGCTGTCTAACCGATAATAAGCATGAGAACAAGCTGGAGCCGTCGGAATCAAACATAATTCTCCGCAGCCTTTTGCTCCATAGGTTTCAGGAATTTTGCCCTTCCCCTGCACTAGAATGGTTTCCAATTCAGGAGCTTCCGTTGCTCTCATAAGGCCTAATGTGCCAAGTTTGGTCTTTGGATAACCACATTCCACTTTAAACTCTTCCGTCATCGCATAACCCAATCCCATGATGATGCCGCCTTCAATTTGACCTTCTACAGACTGGATATTAACAGGTGTCCCCACATCATAGGCCGCCACTACTTTTTCAACTTTTCCCTCTTTATTCAGGACAACAACCTGTGCTCCATAACTATAACTAACATGACTGATGGGATTGTCTTTAAAAGCCCCCATTGGATCCGTCTTGACAGAATACTCTCCAGAAAATTCCCGACCTTCCAAATCCGCCAATGTTAATCCTTTATCCATTTCTGCTTTCAATTTTTCGGATCCTCGTCTAACCGCTTCACCAGTTACTACCGTTTGCCGGGAAGCTGTACTTGTTCCTGAGTTAGGTGTTCGTATCGTATCGGCTCTTTCGTGTACGATGCAGGAAGGATCTAAGCCCGTTGTTTCGCACAACACCGTCACACACATGGTTCCAAGACCCTGCCCCATACAAGCTGCCGAAGTTCGAATGTGAACCTTGCCTTGTTCAATGGATAAAATACAGCGCCCAATGTCCTTCTTGCCTACACCCGTGCCGCTATTTTTAAATGCTATAGCAATCCCTGCATATGGGTTGGATTCATATACATCCTTAACTGCTTCCAAACATTCTGCCATGGCGACACTTTCATCGGCAATCTGTCCATTAGGGAGCACCTGCCCGGGCCTTATTGCATTGCGGTAACGTATTTCCCACGGGGAAATACCCGCCATTTCTGCCAATAAGTTAATATTATTTTCCGTAGCAAAGCAGCTTTGTGTTACACCAAAACCCCGGAATGCTCCAGCAACCACATTATTGGTATAAACAGACATGCCAAAAATGTCAATATTCTGATAATTATAGGGACCAGCAGCATGAGTACAGGCACGATGCAATACAGGTCCTCCCAGGGATGCATAGGCACCTGTATCTGCAATAATAACCGCTTTCATGCCTGTTAAATAACCATTTTCATCACAAGCTGTCGTAAATTCCATTTCCATGGCATGACGCTTAACATGATAGTCCAGACTTTCCTGCCGTGAAAATTTTACTTTAACTGGCTTTTTTGTGTACCATGCCATTAATGCGGCAAGATGTTGAACACTCATATCTTCCTTACCGCCAAATCCACCTCCCACCAATTGAGTCTGACAATGTACTTTTTCCAGAGGGATCTGAAGCATCAATGCAATTTCACGCTGTTCATCATACACAGACTGAGCACCAGAATATAAGAAAATGCCGTCTTCTCCTTCTGGCATGGCAATGGCACATTCCGGTTCCATGAAACCATGTTCTTGAAATGGTGTTTTATATTTTCTAGTTACGACATATTTAGAATTTTTAATGGCTTCATCCGCATTGCCTCGTTGAAGAATCGCACGACTCATAACATTTCCATCCGCATGGATCAGAGGAGCATCTGCCTTTAGCCCATCAGTGGGACAGGTAATCGGTGTTAACTCTGTGTAATCAACTTCTACCAAGTTACAGACTTCATCTAATTTTTCTTTATGATAGGTTGCTACCAATGCCAATGAATCCCCTATATATCTAGTTGTTTGCCCCTCAGCAATCATTACGTCCCAATCTTGCTTGGCATGACCGATCACATTATGGGGAACATCCTTCGCCAATAAAATTTTTACACAGTCTGGGTGCACTTCTGCCTTACTAATATCTATTTTGTTAACGATCGCTCTTGGATATCGGGACCGAACTGTTTTTGCATAAATCATGCCGGGTAATTTAAGATCATCGACAAAAATACCAGTTCCATTTACTTTTTCTGCTACATCAATGCGCTTAAATTTCTGGGCCACCTTTAATTCACTTGAAGAAATGGGAAGGGGCAGCTCATTCCTGAAATATGCCGCTGCCAATAAAATGGCTTCTTCTATTTTTTTATAACCGGTACAACGGCAAAGGTTTCCTCTAATTGCTTTCTTTACCTCTGAAATCGTTGGATTTAGGTTAACATTCAATAATGCCTTTGCAGAAATAATCATACCTGGAATACAAAATCCACATTGAACTGCACCTGCTTCGCCAAAAGAATGTTCATAAACAGCCTTTTCCCGTTCGCTTAATCCTTCTACTGTTACAATTTGTTTGCCTACAAATTTTGAAACTTTTTGCACACAGGCTTTCACTGCTTTTCCATCCACTAACACAGTACATGTTCCACAGGCTCCTTCACTGCAGCCATCTTTTGCAGAAGTAATTTGCAAATCCTCTCTTAAAAAAACCAATAAAGGTTTGTCAATTTGGGAAACTACCTCTTTACCATTGATATGCAGGGTAAACATAAATAACCTCCTATTCTATAACAATTCAACGATTTATTGTTAAATTTATTATAAAATGGAAGTTATTTTTCATCAAATTCTTTATCAAAAGAACTTGCTTCCTATTCAGTTCCAACTGCTAAAATAATCGGTCAAATTCGCTTTTTGCATATTGACGTACATTGTGTTCAAATTCCTGATATTTTTCCAAAAAATCAATACCCTCTTTAGTCAAATATGTTTTTCCGCCCTTGCTGCCGCCATGTTTTCTTTCCACCACGGCATAACCTAACTCTTGTTCTAATTCATTTAGCATGTTCCATGCTTTACTATACGACAAAGCAATATGTCTGCAAGCGCTTCGTACCGAGTGTGTATCCTGAATCAAAATCAAGAGCAGCTTTGTTCTTGAATTAAAAAACAGCGCTTCTTTTTCAATACTAATCCTAACAAAAGGATGTAGAATCTGATGATTATGTTTTTTTAAAAGTTGATCTAATCGACCAATAGCATCCGTATCATGAAGGATGCCCTCATCTTCTATCGCTATCCATTTCCTTTCCACTCCAATACTTTGAATGGCTCCCCGCATTCCCAGATTCCCCTCATACTTTAGAATTCCAGGAATCAATTCAGAAGATACCAATAGAGGATGACCAGCTTTTCCATGATAAGATGGAGAAATTAACTTTTCACCACGTTCCATCATTCTTTGAATCGTATCGGGCGTAAATAAGGAAATATTTACTGGATTGAAGATTACCTGATCACATTTATTCTGTAAAAACTCAAGTCCGATTTTTGCAGAATCAAACATTTGTGAATTTTCATACTGTGAATTTCGCAAAAATATGACCCCATAATCTGCTAAATCATGTTCAATTTCTTCAGCTCTATGCCCTGTTATAACTACAATAGGCGAAATTCCTACTTGCTGAAAGGTTAATACAATTCTTTTTACTATTGTAATAGAGCCAATCTTCAATAGCGGATCTAGTTCGTTTCTTACTGATGCCTTTCCTGCTGCAACAATTATGCCACCTGTTGTTTTGTTTTCCTTTTGTTCATACTTAAGCGACTTACTCTGTCCAGGTAGTGTCAAATTTGACACCTCCCTTTTTTAAACTCTCATGAAAACGTGCGTAATATAAAAGTCTAATAAAATTTTGACTTTATTCTATTCTATTTTGTGATACTATAGTACTAGTACCTTGACCGCATTAAATTTTGGTTTATCTTGAGGATCGTTTTCCGCCCTAACCTCAAATCTAATCCGGTCAAGGTACTAGAATATATTTGTTACTAAGGTGGTAAATAAAATGGATATTAAAAATGCATATTGGTTTTTATTTCATGATGATGAGCTTTTAGTCAAAGAAGTGGAAGGAATCAGTACGATCCTTTCAAGTTCTGATATAGAATTATTAAGACTTAATCCCATCAACATCCAGTGTATTGGTACTCTTCATGAACAAGAATGCTTTATTGCTCACTTAGATGATGAGACAATACCGGAAGATTTCTTTTGGAAAAAAGTGCGTCCTTTATATGGAAATATGGAAGACGAATGTTTTGGGTATGCTTGCCGCGCGCTTCATATCATAAACTGGATGAAAACCAGTAAATTTTGCGGTTGCTGCGGAACTCCCATGAAGGTATCCCAGCAAGAACTTGCCATGCAATGTTCAAGCTGCGGTCATATTGTCTACCCCCGCATATCTCCGGCTATTATTGTAGCAGTTACAAGAGATGATCAAATCCTTCTAGCACGTTCCAATCGATTCCCGCCTAACCGTTATAGCGTTATTGCAGGTTTTGTGGAGCCAGGTGAATCACTAGAAGATTGTGTTCAACGAGAACTAAAAGAAGAGGTCGGAGTTGAAGTACATTCTATCCGTTATTTTGGAAACCAACCGTGGCCTTTTCCCGATTCTTTGATGATTGCCTTTACAGCTCAATGTTCAACAGAAAAAATAACCATTGATAACCAAGAAATTGTAGAAGCCGGCTGGTTTTCTGCTCATAACCTTCCCGATATTCCGGATAAATTAAGTGTAGCAAGACGACTCATTGACTGGTTCGTAGAAAAACAAACAGTGATTCACACCTAACCTGACGCCGATTTAAAGTCCCCTGCCTTCACTCCTTTCGTGCAATCATTTCAATTTCAACTTTTGCATTAAGAGGTAATTCAGCTACACCAATGGTTGTCCTTGCAGGATAGGGTGTTTCAAACTGCTTTTCATACACTTCATTCATAGCAGTAAAGTCACTCATATCCGTTAAAAATACATTCACTTTCACAACATGTTCCGGCGTTAAGTTCGCAGCGGACAACACATGAAATAAATTTATAAAGCATTGTTTGGCCTGCGCTCCAATATCACCATCCACCAACTTTCCCGTCTTGGAATCAATGGGAGTCTGTCCGGATAAATACACCATTTCACCACATTCAACAGCATGAGAGTAAGGACCAACTGAAACGGCGCCTGCAGCGCTAAAGGCTTTTCTTTTCGTCATACTATTTGCAACTCTCCTTTTTGTAATCTATGTACTTTGTGACTTATACATTTCAAGTTCCACTATGATGATAAAAATCCTTTAGTCTTAAAAAAAACAGTACGTCTATTTTATTTTTTTCACAAAATACCTCTTTAAGTAGCTTGTATTGGACTCCAAGTCCATATGCTAATCTTAATGAGGTATTCTATTTATCCACGACTCTTAATTTTTTTCATTTTCTACATGAAGAAGTATCAACACAATAATTATAACATCGAAACGCAATGAGAATAATTACCCAAATTACATTATCAGATCTACAGAATCCCATGCTGCATTCCTCCTACAACCAGATATACTGATACAATATCTTATGTTTGATCTCCTCATTAGGTCATTGATTTTATGCAAGCTATGCACTATCATCCGTGTAAAAACTCGGCTTGCCTCAAATACAAATCGCTGTCAACGTCTCTGCTATCCAATTCCAAGAAAAGCATTTTCTTTCTACTCTGCAAGAAATCTTAAGAAATTATAATATGAATCCCGCTTACCTGGAACTTGAATTAACAGAGGGAATATTAATGAGAGATGCCAATACTGCAACCAGAGAACTCCATTTATTAAAAGAACTGGGTGTAAAATTATCCATCGATGATTTCGGTACCGGATATTCAAGTTTACAATATTTAAGCCAGTTCCCTATTGATAAACTTAAAATTGACCAAACTTTTATTCGAGCAATGGCTACACATGCTTTTCAAGTCTTGCAATTGTAGAATCAATTGTCTCTCTTGCTGAAAAACTACATATTAAAGTAATTGCTGAAGGTGTTGAAAATAACGAGGAGATAAAGATTTTACAAACATGCGGCTGTACTGAAATACAGGGATATTATTTTTCAAAGCCGTTATCTGCTGACAAATTCTTCGAATGGTATTATACTAGATAATAAAAACATAGGTGACGAAAATTATTATAAAGAGAAAACCATAGCATCATTGCCATGGTTTTCTCTTATGACTGAATCTAATACGAATTCATAAATTTTCTTTTAAAATCTACATTATCAAAGCACAAGGAGTTAATATATATGTACAATATAATCAAAACGATTCTATCTTCCCTGCAGCAAAAATGGCCTGGATTGTATATTTTAATTGGATTCTTGATTAGTGGGTTCATGTTGGCAGAATTTGCTGAATTGGCATGGAAAACGTTATTTGTACGCCAAATGGATCTTTTTGATCAGCTAATCATTGCTCTTGTCCGTTATTATGCCAATCATAATCTTGACATAATCATGATTCATATTACAACGCTAGGTTCAGCTCCTTTCTACGGAGCATTATCAGTATTGATTCTGATCGGTCTTGCTTTTTTTCGAAAATGGCTGGAGGCTTCTGCATTAACCATTTGTCTGCTAGGCGGCGGACTGCTTAATTATTTATTAAAACATCTCTTTGTACGTGCTAGACCTGATATGTTCCATGTTATTAAAGAAACAGGGTATAGTTTCCCCAGTGGGCATGCCATGGTTTCACTATGCTTTTATGGTATGCTTGCATATTTGATCAGCCTTAAGATCTCCTCATGGACTTGGCGATTTATATTATTTATAACAACAGCCATCTTTATTGTAATTATTGGAATCAGTCGCATCTATTTAGGAGTACATTATCCCACAGATGTATTAGCAGGATACGCTGCAGGTTCTACCTGGCTATTTTTTTGTATATCCTTACTTATGTGGTGGGAACACAAAAATAATACATAATCAAGTCTGCTTACTATAAATCGATTGATTTATACATATAAACCATTTCTATCTGTTTCCTTTTATAGCTATTCTGGGTTTGCATTTTATGGAAAAATGATATAAAATCCAAATGAGCTATTATTAAAATATTGTATATGAAAAGAGAGGAAGTTCGTGGTTACCAGACGTCAATTTTTATTCGGTTGTGCAGGCACTTTGGCCGCCCTCTCTGGAGCATCATTTGCTTCAGAATACAAAAAAATTAATAAAAGCATACCTATTTTACTATATCATAGAGTGGGTTACCAATTAGATAATTATACCGTTAGCCCTGCACGGTTTGAAGACGATATGAGAACACTAAACAGAGAAGGCTACACCTGCTTATCCCTCGCACAAGTTAAACAATATCTACAGTCTAGCCGATCTACACCCCTACCAGATAAATCCATCCTCATCACACTGGATGATGGTTATCTAGATAATTACATCAATGTCTTTCCAATTCTTCAACAATATAATATGAAGGCTAGTTTTTACATCATTACAGGCATGATTGGAGAAGATGATCGATTGACAGCTTCTCAAATACGAGAAATGCAAGCAGCAGGTATGGATTTTGGCTCCCACACTGTCACTCACCGATTCCTTAGTGATTTAACTCCTGCAGAAATGAAAATAGAGTTAACCAAATCTAAATTTACCTTAGAGCAACTTTTAGGAAAGGGTATAGACTTTATCGCTTATCCTGGCGGCAGCTATAATCCTCAAACACTTACCATTGCTAAGGAAGCCGGATATGAAGCAGGTCTTTCAACCCACTATGGCTATGAAATGTTTCATAGTCCGTTTGAAATGAAAAGGATTCCGCTTTTTCATTATGATCGGTCTATTACGTACGTAATGCTGCGCAAAGGTCTCCTTCCGACCTTACTTCAATAGATTGGCCTTTTGCTATCAAAATCGTTCCACTAATGAGGGAAAGAGTAGCTTACCTTTAGTAAAATCAATTTTAACCGATGCAGCCTGCTATCATTTTTCTAAATGATAGCAGGCTGCACTGCTAGGTTTACGAAATATCTATATTTTTTACAAATTAAGTAATTTCCAGAAGGAGTTCATCTATAAAATGTGTAATATTTAATAGTATTGGGTCTTAATTGATGAAATAAATATACGTTTCAAATCAATATTCATATAATTCTGAAATATGATTTAACAATAAAATCCATAGTTTTACATACTGCTACTTAAGGAGCTAATGCATGAAGGCACAGACGCTACAGCACCAAATTAAATTATGGACAGTTTTGCTTATTGTTGTTCCAAGCTTACTGATCATGACGATTTATACGGTTGGTCAAATTTCACTAGCTAAACAACAAAATCTAGAATTAATTGAGCAGCGAGTACATGCTCAAAAGCGATTAATTGATTACTGGCTGGAAGAGAGAACTGAAAATATTCGTGACCTAAGCCGGACAGAAGCTTTTCGAACTTTAGACGAGTCACAAATGGAACGTGCTCTATACTTTAAGCAGCAGCTTGATAATTATTTTGATTCATTTTCATACATTGATAAAAAAGGTTTTTTTAAAATTTCTACTTTCACTTTAGAGCAGCGCAATTCTCCTGCAACCGACAATCCCTATTTTGAAGCGGCGAAGGCAAGAAAATCATATGTATCAAATGTAGTTATTGACCCGAATAGTGGTCAGCCCATAATTAATATTTCTTCCCCGATCTATGATTATAATGGAGATTTCCAAGGGCTAATACTTGGATCAATCAAAATCGTAACATTAGAAAAACTCTTACGTGAGAATTGGATTGGTCAAACAGGAGAAATCTTTTTGATTAACCGAGAAGGCACCATGCTTACCGATCCACGACACCTTAATTTGCAAGTAGACAAAGACATGGCCAGAGATGCAGCGAAAACGAATTTTAAACTCACAGAAAATACCTTTCGCTCTATAGCACCTGGCGAGTCAAGTACAACAACTTGGATTGATTATTTAGGAAATAAGGTTCTAGGTGCTTACTTAGACGTACCTGAACGAGGCTGGACGCTAATCGGCAAGATCAACGAAGACGAGGTTCTATCCCCTATTTATAAACAACTGGCAATGATGGCTAGTGCTACAGTCATGTTAATATTACTAATTCTCCCCCTGGCTAAGAAGATAACCAATCAGATTAAATTACCCATTGACTGGTTGATTCAGCAATCGAATCAAGTAGCAACTGAGAACTATCAACTAGTTGCTCAATATAACGCCTCAAAAAATATGCCCTATGAATTAGACATCTTATGCGAAACATTCTTCAATATGAGTCACAAAATAAAAAACACCGTGAGGCTGCTGAAAAAAAATGAAGCGAAACTAGGAAATCATATGCTGGAAATACAAGAAATTAATGCTACCCTGGAAGAAGAAATGATGGAACGGCAAGCAGCCCAAGCTGCACTCGTTAATCTAAACACTGACCTGGAAAACAAAATTAATGAGCGAACACAAGATTTACAAGATATGAATGCAGCTCTCGAAGAAGAAATCATGGAGCGTCAAGCAGCCCAAGAAGCTTTGAATGAAAAAAACCAAGTCATCAAGAACATTGCTTATTCTGATAGTCTCACCGGCTTACCCAACCGCGCACTTTTAAACAAGCGTCTAAAGAAAGAAATGGAAAGAACTCGCTGTGGTGAATCAGTTGGCGCTGTCTTGTTCATTGATTTAGACGATTTAAAAATGGTAAACGATACTTTTGGCCATACATATGGTGATGCCCTAATCACCATGGCCGGAAAACGGATCGTGGAAACCGTTAGTGATCATGGTTTTGTTGGCCGCATTGGCGGAGATGAATTCATGGTTATTTTATCTGGTGAACATGATCGTAAAAATATCATTCATAGCGCTGACATGATTGTTGAAGCTTTCAATCAGGATATGGAAGCCCTTGGAATTCGCTTTCATACATCTGCCAGCGTTGGCATTGCTGTATATCCTGCTGATGGAGACACAACAGAGGAAATTTTCAAAAATGCAGACAACGCGATGTATGCAGCCAAAAAAGCAGGGAAAAACTGTTGGCGCTTCTACGAAACAACAATGCAAATAGAAGCCTATGACAAAATCCTGCTCATCAATAGTTTGCGTCATGCAATCGAGAATCAAGAGCTATCATTGCATTATCAGCCACAGGTAGACATGAACGGCTGCACGGTAGGATTTGAAGCACTACTTCGGTGGAATAGCCCAGAACATGGTGCAATATCACCAGCCCGCTTTATTCCCCTAGCTGAGCAAAACGGTCTCATACAAAAAATCGGAAATTGGGTTCTCAAAGAAGCAAGTCATTTCGCACGTAGATTAGTCGATAAAGGATGGGGGCATATTCATGTTGCCGTTAATGTATCTCCCTACCAATTATGTGCCGATGACTTTATCGATGTAGTAAGAGAAGCACTCGTTAACGCAGGGATTGAACCTAACCAGCTGGAAATTGAAATAACTGAAAATGCATTAATCGAATCATTAGAAGATAGTACTCATATTCTTGAAAAAATTCAAGCAATGGGAATACGTTTGTCCCTGGATGATTTCGGTACCGGCTACTCTTCCCTAACCTATCTTCAGCGCTTACCAGTAAAGACCTTAAAAATTGATAAAGCTTTCATCGATATGATATTAACGAATAAAGCACAAAAAGCCATTATTCGAACGATCATAGACATGGCTCACATTATGAAGATGAACGTGATTGCTGAAGGTGTAGAAACCCAAATACAAATTGCATATTTAGCAAAATGTCATTGCGATCTTTTGCAAGGATATATAATCAGCCCTCCAGTACCAGAAGTTGAAGCGATCGATTTTCTGTCTTACTGTAAACAATAAAAAAAGCTGCCCTCTTGTGATTACTTCAATTATGAAATAAACAAGGGGCAGTTTTTTACTATACAATAGTAGAGATATTTAATCAATTTGCGCAATGAGGAAACGTTTCGGCAGTTATAAGAGATAATTTTAATTGTTCAATTTAATAGACTTTAGTATAATCATTGATATAAACAATGATTGGGCGTGAGGATAATGGAGCTTCGGCATTTAGAATATTTTATGGCCATGTATCAAGAACTTCATTTTACAAAAGCAGCTGAAAAATTAAATATTTCTCAACCTACTTTAAGTCAGCAAATTCGTATTTTAGAAAGTGAAGTAGGCTCTCCCCTCTTCGATCGAATTGGCAAAAAGGTTTTCGTTACCAAAGCGGGTGATATTCTCTATCATCATTGCCTGCAAATTTTTGGAGAATTAAAACAAGCACACACTGCGATTGAAGAATTAGAAGGATTAAAGCGAGGTCATCTTGTTGTTGGCTGTTCTGGAAGTCATGTGCTAATCTCTTCTGTTGTAAAATTTCATACCCGCTACCCTGGTGTCAAAATATCCATTGTGCAACTATCAACAGAAGAAATAAAAGATCAATTACTAACAAATGAATTGGATATTGGCATTGCCTTTCTTCCCTTAGATGATCTTCTACTACAAAACCTTCATCTCTATACCGAAGAATTGTGTATTGCAGTGCACAAAGACAATCCACTTGCCAAGAACTCAAACATAGCTTTGGAAGTACTAAAATCCATCCCCATTGTTTTACTCCCTCCAAAATATATCATCAGACAATTTATTGATCAAGCTACAGAAAAACTCGGTTTTCTATTCAATCCTATGATAGAAATAATGCCTTTTGAGCATTTATTAGAAATTGTAGGCCGTGATATTGCAGTAACAATTCTTCCTCGTTCTTATATTAATAGTTTTGGAAATGACAATATAATCTCCATTCCCATTGATGACCCTCACATGAAAAAATCCATGGGCGTTATCTATCGAAAAGACATCATTATTCCTGCAGCCACGGATAGATTTATAGAAGAATTAATACTTGGATTCAGGAATTTCCATTTCTAACAAATTCCAAAATGCCTCTTCCCCTTTCAGCAAAGCTATGATAAGATAAACAAATATTTATTTTTTGCAGAGGATGACGATATTGAAAAACATAACAAACAACCGCCGCATATACCTGCTACTGATCCTAGTTGTGATTCTCTGGGGGGTTAATGTGGTATCTATCAAGTATCTCACTCACTTTTTTCCACCATTAGCATTAGCTCCAATACGCTTATTTCTGGCAAGCGCCCTACTACTGCCCCTTGCGTGGCGACAACATGGCTATAAGAAACTATCGAGCAGAGAATGGATTCCTATTGTTGGTGTTTCAATGTTCTGTATTTTTCTTCATCAAATAGCGCTCACCACAGGATTGACCGCTACCAGCGGAATACACGGGGTTCTTATCCTGGGACTCAATCCTTTATTCACAACTATGTTTGCTAGCTTGCTGTTAAAAGAAAAATTTACCTGGGCAAAGGGAATTGCAATACTATTCGGATTCAGCGGTTTACTATTAGTTGTTTCCGGCAGCTCACAAGGCGATTCTACCCTGCTTGGCGACGGAATTATGTTTATTGCAACCATCACCTTTGTCATAGGATCTTTATTGGTGAAAAAAGCTACTTTGTTTGTCCCTCCCTTAATCGTTACCGCCTATAGTCACAGCTTAGCCGCCATTGGTTTACTGTTCTTGGGTCTCTTTGTAAATCCGATATGGAACTATCCTAGTGCTTACGACTTCTGGCCGATTGCAGTTTTACTATTTTCCAGTTTCTTTAGTACGGCATTAGGAGCATTATGGTGGAATACAGCAATACAGCAAGTAGGTGCTTCTACATCCTCCCTCTTCCAAAATGGCTCCCCTATAATAGGAGTACTTGCATCAGCTATTTTCCTGGGAGAACAGCTATATTGGTATCACTTTGTGGCTCTTTTACTTGTAATCTTAGGAGTCAGCTTAGGCACAGGAGCCATTCGTATTCCAGCCCGTTTACTACTGTTAGGCAGCAAACTTCGCCATTAAGAAAATATGTCACTAGAAAGAAGAGCTTACGCTATCGCGGTTAGCCCTTCTTTTTTATTTATTATTGCCCGAGTTAATTTTCTAGCATGCTGCAGTCATTAATTTTATAATATACATAGAGGTGATGGAATGAAAAAACTAGGTGATTTTCTTATTTCGCCAGATGGAAGTACCGAGATTGTCATGGGTAATACGGCTATCGTCCGTGGAATGATTGAATCAGGTGTTAGAGTTGTCACATCCTATCCTGGATCCCCCACACCAGAAATTGCTGCAGCCATAACAGCAATTCCCAAAGACAAAAACCCTCTTTATTTTGAGTTTTCCACCAATGAAAAGGTCGCTACAGAAGTTGCCTTTGGTGCTTCTATCAATGGGCATCTATCAACCGTCTTTTTCAAAAGTGTAGGACTAAACGTCGCTGCGGACACCTTTGTTCAGTTAGGACATATGGAGATAATCGGCGGCATGGTGATTATACTAGGTGACGACCCAGGAGCTAATTCATCGCAAAACGAACAAGATAATCGTCATTACGCCCGCCTTGCCTATGTTCCTATGTTAGAACCATCAACCCCCACTGAATCCTATACTATGTTTAAAAAAGCCGCTCAACTATCCATAGAGCGTTGTATGCCAGTGATTCTAAGAATGACTACCCATGTCTGTCACGCAAAAGAAAAAGTTACCTTTTCCTCGTGGACGCCCTTGCCCCTTGATCATTCATCCCGCTTTAATGTAGACAATGGTCCCTACATACCATTAACTACAAAGCTGGTCCTGCCTTTAAAACGGCGAGCCTTAGAAAAATTAGCTCAATTTGCTGCCGATGCAGACACCTCCTCTCTAAACACTGTTATTAACAATAATAACCCTCTTTATGGAATCATAACTATGGGAGCACCCTTTCAATCCTTACAAGATGTATTAGAGGAAGCAGCGCTAAAGCCCGATATCCTAAAACTAGGTATCATTCATCCTCTGCCGAAGCAGCTAGTTGCCGATTTTCTTCGCCAGCACAAGGAAGTCAAAATCGTAGAAGAATTGGATGACTTTATCGAACAGCAAGTGAAGGCACTCGCCTATGATATGGATATCTCTACGAAAATAATCGGGAAACAGGACTATGAAGAATGGCTGAATGAATATACTCCTGAAAAAGTATATACAATTCTTCAAAAAGTATGGCCTCACTTACTCCCGAATAAAAAGCCGCCTACCCCTCTTTTGCACTGGTCCCCCAGGCCAGCACAGCTATGCCCAGGGTGCGGGCATCGTTCCGCATTTCATGCTATCAAGCAGGCTCTTGATCCAAATGATATTACGGTTGCTGATATCGGCTGCCACACCCTTGGTATTATGGAACCTTATAATATGGGGCAAGTACTATTGTGCATGGGGCATAGCAGTGGTACTGCTGCCGGTCTTTCCCTCTTTAATAACAGCCGTAAGGTAGTTGCATTCCTGGGAGATTCCACCTTCTTTCACGCTGGTTTACCGGGAATTATTAATGCAGTTTTTAATCATCATAACTTCACTCTGATTCTCTTGGACAACGGAACTACCGCTATGACTGGTCACCAGAGTCATCCTGGTGTCGGTTACAATGTTAATGGTTCAACAGAAAAAATCCCAATACGACGTGTATTAGACGGTATTGGGATTACGAATATTCGTGAAATCGATGCCTATGCACAAGGGCAGTTAACAGAAGCAGTCAAAGCAGCCCTTACTGAAAAAGGATTTAAAGTAATCATAGCCAAACACCCCTGCATGCTAAAAGCAATGAGAGAGCGTAGTGCCGCAGGGAAACCACTGCCTCCCTCTGTAGAAATTACAACCGACTGCAATCAAAACTATACCTGTGTGAGTACTTTCGCATGTCCGACTTTTCAGCGTAACGAAGACGGAAGTATCATTGTCCATAAGGATCTCTGTATTGGTGACGGTTCCTGCAAACAAACCTGTCCCACAAAGGCCATCCTTCATAAACGTCCAAAAAAGGAGGACAATAGCTGATGCCTGACATAAAGATGGATATATATATTATTGGAGTCGGCGGACAAGGCATTGGCCTATTGAGTGAAGTAATAATCAGAGCCGCTGACTATGCCGGATTTCCGGTGCGCGGAACCGATACCCATGGTCTTGCCCAACGCGGCGGTACCGTATCATCCTGTGTTCGTATCGGCTCACATGCTCATTCTTCTCTTATTCAGACAGGATGTGCTGATATGGTTATTGCATTGGAAAAAACTGAAGCCTTACGCGGTCTTTACTCCCATCTAAGAGATGGTGGAACACTGATATATTACGATACCCAGTGGCAGCCTCTGCTGGTCAGACTGAAAAAAGAATGTCTTTTAAAATCAGAAGATATCAGCGCTGTATGTCAATGCCGCAACATACTGGAATACCAGATAGCACCTACAAAATTAAGTAACCCTAAAATGCAAAACATTGCCCTTCTTGCTAGTATTGCAAAACACAGTAAAATTCCTGGTATAACCCCACTCCACTATGAATTAGCCCTCAATGATCTTCTGGAAGGAAATAAACTAGAGAACAATCTCTCCCTTTTCCGCTCCCTAATAGCAGCATTATGAAAAAATCGGCTTGCAGTACCCCAAAAGGGTGCTGCAAGCCGATTACATGCAGTTATTCTTCTCTTGATTTGTATTAAGCACTGGCTCCTACTGTGGTAGTATAAATTTTCTCTAACAAGGTAAGAGCACCTCGATATCCCACATAAGATCTTGAAAGCACTACTTCATAGGATGCAGGAAATCCAACTTCTATAATCGCTCCCTTTAATTCTTTTGCTAAATCTCGTTCCCACGTTGTACCAAATATTTTTCCTCTAAATGTTTCGCTGTCTGAAGACCTAGCCAAGGTGAGAGTACTAGATTGAATTGGGCTTTGGGAATGTCCTTCCATTCTGTCACGCCCTTGGATTCCTGTCCAAAAAGTATATTGACGTTAAGACCAATCCCCTCTAATATCCGCTTAATCTCAGTGAGGTCACCACGCCAAAATGTATTGTGGTAAGGAAGCAGGGACCAAACGTTTACAGAACCTTGCTTCTTTGGACCATCATAATCCCCTACATATTGATCAATGATGGCTCTCGTCACCAGCTCATGCCCCGTAAAATTGTTTCCTTTAAATCCCCCTGTTTCCGCATAAACAATCGAAATACCTTGATCCTGAAATTCTCGAACGATAGAACCCACATCATCGCCAACTAAATCAGAAATACAACCAGTTAGTACAACAAATAAATCTGCATCGAGAATTTTGATCGAGGCTTTGATGAGTTCACGCAACCGATTTCCCCCTCAAAACACCACATCTAATTCTCTAGAATTTGTGCTGGGTACGACTGCACCGCCTCCATATCCGCCCCCTGAAAACCATTATAGAAAGCAAGATTCATAAACTGTTTGTCTGCACATCCAGGACCACAATGAGCAATCGGAATCACTCCTGGAATAGCAGAAGCACTATGCATGGCTGCTATAGCGCAAACATAGCGAATTTGTTGAATCGAATTCGTTTTATGTGAAACTTCAAGATTAGACATATGAATGTTCCTCCTTATTGCCTGGTTTGCTTTCCTTTGCCAAAACAAAAGGATCTTTCTGATCCAGCCACCATATGACTTCCTCCTATTTATTTGCTCTTTTAGCAAGTTGACCGATACAGTTTTTATAATTACCATCATGATTCCTATAGTAACAAAAAGAGGCGAAACTTCTTTTGGTCAGTTCCACTAGAAAATCAATATGCATTTAAATTATTATACTTAATATAATCTTACCGTAAAAAAATGTCAATAGTTTATTTTAACCTTTGCTGCAAAAGCTACTTGATGGTTTGTAATTGATCTATTATTATTTTAAATCTTGTAAAAAACTAGTACCGTATTCCGGCATTTTCACCTGAAAATTCTCTGCAATGGTTGCACCAACATCTGCAAAAGATGTTCGTAGAGGCAGTTCCTTGCCCTTAGCAAAACGAGGAGAATACGCAAGCAAGGGCACGTACTCCCGCGTGTGATCAGTGCCATGATAGGTCGGATCATTCCCATGATCGGCGGTAATAATCAACAAATCTGCATTTGTCATCTTCGCAAAAACTTCTGGTAAACGAGCGTCATACTCTTCTAATGCTTTGCCATATCCTTTAGGATCACGGCGATGTCCGAAAGAAGCATCAAAATCCACTAAATTTAAAAAACTAATTCCAGTAAACTCTTTGCCCAAAATCTCAATCCACTTATCCATACCATCCATATTAGATACGGTATGAATCGATTCTGTAACTCCCTCACCATTATAAATGTCAGATATCTTTCCCAGGGCAATCACATCAAAGTCTGCATCCTTCAACTCATTCATCACAGTCCGGCCAAAAGGCTTTAATGCATAATCATGACGATTAGCAGTACGAGTAAAATTACCTGGCTCTCCCACAAATGGACGAGCAATGATACGCCCTAACTTATAAGGTTCTTCTAGAGTAATTTCTCTGCAAAATGCACAAATCTCATACAATTCCTTCACTGGAATAATATCTTCATGTGCGGCAATTTGCAGCACGGAATCAGCAGACGTATAAACAATAAGCGCCCCTGTTTTCACATGCTCCTCACCTAGCTCCTGAATGATTTGAGTTCCGCTTGCAGGCTTATTGGCAATGACTTTCCGTCCTGTTTTTTCTTCAATTTGGCGAATCAATTCATCAGGGAAGCCATTGGGAAATACACGAAAGGGTTTGGCGGTATAAAGTCCCATGAGTTCCCAATGTCCCGCCATGGTATCCTTTCCTTTTGATAATTCCTGCATTTTTGTATAATAAGCAAGTGAATGATCTACAGGTTCAATGCCTTGAATGTTCCTAATATTAGAAAGACCGAGTTTACCCATATTTGGCATATCAAGACCTTCGCATGCTTTAGCAATATGCCCTAAAGTATCTACATTAACATCACCAAAATCTGCTGCATCAGGCGCTTCTCCAATACCAACAGAGTCCATCACAACTAAATGAATTCGTTTAAAACTTGTTGTAAGCATATTTTCCTCCTGATCATATATTCTCTAAGATCATTCATATCATGATGAAAGTAAAACATATAATAGTACTATTCATATATTTATCAGAATATAAAACCTTCAACATATTATCTAAAAATTCCTCCTTTTTTTGACAAGGCAGCAACCATCGACTGCACGTAAACTATGAAATATCATTTTTATCCTTTCCCTCTTTTGCTTTTTGCAGCTCTTCCTGTTCAATCCCCAGCTCTCTTGCCGCTTCAAACTGCAAACGATTAACGAAAGGTCTTTTTTCTGCTAACCTTTTCTGGTACATACTTTGACCTGCATAAATTCCAGAGAATAAAACAACTAATAGTACTCCTGCTAACAGGCCAGCCCCTTGTCCAGGAACTAAGGGCATACTAGAGATAACCAGAAGAATGCTGATGAATGCCAGCCAAGAAGTAATCGGATATCCTGGGAGCTGACATTTTCCTTCAGGTGGGCAATCATTGCCTCTTCGCAATTTATGATGAGTGGCAACAATTACTGCATAGGAAAAGAGCAATGCGAAACCACCGGAACTGACTAAAAAAAGATATACTTGCTGAGGCAGCATAAAGCCAAGCCCAAGCCCTGCAAGCATCGCAACCCCAGAGAAGAGGATTCCACGATATGGTACATTGCCCTCATCCTTGATCCATGAGGGAGCATGGCCTTCATCGGCTAATGAACGAATCATCCGACCTAGCCCAAACATAGCAGCTAACATAGTAGAAAGTATGGCTGTCACCAATACAATTCCAATTGCATTTCCTGCCCAGCCCAAGTTCCATCTGAGTAAAGCTAAAGCCATAGGGCTTTCCTCAGCCGTCAAAACATTCGTTGGCACTAAGGGGAGTAATACAAGAATGGCAACGACATACAATCCCACTAATCCGAAGACCGTATATGTGATGGCTCGCGGCACAACCCTAACGGGATCAGTCGTTTCTGATGCCGCCAAGCCAATAATCTCGAAACCAGCATATGTAAACATCACAATGAGCATACTTCCAGCAATGCCCCATATACCCGTCGGAAACAACGGTTCATTTGCTATTGCTCCCAACCCTATAGGTTCAATTCCTGGCATAAAGCCGCCAATCAAAGCCACTCCCAATGTAATAAAACCAATGATAGCAAATAGTTTGACTGCTGCTAACCCACTCTCCAGCTTACTAAGCTGATTGGCTCCTAATAAGTTGAGCAGTGATACCCCGATAATGATGACAGCCCCTAATAACGGCAGAGAAATATTAGGAAGCCATCTACGCAAGATGATCGATACAGCAGTAGCTTCGCTGGACATAGCTAAGACCAAACCGCTCCAATATACCCAGCCAACAACAAACCCTGCTCCAGGACCAAATGCTTTTTGCGCAAAAGTTCGAAAAGAGCCAGGTGCCGGATCAGCTACTGTCATTTCAGATAAAGCAAACAGTATAACATAAACAATGGCACCTCCCAATAGATAAGAGATAATAATTCCTGGTCCCGCTGTACGAATTGCTACTGCAGATCCTAAGAAAAATGATCCCCCAATCACAGTTCCAAGTGCCATCATGGCTAATTGCCAAGCTGATAATCCATTTTCTCTTTTTTCCAAATTCAGACCTCCTAATTCGTAAAGAACATATCACATTATCAGTATCTCCCTCACCCATTTAAGTTATGAACTTTATATGAAAAATTTCATAATCAAAATAACTCTTATGGTGGCGAGCAATATATTCATACTAAAATGAAATAGTATGATAAATTTTTCAACTTCTTGTGATTCTTATGAGTCATAATCAATATAATAATAGAAAAACATAGGAGGTGCTTTATGGATATTGTCAAAAACATATTAGAAGCCAGTCACTTTGCTCATGAATTCATTTATCACAATCAACCTCTGCTTACTGCTCAGGAAGGTGCTGATTACTTTAAAATTGACACTGGTCAAACTGCACCTACCCTAATTATTAAAACGGATAATAATTTTTTTGCCCTTATTATTTCAGGTAGTTCCAGACGTATTAAATTAGAAGAACTCTCTTTTCTTTTAGGCTGTAAAAAAACTAGGATGGCAAACCGGGAAGAAGTTAAAGAACAAACAGGTTTCGATGCAGGGAATCTTCCGCTGATCGGCATACCACTCCCCCACATTTTAGATAAACAGCTGTTTTCCTATCCTTGCGTCTATGGCGGTTCGGGCCAATTAAATCGAACCCTGAAAATTACACCTCTTGCCTTAACAAAACTGAATACGGTGATTGCAATTACAACCGTGTTCAGATAAATAATCACCTCTGTGGTGATTCCATCGAAACAAAAAACTACTCACATTTTTTTAACATGAGTAGTTTTTGTCATCTTACTGCTTCACAAGAGCCAGCTTCAGCGATTCGCCATTAATATTTACATCCGTATACTCCCTTGCTTCATCAAATATAATTTCCACAGCCAGGGTTTCACTTATAATGTAGTCTTTATACTGCTTTACAACGTCTTCCAGAAGAGCATTTCCCGTCATATAGATCTTAATTTTATCCATGACTTCAAACGAACTGTCCTTTCTCATATTCTGGAGCTTACTAATTATTTCTCTGGCATATCCTTCAATTCGTAACGTTTCAGAGATATGGGTGTCGAGAACAACACCAACGTCACCTTCCCCTGCGAAGGCAAAGCCTTCCAAACCACTCATGGTAACCAATAAATTTTCAGCATTCAATTCAATAGGCGTACCATCAATTTCGATTACAATAGACTGGCCACTTGCGATTTTCAATGCTAGCTCCATTTGATCCATATCTGAAATTGCTTTTCTGATCCCAGGTATAAATCTACCGTGGGTTTTGCCTAGTACAGGTGAATTTGGTTTTACATTATAACTTACATAGTCGGACATATTAGCATTGACTTCTACGTCTTTAAGATTCAATTCTTCCTTAATGATAGCAATGTAATAGTCAGGCAATTCCTTGGTGCTCAGCAGCATTTTGGAAAGAGGCTGCCTATTTTTTATATTCGCCAGATTTCTCGCGCTCCGCCCAAGACCGCAAATCTTGTAAGTCAATTCCATCTCTTTTTCCAGCTGCTTATCAACAAGCTTTTCATCGTATTCAGGCCACCTGCACAAATGAACACTCTCTGGCGCCTTTTCATCAAGCTGTACTACAAGGTTTTGATAAATTTCTTCTGTTATAAAAGGGACAAAAGGTGCTGCAACAATTACCAGATTTTTGAGCACGGTGTGTAGCGTTAGATAGGCATGGATCTTATCATCAATCATATCCATCGCCCAGTAACGAGCTCGATTTCTTCTTACATACCAGTTTGACAGTTCATCGGTAAACTCTTGGATAAGCTCTGCGGCTTTCGTTATATCATAGGCTTCCAAATTTTCGTCCACTTTATGGATCATGGTATTTAACTTGGATATAATCCACTTATCCATGACATGACTGCTTGTTTTTTCTTGGTACTTGGCAGGGTCAAACTGGTCAATCTGTGCATATAGCACGTAGAAAGAATATACATTCCACAAAGTATTCAAAAATTTGCGCTGCACTTCAATTACTGCATCTTCATAAAACCGTGAAGGAAGCCAAGGAGCACTGGCAGTATAAAAATACCATCGCAATGCATCAGCACCTTGATTTTCTAAGACTGTAAACGGACTTAGAACATTCCCTTTATGCTTTGACATCTTAATGCCGTTCTTATCCAGTACATGCCCAAGAACAATACAATTTTCAAAGGAACTCTTATCAAATATGGCCGTAGATATGGCAATCAGGGTATAAAACCAACCTCTCGTCTGGTCCACAGCCTCTGATATAAATTGTGCAGGGAAGTTTTGCTCAAACAATTCTTTATTTTCAAAAGGATAATGATGCTGCGCAAAAGGCATAGAACCGGAATCATACCAGCAATCAATTACCTCACTCACTCTTTTCATTTCTTTACCACAAACGCTGCATTGCAGCAGCACATGATCGATATAGGGCTTGTGAAGCTCAATATCGTCAGATACCTGGATTGCTTTTTCCTTTAATTCGGCAATACTGCCAATACAATCCCGATGCCCGCAATCGCATTCCCAGATGGGTAAAGGAGTACCCCAGTAGCGTTCCCGGCTTAGCCCCCAATCGATAACATTCTCCAGAAAATTACCAAAGCGGCCTTTTTTCACATTGTCAGGATACCAATGAATCGTATCATTATTCTCTAGAAGTTTATCTCTTTGAGAAGACATCCTTACAAACCATGAATCCCGTGGATAATATAACAGCGGTGTATCACAGCGCCAGCAAAATGGGTAGGAATGAAGATACTTTTCTGCTTTGTAGAGAATACCTCTCTCCTTCATGGTCTCAATAATTTTTTCATCGGCTTTTTTAACAAACATTCCCTGCCATGGAGTAACTTCTTCTACAAAATTTCCCTGAACATCCACCAAATTAACCAAGGGAAGATCATATTTCTGCCCTGCCCGGTTATCATCTTCACCGTAAGCAGGTGCAATATGAACCACCCCTGTACCATCGCTGAGTGTTACAAAATCTCCATGAATAACATAATAAGCTTTTTTCTCTGGAGTAACAAACGAGAACATAGGCTCGTATTTCTGATCAAGAAGCTCTTCACCTTTAAACTCCCTAACGATCTCATACTCACCTTCAATCCTGCTAAGCAAATCCTTGGCAAGAATCAAATGCTCTTCTTGATTGATAATTTCTACATAGTCATATTTCCGGTTAACAGCAAGAGCTACGTTACTTGGCAATGTCCAAGGAGTTGTCGTCCACACCAGAATAGAAGCATTTCCGTTCTTCAGTCTGAATTTAACATAAGCAGAACTGTCTTTCACATCTTTGTAGCCTTGGGCAACTTCATGAGAAGACAAAGAAGTGCCGCATCTTGGACAATAAGGGACAATCTTATGTCCTTTGTATAACAATTCTTTATCCCAAAGCTGTTTCAAAGACCACCATACCGATTCAATATACTCATTTTGATACGTAACGTAAGGATTATCCATATCAATCCAGTATGCTACCCGCTCAGACATATCCTTCCACTGACTGGCATACGTGAATACGCTATCCTTACACTTCTTTATAAAGTTTTCCACACCATATTTTTCAATTTCTGGCTTGCCGGATATACCCAAGGTTTTCTCAACCTCCAATTCCACGGGAAGACCATGGGTATCCCACCCTGCCTTACGTAGAACCTTATACCCTTTCATGACCTTGTAACGAGGAATCAAATCCTTAATGACCCGGGTTACGACATGACCAATGTGAGGAGCACCATTAGCCGTTGGCGGTCCATCATAAAAGGTGAAATATTCATTGCCCTCATTCATTTGGAAATTTTTTCGGATAACATCTTTTTCATTCCAAAGAGTAAGAATGGATTTTTCCATTGCTACAAAATCATTTTTAGGATCAACCTTTTTATACATAGTAAAAACTCCTTTTGTCAATATACTATAAAAAAACTCCGCCCTGTTCAGGACGAAGTTTCATCTTCGTTATACCACCTTTTAACAATCCATTCAGGTACTGCCATACCCTATCCTTTAACGCAGGATTACGAATTGACTTACTAAGAAGGTTCAGTCATCAGCTCTCAGGTGATTTTCTTCTGATTATCCTGGCAGGTTCTCAGCACTCCCTACTCTCTGTACATTCAACATCATGAATACTCTTCCTGATCATAGCTTTTTAAGTATCTATTAAAATCTTACTAAGAGTATACGTCCTGATTTTTATAATGTCAATAGTCATATAATCAACCGTACACCGCCTAATTCAGCAGAACTATATTTGAACTCCTCTGCACTAGCTTTTACACTAATCATATTCTTAGTCCCTATTATAGCACTTATCACACCGTAGTATCCACGGCACCATTTCCAGAACCGTTTCACTATTCTTTTGTATTTCTAAAAAAAATGGTTATAATACGGAATATAATGAAACGCTATAAATGAACAATTATAAATAGGTTACTAAAAATAATCCAAATGACACTTAAGGAGGTACAGCATGATGGAAGAACCTAAAAACCCCTCAACAACTGAGCAGGAAAAAGAACAAAGCAGCGAGCCTTCTGTTGAATCCAGCGATACAAAAACAAAACAAACCGTTCCTACTCTTTATCCTGACATAGAGTTCATCAACAGAACGTTACCATGACAGAATACTCTATGTGATCAAAAAAAAATAAGTGGAGAAAGCCTAAAAAGGCTTTCTCCACTTATTTTTTTTGATTTTACTTTTCTCTTTGGCTTAATAGTCTCTGGTAGATAATAATCAAATCATCTAATTGCTGGCTTATTCGAATGACTTCTGCGTCTACCAGGCATTGTTTTCCTCCCATCTCATTTAATTGCCGGCGTGTTCGTTCAATTTTTTCAACTATTTCACCAATTCTCATCTTTATCCCCCCTTTCCTTGTTAAATTTATCAAGAAAATGAGGGGATTTGTTTATTTTTCGACATAAAAATTACTTATTTTTTACATTTCTCTATCTTTCGATAGAGGCAATTGAGGAAAAAGCACATTATGATATAATTATTGCAATAAATAGGTTAAAAATGTAAAATTAGAAAAAGATTGGAGTAATGTATATGGCAATATGGAAAATAAAAATGGACTCTAGAGATTTCGAACAGTATCGTAAAAAACTAGTGAACCGAGGCTTTATTCCTACCAATTACTTCTCTGCTAATGGCTTTAACATAAAAAAGATGAGAGAACTTGCTTTAGCCGGAAAGATGGACGCTATGCAATGTGTTGTCGGAAACTCCATCAGGTGGTATTATTGCGAAGATCAAGCTGAGTTAGCTCGCCTCAGAGGAGAACTCTCATAAGAGCAACATCTTTTTCCCCTAGATATTGAAAAGGCTGCCTGATTAAGACAGCCTTTTCAATATCGTCTTATGCATATTACTCCGAATCACAATCTCCTATCACTAAAGGGAGTTCCCCTTCCATTGCCAATCTAAGACGATTCTCAACCTCATACCAATTAATTAATTTCAACCATTCTTTCACGTATTCCTCGCGGTTATATTGATAATCAAGATAATACGCATGCTCCCACACATCAATTACCAAAATAGGAATTGATCCCCATTGAGTAAGATTCTGATGCTTTTCTGCAGTAAGCATCTCCAAGTGGCTCCATGCCGGATTCCACACGAGTATTCCCCAACCGGATGCTTCTACTTTAATAGCTGCATTGACAAACTGATCGAGAAAAGCATCAAAGCTGCCAAAGTATTTAACAATTTCTTTGACCGTACATCGTCCTGGCTCACTTTCAAACCCTGGCGGTGCCATAATCGTCCAGTAAACACTATGCAAGATATGTCCAGAACCGTTAAATGCCAGCTCATTTTCCCAATATTTTATAAATGTAAAATTTTCTTTTTTTCTTGCATCTACTAAAGCTAATTCAGCCCTATTAAGACCATCTACATAGGACTTGTGATGATGATCATGATGATACCGAAGTGTTGTGGAGCTAATAATTGGCTCTAAGGCATCATATGGGTAGGGCAATGGGGGCAACTTATGTTTCCCCGCCGGAGTATACGCACGCAAATCTGTGTCAGACACGATTTTCAACCTCCCATTCAATCTCTTACCGCTGTGTCGTATTATATTTCTACAACGAGAGGTGGGTGACAAAAATCAGTTGAAAATCTCCATATTTTTATTTTCGACCAGCATTTGACGATCAACCGCTTGCGGCGGTTCCTCAAACCATCCATATTTAATCATCAGGTTTGCTCCATCCTCTGCGAAAAGAGCTACTTCTGCCATTAATCTAGCATAGTCAATTGCCAAATCATAACATTGGCTTGTCGAAATCGCTAAGCCATAATTACCTATGCCCATCTGTATTAAGGCTGAAACATGAAATAACATTAATTTTTCTGAAAAGGGCGACTGCGTTACTGTCGTAATTAAAGGTTCCATCGATGATCCTCCAGCCAAATCATCCGCACCTAGTCTTTTTGTAAATAATTCGATATGTTTTTGCGCAATTTCTTTACCTCTTAAAAAATGAGACCGAATATCAGGCGAAGAGGCTATTTGCCAAAAACCTGTTATCACTGCTTTTCCCATAATATTAGTTTGAATGTTCATAAAGACATGCATAATCTCTACAGCTGTCAAAGGGCGGCTTACTTTAAATACATTCCCTAAAAAAGCTTGCTGCTTTGCAAATTCCACATGCTTACTGGCTGGAATATATGGAGATCTAGCATAAATCCCCTTTTCTAACATCAGTTTAACAACTCTTTCGTTAAGCTCGATCGACTCATGCAATGTCTGCGTGTAAAATTCTCTGATGTCCTGACGAGAAGCTGTGCTTAATGCCAATCCATAAGCAGCCAGTCCCACTCGGGACATATTATTGAGATAATGCAATGTAAAAATGTCAGCAAACAGTCTTTCCGCATTGGTATCTACATCTTCATTCGTAAATCCTACAGGACTAGCAAACTGTTCATTTTGGTACGTGCTGCGGATCCATGCGACATGATTTTGCGATAAAGATAAAGCAAACTCCAACAATGGACGAATTTTTTCATCCTCAACCTTTGCTAAAAAATATTTCAATACACACTTTGCTAAACTGTCACTTTGATACTGAGTCCACATAATTGCAATTTCTGCAGAGGTTAAACGGATATGGCTGATGTTAGACATATATACACCCCATTTTTTTACTTATTATAACCCTCGCTCTTTATTATTAATTATTTATTTTAAAAAAATAATTAAAGGGGTTACACATCTTCTATATGATGAGGTGAAGGTAGACTGCATGTCCTAATAGAGATTAACAAACAACCTGTGGTACTTTTTTAAAAAGACTTACAAATAGATCGACAACCAATGGATGATAATCAAGTCCTTTGCCGCTTCGTATTCGGTCAATTGCCTCCGTCGGAGTAAGAGAATTCCTTTGATAAATACCACTTGTTACTCGATCAAATACATTTGCTACGCTGACAATACATGCATTAATATTGATTGTATCCTCTTTGATTCCATAAGGATACCCACCACCTGAATATTTTTCATGATGTTGCTGAACCGTTAAATAAATACCCAAAGGTAATTTATCCGCTGCCAATAAATCAGCTCCAATGCGGGGGTGCTGCTGATAAAGCATCTCCTGCCCATCATCCATTCTTGAAACCTCTCTTAAAACATCTGGTGGTAATAACATTTTTCCTATATCATGAAGTAATGCGCCTATAGAAACCTCCTGTAATGACGCTTGGGGAAGCTGCATTTTTTCTGCAATCGCAACCGATAGAATGGCAACATTTATAGAATGGGAATATGTCGCACTCTGTCCTTGGGATAATGCTTTAAGATTGTTTCCTAAAAAAGAGTCATTTCGCATCTCCTTTAACAGAATATTCAAGTACTTAGATGCATTCATTACACTTTCTAAATTGAAGTTTTCAAATTTTTTATCGATCTTCTCAGGAACCTTAAACGGACTATTACTATCATTAACAGGTAAATGCTGCAATGTGTCCACAGTTTTACCCGCATTTTCTTCAGATAGGCGAAACGAAATTCTTCTATTTTTAAGTTTCTGGATCATATTATCAGTCATAGGCGCACCTTCTACTAATAACAATCGACCAAATTTATCGGTAACATTATGAGCAAGATAACCTACAATATATATCTTAGGTTCTGTATTATCATACATAACGATTTCCCCCATTATCCCCTTATATTGGAACTTTACAAAATTCCTTGAATAATTTATAATCCATAATTCATATTTAACTCAATTGTAAACATTTAACCGATTTGCAGGATGCAATAATGATACAAAAAGGAGTGATTTTAAAGAATAACTTTATCCTCATGAAAATTCCATAATTAGAAAATCTTTCTAACGCTTACTATCATAGTTATTATATAAGTTAATTTTGGCACCGTCAATGCCTTTAATAAACTTTTGAGTTATTTTTAACACTTTTCCATAGAATATACAGTATAAAAGGAGTTGAAAAACGATGCCTAATTTCAAAGACCAAATTAATCAATTATGGGAAGAAGCAAAAGACCGCGACTACCAAACGACTCAAGAGGACTTCGCAAATCTATTAGGAGCAACCAAAAATCAACTAAAAGGCTGGTTACGCGGGTCCGGCGAACCTAACACTGAGTTGATTAAAAAGATTGCACAAGTTTGCAACGTTTCAGTAGATTGGTTAGTAGGAAATTATGAAACCAATGTCACAGTCTCGCACTCTTATGATGAAAAAATTAAGAACCTTCCGCCTGAAATGAAACGCATAATCGATTTTATCATTACCTCTCACGTGAAATCATAAGCCTATTTACATTTCCTCAGCTTGAAACTTTTACAATATCAGATGATTGGGCAACTATATCATTGCGCTGATCATCTACAGATATTGGCTTATTTTATGTTAAAATTATATCTCTTTATCACCCGACAATGAGAAGGTATACCCTAATAGGCATCCTCTCAATTGTTAGGGTATTTTTTTAGTCAAGCCATTTTGCATTGCCTGGTTTATTTATATCGGACGGTTATGTACCGTATTCGCTGGATCATCATACCATTCAAAATAACGTTCTGCACATTCGCGTCCAGATTGAATGAGAGCCTTTTTCTTTTCATCACTTAAATGGAACTCAGTCGTTTTCACATGCAGTGTATTGATATAAATCGTTCTATGCCAATCATCGCTGTGCAGGTGCTGATTTTGTTGACTCTCCATATAAATATCAACAAGACTCTTTGTAAACTCAATCAAATCTTTTATTTCTTTTCTGGCAGGATCAACCAGCTCGCGAAACATAGCAATTTCACGGCCAGAGTCCAAACGAAATCCAAGAGTCTCTTTATTAAATACATACAGACCTGCAGCTTCATCATATTCTTTTAATTGTTCATTAAATTGCTTATAATATTCCGGTTCGTTAGAATGCTCATAGACATATTTTTCTCGATCGAATAATTTAATAGGATAATTATCAAGAACTCCACCATCTACATATATATCATTGTACTCACCTCTTTTTGCTGCAAAGAGCAATGGGATCGACATCGATATACGGACAGCATCTGCTACACAAAGATCAGGAGTATGTTCCACGGAGAAAACTTGCGATCGCTTGGTGGAAAGGTTTGTGCCAATAAAAAACATCTCTCTGAATTCCAATTCCTTTCCTGCTTCAAAAATCTCTTTAAAAGTGGCATCAGGATTCCCAGTTTTGATTTGAATCAGATTGCCTATCCAATTTCGAAAATAATCTCCTTTATACCAGCCGAATTCTTTAAATAATCTCGTCGTATCAAATGCTACCCCTAAAGAATCATCTAGGAATCTTGTAAAATCTAAGCTTAGTAGAATATCTTCAATTTCTTTGAAACTAAAATTCAAACCAATCAAAAGGCCCATAATAGCGCCTGCTGATGCACCACCGACTCGTTCAATTTTCGGCAGAATTTCTCTCTCCTGCAATACGCTAAGAGCTCCAATATACGCGATTCCTTTCACGCCTCCCCCTTCAAAAATAAAATTACGGAACGGATAATCCAAAACAACACCTCCTTCAATATATCTAGCATATTAAATGGATAGAGTATATATGCTTACAAATTTCAGCCAATTCTATAGCAGAAAAAAGAGAGCGAATTCAAGTAAGAATTCGCTCTCTTCTCTCTAACAAGTACTGATATAGAAGAATAATTGTTATCGTGCTGCTAAAAAACTTTTTTTAGCAAAGTCAGTAAATTCACCAATGACCATATCCACACCCTCCAGCTGCCGTAGACGACTATGAGCTTCCTGAGGGCCAATAGCTATAATTTGACCAATATTAGCTCGCCTGGCGGCTTCAATGCCTGCATCTGCATCTTCAAAAACAATGCATTGCTCTGGAGACAATCTTAGGTTTTGAGCCGATTTTAAATAAATTTCAGGAAACGGTTTTCCTGGAAGCAAACCATCATCATATACCACTTTATCAAAATCAAACCACTTCTCTAGATGAAATACCTCAAAGTAGAAATTAACATTATTAATTTCTGACCCGGTAGCAATCGTGCAGGCAATACGATTTTCAACCAAATAATCAAGTAAATCAATGGCGCCCGGTGCCAATTTAACATTCTCAGCATCTTTACGGCATAAGTCACGATATATCACTTCTTTTTCCTGACTTAGCGCCTCTCCTTCTTCATCCGAAAGCTGCTTACCAGCTAAATACGACATGGTAACTTTGTTAGGTCTGCCTAAAACAAAAGTAGCCATTTCATGATCGCTGACTGGGTATCCTCTCAATTTTTCAGCCATAGCAATCCAGGCACTGGTTTGCTTATCAGTATCCCAAAACAACGTTCCATTAAAATCAAAAATTACTCCCGAGTACTTTTTAGACATTAACTTTCCCCCATTTTCCTAGTATAATCTCCGATAAATCAGCCACACAATCCAGCCAAAAGTCTTCATTATCGTAATCCTATTCTACTTTATTTAACATTATAGAACAAAACTCCTGCAAACTCTCTCACCAGAGTTAACATAAGCACACACTTATAACAGCTAAGCTATAATAAGAAGGGACTGTGCTGAAACAAACGTTTCGTCACAGTCCACATGTCATTTTCGCCTTAAAAGCATTAAAGACTAGCAGCGGTAATAATTTGCCTGCCGTCAATATCGTGCAGCTCAACTTGACAGAATCCTGCTGTATTCAGCCAAATCGTGTATTGCTTCATAGTCCAAGTGCCGCCTGTTTTTGTATTTGCCAGCATATTCACAGCAAAAAGCTCCGCCATGGGACTAATGCCTCTAACAAAATCCAGAATGGCGATACGCCCCCCTTTGCGCAAGGCAGCATGCACTCGCTGAAATAAGAGGAGGTTTTCTTCCTCTCCATAAATATGAGAGATATTTCCTAGAAAAACCAAATCAAAATGACCTGAGAAAACCTCTTTGGTAAAATCACCTGACACAAAATTAATCTTTTCCCCCGGAAGCAGCATTGACTCCATCAAGGCGCATACTTCGGGTATATCTTGAACCGTAACATCGGCACCCGCGAATGCAAATGGCCGGGCATAGTTCAAAGGGCCTCCGCCCAAATCAAGAACTTTCGCTTCTTCCGGCAGCCCCGCTAAACAAATCCTCACCAACGGCTCAGCCATTCGTTTGGCACCTTTCTTCATGGCACTCATGAAACCTTTTATATCCTGCTGGTCACGTTCTTTGTCGGGCGGCTGCCCAGTCTTTAGGATTTCAGGAAGATGAGTCCATGCCTTAATCACATTAAAAGTATGGATGAGTGAATAACCAAGATAATGCTCCGCATCTTCATTGAAAAATAAGTCATTAGCCTCTGGGGTTAAGGTTAATGTTTTACCAGTTTGCACTACATATCCCAAGGAAATAAGCGCTTCCATTATCGTCCAAAGAGCGCGGCGATCCATGGATAACCCTTGGACCAACTCATCCAGACTGGCAGGTTTCTCCCGTAACGCATCGAAGACTCCTGCCTTCAAGGCCGCACCTGCCACCAGTAATTCCTGAGGAGCCATCGGGTTTTTCAAATTAGGCATACTCGTTCCTCCTTACCTGTATCGTAATTTTTCATCTTCATATTCTTTACTCATTTCCCATGAAAAAACCTCTTTTACCGCGATTAGCATTTTAAAATTCGGGAAAACTATTGTCAATCGTTGAATAAAAGGGAGGTGTATCATTTGCCTATTGAAAAAGTATATCAACAATGGAATGGAAAAAGCACCAATGGCAAGGTTGAATCCAGTAATAATTTCCTTTCCAAGGAAGCAACGAAAAATTCGACAGCAGAAATGGAATGTACAGTAGGAATTGATACGTTTTCCGCCGCTGATTTACAAAATGACTTGGAAGATTAGCAGCCAGTATGAAATCTACAGCAGTTAATAGACTCACAATACAATGATATGCTCTCCTAACGGTAGAATGGTTCAAAAAACTTACTACCGTTAGGAGAGCATTCCATTTCAAATTTAGTATGGCATGTTTTTTCCTAAATATAAACCTGCTAAAAAAATAGTGAATAGTGCTACGATGTGAATGACGAACCAAAACCAATTTCCAAAGCGAAAAGCCTGAATAGGCAATGGCTTGCGCAAATGGGCCGGTATCATTTTCCCGCCAATCCATTCCATAAGAATAAAAAATGCCCACCAAGACGTATAAGAGTCCCAAAAATCCCATTCATAATCATAGCTTATTAAATTGGTTTTATTCATTAATACAGTCTCATAGAATACTCCTGTATTAATAATTACCCCATAAAAAGAGATCTTGTGAACCCACTCGATCGGACTATACCGTACACCTAGTAATACAAGAAAGGAAAAGGCTGTTAAAATCGAAAATATGGGAACCTTCAAAATGGGCAGAAAGATATAAGGAAATGTATAGAACTTAACCTCTACAAAGAGTAAGCAAATCAGATTACCCAGTAATCCGGCAATCAGATATAAAAGACCATACCGCTTCCAATCCAGCCGCAGAATAAGATAACTGCCGATTATTGCAATAACACTGCTTGCTATCGATATATACATCTCCTTGCTATTATCTAAAAATTCCATTACCAAATCTCCTTATGCAAAAGTACACTATAATGACTATTATGTACAGCAAAGGAAAATTTAGTCAGAACAAATACATTGGTTATGCAGTGAACACGTGACTCACAAAATCGATGCCCTGGTAAACTAACTGTTATTTTCTCCGCAGGGCATTATAAATCTTCGCTGATTCACTGGCAATAAAATTGCTGGAGTAGGTATGATCGGCTGTAGTTGTAAAAAAGCTGATCAGGATTGGATCATTACCATCCTGAATTACTCCCACATCGCAGAGTACTTCATCCAGTTCACCAACTTTATGAAATACTGGAGTCTGCATGTAGCGCGGGATTTCATCATTATAAATCGTATTAGCCAGCTCATACTTCAACTGCCCATTTTTGCTTTTATTCAGAAACTTGCCCGTATAGATCTTTTCGAAAACTTTTCCCATTTCGTAGGGCGTTGTTACACTATGATATTGGTATTTCTGAAAAGCATCTTTATTATGAATTTGGGTCTTGCGCAGTTTAAGATCCTTGACTGTCTTAGTAAGAACATCCTGGTTATTTGTATCCATCTCATTTAATAATTCCTGAAATGCGTTATTGTCACTCACCGTCATCATCAGCTCTATCTGCTGATCATACTGGCTGGCCTTGGCTGATCCGGCCTGAGGATACAAATATTTGTAGGTAGCTAAGGCAACTACCAATTTACTGGTTGAAGCTGTTGGAAATATTTCGTCCTGGTTAAATTCGATAGTACGACCAGTATTTAAATTTTTGGCAAAGACTCCGACTCGTCCATCAAACTGTTTTAAGTCGTTTTTTATTTCCCGTTCCAGTGAGGAAGCTGCCAGTACATGAGCAGTAAAAACCGTCAGCAAAGCAAGCAGCATAGTAACTTTTTTTATCACATAACCACCTCGTCAAAATAATTTGGTCTTTTAGGAACATTCATATACTCTTTCCTATGTATTCTATTTTCTATCTACATTAGTATAGAACAAAACTATGACCAAATTATGACATTCAACTGGCAGTTTTTAAAAACAATTTGGTGTTAGCTAACGAAAACACCAATAGGGCTGTCCAGATTAAGGCAAATGATACAGCATGAACGGTGGTAAATGGCTCATGGTACAAGAAAATTCCTAATAGCAGTGAAATGGTAGGCGCTACATATTGAACAAAGCCAAGCATCGTTAATGATAGCCGGTTCGCACTATTCGCAAATAACAATAATGGGATCGGCGTCACTATGCCGCCTCCGATTAAAAATAAAGAAGTAAGGGACAAACTTTCAAAACTTCCAAGTCCATAATAATGTAAAGATAACAGATATAAAAAGGCAAAGGGGGCTATGATCAATGTCTCCAACGTAATGCTTGTAATCGGCGATAGAACAGCCCTTTTTTTGCATAAGCCGTACAAGCCAAATGAAAGTGCTAAACCGATTGCAACCCAGGGGACACTTCCAAAGTGCATTGTCATGTAAAAAACACCGCTGGCTGCTAATATAACAGCAATTCCCTGCCCCAAAGACAGCCTTTCTCTAAAAAATAAAATACCAAGCAGAATACTAACCAATGGGCTAATGTAATAACCTAAACTGGTCTCAATTACTCGGTTATCATTGACTGCCCACACAAAAATAGACCAATTGAGAGTAATCAAGATCGTTCCCATTCCCAATGCAAACAATTGAGCAGGAGCAGCAAGCAACTGATTGATTTCTTCATATAACTGTTTCTTTCGATTCATAAGAATCACCACCGTCAGCATGAACAGAAGAGACCAAAGAATGCGATGGGCTATAACCTCTTGCGCCGACACGTTAGAAACCAATTTCCAATAGATCGGCAATATCCCCCAGAGAAAGTATGCACCAATCGCCGAGGTGAGTCCGCTTTTTAGATTTTCATTTTGTTCCATATTCATTACCCCAATTCTTTCGTAAAAACTTCCCACAGTAAAAAATTGATTTTACAAACGAAATTATGATATAATTCAATCGGACAAATTGTCCTTAGTGAATTATATCGGACAAACTGTCCGATTGTCAATAAGAATATACATCGATTTCATTTCAAGGAGAATGCTAAAATGAATAAAACACTTGGCGCTCCCCAGCTCTCTAAAGATGAGATCATTCGGCGGCGAATTTTAGAATCAGCACGAATGCTCTTTATCGAACAAGGTGTTGAGAGCGTAAACATGCATCAGATTGCAAAAATGGCTGAAGTTGGTCAAGCAAGCTTATACCGTCGTTACACGGAAAAGGGCGATATTTGTATGGATATCGTCCTAGAAGAGTGCCAGCCTTTATTTGATGAAGTCAAAGAGTATCTTGATCAATCTGCCCAAATTCCCATTTTGGATCGACTCTATCAAGTAATCATAAAGTTTGTGACTTTTACGGAAGCGAAGGTTCCCTGGTTATGCAGCGTCAGCCGAGCTACACCAGGCTATCGCCCCCTGCAATCGCCTCTCTATCAATCCATGCGAAATACTTGCAGGGAATTGCTGAATGAGGCCGTAGAGCGAGGAGAAGTTGCAGAGGTAGATGTTTTCTATACCGTAGAGGTATTACTGGCAGCACTCCACAACATTGATTTTCATATCCGGGATCAAGGATTCTCGACTAAGCAAATTCTGCTAGGATTGCATCGAATCTTTATTGAAGGGTTGAAAAAACAGAATTGATAAATCCTGCTGATAACGAGTGCCTTATCGATTCAGAAAAGGGAACGAATTCATTTAAGAATTCGTTCCCTTTCTGCTAGGCCTTACCTATATAAAGATTCCTTATTGATTCACCTGACGTACGACGTCAATGACACTGCCATCCCGATATTCTACCACTGCGACAATGCGGTCGCTTGTTGTTAGTTTTTGCGGCACTCCAGCGATCTTCTCAGCCATCGCTTTTAAGTCTTGAATCTCTTTTACCGGTAAACCCGCTGCCAATAATTGCTGCAGCAACTCTGGACGCTGGGGATTGACGGCCACACCTCGTTCCGTTACTAATACATCAATGGTTTCCCCAGGAGTAGTGGCCGTGAGCACCTGCTCCACAATAATAGGCAGGCGGCCTCGCAGCAGATTGGCAACGACAATCGTTACCTTGGCTCCAGCGGCGGCATCAGCATGACCGCCAGACCCACCCATGATCACACCATCGGAACCCGTGACTACATTCACATGAAAATCAACAGCGATTTCCGTAGCTCCCAGCACTACCACATCCAGCTTATTGACAGCACATCCCGCATTAAAAGGACTGGCATAAAAATTTGCGCTTACTTCCAGATGATTGGGATTCGTTTTAATGGAGCGGATGGCTTCTAAATCAAAACCCTGTACATCAATGAGCTTTTTAAAAAATCCTTTTTCCAGCATATCCACCATATAACCCGTAATACCACCCAAAGCAAAACTGCCTACGATGTGCTCCTGCTCCATCCTCTGTCGGACGAAATGAGCAACCGCTAAGGATACGCCGCCAGCCCCTGTCTGGAAAGAGAAGCCGTTTTTCAGTAATCCCGCAGCCTCAATGACTTTTGCTGCCATAGCAGCAATCTTAAGACCTACAGGGTCCTTAGTGATTTTCGTGGTGCCGGAAACAATGCCTTGGGGATCACCTGCACAATCCACCTTCACCACATAATCGACTAGGCATTGGGGTATGGAGATGGGCGCTAACGGATACTCTGCGATGTAGTCTGTAACGGCTACCACATGATCTGCATATTCCGCATCGGGAAAAGCATACCCTAAAGAACCGCAAGCTGCAGGTCCCTGCACGCCATTGAGGTTTCCATACTCATCAGCAGCGGGAGCAGCGATAAATGCTACATCAATCAGCAGCTGACCACATTCGATGGCTCGTGCTCTGCCCCCATGGGTTCTAAGTACAACAGCTCGAAAATCCCTTTTCTGCATGTCTCCTTTTGCGGGACAATGTTCCTGCCCCAATCACTTCTTACACCTATTTATCTTTCAAAATCTCCTGAACAAAATCATGTAAGTTTCCTTCTACAAACAGATATCCGGGTATTTCGGCCCCCTTTGCTGCATCAATATCTCGCTGCATGTCGCCGACCAAGAACGATCCCTTAAGATCAACCGGCCATTCCAGACATGCTTGCTCAATGAGCCCCGGTAAAGGCTTACGACAATTGCAAATGGAGGAGTACTTCTCCATCGTCCCTTCTGGATGATGGGGGCAGACATAAAAAGAGTGAATAATCGCTCCCTGCCTTTCTGCCTCTTGTGCCATAAACTCATGAAAATCATATACTGCTTCTTCTGTAAAAAAGCCTCGGGCAATACCGCTTTGGTTGGTAACCACAAATACCAAATACCCCGCTTGGTTCAGCATCCGAATTGCCTCAATCGCCCCGGGCATCCAGGTCATTTCTCTTGGTTTACAAATATATCCTCGATCCACATTTAATACACCATCGCGATCAAAAAATACCGCTGGTTTTTTATTCACGCCTTCACTCTCCCATCTTAAAAAATCCCAACTACTACTGACTAGCATCTAAGAAAACTCCCTCCCATCATCAATTCCCCTCTTGAGAGGGGTGCCCAAAGGGCGGGGTGTGTTAGATTTAGTTGAGCAGCTTACTAGTTAACCCTTGCAAATTAAAGCATTGCACATATCGATCAATGGAATTTTTGATCTTATCCAGTATATAGCGATTCCCATCGATTCCTAATGTCTTCATGTTTGCAAACAGTGTTGTGATTTCTCTCTTCACTTCTTCATTCTCATAGGTATAATGACCGCAAATTTCACATATGGTTTCGGTCAATTCTTCCTCTGCTAAAATTGCTTCCACAGACAAATGTACGTCATCACCAATCACCCATTTCTTCCATCGACCGCTGTTCACAGCTTCTTCCGACATCACCCGCTTTAAATTTGACGGATGCTCCAATCTGCCATTTTCAACTTCCTTCTCTTCTAAGCGAACCAGTTCCAAGTACGCTTTTGTTTCGATATAACCAAACTCCGGAGCTACATTCATAGCGGTAATGTGCAAAGAAGGATGGTCGAGGATAATATAGTCCTCCAGATAGTCCCCGTTATGCTCTTTCAAACCGACTTCATATTTTTTAGCAGTATCCGCTAAGAGCTTTGAGCTATTATAGCTAAACTCTCCCACATTTTTCGTCAATCGGGTCAATGTACCTGTCTGTCCCACGATAAATACAGGACTGGGAAGTCCTCTCTTAGACAGCTTGGTAGTCAGCTGTCGGATGAATAACTCATAATTCTCCTGACTCGTCAGCCCTCCATTCGTCTCCTCGGTGCCCACTTCATAACCGATTTCCGGCAACTGCCGAAGCTTTCTTTCATTCTCCACATATGCAATGAGCTCTATGGTTCTGTTGATTACAACATCCATCGCAATGGATTTTCCCATCACATAAGGATCTTTGGTAGGATCAATATGCAGCAGATCAAAATTGTGAATTAAATCTTCCAGATAAGACCTTTTTGCCAATTCCATCGCAGCGGCTTCGGACAGATGACTGTTGCGCTCATTATCGCGCTGCCAAGGTCCACCATGGTCCCTGCACAAATAGTAGAGACCTGTAAAATCCACCTCTTTAGCAATCTCTTCAATAGCCTCTTTAAATCCTTGCTGATCCCAATTGCAGACATAACCTCCACCCAATTCTTTGGCATCCACTTGGTTGCGACTGGCGATAAACAGGATGGGAAAATCCTTTTCCTTTGCTAATTCCAGGGATGCGACTATCAAATTTCTGGACATAGGCCCGATGCCTAACAAGGTAGTCCGAAAGCCTGTCTCTTCCAAGGTAAAAATCTTATCAATCACTTCTCGTATATTCATTTTATTCATTGTAATAATCTCCTCCATTACACCATTTATAACGCACTTGTAGTCATTGCGAGTACGAAGCAATCCCCTCATGCCTGCCTAGCGTATTCTTTGCTGACATCTACTTTTAAGGAATTCACCAGCAATGCCGTAACCACAGTCCCGACAACAATCCCCAATATATAAAACAGTGGATTATCAACCACAGGCAATACAATCGGACCACCATGGGGCGCATGATCTGCTACCTTACCTAATGCTCCAATAACGGCCCCCACTGCCGATCCGGTCATAATAGAAGGCAACACTCGCAAGGGATCTGCGGCAGCAAAGGGAATGGCTCCTTCGGTAATGCCAATCATCCCCATAGCCAAGGCTGCTTTTCCAGCTTCTAACTCTTCCTCGCTATATTTCCTTCTCGCTAGTAAAGTGGCAAGCCCCATCCCTAAGGGAGGCGTACATATGGCAATACCAATCGGTCCCATGACGGTATACACCCCTTCTGCCATTAGTCCAAAAGCAAACATGCAGGCAGTTTTGTTGACAGGACCACCCATATCAAAAGCAATCATAAGACCAGTAATAATAGCAATCACTACAGCCCCTTGCTGGCTGATACTTTTCAATCCATCGGTAATTCCGCCCATAACGGAAGCAATGGGTTGTCCCAGTAAATAAATATAAGTAAGACCGACGAGTAAGGAACTCAAAATGGGAATCACAAAAATCGGCATAACAGGACGCAAGTAACTAGGAACCTTCCATCCCTTGATCCATTTCACGATATAGCCGGCAAATAGCCCCATGACAATCGCTCCCAGAAAACCTGCTTTATACGGACTGTCTGCTATCGGCTGGTTTGCCAGATAGCCGCCGATCATTCCGGGGACAACTCCCGGCTTCCCCGCAAGGCTATAGGCAATATAGCCCGCCAAAATCGGAATCATCAAGGTAAAGCCTGCCACACCGATGTTCAATATGTGATTTGCTAAGACACTCGTGACCTCCATACCTTTGGCTCCCGGTGTCCCCGTTGCTAACGCTCCGGCAATACAAATACCACCCACCACAACGGATGGAATCATATAGGAAACCCCTGTCATCAGATGGTTTTTCACTTTCTTTAGTTCATCCATTACCAATTCGCTCATACCTCTTCCCCCTTCTTTTCTGCTTTCTCGATCACAGCAACCGGATTCTCAATCGCCTTGCCAACTTCCACCATGATGCTTGGCTTACCATGAAACCGTTCTTCCCCTTCTACGTTCACACCCACGGCAAAAATAACAACATTAGCTTCTGCCACATCCTGCATTGACAGCTCATTCTCAATTCCCATCGCTCCTTGGGTTTCAATCTTGATATCATGCCCCCTAGTCATTGCAGCTTTCTCCAAGGCAGCCTGAGCCATATACGTATGGGCAATCCCCGTTGGACATGCACATACACTAATCATTTTCAAAGCACTTCCCCCTTTCACTTCTAGATTCGAACCATCCAATTCCCCTCTTGAGAGGGATGCCTTCAGGCGGGGTGTGTCACGTCCCCCTCCCTATAACCCCATCTCTCCGAATATTGTGACTATTCCTGCTGCACTTGTAGCCTGTACTAACCTTTCCCTATAAGAATCATTCATCAGACCCCTACTGATATTCGCTAAGATTTTCAAATGCAAATCATTCGCTCTCTCCTCTGGTACGCCAATGAGGAAAATAAGTCTGACTTCCTGATCGGTCCTGCTATCCCAGCTAAAGGCTTCTTGGCTTTTGGCAAAAGCGATAAAGGGCTCCTTCACATAGCTGCTTTTGCCATGAGGAATCGCGATACCATAGCCGATGGCAGTAGAAAATAACTCTTCCCGCGCAAGAACTGCCTGCATATAGCCTGCAACATCACTGACACGACCAAGTTCCCCTGCTTTTCGGGCTAAAGTTTTAATGATTTCGTCTTTGTTCTTCGACGTTACATTTAATTCGATAAGTGATTCATGGATGATCATTTTTCGCCCCCATTCCATTTTTTAATACAACTATGATCAGACCTACAGTCCCATTTCTTTAAATAGTTCCACCACTTCCGCTGCATCGGAAGTCTGCAGGAACCGCCTCCTAAAGGACTCATTCGTGAGACCGCCACTCATATGGGTTAACATTTGAAAATCGAAATCATCATCCTGCTCTTCTGGTATGCCAATAAGAAAAATGAGTCTCGCTTCATGATCGACTCGATGATCCCAAGTAAATGCTTCCTCACTTCTGGCAAAAGCGATGAAAGGAGTCAGGACATAGCGACCTTTGCCGTAGGGAATGGCAATGCCATAGCCGAAGGCAATAGGCAAAGATTCATCCAGAGCAAAGACATCTTTCAGATAGCCTTCTACTTCACTGATACAACTAAGCTCCTTCGCCTTATGGGCTAGGGTTTCGATAATTTCCATTTTGCTTTTAGACTTCATATGGAGTTCGATAAGTGATTCGTGAATGATCATTTGCTTTCAATCCTCCAGCGATAGTTAATATTCTAAAAAAAACATTTTAAAGATTTTCCAGAAAAATAGATTTAGTATTTTCTTTTCGCTATACTATAGATAACTGCAACAGGAATTTTTTTACTTCTAGTCTCCTTTCACTTGCAAAATTGCTCATGCAATATCATTGGCTCGTACTTTCAAAACTCGCAGACTTTATGTATTGAGTTGAAAAGATTGTCCCATTATAAAAGAACCTTCTCAGTCTCTAAGCCGTCACTTTTTAGTCACCTCGTTTTTTATTATACATTGCCGTCACCTAGCCGTCAATAAACCATAACAAATTATTTTGCTATATATTAAAGTTGTCACTATGACTATATGGAGGGATTGAAGTGCCGTCAAAGATGCCTAAGTTTACACTTCGTATCAATCAAGAAAGTCTAGAAAAACTTCGATATATTGCAGATAATAATTTTCGAACCGTTAACAAAGAATTAGAGATGCTCATCAAGAACCATATTTCTACATATGAAAAAGAGCATGGCACCATTAAAGTTGAAGTACCTTAATATGTCTTGCTCTTAATTTTCCACAAAAAAAATTTTATGATTACACTAAAATAAACATAAAAATGCTCTTAATCCTGAACAAAAGGATTAAGAGCATTTTACGTCTATGGGTCTTACTTATATAATAATTTGTGCAAGTCCGAGGAAAATATATTTTTTTTGGAATCTGAAGGCAACAATACATCCTACGCAAACCACCCTCTATCCTCCAGATACTTCTCAATTTCTTTGAAATTTTCAAAAGGGACAAATTCTTGTTGTTCCTTACTAAGTAATTCCTTTAAATCCTTTTTGGCAAAAGCAATGTCAGCTTCTTTGGCTGCTCCTAAATCTGGCTCGCTGTCTCCGGCAAAAAATACCGTTTCAAACTCTTTTTTCAATTCTTCTATAACTTTGGCTTTATTAATACCAAAAATCTCAGAAAAATAAGGACTCGTTTCATCGGGAGTCACTACAATGCCCCCATCTTTATATGCTCCGTTCATGGAAATAACCGTCACACCTTCAATCTGTCGATGAGCGAGCAATCGATTAATATAATACGTTGTACCAGCGCTTAAGATATAAAATTCCCCGCCTGCCTCTTGTACTCTACGAATAAAATCTACCGCATATTCATCCAAAGGTATACGATGAATTTCAGTCAGAATCTCTTCCTCATTTCTTCCTATTGATCCCAATATTTTATTTAGAAACTCTACATTAATCTTCTTCGTTTTTTTCCAATCTTCATAAAACGGTCTTCCCCAATCCTGTAAATAGGTATCTATAATGATATGGTAAAAATCCTTTTCTGTTAATGTTCCGTCAAAATCTGATACAAACGCAAATGTTTTCAAGATTGATTCCTCCGTAGTAGCTTGGGCTATTGCTATATTTTTGCTGCTTTTTCACGTTAGTGATTGAAGTATACCATATAAAACGTAACAGCAGTATCTCATATTTCGACACTTATTTCAATTTTTTCTTTATGGTGGATGTCATCAATTACTCATTCTATGCTTTTAATTAGCTCAATCATTTTGTTGACGTCAACAAAATGATCCACACGCTATAACTTACTAATGATTATATATAGCAAAAGACACAGCACCATTCCACTGATGGATATAAGCTGTGCCTTCCTTATCATCGCTAAATCGGCTTCTGATTATATTTTGATGCGGATAATTCATTAATCATAGTTGCTGCAGCCATTCCTTCATTGTAAAGTTCTATTACTTGGTTTTATTTTTCCAGCGGAACCTTACTCAAATCCAATTCTCCCTTGAATGCCCGTTGACTGAGGGAGCTGTAGAGGTTTTCCAATTCGGTGAGGTTTTGGGTGTATTTTGCTTTGAGTACTTCGGCTTTTTCAACGATCGCGGCGAATTGATGTTGGAGTGGGAGCGAAGGAATCATAATTTTCATCTTTTTAATATCGTCAAAATTAAAGTTATCTGCTGTTGTTGCTCTTACCTTCTTGAGCATTATTTTTTCATTGCTAATAAAGAAATATAACAAATATGAAGCTATAACAACTTTAGAAGTAAATGCTTTGATATCTTGATTAATGGTTACATCAACAGTATTAATTGCAACTGGAAGTTTATTTTTTAAAATCCCACTCCTGACAACCATCAAAACAGAGCCCTTTGGTATAAGACTAGTAGAACTATTTATTATTGCTTCTTGAGTAATCTTATCGATAGAACTGCACACATAAAGTGATTTCATATCTTTTGGCGATACCCATGGAATATTTCCTGTAAAATATTCTGGTTTTGCTTTACTAGGAGTACCTCCACCCTTAAATTTACATATTTCTTCGATTGTCTTTACTACATTTGTAGATTTGTTTTTTTGGAGGTCACCAAACATCTCCAGAAAAGTACTTTTCAATAGCTCATCCAACACCTTGATGCTCTCTTTGCGTTTGACAATCAGCTTTTCCGCTTGGATAAGAACGGCAGCAATGCGAATTTGATCCTCATATACTGGCAAATTAAAGTGTATTTTATCCAAATTACTTCTAGAAATTCTCTTACGCGTAGTACCTGTCGTATAGGAGATTATTTTATTTCGAAAATCAGAACTATTAACAAGGTATTTTAGATACTCGTTTGAAATTTCTTTTGAATTAGGTCTCAATATACCAATATCGACAACCGTAACACACTCCCTTTCATCTCCAGGGAAAATACATGTTCTTCCAAGAGGGGCTGGCATTCGTGCAATTAATAGATCTCCTTTTTGCAAAAATGTACACTTAAGTTCGAGTGCCTTTTTCTTTGTTAAAAATCGATGTGATTTATTTAAAAATATCCCATCCCCAATATCTGCCAATTGAATGAGACGAACTTCTCCGTTTGGGTCTTGGTCTTTACTTTCAATCCAATCACCATCAATGAACAAACCCGCTTCATCAGTAACATTACTTAATGTTATATTTTTCATCATCATTCTAGCATACCTTCAAGCTCAGCCAACTCCTGATTAATCTCACCCTCCATCGTCTTAAGCTTGGCAAGAATCACATCTGGTTTCTCATATACAACCTCTTCAAATACATCCTCTTTATACTTACTCATCGAGAGATCATAGTTTTCTGTAACAATCTCACCTTTAAGCACAAAGAAAAACTTCTCTTTGCGATCACTTTCTTTCCTCTGATCCCGCTTTTTAAACTGCGCTACAATATCCTGTAGATCGCCATACCCTTCCTGTTTTGTCCGTTTGTCGTCAAGGCTATAACCGTCGCTTTGCATATCGTAAAACCAGACCTTCTCCGTTTCGCCACCTTTAGTAAAGATTAAAATAGCAGTACTGACTCCGGCGTACGGTTTAAATACTCCACTAGGCATAGCAATAACAGCCTTAAGTTCACATTTCTCAACAAGTATTTTTCTTGCTTCGACAAAAGCTTTACCGCTGCCGAATAAAACGCCCTGGGGCACAATCACACCTGCAGTGCCACCCATTTTAAGCAAATTATAAATATTTTCTACAAACAAAAGTTCAGTTTTGGTGGTTCCGAGTTTGAAAGCTTCATTGATATCCCCTTTGTCGATACTGCCAGTAAAGGGTGGATTCGCCATAATAATTTGATATTTATTGGACTCGGTAAAGCCTTTACTCAAAGTATCTTTGTAATCAATATGGGGAGTGTCCACGCCGTGCATCATCAAGTTCATCAGACCCAATCGCACCATGGTCACATCGATATCATAGCCATACAAGCTGTCATTAAGAATATCACTCACCTTTTTATTCAAGAGACCGCTCACCGAATTGCGAATAAAACCATCTTCGTCGGGCTGAATATTCTTCTTGTTTTTATCAAGCTGGGTCACCATATACTGATAAGCACCCAATAAAAAGCCGCCCGTTCCGCAGGCGGGATCAGCGATCAGGTTGCCCAATTTCGGCTCTACCAGTTCTGCAATAAGCTTGATGATATGCCTAGGTGTTCTAAACTGTCCATTTTTGCCTGCTGAGGCAATTTCGGAGAGAAGCATTTCATAGACATCCCCTTGAAGGTCCTGAAATGCCTGTCCGCCTTCGTTGGCATCTTTTTCAATCTCCGCAAATATCTCTTCGATGGTAGATATGGCTTCTACCAACAAGGCAGGCTTAGGGATAATAAAAACCGCATTCTGCATATGATGAGTAAAGGGCGATTCATCTCCATTAAGCATTTTCAGGAAGGGGAATACTTTCATCTGCACATGAGAAAGCATTTCTTCGGCTGGCATTTGTTTAAAATGACTCCAACGAAGAGTCTGTTTATCTACTTTTTGTTCGGTACCGGAAAGCTTAATCTTTCCATCAAACTTAGAGGTGTACTTTTCACCTGTGAAGTCAGCATCCGCTATTCGTTTCAGATCAAGATCATCCAGTTGCTTCATAAATAGGAGATAGGTAATTTGTTCAATGGCGGTGAGAGGATTGGAAATACCACCGCTCCAAAATTTATCCCATAGTTGATTAATTTTACTTTTAAGTGCTGCGTTATTTTGTAACAAGTTATGCTGCCACCTTTTTTGTTAATTCTAAGATTTCGTTAATTTCTGCAGGGGTAAACAAGCCACGGATTCCTTGTGGGTGCAATACTGTAAAAGGTGATTCTATCAAATCGCGCTTTTGCACAGTCTCTTTTTCCATTATAAATTCTTTCAATAGATTCAAAAAATCCAATTGCCGGGAACTTAGATTGGTATGGCTAAGAATAAATTGTTCAAATGCTCTAGTGACTGTTTCCGGGAAGCTTTCCAATACTTCTAGGCCCAAGATATGCCTAATGAACTGAATGAACTTTGCTTTTCGATTTTTATACACATTTTTAAGTAAATCCTCCGTAATATGAGGATGCTCGTCGTGTAACATGGCGGCAAGTTCCTGTGCCTCATCTTCGGTAATCTCTTTGCCCTCTTTGATCTTCTGCAAAATCGGGTTTCGTTCTGTAAGTTCCGTAATGAGCTTTTCTACCATTTCACGGTACTTAGAAACACTCACCGCTGAATGTTCCGGCCCAAACTCTACCATTTCTTTTGTTTTCAGTAAATCGGTAAAGTCAAACTTAGCAGGTCCTAAAGATTGAATATCACCATCACGATATTTCATTAATGTAGATAACTTTTCGGCAAGTTCATCAAACGTTTCATCCGTTGCCCTTGCCCAATAGTGATTGGTTTGAGCAAGCTTAATAATCGACTCTTCTCTTGCAACAATATTGACTGAAAGGGGAAGTTCACCAATCAGCTCGACAATATTATCCTTTAAGGTTTCAAATTTTTCTTTTTTATCTGCCAACTTCGCCAAGGACGCTTCAAGCAAATCTTTCTGAAATCGCATGGCCTTAAAATCGGTTTGGGAAACCGTTCTAAAAAGCGGTTTTATGGTAACACGTAAAAATTCAATCTTATCATGAGTCAATCTTGTCCAGAAATTATCATCTTCAAGTTTTTGCAATTCTGTGGCTGACTCTTGAATCACCACCGAGTTTTGCGGGAGTTCCTGAATCTGTTTTCTAAGCTTACTAATCTCTTTTTCGGCAATGGCGTGATTATGCGTGTCAATTGCCTTTTCTATTTTATCAAGCCGTATGCCGATAAAGCGCACTGGGAGCGGAATTTGAACTGTTGCTTCCTTGCCTTTAGGATTGAGCTTAAAATATGCAAAGTTATCCCAACAATCCAAAATAAGGAACTTATCTTTAACCGTGCACCATGGTTTTATTTTATGTGGTTCTAAAAGCCTCGTACCACGGCCAATCATTTGCCAGAACTTGGTATAAGAATAGACAGGCTTCGCGAAAACAAGATTCACTAGTTCTCTAATATCAATACCTGTATCCAACATATCAACACTAAGGGCAATACGCGGCATATCGTTGTTTTTAAACTGATCTAGAAGTCCGCCCTTGCCATAGACCCTTGAATCCTCTGAGATAAGCACCTTAGCCAGTTCACCGTTGTATTCAGGGTACAAAGAATCAAATATTTGTTCAATCCGCCGGGCATGAGACTTAGAAAAACAAAAGAATATCGTCTTCCCAGGTAATACACCATTTGTATCTTTAATCGACTCTTCCATGAACTCTTTGACAATGAGCGCATTTGTCCCCTTATTGATAACAGTTCTTTCCAGTTCGGAGCCTTCAAAATTAATCTCTTCTATCTCTTTTCCTTCAAGAATTAATCTTTTTTGATCTTCCAGAGAGATTGTTCGCTTGCTAATGCCCTCATCCTGAAACTTGGTATGTATTTTCATTACCTGAAAATTGCACAAGTAAGGCGGTATATTATTCACCGCTTCTTCATATGTGTAAGCAAACGTTGGAAGACCATTTTCGCAATTAAAAAGCTTGAAAGTATTGTGATCTATGATATCTGTCGGCGTTGCGGTTAGTCCGAGGCTAATCGCTTTGAAATAGTCAAGTACTTCTCCATAGGTATTATATATGGAGCGGTGGCTTTCATCAATTACAATTAGATCAAAGAAGTGAGGTGAAAGAGTGTTTTCCTCTTCCCTGATAATATTGAGCATCGTGGGGTAAGTTGAAATATAGATACGACGATCTTTTGCAATGAGCTTTTCGCCGTCTTTTGGCCATCGGGGTTCATTTGGTAAGTGTTCGTTGAAAGCTTCTAGCCCCTGCTGCCGTAAAGCAATCCTGTCCACTAGAAATAACACCCTTTGTGCATGGCCTGCACGCATGAGTGCATCCACAAGGGCAATACATGTTCTTGTTTTACCAGTCCCTGTGGCCATCACTAGAAGAAAGTTTCGTTGTTTCCTTTCAATTCCCTCCATAATCGAACGGATTGCTCGTATCTGATAGTCCCTACCCGCAATTTCTGTATTTATTAATTCATCAGCCAGAGGTTTTCTATGTTCTCGAATATATTGAAACCGTTCTAAATCATCTCGTGTTGGATAACCTAGTATCTTTCGAGGGGGATAATTCTCTAAGTCCCAGAAGTAAATTTCGAGACCGTTCGTATAAAAGCAGAAAGGAAGTTTGCCACCACGTTGTTTTTGAATATTATAGCAATACTGTTTTGCCTGTTCCCGGCCAATTCCAGGATCTTTAGAAGTCTTTTTCGCCTCGACAACTGCAAGAGGCTTTGCATCTCTACCCAATAAAACATAATCACTATATTGATGACCTTCATAAGGAGTTCGCGCCTCTGCCACACCCTCTGGGAGGGGCACAGAAATATCAAATTCTTTAGAAACCTGAGTAAAATTATTGACATCCCAACCTGCTGTATATAGTTTTGCATCAATTAGTTCTTTTCGTGTTTCTGCTTCCGTTTTCATCGTTTCTCCTATCTTAGAGTAACACACAAAGACAAGTACATGTGTTATCCCAACTCATTTATGATAGTATATTATTTATGACACGATAAACCCAAGGGATAGGCGTCCTATGTAACAGTAACACTTTCCCTTACGGGACAATTATCCAGAATATTTTATAATTCACCTTCGTCCATTGAATTTCCTTGTTTTCTTACAAAAAAATACAACGCCTTTCTCTAAGCGTTGTATTTTTGTATCTTTAAAAGCATATATGTCCTTCAGCTGCCCCATATTTCAAAATGAGCAGCACTTCCAGAACTTCTAATATAATGATTTGATGCTCCTAAAACTTCTTGAATTTTCTCCGGCATCGGGATTGTCTTACTAATAGAAGGTTGAACGATAATAATTCTACCCACCAGAGGTTTATTCTGTTTTAGTGAATCCAAAAAGCCTTTATGATCTCCACTAAGAAACTTGCACTTGTTAGACTTTCTTCGCTGAGCAATTTTATTAATTAGAGTTCCTTTATTCTTCAACCATATCAAGCATTTAACAGCTTGTCCAGCTACCTCATAGACATCTGACACGCTGGAGACACCAAGGGACGTTCCTTTTTTGTCAACTTCTTGCTATTGGAGACACCAAGGGACGTTCCTTTTTTGTCAACTTCTTGCTATCACACCACGAGATATTCCGGTGGCTCGCTCAATTTGACGAATAGATAATCCTTCTTTTTCTTTTAATTGCCTAAGTAAAGTATCACGCTCTGCTTTAGACCAAGCTGCGATTTCATGGGGTTCGCTTCCTTCTGTACATCGTAATATTTTGCGACGAATTTCTTCTTCAGATGGATTGATCTTTCCTGACACATCAAAATGGTCATTTGCGCTAACTTGGTGTAATCGCAGCCATTCATCTTTGCCTAACAGTCCCAAAGAAAAATCTGTATCTGTCAATGTCCCACCATGCACATAGTCCCGATAACTGCTAAATCTATATTCCTCCAACGTTCCGACTATTCCTGCCTTGATAGGGTTTTGGTGTATATAACGTATTAATGGAATAAAGTATTCGTCGACTTCAACTGGTTGGCTTTTATATCGACTGGCAATTAATGCACCATTTCTTTCATATTTTCGATTAAAATACATTGCATATTTTGTTAAGAGCCGTTTCATGACTAGAGAAATATCACCCATTTTACTTTCCTTGATCAATAAATGAACATGATTGCTCATTAAACAATATGCATGTAACTCAAATGCCGTCTCCGTCTTTAATCGTCGCAAACTTTCGAGAAAATATAAAAAATCGATTTCGTCCTCAAATAAATGCTGCCGATTTATGCCACGAAAGACTATATGATAAAAACCTGTAGCGCTTAGTCCCCTCGCTTGTCTGGCCATTTTTACCACCTCATTTCCATTCTATCATGTTTATGACAAAAAAGGAACGTCCCTAACCGTTCCATTTACATCGCAATGTTTGCAGCAAATTTCTTCTCCCGATCGATTGATCCTTCGCAATTTAAGTTCCTGTTCTTTATCATCGATATAACGTTATAATGTAAATATTCAGGGAGGTCATTCTATTATGAGTATCAGTGTGATTAATTCGTATGGTAACCCGATCACCATTACGAATGATAATTCTCAAAATACGAGTTCTAATACAAAGGCAGCTGTTGATCTCATTGGCCCAAGCTATCGATTAGATCAGTCGACCATAGATAATTTAGAGAAAAAAATGATGGAAGCAAAAGAAAATGCAGATGCGGATCGTAGTGCCAATCAAGTTAGAAACGAACTCTTCTATATGACAGCTAAAAATAACCTGCCACAAGGACCAAATATGGCAACCATAAACTCTGACTATATTAACTCCATTGACCAGCGTGGACTTACTATCCAAAACATAGATGATATGATCCTTAATGCTACAGCCCTGCATGACAAAATTGATCAAACCTATACAGATGCTGCTGAAAAACAAGCAGATTTCACACGGCTGGATAAGAGCTTACAACAAGCAAAAAACAATTATTCGAATATTGCTGATGAGTTGAAAAATGTATTTAATTACTATCAGATTGATTTTGATGCCGAGACCTATAGAAACAAATTAATGGATTTATTTAATAACGAAACCTCCAAAATAGAAGCCGTGAAGGCAACCTATCAGGAAGAATGGAGTAAATTTACTTCCACAGATATTAGTAGTGAGGATAAACAGCAACTGCAGCAATTCTTTAGAGAGCAGCTGCAAAGTTCTGAGTCAACAATACCGACAGATGCAGCAAATATTGAAGATTTATCATTACAGGAAATGAGCCTTATGCTAAAAACAGTTTCAAACGCCTATGACATGATACATAAAGGCATAACCAGTACTGTTACAGATCGGACTGCGGTGGCCACCTGGGGACTGGCCAAGGCAGAAGTAAGCGTCTTCGCAAATTCCTTCTTTAGCGACAGCATCAAGGATAAAATGCTAACGAGTGTTGATTATGCAATTACAGAAGAATCTGCTCAGTGGGATACACGGATGAAGCAATTAGGAGAGAGCATGAAACAGTATCGATCCGATCCCACTATTACTAATTCTATTGATGATGCAGGTCATAATGCAATCTACGAAAAATTTTATAATATTAGCAGTAATAGTACTGCAAATAGCTTTAGCGATAAAATAGCAAATGCAGTAGCCAGTATGAATTTTTACAACGAGAATAATGATACGTTTTTAGAAGCGGCTCGTGCCAATTGGAATACATTGATTGATTCATTACCGCTACAAGAACAATCCAATTACCAATGGATATAATCATTGAATAGCTTTTAAGGTACAGGAAATCCCCCCTAGCTGCTCACCATGTTATTGTGAGCAATGCCCCTAAAATGATATAGAAGAAGCATGGGACAGGTTGTTGATCCCTATTTCACTACTATGCCAAATCCACAGAAAAGTCGCTCATAATCTATAAATAAGATAGATTATGAGCGGCTTTTCTCTTTCCCTTGTCATATTTTTGTCAAAGTTTTGTAATATAGTAATATCAGACTGAGATTGAGGAGATGTTACATATGAAAAAAGTATCTTGCTTAGCACTACTCACCTGCTTCCTTGTCACCTTATCAGGAACCGCTTTTGCTTGGAGTGACCGTTCCGAGGGCCGCCCAGCACAAAATCCCTCCAGCCTGTCCGTATGGCATGATCGAAATGACGAGTTTCATGTGAAAACAACTAACTTTCGTAAGCAGCATGTATTTTCTGGCGTTATTCGTACAGACGGACGCTTTTACGGCATTGATGAGAGAAATCTGGAAAATGGTGATTATGTTAAAGTAGACCGTGACCGTAACACGATTCGCTTCCGTTTCACAGGACGCGGGATTGATGGATTAGATTTCAAAATAAGAGGAGGAGATACCTTAACTTTTGATATCAATAAAGACGGTCGTGACATGGCGACCAATCAAATATTCATCGGCAAAAATGGCTGGCATCCTAAAGACAATAAGTTTACCTTACGATAATAACGAATTCATTCCTAGCGGGCGTTGCATGCGCTCGCTTTTTTTGCTGTGCTTTTGTATATTATAACACCAGCTTTTTTGATATATTAGTTAACACCACTTTTTTTGCCCGCAATGATGTCTCTAGCTTCATCTCCAACATAAATCACTTCGGACTCTTTCAGTTTGTGAGTTTTTAGAAATCTTTTAATATCCTCATTCTTGCCAAACATATTGTTTGAACAAATATCTGATTATGTTGAAGACATTCTCTTATATTCTGCTCCGAGTTGGTTGAGACAATTGCGAGCTGAAAGCCGCAGCTGCTCAATTCCTCCAACAATTCCTTAATACCATCAAACAAACTAAGGTTCTTTCTGGAGTGCTTATATCGTTTATAAATATCCAATGCTAGAAGTGGAAATTTATATAATTAAAATCTAGAAATTTAGACCTTTCCATAATCGATAATCCTTGACTTACTAAAGGTTCCGAAGTAACCAATTGAAGAATTATTTTCCACACCCCTTTGTTCTGCTGATTCTATCTATCCTTTTTCTCTCCGATTTTAGCCAATATTAATCTTTCCAGAGCTGCTAAAGGAGGTGATAACCACTTGTCACGATGAAAAAGCACCTGAGCTTGAATTGGAATGTCCTGCCCCTTCCAAGCAAGGCTAATGATTTCACCACGTTTTATTTCTTCTTCTACAACAATTTTAGGTAGAAGGGATACGCCTAGGCCGTTTTTTATACACTGCTTAATAGATTCAAGACTACATGTTAACGGCTATGCCATTTGGTATGCCAGTGACAGCATTGGTAGGCGCACATTACCTTGGTAGTATTTTTGCTTGGACGTCATCTGGTATACATTTGGCAGCTGCGGGGCTTCTACTGATTGCCATTACACTTAATTATAGGGGTATTGATCTTTCTGGTCATACACAAGTTTTTGTAGTTTCTGCCATTCTTTTCATTCTCACATTTGCTGTTTGGTCTGCTGTTCCCCACGTACAGATATCAGCGTTTACACCTTTTCTACCACATGGTTGGTTTCCTGTAGGTGAAGCAATGACTCTTTTGTTCTTTGCTTTCATGGGTTGGGAAATGATTGGAAATTTGGCTGAAGAGTTCAAGAACCCAGTACGGGATATCCCTCTGAGTTTGGGAGTAGCCGTATTATTGACTAATCTATTATACTTCGCTGTTGCCCTCGTCACTATAGGAACAGATGTCTACCATTCTGGAAATCCTGTTACAGCAATGGTAACATTGGTAGCATATCGCTGGGGTGATATGGCAGGTACACTGGTAGCACTATTGGGGTTTGTTGTGTGTTATTGTCCTGTTCATACTTTTATCGCTGGTTTTTCCCGCCTTGTATATGCACAAACGCGAGATGGCCATTTCCCCCAATATTGGGGCCAACTACATCCACGCTTCCAAACTCCCCACATCGCATTACTTGCCTTCGTGCCAATTTACTTCGTCATTCTTTTATTTAGTTATGAACTTTCTTGGAATCTAGAATCATTAATTAGTATTCCTTGCGTCAACTTTCTTGTTGTATATATGCTTGGAATGGTAGCTGTGGCTCGTACCCTTCCCAATAAGCTTGGCAAGATCTCAGCCTGGATCAGCGCAATTCTATCAGGAAGTATATATTTATTTGCAGGTTGGTTTGCATTTTTTCCTATAGTTGTATCACTATTGACCATCTGCCAACAGCGCTGGAGTAAAACGAAACGTGCATTTTGATGCAAATGATCACTGCTGCTACCACTGCCAATTGTAGTCCGGCCGAAACCTCAGCCAACTCTTGACTTGAAGAAGCAATTTCCTGCATCGATGCCGACTGCTCTTCGGTCGCAGCCAAAACACTTTGCACTTTCACAGCATTTTCCTTGCTGCGTTCCTTTTATGGTACTAAAGAAACGTCCCTAACTTTCCAAATTCATACCATACAAATCAGGACATACAGGGACGTTCTTTTTTTGTCAACTTCTTGCTATCACACCACGAGATATTCCGGTGGCTCGCTCAATTTGGCGAATGAATAGTCCTTCTTTTTCTTTCAATTGCCTAAGTAAAGCATCACGCTCTGTTTTGGGCCAAGCTGCGATTTCATGAGGTTCGCTTCCTTTTGTACATCACAATATTTTGCGGCGAATTTCTTCTTCAGATAGATTGATCCTTCCTGACACGTCAAAATGGTTATTTAATTAACGATAAAAATATGTTACGCGATCTGCAAAAAGAACTTAATTCTATAAGACGGGACTGGAGAATAAAGCATACAATTATTCTCCAGTCCTGTTTACTGCATATCTAATTAAAAAAGCCTATTGATGCAATAGATATATTCAATTTCTCTTTTGAGTAAGAGAAGGGTATCATTAAGAAAGAGAAAAGGCCAGACAGGTGATCAATTGTCAGGAAGCAACTATTATACTACAATAAGTACAAAGTGAAAATCGGGGATGTGGCAATTGGATGGATATACGGTTATTACAAACTTTTCTCTTAGTTGCAAAAATAGGCAATGTAACACAAGCGGCAGAACAGCTCAATTTTAGTCAGCCAACGGTAACAGCTCAAATACGAGCACTGGAAGAACATTTCGAGGTACTCTTGTTTGAAAGGGTCGGTAAAAAACTATATATAACAGAAGCAGGTTTACGTCTTATTGCTTATGCAGAGAAGCTATTGTTATTGTATGGAGAAGCGCGAGCAACAGTACAGGAATTTTCCCATGACAGAACGATTAAGGTAGGTCTTGGTACTGCTGTGGCAGCGCATACACTATCACCCATCTTGCGAGAGTTCCAAGAGCGGGTTCCCAATGTATCAGTTAGTATTGAACATTGTTTCAATATACCGATTACCGTTAAAGGTATCTTAGATAATAGCTTTGATTTAGCTCTGGTTCATGACAAGATCTCGAACAGCAGAATTCTGCAGTTTAATGTTGTAGCCGAGAAATTGTTATGGGTTACTCATGCGAGTCTTCTAGATACATATGGCGATACTCTGCGGCAGCAACCTTTTATTGCCTTAAAACAAGGCAGTGTCTATCGGGAAAAATATAATCCATACTTACGGCAAAATGCAGTCATACCTATTTTAGAATATAGCGATTCTGAGGCAGTCAGACAGGCTGTTTTGAATGGGCTAGGTATTGGTGTACTGCCAGAAGTGCTGGTTCGATCTCATATAGAAGATGGGACCCTTCATGAATTTTGTGATGCACCAAAGTTAGAGATTGATTTTTCGGTAATATTTCATAAAGATAAGACCTTTACGTTGGCAATGCGTACGTTATTAATGGCAATTGCCGAGCATGCCAATATTAATGGTGGTTTATCAGAGTATGTATCATCTATGTAGCATGGGTGCATAGAGGAAAGGTAAAAAACGAATGAATAAAAGTTGTGACAGTAAAGTAATGACAAAGGGTAAGAATATCTTATTTGCAGGATGTCTCGCTCATCTGGTACATGATGGATTAAGCGACATGCTATACATTTTTTTCCCAATCTGGCAAGTTCAGTTCTCCTTAACTTTTGCTGAAATTGGTCTTCTAAAAACATTGTTTTCTGGCTCCTTGGCAGGATTTCAAGTACCAGCAGGTTTTCTCGCTTCCCGTATGGGCGAAGTTAAATTGCTGCTCCTTGGAACGCTTCTCACCAGTGCTGCCATTTTCCTGCTCGGCTGGGCAGCAGCACCAATGGTTGTTGGTTGTTTATTAGTAATTGGCGGTTTAGGCTCAAGCACTCAGCATCCCTTATCGTCTTCCTTAATATCGAGTGCATATCCTGATAAAACTGAACGCAGAACCGCTCTTAGTACGTTTAACGTGGCTGGAGACTTTGGTAAATTACTATTACCGGCCATGACCGCCCTGCTAATTGCCCAATATAACTGGATGACTGCAAGCCGCTTCTTAGGCATGCTTGGTATGATGAGTGTAGTTGTCATTTTTCTAATGACTAAAAACATGGGGCAGCCCTCTTCAACGAATGAGGAAAAACCAGAGACAGCAGCACTTGGCTGTTTTGCTTGGAAGGGAAATCAGTCCTTTTGGTCTTTGTCGATGATCGGAGTGATTGATAGTGCAACTCGGATGGGATTTCTTACTTTCTTTCCATTTTTATTGCAAGAAAAAGGTGCACAGGTTAGTTTGGTTGGTTTCGCATTGTCTCTTGTGTTTGCAGGAGGTGCAGCTGGTAAATATATATGTGGAAAATTGGCTACGAAATTTGGTATATTGCGAACGGTAGTGACCACGGAGATGATTACAACCTTGTGTATTTTAGGTATACTGTTTCTTCCCTTAGAGCCTGTCCTTCTGCTTTCACCTCTTCTGGGCGTTGCATTAAATGGTACTTCATCGGTATTGTACGGCAGTGTTCCGGAATTGGTTTCTGATGAACAATGCAAGCAGGCATTTGCTATTTTTTATACAGCAACCATTGGTTCAGGAGCGATATCTCCTTTTCTTTACGGATTAGCAAGTGATATCGTTGGGATAAAGATCGCTGTGATACTGATTGCTTTCGTTGTTCTTCTGACTCTTCCATTAACATTACGCCTTAGAGGAAAATTTGCTTAAAGACAAGATGAATAAGACATCCTCTTGATTTCCTCATACATTTCTCTGCCGCCATTATGATGTATCCAATAATATAAATCGTTGGATGGACGTTCTCGCCAAGTGTCAGTGGTCAGCATTTCGATGAGACTTTTTTCTAAAAACTGCTCATGATTGCCTTTGAGTACTATTGCCCCCTTCTTCTGCAAAGCTTCACAAGTTGCAAGACAATCTAAATTTTCATTTCCCCGGTCAATTAGGTCCCCACACACAATAAGTAGATCTTGCTCCGAATTGTATTTTGTTTTTCCTAATAAATCTAAGAATCTCTTGTTTTGCCCATGTAAGTCTGACGTGGCTAAGATGCGATCAACAGTTTTCATTACTACACCTCACATCGCTATATTATACCTACATTCAGTTTTTCTACTATGAATTGCGCAGAAAAAGCAACAGCCTGTTTAGTGATATTTTCGCAAAGGTGTGGAGGGTTATCTGGGCTGAACCCTTGGGTTCGTAGTTCATTACATAATAGACTGCCGAATCGCGCTTGAAACTTACGACAAAATTCATGACATATGGCTGAGATGTTTTCTTTATTTATATTTCTATAGCTCCCGTAGCTTCCGATAAACAGTAATGCTCCCTCAACTAAACCGCACTGAGAGCCGAATCTGCCAGCATTCAATCCAAATGCGGCTTCTATGACCTGCGGATGTAGAGTAGGATAAAACAATTCAGATAAAATTTTTAATGTTGTCACTGCACAACTAAGATCTTCGTCCCAATAATAGTCATGCACTCTTACATTTATTAATTCCTGCAACTAAAATTCACCTCCAGCTTTCCAGTTCTGGACTTAAATAATCTAAATCGTTTTTCCGTTTTTATACAAACCCATATATCTTACATTTCAACTTCTTTCATTGATTTTCCTTGTTTTTAGGAGTGTTATGTTTTTCATCAAAATAAAAAAACTGCCTACCATAAGGTAGACAGTTCAATCAGATTACATATAATCGTCGATTATTTTGTTATCTATGGTTGATTTTGCTAAAACAGTCTCTGCAGTACACTGGACGATCTCCGCTTGGGCGAAAAGGTACTTGAGTGGTGATACCACACTCTGCACAAACAGCCTCATGCATTTCACGCTGTTGATAGTTATTGCCGCGGCCTCCGTTATTGGCTTGTTTACGGGCAGTTCTGCATTCAGGACATCTTCCTGGTTCGTTAGTGAATCCTTTTTCGGCATAAAAATCTTGTTCTGATGCTGAAAAAATAAATTCAACGCCACAATCCTTGCATGTTAATGTTTTGTCTTGATTCATATGATAGCCTCCTCGAATAGATAAGAAAACAACAAGCTACTATGTAATAAGGACCATAATGATTGATGATATAAAGATTATAATCAAAATCCAATTACTCATTGCCTTCCCTTGTAAATAACAATACTTATAGATAATAATGTTATTATTTATAAGTGTAGTACTAATTTTTTTTAATGTCAAGCCTGGGGGTTAAAATTCAACTCTTTTATTACAACTCTTCCATTTCTCAACAATTGGAATGTCTGCCGGGGCAATTTATCATATTTCTTTTAAGCTCCTAGATCGACTGCGAAATACTTAAAATTTCATGGGAGTTATGAACGATATAGTTTGGCTGTTCCTTTTTCGCATTATCAATCTGATCGTATCCCCAACTTACCCAAATTATCTTAACACCACTTTTTTTGCCCGCAATAATGTCTCTAACCTCGTCCCCAACATAAATCACTTCAGAATCTTTCAGTTTGTGTTTTTTTATAAATCTTTTAATATCTTCATTCTTGCCAAACATATTGTTAGAAGAAATAATTTCATTAATAAAGTCAATCTGATTATGCTCAAGGCATTCTCTTATATTCTGCTCCGAATTTGTTGAAACAATTGCTAGCTGAAAGCCACAGGCATTTAATTCTTCCAATAATGCCTTAATTCCATCAAACAAGAAAAGATCCTTTATGGAGTGTTTATATAGTTTGTAAATATCCAACGCTAAAAGTGGAAATTTGTATATTTTAAAATCAAGAAATTTAGCTTTTTCCGTAATAGATAACCCTTTTATATGTGCAATATCCTTATGCTCTATCTTCTTTGCTTCATACTTGCCTGCAAGCTGATTATACACTTCGATAACGATATTCAGTGAATCTACCAAAGTACCATCAAAGTCAAATAGTACGTACTTTACCATATGTCGCCTCCTTTTTAAATTGGTTAATTCATATTCACTACTATGTCAAAGTAAAAGAGAAGATACTCAAAAAAATCATTCATTAGCTGCCACATACCATTTGCAGCAGCACTTTTGGCTTTTCTAACTCATATACCTGGGGTTCAAGCCGTTTCAATTCTTCTGGTACCCATCCCTGTTCTTTAGCAAGTTCGGCCAATGCCTCATCTATGGTTGCTGCCACTACAACCGCAATTGCATCCGTATAGAAGTCTTGATGCACATTAGGTTCGTTGATCATACTCCAACTATGAAATTTTCGATTATGCCGCCATACAAATACTTTCATGCCGCCCCTCCGATGCCAGTTTTATTTTCTAGTTCACCTTTGCTCACTGTTTTTCCTTGTTTTCTATTCTTTAGCCAAAAACTACAATGCCTTATAGTAGTGACAGCGTTATCGGCACCCATAAAAAGGAGAGAACGCCCTTGTCAAAATGACCAGGAACGCTCTCTCTTTTTTTGCGGTGAACTGGCGCAGTATGCTAGAAAGTCAACGCTGCAATTGCGGTGAAAAACAGTCATCCTGCAAACAGAGCTCCGGCGGTAAAAGGTCAGCTACTAGTTGTATGGTTGTCCATTTCCTCATTTGCAGCTCCATTTTGAAGATTGATTTCCTGCTGCTCAGCTGGCGCATCCTCGGCCCCTGACTCAGCAGCCAGTAACATCATCAATTCAGCTTCGGACACAGTGGAAAACATGCCAGAAATCAATTTTTCTCTCATGCTTCAAACCTCCCTTGCTGTGCTATGCTGCCAGTTACCGCATGATTAGTTATTGACCTAGGGCGAACTTCTTATGCACTGCATTTTCAGGAAATCGCATATCTACTTTTATAATTTCTTCATTATAACCCATCCCATTTGGATAGGTCTTTTACGCCATAACGTTTTTCCGCTTTGTCAAATCGTGAAAGGATGTCAATAAAATAATTCATATCACTACCTTCTCCTTTGATCTGTCTCCATTCACTTATAACCCATGTTTCTCCTTCCCGTTCTAATCCAATATTAGATTGATAAGGAGCAATGTTCCTTCCTATCGTCCCAGGCTTTATCAATTCTGCCGAATACAATACTACCGCTCTGAGTTTTTCATCATCATAAGACACATTTTCCAATCCTTGCAGCGTGTAGCTTTTCACGGAGACAAAATTGGCCAGTAATTGCTCATCAGACAAATGCCGCAAACCTGGGTTGAGTTCTTTAATCGCCTTAACATCTTTATTGGTTATAGCAGTAAAGAAAGGTACCAATGCTCGAATCATTTCTCTTTCTTCTGCTCCTATAATCGCCCCATCTTTAGCAATGAGCGGCTGGGAAGTAATTTGATATGGGGCCTGCTGACTTGATACGCAGTTTATTGAAAAAAAGGTGACAAGTAAAAAAGTAATACCTAATAAATATTTTTTTATCATGATGACCATCTCCTAATATCGTAATTTTAAAAATTTTCGAGGGTCGGGACTTAACAGTATCTACCCCTTTCTTGCACGCAAAAAAAGAAACTGAGGTTTCTGAGTGAGGTGATTTTTTATTTACTTCATTTGTCAATTTTGCGCCTCCCAACCTATGCTGGTATGTAAGCCAGTTATCATCTAGTATAACCTAATTTTGTCCATATATTGAATTCGCGAGTATTTTAGCAAACCCCTGCCAAATTATGCCTAGCAATATAAAAATGTGCTATGGAGTAAAACAATCGCGCGTGAGCTACTATTTCCTGAATAAGGAATTCCCACTGAAGAGATACTAGGTGTATGTGGATGATGGGAGGGCTAGTTTTTGAGCAATCAAGTGATAGTATGGTCTATGTTAATTCTGCCTTGGTTAACTCTTTTCTTCATGCCCAGAGAGGACATTAAAAGGTGGATGCCGGCAGCCTTGTTTGTAATGGTAACAAATACGATCATCGTTGACGTAGGCGTTACCTGGAAGATATGGGAAACCCGTGAAAACATTTATCCCCTTAACGAAATAATAAGTTTTGTGTATGGTGCATTACCAATTGGCTCGATGTGGATTCTCAAATATACCTATGGACGGTTTTGGTTATATGCAGTTGCTCAGATTATCGGCAGCTTAGTACTGATCCTTTTCGTACAGCCTTTGCTGCACCGCCGAGGAATATTCGTGTGGATTGACGAAAATGCTCTTGCTGGAATCGGAGCATTTACAACGACACTGGTACAATTAATTCTCGTTTATATCTATCAAATGTGGCAGGAGAGTGTATTCGCAGCAGCTAAACCGCTGGATCCGAATGAACCTGATAACGATCCGTAGTCTCTGAATGCATAGGAAGACCGCTTGCCCCATCTCCAATGATTGCCAATCGTCATTATTTTGTCACATTTATATACTATTCTAAAGATAGTATTTCAAGTAAATTCCAAAAGAAAGGAGTTTATCATAAATGCAGCCCATCATTAAAATATCTCCCATACGAAGAATAGATGCTGCCGATCTTCAAATCTCTCGCCAAAATCAAATGACTGATATGCAAAAAAACAGCAGCTATAGCAAACGTAATTTCGGCTCAAAAACTGCACAACAAAAAACAGATGTTGTTGAAATTAGTGATCAAGGTTTACGCGCATTACAGCAGCAGGAGTACTTAGCCCCTCCTGGGCAAAGCAGTACCTATCCCTTGTCATATGCTAGCCGTTTAATTGCAAACTACGAAAAATAATATATTTCTATCAGGAATGCCAAAAACCGAACGTCCTGCAAGTTCTCTGTTGAGTTCTTGCAGGACGTTCGGTTTTTGATTGCAAATGGTACCTTCTTTAAAAGCTGCTATACCAATCATCTAAGCTTCCATCATCCTCAACGGTAACTTTATCATTACCCGAAGGATATTTAAAAAACAATAATTTAAGCCCCGCTTTTGACTTTTGTGCATAGGTAATTCCTTGATGAATTAAATAAAAGTCTCCTTGTTTAACGAAGGTTTCTTCTTGCGTCTTTACGTTGATATACTTGCTTTCCCCTGCTAATACGTAGATATACTCGGTTGTTGTTGTATGATAGTGCGGTTTTTCAATGGTATATTCTGTATATTCTGTAATGCCGGCTTCCACATGCGGATCTCGTAAATATTCCAGTTCTTGAGGCAAGGCTAATTCACCTACCAGGTATTGGCGCTTTGAACTGCCTAGTGCTGATTGGATATTTTCGCCGCTTATTACTTCGATTTTTTTCATCTTCTCACCTTATCCTTACTGTCCTGTTAAATTGACAATATTTGAGATAAATTGTACATTTCCTGATCAAATATTTTTCTTTTCATAAGCGCTTCCATAATATCTATATTGATCAAGTGATTGTCTTTTATACCAATGGCACGATTGGATTTCCCCTCAATCAATAGATTAACAGCCATAGCTCCCATTCGGCTTGCTAGTATTCGATCAACAGCGGTGGGCACTCCGCCTCGCTGAAGATAACCGAGTACCGTAACTCTTGATTCAATACCAGTAGTATTCAATATTTCTTTTTGTAACTCTGCCGCAGATCCTCTGCCTTCAGCCAACATAATAATATTATGAGCTTTCCCGCGCTTCCTGCCTTGCAGCATTTTCTCACAAATTTTCTTCACTTCATATTGTTCTTCTGGAACTAAGATACTTTCCGCCCCTCCGGCAAGACCTGCGTAAAGAGCGATATCCCCGCAGTGCCTTCCCATCACTTCAATAATGGTTACTTTCTCATGAGACATGGATGTATCTCTAATTTTGCTGATGGAATCGAGCACTGTATTAACTGCTGTATCGAAACCAATTGTATAATCGGTGTATGCTAAATCGTTATCAATGGTACCGGGAATTCCCATTACCTTGATATTGCCACGACCAAGTTGATTGACTCCCTGAAAAGAACCATCTCCACCGATTACGATGAGACCATCAATTTCATTTTTCTCTAATATCCCGATTGCTTTATTGATACCAGCTTCTGTTTTCATTTCTTCACATCTGGAAGTTTTAAGAATCGTTCCGCCTCGGTGAATGATATCACCAACCGATGCTATATGCATTTCTTTTATTTCACCATGTAAAAGGCCTGTATAACCTCTTTGGATTCCAAAGACTTTGAGATCATGATAAATTCCGGTTCTTACTATGGCTCGAATGGCTGCATTCATACCTGGGGCATCTCCGCCGCTGGTCAGCACTCCTATCTTTTTCATGATTCCGATCTCCTTTTTTAACACTACAGTTTCATTTTTTTTACGCTAGTTGCTTTTCAATACCTTCTTGGTTACTGCAACAACATTTTCTGTAGTGAAACCAAATTTATTAAATAATGTTTTCGCTGGCGCTGATGCCCCAAAACCTTTCATGGTTACATAGGCACCATCAAGTCCAACATACTTGCCCCAACCAAAATCGCTGGCTGCTTCTACTGCAACTCTCCCTCTCACGGCTTTGGGCAGCACGCTTTCTTTATATTCGTCTGACTGCTCCTCAAAAACATCTACAGATGGCATACTTACGACTCTTACATCAATATTTTCTTTCGCTAATTCTACTTTGGCATTCACTGCCAATTCCACTTCTGATCCGCTTGCTATAATAATTCCATCTGGCACTGCTTTATTGGAATCGGCCAGGACATATCCACCTTTTAAAGCTTCTTTGCTTGCCCCTTTTAGCTGTGGCAGATTTTGCCTTGATAACACCAAAGCAGTCGGCGTTTTTGCCGATGTAATGGCATAGTACCATGCAGCACATGTTTCGGTTGCATCTGCTGGTCTGAACACGGTGAAATTCGGCATTGCTCTCAGCATGGCTAATTGTTCGATTGGTTCATGGGTGGGACCATCTTCACCAACACCGATGCTGTCATGCGTCAAAACATATGTAACAGGCAGTTCCATCAGTGATGCCAATCTTGCCATTGGTTTTACATAGTCACTAAATACAAAGAAAGTCCCAACAAACGTTTTCAGTCCTCCATGCAATGCAAGACCATTACCAATTGCTGCCATTCCGAGTTCTCTTACACCATAGTGAATATTTCTGCCGCTGTAGTTCGTTTTTGAAAAATCTCCGGCATCTTTCATATGTGTTTTATTGGAAGGCGCAAGATCGGCACTGCCGCCAATAAAGTTTGGCAATATATCTTTAATGCGGTTGATCATAACTCCAGACAGGTTTCGCGTTGCGTCTGGCTTGTCAGCATAAGCCCAGAACTCTTCTTTATTAAGAAGATCTGTTAATGCATTGGTATCGAAATATTGCTGCCAAAGAGTTTTCATCTCAGGGTATTTTTCACTATAGGCCAAAAACAGCTTATTCCAAGTTGTTTCATCCTCTGCTTTTTTTTCTGCAATCTTTTTGTAATGATGGTAAACTGCATCAGGGACATAAAACGCATCTTGTTTTTCCCATCCGAGATTTTCTTTTAAAGCTGCAACATTTTCTATACCTAAGGGTTCGCCATGTGCACTTGCTTTGCATTGTTTTGCCGGGCAGCCATAGCCAATCTGTGTTTTTACTATGATAAATGATGGTTTATTGGTTTCGGCTTTTGCCTCTTGAATTGCCTTTCCAATTGCCTCAAGATCATTTCCATCCTCTACTATGATAGTCTGGAAACCAAATGCCTGCATTCTTTTTTCTACATCTTCTGTGAAAGCAATATCCGTGCTTCCTTCTATGGTAATGTTGTTGCTATCGTAAAATACAATCAGCTTACTTAGACTCAAGGTTCCTGCCAATGATAGCACTTCTGAGGTGATTCCTTCCATCATGCATCCATCACCGCCTAGTACATAGGTATAATGATCTACGATAGGAAATCCCTCTTTATTAAATATGGAAGAAAGATGGGCTTCTGCCATTGCCATACCTACGGACATACCCATACCAGCGCCAAGTGGCCCGGTTGTAGCTTCCACTCCTACGGTATGACCATATTCCGGATGACCTGGAGTCAGCGAATCCTCTTGCCGAAATTGCGCTAGATCTTCAATTGACAAATTACCATAGCCAAATAAATGTAATAGCGAATAGAGTAATGCAGATCCATGACCGGCTGATAAAACAAAGCGGTCTCGATTTACCCATTTCGGATTTTTAGGATTGTGTTTCATGTGATTTGCCCATAATTCATAAGCCATGGCTGCGCAGCCAAGGGGCAGTCCAGGATGACCGGAATTCGCTTTTTGTACAGAATCTGCCGCTAGAATTCGAATTGCATTTACTGACATTTCTTCTATTTTACCCATTTGTTTCTCTCCTTTTACATACTGTTTTTTTGTAATTAGTAGTTTTACAATAAAAGCTGATATGAAAAATCATATCAGCTTTTATTGTAACTCTTAATCGATAAATATTCTACTTGTTATATATCGCATCTTGTTCTTTACGAAGTTTGTAGATCAGTGTTGTTTGATCTAATTCCACCATATCCAACGTTAAAAGCTGACCTTTTTTCGCATCTTTTAACATGCGAGTCTTGTTCGATACCAAACCGTAAGGAACATAACCTTTAGCATCAGATTCTGCAGCACTGGCAATCGAGCCATAGGTTGTGTAACAACCAATACCATCAATGTATTGACCCGCTTTCAAATCTGTTTTTGCAACAGTAATGCATTCACTCACAAGACCATCGATAGGCACGATCGTAGATTCACCATCAATTACAGCTTTCGCAACGGTTAATGGAGTTTCTAAGTTACACAAATGATATGGACGATACAAAATCCATAATGGACCATTACCCATACTGTGATAGCGCATTTGATAGGCGATTTCTTCATTTTCAGTAGAAACAGCAACAAATACTCCTGGGGCAATGCCATTTACATATTCAACAACACCATGTTTATTTAAGATACCGCCATCTTGTTTGAGTCTATATAAGTCCGGCAATTCTTTCACAGTCGCTGCAACACCATGTCCGCCGATTACATCTGGAATCAACCCGGTAGCATTTGACATAGCCGTCATTTCTACCATCGTTTTTGTACCATCTTTGAAAGAGCAGAGCATTTTAGGACTCATCTTACGTCGAGTTGCTTCTTCCAGTACACTATCCGGATTGCAGGCATAGTCAAGTTTATTGTTTTTGCCTTTTCCCATAACTTTAACATCCATACCCATTGCTTTGGCAAAACAATATAATTCCATAACAGCGCCAGGCTCATCACCAGCCGAACCAGTATAAATAACGCCTTGTTGTGCCGCTAACCGTTTCAGATAGGGTCCAATAACAACGTCTGTTTCCACATTCAGCATGACCACATGTTTACCATTTCTCATGGCATCCGTTGCCACTTTCGCACCTACATCGGGAACGCCCGTAGCATCAATTGCACATTCTACCAAATTAGCTTGAGAAATGAGGTCTGCATTGACAGTCGCAACATATTTTCCAGCTTCTATCCATTTATTTGCATCTGCAAGAGTATCAACAATAGCAATTTGATCGTCTTTTATGCCGGCATAATGAAAGGCATGTACAGCATTTTCAACATTAATATCGGATACGATGGACGGCATGATGCCTTGCATCAATACCATTTGCGTCACCATACCTCTTCCCATTTGTCCTGCTCCTACAATACCTGTACGAATGATTTTTCCTTCTTGTTGGCGTTTAATTAGTTTCTGATTCATATTTAACATAGTAGAGCTCCTTTTAGTATTATTATTTTAAAATTCACAACAAGTTAAATAGTTCAGCTTCCTGTAAAATTTAATCGTTAAAAAATTTCAATGATACCACCTAGGGTAATATCTTCTGGGATTAATTCTTCCCCTTCCAGCATAATGCAGCCGGGACGTTCGGGTTCTGTACCACCTTTAAAGCTAAAGGTACAATGACCAAGTTCTTTTAAGGTATGGGGCGCTTCAGAACCAATTGCCGTTATCGTAAATGCCTTATCACAAATAATTACGGTATCGCCTACCGCCAACTCTGTAAGGAGTGGGGCAGGTTTGTGTAAAACCGCAATTTCTTGCAATTCCAGTGGTGCTCCTTCATTAAAAATGATAATAAAATTCAAGTCTTTATCACTAAGAAACTCAAAAGCACCTGTTCCCCAGCCAGTAATCGCAGAATGATATTTCATTTGTTTTCCCCCTTCTGATTTGCTTAATACATACCAAAGCTGAATAAATACGCAATAATAACTGATAAAGGTCCGGTGATGATGCGTGAATATAACACTGCAGGAACACCAAGTTCAATGGTTTCAGGCTCAGCTTCCCCGAGGCTTAATCCTACGGGAACAAAGTCTCCACCTACCTGTGCATTAATTGCGAATAAAGCAGGTAATGCATATTGCACCGGAATATGGCCTAAACCAATTTCAACCCCCAGCAAGGTTCCCACAACTTGTGCAATAACTGCACCTGGACCAATAACTGGTGATATAAAAGGCAGGGAGCACACAACGGAAATGACCAGCATCCCTGGCAGTGTACTTGCCAATGGCGAAATAGTAGTCGCAATCAGGGTTCCAATACCAGATACTTTAATAATCCCAATGATCATACTTACAAATGCCATAAATGGTAAAATACTCTTTATGACCATATCAATGGTATCTCGGCCTGCCTGATAGAATTTATTTACGACTCCGCCAACACCAATCCCAAGACGGGTAATAATATTCTTCTTTTTCCCAGCATTCATTGCTGCCAGTTCGGCTCTTGCCTGGGCTTTTGTTTTTGGCTCAGCATTAGCTGTTTTTTGCTCAACAGCAGTTCCTTCTTTGCTTGTTAAGACAGCGCCTTCAGCAGCATATGCCAGTGTTTTTTCGGTGACTGCTGATACATATAAATTTTCGGTAATAAACTGAGCCAGTGGTCCTACTTTCCCAACGGGCGTTAAATTTACCGTAAAGACTTTCTTTTTTGGGTAAACGCCACAACGCGCTGTCCCCCCGCAATCCACAACGGCAACCAACATTTCATGATCCGGGACCGATGTCACAAATCCGTCAATCGCTTCACAACCTGTCATTTCCGCTATTTTAGCTGCCACTGGATGAATACCGCCACCAGTAACGCTCACAATTTTATTGCAGGTATCGGTTGGCATGATCGTTAAAGGACCACCCCAGCCGCCGTTTCCTTTTGAAATGGTAATGGATTTATACATAAAATCATTCCTCTCTACAATTTATAATCAAACAGTGCAGTAATCTTTATTGCTCTCTTGCTTTCATTGCAGCATAAATCTTTTCTGTCACAAAACCACGTATTAAGATAACAATGATTCCAACCAGAAAATATCTGACAGCTAAAGAACCTAACGGATAACCAAGAGCTGTAACCCCTGCAGCTATCCCCATATAAACAAATAATTCACCGCCATTAGCATGAGGGAATAATCCCGTTACCGGATGCAGAAAACTTACTGTTGCATCATAAAAAGCAGGTTTATGCTTTTCTTCTACAAAACGTCCAAAACTATAGCACATGGGATTTCCTAAAAATAAAACAGATAATATCGGCAGTATCGTATAACGGGTAATAATATTGGTTGTCGCTTTTTGTGCCAACCTCTGAACACGTTCTTCACCGATTAATTTGATAACAGCACTCACTGCCGTCATCAGAACAACGATTAGCGGAATAATCCCAATTACCCATCCTGCAAAGGTATCTGCTCCCGCTTTAAAAAGCTCCATAAAACCATTGGCCAATTCAGCTATTAATTCCATATTCTGCTCCTCCATTTTGTATTTTTTTATTTTTTAAATCTTTTACATATAGGGTTAATCTTAATAAGGCTATTTTATATTTCTATAGGATTCAATCTGAAATTCAAAGCATCCAATGCCTGAATATGTGCTTTATATGCTTTCTGTTTCTTCTCTGGCAGCTCTTCATATTCTGCTCGCAGTTGGTAAATGCTTTTACCAATTATCCCGCGAACTTCTTTAAATCCATTAAAAACAGTATATCCCTCCATTATTTCACCCGCTGTAATGATTCCCTTACTATTACAAGCAATAACAACGATATTTCCAGGTCTAAATCTGCCTTTTTTGCTGCCAATACCAACATTGCCCATTTTGTGCAATCTTCGAACTGCTTTTTTATATTGCTGAACTTGTATATAAGTGCCAATTGCTTGAACAACCATAAGAATGATCAAGCCCAAAAATAAGTTGCTCGAATCCATTGCAAATTACCTCCTATTCTCTATCAATCACATCTCAATTAAAGCATTTGCACAATCAAGATCAGTAATCAATATATTTAAGAACCCGCCTTTAATCGCACCCATTACGGCTTGTGCTTTCTGGCTGCCGCCCGCAATACCAATCCTCTTTTGTACTTTTTTCAATTGTTCAATTGGCATGCCGGCTACTCTGTCGTTAAACTCTTTGAAGTTTTCTGTACTGCCGGATTGATCAAAAAATTGTAGTGAAATATCACCAACTGCACCCGCTGCAACAAAGCTATCCAATACTTCTCCATCAATATAACCAGTAGTCATCAGTGTTGAACCGCCTCGTTCCGGTATGCCGATTCCCATAATGACAGTACCAACATTCCGATACAGATTAAAAATGCTTCTCACCGACTTTTCTTGAAGGAATCCTTCTAATACGGTTACATTTGAAAAAATTGCGGGAGAGAAAAATTGTACACAATCGCCGCCAAATAATTTTGCAAATTCACCAGCAATGTAGTTGGAGTGAATATCCAATCTACTTTCACCAATACCACCAACAATAGGTACAAAGGTACACCGGATGGCTTCTTCAATATTGCGTTTTGCTCTAATTACATTTTGCAGCGTCATTCCCATAGAAACCCCTACAATGTCACCATCTTCTAAGGTTCTGGACAGAAAGTTTATTGTTTCTTCTCCTAAGCTGCTGCTAATTCTTTCTGTACCCGTTTCAATCGGACTTGATTCCACTACAATAACTTCCTTAAGACCAAATTTCTTCTCTAATTCTCGTTCTAGTTTTCCAAATGTTAAATTGTAGGGATTATTGACCTCAATCTTTACAATGCCTAGCTCTCGGCCTAATTTAATCATCCTTGAAACGGACGGCCTGGAAATATTCAGTTGCTCACAAATTTCCTGCTGGCTTATATTATCATCATAGTAAAGGCTGCAGCACTTAAAAATGAGCCTTGTGTCATCAATAATTTTTTTGATAGAAACCACCCCCGCTTTGCCTCTAATGGCCTTTTCTATGGGTTTACTATTTGTCTTTACAGTTCATTATTATACATTAGGAGCACCATTTTATCAATATCTCACAAATAGAACGTACGTAAAAGTGTTGCAGTTCAAAATCATATTTTTACATCTGTTCAATAAAAACAGGACCACCCGTCTTAAGGGTGATCCTGTTTTTTTTCAACTTACATTTTTGCTCTCAATTTCCTGCAGCCTATACAATTCGTAATAACTGCCTTTTTGGGCCAGCAATTCAAGGTGCGATCCTTGTTCAATGATCTTTCCCTGTTCCATTACAATAATGGTATCACAGTCACGTATTGTCGTTAGTCGATGAGCGATCATGATTAATGTTCGTCCTGCTGCCATTTGTCCAAGATTCGCTTTTATACTATTTTCTGATTCATTGTCTAATGCACTGGTAGCCTCATCAAAAATAAGAATTCTAGGATCTGTAAGCAATGCCCGGGCAATGGCGATGCGTTGTTTTTGCCCTCCTGATAAGGTAGCACCTCGTTCCCCTACAATCGTGTTATACCCATTGGGCATCTCATTGGCAAATTCATCTACTCCTGCAATCTGTGCCACCTTCTGTATTTCTTCCATACTCGCATCCATTTTAGCTAATGCAATGTTATCTTTAATACTCCCATTGAACAGATAGGTTTCTTGCAGCACTACCCCTACCTGTCTTCTCAGCCAAGCAGGTTCTACTTGAGCCATATCCACACCATCAATTAGTATTCTGCCTGTTTCCGGCACATACAGCCTTTGAATGATTTTCGTCAAGGTACTTTTACCTGATCCCGACCGACCAACAATACCAATACTGGCACCAGCCTCTATTTTCAGATTGATTTGGCTAAGTATCTCATTTGTATCTTCCCGGTACCGGAAAGTGACTCGATCTAATATAATTTCTCCACGAATCGTTGATAGTGTGGTTCGATTTGGATCAAAAATAGGTTCTGATTTTTCACTCATAATATCATCAAGCTGATTGATCGATACTCTTGTCTGTTGGAAGTTCTGCCAAAGATCAACTAATCGCAGTACCGGAGAAACTACAAAACTGGAATACATTTGAAAAGCAATCAATTCTCCAACCGTTAGCCGATTCTCCATGACTTGATTGATGCCAACCCACAGTATGCTAATCATGCAAAGCTGCTGAATTAACGCTGCAGCATTATGACCAATATTGTTTATATTCGCAGTGACAAAAACTGATTTAATATATCTCGATAACATTTCATCCCACTTTTGAATGAAATATTTTTCTACGGCCAAGGATTTTACAGTTTGGATTCCCGTAATGGCTTCTATCATAAAGGTTTGGTTTGCAGTCTCAAGTTTAAATTTCTCTTTTAATTTCCTTCGAAACAAAGGGGTCAAGATTAAATTAAGGATGATATAAAGCCCTAAAGCTGCTAATGTTATTCCGGTAAGAGAACCGCTATACGTAAACATGATGGCAAGATAAATTACTGAAAATACACTGTCGAGAACCGCAGTAAAAGCAGATCCGACAATAAACCCCCGTATCGTATCCAACTCTCGAATGCGAGATACAATCTCACCAACTTTATATTTTTCGAAAAACCGTATTGGCAATGCCATAACATGATGAAAGATTCTTGCACTGAGCGTAACATCAATTTTACTTACGTGGTGGTTCAGCATACAACTTCTTAACCCATTAATCCATGCTTCAAATATGCAAAGGATTAACATGCCTACAATGAATATATTGAGGGTACTCAGACCGTGATGCACTAAAACCTTATTGATAATTACTTGGGTAAATAAAGGGCTCACAAGTCCAAATAGCTGTAACACTAATGAAAGCAGCAGTACTTTACCAAAAGCTTTTTTGTACTGCATAATGATCGGGAGAAACCAGGCTAATCCAAATTTGGGCTCTTCTTTTTCGATATAGCTAGGCTGCTTCGCAATCAGAATGATTTTGCCACTCCATTGTTCTAAGAAAACACTTTCTGCAATGCTTACTGGATGGTTTTTGTAAGGGTCAAAGACAATTGTGTTTTCACGATCTCGATTCAGTATGATTATGTAACAGCCATTTTTTAAGATCCCAATTGCAGGCAAAGGGAATGATGCTTTACCTTTTTTATTACTGTAATCTGTAAAATGAGCTTTTAGTCCCATTTCTTTCGCTGTTCGGATAAGAGTTGTTAAATCCATCCCTTCATTGCCTATGATGTGAGCACGACGTATTTGTTTTTCATCGGCTGCAATGCCAATCATTTGGGCTATCATTAGTAAGCATTTTAATGCTGAATCAACAAAAATATTATCTTGTAGTTTCACTTCTTCTTGCATATTTTGTTTAGCCATATCCTATCTCTCTCTCAAAGATTCGCTTTTGTATTTTTTAAATGGCTCTAAGAAAAATTCATAGATTTGCTTTTGCCGCGTTTTAATTTCAGCATTGACCACCATACCACTATTGAAACGCGTTTCTTGGTTGTTCACAACCACATGGTCTCTATCCATTTGCAAAATGACTCGATATACATTGCCCTTTTCCCGATCTTCTACTGCATTTGGGCTAATCGTAACGACAACAGCAGGAATCGTACCATATTTTTGAAAATTAAAGGATTCTATCTTCACCTCAGCAGATTGTCCCTTCTGTATAAATCCAATATCTTTATTTGCCACCCAGGCCTCAACTTCTAAGCTGACTTTATCAGGCACTACCTCCAGCAATACCTGGGCAGGCGTCACAATGCCTCCAATTGTATGCACTGCTAAATTGCTTATATACCCGTCATCTGGTGCCACAATGGTTGCTAAACGATTCTTTTCTTCTGCTTTTTTCAATGCTTCATTGCAATAGAAACGTTTTTGTCTTGCCTCAACCAGCTTTGTGTCAACCTCCACATTTTTTTCTGCTACAACCCGTGCTAAAGAGGCCTGGCTTTTTGATAATAAGGATTCTTGTGCCTTGATTATCGATTCTTGTTCTGCTAAATTCTGCTCAACTTCTTCTCGTTTACTTTGCTGGTCTATCAAGGTAAATTTTGATATTGCATTTTCATTTACTAGCTGTTCTAGTTTACTTTCTTTTTCTTTGGCAAGCTGATGCAGCTTTGTTAGTTTATTCTTCTCCACTTGAGCACTCAGCAAATTTTGCTGATATTGCTGCACCATATGCCGGGCTTCTTCGAATCTTGTCTGATATGCAAAATTACGACTGTTATAGAGATTGATTTGCGCTTGTCTATCGTTTTCTTCTGCTTCGAGTATTGCATGGGGCAGAAAGGATCGATTTTCTTTTTCGGCGGTCAGGCGCTCTACTTCAAGCTGGGCATTAATGGCTTCCCTTTTCACCTTAGCTAAATCATCTGCAGAATATGTAGTATCTAATTCTAATAACAAATCTCCCTTTTGTACTTTTTGTCCATCTACAACATGAATCTTTTTAATGATCCCCTTATCTTCCGCTTGAAGCACTCTAACATAGCCATTAGGAATAATTTTTCCTGGCGCTATTGCGACTTCGTTTACACTGCCAAATGTCACCCACAGCAATGCAATAACTGCTAAGATGAAAAATGTCCATAATACCGTTCTGCTGCCATAGGATGGCGGCGATTCAACGATTTCCAAAGCTGCAGGTAAAAATTCAGCTTCCTTACTTTTAAATCTTTCGATATTCTTAATTTTTACTCTTTCATAAAATTCTTTTACCTTTTCTGGAAGATTCTTTAACTCTTCCTTATTCTTCATATATCCGTACATTTTATTAAGCATGGCAGTCTCCTTGCTGTTGATAGAGATTATAATATATGCCTCTGTCCTTTATGAGTTTGTCATGTGTCCCTTGTTCTATAATTTGACCTTTCTCCATGACAATAATTGCGTCACACTCTTTGACATTTGCCAGACGGTGAGCAACGATGATCATTGTACGTCCAGCTGCGATCTGTGCAAGATTTCCCATGATGATCCGCTCGGAATGATAATCTAATGCGCTGGTAGCTTCATCAAATATTACAATCTTAGGATTGGAAATTAATGCCCGGGCAATCGCAATTCGCTGGCGCTGACCACCAGATAATGCAGCACCCCGTTCTCCGACAATCGTATCATATCCTTCAGGAAGTTCGAGAATAAAGTCATGAGCACCCGCAAGCTTAGCAATCCGATTGATCTCTTCCATGCTTGCACCTTGACGGGCAAGAGCTATATTGTCTCGCACACTGCCATTAAACAGATAGTTGTCTTGCATCACCACACCAATTTGCTGTCTTAACCAAGCTGGATCAGCTTGAGCTATATCCACACCATCAATCAAAACCCGACCTGCTTCAGGAATATATAATCGTTGAATGATTTTGGTTAATGTGCTTTTCCCGGAGCCCGATCGCCCTACGATACCGATCTTCATCCCTGGTTTTATGTGTAGATTGATTTTTCGCAGTACTTCATCATTCTCAATGTAGTACCTAAAGGTTATATTTTCAAGTTTTATTTCGCCTTTGATTTCTGATAATCGAATTGCATCTGGCAAACAAGTTGGTTCTGGTACTGCATTTAATATATCTCCGATTCTTGTAACAGCCAGCTTTGTCTGCTGAAAAGATTGCCACATTCCTACTAAGCGCAATAAAGGTGCACCAGCCTGATTGGCCATCATTTGGAAAGCAATAAACTGACCGATTGTTACCGCTCCATCAATTACCATAAATCCGCCAAACCAGATCAGTAAGTAGGCAACTAGTTTTTGTGTAAGGCTTCCCCCATTATTTAATACAACGCTGAACTGTGCTTTATCCAGATTAGTACTAACGCTTTTGGCTAATAATCTTTCCCATTTAAACTTAAATTGCGGCTCCACTGCCAGAGACTTTACAGTATGAATGCCCGTTATCGCTTCAACAACAAACGCATTGTTTTCTGCACTGGCATTCCAAGAGTCCTGCAGTCTTTTCTGATACATTGGCGTTCCTACTATATTGATTGCCAATTGAATGGGTATGGCAGCAATAGCGATTAAAGTCAAAGGTGCACTATAATAAAACATTACAGCAAAAAATACGGCAGAAAAACCCAAGTCAATCAGCACCGTCATGGCGGTACCAGTTAAAAATTCGCGAATATTATTTAAAGCAGATACTCTCATCAGAGTATCCCCAACCCGTCTTTTTTCAAAGAATTGTATAGGTAGATGCATCAGAAGACGGAACATTCTAGTACCTAAGATTACATCTATTTTATTTGTGGTATGGGTAAATAAATATGTCCTAATCAGGTTCATTACGGTTTGGAATAGGACTACAAACACCATCCCCACAACGAGTATATTTAAAGTGACGGTTCCGTGATTAATAATTACTTTATCAATGATTACCTGTGTGCATAAAGGCACTGCTAGTCCAAATAATTGAAAAAAGAATGCGGCTCCCAAAATCTCTATGAAGTAACGCTTATATCGGACTACAACAGGTATAAACCAAATTAAATTAAATTGTCTGCTGATGTCCTTTATATTAAAGGAGCGCTTACATATAATAGCTTGACCTGTCCAACTAAGGAGGAATTCTTCTAAGGGCATTACGATGGAATGTCCATGCCTTGGAGAAAACAATGCTACTTTCTTTGCATTATTTTCCCCAATCACTACATAATCCCCGTTGTTCATAATCCCAATTGCAGGAGCCGTAATTGCAGAAAGTCCCCTTTTCCCTGCTTTTACTACTTTTGCTTTCAGATTTATCTTCTTTGCAGCTTTTATTAAGTCCTTTGGTTCAAAGAGATCATCGCCAATCCCATACTCTTTTGTCAGTTTTTCTTCGTCAATTGGCATTCCAAAGCCTTTTGCTATTACTGCCAAACAAATCTTCCCGGTGTTCATATATGCTAAATTTTCTTTTTCTGTAATTATTTTTTCTTCCATAGATACTCCTTTCTTCGGATTCAAAACATGTCCTATTTCCAACTTTTAGTCACATTCTCACTTATTTTAGAAGTTTTAGTAAAATAAGTAACATATACGTATAGATTTTGTCACATATTTAGTATCCTGGCAAGGCTTTCAAACAACAAGAGGACTAAAGTAACACTTTATTTTGTATAACAAAAAAATTGCTACTCCCAGCACAGTACTGAAAGGCAGCAATCTATTCTAAAGACGATATGATAATGCTCATTAACGAATGTTCGCTAATCATAAGCTTGTCATAAATCTGTCATATTTTTCTTATATTATAACAATAGAAAACCAAAATTGGAAAAATCTAAGAATCATAACAATAATCCCCAACTATAAAATAAATCGATTAATGAGGTGATCATATGAAAATAACAGCAACAGCATCGTATCTTAAAGTAGAGATCGCTGACAAAGAAACAATCATTCAAGGAAAAATGCTTACAGACGGATTCATTGCCTTTAGCGATACCATGAATTATTGGGAACCGCCATATGCAGATATCAAAATTAATGAGAATATAAAAACGGAACTTATAAACTGCCTAATGAAAGAAACTCAGAATTCTAATTTTAGAATCATCTTCACCAAAGAATCAAATTAGTACCTTCTGGATTTTTAATCACCATGCTCCGTCTTCTCACCCGTCTTAAGAGCCTCTCCTGCAGAGCTATCGAGTTGAATTTCATTACGATCATCATTTCGGTGAAACACATTGCTTTGATCAAACTCTGCCATGTCTCCTTTGATACAACCATCTAGCTGGATATTTCTGTAGGGACTATCCCAACCCCCAGATGAAATTTCTTCAATTTTTGCTACGATCTTATTATCGATATCTGTAATAACTTTCTCAACACTTTTCATTTCTGGTGATACATATTTATTATATAAATCAGTGACGGCTTTCACTACCGATCCAACTATACTGCCACGTTCAAACCAACTTTGAACATTGCCAATTTCACGGGTATCACAGATATCCTCTAGTGAATCATTTACAAAATAGCGATTCATATTTCCTAAATAAACAGCCCCTCCTGCAATCCCCCCTTTAGTATCAGTATTAATATCTAACATACTCCCAACTGATTCTATAGCAATTTCCCTTCCTAGGACTGACTTGTAATCACTGCTAGGGTTCTCTGCTCCAAAGCCGCCATTCACACTATTATCTAAGAGCTCTAATCCAAAACCGCCGCTAAAGCTGCTATTGGAAGTCTCTGCTCCAAAACTTCTATTAGAATCTTTTTCAGAACTATCATGACTCATTTATTCTTACCCCCATTCATTTAGTTCTTTCTTTAATAAAAGTAAAATTCCTATCTATGTTCTATTTACCATTAAATATCAAAATCCTGCAATAAAAATACAATAATTGTAATTTTATTGCATATTTTTTACTTAAGATAGAGTTTTATTTAAAAAGACCGGATACTGCTGACAGTATCCGGTCTTTTTACTGTTTTTTTAATCCCTATCCCTCTTGCTTTTATATGAGAGACAATTCCACCTAGAATATTGGACGCCTGATTACATCAATAATGGTTCCATCCCGATATTCTACAACTCCAACAATCTCATCAGTGACTTCAATCGGTTCTGGTTTCCCGCATAATCCATAAGCAATATCTTTAAGATCATAAATCGACATAATGGGAAGACCCGAATGTTTTAAATTATCAATTACGTCTAATCTTTTAGGGTTAATGGCAATTCCTCGCTCTGTAACAATAGCATCCACTGTTTCACCAGGGGTTACTACCGTCTGAACAGCATCCTTAACCATGGGCAAACGACCACGGAGCAGCGGTGCTACCACAATGGTTAGTTTTGCTCCTGCTGCAGTGTCGCAGTGACCACCGGAAGCACCCATTATCACTCCGTTTGAATCGGTAATCACATTGACATTAAAATCAACGTCAACTTCGGTTGCACTTAATATCACAGCGTCAAGATTATTAACAATCGCTCCACTATTATGAGGGTTTGCATAGTAAGAGGCTGACATCTCTAAATGGTTGCTATTTTTCTTGATGGATTCAATCGCTGGAATGTCAAAATCCTGCACATCAAACATCATTTTGAATAATCCTTCTTCCATCATTTCAGCAAAAACACCTGTCATGCCGCCAACTCCAAAGCTGCCGGTAATTCCTCGTTCTAGCATTTTTGTTTTGATAAACCGGCCAACAGCCATGGAAGCGCCACCGCTGCCAAGCTGCATGGAAAAATCCTGCTGCAAGTAGCCTGAGTAGTCCATCACATCGGCAGCATATTTGGCAATGAGCAATTCTTTTGGGTCTTTCGTATAACGAAGGGCGCCTGAAGCGATCCCTGCTGGGTCACCAATACTGTCAACTACAACAATATAATCGACCTGGGTTTGAGGTATGCTAATGGGAAACAGTGGATGGGCCATGAGATTATCTGTAATGGCTACAACTTGATCGGCATAGGCCGCATCTTGTATTGCATATCCAAGAGAACCGCAGGCTGATTGCCCTTGAATACCGTTAATGTTGCCGTAGCGATCGCAGGCCGGAGCACCAAGGAAAGCTACATCAATGTGAATGGCGCCACTTTCAATGGCCTGCGCCCGACCGCCATGGGAGCGAATATGCAACGGTTTTTTCAAATGTCCTTCTGTTAAGAATCGTCCCATTTTTCCTCTGGCACCACTTGTTTCGATTGCGGTAATGACCCCCTGCTCAATGTAGGGAATGATGGCGTCATTGACCGTATTAAGTGAGCTTGGGGAAAGGGTAATATCACGAATCCCCTTTTTTGCAATTGCTTCAACAACACGATTTAGGATTCGATCTCCATTGCGAAAATGGTGATGAAACGAAATGGTCATGCCGTCTTTCAGGCCTACGGCATCAATGGCAGTTTCAATGGATGCTAAGAGTTTATCCCCACGTGGCAGGCATGTATTTAAAGCTGGCCCTGCAGTCCGTCCAACAGGTTTACGGGCAAATGCACCGCCAAAACCAGTCACTTTCCCTAGTCCAGGTATATAATCAGGAATTTCTCTTCCGATGGAGTTTTTCATTTTTATTTGCCTCCTTTCCCGGCAGTAGCTTTCGCATAAGCCAAGGTTCGTTCTGCCCTTGCTACAATCGGCAGATCAATCATTTTTCCGTTTAGTGAGATAACCCCCGATTTTTTTTCAAGGGCTTCTTGATAAGCGGCAAGAACTCTTTGGGCATGGTCAATTTCTTTCGCCGTAGGCGCAAAGAAATCATGAACAACACTGACTTGACGTGGATTTACTACGGATTTACCATCAAAGCCCATTTCTTTAATGAGTTCGAGTTCATTTTTAAATCCTTCTTCATCATTAATATCAGAGAAAACCGTATCAATACATTGAATGCCCGCTTCCCGAGCTGCCAGTACCAATTGTCCTCTGGCCGCCAGTAACTCCCGACCCAATTTACTGCGTGTGGTTTTTAAGTTGGCAATAAAATCTTCTGCACCAATGGCTAATGCCACCATTCGGGGACTGGCTGATGCGATTTCATAGGCTAATCGTAATCCTTTGGGAGTTTCAACAGCCGCCATCATTTTTATAGATCCCGCAGGAAAGTTATTTTTTTGTTCTGCTTCGCTGATGAATTCATCAATTTGGCGGATTTCATCTGGCCCTTGGCACATGGGTAAACGAATGAGATCCGGTTTTGCCGGCAGGATTCGTTTTAGATCATCCCAGCCAAAGGGTGTGCTAATGTGATTGATTCGAACAGCTACTTCTGTACCATAATTCATTTCGGATATCGCTTGAAATACAAGATTTCTTGCGGAATCTTTCTCCGTAATCGCTACGGCGTCTTCACAGTCTAGAATGATCGTATCAGCGCCATAAATTCCGGCATTTTGGAGCATTCCTGGATTGTTACCAGGAACAAACATCATGCTTCTTCTCAGCTTTTCCATTGTATCCTCCTCACTCTCCTGCTCTTTGTAATGCAGTTATTACCCGGGCCTTTATTGTACAATCTAATGCGCCTCTGTCAGTAGCATTCACCTGGACATCTTCAATTCCGTGGCTAGCAAGTGTCTCCGTTATAAGATTGTTGATATGCTTTCCATATTGCTGCATTGTAGGACTGACTAGTTCTACTTGTATCCCCGTTCCAGCATCTGCTGGTGCCAGAGTAATAAGGATATCACTTGATTCTACTGTCCCTGCTTGGGCTAATTTAAGTAATTTACTCATAAATACCCCCCATTTCTGTTTGTTCATACAATAAAAATTAAAGATTAAATAAGAGAATCATTCTATAATCTAGCGCAATCTTTCGACAATTTCACACTATATAGAAGTATCGTCTCTAGTCTTATGTTATCATATATTATCAAAGAATTCTCAATAATCAGAGTTTCGTTTATTTTGTTTATTTAGTTTTTTTAGTTCACCATCTTTACAATAGAGATTAGCCGATAATACAAAAAGACCAATCCATCTATCCAGAAAAATAGATAAACATGAAATTTTGCTATAAAATTTCATGTTTATTATTTCTCTTAAATTAGACCATAGTATTCATAACTTATAGATTTATATCCGTACTTACTAACGTGAAGCGGTGGATTGGCCTACCTACTGAAATATACGACAAATCCATCTGCAATTGTCCTTTATCGACTAAATACTCCAGGTAACGTCTACATGTTACCCGTGAAATTCCCACACCAGAAGAAAGTTCTTCAGCCGAGATCGGCTCTTTACACGCAAGTAAATAATTAGTAATCATAGTCAGCGTTTGCGTATGAAGATTCTTAGGCATTGCTTTTTTTTCGTTCTGAATTGAAACAGCTAACAGATTGTCAATATCACTTTGTTCAAGATTTGTCTTCTGCAGTATCGTTTGCTTTTGTCGTCTGTAATTTTCAAGAATCAATCGATAACGATCAAACTTAAAAGGTTTTGTTATATAGGCAATTACGCCTTGCCGCAATACTCTACTAACAGTATCAGAATCATCGGCAGCAGTAATCATTATTACATCAATGTTTTTGTCTTCCCTCCGAATGAGTGATAGAAGGTCTACTCCATTGATTTCTGGCAAATAAATATCAAGAATGACCAAATCTATATCTATTTCGTTAATCTTCTCTAATGCATCTTTACCATTTCGGGCAATACAACTAACACAAAACCCTTCAACAGCTTCCGTATAATTCTTGTTAATCTCCGCAACCATAGGGTCGTCTTCTACAATTAAGACCTTGATTTTTTTCATACTCATCACCTTCCTACTAATAGGGTAACCATACGATAAAAAACTCTACTCCACCTTTAGGCAGATTGCGATGAAATATCTCACCAGCCACTAGATTTAGTTTGTCCACAATTAACGCAAGACCTAACCCGCTATTTCCTTTCTTAGTCGTAAATCCGCGTTTAACAGTTATAGGTCCCTTTCAGATTGTAAAGAACTAAATGAATAACCTATGAATAGTACAGTACATTCATCATATTAAATCATTATACATCATTTTAATTAATAAAATAATTAGAAATCAGAAAATATCTTATTATTACTTTTAAGATTTTTATAACCAAAATGAACAAAAAGATATCCCTGCCGATTAATGTGTTATCCTATTAACGAAATATACTAAAAATTCAGGAGGAAAAAACATGTTAGCATTTATTGGTTTTCTCATGGTAATCGTTATTATCTATTTGTTAATGCAATCAAAAGCAACACCAGCCCCCATATTCATCCTTGTGCCCTTAGTTGCTGCCGCCGCTGTCGGCTCATCCTTTGTAGAGGTATCAAAATATGTTAAAGACGGTGTGGCTGTTACGATGCCTATTGCTGTCTTATTTATGTTTTCTATTATCTACTTTGCGTTAATGTCTGATGCAGGGATGTTTGACCCTCTTATTAACTTTTTAGTTAAGAAAGCAGGAAATAATGTTGTAGCAATCACAGTAGCAACTGGTATTATCGCCACAATTGCCCATCTCGACGGCTCCTTGGCAGCTACCTTGTTGGTAACTGTACCAGCGATGCTGCCTTTGTACAAAAAACTTAATATCAGACCATTGATAATGCTCGTCATTATCGGATCGGCTATGAGTATCATGAATCTGGTTCCCTGGGGCGGACCTGTTGCCAGAGTAGCCGCTATTACTAAAGTAGACATCAATCAGTTATGGCATACCTTAATTCCCCTTCAGGTGGTGGGAATGATCATCGTTCTTGCCTTTGCTGCTTTCTTAGGAGTACTAGAGAAAAGACGCGGTGCTGGTATGCAAGCACTTGACGTAAATGCCGCTGCTCTTACCGCTGAGGAGCAAGAGCAAAATGCTGCTAAATCCGCCAAGGCAGAAGCTCTAAAACGTCCTAAACTAGTGGTGTTCAATGTTTTCTTGACAATCGGTGTTATTGCTTTAATGATGTTCACTAAGATTCCATTATATGCAGCATTCATGTTTGGATTGGCAATTGCCTTACTTGTAAATTACCCTAATGTTAAGGAACAAAGCGCCCGGCTCAAGGCTCATGCTGGAGAAGCATTATCTATGGCCACCATCTTATTGGCATCCGGCGTATTTTTAGGAGTCATTTCTGGTGCTAAAATGCTCGATGGTATGGCGATCGCCTTCATCTCGATCATTCCTCCTTTCTTAGGACCATATTTACATCTTATCATGGGAGTATTTGCAGTACCGATTGGCATGTTACTCGGAACAGATTCTTATTTCTTTGGCTTACTTCCAGTTGCTATGAGCGTAGGAAGTAAGTATGGCATTGACCCGGTAAATATGGCTAACGCAATGTTGATTGGTAAAAACTATGGGGTTCTTGTTACTCCTCATGCAGCAACAACCTTCCTGGCAATCGGACTTGCTGGCGTAGAATTAAAAGAGCATCTAAAGTATTGTATGCCATTATTGTGGGGACTTAGTCTCGTATCACTCTTTGCAGCAATTCTATTAGGTATTGTTAAAATCTAATAATCATAGTAAAAAGCACTACTCTTCATTGTTTATTCTACAATGGAGGGTAGTGCTTTTTTTCTGCTAAGGAATTAAGATCAATTAATTCTCGCTGCCGTCTTAGCCCTTATTTCTTCAGGATCAACGATTATTCTGGCAACACCTGTTTTTATCGCCGCTTGTGCTACAGCTGCTGCCACGGCTGGAGCAACACGTTTATCAAAAACATCGGGAACAACATAATCTTCCCGCAATTCTTCTTCTGCTATTAACCCGGAAATGGCATACACCGCTGCTAGTTTCATTTCTTCATTAATTTGGCGGGCCCTGACATCTATGGCTCCACGAAAAACTCCAGGAAAGACAGTAACATTATTCACTTGATTCGGAGAATCCGAACGCCCCGTACCCGCTACTTTTACCCCAGCAGCTTTAGCATCTTTATAGCTAATTTCCGGCTCTGGATTACACAAGGAAAATACGATAGAATTTGCATTCATACTCTGAACAATTTCCGTCGTAAAGGAACCAGGCTGGGATACTCCGATCAGCACATCTGCGCCTTTGGCAATATCTGCTATACCGCCTTTCTCTTTCTTTAAGTTGGTTTTAGGCAACAGTGCAGCTTGAATCCGATTCACTCGGGACATCTCCATTCCCTCATACATAGCACCTTTGGAGTTCATCATAACGACATGCCCCACACCAGCATTGAGTAAGAGTTGTACAATCGCAGTACCAGCCGCACCAGCACCATTGACAACAACTTTGACATCGGACAATTGTTTTTTTACCAGTCTCAGTGCACCAATAGTAGCTGATACTGCAGCAATAGCTGTACCATGCTGGTCATCATGAAACACTGGTATATCCATTTCTTTTTTTAGAGCATCTTCAATATCATAGCATTTAGGAGAAGAAATATCTTCTAAATTAATTCCTGCAAAATTAGGCTGCAGCATCCGAACCGTTTTGATAAATTCATCTGCATCCTTCGTATCAATGGATAAAGGAATTGCATCCACATCCGCAAAGGTTTTATATAGTACAGCTTTTCCTTCCATTACAGGTATAGCTGCCTCTGGACCAATATCCCCAAGTCCTAATACCCTAGTTCCATCCGTAATCACTGCCACCATGTTCCCCCTACAGGTGTATTCAAAGGATAGATCTTTCTCACGGTGGATCTCCATACAGGGTTCTGCTACTCCTGGTGTATATGCCAGACTAAGATCATAACCATCTCTTATGGGGGCCTTAGCTACCACACCCAGTTTACCATTATTCTTTCGATGATATTGTAGTGCCTCATCACGTAAACTCATATCTATCTCTCCTTCTAACTCAATAAACCAGCAATGACTTCATCCACATTATACGGTTTATTAGAATAGAAAGATAATATCGAATATTCATTACATGATAACTTTTAGTTATCGATATCATTCTCGATCGCTATATATATTTCTACTTTCAACAATGCTGCTGCATTTAATGAAAAAGAAAGTCGCCCATTAGGAACGACTTTCTTTTCAGGATTTTAAAGAGAACGGGAAGAGTACCATATTCTATAAATTGAATAAGGCCATAATTGAGTTACCTGCAGTATACACTACTAATAATCCAGCAATGAATACAATCGGATTTTCTTTCCATTCGCAATTATTCAAATCAAACACCTCTTTTACCATTTACTACTATTAACAATGCCATGGTTATGGCAATTTAAAGTACATGCACAATACAGTACCTAACGTGATAGCACCAACACAAAATGACCCGTATAAAATATCTAACAGCATCTAAGTCCTCCTCTATTAAGATAAAAGCAATTACAATTCAATATACTATCAAATCATTACTGTAAAAATATGTAATCCCATGGTAAATTATTAACTTTATTTATTGACAAATTTCGTGCTAAATCTAATTTAATCGCAATTATTATTTTTCTTCATTGACCCATCGTTTTGTTTCATTTTGATTTCTAGATCCTCAAATATTCTATGATGCAATACAAAAAAAGCCACTCATTATGAGTGACTTTTCTATATTATTTATCTACTCTATTCAAAGTGCTGCATCCTGGCGCATGTATTTAACGTTAGGGTTGTATTATGTGATTGACTTAGTACGCTCTTTTTTAGAGACAACGATTCTTTGCAGTACAATAAACAAACAGAGTAGAAATGCAACAGCAATTTTAGTCCACCAGGAACTTAGTGTGCCCTGGAACATGATTAGTGTTTGGATTACTCCTTGGATCAAAACTCCAAAAAGCGTTCCTGTGACAAATCCGACTCCGCCTGTTAAAGGTGTTCCACCGATAACAGCAGATGCGATCGCATCCATTTCTAATCCCATGGCATGTAGTCCATAGCCTGAAAGCATATAAAAACTAAACACAACCCCTGACAGGGCAGAGCAAAATCCACTTAGACCATACACCAGCACTTTTGTCCTGCCAACTGGCAGTCCCATCAGCATTGCCGATTGTGCATTGCCGCCAATAGCATATACGGCACGCCCAAATCTAGTATAATTGCTAAGATATAATGCTGCTGCCACTAACACGAGAGCGATAATAACACTAATTGAAATATAATTATCAAAAGGCAAGGGTATTCGATAAGTAGCGACAAATAGATAGAAGGGATTAGTAATCATAATAGTATCAATACTAATTACATAGCATAATCCCCTAGCTAAAAACATACCTGCAAGAGTTACAATAAAAGGCTGTATCGTAAAAAAATGAATAAAACTACCTTGCACAAGACCAAAGAGAAATCCCATAAGCAGCATTAGAGGTATGACAACCATAGCGCTAAGGTGCTGCATTTCCAGTAAATATGCTGATAGCATACATACTAACGCAATTACGGAACCCACAGAAATATCAATTCCGCCAATAATAAGTACAAAGGTCATACCAATTGCTGTAATAATCAGAAAGGCATTATCAATTAGCATATTGAGCAATACTTGTGTGGAAAAAAAGCCATTATACAAGACGGAGCCCGCTGCAAATAACGCAAAAAACAATACAACCGTAATCATCAGGTTGATGTATTTATAACTTAGCTGCATTTTTTTCACCTGGAATCCCCCTCTTTTGAGTCCATTTAGAAAATACAATTTTTCGAAAATTAGCAGATTGCAGCAGACATATGATAATGACAACAACGGATTTAACCACAAGTGTAATCTCTGGCGGTACTCCTAATGCATAAATTGTTGTTGTAATACTTTGAATAACTAATGCCCCTATCAGGCTGCCGACCAAAGAAAATCGACCACCGTCCAGAGAATTCCCTCCAAGAGAAACTGCTAAAATAGCATCGAGCTCGATAAATAATCCTGCATTATTTCCATCGGCTGAACTTACATTGGAACAGATAATAAGTCCTGCCAAGCCAGCACACAAGCCGGAGAAGGCATAGACAGAAAAGATGTATTTACTCACATTGATTCCTGCAAACCTGCTCGCAACGGCATTAATTCCTATCGATTCAATAAACAGACCTAAGGCTGTCTTTCGTACTGCATAAAAGGTAATACCGAAAACCAACCCTACAAGAAAGAGAGAAAAAGGCAATCCCAATATATATCCAGTGCCAATGAATTGGAACGGTTTATAATATACAGTAATAATTTGCCCTTGAGTAATCAGCTGGGCGATTCCCCGACCAGCAACCAGTAGAATCAGCGTGGCAACAATTGGCTGAATTCCTACTTTAGAAATTAATAATCCATTCCACATCCCTAAAAGAGTGGTAACCAAAAGAGCAGTAAATATGGCAACAGGCATGGGAACAAGTGTAACAAGTGTTTTTACGCCATCGACATATTCTAGCTCACCACCAATTAGCGAAGCTGCTACCGCTCCAGAAATAGCAATCATCGACCCTACAGATATATCAATTCCTTTTGTCGCAATGACCAAAGTCATACCAATAGCGAGCAGCATCAAAGGTGCAGCACGATTCAAAATATCAATCGTAACTCCATAGAAGTGTCCATCTTTCATTTCAATCGCGAAAAAATCTTTCGTAAAAAAGAAATTGAAAAGCAATACAATAATCAATGCCGCTAAAGGCCAACAGAGTCTAGAACTCGTAAATCGATTCCAAGTAGACTGTATTTTCTCCATCATCCTACACCCCTGCTATCGTCTGCATAATATATTTTTCTTCCATCTCTTCACCCGAAATCTCTGCTATCTTTACTCTGTCTCTTAAAACTGCCATACGGCTGGAGCACCGAACCGATTCATCCAGCTCCGAAGAAATAAATACAACGGACATGCCCGTTTCTGCCAGAGACAGTATTAATTTTTGAATCTCAACTTTAGCACCTACATCAATCCCCCGTGTAGGCTCATCCAGTATTAAAAGCTTAGGTTCTGTCAGCAGCCATCTAGCTAATATTACTTTTTGCTGATTGCCTCCGCTTAAATTTTTGATTAGTTGTTCTGGTCCAGCGGTCTTAATATTTAATAATTCAATATATTTTTTTGAAATCTCTTCTTGTCTTCTCTTCGGTATATATTTCATCCACCCTACTTTAGCCTGTAACGCCAAAACGATATTTTCTCTTACAGAAAGGTTTTCGATAATCCCTTCTGTTTTTCTATTTTCGGAACAATATGCCAGACCATATTGAATTGCATCAGCAGGGCTTTGTATGGTAACAGTTTGTCCTTCAATGGCAATTTCTCCGCTATCGGCTTTGTCAATACCAAAAATAGTGCGGGCAACTTCTGTTCGCCCTGATCCCAATAAACCTACCAGGCCAAGCACTTCACCTTTGCCAATTTCAAGATCAAAGGGATGGATCGATCCTTTGTGTCCAAGACCGCGAACTCGCAAAAAATTATTACGTTTTTCTTGAAGAATATCCAGTTTCAATGTCTTGCAGCTGCTTTCAAATCCATCAAAGGCTTTGCCAATCATTTTTGCAATCAGCTGAACACGAGGCAGATTTACAGTCTCATAGGAACCAACTAATTCACCATTACGTAATATGGTAATCTTATCGGAGATCGCATAAACTTGCTCAATAAAATGAGTCACAAAAATAATTCCTAAACCTTGCTTTTTTAATTTACGCATGAGTCCAAAGAGTTTTTCAACTTCTTGAGCATCCAGGCTCGAAGTCGGTTCATCCAATATCAAAACTTTAGCCGATATGTCAAGGGCTCTTGCAATCGCTACCATTTGCTGTATTGCAACAGAGTAACGCTCTAAAGGCTGAGTAACATCAATCGCAAGACTCAACTTCGCCAATAGCTCCTGTGATCTCCGATTCATTTCCTGCCAATCAATACTGCCAAAGCGCAATGGTTCTCTGCCAATAAAAATATTTTCAGCAACTGACAAATTGGCACAAAGATTAACCTCTTGATAAACTGTACTAATTCCTAGTTGTTGGGCATGATGAGGAGAATTCGGTGCAATGGCTTTACCGTCTAAAAAGATAGCTCCAGCATCGAGACGATCAACACCCGTCAACACTTTAATCAAAGTCGATTTACCAGCTCCATTTTCTCCCATTAAACAGTGAATCTCTCCAGGTTTCAGTTCGAATTCTACATTATTAAGAGCTTTAACCCCCGGGAAATCTTTACAAATCCCCATTGCTTTTAATAGAAAATTTGCATTATCCATTATTACTTTCACCTCCATAAATCAGTAGTTCGATAAAAGAAAAACCCACTCCATCAGGGGTCATCCATTAAGATAACCCCCGATTGTTTCTATTTTTACATAGAACTGGTGGGGTGGATCAGTTTATTTGTATGATTTTAGTATTTACGATTTGGCAATTCCTTGGCAGCAACATCTGCAGGGAATACACCTTCTTTTGTAACAATCCGTTTATCAAGGGTCTTACCTGCTACCAAATCTTTCGCAGCTGTCATCAATTGGTCTCCCAGTAGTGGGCTGCACTCAATGGTTGCATTTAATTTCCCTGCAATCATGGCCTCGAAAGCCCCTTTAACACCATCAATTGAAACAATAATTATGTCTTTTCCAGGTTTTAGCCCAGCTTCTTCAATTGCTTGAATCGCACCAATTGCCATATCATCATTATGGGCATATAATACATCGATTTTTTGTCCATCAGCCTTGGCTGATTTCAAGAATGATTCCATCACTTCTTTCCCCTTGGCACGTGTAAAGTCGCCAGTTTGCGACTTAATAACTTTATAATTCGCATGTTGTTTTAAGATTTCTTCAAAACCAGCTTTACGATCAATCGCGGGTGCGGAACCAACGGTTCCTTGCAATTCGACAATATTTACAGCCTCATTATCCTTTTTCATGAAATCGACCAGCCATTTACCAGCTCGTCTTCCTTCTTCCACAAAATCAGAACCCATAAAGGTAACATAATAATCTTCTGCATTGCCACTGCTCATTTTAATGGACCGATCTGTTAAAATCACAGGTATCTTAGCAGCTTTTGCTTCTTGCAGTACAGCATCCCAGCCTGTTTCTACAACAGGCGAAAAAGCAATTACATCAACCTTTTGCTGTATAAATGACCGTAAGGCCTTTATCTGGTTTTCTTGCTTTTGCTGAGCATCCGAAAACTTTAGTTCAATGCCAGCTGCTTGTGCCGATGCTTTTATGGATTCCGTATTTGCTGTGCGCCATTCACTTTCTGCACCGATCTGTGAGAATCCCAGAACGATTTTTTTGTCTGCAGGTTTAGCCGCCGTTTCCTGCTTGGTGCCTGAACAGCCTGCCAATGTTAACATCATAATTCCAACACTCAACGCAATCGTAACCTTTTTCCACTTGGACATGTTTCTTACCCTCCTTATTTTTTAGAACCTGTAGTACTAGTTCTATTATAGGATGGTAATGTTTGTTCGTATTTAGAATAATCAGTAATTTCTTATACTTTTCCGAACTGTTTTAACATAATGCTTAGTACCTGCGATTCAGATAATCCTGCCGCGCTGTTTCTGCAGAAAATACACCCTCAGAAGTAATAATCCTCATTGGCAGCTGCCGTCCTGCCATCAAACTTTTTACCGCCTGCATAAGCTGAGGACCAAGAAGGGGATTACACTCCACAGTACTGTTTAACTTACCTGCCATCATCGCTTTAAAGGCCGCTGCTGTAGCATCAACAGAGACAATCAGAATATCCTTGCCCGGTCTAAGTCCATATTCCTCAATCGCCTTGATAGCGCCGAGAGCCATATCATCATTATGAGCATAAACAACATGAATTTGATTGCCATATATGGCTAAAGCAGCTTTCATCATATCTTGCCCGCCAACCTCGGTAAAATCGCCAGATGCAGAATAAATCACTTGAAATTGAGGATAATTAGCAATAATTTCAGCAAATCCTTTTTTGCGGTCAATGGCTGGTGCCGAATCAATTGTTCCTTCCAATTCAATAACATTGACTGATTGACTAGCTATTTTTTTTTCTACAAGCCAGCGGGCGGCTCTGCGCCCTTCTTCCAGAAAATCGCTGCCAATAAAAGTGGCATACAACGAATTATCATCAGGTTTAATCGCTCGATCGGATAAAAGAACAGGAATTTCCGCCATTTTGGCTTCTTCCAATACTTCGTCCCAACCCCCTTCTACAACAGGAGAAAAAGCAATTACATCCACCCCTTGGGTGATGAATGATCGAATGGCTTGAATCTGCTTTTCCTGTTTTTGATCGGCCTCCAGAAAAACAAGATCAATGCCTGCCTCTAATGCCGCATTCTTTATGGATTGAGAATTTGCTCTACGCCAATCGCTCTCCGCTCCAAGCTGAGAAAATCCCAATACAATTTTTTTGCTGCGATTTTCTTTTCTAGGTTCATTCGCTGCTTTTAAATATTCCAACACATTGTAACGGGTAATTTTATTGCTCCGAGGGATGATCTTCTTTGGTATTCCTTTCTCATGATTTAAAATATCAACAGCATATAAAATAGCCTCTCGTCCACCTGTCAGACAAGTAAACGTCCCTTCTAAGATACCTTCTTCTACCAATTGCAATCCCCCATTAGGGCCCGAAAAACCGTCAACACCAACAAACTGTATCCCATCGGCTCCATGCTTCTTGGCAGCCTTATAAGCCCCCAGCGCCATGTAGTCGCTATGAGCGAAAACAACATCAATTTTAGGATACTGCTGCAGCAATTTTTCCATTTCATCTTCTGCTTTATCTCTTTGCCAATCGGCAATTACGGTTGCAACGATTTTAATATTGTTATACTGTCCCAGGACTTCCCGAAATCCAGCACTTCTTTCTCTAAGGGAAGGCAATCCTGCTGGTCCCTGAATCTCTACAACATTTCCCCCATTTCGTAAAAGATCTGCGATGTATTGCCCCGCTTCTTTGCCAAGGGATTTATTATCCGGTCCGATATATAACGTGTACGCATATCCTTCCACAGCTCGATCCAATACAATGACTGGAATCTTTTTGTAAGCCTTCGCTACAATTGGTGTCAGCTCCGCAGAATCATTGGGTGAAATAATTAATAAATCAATCCCCGCTTCTAACAATTCTTCTACATCTCGAATCTGCTTGCCACTGTTTTGCACAGCATCGGTAAAAACAATCTTAACATCTGGGTGCTTTAGTACTTCTTCTTTGATTTCCTCATTCATAATCACTCTCCAAGGCTCAATCAAATTGGCTTGGGATACACCAATTACAAACTTCACCTGATCGGAGCCTGCTGCTTGGTTTGATGGATGATAACATCCTGTAAGTATTGTCACAATCATCAGAAGAACGATCATATTCAGCTTGACTTTAAACACCCCGCTCACCGCCAGTTGCCTTTTTTGCGATATTCCGCTGGAGATAATCCAACTACTTTTTTAAATGTATTACTAAAATAATGTTGATTACTATACCCTACTTTTTCTGCCACTTCATATAGTTTCATCGTAGGATCTCCCATCATTTGAATGGCTTTTTCGATTCTCACCTGAGTTAAATATTCAATGAAAGAAACACCAATTTCATTTTTTAACAAGCGACTTAAATACGTAGGGCTAATCTTAATAATTTCTGCTAGATTCTGAAGTGAGAAATCCTCCTTGCAGTAATTAGCTTCTATGTGTTTTTGTGAAAGAAGCACTGCAGGAGTATAACTAACCTTGCGGTTTAGTTCTAAGGTCAGTTCATGATAAACAGCGGAAACACCCCTTAGCAAATCCATTAGCGGGTGCTGAGCAACAATTACGACTTGTTCTAAATGCTGCTCAATAACCTGCTGTAAAGTAGCACTCAGTTTATACCAGTCGCTTGGATTTAGGAGGGGTGTTATCGCAATCAGATTATCTGCTCTGTCATGAAACATAATATAAGGCTGCCATTGCTCTAATAATTCCACACAAATATTTTCTATGGAAAATACCAGCAATTCCCGCTCCCAATCTTTGAGAAGCTGCCCTCTGGTGTACTGGCCAGCCACTTTCAGAGCAATCATTCCAGATGCTGGCGACAAATCCAATTCCAAAAAAGCAAGCTGAGACCTTATGTATTCCTCACTTAATTGACCATTTACCCAATCTTTACAGAAAGCTTCCCTTAATAACGGCAAATGTTTTTTTGTTTCCTGATTAGTCCAATTCAGATAATGATTTTGCAGACGAGAATTCAGCAATTGCTGTGCTGCTCGTTTTAACACGGTTTCCAGTTGGTCTTCAAAGACAGGTTTTAATAAATAATCAAAGACTTGCAGCTTAATCGCTTTATGGGCATAGGAAAACTCATCATGTCCAGTAATGACAATGATGATGCAATCTTGTAATATGCTGTTTACTTGTTCTATAAACTGCAATCCATTTAAAAAAGGCATACAAATATCTACTAGCAGAATGTCTGGCAGGGTTTTTCTCGCCACTTCCAAAGCTATTTCTCCATCTTCAGCCTCCCCCACAACCTCCATATCAAGCCTTGCTTTCTCAACCAGGCTTTTGAGGCCACGACGAATTTTAGGTTCATCATCGATGATTACTACTTTCAACATTGAACCACTCCCTAATTAACGTATTGGATGCCAAACTTCTACCTTCGTACCTTCCTGATCCACGCTGGTATATTGTAAACCGTATTCTGAGCCAAAGGATAATCGAATTCGTTCATTCACATTAAAAATACCAAAGCCCGTTCTTGCTGCCTCTCCATGCTGACTGTCTAATGATTTTCTTAATTCTGCGAGTTTTTCCGCTGTCATTCCTATGCCGTCATCTGCTACGCTAAAATATAATTTCTCCTTGTCCATGCGAGCGGTGATCTTGATGGTACCGCCCCCTCTTTTTGCATTAATGCCATGGTAAATCGCATTTTCAACAAGAGGCTGCAATATGAGCTTAAGCACTCTGTAATTCAATATTTCTTCTTCATAGTTGATTTCATATATCAATTTATCTTCATAGCGAGCTTTCTGAATCATTAAATAACTGCGAACATGTTCTAATTCTTCATGAACAGGAATCATCTCTTTCCCTTTGCTTAAACCAATGCGAAATAAATTCGCAAGTGCACCCACAATACGAACGACTTCCTGTGCACCATGCTCCCCAGCCATCCACTGAATCGTATAAAGAGTATTATAAAGAAAGTGTGGTTTTATTTGGGCCTGCAAGGTTTTCAGCTCTGCTTCTCGTTTGCGTTTTTGTTCCGTATACACCATGTCCACCAAATTGCTAATTTCTTTGATCATCGTGTTAAAGCTATTACCAAGCTGTCCGATTTCATCATTATATTTACTGTTAAATCGTACGCTCAGATCGCCTTCCTCAGCCTTCTTCATCAAGCTGCGGAGTTTACCTAAAGGCTTGGCAATGGAAGCAGTAAAAAAGAAGGCGGCGATTACTGCCAGTATTAAGGTAACAAGCCCAATCAGTATGGAGTAATGACGCAGAATCGTTACCTCTTTCAGTGTCTCACTAAGGGAAAAAACACCGATAGTTTTCCATTTTGTATACGCTGAATCTTTATAGATAATCTGAAACTCACTGCCTTGAATGATTTTTACAATACTATTGGCAGAATGGTTAAGCCACTCACTTTTTACGCGATATACAATCGGATTAACTGGTGCATAAACAATGCCACCATTTGCATCCATAATATATAAAAATCCATTCTTACCTAATGTAATCGTCTCAATTACTTCTTTGAATTTAGCCAATTTCAGATCAATCAGTATGACGCCAAGATACTGGCTGTTCTTGGGATCAACAACCGCCTTAGCAATCGAAACCACTTCATCAGCGCTATAGTTAAGAGTTGTCGTTATATTACGGCCAATCGGTTTACTAAACAGCTGCATTGCATTTGGCGATGCAATCGCTCTTTTGTACCAAGTCTCATCAGTAAGGGGATCACGTGAAATACGATGCATTTCATTGCTAATATAAAGATTATTCTCATTTACAATGAGTATTCCGGCAATCTCTGGATGTACATTCGTGTAGGTTCTTAAGATTCGCCGAACCTCATTATTCAGCGATTCATCTTCATCTCCCTCTTTCATAGTTCGTAAGAACGCAATAATCTGAGGATCACCCAAAAGGTAAGACACGATATTTTCCATATCATGAATATAAAACTCAACATTGCGAGTGACTTGCTCAATCATTTGTCCAGTATGCTCATTGGCCTGTTCTTCAATCGATTTGCTATAGATGACATTACCCAATACTCCGAGTGTAACAATGGGCAATAAAATGAGAGTGAAAAAATATAATAACAATTTAGAACGAATATTTTCGGTCTTAAGTAATTTACGAAAGAATTCCAATATTGCACCATCCTAGCGCTCATTTTTTCTAATACTCCCACTTTATTATACACAATAAAACATACTAAATGGTAAATTTTTCTTGTTAATAAAACAATAATTGAACCAGAAATTTTCTTAGCAAAAAGCCCTCTATATGAGCAGTTTGTTAGGGTGTTCTATACCCCTGCCAACATAGAGAGCATTTTGTCATGTTACCGTAAATAAATCCCTTCCATTACCACATCTACAATGCCCTTTAGGGCATCTTGCCTGCCTTCTGAAGAAAACTCAATACGAGTTAAAGAATAACAGCTTGCCAAAGCCCTTTCTTTTATAACTTGCATGATTGTCTCTTCCATAAATCTTCGTCCCTTAACGATACCACCACCAATGAGTACCAGCTGGGGATTAAAAATATTAATAATATTGGCAGCACCCATACCAATATACTGAGCAATCTGCTGGAGGGTTCTGATTGAAAGCGGATCTCCCTCCTCAGCCGCAGCGTAAATATGTTTTGGTCTAATGGCATCTAGATTGCCTTTTACCATCTCCGATACTGCAGAACATTCACCATCTGTTATTGACTGAACCATATTATTTACCAACGCTGACTCAGATGCCATGGCTTCCAGACAGCCATAATTCCCGCAGCTGCATAAGGGACCATGAACATCTACAACGGTATGACCGATTTCCCCTGCACTATCACCTAAGCCGCGATATAGCTCACCATTTAAAATAATCCCCGAACCAATTCCACCCCCGACTCCTAGAAAGACCGCATTTTTAATATCCCGGTATGGACCATAATGATAGGCTCCCAATGCCATAGCCCGCATATCATTTTCGACAAAAACAGGCAGCTGAAACTGCTTTTCCACCAGATATTTCAGCGGCACATTACGCCAGCCAGCACTGGGAGAAAATAAGGAAAGCCCTTCCTTAGACATAACAGGTCCTCGTACAATTATACCAATCGCTAGAGCTAACTTACCATACTCTGAAGCATAACACTGTGCAATTGTATTTTCCAAAAAAGATAAAATCTTTTCTTCTTTTAAATGTTGAATATCATGACATATCTCTTCTTTAATCTCTAAACCTCCATTAATCAGATAGCCAATCATTTCCTTAGAACGAATATCTACAATAATCATGTTCGCTATTTCAGAATGAACCTTAAGCAGTACCGGACGTCTGCCTCCACTATATTCACCAACCATATACTCATGAATCAGTCCATTTTCAATGAGTTTACTTGATATATTTGTTACAGTTGGTGGTGTTAGGCCAGTCAACTTAGCAATATCAACACGAGATATTGGCCCCCGCCTGCGAATCGCATTAATAATCAGCGACTCATTTGCTCCTCCTCCTACAGCTTTTGAAACAATCGTATTTACACCTTCCATAAAACACCTACACTCTTGCTTTCAATATTTTATACTATACAACCTTTGAATCCATTCTCTTTTAACCATATAGACATGAAAGAATTTATTTAATCATTATATAATATTAAAAGCTAAAATGCCTAATTAAATTTTTAATTAAGTCTTATGACTGTTTTGATTTTGTATAAATATCAAAAGCTACAGCTAATAATAAAACTAAGCCTTTAATGGTTTGCTGCATATCAATGGTAACGCCAATTAAAGACATGCCGTTGTTCATAACCCCCATAACCAACCCGCCAATAATGGCCCCCATAACAACACCAATCCCTCCTGCAGTAGAGGCTCCGCCAATAAAACAGGCAGCAATGGCATCCAGCTCAAAACCCGTGCCTGCTTTCGGTGTTGCTGCATTAAGACGAGCCGCAAAAACAAGACCCGAAAGGGCTGCTAATACCCCCATATTTACGAAAACCCAAAACACAATGCGTTCGGTTTTTACACCCGACAGCTTTGCCGCCTTTTCATTACCGCCTAATGCATAAATATGACGCCCTATCACTGTTTTTGTCGTTATAAAGGTATAAAATACAATTAGAATAAATAATAATATCAACACATTAGGAATGCCTTTATACGAGGCAAGCAAATACATAAACCAGTTGATCGCCACGCCAACAAATACCAATTTCGCAGCTAAAAATTGCACCGGAATTACCTCGAAATTATACTCTTGCTTAGCTTTTCTATGATTTAATTCAAAATATATATATACCAACGTCAAAATAATTCCAACCACAAGGGTTGTAATATGGATGGATGTTCCACTCAATACATCTGGTATAAACCCATTACTCATTTTCTGAAAAACCTCTGGAAAAGGCGCTTTCGATTGCCCTTCTAAAGCAGTCATTGTTAACCCTCTAAAAATCAACATTCCTGCTAATGTAACAATAAAGCCGGGGATTTTAAAATAGGCAACCCAATACCCCTGAAACGCTCCAGCAAGACCTCCTATCAGCAAAGAAATCAATATTCCAGGTACAACACCAATATGATGATCAATCATTAAGATTGCGGAAACCGCACCAACAAAAGCAGCAATAGATCCTACAGATAAATCAATTTGAAAAGCAACGATAACTAGCAGCATGCCGATCGCCAATATGAGTATATAACTATTCTGCTGGATTAAGTTGGTTACATTTAACGGTTGCAGGAGTACACCCTTGCTGACAATTTCAAAAAAAATCACAATTGATACTAGTGCAATAACCATACCATATTCTCTGATATTATTTTTAAACATTTGCTTTAGAGTTTCCATGACGATCCCTCCTTTATTTGCTCATTACATATTTCATAATTCTTTCTTGTGATGCCTCCGCCCCTGCAAGTTCTCCTGTAATACTGCCTTCGCTCATAACATATATTCGATCACACATTCCCAGTATTTCAGGAAGTTCTGAAGAAATCAGCACAATGCCTTTTCCATCTTTAGCTAGCTCATTAATGATGTTATAAATTTCAAATTTAGCTCCTACATCAATTCCTCGAGTAGGTTCATCCAGAATCAGAATATCTGGCTCAGTAAAAATCCATTTGCTCAAAACAACTTTTTGCTGATTTCCACCACTCAAATTTACAGTGTTTTGTAAAACACTGGAGCATTTAATATTCATTTGCTGACGACTTTTCTCCGCCACTAGAATTTCTTTATTGTCATCAATTACAGAATGTTTTGCGATATTTTTTAAATTAGCCAAGGTAATATTTCGTTTAATATCATTATTTAATATTAAGCCATACTGTTTGCGATCTTCCGTTACATATGCAACACCTTGCTCAATCGCCTGGCTTACATTTTTCAAATGTACTTCTAAGCCATTCTTATAGATGTGTCCACTTATTTTTTGTCCATAGGATCTGCCAAAAATGCTCATAGCAAGCTCTGTTCTTCCTGCCCCCATGAGTCCTGCAATTCCTACAACCTCACCTTGCTTAACGTGAAAGTTAACATTATGAATCACTTTACGGCCACTATGTAGATGGTGGTAAACATTCCAATTCTTAACCTCAAAGATGATATCGCCAATAGCTGCATCTCTTTTAGGATATAGCTCTGTTAATTCTCTTCCTACCATGCCTCTGATAATTCGATCTTCTGTAATGTGGTCATTTCTTACATCCAAGGTTTCAATGGTGGCTCCATCACGCAACACGGTAATGGAATCAGCAATTCTTGAAATTTCATTTAATTTATGTGAAATAATAATTGAGGATATTCCCTGCTTTTTAAACTCCAACAATAATTTTAAGAGATTATCGCTATCATCTTCATTCAATGCCGCCGTAGGTTCATCTAGAATTAACAATTCAACTTCCTTTGATAAGGCCTTGGCAATCTCAACTAATTGTTGCTTGCCAACTCCTATATTGGTTACCAAAGTACTTGGCAATTCTTTGAGTCCTACTGTCGCTAATAACTTTTTGGTACGCATAGTAGTTGCATGCCAGTCGATAAGACCGTGTTTGCCTTGTTCGTTGCCAAGGAATATATTCTCTTCTATAGATAGATAAGGGATGAGAGCTAATTCCTGATGAATAATAACGATGCCTAATTTTTCACTTTCTTTAATATTTTTGAATTCACATCGTTTCCCTTTATAATGAATCTCCCCTGTATAAGTTCCATGAGGATATACTCCACTTAACACTTTCATCAAGGTTGATTTCCCCGCACCGTTTTCGCCAACCAATGCATGAATTTCGCCTTTTTCCACCTGCAGATTTACATGATTTAGCGCTTTAACACCTGGAAAGGTTTTAGTTATATCTATCATTTCTAGAATAATATCTTCCATATATCCTCAACTCCTTGCTATATCGCTCTTTGGTATTAAGCCATTAATAATTTAGTAATGACTTTACAGTCATCACTAAATTATTTTGGCCCTGCAATCCCGTATTATTTAAGTTGATCAGCAGTATAATATCCGCTTTCAACCAATATTTTTTCATAGTTTGATTTATCAACAGAAACTGGTACTAATAAATAGGACGGCACTACTTTAACACCATTGTTGTAGGTCTTATCATCATTGGTTGTTGCTTTTTTACCGCTAAGTACTGCATCCACCATATCAACAGCTACTTTAGCAAGATCTCTGGTATCCTTAAATACAGTCTGTGCTTGTTCGCCCTTAATAATGGATTTAATAGAAGGAGCTTCCGCATCTTGTCCCGTAACGATAGGCATTGGCTGTGATGGGGTTCCGTATCCAACAGCCTTCAAAGAAGAAATAACACCGATACTGATACCATCATAAGGAGATAGAACCGCGTCTATTTTTGTTCCCGTATAGTTCTTACTTAGCAGATTATCCATTCTTGCCTGGGCAGTAGCGCCATCCCAGCGTAAAGTAGCACAGACGCCCATATCCATTTGTCCACTTTTCACAACTAGTTTCTTCGAATCAATATAAGGTTTTAAAACTGACATCGCACCATCAAAGAACATGTATGCGTTATTGTCATCCGGTGAACCACCAAAGATCTCAATGTTAAACGGACCTTTACCATCTTTTAAGCCTAAGCTTTTTTCAATATAAGCAGCTTGAAGAACTCCGACCTGAAAATTATCAAAGGTTGCATAATAATCTACATTTGCAGTCTTTTTAATTAAGCGGTCATAAGCGATAACAGGAATATTTTTATCCTTCGCTTTTTGCAATACCGTTGTTAAGGATTCACCATCGATATTAGCGATTACCAATACATTAGCACCTTTTGTAATCATATTCTCGATTTGCGCAAGCTGGTTTTCAACATTGTCTTCGCCATACTGTAAATCAGTTTCATACCCTTTGGCTTTTAGCTGCTTAACAATATTATCACCATCTGCTATCCATCTAGATGACGACTTCGTAGGCATTGCGATACCTACTTTCTTCTTATCGCTGCTGCTGGGAGCTGTACTAGGATTTGAACCACATGCGGTCAGCATCAGTACCATAGCAAACATCAGAAATAAAGCCACTACCTTTTTCATTAAAATCTCCCCTTCTTTTTATTCTTGGCAGCCCAATCCATTACTTTTCGTTATGCCTTCATCACCTACTTTCAGTCTATTAATCATCCCATTATCTCCTTTATCATTTGCTCTTTAATGATCAAGTGTTCAAGCAACTATTTTGCCAAATGATAATATAAATCGTTCCACCGAAGTTCTTTCTTCAAATCACGAATCGTAGTCTCATGATTAATTAAAACAAATTCAATTCCAGCTATTTCGCAAAAATCTTCTAAATGTTCTTTCGTTACCGCTTGGCTAAAGCCGCTGTGATGGGCTCCACCTGCCAAAATCCATGCTTGTGTACCAACTTTAAGATCAGGTTGTGGTACCCAAAGGGCTCTGGCAACTGGCAGTTTGGGTAAATCATAGTCCGGATTCACCACATCCAGTTCATTGACTATCAGTCTGAAACGACTGCCTATATCAATAATTGTGGCATTAATGCCCTTGCCGGCAGCTACATTGAAGACCAATCGCACAGGATCATCCTTACCGCCGATAGAGAGGGGATGAATCTCCAGTGAAGGCTTTTGATCTGCAATCGATGGACATACTTCCAGCATATGAGAACCGAGTACCTTCATATTGCCGTCTTCCAAGTGGTACGTATAATCCTCCATGAAAGAAGTTCCGCCTGTAAGCCCATAAGACATTACTTTCATGGCTCTAATCAGCACCGCAGTCTTCCAATCCCCTTCACCGCCAAAACCATACCCAGCTGCCATTAAACGCTGGCATGCCAGCCCTGGCAATTGTGATAAACCATATAAATTTTCGAAATTTGAGGTAAAGCCTTTAAACTGACCCGCTTCAAGGAATTTTTTCATACCTAGCTCAAGCTTGGCAGCATCTTTTAGTGATGCACGTTTAGCCCCACCTTGAGTCAGCTCTTTATGCACTATATAGGATTCTTCATACTCAGCAACCAATGCGCGAATTTCGGCATCACTGACAGCATCCACATATGTAACAAGATCACCTAAGGCATATCCATTGACAGAGTATCCGAATTTTATCTGCCCCTCAACCTTGTCACCTTCCGTCACGGCCACATCTCGCATATTGTCACCAAAGCGGGCAAATTTGGCCCCCTGCAAATCGTTCCAAGCTAGTGCTGCACCGCACCAGATCGCCAGTTTTTGGATGACATCTTCATCCTGCCAAAAGCCGACAATCACTTTACGTGATCTTTTCATTCTAGTGCATATAAACCCAAATTCTCGGTCCCCATGGGCAGACTGGTTGGTATTCATAAAGTCCATATCAATGTCTGACCAGGGAATCTCACGATTGTATTGGGTATCAAGATGGGCCAAGGGTTTATTTAATATGTTTAGGCCGCCAATCCACATTTTTGCTGGTGAGAAGGTATGCATCCAGGCAATCAGCCCAATGCAACGATCTGCGCTGTTTGCTTCCATACAAAGATTATAGATAGCATCTGAATTGGTCAATACAGGTTTAAAAACAACTTTTACAGGTATTTTCGCATTTTCCCCCAGTGACGCAGCAATCGTTTGCGAATGCTGCGCCACTTCTTTTAGTGTATCTTCACCATAAAGATGCTGACTGCCAGTTATAAACCATACTTCTTTATCTTTTGAATTCCTAAACATGATAGTCGTCCTCCTTTTGCTAATCCTATTCTACAGTTTGTTTTGTCCATAATAGGCATTTTTGCCATGTTTTCTTAAAAAGTGCTTATCCAATAACAGTTGATCCATGACTTTGACTTCTGAATTTGTTGAACAAGTATAAAAGGCCATTTTTGCCAACTCCTCTAAGACTACTGCATGATAGACAGCATCCTGGGCATCTTTTCCCCAGGAGAAAGGACCATGATTGGCGACTAGAATTCCTGGAACGTGAAGCGGGTTTTTCTGCCCAAATTTCTCCACAATCACTTTACCCGTTTCTTCTTCATATTCCCCTTGAATTTCTTCCCTGCTTAGATTACGGGTACAAGGAATTTCACCATAAAAATAATCTGCGTGAGTGGTACCAAATGCCGGAATCGATTTTCCCGCCTGGGCCCACGCTGTAGCACAGGTAGAATGAGTATGAACAACGCCGCCAATAGCAGAGAAATTCCGGTATAAGACGATATGAGTAGGCGTATCAGAAGAAGGTCTAAGGTCTCCCTCCACCTGGTTTCCCGCCAAATCCAGCACCACCATATCTTCAGGCTGCATCGTATCGTATTCTACACCACTAGGCTTGATAACAATCAAGCCTTTTTCCCTGTCAATACCACTGGCATTACCCCAGGTAAATACGACCAATCCATGTTTTTGTAAATTCATATTTGCTTGCCATACTTGTTGTTTCAGTTCTTCTAACATAACGTTCTGAGCCTCCTTTTTTTACTTCACCATCGTTTTACGCTCTACAACTTTTTGTATTTTTCTTAATTTCTTTAAGCCGTTTCATAACATCATTAGCACCACGGCCAAAATAGTCATGTAAGATTTTATATTCTGCATACAGCTTTTTATAGCGAGCAACATTTTCTGGAATAGGTATGTATACCTGCTTTATATTAGTCATCTTCGCTGCCGCATCAAAAATAGTATCATATCCCCCAAATTCTTTGCCTGCAGCAACAGCACCAAACATTGCAGCGCCCAAAGCGGGTGTCTGCAAAGAGGCAGCAACACGAATCTCTAAGCCTGTTGCATCCGCATAAATTTGCATTAACATGTTATTTTTCTGGGACAGCCCGCCGCAAGCATACAATTGTTCAATAGGTACCCCTGCATTGGTAAATGTTTCGACAATCATATTGGTACCAAAGGCAGTAGCTTCTATAAGTGCCCGGTAAATTTCCTCTGGTTTGGTAAGCAAGGTAGCTCCGAGCAGCACCCCCGTCAGATTGGTATCAACAAGTACGGAACGATTGCCATTCCACCAATCAAGGGCCAATAAACCACTTTCTCCAGGTACCAATTTGCTAGCCTTCTCTTCTAGTAATTGATGAACATTAATATTTCTCTCACTTGCTTGGGCAAAGTAGCTGCCGGGAACGCAATTTGCTACAAACCATTCAAAAATATCTCCTACAGCAGACTGACCAGCCTCATACCCAAAATAGCCGCCAATAATACCATCCTCAACTACACCACACATACCATCCACTGTTTTTTCTTCCTCGCCTAATACTAAATGACAAATTGATGTACCCATGCTCATCACCATTTTCCCCGGCGTAACAACCCCTGCTGCTGGAACGGCAGCATGAGCATCCACATTGCCTACTGCTACAGCTGTACCTGCTTTTAATCCCATTTGCTTGGCCATACCGGAAACCAAGCCTCCAGCTTTGCTGCCAATCGCTACAATGGGGCTATTTAATTTTTCTTCCACCAAATTTTTTAATCTGGGATCTAAAGCTTTAAAAAAATCTTTTCCCGGATATCCGTCTTGCTTATGCCATATTGCTTTATAGCCAGCAGTGCAGCTATTACGTACATCTATCCCGGTCATCTGCATGGTTACCCAGTCAGTGGCCTCCATGAATCGATCAGCAGCTTCATAGATTTCAGGTGCTTCATCGAGAATTTGCCAAATTTTCGGAATTATCCATTCAGAAGAAATCTTGCCGCCGTACCGAGCTAAGAAAGTCTCACCACGATCAGCTGCAATGCGATTCAACGAATTGGCTTCATCCTGAGCAGCATGATGTTTCCACAGTTTGACCCAAGCGTGAGGATTGTTTCGGTATTCTGGAAGCTGGCATAAAGCCCTGCCATCTTTTGCCACAGGCAGCATTGTACAAGCAGTAAAGTCAATCCCGATCCCGATTACGTCTGTAGGTTCTATCTGAGAATCCCTTAAAACCTGTGGTATTGCCTTATGCAAAACCTCTAAATAATCTTCCGGATTTTGCAGTGCCCAATCATGCTCTAACTGAATAGCAGTGCCTGGTAATTGTTTATCAATTACACCATCGGCATAAGGCACTACTGCAGTAGCAATTTCCTTGCCAGTTTCCACCTCAACAAGCATTACCCTGCCAGATTGCGTCCCATAATCAATTCCAATACTATACTTTTTATTTCCCATATACTGACCTCCTTTTATTAAATAGCGATAACACAATTTTATTTTTTAAAATGATTGACATCAGGAAATAAAGGCTTTTTCTTGAAGATGACAACATATCTAATATTTAAGGAATTAAATTTATTACATTATTTAATTTTAAATTTGTTATATGGAATTATATTCCTTATAACATGTATAATTCCATAATTTTTCTAATATGCACCTCTTTATAAAATAATTAATTTAATATTAAATTAATTATTTTATAATTACGCTATATTTTTTTTGTTTTCCTTCTTTTCGTAACAAAAAATTCTTTTTTTCTTAACTATAAATAAAATACCCCCTCTATAGACAGGTACTGGTTCTAATGACCCTGTCACAGAGAGAGCATTCTTAATTTAAAATAGATTACACATTTCTTCGCTCACATTATTAAAGCACTACACTAAAGGTATATGTCGTCGTTGTGGTAGAAATTTGATTTTTCTGCAGAATGCAGGATGGAAAATGAGAATGATGAATTGCATCAGGAAGTCCTTGGGTTTCAAGACATAATCCTAAATAGGGTCTAGATTTTACCCCATGAATATCAAAATCACTTGGTATGTGATTCCCCGTATAAAGTACTACACCTACTGCATCTGTTTCGATAGTCAGAACACGTCCGCTTTCCTCATCCTGCAAGACAATCTCTCCATTATGATTACTGTCTAAAATAAAGGGATGATCATAGCCTTGTCCGGCTATCGTATTTTGGGGATTGATGGAATTGATTCCCTCTATTATTTTCCGGCCAGTTCTAAAGTCAAAAACCGTATCCGTTACATCCAGCAGCTTACCAGTTGGAAGCAGCTGCTGTGTTAGTTCCAAAAAGCGACTACTATCTATTTTCAAACTGTGTTGAGAGATATCTTGTTTAAAATTGCCGCTTAAATTAAAATAGGTATGATTTGTAGGGTTGAACAAGGTAATTTCGTCTGCTACTCCATAATAATGAATGCTGAATTCATTATTGTTATTAAGCGTATATGTTACTTTTGTTGTCAGTGTTCCTGGATATCCTTCTACCCCGTCCAAACTGGTATGAGAAAATTCAATAGTATCTTCTTGCTCTTTACTGACCACCGCTGCGTCCCATACTGCATTCTGAAAACCATTTGGTCCACTATGAAGATTATTGTGACCATCATTATTGGGCAGGGTGTAGTTTTTTCCTTCTAATTCAAACTGTGCATCTCGTATTCTGCCAGCTACTCTGCCCACAACTGCACCAGCGAATAGAGGATTTCTTTGGTAATCGGCTAACTCTTGAAATCCGATTACGATATTTTCATAATTACCTCTGCGATCCGGTACTATAACCTTAGTAATAATGCACCCATAATTCAAACAAGAAATTTCTATACCATTATCATTTTTAAACGTATATTCGCATACCTCTTGCTCATCGATCTTGCCGAATAGTCGCTTACTAATTGACATCATTTTCACTCCCTTGTGTTATAGGGTTTTTACGTTTACTAAGAGAGCATATCAGCAACTTAAAGCCGACATGCTCCATCTTTGTGATTCAAAGCCTATTTTCTTATGTTATTTCCTTTTTTGTGACTGGATCTGCTCAAATCCATAATCAAAGAGTTTAGCCGCATCATCCCAGCGGTAGTCACTATTGAGGATAACGGCTATTAATTGTATATCGCCTCGTTTGGCAGAAGCCACTAAGCAATCACCAGCATCATTGGTATAGCCTGTTTTAACACCATTGGTTCCAGGATATGTATTTAGCAATTTATTCGTATTGCGAACATGCATTACACTTCGGTTCAGAAAGTTAACATTATATTCTTGAGTGGATACGATTTTTGCAAAATCAGGATTTTTCATCCCATATGCAGTAATTAATCCAAGATCATAGGCAGTAGTATAATGATTTATTGGATCAGGCAGTCCATGAGGATTGGTAAAGTGAGTACTCGTTGCTCCGATTTTCTCTGCTTTTGCATTCATAATCTCCACGAAAGCGGGTATTGATCCAGCTACATTCTCAGCGACAGCCTCTGCTGCATCATTACCTGATATCAGCATCATACCGTACAACGCATTTTTCAATGTTAATTGATTCCCTGCTTTTAGTTCGAGACTTGACCCTTTACAAGCTGCATCACTAGAACTTACAGTAATGATATCATTAGAATTACCTTTTTCCAGTGCAGTGATCAATGTCATGATCTTAGTCGTACTGGCTGGATACATAATACCTTTTGAATTCTTTTCAAATAATACCTGATTGGTATTGGCCATCATTACGATAGCCGCTTCAGCCTCTAATTGAGGGGGAATTGGGGCGGCAAAAGCAATATTTACCCCAAAAATCATGCTTAAAAATAATAGTGTGAGCCGACGATACATATATGCTGCCTCCGATTTATTTTGACCACAAACATAGCCTTGGTCAGTATATTATTTCAAATCCACAAATCATCCGATAGATAGAAGATCTTTTCTTTAAGCCTCCTTCTCTAATTGACTATCTTCTAATAATTCTTTCATTTCATCTTGCTGTTTATATAAATAACCATGTTCCCAGTTCAAACTCATAGCTTTTTCAAAATCGGCAATCGCATTTGTTATATCATCCATATTCTGATATGCACGAGCCTTTCGTGCATATAATAACGCTCTGTTTGCATAAGCAGCATCATGTTCAGGTTCTAAAACAATAACTTGACTATAATCATGGATCGCCTCCAAAAATTCTTCTGAAACATGTGCATATGAAAGATGATCATTCTTTTCAAGAGCTTGCTTCTCTTTATGTAATGCTATTTCGTCATATAGTTCACCCCGCCCGAAATATCCAGCTGCATTATTAGGTGACAATCGAATTGCTTCGGAATAATCGGCCAACGACTTATCTTTTACCCGCAAGCTGCGGTGATAACAATTGCCGCGATGAAGATAGGCTGCAGATTCATTAGGATTTACCTCAATTGCTGCCGTAAAATCTTGCAATGCATCTACATATTGTCCTAATGTGCCGTATAACAAGCCTCTTTGTATTAACGCATCATAATGCTTAGGATTAGCGGATAGTACCTTTGTAAAAGCGTTACAGGCTCTTACCCAATCTTTCTGCTCCAATAGCGCCATCCCATATAAATAGTCCCGCTGTTCATGGTTCTTATTTAATAGCTGACCTTTGCTCTTTTTTTCCTCAAATTTCATTTTAGAGTGCTTCTCGCAATATTGCCGTATGCTCGCGATTACTTCTGGTATATTGATTTCCTCATATTTTGCCAAACTATCTTTAATATATTGAGAATCAAGAGCTGCGCTAGCGGAATCTTTGGCCAACGATTGTTTATTAAATCGATCCCCTTTTGTCAGTAAAATACGCTGTTCCAATTCCAAATGCAACTCTGTAAGACCCGTTCCTGCACTAGTCAAACTTCTATACCGAAGTAACTGTTCCTCAAATAATTGATTAAACAATCTTTCATCCACATAAAGTACAGTATGAAATTTCTCTGCTATCCATTCCCGAATCGGAAGAGCGATTTGTTTTGCAAGCTCTGGCTGCTCCTTGTCTAACCAAATTTCCACTCGATAATAGGTATAAGCAGCAATTTCAAAGATGGTAGCATCTCCTAAGTATTGCTTTGACACCTGCAAATTCTGGTCATCCTGCCCTTTTATATCAGACTTTCCCCAAGAAACAGCAGTCTGTATGAGTCCTAGAAATAGCGCGTAAACATCTGGATTTTCGATGTCCACCTTCTTCATCTCTTGTAGTATCCATTTGCGAACCATCGAATTTTTTTCCGTATTTTTTGAAAATAACCACGAAAAGATACTCAAAATCAACCCTCCTTTTATTATATAATTATCGCATAATTTGGAAAATACACAACCCTAAAGAAGCAGGATTTATTCTAATACATGATGCTGAATAAAAAAAGAGTCAAGCAGATCAATGCCTGACTCAGTGGCCTCGCAAAAACATCTCAACGGTTTTTAATGATGGCAATCCTTTTCTTCCCCCAAGAGTCTGGGTATTAAGAGCAGCTACTGCACTGGCAAACTCGGCACATTTTTTCAGGGGCATGTTATGGAGAAGTCCATATAAGAAGCCTCCGTGATAACTATCTCCGCATCCTGTGGTGTCTACCACATTGTCCATTTTAAATGCAGGTTGATGAAAGATACCAATGTCGTTGTCGAAGACCCAGCTTCCATTGATTCCATCTGTTATTACGACAAGTTTTAAGCCGGATTTTAGTAATGACTCCCCTGCACGATCCACTTTAGTTTCATCTGTATAGGTAAGAGCGAATTCCTTTGCCAAAATACAAATGTCTACCTTTGGTACAATTCGCCGCATACTTGGGTTGTATCGATTTGCACCACCATCAAATGATATTTTAACACCCGCGTGTTTTGCAATATCGATTGCCGCTAAGCTAGCGTCTAAATGCCTCCCATTCAAATGAAGAACTTTGGCTCCTTGTATGATAGGGGTATACTTTGTAATGTCTCTTATTTCTGGAACTGATCCAGGACGATAGAGAATGGCACGAATGCCAGTATCTTTCTCAACTAGTATATTGGCAATTGAAGAAGAGTGCTCCGGAAAAATTTCGAGGCAGTGAGTCTGCACATTATATTTTTTAAAATCTTCTGCAATCAGCAAGCCGCTCCAATCATCCCCTAGATTGTCAATCATTATCGTGTTGGCTCCTAATTTTGCCAGCGTCACCATCGCTGTGGCAACAGGTCCACCGCCATCAAGAACCATCCTGGATGCTTTTTGCACTTCTCTGGTCCTAGGAAAGGCGTCAACAACAGTAAACATATCCAAAGTGGATACCCCAAGTCCTACCACATCCACCTTGCTATTCACTTCATCATACACGGTCATCACTCTTTTCATTTATTTTCTAATTCACTACAAAGAGAAGCAGCGTGCTATCCTTACTTCTTAGAATGGCACGCCTTTCTCAAATTTTCAGCCTAGCCCTGCACATTGTTAATGGCATGAGCCTTGGTTTTTATATAATTTGGAATCAAAAGTACTATTACTAGAATCGCTATAAGGATATAAATCCCTGTTGGACCTACTGCCTCATATGCTTTACCTAACAAAATTCCTAAGAAACCAAAATCTGCATCACCGAAAGTTGTATTCTGGAATCCTAACTGCCCAAGGACAGGAAGCAGAAATGCAGGTAAAAAAGTAATGAGCAAACCATTTACAAACGCTCCTAATGCAGCTCCTCTTCTGCCACCAGTGGCATTTCCGTAGATTCCAGCCGTAGCGCCGCAGAAGAAATGCGGAACAAGCCCTGGTATGATGAGCACACCTCCAGCAGTTCCTAATAGTAACATGCCTATTATACCGCCAATAAAGGAACTAATAAAGCCGATTACCACAGCTGTTGGGGCATAGGTAAAAAATACAGCACAATCCACCGCAGGAATTGCGTTGGGTATGATTTTGGTTGCTATTCCTTGAAAAGCAGGGATTAAATCACCAAGGATCATTCGAACACCTGCATACACGATGGTAACACCAACAGCAAATTTCAGAGCGGACATGATGGCAAATAGGAAGGGTGACATTTCACCAGATAAAGTGGTTACATAGCTGGGTCCCGCAGCAAAAGCTGCAATTAAATAGAATATCATCATGGTCAGCGCTGTGGATATGGTAGTATCCCTGAGAAATCCCCATTGCTCGGGTACTTCCATCTTTTCTGTACTTTCTTCTGGTTTTCCAGCAAATTTTCCAACCCAGGCAGATAAATAATAACCTAGGCTGCCAAAGTGTCCCATGGCAATTTCATCACCATCCGTCACCTTTAACGTATATTTCTGACCAATTGCCGGCGAGATGGCACTCCATGCCCCAAGAATAAAACCACCAATGAGAATCAGTTCGACTCCTTTCATGCCTGAGGCACCTAGAACCGCTGAAAGAAGACACGCCATAAAGAAACTATGATGCCCTGTTAGAAACACATATTTATATTTAGTAAATCTTGCAATAAGAAGATTAATTACCAAACCAGCTACGAGAATAGACATGGTTTCAATGCCCAGTACTTTTTGTGCTACGGAAACGATAGCTTCATTATTAGGAACTACGCCAGTAATATGAAAACCTTCTTCAATCATTTTTCCCAGGGGTGTCAAATTCGCAACGATAAAATCAGCACCTGCCCCTAGCATCAAATAGCCTAGAATTGGCTTTAAAGTCCCTGTCATGACTTTGAACATAGGTCTTTTTAGAGCTACCAGCCCGATGAGTGCCATAATTCCCATTAATAATGCCGGTTGTTTCAGTACGTCCCGAAAGAATTCTAGAATAATGGTAAATGTGGACATAGATCATACCTCCTACATTTTACTTTCTTGTATTTTTTTTAGAATCTCAAGAACATCTTCTTCAATCTTTTTCTTATTAATGTAACTTCGAACCACCGCCACTTCACGACCTTCAAATTGATAGGCCAGCTCTTTTACCGTAATAATCAAGTCCGCCTTTTTCCCTTGGGCCGAATTAAAATCTGCTGATTCCACAGAAGCTTTAATATGATGGTCTTCACAAATCTCATCAATTTTCATTTTCAGCATAATACTGCTGCCAATCCCATTTCCACACACGGTTAAGATGGTAAGCATAATTAGGTCACCTCCTATCTACTTCTTTGCTATTGATATATGCTAAAATTTCGTCTTTACTGCTTGCTGTATCCGCCATTGTCTTAAATTCTTCATCATCTAATAATTGCATGAGTTCAGCTAACGCTTTTAAATGGGTAGTATTATCTACAGCACACAAGAAGACCGCTACACTAACAGGATCATTCTCCTTGCTGCCAAAGTTCACTGGATTCTTTAGAGTCATCAATGCCATTCCCACTTTTTTTGCTCCATCTTCCGGTCTTGCATGAGGCATGGCAATCCCTTTTGCAATAACAATATAGGCTCCCATTTTCTTTACCGTATTCACCATGGCATCCACATAGCGATGTTCAATCAACCCACGATCCTCTAAAAGTTTTCCGCCTGCATAAATTACCTCCTCCCAACTCTTCGCTTTTACTTTTACCTCTATCATATCTGCCGTTAATAGTTCTCTTAACAATGGTTGTACAACTCCCTTCTGCCCTACATTGTCCGTTTTTAAAATTTTCGCCAGTCCTGTTACTAATGCATCATAGTTTTTTATGTCACAATGTTCTTCAATCAGCCTTAGTGTCTGGATAAAAATATTCTTTGGCTGAAAGTGGTATTGGGTTAAATATTTTTTTAAGTTCTCAACATCTTTATCTAGAAGCATCGGATTGACCTGTACCCAAGGAACTGCATCACATTTTATAGGCAGTGTTGTTATAATAAGATCAACTTCCTGATATTTGAGAATTTGACCTATTTGACGATAAGCAATCACATCCACAATATTCACCTGAAATAATTGCTGTAATCTGGAAGAGAGCAACCTGGCAGTACCTAATCCCGTACTGCAAACCACCAGAATCCTCTTTTCCATTTCTTTTTTGTCTTTTAATTTTTCTAAAGCTGCGCCAAAATGCAAGGTAAAATACCCGATTTCTTCATCATCAAATGATTTGCCGATATAACCTTCTACCGAAGCCATGCTGTTTTTTACAATTTGAAACAAATGATGATATCTTACTTTAATTTCTTCGAGTACTGGATTTTTTAATTTCAAATCATTTTTTAGTCTGTAGATGGCAGGTCGTAGATGTTCCAGCAAACCGCTAAATAGGTGTTCATCCTGAATCAAGGACTCCTGCTGCAAGCTTTCACTTACTTCTTCCAGAATCTTTCCTGTTATGATTTGAAGAGCAGCCCACTCTTCACTGGATGAGGAATTTGCTGCATATACGTTACTGCCAAGTAAATGAATGGTGATATAGCCAATTTCATCATAGGGAACTTCAATCTGAAATTCTGCTTCCAGCCTGCTGGCGACATAAGATGCAGCGGCAAATTCTTTCGTTGTCTCATAGCTTTTAAGTTCGTTATAAGGCATTACAATATCTCTGCCTAATTTGATTCTTTTTATAGCGATCGCTATATGTATGACCAAGCCATAAAATGCCTCATCAGAAAAAGTGGTTTCTAACTGCTTTTCTGCCTCAATCACGCAGCTTTCAATAAAGGGTATATTCATATTCGTAAACATATTGGAAATTTCCGATTGAGAAAGAGTCTTTATATTTTTTAACATCGGTGACATTTCCTGGCTTAACATGCCTTGCACTTCTATGCTTTTCATTAATAATTCAATAGACGCACGCCGCAAATATTTTTCCTCTCCTATGATTTTTATCCCATGATTTGTGGAAGAAAGCAATGTTAAGTGATTACTTTTCAATACCTCTCTTACTTTATTTAAATCTTTGATTACGGTACTGCGACTCGTTTTTAACCTTTCGCCAAGATCGTCAATCGTCATATAATTTTGCTGCTGCAACAATACAGCCAAAATCATTTCGACTCGTTCCTCCTGAGAGGCTATGTAATGATGGTTTTCTCGCTCCAGCAGCTTCTGCATAATCCTCTCCACGACCTGGGGAGGGGCAGTATAGGTGATTCCCACATTAGGTTTGCGAAGAAATTGCGGAAACTTATTGTATTTTAGGAATTCATCTATTTTATCCAACTTATAGCGAATTTGCCGCGGAGTGCTGTGCAAAGCCTCTGCTAGAGCAGAAATCGTTACAGCCTGATTACTGCTTGTGATCCTTTGAAATAATTGAGCAGACATTTCATTTAGTGTAATACATATCACCTCTTTTTCATTTCCATTATATAACATAGAAAGCCACTCATAAAAGAGTAAGATTTGGCGTACTAATTGTGACAAAACTAACCTAATAGCGACTTATATTCATCATAAAAAGACAAACCTCCTATACGAATTCCAGCTGGAATTCGTATAGGAGGTTTCATGCCAGAATGGGCTACTGGGATGACCCTACTGATTGTTCTCGATAACCGAATTTCACTCTGTCTACTATAGCATAAATCAACATGCAGTATATCGGGATCAGAATCCCTTGTGTAATCAGTCTTGCTGGCAGTGTAACCCAAAAAGGAATGCCAAAATGCCATTGCAGTAAACAAGGCACTAGGAAAATGGCAACCAAAATCTGACTTACAGCAATGGCTAAATACATACGCCATCGCGAACAATCTTTGATTTTGCCGCTTCCTGCAATCAGCCCTGCAAGCAAACCATGCAAGCCGGCAGCAATCGTAAAGGTTGGCAGAAATATACCTGACGGTGCCAGGATAAACCCCAGCACATCGCCAATCAAGCCTGCAAGAAAACCTAACCTTGCACCTAACAAAATGCCACTCAGTACTAACGGCAGCGTGGCAAACCCGATTCTAATACCTTCAACACCTTCAAATGGAATATGAACGCTGCAAATCCTACTTAAAATCATGTTTAGAGCAATAAAAATGGCCATAAGCGTAATACTTCGAACCGATACCGTCATTACATCACCTAAGTTTCAATTCTACTGGTTTAACAGTCTAAAACATTTTAGCACATTCCATCATCTGATAAAATACCCCAATTTATCTACACTGCTATTTTACAGGATTTTCATTCGTTTTAATAAATCTTCAATTTGCCAACCACCGCTTCTACTTCTCGAACGATTCTGCCGCTGGCAATTAAATTGTGAAGTGTTTTAATATCCGGTGCCGGTACCCGGTCCTCATCCAAATGCGATACAACACTGCGAATGGTTTGATGAGCTTTAGCTGTGCCATCACCTGGTGTAAGAGGTGCCAAGAAGTCAACACCTTGTGCGGCAGCCAGCATTTCAATCGCTAATACGTTGCAGACATTATCCAAAATTTCTCTGGCCTGACGAGCCGCAATCGTTCCCATGCTTACATGGTCTTCCTGATTGGCAGAAGTCGGAATGGAATCGGCACTAGCTGGATGTACCAGAACCTTATTTTCCGATACCAATGCAGCTGCAACATATTGCGTAATCATAAGACCAGAATCAACCCCTGGGAAAGCTGTTAAAAAAGCTGGCAGATCGCTTAAATGCACATCTAACAGACGATTGGTACGTCGTTCAGAAATATTACCTAGTTCAGCAATTGCTAGTTTTAGATAATCCATAACCAAAGCAATCGGCTGACCATGGAAATTTCCGCCGGAAATTGCTTCACCCGTTTCCGGCATGATGAGCGGATTATCTGTTGCCGCATTAATTTCGACATTCAAGGTTTCTTCTGCACGCCTAAGGGCATCTTTAGAGGCACCATGCACTTGAGGTATACAGCGCAGTGAGTATGCATCCTGTACTTTTTTGCAGTTGATATGAGAAGCAATGATAGCGCTATGGGCGGTCAGGCGCAGCATATTTTGGGTAGTCGCAACCTGCCCCGGATGTGCTCTAACCTGACTAATCCGCGGATCAAAAGCCGCCCTGGTACCTTTTAAGGCTTCTACGCTTAAACCTGCTGCAATATCTGCTGCCTTCATCAAATTAACGGCATCATGCCAGGCAATCGTGCCAACCGCTGTCATAATTTGTGTTCCATTAATCAATGCCAGCCCTTCTTTGCCACTCAATACAACTGGTTCTAGGTCACAAGCTTTTAAAGCCTCAGCACCTGTCATCAACTGACCATTTAGATAAGCCTCACCTTCCCCCAGCATAACCAAAACCATATGTGAAAGGGGTGCTAAGTCGCCGCTGGCACCAACTGATCCTTTAGCTGGGATTGCAGGACATATGCGTTTATTGAGGAGATTTAACAACATTTCTACTGTTGACAGCCTAATCCCTGAATAACCTTTTGCCAATGAATTAGCTCTAAGCAGCATTGCCGAGCGAACAACATCTTCTGACAAATGCTCGCCAACACCGGTAGCATGGCTTAAAATCAGATTACGCTGCAGCTTTGCCCTCTCATCTTTTGAAATAAAGATGGTGCTGAAATCGCCAAACCCAGTAGAAATACCATAAACAGGTCTTTCTTCCTCTAATATCTTATCAACGATCTGTCTGCTGGCAATGATCTGCTCCCGACCTTGGCTACTGAGCCTGACTTCTTCATAGCTGCGTGCTACCTTTATCACATCTGCCAATATTAAGGAATTTCCATCTAATATTATCATGCTGAATCGCCTCCGCATTTTTCGAAAATTTCTGCTAATTTACTTGCTAATTTCTGCTGGTTTTTCTTCACGCTTGCTGTGAAGAAAAATGTAATACAAGTAAATCCCTAGGATGATTGGCAAACCTGTATAAAGGACAATCTCCTGTCCATCAATGAAAGCTAAACTTGCGATAATACAAATATTCAAGATAATTGCCACAATTGGCAGTGCCGGATATAATGGCGTTCTAAAAACCAAGTCTTTCAAATCACCGCCAATTTCCAGAAAGTGTTTGCGAAAATTAATTTGGCACCAAGCAATGACAATCCAAATCAAGCAGCCAGTCAATCCTACACTGGACATCAGCCATATATAAACCGTGTCAGCAGCATATTCACTGGTCAACAGTGATAATGCAGATAACAGCAGTGTCAAAAAGACACCGTTAATGGGCACGCCCCCCGAATTTAAATGTCCTAACCATTTTGGTGCGTGCCCGTCTTTGGACATTGACCAGAGTAAGCGCGAACAAACATATAGCGCAGAATTACTGGCTGATAAGGCTGAGGTAAGTACAACAAAACTCATAATATCTTTTGCAATGGGGATCCCGATACGACCAAAAACGTATGCAAAGGGGCTTTCTAACACACCTGCTTCTTTATAAGGAATGGTTGCTCCTAATACGATGATTGCCAGCACATAAAACACAATGATTCGAAAAACAACACCTTTAATAACTTTAGGAACATTTTTACCGGGATTTTCACATTCCCCGGCAGCCACGCCCACCAGTTCCGATCCCTGGAAGGAATATACTACCGTAATCATAGTCAAAAATAAAGCCCAGCCACCATTTGGAAATAACCCAGCCCCGGTGTTAAAATTGGAAAATCCAATAGCTCCTTCATTACCAACAGTACCAAACATCAAACCTGCACCAGCAAGAATAAAGGCAATAATAGCTGCAACTTTGATGCCGGCAAACCAAAACTCAGTTTCACCATAAACTTTTACGGAAATTAAATTCAGGGCAGTTACCAATACGGCAAATAATACACACCAGATCCAAATAGACACATCAGGAAACCACAGTGACATAATAATAGCAGACGCGGTAAAGTTAGCTGCAATACAAACCGCCCAATTAATCCAGTACAACCATCCAACTGTAAAACCTACGCCGGGGGAAATAAATTTCATGGCATAACTTTGGAATGATCCTGAAACTGGCATTGCCACGGCAAGTTCTCCTAAACATAGGAGAGCCAAATACATGACCATCCCACCAAACAGAAAAGCTAACACAGCACCAACTGGTCCTGCTTCGCTCACCACTTGCCCAGCACCTAGAAACAACCCAGTACCAATAGTGCCACCAATGGAAATCATCATCATATGCCGCGATTTCAAATCACGATGCAAACCTTTTTTTTCTGGAACCAGTGCTCCTGTATCCACCGCTTGTTTTTTGGGGTCTGTCAGCGTTGTCACAACAATCTCCTCCATATTCTTTTTTCTTTTATTGACCTATTTTTCTTGTTTTTATAAATTTACTGCACTTTATTCTTTATATTTTTTCATTTGCAGTTTTAACGAGTTGATCCATTAACACTTCCGAACGTGCTACGATATCGTCAACCCTGCTTTTCATGTCAGCAACAAAATCAGCATCTTTAATTGACCCCAGATTAATTCGTACATTATAAATAGCTGACCACATAGCAGCCTCTGCCATTCTTCCCGCTACCGCTGCATCACTTGCCGCATTGACGTTGCCAATAGAGATTATTTTTACCGATAACTCTAGTACATCCAGACAAGTCCTGGCAACGGTAAACGGTAATGTAGATGCAGCTTTTAGGAATTCTTGAATAGCTTTTATACGCACCTGTTTTTCTTCATCAGTATTCTTAGGTAATTTATAGGCTTTCATTACCTGTTTAAAGACTTCTGTATCCTCATCAATATATTTTTCCAACGAAGCTAAACGTTCTTCAAAATCCAAAGACACCCCTTTGCATTGCTCATGTACCGTTTCATATTTTGCACTACCTAGCGTTAGATTTCCTACCATAATTCCCAGCGCCGCCCCGATGGCCCCCACTAAAGCGGCTGCACTGCCGCCTCCTGGTGCCGGGGAGTCTGATTTTAGTTCTGCTAAAAAGCCTGTGATACTTTTATCAATCAGCATACGATTAATACCCCCAATTTTATCAGTATACTTTCAAAAAACGACCATAATATAGGCATAAACAATTAGCAAAAGATGAACATAACACAGAAGGTTAAACCACAGATTGTACTCATCTTTTGCTGTCCTAAATGAGACTCCAAAAAGACTACTCACATTATCCAGCAACTAAATATTTTCTTCCAGCACTTGCTTGCGATTGAAGCCTTCGAGGCGTAAGTAATAGTCCGCTGTATCAATGAGTGCCTGCATTGGTACCAACCCCACAATTTCGCTGCCAATAATGTTCACACCATAACGAGCTGCTTCATTTTTTACCGTTTCAAACACGCGGTGCAGTGGTGTACCTTCATAATTAATCATATTAATAGTAACTTGTGCTACATTGCGTTCTTCAATCATAATGCCCATTGCACGGCAGTATTTGAAACCTCCTTTGGCTTCCCGGATAGCCGTGGCAATCTTCTTAGCTATGTTGACATCACTGGTACTTAAATTAATATTATAAGCAATTAAACACTGCCTAGCCCCTACTATTGTAGCACCAGCCTTAGGATGCATTTTGGCCGGACCATAATCCGGCTTTCTTTCCGGCTGCGTAATCGCTGTTTTTAAGCCTTCATACTGCCCTTTGCGAACATCCGGCAAGTTCTTACGCTCATGCTTTTTCGCGGCTGCTTCATACATATACACTGGGATGTCTAGTTTTTCAGCAATTTCTTTCCCTAATTCATTGGCTAAATCCACGCATTCTTCAAGGCTGACTCCTCGTACAGGAATGAAGGGAATTACATCAGTAGCTCCCATACGCGGATGCTCACCATGATGTTGTTCCATGTCAATCAATTCCGCAGCCTTGGCACAAGAAGCAAATGCTGCCCGTTTAACGGCTTGGGGGTCGCCTACAAATGTCACCACCAAGCGATTGTGACTGGCATCGGATTGTACATCCAGCAGCTTGATACCTTCTATTCTCTTCACTTCATTTACGATGGCCTCAATGACTTCAGGGCGGCGTCCTTCACTAAAGTTAGGTACACATTCTACTAATTTACTCATCTTATTTATTACCTCCCAGATTACTATTTCGTTTGTCTGCAACCACTTGCCCTTTCTTAATAACCCGGTCGACGATATCCATCCCGACATGATAACTCAAGAATAAATAAGATGGATATTTCAGCATAACAATATCAGCCTGCTTTCCAGGTTCTAACGTACCGATACGATCTGCTCTTCCAACGGCAGCTGCACCATTTAGCGTCAACGCCGTCAGAATTTCTGCTGGTGACAACGCAAGCTGGATAGCGGCCAATGCAATCAGCATGGGAATCGAATGACTAAAACAGCTTCCTGGATTATAGTCGGTTGCTAGTGCAAGTGCTCCGCCATTATCAATGATCCATCTGGCTCTGGCGTATTGTTCCCTCAGACAAAATGCCGTCATTGGCAGCACTGTCGCCACTACACCTCGGGCCGCCATGTCAGCAATCCCCTTATCCGATGCCTGCAGCAAATGATCAGCAGAAACAGCCCCAAGTTCTGCTGCGAGCTCTGCTCCGCCAAAGGATACAATCTCATCAGCATGAATTTTTATTTTTAAGCCTAAATCACCTGCGGCCTGCAGAATCTTTCGCGTCTGATGGACTGAGAATACCCCTTTTTCGCAAAATACATCGCAAAACTCTGCAATTGACTGCTCTATCACTGCCGGCAGAAGCTTTTCCACAATGAATGTGACATAGTCATCTTCCCGCCCACGATATTCAGGAGGCACAGCATGGGCTCCCATAAAAGTAGGTACAACCTCAACAGCATGATCAGCATTTAATTTTCCCATGGCTTGTAATTGCATGAGTTCCGTATCAAAATCCAATCCATAACCACTCTTACCTTCCACGGTGGTAACACCCATAGCTAGCATCTCATCTAACCGCCTTGACGCAGTCTCAACCATTGCCTCATATCCCATGGACTGAGTGGCTTTGACGGTATTTAAAATACCACCGCCACGCTCTAAGATCTCCAAATAAGGCGTTCCGCTAAGGCGCCAGAAAAATTCTTCTGGACGATAGCCGCCAAACACAAAATGTGTGTGAGAATCTACAAACCCTGGAATGACACTGCACCCCGTCGCATCAATAATCGTTATATTATCATGGAAAATCTCGGGCAGATCAGCAGTTGCCCCCACCCATTCAATCATTCCATTCTTCACCAATAACGCACCATCAGTGATTCTCTCTAAACGGTTCATATCGGTTCCTTTTCTTGCTATTGTCCCTGTGCTGGTAACAATCTCTGCTGCATGTTTAATTAATAATATACTACCTTCACTATGCAAAGCATCTCCCCCTTTAGCACTTTTTCGTACGAAACTATTGAAACGCTACAGTGACAATGGTATCGATCAGTTCTTCCTTTGGGATATAAGGAATCGTCACATGAGCCTTGCCTGCATAATCGCGGTTAAATTCAATAATGGTTTCAATTGAATGTTCATTCCTTGCCCATGATCGACGGGCTACCCCCCAATGACATCCCACAACATGGCCGATCGCAAAATTTCATCCACCCGCTCACTACCATCCAACACCATACCAAAGCCGCCATTGATTGATTTACCGATTCCCACACCGCCGCCATTGTGCAATGCTACCAGGCTCATTCCTCTCGCAGCATTTCCTGCAAAACATTGTACTGCCATATCTGCCATTACGTTGCTGCCATCTTTGATATTTGACGTTTCACGAAAGGGTGAGTCCGTGCCGCTGACATCGTGATGATCGCGCCCTAACATGACCGGACCAATCTCACCGCGGCGCACCATTTCATTAAAACGTAATGCAATACTCTTACGGCCTTCTGCATCCTGATATAAAATGCGCGCCTGGGTTCCTACAACCAACTTATGTTTTTGGGCATCACGAATCCAAATATAATTATCCCGATCTTGCCAGCGCCGTTCAGGGTTAATGCATTGCATCGCCGCCTGATCGGTTTTATGTAAATCTTCTGGTTTGCCGCTTAAGCAAACCCAGCGAAACGGACCATAGCCATAATCAAACAATTGTGGTCCCATGATATCTTCCACATAAGAAGGAAAAATAAAGCCATCTTTTTCATCATGTCCGTTTTTAGCAATTTCTGTAACCCCTGCATCATAAATTGCCTTCATAAATGCATTTCCGTAATCAAAAAAGTAGGTTCCCTGTTCTACCAGTTCTTTAATTAATACAAAATGACGCTGTAAGCTCTTATTAACCAATGCATGAAATTTGCCGCGATTCTCAGTCAAAAGTGCAGTCCGCGCCTCGAAGGTCAACCCTTGTGGACAATAACCACCATCATAGGCCGCATGACAGGAGGTTTGATCAGACAACAAGTCAATATGCTTCCGATTGGCTACTGCATATTCCAGCAAATCTACAATATTGCCATGGTAGGCTATTGACAACGCTTTGCCCGCATTCTGATATTCTTCCGCCATTTTGAATACTTCCTCAATATCATCGCTGCATTTTCCAACCCATCCTTGTTCTAAACGTGTCTGAATACGGGAGAAGTCTACCTCAGCAATAATACCGACTGCACCAGCAATTTCTACTGCTTTTGGCTGTGCACCGCTCATACCGCCTAATCCAGAGGAAACAAACAACTTCCCATGCAAATCATCATGAGGTGCAACGCCCAATTTAATCCTACCTGCTGTTAGCAAGGTGTTAAAAGTTCCATGAACAATGCCTTGCGGACCAATATACATCCAGCCGCCCGCTGTCATCTGTCCATAGTTGGCAACTCCCATCTGTTCGGCAACTTCCCAGTCATCCTGATTATCAAACATCCCCACCATCAAAGCATTGGTGATAATTACCCTGGGCGCTTCAGGTTTTGAGGGGAACAATCCCAGGGGATGTCCTGATTCTACAACTAGTGTTTGATCTTGCGTCATAACTTCTAAATATTTTTTAATCAATCGATATTGCATCCAATTTTGGCATACGCTTCCTGTCTCTCCATAAGTGACCATTTCATAAGGATAGAGTGCAACATCATGATCCAGATTATTATCAATCATGACTTGAAATGCCTTACCTTCAATGCAATTACCTTTGTATTCATCTAATGGTTTACCGTAAATAGTTTCCTTCGGCATATACCGATAACCATAAATCCGCCCATATGTTTTTAGTTCTTCCATAAACTCCCTCGCCAAATGGCTATGCAACTCCTCAGGAATATACCGTAGAGCATTTTTCAATGCAACTTTACTTTGTTCAATACTTAATCGAAAACCTCTATCCGGTGCCCTGCGCACGCCCGCCTTAAATATCGGCGGCTCTGGTAATGCATCGTCCAGCTTAATCGTCATGGCACAGGTAATCTCTTTATTATCGATCTTCATCGTCATATCCCCTTCCACGAAATAGTATTAAATCATCTATAAAATAATTAATTAAATATATTTCATTATAAATAATCTTTATATTCTGATTATAATACGCCTACTGTCAAAATATCGTCAAAAGAATGCCCAGCATCGTCAAATTATACACCAAATATCTTCACTGTTACCTAGCCAACCCTTTCAGTCGGCAAAGAGTATCAACTACAGCAAAAATGATCACTTTGGCCAAACTCGCAGTTGCCCTGTCATGATCAAACCGCGGTGATACTTCTGCAATGTCAAATCCAACAACTTTCTGTGTGCGAAGTATATGCTTTAAATACTTCAGCACCATCTCCGGATGCAGCCCTAAAGGCTGTGGTGCGCTGACTCCGGGAGCAAAAGAAGAGGAAAATACATCTGCACAAATCGTTACGTAAAGATTGGGTATGGACTGCATAAAAGAATCGAGCTTTTCCAGGATATGTTCTTCATATTGCATGGAAATATCACCTGCTAATAAATAACCTGCTCCTAATTGTTGGGCCGTTTTGAATAATTCAAGTGTATTGCTGCTGCGCTGGATGCCCAGGCAAAAATAATGAAATCCTTCTCCCGATTTGCAAGCATCATCGGCAATTTGCCGAAACATCGTCCCAGAATTTCCTTCCCCAATAAATGGTCGAAGATCAAAGTGTGCATCAAAATTTAAAATACCCAGATCACATTTGCCATCTTTCTGTCGCAGAAAATCCGCTTGTCCCCGGAAATGTCCCAAAGCAGTTTCATGACCGCCTCCCATAACCAGAGGAAACAGTCCGGCTTGACGAAGATAAAGAACTGCTTGTTCCAGCGCCATCTGGCTTTTCATTAGCTCTCCATCTGCACAGGTAATGTTTCCCGCATCAAACACCAACACCTCTGAAGAAAAAGAACAGGGTAAATTAACAAGTTCACGCCGTATCCCCTCCGGCCCCGAAGAAGCACCTTGGCGTCCGTTATTCCTCCGTATGCCCTCATCGCAGCAAAATCCCAGCAAAGCAAATCCCAATTTACCCGTGAATTTGAATAATGGCTGCCTTAAATCCAGCGGTTTTATCCATTGGTGCCACCGAAAAGCATCATAATTTTCCCTGCTGTCAATCCGCCCCTGCCACATTGTAAAATCCCCTGTCTCATATCGATCCTGAAACATACTTATCCTCCTGCTCAGTCTTATCTATTGGTTTACGATTTGTATTGGCTTAAAATAATCCAGTAATTTTACCATCATTATCAATATCCATCATTTCTGCCGCAGGTTTTTTCGGAAGTCCTGGCATTGTCATAGATAATTCCACCAGACCCGCATATTCCCCATTATGATACCATGGAGTTTGATAAACCAGCTTTTTTACGCCGTTTTTTTCAATAGTATAACTATTGGCAGTTTTGGTTTCGATAATCTTAGTAATTTTTTCGCAGACACGCTCAGAATGAATATCTGCTACATTTTTCCCAATCAAAGTCTTTCCACCATATTTTTCAAAAGTTTGAACTGAGCTATCATTCATTTCAATAATATTGCCGATTTTATCTGTAACGGTAACTGCAATAGGCAATTCCTTTACCCATCCAGTAGACATATGCTTCCCCCTCCTCCCCATCTTAAAGTTGTTCTGCTTATATGAATTTTACAAAAAGCAATGTCTAACTATCGTCAAATCGTAGTGACACTTTTTATCTTACTATTACAAATAAAAAAAGTGGCAAATAGCCACCTTTTTTATTTGTCATTGGTTTTCTTTAGTTGAATAACTAGTTAATAATTCTACAAGGAAGTGTTAGAATGAAGTTTATAAATAGCAAATTACATAAAAATAAAAGCTGAATTGGTTTTTTCAGCTTTTATTCAAGATGAACTTTACCATTAATCACTTGCTATTTGTATTGAGGTTCTTGATTTTCAATGTATTTTTGCCTTCCCTTCAATGTTTCAATAGCATTGTCAAGGGTTGTTGCTAATTGCTCAAATGTTTGTTTTGCTTGCGGATCCTGAGTTTCCATAGAAAATGTTTTCATGCTGGATGCAGCAGATTGAATAGTTGCAATAGCCTGATTCATTTGTGTACCTACCGTCATTTTTCTCACCTCCTCTTCGAAAATATTTTTATCCTTTTGGTTTGCATAATAAAGCTGACAAAAATCCAAATATAATCGCTGCTGAAATACCTGAACTGGTGATTTTAAAAATACCTGTTAATACTCCAATAATACCAGTCTTTTCTGCTTCTTGAAGAGCGCCTTTTACCAATTGGTTGCCAAAGCTGCTTATTGGAACGGATGCTCCAGCTCCAGCGAATTTTACTAAATCATCATATAAACCAAATCCTCCTAAAACAGCTCCAGACACTACTAATGTAACCATTGTATGTGCAGGAGTTAGCTTTAGCCCGTCCATAAGGAGCTGTCCAATCACACATATAGCCCCACCAACGATAAACGCCAAAATAAATTTTTCCAAACCTGGTGCCTCCTGTTTACATTTCTATAGATACTGCATGGGCAACGCATGGTATAGTTTCCTTTTGCTGGTAAGACATGGGGGATAATAAAGCACCTGTGCCTATAACCAGAATTCGGTTCAGTTCTCCTTTTCGCATACGATTTAAAAGATGCCCGAAGGTTGTTGTCGCAACACAGGCACAACCACTGCCTCCTGCCAGAACTGGCTGGTTTTCTTTATACATCAAAATACCGCAATCGGTCAATTTTTCTACAGGGATATCAAGCCCATGCTGTTTAAGCAAATCTCCTGCAATTGGGTGACCTACCCTACCTAAATCTCCGGTGGCAATCAGGTCATATTGTAATGGGGATATATTTAAATCCCTAAAGTGGGCTTCAATGGTGTCAACTGCAGCAGGAGCCATAGCTGCCCCCATGTTAAAGGGGTCAGAAAGCCCCATGTCTATTACACGTCCAATTGTAGAAGCTGCGATGCGTGGTCCTTCACCTTGCTTCGCAACAACTGCAGCACCTGCTCCCGTCACAGTCCACTGTGCAGTAGGTGGCTTTTGCGCGCCATATTCCGTAGGGTAACGGTACTGTTTTTCACTAGCTGCATTATGACTAGATGTGCCAACAAGTGCATTCTGTGCGAAACCGCTATCAATCATAAGAGATGCTAAAGAAAGACCTTCCATTGAACTAGAGCATGCTCCATAAATCCCCAAAAAAGGAACAGCAAGGGTACGTGCAGTAAAGCTGCTGGGGATAATCTGGTTAATTAGATCACCGCTGAGAAAAAACTGGATATCCTCTTTCTTAAGTCCTGATTTTTTAATTGCAGTCTCACAAGCCTGTTCCAAAAATTTTTTTTCTGCTTGTTCATAACTGTCTTGTCCAAGCCATATATCGCCATGAAGCAGGTCAAAGTCCTTTGCCAGGTTGCCTTGTGCCTCAAAAGGTCCGCCTATAGCTGCAGATCCAATAATTACTGGCTTGGATTGAAAAACCCATGTTTGATGACCTTGCAACATTTACATTCCACCTAACGACTTAATCATTACACTTATAATAGCAACAACAAAAGCAGAAAAGACGCCAAAAACAATGACTGGTCCTGCGATTTTAAACATATTGCCCCCAACACCTAATACAAATCCTTCACTTTTATGATCAAGAGAAGCTGAAGTGATAGTATTTGCAAATCCTGTAACCGGAACCGAACTTCCCGCACCAGCCCATTGAGCAATATGATCATATACTCCAAAGCTTGTAAGTAACACTGATATCATAATTAGAACCGCAACGGTAGGGTCTCCAGCTGTCTTTTCATCAAAATCGAAATACTTTATAAAAAATAATTGTATTCCCTGACCTATTGTACAGATAATTCCTCCGCCAATAAAAGCTCGTACACAATTTGCTAGTATGGGACGCTGTGGCTCCCTTGCACGAGCAAAGTCTTGGTACTGCTGCTGCACGGGAGTTAGATTCTTTCTTTTGAAACTTGACAATACAATCCACCTCTATCTTAATAAATATGGCTTGAGTTTTCCCATAAGTTGTTCTAATTTTTCAGCATGCTCCGAATACATCTTTCGAGCTGCTTCATTTTTTGTCTCCAGTGAAAAGCTCATGAGATCAGCCTGACTTTTTTCAAAATTTGCATAGAGCATTTCCTTAACTTTAGGCTGGGGTATTTGTATAGAGTCGTCAAACAAATCCAGGTATAAATCCCCAGATGAATCTACTTGTCCGATGAAAACATTATCGATGGATACTCCTATGGTTTCCAATTGAATCTCTAGCCATTCTCTATTAAAGCCTAAAGAAAATAGGGATTCGTTTAGCATATTGCCATCTAGTATAACAGTCTGCGGTTCCGTCAGTGGTGCCAATTTCATTCCTAAATCATAGGAAGACACAGGCTTTTTATGGGACTTCATAAATACATTTATGTCTCCGGTATCCTCCATTACAGCAAATTCTACATCTGCTAAACTGAAAGCATTTTTGGAGCGAAGTTCTCGCAGCAGTTCCTCTGCTGTCAATCTTGTTTGTAGAAGATTTTCTTCCATGATATTCCCATGCTTAATTAGCACAGTTTCTTTTCCGTTGACAATGTCATGGATCCACTTGCTTTTTAGAGATAAATAATCCAATGCTATAGGAAATAAGACCCAAACACTAAGAGCAATAAATCCAAAGGTAAGATTTGCAATTAAATTTAAGGACATTATTGCAGCAATTACTGCAGCTACAATGTAACTTACAAATCTAAAAGGCGTCATTCGGACAATATTTCTTTTTCCCATTAATCTGACCAAAATCAACATTAAAAAGAATAATGAAACTGAGCTCAGTAATATCTGTATCCATGTTTGCATTTTCAATCTCCTGACTAATTTCCTTTATATTGTGGCTCTTGATATTCCAAAACTTTTATTCTTTCCTCAAGATCGCTGATAATTTGCGCTGTAGCCTCTAACGTCTCATTGTAAACTAATTTGCTTTCTTTATCCCTCGTCTGTAGCGCGTATAGTCTTAATGTTCCTTGATTACCTTTTAGAGTGGCTAATGTTTTTTTTATCTGAGAAGCAACTGTCATATCCATTACCTCCATCTTCCCTTTTAGTATCACTCTTATTCTAATTTTTATTCAGTAAGCTATGATTCGTGTATTGTTATAAGCAGAAAAAACTCTCCAGCATCCTTCTAGGGAAGAATGTAAAGTAAAGCGTCTGGAACAGGAAAAACCTGTTTCAGACGCCTTTTGGTGGTGGGTAGATTCCATAAAGCAGAAAGTTCTGTCAAATTCCAACGGTATATTACCTTTTGCTGCTATATTCAGCCATCATGTCTTCCAAAGATTTCAGTTCAACCTCCATACCCATTTTATAAAAAACTTTTCGGGCCTGCTGATAATAATCTACTGCAGGCAAGGGTAAATCCTCTTCAAATACTTCTGCTACTTTTGCGTCATTTCTCATCAGCAGCTTTATCTCTGCTTGGGTACGAAAGATTAGTCCATTTTGATATTGATCATTATATTTTTTCAAGAAGTCCTTCGCCTGCTCAAAATACATTCTTGCTTCATAAGGACGATGCTGCCTGACAGCAATCAATGCCAGTACACAATTGAGCGTACAATAACCACGCAAACACCAATAGCCTTTTTGATCGCCAAACCCTTCTGCCACCGACAAAGCCTTCGTAAGATATGCAATAGACTTTGCATAATTATTGAGTTGAAAAGCTGTATAACCAGCATTAATATAAAACAAAGCTACTCCTTCGCTAATATTTTTATGTCCAGCTATTCTAGCAGCTTGTTCATAGTGATGTAAAGCTGCTTGATAATCGAAACTCTCTCGTCTTAAATCACCAATATAATTTTGGGCTGCTGCAATAGTAAAAGCATAAAAACGATTGCGCGTTGCCAACTTCTTAAAGAGTGCCAATGATTGCCTGTAATAATTCTCCGCTTCTTGATATTGCCCTTTGAGCGCGCAGGCAATTCCTAAAAATCGTAAAGCTGTCGCTTTTTTATCCGGAAGTTCATCATGCTCCGTCAAATGCAATAACTTGAGGGCAAATTCCTGGATCAAATATGCCCTCCGAGTTTGAATACCGCAATAAATAATTTGCTGATACCCTTTGATTTGATACTCTCTAAGTTTTTGCATTGAAGCTAAGCGCAGCATCTGGTGAATTAGTTTCAACCCCAGCAAATGTTCCCCCCGCCAGATATGATAGCGGCCAGACATTTCCCAGTAAGCAACTTTATAAGCATTCAATCGTTCATCTGCTATTTTGGAATGGACTAATACATCCAGCAATTCCTTTATTTTCTCCAGATATGTAGTGATCTGACTCCGACTTTCCCGAAAATCAACATATCCCGTTGGGTAGTAACGATTCAGTTCCGGAAACATTTCATACTGGGGACAAAAATATTTTTCAGATAATTTAATAGTATAATCCAACATTTTCAACTTTTCATCGGCATTTGTGTAATGGTATAAAATATGTTCATATACATCTTTGCTTTGCATGCCATCTTGCAGCTGCTGTTCTAAATAGGATGCCGCTTGCTTATGAAACATCCGTTGCCTGATTGTTGACATTTGATTATATACGTAATTACGAATCTGCAAATTATAAAACGTATAGGCCGATCCGCCTCTATCTGAATCCAGATCTTCCATCAGCAGTTGTTTTTGTTGTAATTCCTCTAGCACTTCCACCAATTCAAATTCATTGATTTTAGAAATAGCCTGCAGCACCTCATAATTCACATTATTAAAGAAAACGGATGCAATCTCTAGAATTTTTCTGGCATTATCAGAAACATTGCCAGTACGTTCTTTTAATACGCTGTTCAATCGGATTGAGCCGTGGCTAATATCTCTGCCAGCTGCAATTAAATTCAGACATTCAATCAAAAACAGCGCATTGCCGCCTGTATAGTCGTATAGCCTGGACTGCATCTCCTTACTAATACCAGGCAGCCGTAAAACAGACAGTTTCATTACGTCTTGCGCACTGAACCGACCAATTTCTAAGTGTTCCAACATATTGCTGCGTTCAAATTCTTCCATGGTTTTGTCAATCTGCTGTAAATACTCCGCATGACAGGTCGCTATACAGATTATATGTTTACCATGAATGCGCAATACCTGCCATAGCAGCAGCCATCCTTGCTTATCCATCCAATGAATGTCTTCAATCAATAGTATGGTTTTCTTCAAATTAGCAGCTTTACCCAAAACCTCACACATAATTTCTTCTACCATGGTTGCACTGAATTTATACGCATCCACTGTTATTTCTTTCTGTAACAGCGTTTCACTTATTTTCGTCGTTGGAAAAACATAAGCAATTACCTGTTGCCAAAGGACTGGCAAATGAACATCCGCTTGCATTAAGCAGCTCATTGCCTGTAAAAAAATATTGTTCCATGCCTTATACACATATTCATATTCAGCCTGATAGCATTGAGTACGAAAAATATTATTATGTTTTATTGGAATGCTTGCAAAAAGTTGTTCAATAATTGCTGATTTACCAACACCTTGATCTCCCTGGAGCAATATCATCTGCTTGCTATGACCCTTTTGATAAAAGTCATCCAGCCATAGACGCAATTGCAGTAATTCTTTTTCCCTTCCGAAAAATCTCTGATTACTAACTACCTCTTCTTCAATAGTTCTGCTGCTTTTCCGGTCCTTGATCCGCCTATAGAGTTCCTGAGTCTTAGCACTGGGCAGCAAGGACAAATCCTGTGCCATCTTTCTCTCAAGATCTTGATAAATTTCCACTGCTTTATAAGAGTCTTCTTTTTCATAGATTTTCATCAATACCCGATAGGCACTTTCGTTATATGCATCCATCCCAATCAATTGCTTTAAATATTTCTTGGCTGATGTATACTCTTTTTGATTTATTAGTCTTATGATATATTTAGTCAAATAGTTTATACTATTCATCCTAAACTGCTCGCGTTTTTCGGTAACCCATTGATCAAAACTGGCTGCATCTTTACAATAAAAACCACCTAAAAATTCACCAGAATTTTTTTCTAAAAATTTTACAATATCAGTTGCCGTCAATAGCTCCAAATCTGTCGCTGACACTACATTTTGGTTTAATACAATCTTTGCCCGGGATGAAGTAATCAGTAAATCCACGGAAAACATTTTTCTCAACAGATACACTGTATTGCGTAAATTTCGTTTCGCGGCATGATCTCCCATATCTCCCCAGAGCAGTGCTGCCAAACCCTCTCGTGTAGCTTCGCCAGTAACTAAAAGATAGTACAACAAGGCTTCCATTTTTGCAAAAGGGAATATCATTTTTTGATCATTCCAATACACTGCCGGTTTTTCAAATAGTACTGCACGTAATTTAGCCACCCACTCATCCCCTTTTGAAAAAACTTGCTATACTCAACTATATTATACTGAATTTTCTTGTTATTGCCTACATGTTCCTGCAAGGTAAGCAGCTATGATACAACATAAAAGAAGTGGAAAATCAAAAAATGATTCTTCCACTTTCTTTTTCGTTACCAAATAAGTAACAATAACGTAATTACAGTTATAACTTCACTGCAAGAGCGAATTATAGATTCAGTACTTCATGTATACTGTAAGTATAATAGGCAGACAGAACAAACAAAGAAAAATACGATAACCCCATTTTAAAACGGAAGCTGCTATCTGTATCATAATAGGGATTCTCTCGATCTTTCCATACTTCCCATGCTTTTTTTATGGCCAATATAGAGATCAAAATACCAATTGGATTAAAGAAATATAGGGAGAAAAATACCATTACCGGGATACCAACTATCCAAAGTTTTAGGGATATAGCAGTAACAATCCGTCCACCATCTAGGGGATGAGCCGGAATGAGATTAAAAGCTGTTAATAAAAAACCAAAATATGCTAATGCAAGCAACAATGCGGAATTAAAGATTTCTCCAAACAAGAGACAGACGAATGCACCAAGCGCTCCGAAGATTGGACCAGCAATACCAACAATCGCCTCTGTCTTAGCATCCTTCGGTGCTTGTTTCATTTGGATGATGGCACCGATAAAGGGGATAAACATCGGCAGGCTCGTGTCAATTCCCAATCGCCTAGAAGCAGTCAGATGCCCCATTTCATGAATAAACAACAACAAAACAATGCCTATGGCATATTTCCATCCATATAGAAAGGTATACGTAATGATCATCAGCATCATTGACAAACCAGTAGTAAGAAACTTCCCAAATTTAAGAAATATAAAAGCTCCTTTAATGAGCGCCCATATCTTTCCTGCTTTAAAAAGCAGCAATAATCCACCAAAGCTCGTAAACCAACCCCATTTACTTTTCTTTTTTTCAGGAAGTTCGTTTTCCTCTGAAGGCTCGCTGCTTGCTAAAAAGATTTCATTTTCTTTGTTTTTATTCTCTTCCATAATTTAAAAGCCTCCTTTTATACGAATCTTTCTATATCTATGAACGCTGCATGCCAAGCAATACATTGTCATTTACAAACTGGTGTGATTTCATAAAGCTTCTCATCCATCTCCCTTAAGAAAAGCGAGGGTTTTCCACAATAAAAAAGACTTAAACGATGCAATGTACGTGTACACATTGTATATAAAATATGACGCTCTTCTTCACTACTAAAGTTAATTGTATCAGCATTAACGACCAATACTGCATCAAATTCCAATCCTTTTGCTAAATACGATGGAATTACAACAATTCCTTGATGGAATGAGTCCTCCTCATCAATTACAAGATTCAAATCAATATATTCTTTCAGCTCCCAAAAAACCTTTTTCGCTTGATAGGTATTCTTACAAATAATGCCGATTGAATGCCATCCTTCTTTAAGGATATTCTTAATGGTTTGAATGAGAACAGGGGTGTACTCGTGAAGATTTTCAATTTTGGTCACTGCGGGTAAAGATCCTGAACGATTGATTGCTTCTACTTTTGTTTTATCAGAAAGTATCGCCTGACAAAAAGCCTGAATTTCCTTTGTCGATCGGTAACTGCGCGTTAGTCGGAAGGCAATTGATTTTTCATTTCCGATAATTTCACTCATATCGGTAAAGCTCGCTGTATTTAAAAATGGATGCACGGCTTGCGCAGGATCTCCTACTACTGTCCATGTAGAGTTCGGAAAGAGTGTCACAAGGATTTGATATTGCATTCTGGTATAATCCTGGGCTTCATCAATGATCAAATGTTTAATATCGCGGTTTATGGGAAAACCTTGCAGCACACCTTGAAAATATATAAATCCTGGAGTATCTTCATATGGCAGTACACCATTATTTAAGTAAGAAAGAGTTTGTCTTTGAATTGACTGCCATGCTTTAGGAAAATCAGTTTTATTTGACGACCTGGCAAGCAGCCAGCCCCCTTTAAATAGTCTTCGATATTCTGCCAGCGGACTCAATTTAGTCAATCTGTCAATTTTCTCGTAAAAGGAAGCGAACTCTTCCCGGGCCGCAATTCTTGCCAGAGCTTTAATGGTATTCTCGTCAACCTCTTCAGCGCGGTTTACAATTTCGGCTTCCTTTTCCTTACGAACAGCATGAAACAGCGGGCGCATTCTGCCTTCGATCACCGCTCTTATCTTTTCTAATCGGATCTTTACTGGCATCTCGGAAAGATTGCCAAGAAAATAATGCTTCCACTCCTCTTTTTTAAAGATCACTTGACCGCGAAATTCGATATCTGGATACTCATCCACTAAGTTTGTTTGTACCCATTCTAGATATTCCCGCAGGATATTCTCAAAATTGCGAGATGATTTAAAACGTATATTTTCTGCGCGCAGGGTCTGTTGGTGGTCACTCCCATTTGACAATACCGTTTCCAGATGAAACGTACGGGTTTCAAGTTTTATGGGAAGCTGGTTTATTGCCTCGAAGACACAATCATGAAATGTTTTTTGCAGCACATTTTCTTCTCCCATTTCCGGTAAAACATTGGAAATATAGTCGCTAAATAAATGATTCGGTGAAAGAATCAGAACATTTTTCTCATTAATACTCTTTCTGTCACGATAAAGCAAAAATGCGATACGGTGCAAGGCTACAGAAGTTTTGCCACTGCCTGCTGGCCCCTCTACAAAAAGTGCTCTATGGTTTGCATCACGAATAATTTGGTTTTGCTCACGTTGAATGCTGTTAACAATAGTATGCATTTTATCATCAACACTTTTACCTAATATTTCTTGCAATACTTCATCATCGATTTTTAAATCTGCATTAAACATATACTGCATACAACCGTTTGCTATTTTATATTGACGTTTTAGTATGATCTTTCCATTGATATTTCCTTCTGAACAATGATAAGCGGCTTGGCCTAAGCCATAATCATAAAACATGCTCGAAATAGGTGCCCGCCAATCATAAATGAGAAATTCTCCAGTTTCTTCATCCATTAATGTAGAAAGACCAATATATACTTTTTCTTCCTGAAGTTCCATCCCAGTATCCTCTTCGATAAAGTCAATGCGTCCGAAGTAAGGTGAGTTTAGCATTTTTTTTAATTTAAGAGGAGTGCTGTGGGTTAAGGATGAAAGTGCCCGCTGACGATTTGCGGTTTCTACTAATTGTGCTTCATCACTGCCACATTTTTCCCAATAATTTAACAGGGTTTCTTTAAGTTCAGATTGTTTTACTACACAATTGTCTTCGCTTATTACTAGTTGTTTTTTTATTTCCTCAAGAGTTTCCTCTAGTTTTATCGCTTCTTTTTGTCTTTCTTGATCGTCCATGTCGACCTCCATCTATAGAAAAGATTCATATGAACTAAGGTACCAGCAATCTGCTGCCTGCAAAGATCATATCTAGGATTGTATCATACTCTATTTACTCTGGCTATGTGATCAAATTTAAGGATTCTAAAATACAAACCTCCTACAAAAAATTCCTTTCGAATTGGTGCAGGAGGCTCCCTTAATGAATGTGTTTGTTAACCACAATTATTTTTGCCGGGCTTCTTTGATTTGTTTACTTCTTAACTGCCCACAAGCAGCATCAATGTCGGTCCCATGCTCTAGACGCTTGCTGCAATGAATGCCATTCTTTTTCAGTATATCGTAAAAGGTTCGCATGGCTTCCAGCTCGCTTCTTTGATATTGACTATGCTCGTCTACTGGATTATAAGGGATCAAATTTACATTGACATTTTTCTTTCTATCACCAATCAACTCAGCAAGTTCAAGAGCATGCTGACTACTATCATTCATATCCTTTAGGAGAATGTATTCTAACGTAATCCTTCTATTGGTTTTTGACAGATAGTAATCAACAGCCTGCATTATTTGCTCTATCGAAAAAACACGGTTTATTTTCATGATCCGCGATCGAAGTTCATTATTTGGCGCATGTAAAGAAATTGCTAAATTAACCTGCAAATTGGTATCGGCAAATTCAACAATTCGATCTGCAAGTCCGCTGGTCGATACGGTGATCCGCCTTGCAGCAATGGCTAGACCGTTATGCTCTTTGATAATTAATAAAAAATCGATTAGATTTACAAAATTATCAAGTGGTTCGCCAATTCCCATTACTACAACATGACTGACTCTTTCTTCTTGATTCTCCTGATCTAAATACTGTTCGACTTTCATAATTTGCTCCACAATTTCGCCACTGGTCAAATCGCGTTTTTTCTTTAATAAGCCACTTGCACAAAAACTACACCCAATATTACAGCCAACTTGTGTTGTAACACAAACCGACAAACCAAATTTATTTCTCATTAGAACGGTTTCAATTAAATTGCCATCAAACAACTGAAATAAAAACTTGACCGTTCCATCTGCTGCTTCTTGCCTACAGTGTTCTTTTAATGTTGCAATGACGAAATGATCTGCTAATAATTGAACACACTCTTTATTGACATCAGTCATTTCGGAGAAATGCATTACCTTTTTCCGATAAACCCACTGCCATACTTGCACTGCACGAGATTTCTTCTGTCCACGTTCTATAAGCCACGCTTCTAGTTGATTTAATGTCAATCCATAAAAGGATGCTTTGTCCATTCGTTGTCCTCTTTTCAAACTAATAAAAATCGCTTTTATATCATTAGGTATTTGGAGCCTACCAATCTGTTTCTTATTATCCCAAATTTTTATTATTAAAACAAGAGGAGTCAAAATACGCGCTATTGCCGATAGCGCGTATAAAGTCCCTAAATCTTAAAATATACAATCACTTGTGACCATCCCCTCTATGCCACCAAAAACCACCGCCAATGATTATCACCTTTTCACCATCAGCGTATTTTAAATGCTCGCCATCTTGTCGAAGAGTAAACTCATACCTGGCGGGATGCCATCCATCTTTGCCAATAAAAATTTGTTCTGAATCAATGGATTCTCCATCTAACGATAAACTAAATTTCACATAGCTCCCATAAGAAAGCTGAAAATCAAGTCCCTCTTCGTCTTTGGCAGTCGTAAAATTATATATAATTTTATTCTGACTTTTATTAACTTCAAAATAGTCTTCATTTCCCCCCTGATATTTCCCTAAAACATTCTCAAATCTCCCATCCGTACGAATCGTTCCACTGAAAGTATGAGGGATTCCAGTAGACGTGATTCTCAGGTGTAACCCTTCTTTATCCTGCCATAAAAAATATCCCATGCTTTTACCTGGCTCAAAAGCAATCGGTCTTTCCTCAAGATTAGGAGAGTAAGACGCAAATACATAGCTGTTCAAACAAAATGCAGCTAGAAAAGCAAGAACTATGATCCTCGATCTTTTCATTTCATCCTCCTGATATTAAAATTCTACGCATCATTCGTTTAAAAATATCTCCTACAGCCCAATATTCTCCATATTTTATTGTTCCCCTTCTAAAGGGATAGCTAACTGATACTCTCAATTATAAATTTCTTACCTTTTCTTAAAAATTAGAGAATATTTCAAACTGGAATAGGGAAAAATGTCACAGGATGTAAATTTAAGGAGGTATTTTTTATGAACTATGGAATGAAACGTTCACTACAAGCACAAAAAATGGGTGAATTGGGACGAGGACACATGATGGTAGAAGCTCATCAAATGGTGCATGTTGGCGAAGCTATAACAACACTGGTCAACTGCATGAATACATTTCGTATGTACCGTCCTCAAGTTAGAGAACCCCAAATGACGTCTATGATGGATAGACAGTTGGAGCATATGATGAGCATGTGTAACAATATCCTCAAATATATGCAAACCAAAGAAATTAACCAAATCATGCCCGATCGCATTATGAACTGGCAATCCAGTATTAATCAAATGCATCAACCAGTCAATATGAATACCAGCCGATTAGATGAGCGTGATATGGTATGTTGTATGGCAAGTTCGCTTAAAGCATGCGTTATGTCTTTGAGCGTTGCAACCATGTCTTGCTCTGATGATACCATGCGGAAGATGGTCATGAATTGTTGTACCTCATGTATGAATATGGTTTATGACATGTTAATGCATATGCATCAAAGAGCGATGCACCACGTATCAACTATGCAAGCCAATACGATGCATTCCGCCATGCATGTTTATCAACCTCTGTCAGAAATGCAATATCAATAAAAATGGTAAGAAACTGCTTTTAATGCAGCTTCAATAAAGATCAAGGACTGCATCACGCAACCCTTGATCTTTATATTTTTTGTTACGTTCTATATAACTTCACTTTTAATTTTAAGCCTTTCCATTTTATAGTATAAACTACGTATCGCAATTCCTAATTGGAGTGCAGTCTGCGTTCTATTTCCCTCGTTCTTTTTTAAACAATCTTCAATAATTTTACGTTCTACTGCCTCCAGCATTTGGGTTAAACTACTGTGAGGAAAATGCGTATCCACAATATGAGCAGCCTTTATTTCTCGAAAGAATGGTGGAAGATGTCTATTTAAGATTGTCGTCTCTGAAAATTGCATGTTTATCAACGCTCGGCCAAGAACATTTTCCAGTTCTCTTACGTTGCCCGGCCACAGGTATTCACGAAATACGGCAATCGCTTCCGGGGAAACTGCCATTACATTCCTTCCGTATTCTTGATTGAGTTTTTCTAATATATGCACAATTAATTGTGGTAAATCTGCCATTCTGTGACGTAATGGCGGAATGACAATAGGGAAGACATTTAGTCTATAGTACAAATCTTCGCGAAAGGAACCTTTTTTTACTGCAATGTCCAAATTTTGATTTGTAGCAGCAATTACCCGCACATCAATACTCCTGGATTTTACCCCACCGACTTTCGTGAATTCACGCTCTTGTAAAACTCTTAAGAGCTTTGCCTGAACCATCAAAGGGATCTCACCAATCTCATCCAGAAAAATAGTCCCGCCGTTTGCTTCTTCAAATAATCCCTTCTTCCCGCCTCGTAAAGCACCGCTGAAGGCTCCTGCTTCGTAGCCAAAAAGCTCACTCTCAAATAAAGTCTCCGGCAGCGCTGCACAATTAACCCGAACAAAGGGCTTATTATTTCGGTGGCTGGCATAATGTATGCTATGAGCAAATACCTCTTTCCCAGTTCCACTTTCTCCGGATAATAGTATTGTCGCTGGTGTTGTCGCAGCGTGGCGCGATTGCTCTACGGCAAGGGACATAGCCGCATCCGTTGCTACCATAGTTTCAAAAGTATAACGTGGCTGAGATCGGTTCACCAGCATTCGTGTACGGGCCAGCTCCTTACTAAGCCGCTTTATTTCGGAAACATCATGAACGACCCCCACACTGCCACATAATTTACCTTTAATAATAATCGGCGAGACACTTGCTAAAACCTCTCGATTTCCTGGTCCCACCTTTAAAGGAATTCCACGTACCGCATCTAAAGTCTTCACCACCTGCAAGTGCATACTCTCTCCCTCTCGGATATCAACAGTAGACAACTTGCCAACTACTTCCTCCTTGGGCATCCCAATGACTTGAGTATAAGCCTGATTCACCATAATAATCTTTCCCTCTTGATCAGCCACTGAAATGGCATCCTGAGTAACATCTATAATTGTTTCTAAAAATTTCTGCATTTCATTTCTGGAGGTAAGTTCTTCCGTTAACTGCTCCACTTCGGTAAATTCTCGAAACACTGCAGCCACACCCACAATTTGATCCTTTTCATCCCGCAGTGGAACACGATTCGTAACGATGTAGGTTTCACCGATCATTTGCTTTTGATTCAGTTCAGCAACTCCTGTCTCCAATACAAAATCGAGACGGCTGCCGGTAATAACGTCTCTTGCAAGCTGTCCGTATGCATCTTGTACAGGTATGCCCAGTATCCTCTCTGCTGCTATGTTAATAAGAATAATAACACCCATTTTATTGACGACAATCATTCCATCACTCGTTGAATTAAAAAGATCTCTCATTTGACGGCTACCAAAGTCCCATGCAGTTTGAAAGGCAATTTTATCTATACATTTCATATTTTCTCCCCCGCACAAATAATATAGTACCAGAAATGAGATACATAACACTAACCCTACTATAGCGCATATTTCCATATTAACTTATAAATTCCTGTTTCATTTGTAAATTAATCTAAACAAGTACGCAATTTTATGCATTGTTATATGCAAAAAATTGCGTACTTGTTTAGTCATAAGGTCACATCTTCTTTATATCTGGGAACTATACTTTCCCTTTATTAACCAATTACATGTTTGGCCCCTGCTAATATTGCCAGCTCGTTTGGTGCAACAATGCCAGGCTTCTTTGCAAAAATTTTCTTGAATGCTTCCATAATTCGTGAAGTCCCCACTATATAACCAAGAGCTGCATTGAGTGCTCCTAAAGCAACCATATTCGCCATTCTTGCATCTCCCAAGGAATTAGCAATTTCATTCGCAGGAACACTGTAGGTTCTAATATCATCCCGTTTGCTTTGTCGATCAATTAAAGAACTATTTAACACCAGAATTCCACCAGAAGACAAAGAAGACTCAAACTTTTCGAATGAAGGTAAATTCATCGCCACTACTGCTGTAGCTTCCGTGACAATTGGGCTACCGATTGGTTCTTGGGAAATAATAACCGAACAGTTTGCTGTCCCCCCCCGCATTTCCGGACCATAAGAAGGAATCCAGGAGACATGCGCCCCCTCCAACATTCCAGCGTAGGTCAACAATTGCCCCATAACCATAACACCTTGCCCGCCAAACCCTGCTAGAATCATCTCGTGAGTCATGTTACTCTCCTCCTGCATCTTTAAATACACCCAAAGGATATTGAGGTATCATATTTGTTTCCAGCCATTTGACCGCTTCGACAGGTGTCATGCCCCAATTGGTGGGACAGGTAGATAAGACTTCTACCAAACAGAAGCCTTCTCCATTGTTTTGCAGCTGAAATGCTTTTTTGATGGCAGCTTTTGCTTTTGCCATATTCGATGGATTATTAACGGCAACCCGGGCAATGAACCGAGCGCCTTTTATCGTGGACAGCATCTCGGAAATACATAAAGGAGTTCCAACCTGATTCACATTGCGCCCGTAAGGTGAAGTCGTCGTTACTTGATCTACTAATGTGGTAGGAGCCATTTGCCCGCCAGTCATCCCATAAATGGCATTGTTTATAAAAATAGTCGTGATCCTTTCTCCCCTGGCAGCAGCATGCACCACTTCAGCACATCCAATCGAAGCAAGATCCCCATCACCTTGGTAGGTAAATACCGTGGAATCTGGACATACTCTTTTTACGCCTGTTGCAACCGCAGGCGCACGCCCGTGAGATGCTTGAACTATGTCAAAATTAAAATAATCATAAGCCAAAACTGAACAGCCTACAGGGGCAACGCCAATTGTTTGCTTACGGACTCCCAATTCATCAATAACTTCAGCAATGATTCGATGAACAATCCCATGCTGGCATCCAGGACAATAATGAAAAGGAGCATCAGTTAACGATTCTGGTCTTGCATAAAGCTTAGAGTTCATTTCACTGCCTCCTTCTTTTCTCTCACAATGAGGTTAACCTGATTATATATTTCTCTGGAGCTCGGCATCATACCACCCATGCGACCATAAAAATGGACTGGTTTCATTTGTCTTGTGGCAAGACGCACATCTTCTATCATTTGTCCGGCACTAAGCTCTGCCACTAAGAAAGCCCTTGTCTGTTTAGCCAATGTTAATAATCGTTCACTAGGAAATGGCCATAGACTTATCGGTCGAAAGAGTCCCACTTTAAGTCCATCTCGTTTAGCCATTTCAACAGCGGATCTAGCGATTCTGGAGGTAATGCCATAAGCCACTACGATTAATTCCGCATCCTCTACGCTAAATTCTTCCCAGCGGCATTCTTGTTTTATTATCTTTTGATACTTATTCTGAAGATGGATATTATGTGCTTCTAGTTGTTCTGGCTTAAGATATAAAGAGTTAATAACGTTGGGCTTCGTTCGTTCTCCCAGCCCATTAGCTGCCCAAGGTTTCTCCTGTGAAACCAAAGGTTTTTCTTCAAGGTTCACTGGTTCCATCATCTGTCCAAGAGCACCATCACCAAGCAGCATTACCGGATTGCGATATTTATCCGCTAATTCAAAGGAAAGCATTGTTAAGTCTGCCATTTCCTGCACAGAGTTGGGAGCCAGAACAATATTTCGATAATCACCGTGCCCGCCACCTTTCGTAGCCTGAAAGTAATCTGCCTGAGCCGGTTGAATACTGCCAAGTCCAGGGCCCCCCCGCATAATATTAACAATCACACAAGGAAGTTCTGCTCCGGCGCAGTATGAAATACCTTCTGCTTTCAAGCTTATACCTGGGCTAGATGACGAGGTCATGACACGCGCTCCTGCGCCAGCAGCACCATATACCATATTAATAGCCGCAATTTCACTTTCTGCTTGCAAGAATACTCCTTCAATCTGCGGCATTCTCTTTGCCATATATTCCATTAACTCGGTTTGTGGCGTAATCGGATATCCAAAATAGTATCTGCAGCCAGCAATAATGGCGGCTTCGCCGATAGCCTCATTCCCTTTCATTAGTCTTGTTTCAGACACATTCACCACTCCCCATCTATTTATGAATTTCAATTACCACATCCGGACAAGCCTTAGCACACATGATGCAGCCGATACACGCGGATTCATCGGAACAAGTTGCTGGGTGATAGCCCTTGCTGTTTAGAGAATCACTAATCACAATGATATTCTTTCTACAGGCTACAACACAAAGTCCACAGCCTTTGCATCTTTCTTGATTAAATACCGGTTTTGGCATGATTCATTCCTCCTGTTTCCCATACCGATTTTCCTCTCTGCCTTATAATATACTCTCGTAAAACAAGAACATATTGCCGTAGACAGGCAAAGAAGGAGCATAACGAAAGCGTAGATGGAGTTAGTTATGTCATCCTTTCCCCTCCTAAATGGGACGATCCGCGCGTATAATACATTAACTAATTTTGTTGGATCTACGCCAGATCCCTAGCTTCTCGGCACCTTTAATTAACTCTTCACGAAAATTAGGATGAGCAATTTCAATAATCCTTTCTGCCCTCTCCCAAGTTGATCGTCCAGCCAAATTAGCCATTCCCCACTCTGTTACAAAATAATGAGCTTGTGTACGCGGGTCTGTTACTACTGCATTTGTGGGCAGATCTACAACTATCCTCGATTTCATTAATCCAGTCTTTTTGTCAATGAAGGTAGAATTAAAACAAATAAAGCTTTTTCCCTCTTTGGACAAATAACCTCCGTTCAAAAAATCAAGCTGTCCGCCCGTACCGCTGATCTGACGAGAACCCGATGTTTCAGCTGTCACTTGTCCTAAAATGTCAACTTCAACACAACTATTAATGGTAACAAGATTATCAATATTCGCCATTACATTTGGATCATTCGTATAGTCAATTGGATAGGAGGCTAATCCGCTGTTTCTATCAACCCAATCATATAATTCTTGACTTCCGGCGCAAAAAGCCCAAGCACCTTTCCCTTTATCAACGTTTTTATATCGATTGGTAATTTTACCTGCTTTTGCCATTATCAGATAGGCATCCACTAACATTTCTGTGTGTATAGCCAAATCTTTTAGATCAGACTCAGCAATCATTTTACCCACCGCATTGGGTAACCCCCCCACACCCAATTGAATTGTAGATGCATTATTTATTTCTTTTATAATCAACTTAGCAATTTTCCTATCCGTATCTGTAGCTTCCGCAGATTGAATGACTGGTAAATCTGGATTACTACTTTCTACTATGTAGTCAATATCACTAATGTGAATACAATTTTCTTGCCCTCCCAAAGCAATCGGTAATTTTTCATTCACCTCTAGTATAATAATTTTAGCTTTCTCACAGATAGCCCTGGATGCAGAGTTCGTGAGAGAAAAATTGAAGTATCCATGTTTATCCATTGGGGCCACTGAAAACATTGCTACATCTACTTCTAAACTCTTACGATAAAATAATGGTTTATTGCGATAAATCATTGGTATATAGTTGCACAGACCTCGATCACTCAAATTTCTCTCATAGGGGCTAAAGTGCCAGCTATTATAAAAGAAATGTTCTCTTTCATGATCGGCATTAACAATTTCTAAAGGCCTTAATGAAAAGCCTCCTCTTACCTTCACATTGACTAGTTCATTTTTTCGGGCTGCCAGCGCCTTGTCTAAAGCCACGGGTTGGGCTAATGTAAAATTATAATCAACCCAATCACCAGACTGAATGACTTTAACTGCTCTTTCTGCCGTAGTTAATTTAGTACGATACTCTTGTATGAAATTCATTTGCTTCCTCCATAAAATTTATTCCAGCCTGGTTTTTTAAGAATCATCTTCTTGCGTGTGATAAAAAAGTACTGCGCACCTTTCCTAATGTATCGATCCGCCGCTCAGCTAAAATATCAGCGGCCTTATAAGTCGGTATATTATCCCGTTTTGAAATAGCAATAATTTCTTCAATATTCCGATAAATGATTTCAACAGCTCTTAAGGCTCGTTCTTTATTGTAGTCACCATTCAATTCATCTGCTATATTAATTACCCCTCCAGCATTGATAATATAATCAGGAGCATACAAGATCCCTTTACTGTGGAGTAGATCTCCATGCCGATTTTCTCCAAGTTGATTATTAGCGGCACCTGCAATAATACGACACTTAAACTGCGGTATAGTATGGTCGTTAATGATTGCTCCAAGAGCTGTTGGAGTAAAAATATCACATTCTACACCATAGATAGCATCGGGATTTACCGCTGTCGCTCCCAATTCTTTTACCACACGTTCCACATTCTGCTCATTAATATCAGCTACAATAAGATTCGCACCTTCTTGATGCAGATGTTTAGCCAGATAATAACCCACATGACCAAGTCCTTGAAGTGCCACAGTCTTCCCTTTCAGCTGTTCACTTCCCCAAACCTCTTTAGCACAGGCCTGTATGCCTTTTAATACTCCAAAAGCAGTGATTGGAGAAGGGTCGCCGCTGGATCCAGCTATCGCTCCTACGCCATTAACATGCTTGGTTTCCTGGCTCACAATGTCCATATCCTCTACACAGATCCCTACATCCTCCGCAGTGATGTAACGTCCATTGAGACTTTCAACAAATCGGCCGAAAGCTCTAAACAATGCCTCACTTTTATCTTTTCTTGGGTCGCCAATAATGACTGTTTTTCCTCCACCAAAATTAAGACCTGCTGCTGCATTTTTAAAAGTCATGCCACGCGCTAGTCGCAATGCATCGATAACAGCTTCTTCTTCACTGGTATAGGGCCACATTCGCGTCCCGCCCAATGCTGGCCCCAGCGTCGTATCATGAATCGCAATAATGGCCTTCAAACCGGATGCCTTATCCTGGCAAAAGACAAGCTGCTCATAGTCATAATGCTCCATAGAATTTATAATTTCCATACTGGTTCCTCCTTAGAATAATAATTTAAATTTTCTAACTTTTCCAAGTGAATTGCAAGAAACATGCCAATCAGATTTAATTCATCCTTATAGCAAAATCACTATACATCAAAGCACAGGCCTGACCAATGGCTCTGCAATATTTAGCATGCCTGCAAAATATTGCAGGCATGCTCTTGCAGATCCATAGCCAATACATCGCCTGTATTGCATCTTATCAATGGGAAATATTACGTTAACCGCAGGGAACGAATATAGAGTATAATTTACTTAACTGACTAAAATCTATAATGAGTAAGGATGAATAAATGAAAAGACAGCTACGATTGCCTCTTACGTTTATAGCTCTGCTGGTACTTGGCATGATCTTAACCTCTATGACAGCTAGTGCTGCTGCGTATGGTTTCCAGAGTCAGAAGATCGATGCAATTCGGGAATATCAAAACAAAAAACCCCTCAAGAATAAAGTGATCGTTGTTGATCCTGGACATGGAGGCAGTGATGCTGGTGCTATCGGTCCTAACAATGTTGCCGAAAAAAATGTTACTCTGGCAATTGCTCGCGATTTACGTGAATTACTTTCTGCCGGAGGAGCAACTGTCATTATGACTCGGACATCTGATCGGGATGTTGCCATAGACGGATCTTCAGACATTGACGAACTGCAAGCTCGCGTCGATATCGCCAACCAGGCAAATGCTGACTTGTTTGTCAGCATTCACACCGATGCATTTGCTGAACACGGAACTGGTACAACAACCTATTTCTGCCCAGGCAGTAACAGTGATCTTGCCCGTTTCGTTCAGGACAATATGGTGAGTCAGTTAAAGTTGTATGATCGAGGCTCTCAGCCAAGCGATTTTTATGTTCTCAAGAATACGAACATGCCAGCCATACTAACAGAAGCTGCTTTTATTTCTAATCCAAAAGAAGAAAAACTGCTTATCAATCGTGATTTTAATAAAAAGGTAGCTATGGGAATTTACAACGGGATTAAACAATATTTTATACAATAAAAAGGAACTTTAATAAGTTCCTTTTTATTGTATCGGAAGGGGAAATTAGTTTTCTGATCTTGAATGTTTGATCCAATTCGAAAGAAGACTCAGCCTCTTCATAAAATTGATAGGATGGTTCTGAAAGAATAGAAAAATAATCGGAATAATAAGCAGCGTAAACACGGTTGAACTTAATAAACCGCCAATTAGAACCCATGCCATACTGACTCTTGTCTCCGAGCCTTCTGTTAATGCTAATGCTGTGGGCAGCATACCAACAACCATGGTAATGGTCGTCATTAAAATTGGTTTTAATCTTGTTTTACCGGCTTCAATGATAGCATCAAAAGCCCCAACGCCTCGCTCCATTAGCGTTATTGTATAATCCAGGAGCAAGGTTCCATTTTTGGCAACCAAACCATCCATGACCAATATACCAATGAGAGAGTATAGATTGATGGTATTATTGGTAATCAGTAAGAATAACAGCGATCCTATCATCCCTAGCGGAAGAGAAAACATACGAATAAATGGAGTTAAAAGCGACTCGTATAGAACAGCTAGCAACATGTAAACTAATATAAGGGATAAGCCTAGTGCTTGAAACATTTGTCCAAAGGTATCACTCATACTATTTGCCTGGCCCGTATAGCGATAGCTAATACCGGTACCTAGATCTTTGGGGGTCAGTTTCTTTGTAATCTCTTGCAATACTTCATTTAAAGGGCGATCGGTTATATTGGCTTGTATTGTTATGGAACGCTGCTTATCTACCCGCTGCAGCATGACTGGCCCTGTACCTTCACGTAGAACAGCAATGTCTCCTAAGGATATTTGATGGTTGCCAGCCATAATCGGCAGTGACCGAATGTCCTGCATTGCAAAACCATCACTTCCTTTAATGCGAACTGTAATATCTGTATCTTGACCATCGTTAAATGGATCATTGGCATACACACCAGCCTGTTGTCCAGCAATTGCAGCATGAAAAACATTGGCAACTTCAGCTACTGAACTATTATAAAAATTTAATCTGTCACGATCAATCGTCATTTGGATTTCAGGCATCCCCTCTGTATAAGAACTACGGATGTCTTTTATTCCCTCTATTTGCGAAAGGATGCTTTGGGTTTGATAAGAAGACGCAACTAAATTATCCATATTAGAGCCCAGTAATTGTATTTGTATGGGAGCCCCGCCCCCTCCTCCTCCGCCTGAAACTCCAGCTACGGAAGATTGTGATTCATTCACTCTTACAATGACGTTGGGGAAATTTTGCTTTGCATAGGCTCGTACTTGATCAGTAATTTGCCAAACTGTCCGGTCACGCTCTTTGCGATCAACCAATTGCACACTAAGAGAACCATTGTTACTGGAAGGTCTGCCCGTACTGGACAGATAATTTGTTACTTCAGGAATGGTTGATAAATATTCTTCTAATTCTTTTACGACAAGATCTGACTGCTGAATGTTTTGGCCGACAGGCAGCTCTACTGAAACACGAAAACTGCCTTCATCTGTGCGGGGCATATATTCTGAACCAATAACCCCTAAGGGAATTAAGGAAATCGTTACAAAGAATAAAATCAGCACACTGGCAATGACTTTTTTACTATTACGTAAGCCCCAGCGTAAAACCGTCTCATATCTAGTAATTGCACCTTGTTCCATTCGATCCATAAAATTCCAGACTACACCGCGAGGCTCGGTCAATCCCCCCTTAAAAAGGCGCGAAGCAAGCATTGGGGTAAGGGTGAAAGATACAAGCATAGAAAATAAAGTGGCAAAAACAATTGTTAAGCCGAATTGGCGAAAAAATTGGCCCGTCATTCCTGTCATAAATGCGATCGGCATAAATACAACAACATCACAGAGTGTAATAGCAATCGCTGCCATACCAATCTCATTACGGCCATCTTCAGCCGCACTGACTGCATCTTTGCCCATTTTTAAGTGACGATGGATGTTTTCGAGTACAACAATAGAATCATCGACTAAAACACCAATGCAAAGAGCCATTCCCATTAACGACATCATATTGAAGGAAAACCCTGCAATATACATGATGAAAAATGTAGATATCATCGATGTAGGAATGGCAATTATTACGGCAATTGTAGATCGCCAGCCACGCAGAAAAAGATAGAGTATAAGCCCCGTAGTAAGTAAGCCTTCTATCAGGCTTCCAAAAGTATTATGTAAAGAATTGGTAACATATTTTGATGCATCTGTAACAACTGTAAATGTATAATCCGGATATTCTGTACGCAGTGTTTCCAATTGCTGTAGAGTAGATGTTACCGTATCGACAAGACTGGCATCACTATTTTTATAAACCGATAATGAAACTGCATCTGAGCCATTTACACGGCTATAACGACTGACTCGCTTATCTTTTTCTTGAATGGTTGCAACATCTTTCAATTGTACAGGAATGCTATCCCCATTGGTTACTTGCAACTTGGTGATTTCATCAGGGGTTTTATATTGAGCAAGCAAACGTACATCAGCTTGTGTCTTATCATTGAACACGCTGCCAGACGGCAGCAGGGTATTTTCACTTTTTATTTTGCTTACAATCTGGTTAATTGCAACATTGTAGAAACGAAGCTTATCTTTATCCAGCTCCACAGAAATTTCTTTATCTCTGCCACCATACAATTCAACTTCAGAAACCCCATCCCCTCGCTGCAAACGTTCTTTAAAAACAGAATCAGCTTTGGTGTAAATTTCAGCTAAAGGCTGATTGGATGTCACTGCAATTTCTAAAATCGTAGTAGCATTTATATCTCGTTTTACAACAACTGGTTCATCAACCCCATCTGGCAAACTTCGTCGTACCAAGTTCACCTGCTTTGTAGCATCAATAGAGGCAATATCTGCGTTTGCTGTGAAATCAAATTCTAATACAATATTAGCATTTTCTGGCCTGGCAGTAGATGTCATATGTTTTAAATGGGCAACGGAAGACAGCGAATCCTCTAGGGGCTTAATAACTTGTTGCTCCATTTCTTCTGTTCCTGCACCATCATAATGAACAGAAACAGTAACATAAGGAGTATTAAGGGCTGGCAGCAGTTCAACGCTAATACTCTGAAGACTATATAAACCAAGTACAACAAAGAATAAAATTATCATCGTAATGCCAATTGGTTTTTGTATGGATAATTTTGTAATATTCAAAATAACACTTCCTATCTGATTCGACTATTCTGCAAGATTATTTGGTGTAATAGCAGTACCTGTTTTGAGTTTTGCTAAATTACTAACAGCAATTGTCTCGCCCTCTTGCATGCCGCTGATAATTTCAATGCTCTTATCATTACGTAAACCTAATTGTACGATGCGTTCTTCCACTTGATTGCTGCTGTTCACAACAAAAATGCGATCTTTACCATTTAAGGACAAAACAGCTTCTTTTGGCACGAATAAGGTCTGTGACCTTAGGATTGTATTAATCTTGGTACGGGCAAACATTCCGCTTCGAATACTGTCTTCAGGCTTGTCAAGGATCATCCGAATGGTGAAGGCTTGCGTTTTACTATCTATGGATGGGCTGATGTAAATAATCTTTCCAGTAAATGACTTACCCAAAGATTCAATCTCAATAGTCGTAGGTAAGCCTAGAACCACTTGCCCGATATCTTGCTCTGATACGGAGCAGTCTATATAGATATTACTATTATCAACAATAGATAAAACGATCTGACCAGCTGATACGATGTTGCCTACTTCTGCCTGCCGGAAACCAATCATCCCGGATCGAGGTGCTCGCAGAGTAAGGTCATCTTTTTGATTCTTTAATGCATCAATAACACTTTGTGCTTTATCTCGACTGGCTCTTTTTGATTCAACTGAAGCTGCACTTCCTGACATGAGCTGTTTTGACCAGGATTCCATAACTGATTTGGATGAAATCAGCTGCTGTTCTGCATTATCAAGTACTTCTTTTGAAATAGCCCCTTGAGAATATAAAAGTTTATATCTTTCATATGTAGTTACACTGTGCTGATAATCCGATTGTGCTTTTTGGTAATTTGCCTCAAAAGCAGCGTTACTTTCAATAGCATCTGCATTCGCCTGGCGAAAACTTGCATTATTCTCCTCTATAGAAATATCAATATCACTGCTGTCTTGACTCAATAATACTTGCCCCGGCGTGACATGCTGTCCTAGCTGAACATTGATCTGAGTAATTTTCCCTGTATATTTTGCAGCAATATCAACTTGGGATTCAGGCACCGTTTGCCCTGTTAAGTCAATTGTCTTAGTCATATCTTTGCGCTGAATCGTCAAAACATCAACTAGCGGTTTCGTATCTTCGGAATGTTGTCCCTTGGCTGTATTTTTCGAATAAAGTCCTTGATAAGCTGAAAACAATAACGAAAAAGCTGTAATTGCAATAATAGCTACTATTTTTTTATTATTTGCTAAACGTTGTGCCACTTGTTTCACTCTCCTGTGAATTCTTTTCTACATTAAAAAATACAGTGATCATAAATGCAATAATTTGTAGTTTTTTTCGCATGAAGCCTCAAGTAATATAATAACAGAGTAATAGTTGCACATACAACTATTACTCTGTTATTATATTTAAGCCTTTGAGACCTCATTTCATTTTAATTGTAAGCATAACATGAAAATGTGACAAAACTATGACAAGTGTTTTGAACAGCTGCCGGGTAAAAACTTTTTAGTTACGCTGCTAAAAGTTTCTCAAACTAGATAAAACTGCAGTTTCAAGATTTTCTTATATTGGTTAGCACATCCGGTTTGTGAAACATAAACTATAGCAATGCTAAGAAGCTTTTCTGCCTATTATTGTTCCTTATACGTATCAGTTATGTGAAAGTCAAAGGAGGTTAATGATTCGTATGAACGATATCATTATTTTGAATGGATCTGACCCTGCTGGTGAAATCATATTAAATAAAAATAAAGTATACCGAGGCATTAATAAAGATTTCGTAGTAGAATATACTATTATTTATTATATATGCTTACAAAATGATTTATTGGGACGTTATATTATCAATACCAAAATTGCAGATGATTTTCTTTTGAAGTGATGTTTAACTAACAAATTGAAAAAAGACAGGGATGCGCTCAGCGTATCCCTAATAGTTCCATAGCCAGTTCACGCAGTTTATATTTTTGGATCTTGCCGCTGGCCGTTATCGGATAGTCTTCTACGAAGGCAATATACTTAGGTATCTTATAACGAGCTATGTTCTCTCGGCAATACTCCTTAAGTTCCTCTTCTGTAATTGAATTTCCTGGTTTTATTTGGATAAATGCCATGACTTCCTCTCCATATTTTTCACTAGGTACTCCTACAACTTGCACATCTTTCACTTTAGGGTGCGTATAAATAAATTCCTCAATTTCACGTGGATAGATATTTTCTCCGCCGCGGATAATCATATCTTTTAATCGTCCTGTAATTTTACAATAACCATTTTCATCCATGACTGCTAGATCTCCGGTGTGCAGCCAACCATCATTATCAATAGCTGCAGCAGTCGCTTCGATCATTTTATAATATCCCTTCATCGTGTTGTAACCTCGACAGCAAAGCTCGCCCTGTGTATTTACAGGTACTTCTTTTCCATTTTCCGGGTCAATTATTTTCACCTCTACATTAGGCAGAGCTCGCCCTACAGTAGTCACCCGCAATTCCAGCGGGTCATCGGTTCTAGTCATGGTAATGCCCGGCGAGGCTTCAGTCTGACCATATGTGATGGTGATTTCTCTAACTCCCATCTGATCTACAACTTTCTTCATTACCTCAATAGGACAAGGTGATCCAGCCATAATACCAGTCCGTAGAGACGAGGTATCATATTTGTTTTTTTCCATTTCTTCTAGCTCCATTATGAACATCGTAGGTACTCCATGAACGGCTGTGCAACGTTCTTTTTCAATTATTTCAAGCACTTTGATGGGATTGAACGCTACGATTGGAACCATTGTGGCACCAGATACTACACAAGCCATTGTTCCCAGTACACATCCAAAACAATGGAAAAAAGGAACAGGAATACATAATCGATCTTTTTCCGTGAAGTCCATACATTCTGCAAGACTGCAGGCATTGCCAATCAAGTTATTATGAGTGAGCATAACTCCTTTTGGAAAGCCTGTCGTCCCCGAAGTATACATCATACTAATCACATCATCCGAGTCTAGAGAATCTTCACGAACTGCCAGTTCCTCATCCGTTACTGTGCTTCCTATTTCAATTAGTTCATTCCAGGTAAACATACCAGGATAGATATTTTCATCAATTACTATAATATTTCTCAAAAACGGCAATTTCTGTGATTTAAGTTCTCCTGGTTTGCAGTTATGAAGCTCAGGGCAAAGTTGATACAGCATACTGATATAGTCTGAGCTCTTCGTCCCTTTAATTAAGATAAGGGTAGTCGTATCCGACTGTTTTAATAAATACTCTAATTCAAATATCTTATAATTCGTATTTACTGTTACTAATACGGCTCCCATTTTGGCACTGCCAAATTGAGTAATCACCCACTGAGGCACATTTGTAGCCCAGATGGCAATATGCTCTCCTTTTTGCACACCTAGTTTCATTAAACCTTTAGCAGCCTGATTGCAATCGTGACGGAAATCGTCGTAATTATGCCGTAAATTAAGATCAGAATACACTAAGGCTTCTGTCTTCGCATTTTCTTTTGCCCTCAAATCAATTAACTGGCCTATGGTAATCTTGCCAAAATTTCTCACTATTATCTCCCTCCAAAGCTAAGAATAAGTTCCTTCCATCTATAAAAAAACCCCATCCTAAATTCAGGATGAAGTTTTTTTCTCTTAGCATCCAAATTATTTAAGTTATATTATTCTATTCCACTTATTGTTTTATGTTAAATACTAATCAATATAAAAGAGCTGCCACTTTTCAAAAATCAGTGGCAGCTCTTTGCGCTTTCTTCAATTGTAATCGATCTCCAGAAAAAATGGGACACCAGGAAGCAACAACGCTTCCCTTTGGGATAAATCCAGAAGGAGGACTCCATCTTTCGCCGCGAGTATGCATCGCTACTAATTGCTCTACATTAACTCTACTGCAGAATTCTTTCACCCCAATTGACCGATACTCTTCTAATCGACTATCCACAGGAAAGAAAGCCACATCCAATTGCAAGCCTTCTAATTTATCCATTTCTTTTTCAAAAAGATTCTGAGCTAACACTTGATTATATTTATGGTCCCATTTCCAATGCCACCAATTTAAGTCACCAGCATGAAACAATCGCCATCCATCCACTTCAACTAAAAAAGAAACTCCCAGATCAGTAGAACCATAAGCTTTAACTTTCAAATCCCCATGAATACTTGTTTCGTAAGGTCGCAGCCAAACAATTTTTTCAGGACGAATACCTACATTACCAATATCATCACTTAGAAAAAACGCGGCTACCTGATCCTGCCATGTACTTATGATCGGATTAAAATGATCATGATGACTATGAGAAGAAAATACATGAAGAAGCTTTCTCTTTTGTAACAGTTTGGCAATGGTATCTGAAGTATCTTGATAATAATCAAAAACCAATGTATGTTGTGCAGTTTGTACAACAAAACCGCTATTTTCCAAATAAATTATATCCATTTGCAATGGCATCCTAATTTCCTCTCGTTTAATCCATAAGCAGCCTAGTTTTGCAACATTACTGCTTCTTTCCGTCCATTTATTTGATGTAACGATCAATTGCCTCCTGCAAATTCTTCAAGAACTTCTCCTGCTCGCCTTCTTGGACGGCATGAATCAGGCAGTGTTCCAGATGATCCTTAAGAATAAGCTTTGCAGTGTTATCAAGAGCTTTGCGCACAGCAGCAATCTGCAGCAATATTTCAGGGCAATCACGTTCTTCAACAGCCATCTGTTTCACGGCTCTAACATGACCTTCTATTCTAGCTAGTCTATTAATAATTTGCTTCTGATGAACATGTTTGTGGTTTTGCATAAAATACCCCTCCATGCTTTTTATTATATCTCTCATAGGGGGAATATCTCAAGAAAAATATAATATATGTTCTAAATCCTCTAATTTCAAAGGAAAAACAAACTTTTTGTAGAAGTTAAAACCTAGTTAATCAAGCCATAAAAGGAGTGCTAAATCTATGAAAAAGTTGATGATGTCAGTGGTATTACTTTGCCTATTCACTTTAGTAACTTCTAGTGTAAATGCTGGACCAGCCCCAAATCTATCAAGTATTCAGATTACGCACGTTGGTGCTGAAAATACGGATTGGATAGAAGTCCGAGACATCCCCAAAACAACCTTATATGGACAAAATTTTTATATGGCGGTTCGTTTTATTGGCTATCCTGATCCTAATCGCATTTTTTTATATCAAAATGGTAGTAAAATTCCAACAACTCTAGTTACCGAACCTTTTGCCAGAGAGGGCATTGGTAATCCTTATACTGGATGGGTATATCAATTTAAAGTCCCCATTTCCTATGGAAGTGGAACTATTGTAGTACAAGCTGACGGTATACGTGGCGGTACGTATTATAGCACTATTTATGGAGTTAAATCTGTATATCAACCTTAAGCTTATCAAAAGTAAAAGCTTAAGACTCTTTTGAAGAAACGACTTTCATGTGTTCTGTCTTTAAGCTTAAGGTCAATAGTAATCCCATAAAATAAATCAATGCACCAAAGCAATACGCAGATGCAAAACCTCCATGATACTCAATCATCCATCCTGCAAGCCCTGGACCTAGCATTTGTCCTACAGCATAAAAGGCAGAGATAAAACCAATTGCCGCTGAAATATACTTTTGAGGAACCTGATGGGATGCCTTCACTTGAATTAAAGCAAGGATTCCCCCTATGGATGATCCCCAAATGACAGCAGATACAATAAAACTCACCACGTTGTGAAACATAAGAGGAATAAGATCTCCGGCGATAGCCCAAAGCAAGGCTGTAATTAAGGTCCTTTGTGATCCTATTTTATCTGAAATTATTCCCCAAACCGGTCCTCCTGCAATGGCAAAAACTCCTGCTACTGCAAAAATGCCTCCCGCAATGTTATCAGGAATGCCAAGTTCTATCATATAAACAGTTTGATACAAAATTGGAATTAAATATCCTACTCCTACAAGAAAATACAGCCAGGCAATTTTAATCAATTCCTTATTGTGCAGCCATTTTGGTTTTTCCTCGCTGCTGTCTTTTTTATTTGTATGATTAGGATTCTTTAAAACCGGAATAGCAAGTATAATCACACCAAGAGAAACTGCCCCAAACAATAGCCATACTGCACGCCACCCCAGTTCAAGAAATTGTTTAACTATACTCGGAACCAAAATGCCATTTAAAAACATGCCAATTCCTGCCCCGCTCAATAAAATACTCTTTCGGATTTACACCAAATTTTTTCCTGCTTTTAACTAAAAAACTCTCACCTGCTAACATTCCTAATTGCGTTTTCATTCCTTGGAATGTCCATTGAAAGCCTTCTTCAAAGCAAAAAAACAAGTCAATATGAGGTGTCCGGGATATCCCCTGCACTTCCATTCTCTGCGAGAAATTCATATCCGCTGTTTTCAAAATTATATATTCTCCCAAATCCTTCACATACAGGACAATTTTCGTCCATTACATTTATCATTTCATATGGCTTCATCTGCATGTCAAACATTATCATCTCACCCTTTCAGAAATGTACTGCTAAACTTCCTATGAGCTATAACTAATTCAGGAGCCTTTAATCCTTATCTTAATTTCATGTAATTATTAATACTATGATAAGTAATTGATATTAATTATCATATAGATAGTAACAATCTTTACACTGAAAGTCAATAAGATAACGCAATGGATTTATACTTTGGCATTTGTATAGTTTGTATTCTCTTATTATAAGGTTTCCAGCTTTTTCACATATTTTTATTAAGAATGTACAAACTTTATAATAGCTGTTATTACTGTGTTTCCCAAAATTAGGTTAATAGAAAATGGAGGCTTATCAATGGCAAATCATGATACAAAAGCTTATCTTGTTGGGGCTGGTGTCGGTTCTCTGGCGGCCGCTGTTTATTTGATTCGAGATGGTTATTTCCCAGGAAAAAATATCCATATTTTCGAAGAAATGAACATTACAGGCGGAAGTTGCGATGGAACTGGTTCAGCAGGAAAGGGATATGTCCTGCGCGGAGGCAGAATGTTAAACGACGAAGCTTATGAATGCACTTGGGAACTTTTAAAGTTTATTCCTTCTATTACTGACCCTCAAATCTCTGTGAGAGATGAAATCATTGCTTTTGATAAAAAAGTACAAACCCATGCTAAAGCTAGGTTAGTCGATGAAAATGGCAAAATAATAGATGTCAGTTCTATGGGTTTTAGCAACAAAGACAGAATGGATTTAATGAAACTTACCATTAGTCCGGAAGATGCTCTTAAAACCTACACGATTGAACAATGTTTTTCACCTTCCTTCTTTAAAACCAATTTTTGGTACATGTGGGCTACTACTTTTGCTTTTCAGCCTTGGCACAGTGCTATCGAATTTAAGCGTTACCTCAATCGGTTCATGCACGAATTTCCTCGTATTCATACGTTAGCAGGCGTAACTCGAACCCCCTACAATCAGTATGATTCTATTATATTGCCCATTATAAAATGGCTTGGAGGACAAGATGTCCATTTTGAAATGAATTGCAAGGTAACAGATCTTGATTTTAAGCCGTCACAAGAGGAAAAAACAATTGAGCGTATCCACTACTTAGATGCAGGAAAGCAAAAAGAAATAACGGTTCATAATACTGACTTGGTTTTTGTTACAAATGGCTCTATGACAGAAGGCTATAGTCTCGGATCTATGACCTCAGCCCCTCGCCTTGGATCCAAAGGTGCATCTTTTACATTGTGGGAAAACATTGTAAGAAAACAGCCTGATTTGGGTTCTCCATCTGTCTTTTCAGATCATATTGATAAATCCTTGTGGGAATCCTTTACGGTCACTTGTAAAGATCCTATATTCTTTGATTTAATGGAAAAGTTCTCAGGTAATTCATACGGTACAGGCGCTCTAGTAACTTTTAAAGATTCCAATTGGTTTATGTCTATTGTCTTAGCCTATCAGCCGCATTTTATCAATCAGCCTGAGAATATTAAAGTCTTTTGGGGCTATTCTTTATTTCCTAACAACATTGGTAACTATATACCAAAAAAGATGTCTGAATGTACAGGTGAGGAAATATTAATTGAATTATGTTCTCATCTTAGATTCCACAAGCATATTCCCTTAATTCTTAAAACCTCTAACTGCATTCCCTGCATGATGCCATTTATAACCAGCCAGTTTATGCCACGGGTTAGAACAGACCGACCGGAAGTTATACCGAAAGGCTCAACCAATCTCGCTTTCCTAGGTCAATTCGCTGAAATGCCTGACGACGTTGTTTTTACTGTAGAATATTCTATTCGCTCAGCACAAATGGCCGTCTATTCTCTTCTCAAATTAAATAAGGAAGTTATACCTATCAACCAACATCAATATGATGTGAGAATATTATTCGACACTTTTATCACTTCCTTTCGATAAAAAAATGACTATGTAAGCAGATAATCTGCAATTACATAGTCATTTTAATTGTGTCTAACTATTTTAGCATCCTTAAACTTAAAAAGCGGAAACTGATCGTGAGCGTTGTTCATTTATTCTCCTAGTTCTTTAATATTTCAACTTTATTTATTTTATTATTAAGAATTACATCCTTATATTCGATTTTATCTTGGTACCTCCTGTATTCACTTAGCATACAATAGAGTAAGTCACAAGGCTAAGCATGAAAAAGGAGGAATACTTATGGGCTTCGGTGGTTTTGGTGGTAACGGACGCGGTGGTGGTAGCTTCATTATTATTATAGTGATCATTTTGCTATTCTTTTGTTGTTCCAATGATGATTGTTCCTCTAGTTGTTAATCAATTAAAAAAACTCATTCAACAAACTTCATCCCTCTTGCAACCACGTTACTATAAGCGTGGTTTTTTTTTGCTAAAAAACGTTCAACGAAACCCCATACTACAATCAATATTAATGATTTTTCTCCATGAAATTCAAAATCAATCAAAAAAATGGCACCTGCTGTATGCAGGTGCGGATAATTCTTAATGCAAATTATTAACGATTTTCTTGTCGATATCCTCTCACATGATTTACATAAAATATAGCAAGAGGAATGATAACGATGAAACAACTTCCCAAATACATCATCGGCAAACCAACTGAACTTGACAACATCCCTAGAAAAATGGCTCCACACCCCACACCCAAATCAAAAGCAGTCATTATTGTGCCATTTGCAACGCCACGCTGTAAAGCCCCTACTTTATTAATTGCCATTGTCAAGGCTGTTGGCTGGATTATACCAAAACCTACGCCAAATAAGACTGCAGACATCATAAATAAAACAATTCCATTTGCAAAGAATAGCGATAAAAAGGATGCTGCTAATGCAGCAAATCCGATTGACATAATCTTTACAGGACCTTGCTGATCAAGAATTTTCCCTGCATAGGGTCTGCTAAGAAAAAGAGCAGCAGCAAAGGCCAAAAAGTAGCTCCCTGGGTTTGCAATACCGATTTCTTTTCCGAAAAGCACAATGAAGGAAAGCACCCCGCTATATAACCCAGCTACAAAAAACATTATACTGGCAAAGGAAAAGACCTTGGGTTCAAATAAAATAATACTTTTCGTATTTGCCGATTTATTTACAGCCTGATGCTCAATCCCCCAAGCACATAAAAATCCAACTGCAGCAAAACAAAAACTGATAATAAATAATATAGAAAATCCAAATCGTTGCAATATTTCTAACCCCAGCAAAGGACCCACGGCCATAGCAACGGTATTAGACAATCCATAATAACCGATTCCTTCCCCACGCCTAACTGCCGGAACAAGATCCGTTGCTGTTGTTCCAGAGGCGGTGGTAGCAAATCCCCAGAATATCCCATGAATCCCTCTCAATATAAACAATAACACTAAACTTGTCACCCAATTGTATGCGAACATAGCCAAAGTCAAAAGAAGTAATGATAAGCGTAATATGGCTTTTCTCCCTAAGGTATCTAGTAAATGCCCAGCTAAAGGACGCGACAACACTGCTGCTAGAGCAAAAACGCCAAAAATATAGCCTACTATTTTAGTATCACCAGCAAGAACATCAGTGATAAATAAAGGCAGCGTCGGTAATAAACAGTAAAAACTCGTAAAGATAAACAAGTTGGACAAACAAAGTAAAAGAAAACTTTTCGTCCAAAGCTGAGGCGCTGCTGCTTCCTGTTTTATTATCATCCACTCCCCTCTTCCTATGGAAGATGCATGTATTCACAATATTTACTAAGAAGAATTTAATTCGCGGCTAATGGCTTATTCTCCTGCATTTTAACGATCTTTGCCTTTTCCTATGAATCATACCCAATCATTTTCGAAAAAATGGAAATAGAATACATTTAATTAGCGTTTCAAGGCAGGATTCATCTAGATTTTAACGAAATGGAAAATAAAAGTATCTGAGGGGATATTTTAAAGAAAATTTAAGGAGTGATTGTGTTGTTATATAGAAAGTATGGAAAGACAAATGAAATGGTTTCTGTTCTGGGATTTGGCTGTATGAGGCTTCCTATAATCGGCGGTGATCCTACTAACATTGATGAAGGACAATCAATAGCAATGATTCGCCATGCAATCGATGAAGGTGTAAATTATATAGATACCGCATATCCATATCATGGCAAAGGTATGGCTTATGGTGGAGCTAGCGAACCTTTTGTAGCAAAAGCATTGAAAGATGGCTATAGAGAACGTGTAAAATTAGCTACGAAACTTCCTAGCTGGCTAATCAAAACACGGGCTGATATGGATAAATACTTAAATGAACAATTAAAACGTCTTGAGACAGATACCATTGATTTTTATTTAGTCCACTCACTTAGTGCTTCTACATGGCCCATCCTAAAAGAAGCAGGAATTAGTGAGTTCTTGGATCAGGCAATTCAAGATGGCAGAATCAAACATGCAGGATTTTCATTTCATGAAAGAGTTGGCTTGTTCAAAGAAATCGTTGATTATTATGATTGGTCATTCTGCCAGATTCAATATAATTATTTAGATGAAAATTATCAGGCTGGCAAAGAAGGATTGGAGTACGCAGCCAAAAAGGGATTGGGCATTGCTATTATGGAACCACTGAGAGGTGGAAAAATTGCTGAAAATCTTCCCAATGATGCTCTTTCCCTTTTTAATCAGGCAGATCAAAAAAGGACGCCTGTTGAATGGGCACTGCGCTGGGTATGGAATCATCCTGAAGTATCAATTGCTTTAAGCGGCATGTCAGCTATGGAGCATGTTACAGAAAACCTTAAAATAGCTCAAGACGCTCATGCAAATTCATTAACCGAAAAGGAAATCAACATCATCAATCAAGTAAAGTCTATTTTTAAAGAACGAATAAAAGTTAATTGTACCGCTTGTGCCTATTGTATGCCTTGTCCTGCTGGCGTGAACATTCCGGGGTGTTTTACAATCCTCAATGATAATTTTATCTTTGGTGATAGTCCCGCAGTTAGAGAACGGCATAAATTTCTATATAATTTTCGCCTTGGATCACCAGCACATGCATCTAACTGTATAGAATGCGGTAAGTGTGAAAGCCATTGTCCTCAAAACATATCCATCCGCAAGGAATTACACACCGTTAAAGAATTATTTGAATCCGCTTAACCTTACTTAAGAATTAAATTACTACTAGAACAAGCAACTACGATAGCATTGGTCTGCTATTTTAGTTGCTTTTCTTTCTTCATATCATATCGATTTTAATACAAATATATTCATTTATAAAATTCATGATTGTAAGGATTTTAGGGTATCTTAAGATATTATAAAGAATCTTTAATGGAGGTCTTGCTATGACTAAAAATTTATCTAAGAACCAAATTCATGAACTAACTATGCTCGTTTTAAACCAACTGGATTTTCAAGAAGCAAATGAAACATCATCAGCTACGAATATAGCCGATGATGTTGTTCAAAAATATGCTGAAGTTTATGAAACTATTCAAAAAAAGAATACGCCACCGAAAGTCACAGTTTCTAATAATAAGTAAGCAAAAAAATAAATTGCTTCTCAACAGCCCCTCTGATTTCATCTGAGGGGGCTTCTGTTTTTACCCATAATAATATAGATAAATATATTATTTCATCTAGAAAGAAACTTTATATATATTCTAAATGAATTTCAAACAAAAGAATACGATATAAATTGTGTCCCCCATGTTATCAGCAATATCTAAGAAAGGAGTTTTTGAAATGTCAATATCAGCCGTAAATGCAAGCATGAATAATCAATATTTAACGAACTTTCAAAAAGCGAATAAAACCGCTATACCTAAGGAAATTCCAAAGTTTACAACAATAACGCCTCCAAACAAAACCTTTGATTTCAAAGGCTTAACGCTCAAGGAATAACAGCATTCCCCAATACTCTATTTATGAATATCGTTAATATATACTTCCATTAAAAAGGAAAGTGTATATTAGCGATATTTCTCTAGTAACTCTGCTGAAATTCTCCTCAAACTGGAAAACTATTCATTTGAATTCTATTTTTCCTTATATTTTATCATAAGCGATATCACTAATAGACAAATAAACATCCCCACAATCAGACCAATTCCAAAGTCGGCCAGATGAGTAATCATTTATTTAATCACCTCATTGCATTTTCCGTTATGCATGGCTTCCAAGATTCAACAACAATAATTTTTAGTCAAGGCAGAACGCTTCATTCTTTATGTGGATGCTTTGAGCCATAACTCGGTTATCTTTGCCAGATATATTCTAATTATAAAGAAAATGTATTACAGTTTTGTTACAATATTTTCACATCCATTATCTTTTATCCAATTGATCTTATTTTAATACATCAAAATCGCTCCTACACCTAAAACATGATTGCATAAAAAAAGGATTCTAGCATATCGCTAGAATCCTTGTATTTCCTCAAACCTCTCCGATGTTAAGTATTTATGTTGGCAAATCATTTTTAACTAGTTTTATATCCTTTTCCCTTTCTAGTCATTGGCGAAGACTAAGGAACAAGTTAAGGTATAGCTTATAACAGTCAAATCCTATTTACTATTACCTCGCATATTCTCTTTCTCCGCTTTTTTAACTACATTCTTGGCGTAAACCCTAGCGCGATTACCTACCTCCGAGGCTTTAGGTGAATATAGAGCAATCACTGCCTCTATTGACTGACTAGAATAACCTTGCTCTAACATCGTCTGCGCTATTTCACAATCAACTTTGGCGTTCACTTCACTTCCCACATTTCTTGCGATAAAAAGGTTTAGACGATATTGATATTCTTGCATTGCCAGACTCTCTTTATCTTGCTGCGATACTACTGCTGCATTGCCTTGCTCCTTAACAGAGGTTTGCCAAGGAGAGAGATCCAATCCTTTTACATCCGCTGCATTAACATCATAGAGCTTAGATTTATCACTAAATTTCGCCTCAGAAAAATCAGCATTAATTAAACTTACGTTTCTAAATTCATTAAGACTGCTTAAAGTAACCGCTCTAAAGTCAACGCCGTCTAAATTGCAGTCAGCAAAACGCCCATACGCAATTTCAGATTGTTTAAAATCCATATTCTCTAAAGTACTCTTTTCAAAAGTAACATTCGTAATTTTTGCTTTAGCTAACACAGATTCTTGCATTTCACAATCCTTAAATGCCACTGAGTACAAATCCGTATTTTCCAAAGAGGCATTCATAAATTTACAACCTTTCATTTGGCTCTCAATAATAGAAGCTTCATTAAAATTGGCGTGCCTAAAGTTAACATTTTCTCCATAAAACCAACTAATTTTTGATCCACTCAAATCAGCATCACTTAAGTTGACATCTTTAAATACATTTAAATCACTAAATTCAACATTCGCACTCTTAAAACTTGCATTTGCAAGGTTGCTCTCTTTAATACCTACGCCTTCGATTCTAACATGGGACAAATTCACTTTTTGCATTGCGCAGCCAGTAAAATCCACGGTAGATAAATCTGCCCTTTCAAAATTGCCACCAATCAAAAGACCATTTTTAAACTCACCTTGCTTAATTATTGTATCACTAAAATTAGCACCACTTAAATTACACTCTTCAAAATTAACACTTTCAAATTTCCTGCCAGATAAGTCAAGTCCACTTAGATCACAATATTTAAAATTAATTTGCAATCCATCCTGTTGTTCCTCAATGATTTGGTTAAAATCCTCTTGGGTCATTTTTTTAAAAATTCCCTCTCGTCCCATCTAACCTAAAACCTCCTTGCCTTCGTATCTCCATCATTCTACTTATTTATTAGACGAGCTTATAATCTTAGTGCAACACTATGTAAAACAATAAACCATTTCTCTCTTACCATAGTTGAGAGTAAGGGAGTAGGAGTTATACAAAAAGAAGGTAGTTACCTCCGCCTAGCTTAAGAATTCACTTACTCGAAAAAGCTAGTTTCCCTGTTTATATTCGCTATTGCACGATAATATCCTTGCAGTAGTGCCAGTCTTTTATTATATGAAATCACTCTCTCAATTCATTAGAACCCTTCAAATGAGGCAGAAGCTAACTTGGTTGCTAATGTAAAAGCAAATTAGCAACATTTCACTGTACTTAAGCTATCTTTAAGTAAAACAAAAAACACTACAGGACTCACGAAGCCTTGTAGTGTCTATATTCTTAAATGGTGGGGTTAGGCGGACTCGAACCGCAGACCTCTTCGATGTCAACGAAGCGCTCTAACCAACTGAGCTATAACCCCTTTATATTGCATATGTGCTGTATCAAAATACTATTCAGTAGAGCACTCTTTATATTATAGAGTATTCAAACTTGCTTTGCAAGTAGTTTTTATGTAGTTCTATTATGATCACAGCATTTACTCAAAAATCACTCTCATATTCTCGAATGATCTCTTGAAGGCGAATTAAATTATCAATAAGAGCTTCATTTGCATCTTCTCTTAATTCCTGAAGTAATGCAATAATAGCTTCATAGCTTGATTCGAGAGGCAGATCTCGTGTTTTTTTGATATCAATATCAATCTCTTCTAATATCATAATTTCCATGATTTCTTCCATTTTTTCTTTTCCTAGTCGTTTAACACTTTCTAAGGTACTTTTGAGTAAATCAGCCGTTTCCTCAGTAACTTCTTTAACGCTAAGAATGTAATCCTCTTCTGTACGCTCAATGGTATAAAAAAGGTTGCCTCGCTCATTTGATCCTTCAAATATAAATGGATCACCAAATTTTATGGCCTCTAGTATACGCTCTTCAACTTCTAAATAAATATCATCAAGACCCGTATGGCTCGTTTTTTCATCTCCAAAAGTTAAAGAATATTTTTTTCTTCCTTGTCCCACAATCGAATTTGTTTTGTCATTTTCAAAATCGCTCACTTGCATTCCTCCGTTACTGTCATTATTGTTTGAAATAACTAATGATAGTTCGACTGCAAGCTATATTATTCCTCTTTCTTAATTGTTAAATAAGAAAGATCTTCTAAACTTTAAAACTGTCTTTTGTTTGGGTATGCAATCAGTAATCATCATGCTTTTATTACTAATAATTTAGCTTAATAGTAATTTTCCTCCTATTGCCAATAAAACAAGACCTAATATTTGATTCCATCCATAACTGATTTGTGCTAAGCCGAATGCACCGAAGTGATCAATTAGTATGGCTGTTAATACTTGCCCCACAATGATTGCGGTTGTTGCATTGGCTGCTCCTACTTCTGGAATGCTGGCAGCTACAAGATAAATAATTCCCACGCCAACTACTCCTCCAAGATAAACATACCAAGGGGCCTCGGCAAATGCGGATAAATTACCCTTACCCATTTTCATTCCGAATAATAGCAATAGGATTAGAATTGTACCTGTAATATGCACAACGAAAGTGGTCTCAAGAAGACCAATAACTTTACTCAACCCTGCATTTAAAGCTCCCTGTACTGCCATGAGCACACCAGAAACGAAAGCCAATAACAATGCTAATGTATTCCCTGATATATCCAATCTATACACTCCTCAAGCTAAATCTGTTTCTTCTCTCTTAGAGTAGTATCTTATTTGGCTTATCTTTATATACCAGCTAATGAATCAAAAACGAAAAAACACTTTTAATTCTAAAAAAAATACAGGCTTTACGCCTGTTAATCTAAAATGTATACAATTACTTTCTTTCTGCCAAATTGCATTGCCTCACCATGGCTATCAAAGGCTAGATCAATCTTATTCCCCTTTATAGCACCGCCGATATCATCTGCGATTGCGTGGCCATAGCCAGGAATGAATAACCTCGTTCCAAGGGGAATTACATTAGGATCAACAGCTACGATTCCTTTACGTACTAAATTACCACCATATGTATGATTGGAGTTTCCAGCATCATAAGCACTATATGCAGATGCACTCATATTCAAGGATCTGCTATACCTGCTTGGATTGCCATCAGCACTGCCAGGACGACCTAAACACAGTAAAGTCTCTTTACCAACAACTCCATCAGCCAGTAAGCCGTTGCTAATTTGAAAATCTTTAATTGCCTTTAACGTTGCCTTCCCAAAAACACCATCAACTTCATCGAAGTAGAAACCTTTTTCTAAAAGTGACTTTTGAACCATTTGTACATCTTCACCGCGCATGCCAAACTTGATTAGTTTGTCCCCAGGTGCGGCAAAAACGACAGCACTACTCAGCAGCATGCACAGAACTAATGCAACTGCTACATAAACCTTTTTCATTTGTCCACCTCTCTTTTATAACGATTCGGAGGTTATTGATTACGCACACAATGCAATAACAAAAAACTCCTAACGTTCAGCCTCCGGGGTTAGCTGTCGGGATAGGGAAAAGAGAGATCGAAGAACACGCCCCTCCGTTTTAACGGATTATCCCCTGTGTTTATACTGGTTCCCCCGTACCTATAAGGATTCGGCATTATAGATATAATACTATATTTTATGCAAATAGTCAAAATTAGTGTTCAAATTCCTAGTAAATCTGCCATTTGTTTAGTTACGATACCTGTAATCTCCATATTATGTTCTGCTTGATATGCTTCAACGGCTTGTTTTGTAACAGTTCCAAAGATACCATCAGCTCGGCTATTTAAATAACCTAATTCTTTTAGTTTCATTTGTAATACGGATACATCTGACCCCGTTAATTGATGTTTAAGAGTACGTTCTACTTTTATTTTACGTCCTTCAATCCGCACAGGAGTGCCGATGGGTACCCATTCAAATAATTCTTCTACATCTTTGTTGCGCATACGGATACAGCCATGACTGGCAAACTGCCCAATAGACCAAGGTTTATTTGTTCCATGTATCCCATATATTCCCCATGGTACATTAAGTCCAATCCAGCGGGTACCAAAGCCTGTACCCCAGTTGTAATCTTTCCATACTACATTCCACTCTCCGATAGGTGTAGGAGTTTTATTTTTACCTACAGCAATTCGATATTTTTTATGTAAATTCCCATCACTATACACTTCTAATATCCTTTGGGATATTTTAATAACTACACTGACTGTTCCAGAAGGCGCAGTCAGTGTTTGATTCTCAATCGCTGCTAATTCTTTCTCATCCATATATTCAAATCCTACCATTCCAAAAATAAGACTCATTAATAATAGAATGGCAACGCTGTAAAATATCTGTTGTCGCCTGATCTTTACGATTGTCACACCATTCCCTCCTTACTAAAACACTCTCTAAAAATATATGTATTCAAGGAAGAAAATAGTATAATAGTATTTATACACTGTTAAATTCAACAAAATGGAGGTATTTACTTTTGACTACTATAAAACTATATCACGAAAATGCTTATACCAAAGATTTTACTGCCAACATTACTAAGATAACGTCTCTGCCTAATGCTAAATGGGCTGTAACTCTTGATCGTACTGCTTTTTATCCAACTTCTGGCGGTCAGCCTTTTGATAAAGGCATGCTTGATGATCTACCTGTTATTGATGTGCAAGAAGATGGTGAAGATATTATTCACATCATAGAAGCATGTCCTGTTATGGGTAAGGTAGAAGGACATATCCAATGGCAGAGACGCTTTGATCATATGCAGCAGCATAGTGGTCAACACCTTTTATCTGGCGCATTTTATTCTGTATTACAAGCAAATACAGTTAGTTTTCACTTAGGCACTGAATCCAGCCAAATTGATTTAGATATTGAAGACATAACCCCTGAAAACCTAGTGGAAGTAGAAATATTAGCCAATCAAATTGTTTTTTCTACAAAGGCTTTACATACTCATTGGCTAAATCAGGACACGATTCATTCTTTTCCTTTACGCAAAGCACCTGCAAAAGATTTTGCTGAAATTCGTTTAGTCGAAATCGCTGATTTTGACTATTCAGCTTGCTGTGGCACTCATGTCACTAATACAGGTGAAATTGGATTGATTAAAATACGCAATTGGGAGCGGAAGAATAATGGAGTGCGAATCGATTTTATGTGTGGTTGGCGTGCCCTTGGAGATTATCAACAAAAAAATTCAATCCTTCAACAAGTATCAAATCGTCTGTCGCTCCCTGCCTCTGGGATTCTCCAAGGAATCGAAAAACAGTTATTAAAGACAGAAGAGATCAGTAAAGAATTGATCAGCGTAAAACAAGAATTTTATCGTAATCTTGCTACTACTCTATCCCAGCAGGGAGAAATCATTGGTCATAACAAGCTGATTGTTCATACCCTTACCAATATTACTCCTAATGAAATCAACAATATTGCCAAAGAGCTAGTTAACAAGCCCCATACGATTGCCTGTATTGGTGGAATCAATGCAGATGAAACAAAGGTTCATCTTATCTTTTCAGCCTCACCGGATGTTCCCCTCTCTATGAACCACGAATTAAAGAATATCTTGCCTCTTATTGATGGCAAAGGTGGTGGCAGCGCACAATCTGCTCAAGGAGGCGGCAGTAATGTTGATCAACTACCTACTGCGCTTACCTTGGCAGCAGATCATATCAAAGAACAATTATACCTTCTATAAAAAACAGCCCTAGCTTGTACAACCTTTGCAGGTCACAAACTAGAGCTGTTTTTTTAATTCAGCACATATACTTTTACTTTTTGAATGCCATAATCAAGAGCATCTTGACGATCATCAAAGACTAAATCAATACGATTTCCTTTAATGGCACTTCCTTGATCTTCTGCAACAGCTTCACCATAACCTTCAATCCATAACTTCGTTCCCATGGGAATTACTCGTGGATCTACAGCTGCTACTCCTGAGCGCACCTTGCTTCCTACATAAGTCTTAGTATCCCATTTACCATTGTCTAATGTCCCTGGTGCATACGCTGTGGCTGTCATATTTAGAACCTTTTTATAATTCTGCGGAGCCGCTGTTAAAGAATCGCTTTCATTAACAGCTTTAGGAGCTATAATCTGATTATTAAAGAATGTAGCAATCGCTGTTAATTCTTTTTCATAAGGAGCTACTCTGCTTATAATCTGTTGCCCCATTTGCTCACGCAAAGCATTTTGAACCGTTTGATTTACGTTAACTTGTTCTAATATATTACTGCCAGTGTTGATTTGGTTAGACTGATTTACAGCAGTTTTCGCCAATGTCTCAATTACCTGTTGCTTATTGCCTTGTTCCCATTGATCTTTCAATACTAATAATTGTTGTATTCGATCGACGTTGGCCTGCTGCGCTGCGATTTGCGCCAATTGGTCATTTAATGATGCGGCATGGGCAGGCACTATGGGAGAAAAAAACTGAACTACCACAACTGCTGCAATACTCGCAATTATTTTTTTCATTTGTAATCCCCTTTCGAAAATGCATACATGGGTAAATCCTATCTATATGTCATTTTACCATACAGTTTACATAATTAGTAACGGTAATTACTACCTAATAAAAAAGAAGCGGCTTATAAACCGCTTCTTTTTCTAACTTTTATTCTACTTTTAATACCTTTACTTTGCTAGTTGAAATAAGGTTTCGGTCAGCACATCAATTCCGGACATGATTTCATCGATTGCAGTATGCTCTTCGCCATTGTGGCTAACGCCATTTTGCGACGGAACAAAAATCATTCCAGCAGGTGCCAGGTGCGATAGATTCATCGCATCATGCCCAGCTTGACTATGTATAACTTGATGAGGCACCTTCTTTTCCATGCATACTTTTTTAACAAGACTTATGATATCTTTATTCATGTTTACTGGCTTTTCTGCAGACAGCAACATGATAGAGACCCCTATTTCCTGCCCTTCTGCGATGGTACTAATGGCATCCTTAATATCCTGCAAACATTCAATAATACTTTCATGATTGACACCACGAATATCTACCCACATTTCTACCACGCCAGGAATCACATTGATAGACCCAGGGTGTACGTTGAGCATCCCTACGGTAGCTACTGTACCGTATTTTGATTGTTCTGCGCCAATTTCGTGTATTGCCAGTACAATCATAGACGCGCTGACTAATGCATCTCGTCTTTCTTCCATAGGGGTAGAACCGGAATGCGCAGCCACCCCTTCTACTCTAATTTTAAGTCGTGTCGGAGCAGCAATTGCTTCCACAATACCAATCGTTTTTTGTTCCTTTTCTAAAACTCGTCCTTGCTCAATATGAAGTTCAACAAAGGCTTTTATTTCCTCCGCCTGCCTTGCAGCCTCGCCAATACGCTCTATATCGAGATGGTTTTGCGCTATTGCCTCTGCAAAGCTTAATCCCGATTGATCTTTGGCTTTGCTCCATTCAGAAACATTTGCTAAACCAACCATAGCTTTGCTGCCTACTGTAGCAAAGCCAAAACGGCTTGATTCTTCACAAGCAAATATAACTAATTCTAGAGGATGGGCTAGTCCCCCTTTATCTTTTAAACGACTGATAGCTACTAAACCACCAATCACACCAGTTACGCCGTCGTATTTTCCACCCTCTGGTACGGTATCTAAATGTGATCCTGTAATCACAGCCGGCAGTGAATCATCCCTACCTTCTAGTCGTCCAATTATATTCCCAATCTGATCCATTCTGATCTTAAGACCAACCTGCTCCATCAAACTGATTACATACTTCTGTGCCTCTACAGCGGTTTCTGTAAAGGCTAAGCGCGTTATGCCCCGTGACCCTTTACCAAAATGGGCAATCTTCTCTATTTCATTCATTACCCATTCTTTATTTCTGTCCATTAGCATCGCCCCTTTTTGAAGTCTCTCAGCTTTTTGTTCATAATAAACAAGTATTAGACTCTTTCTAAATTGGCTATATCGTAGGTATTTTCCTGCTTAAAAAGATATTTTCCATGGGCAAATGTCTACTTCGCCTTTGAAATGAAGTGCTTGAGCGCACCTCACTTAATTATATAAGAGAGAAATGATAACGGCCAACAAGCTTGCAGCCCCCAATATACCACCAATTGTAAGGGCGGTTTTATTTAGTTTCCTCATATCCTGCCGATGATGAGCACGCTTTCCCATTCCTTTAGCCATCACTTAACCCCCTTATATAATTTTATTTCTGACTTACATCTTGAATTTAAATTTATTTTGACAATGCTTACAAGTGATCTCTTCACTATTTACGGCTTTACACATTGGCAATTCAATCATCAATCCACAATAGGGGCATATAATCTGTACCTCATTTTGCACCTTGCACTCTCGCTTTTTGTACATACTAAGCCCTCCTTCATATTTTATTACATAATATGAAGAAACATGCAAAATTGTTAAATCCTAAGCGTATGATAAATATAATTCCCTATATTCAGACTATTTCCTGCTAAAATAAAAATCGCGGACTATAATCCGCGATTTTATTTTCGTATTGCTATGAAGCTAATGAATCTAATATCTTGCGTAATTTAACAACATGAGTTTGCTCTTCAGCTTTTAATGTTGTAAAGATTCTTCTAGCATCCTCAAATTTGGATTTGCTCGCTAATTCATCATAAAATAAAATAGAATCTTTTTCTGCCTGAATAGCCATTTGCAAAATCTCTGGAATCGTGGTAACTTCTGCAATTTTAACTTCAGCATTTTCAGCGGTTGGAAAGATATGTCCATCTGCTAGTACAGTCAGGTACCGGGAAGTTTCTGCATCAAATAAATATTCATCAGAAGCTGCCTCTTTATTCTCGTTTACCTTAGCAAAAATTTTTGTAAATGTTTCAAAATGAATAATTTCTTCGTTTTTCAATAGACAGAATAAATCCTTATGAGCATCTTCTGTTGCCCTTTCAAAAGCTTGTTGGTAAAAATCACGCCCTCTTTCTTCTATTGCCATCGCAATTCGTAATCCTTCTAGATCACTAAATAATTTTACGTCCATTTCGTTACCCCCTAAATAAAAATACAGCTTATCCTAAGTTCATTATTTCCACAATATAAAAAAAATTCCTGCAAAACTATAAGAAATACCCCGCTTATTCTCGTATGTCAATTATAAAAATTTAAAACTTATTTAATAATAATTATCATTTACATTTTACCTGACACATGTTACCATATAATTATATATTACATGTACAAGGAGGAATCCCAAATGACTAAACGTAATAATGTTGTAAAATTTGGTGGTAATCCAGTCACACTAATAGGCACAGAAATTAAAGTTGGTGATAAAGCTCCTGATTTTACAGTGTTGAATCCTGATTTATCTTCTCTATCTCTTAAGGATACACAAGGTCAGGTACGAGTTATTAGTGTTGTACCTTCCATTGATACATCCGTTTGTGATATACAAACTCGCTGGTTCAATGAAGAGGCTGCGAAAATTGATGGCTTAACCGTGTTATCCATCAGCGTCGATTTACCCTTTGCCTTAAAGAAATATTGTGCAGCTCAAGGTATTGATACCATTAAAACTCTTTCTGACCATAGGGAGCTTGATTTCGGACTAAAATATGGATTTGTCATTGAAGAATTACGCCTTTTATCCCGTGGAACTGTTGTGATTGATAAAGATGATATTGTACGACATGTAGAATATGTTGCTAATATAGGTGACCAGCCCCATTATGATCAAGTAATGGCTGTTGTAAAACAATATTTATAATAATATCCAGGCTCACTAAAAAATTCCCTTATCAATTTGATAAGGGAATTTTTGATATAAAGAAAGACATTACACCATTAGATGATATTGCGTTTGTATTTTGCATATGCAATTTTCAGCTCTTCTACTTTACCGTACATTTCAATCTGAAGAGCCGATGCAGTATCATAATCACCTGCTGCCACAGCATCATTTACTCGCGTAAAAATGGATTTTTGTGCAACAGTATCTTTAGCCAATTCTAAGCGCAAAGAATTTACCTTATCCCATAAATATAGATCATAGTCTACGGCACTGTCAGCATCATGCAAAGGCTTAGCTGCTTTTACGATAGCAAGATTTTCAGGAATAATTCTCTTCAGTAATTCCGTCGACCAGCGAATTAATGCCCCTGCTACGAAAGCATCCAAAATTTCTTGACGAAGAATATTTCCGGCTTTAATAACTTCTGTTTTCGCAGGAAACTTCTTTAAGTTTTCCATGTTTTCCCAGACAGTTGCTGGAGGTTTACCAAATAAACGATTCCGCTCATCTTCTTCATAATCTTCAAAAACATCATGCTCACTGCGATAAGCGCGATCTGTTTCAAGATAAAAGCCAGGAGTTCCTGCTTCTTTCGATAATTCAGCTAATATTTCTTTTGTATTCTTGCCAGATGCAACAACAGCTTTAACACCATCAAGCATACTCAAATAGATTGCTGATAACGCAACATACGTATTCGTATATGGGTTAGCTGCGCGAACTTCAAAACGAGTCGCTAATGGATTGTTAACATCCCGCACAAGTCCAGCAAGAATTGTCCGGTTACGGGAAGGTATCTCTGGAGTATGTCCAAGAGAAGTTACAATGCAAACTGGTGCTTCAAAACCTGGTTTCAAACGATTCAAGGCATCATTCGTAGCAGTAATAAATGGGTTAATCGCCTCATAATTTTTCAATAATCCCATAAGAGAGCCATAACCAACAGCACTCATAAAGTCTTCTTTCATATTGGTAGGAGCAAATAGATTAATGAGTTTTCCTGATTTCATTTTAGCTGCAAAACCAACATGCGTATGTTCACCATTACCAGCAACACCAATAATTGGTTTCGCTTTAAAAGTGACCTCAAGACCATTGGCTCTAAATACTTCTTTTACTACAATACGAGCTTGCAGTTCATTGTCTGCAGCTTGCAGGGCATCAGCAAAACGCCAGTCAATTTCCAGCTGCTCGCAAACATGAGTCAGATTACCAGCTTCATCAATGGTGGCTTTAATACCACCAACTTCTTTATGCCCCATTTCGGTTTTTAAACCGTAATTATCCAGCATTACAATGGTTTGCTCTAACGCTGTACGCACAGAACCGCGAGTACGCTGCCAGTATTGCTCCTGCATGGTTTGGGAGGCGGAGAGTTCAGCAACCTCAGCTTTATCAACAGGAGTCTTTACCCAGAACTCAAGCTCAGTACCGGAAGTAAAAATAATATCTTCAATTTCTTCACCATTGATATGCTCAAGACCAGCTACTTTAGGGTATTTTTTGAATAAACTAATTAGCTCACTTTTTATGTAACTGAGACTATCAGCCAAAATTGCACGAGAATCAACACGTAAACCATTGTGAACAAGGAACGCTGGAATACGAAGGGTACCAACGGGCTTTCCCTTTACTTCATCAATGTAATTATAATTATAATCAACAAACCAATTTACATTGGAATCAGCAGGCATATCTACTTTAGCGTTATTCAACGTAGCAATACCTGTAAGTACTACCGATGAACCATCTGTTTGCACTGCACTGCCTTGGAAGAACTCATCCATATCTTTAAGGAATAATTCCATAGGAATCTTTTCATCAGTATCATTACCTGCAAGATCAATACCTACTAAGGAAACAAATTTAATTTCGGAATGCTCTTTTAATAATTCAATCAACTCATTCTTACCATATTTTCCAGCCGGAATTACATAAAGCAATTCATTTACCATTTCAATCACCTCTTAAATATTATAAATATAATTGTACTTTGCTATACCTATGATAGATTCTAAAGTAATTATATCCTCCTTATTGAAAACTTTTTCTTTATTTAATCTATTATACTATTAATAGTAAAAATTACAAAGATTATACTGATGAATATTTTATATAATGATTTACCTCAACAAACTCTCAGATCTGAATGCACAAAATTAAAAGCCTGGCTGCGTAAGCCAGGCTTTTAATTTATATATATTATATATTGAATAATAGATCCCCGTAAGTTGGCATTGGCCATACATCTTTGTCTACCAGAGTCTCAAGTGTATCAACAACTTCTCGTAGAGCTGCCATTTTTTCAAATACATCAAATCGGAATAATGATGCTTGGTCATAAGTGTCTCCATGAGCATTTGAAGCCTTCTCTACAGTTTCTTCAAGAACAGCAATATGTTTCTTTAATGATGCTGTCAACGAAGATACTTCTGTTAGCAATTCAGTTTGAGCTGTCAAATCCACTGTTACACCTGTAGCTTTAATTGTATTTATTGAAACCGCAATGTTTGTGGCGAACTTGATAACAGAAGGAAGTATTTGTCTCTTAGCCATTTCTATCATTGTTAAAGCTTCAACGTTAATCGTTTTGATATAATTTTCAAGAGCAATTTCATAACGGGACTCCATTTCAACTTTGCTCAATACAGCATGTTTTTCCATGACTGCTATGTTCTTTTCAGAAATAAGAGCTTTAATGGATTCTACTGTAGTTCTTAAATTTAAAAGTCCTCTCTTTTCAGCTTCAACAACCCATTCATCTGAATATCCATTGCCATTAAATACCACTCTTTTATGATTGGTAACATATTCAGTAATAATTGTTTTTACTTCGGCACTTGCATCTGCAGCATTTTCTAATCGATCTGCAACTTCGTTTAGCACTTCCGCCACAATCGTATTTAAGGTTATATTGGGTTCAGCGATAGAAGCTGAAGATGGACACATTCTAAATTCAAACTTATTGCCAGTGAACGCAAATGGGGAAGTTCTGTTTCTGTCTGTTGCATCTTTGGGTAACGGCGGCAGTGTAGTAACACCGATTTCCATATTACCACCATTTTTAGAGCTTGTGGCTCCACCATTTTCAATCTGCTCTAAAATATCCTGTAATTGCTCTCCTAGGAATATTGATATGATAGCTGGAGGAGCTTCGTTCGCACCTAGTCTATGATCATTTCCTGGATTTGCAGCTGATACTCTTAATAAATCGGCATATACATCAACAGCCTTGATAACAGAGCATAAGAATACAAGAAATTGCTGATTGTCATGAGGAGTACGACCCGGCTCCAATAAATTCACTCCATCGTCGGTTCCCATAGACCAGTTATTATGTTTACCCGAACCATTAATGCCAGCAAACGGCTTTTCGTGCAATAAACATACAAGATCATGTCGTAAAGCAACCTTCTTCATAATATCCATAGTAAGCTGGTTGTGATCTGTTGCTATATTTGTAGTCGTAAATATTGGAGCTAACTCATGTTGCGCAGGAGCAACTTCGTTATGTTTCGACTTGGCTGCAATTCCAAGTTTCCAAAGTTCTTCATCCAGTTCCTTCATATAGGCAGATATTTTTTCTTTAATTGAACCGAAATAGTGATCTTCTAATTCTTGCCCCTTTGGAGGTTTCGCACCAAAAAGTGTTCTTCCTGTAAATATTAAGTCTTTTCTTTTTTCATATGTTTTCTTATCAATAATAAAGTATTCTTGCTCTGGTCCAACAGTTGTAATAACTCGATTCGTTGTTGTATTTCCAAGAGCTCTTAATACACGTAATGCTTGCTTACCTAAGGCTTCCATTGAGCGCAATAACGGAGTTTTTTTATCTAAAGCCTCTCCAGTATAAGAGCAAAAGGCTGTTGGTATACATAATGAATTGTCTTTTACAAATGCAGGTGATGTGCAATCCCACGCAGTATATCCTCTGGCTTCAAACGTAGCTCTAAGACCACCGGATGGGAATGAAGAAGCATCTGGTTCTCCCTTAATTAATTCTTTTCCCGAAAACTCCATGATCGCTTTACCATCAGAAGTTGGCGATATGAATGCATCATGTTTTTCAGCAGTAATACCTGTCATTGGTTGGAACCAATGAGTGAAATGGGTTGCACCTTTTTCAAGAGCCCAGTCTTTCATCGCATTAGCTACTACATCTGCCACTACTGGATCTAAAGGAAGTCCCTCTTCAATTGTCTTCTTTAAAGCTTTATATGTGGCTTTAGGAAGACTCTCCTTCATAACTGCATCATTAAATACGTTTGAACCGAAAATTTGACCTAAGTTGCTCATCTACAAAAACCCCTCTCAATTTTTCATATCGCATTACTGATTATTTCTAAATAAAACTTGCATTATAACCTGCTAAAAAGATGACAGATTGAATATTTTTTTATTGCAGCAGCATATTTGCTGCAAAAAAAAACAGACCCCTCCACTTGTTCAGTGGTAGGAGTCATCGTTGACTCATAATTTTCATTTATATTAATATTATAGCACAAAAATGATTTTTGTCTAGCTATAAAATCGTCATCTTTAAAAAATACGAATATTGTCTTCAGAAAAATGTAAGTGGGCATCTGTTGCAGCAACTACCTCCTCTAATGTGGTGCTTTCGGCAATTTCAATTAAATGCAGCCCATCTTTATAAACGGCAATAACCGCCATATCAGTAATAATTAAATCAACTTCAGCTTGAGCTGTGAGCGGTAAAGAACACTGCTTTACAATTTTAGCAGTTCCATCTTTATTAATATGTTCCATGGCAATGATAATTTTTTTTGCACCGACGACTAAGTCCATAGCTCCACCCATGCCTGAAATTCTTTTTCCCGGAACCATCCAATTGGCTAAATTACCTTGTTCATCTACTTCTAAAGCCCCTAATACGGTGGTATCAACATGACCGCCTCGAATAATAGCAAATGACATGGCACTATCAAAACAACATCCATTCTCTTGAATCGTCACTGGTTTTCCTCCAGCATTCACGAGATCCTTATCTGCCAATTCCGCTTGTGGCTCCGGTCCAATTCCCAAGAATCCGTTTTCAGAGTGTAAAACAATAGAAACTCCGTGAGATAGATAATTTGCTACTAGAGTCGGCATGCCAATACCCAAATTAACAACATCGCCATCATGCAGTTCTTTAGCCACTCGTTTAGCGATACGAATGCGTTTATCCATTTGAGTCATAAAGCTACCTCCCTTTGACCAAAAGATCGACAAAAATTCCTGGAGTTATCACATTATCAGGTTCAATTGTTCCTTCCGCTATGACTTCTTCCACTTCAACAATAACAGTCTTAGCAGCCATAGCCATAATGGGGTTAAAATTTCTAGCCGAAAAACGGTAAATCAGATTTCCATGGCAATCAGCTTTATATGCTTTTAATAATGCAAAATCTGCTTTTAAAGGCTCTTCCAGCAAATAGGTTCTATCTGCTACCACGATTTTGGATTTTCCTTCTTCTACTATTGTCCCAACCCCTGTAGGAGTCAATACTCCCCCTAGGCCGGAACCTCCAGCACGAATTTGTTCCGCAAGAGTTCCTTGAGGAGTTAAGACAATTTTCAACTCCCCCTCTTCCATACATCTGCCACTTTCAGGATGCCCGCCAATATACGATGTATACAATGTGGACATTTGCTTACTATCTTGCAGTTTACCTACACCGACTCCTGGAAAAGCACTATCATTTGTTATGACCGTTAAATTTTTCGTGCCTTTCTCTACCAACGCCTGCACTAATCCGTCAGGCGTTCCAACACCTAAAAACCCGCCAATCATAATACACATTCCTTCGGAAATATCCTTCACAGCTTCGTTTGCAGTACAAATCTTTACCATAGATCACCTTCCACCTCCTAATAAGCCATCCATCATTTCATAATCAATAACGCAGAATTCGCCTCTTTTACATCGGTCTTTCTTCCCACTGATGAAATCGATGATAATGATTTATCACCGCTTAACATTCCTGCTAAGCCTACTGTTGTATCATGATGATAACCGCCGCACACTTCACAAGGTGCTTCCGGATCTACATAATGCTTTGGCTCTGTATAGGTTGTAAACACGCCTTCATAATTTCGCAGTACGGTTTTACTAGCATTTTGAGAAACTAAATATTGAGGCATAACCGGGATCTTGCCACCACCTCCTGGCGCATCAACAACGTAAGTAGGAACGGCTAATCCTGAAGTATGCCCTCTTAAATATTCAATCGCCTGAATTCCCGAACTAATGGGTGTTCTAAAATGCTGTATACCTTGTGACATATCACATTGATAAATATAATAAGGTTTTACTCTTATCTTTAATAATTGCTGCATCAGTTTTTTTATTAATTCTGGGCAATCGTTAACCCCTTTTAAGAGAACCGCTTGATTGCCAAGAGGTATTCCAGCATCAGCTAAAGAAGCACAAGCCATACTGGCAGCCTCTGTTATTTCTTTAGGATGATTAAAATGGACATTCACATAAATTGGATGATATTTTTTTAGAATTGTGCATAGTGCAGGAGTAATTCTTTGCGGCAAAACTACAGGTGTACGAGTGCCAAAACGGATAATTTCTACGTGCTTTATTTGCCGTAATTCTTTTAGAATGTATTCAATTAGTTCATCGCTAATTAGAAAAGCATCACCGCCAGATAAAATAACATCTCTGACTACTGGCGTTTCTCTTATATATTGAATACAGTTGTCAATTTGTTGTTTCGTACGTGCTTGATCACAGACTCCGGCAATCCGCCTTCTGGTACAATGACGGCAATACATAGAACATTGATCCGTGACTAAAAACAGTACCCGGTCAGGATATCGATGAGTAAGTCCCGTAACAGGTGAATCCTGATCTTCGTGCAAAGGATCAGCCATATCAAATTGCCCAAACTGCAGTTCCATTGCTGTTGGAATTGCTTGTTTACGCACAGGACAATTCACATTTTCAACATCAATTAGCGTTGCATAATAAGGGGTGATTGCCATTCTTAGACTTTGCAGGCAACTTAAAATTCCTTCTTCTTCTTTTTGGATTAATGGAATAACCTGCCTTAGCATGGAAAGTGAAGTAATGCGATTCGCTACCTGCCATCGCCAATCTTGCCATTCTTCTTCTGTTACATTGGTCCACAAAGGAATATCATGATAATCACGCATTTTATAAACTCCCTTCGCCAATTGACTCCATTCTTTTTTTCTATAAACTTACTCTTAATGGAATCAGATTTGTATCAAACTAGATTCTTGCTCAAGTCTACTTTTTCCAAAGCGATTACTTTTGTTTTTCTAGAAAACTTATACCCTAGATATGTTGCTAAGAAAATAGGAATACCCACATAGGACACAGCTAGTCCATACCAGTCTACTTCTCCGCCTAAAAAGGCATTATAATTTTGTCCAATGATTACGATACCGCAAAGTACCATCGCAAATAGAGGTCCAAAGGGGAACCATTTTGCCTTATATTTAAGTTGAGATAAATCAAGTCCTTGCCGGATAAATGCTTGACGGAAACGATAGTGACTAATGGCAATACCCAGCCAGGCAATGAAACCAATCATTCCCGTAATGTTAAGCAGCCATGTATAAGCAGTACCTTCCCCAACTAATGAGGAAAGAAAGGCTAAAAATCCAATTGCAGAAGTAGCATAAAGAGAATTAGTTGGAACACCGCGTTTGTTGACTTTGCCAAAGATCCGGGGAGCTTTGCCTTCTTTTGCCATAGCGTACAACATACGAGTTGAGGCATACAATCCTGAATTCGCACAAGATAGCACGGATGTGAGAATGATTGCATTCATTAGGGATGCTGCTGCCGCAAATCCAGCACGGCTGAATACTAGAGTAAAGGGACTGACAGCAACATTTTCCACGTCACCTTTTAATAAGTTTTCATCCGTATAGGGCAGGATAAAACCAATAATAATTAAAGCACCAATATAAAAAAGGAGAATGCGCCAAAATACCGTATTAATTGCTTTTGGTACATCTCTTTCAGGATTTTCACTTTCGCCAGCAGCAATACCAACCAGTTCAGTGCCTTGAAAAGAAAAACCAGCAATCATAAAGATCGCCAATATTGCGCTGAATCCACCAACAAAAGGTGCCTCTTGAATTTGCCAATTGGAGAACCCTGGTGAAGCCCCCCCACCAATCCCTAAAATCATCAATGTACCTACCACTAAAAAGATAATAACGGTTATTACCTTAGCACCTGCAAACCAATATTCACTTTCACCATACGCTCTTGTTGATAAGTAATTAAGGGCAAATAATATGACCAAAAAGAGTCCACTCCAATAATAACCAGGAATATCAGGGAGCCAAAATTTCATTATAATGGCACCTGCTACTAATTCTACTGCAATACAGGTTGCCCAGTTTAACCAATAGTTCCAACCGATTGCAAAGCCTAACGCCGGATCAACAAACCTTGCTGCATAGGTTCCGAAAGATCCTGGAACGGGTAAGTAGGTTGCCATTTCTCCTAAACTAGTCATTAGAAAATAAACCATAATCCCAATGACGCCATAGGCTACCAGCGCGCCACCAGGACCGGCAGTACTGACTGATGCACCACTTGCCAAAAATAACCCCGTGCCGATAGCACCACCAAGTGCTATCATATTCATGTGACGGGCTTTTAAACTTCGCTTTAATTCCTCTTTGCCTCCAACACCTGTCTCCTCCCTAAGGCTTTGGATTTTCCCTGTCTCCAGGTCGGCATTCATGAAATTCACTCCTTTTTTAAATGAATATTTGGAATTTTTAATTAATTATTTGACCGTGGTGCCAGTCAGCCAGAACTTTAAATCTTATTATTAAGAATTGCAATAACCATGCCAACAGCAGCAGTATCAACAATATTCGCTTATCTATTATGGATGAATACCAAGTTTTTTCTTAATATGACTAATCTTCGGCACTAGAATGACAATGATGAGCGATACTATTACACTTTACAACCTATTTTATATTTGCTGAAAATTCGGCAAACCGCCGAAAAATGAGCAGAAGCCACAAAGATTCAGCAGTATTGTAACTACTAAATTTTTATGGCTTCTGCTATCTTTTATTTAACGAAAGCTTTATATTAATTTAATTACCTTCACTGGGCTAATCCTAGAATTCTTCTGGCTTGTTCGGGAGTAGCAACTGGCCGACCTATTTCTTTTCCAATCCTTGCTATACGCTCCACTAGTTGAAAGTTACCATCAGATAATACACCTTTTGTATAATACACATTATCTTCAAAGCCAACGCGCACATGTCCGCCCATAACAATCGCCATCATCCCAAGAGACAACTCACTACGTCCAATCCCCGCCACTGTCCAAGTCGACCCTGCAGGTATGGACTCTATTAGATGCAGCAAATGTCTTGCTTCCCCTGGTATACCACCAGGAACCCCCATTACAAAATCAAAATGAAGAGGCAACTGCAAAATTTTCTTTTGCACTAAACGCAGCGCATTATAAATCATCCCCACTTCGAATACTTCAATTTCAGGTTTTACTCCCTGGGCCACCATTGCTTTTGCAAATATTTCAACCATGGGCATAGGATTGGAAAATATTTCTTCGCCAAAATTAACTGTACCTGTAGTCAATGTTGCCATCTCAGGCTTTAATTCTACAGGCTGCAAGCGTTCCTCAGCTGTCATCCATGACGCTCCGCCTGTGGATGTTTGAATAATTACGTTACTATTTTCTTTGATCAGTGCAATGGTTCCTTGAAAGATCTCCTTCGCTTGGGTAGCCTTTCCGTCTTCATCTCTAACATGCAGATGAATAATGGAAGCTCCTTTTTCAGCACATCGTATTGCCTCATTGGCAATTTCTCTAGGAGTAAGGGGCAGATTTGGATTATCTTGACGAGTTGCTTCTGCACCTACGGGGGCAACGGTAATGATAAGCGGCTCCAAATTATACACCCCTTTGCTTTTCTTTAGGAACGACACAAGTTCCGCTAGCGATACAAACTACAACGGGATCCGCTAATACAGATGCTGCTGATTCATGCTGAGCAGCCTGATCTAATGAAATAACTTTTGTGGCGATAAATTCCATTCGTCGTGATGTATTACCAATCTTTATAATCTTGCCCCGCGCCTCGATAAAATCGCCTGCATAAACAGGGGCTGTAAATTCCACATTGTCATATGCAACAAATAGTCCTTCATCACCATCGCTACGAATTAATAATTCAGTTGCTACATCACCAAATAAATCTAACATTCGGGACCCATTTACTAATCCTCCTGCATAATGAGTGTCATGCTCGCTCATTCGCACCCGTATTAAAACGTCTTCCATGCTCTCCTCTCCTTATGACTCTTATTAGCTAAAAATCAACCCGTCTCCTTGCTGCTATCCCACACATTCTTGCGTTTTACTTCCTGGACAAGAAACGACGCAACATGCTCTGCATAGGTATTGGAACTAAAGCCAGCGTCATACCCTAACTCTTTTGCTAATTCATGGCTAATTCGCGGTCCCCCCACTACTAAAGTTACTTTATCCCGCAAACCTTCCGCTTCCAGCATATCTACGAGTCTTGTCAAATTTGTAATATGAATATTTTTTTGCGTTACAACCTGAGATATTAAAATAGCATCTGCTTGAATTTCATAGACTTTATGAATAACTTCCTCACAAGCCACTTGTGCTCCCATATTTACAGCATTAATTTCATGATAGCTTTCTAAACCTTTATGTCCATTAAAACCTTTTATGTTCATAATGGCATCAATCCCAACAGTGTGAGCATCACTTTCAATACAAGCTCCCACTACATTGAGTTTTCGGTTTAGATGAGTACGAATAAAGTCATCAATTTCTTTTTTGGACAATACCTCTAATGCAACTTCTGGAACCGTAATCCCAACAATATTTACTCCATGACTGCATTTCCCATAAACAATGAAAAAACTAAATGTATCGCTAATCCCTTCAGCATGAGCAACTGCTGCCTCTTCTAGTCCCATACTAGCAGTCAACTGCCTAGCTGCTTCTTTTGCTGCATTTGATAAAGGAATCGGCAGGGTGAAGGACAGCTGCACCATGCCGTCATTTAAGGTATCACCATAAGGTTTAACATGATTTACATCAACCATTGCTGTTTCCTCCTTTTAACATGAGAGGAATAAAAGGATTGAGATAACTGCATTCCTTTACAATGACTCCCTGCAACCCTCTGCCACCTTCAGAAGTTCGCGAGATGTCAGCAAAATAGCCTAATGCCAGTGCTTGCATCAGTCCTATGTCAGCAATATCTTCCAATAAGTTAACTGCCTTTTCCAATACTTCCTGAGCTCTTTGCTGAATAAATCCTCCTTCACGAAAATAAATTTCATCGGCGATTCCTCGCAAATTATTAAAAACATATTTAGCAGACTCAATACTTAAAAATCGGTCATGAATAAGAGGGGTATGAATGGCTTCTGTTAATATACCTAAAAGATGCAAACTCTGCCCTGTCATGATGGAACAAACATTGAACAGAGTATCTTGCACATGTCCTTTAAAAATATTTCCTGTCATATATTTAGTCGGTGGCATATATTTAATGGGGCTCTTTGGGAAAACCGCTCTTACTAATTGTGCTTGTGCCAATTCATACATAAAACCATTAGGGGTTTGCGGATCGATTTCAAAAGCATGCCCAAGACCGAGCTGCTCGGAGGTCATATTACACCGAAAAGCAAACTGTTCATTTATTAATTCAGAGGCTAAAACCGTATGACCACTTTCAATGGCATCTGCTGTAGTTAAGTAATTGTCTTCCCCTGTGTTGATAATAATACCAGCATAACCATTGATTAACCTAGAAAAGTACTGATCTACAAAAGTACGCTTCATATTAATGTCCCGAAAAATAATTCCATACATGGAGTCATTGAGCATCACATCCAAACGTTCTAATGCCCCCATCACTGCAATTTCGGGCATACAAAGCCCTGAGCAATAATTAGTCAAATAAATGTAACGATTGACTTCTTTTCCTACTTCGTCTAAAGCCTGCCGTAAAATCTGAAAATTAGCCTGGGTCGCATATGTACCACCAAAGCCTGTGGTAGTTGGTCCATAGGGAACATAGTCTAGTAAACTTTGCCCTGTAGTGCGAATAACGGCAATGATGTCAGCTCCTTGCCGAGCAGCAGCCTGCGCTTGAATCGCATCCTCATGCACATTACCAGTAGCCACAATAACATATAACATAGGTTCCTGTCCCTTGCCTAAACTTGCAATCCATGCTTCTCTTTCTTGACGACGCTCTTTAATTTTCGCTAAGGAACGGATAGCCAATTGCAAGGCTGCATCTTCAATTTCGCCTTCTGGAGTTCTGGGTAATTCTAGTAAATGAATCGTTTTATTTACTATACACTCTGCCAACTGCTGAGATGATAATTTTGTATGAATCATCCCATTCACGAACCAATACATGACTCCTTTACCTAATACACCTGCATTATGCAATTCTTCAACGATTCCATTTACTAATGGTACTCCTGCCTGATCAACTCCATCAATCCCTAGTAATCTTAAAACAGATCGTTCTACTGCCACTGTACTGTGAGCATCAATATGCTCTTGTACCTGATCTACAATTTGTTTTGCATATTTTCGACCGCGATCAATAACCTCCTGGCTCAAATTAAGTTTTTTCAATACAATCCCCTCCTAACAAGGAGTCATCTTTTTTATTCCTTCTAAGCAGTCCATATATTTTCAGTTTATACTGTATGGTTTGACGAGGAATACCTAAAGATAATGCTGCTTTTGATATATTTCCTTCACTTCTTTCTAAAGCGTGAAGGAGAGCACTTCTTTCAACAGTCCCCAATATTTCCGGCAGGCTCTTACCGTTCAATTGACAATATATTTCACGACTATGATCATCATCATAGTTGCGCAAATGTTCTGGAATATGTTCGATTTCAATGATATGACCGGATACGATATTCATAGCGTGCTCAATGGCATGCTGCAATTCTCTAACATTTCCTGGCCAAGAGTATTTTAAAAATGCCTGATCTACTTCTTCACTTATTTTTTGCACTGAACGACCAATTTTCGCATTATACACCATAATAAAATGTTCTACCAAGGCAGCAATGTCACTTTTGCGTTCTCGTAAAGAAGGTACTTGTAACGCTACCACATTCAATCGATAATATAAATCAATGCGCAATTCCTTTTTACGTACTGCTTCTTGGGGATCTACATTGGTACAGGCAATGACCCTAGTATCTACCTCTCTTACCTTATTATCACCTAAGCGGCGTAAGGTTCCATCTTGCAGAACTCTAAGCAGTTTACTTTGCAATTCCATCGGCATAGAATTGATTTCATCTAAAAATAGAGTTCCTCTATCAGCGAGCTCAAACAATCCTGGACGATCTTCCGCTCCTGTAAAACTTCCTTTTACCGTTCCAAATAAAATACTTTCTAACAGCGTTGCAGGAAAAGCTGCACAGTTTTGCGCCACGAAGGGTCCGTCCTTGCGAGAAGATGCATTATGGATGGACTGTACTACCAGTTCTTTTCCTGCGCCTGTTTCACCAATTACCAACACAGGAGAAGAAGTCGATGCCACTCTTTGACTGACTACTTTAAGCTTAACCATTAGGTCATGACTGCCAATAATATCGTTAAATGTGTATTTTGCAAAACTAATTTCAGTCTTCTTTGCTTTTTTGAAGTTGGTTGACTTTTTATCTAATAGTACAGCCTGCAGATCCATCACTCGATCTGACATCTCTTTAATTTTCGTTATATCTCGAGACAAATCACAAGCACCCACTAATATCCCCTCTCTATATAGTGGAAAAGTAGAGTAATGAATCGTAATAATTCGCCCTGTCCTGCTTACGATGGTTTGCTGCTGATCCAATACTGGCTTGCCAGTAGCCAATACCTCCATCAAACTGCTTGTTTCAAGGGTCAATGAAGGATATACCTGAAGAACATGCTTTCCCATAACTTCAGTAGCCTGCAATCCTTCCACTTCAGCCGCTGTCTGGTTGTAATAAATTGTTATTCCCTCACAATTGATTACATGTACTGCCTGATCAAGACGATCTAACACTAAATCAAGACAGCTATCGCTGCCGTCTAATTCATTGAGCAATCTACTCCCCCCAATACCGAGTACTAGAATTTTCTCTCTTGTACCACATCCATTACAGGTATAGGCGCTAATGCTGCGCCCATCTTCTGAAGCAAAACACCTGGGTCAATTCCTTTGCCTCCTGGATAGGTTGGATTTATCGTTACCCCTAATAAAGAAATCGGCTGTACAGCCTGAACCTGTATATTACGAGCTCTTAGCTGCCGCCATAAACCAACTGTAATGAAAATTTTACTACCATCCTGAACCACTACGATAGGAATCCGTTGTTTCTTTAGCAAAGCCTGAGCTAACCCATCTCCCATCGCTCCTTTAATAATAAGAACAGAACAATCGTCCTCCAATATTGTTAGCCACTGCGTAATACTTAAGAGAGAGGTACTCACAAAATATTCCTGACATTGATTATGACCAATCACCAGCACTTTAGCCTTTGAATGATGATATAGTTTAAGATAATCATCGTTGGATTTTGGTATCGTTAATTGCTCTACGCGACATGTAGTGATATGAAGTAATTCCTCTACATCACGGCTTAAGGTTGCTCCAGTAGCTAAAACAACTTGGCTGCTAACTAAAGGATCAGCAGAACTTTGCCGGTCAAAGGCCCCATCAATTAGTGTGCACCTTGTTCCCCAGCGAGTTAAACATTGTAATAATTGCCTTACATCTTCATTTTTGCTTGGTCCCGCCAAAACTACCTGATTCACAGACTTTGCTTTCAAAATAACCACATTACCAAGAGGCGTGCAAATATCTGTTTGCTGGAGATAATCCCATAGGTTCGGGTCTATAATAACCTTTTCAGCAGTAGCCACTATTGTTTGAGGCTGCACAACAATTGAAGGTTTCGCTAAATGAGTCAAAGCATCAAAGCTTTCTCCATCCCTCCCAATTGATGTCAGTCCTAAGGCTATGCCTTGTGCATATAAAGCTTTTTGCATATAATTCAAAGTTACTGTCTTGCCTACATTTTTCGCCATACCAATAATCGTTAAAGCCTTAGGAGTTTCTATTAAAAATTCATTCCAATTTAACATCATCTTCAAGCATAAAGCTCATGAAATACTTGCCAGAGAATGGGACTTTCTCGTACTGTTTCTAAGGCAACGATTGCATGATTTCGGCAATAACCATTACCCACTAACATAGTTACGTCTTTGCCTATGCCTTCAGCCCCGAGAGCAGCACCTGTAAAGCTGGTCGCCATGCTAAAGAAATATACAGTTCCTCTATCTTTTGTAGCCATAATAGAGGCCATTTCAGTATTAGGTATATTAACGCAATTGATTGTGACATCTACCATCTGACCGTTCGTAACCTCAGACACAGCTTTCATTACTTGCAGCGGATCTGTAGCATCTACTTGCAATACTTCATCGGCATAGCCTAGATGCCGCATTCTATCACAACTGCCTTTACTTGAACCTATGCCAATCACCCTGCCAGTTACTCCTGCTCTCTTCTTCGCCTCATACAAACAAAGCATACCCGATTTGCCACCGCCGCCAATGATGAGTACATTTTGCCCTGGTCGTACTAGATGAGCAGTTTGTGCTGGTGCACCTGCTACATCCAAGATAGCCAAGGCTAAGGATGGGGACATATCTGAAGGTAAGACTGCATAGATACCGCTGCTGAATAAAATAGCCAGGGCATCAACTTCAACCTGCTCTTTTTCAATATAAATTTTTCTAATTTTCCGAATTTTCAATGGAGTTAATGATAAAGAAACTAACGTAGCAATTCGGTCTCCCACCTTTACAGGCGTTTTCCCTGTCCATGCAGATCCAATTTTACTTACCGTTCCCATTAGCATTCCACCGGAGCCAGTAATGGGATTATGATGTTTCCCCCGCTTTTCCACAATATCAAGCATCATTCGCTCCATAACAGCTATATCGTTCTGGGCATCTTTTTTGATCTGCGTAAAACTTGCCGCATCAATATTTAAGGTATCAACTTCAATTAGCAGCTCATTATCATAGATTTCCATAGTATTATCAATTTTCCATGCAGGCTGAGGCAAAACACCTTGAGGCTCTATTACTCGATGAGTACCGTAAGGACAACCTATTTTTGTCATATTAATTACCCTCCAATATATTCTATTTTTTGAAATATAATCCTCTTTTACTATTTTTAACTCAGCAGGCTCAAACAGGCTAAATTTTAGATAGGGATTATTGAACTCACCTCCAACTATCAAATTACTAATGCAAAGCATTGTTTCTCTAACAGACTACTATGCAAATTACGTTCCAACCTAAGACAGTTGCTCACCCCGCGATTTCCCTCTATATCTATTCTTACACGAATTAATAATGCCTAAAATTCGGCATACTTTAAATGTTTTGTAAGAAATACGCATAGACCAAGCGCCCAAAAATCAGCATCAATCTGCCAAATTTTGGGCGCTTATCATAGATATTTTTATTCTTTTTCTTGAGCAGCTGCTATTTCTGCAACATTTGCTGCATCTAACATATTTACTGCTTCCTCTTGAGGAAGTTCTTGTACATTTTTAAGCTTCCTTTCTATAGTGCGAGACTTTCTGGCAGCTACATCAATGGAGTTACTAGCCTCTTGCAGTTTTTTATGGGTTTTATCTAATAAATCGCCAAATTTACCAAATTCGGTTTTTACAACACTAAGCAGTGACCAGACTTCTGAACTGCGTTTTTCAACTGCAAGCGTTCTAAAACCCATTTGCAAGCTATTAAGCAACGCAGATAGGGTCGTAGGGCCTGCAATGATTACCTTGTAATTTCGCATAATAGTATCACACAGCCCTGGACGCCGCAACACTTCAGCATATAATCCTTCAATTGGCAAAAATAAAATTGCAAACTCTGTAGTATGGGGAACACAGACGTATTTATTGGCAATATCTTTCGCTTCGCTTTTAATTCGATTTTCTAAAGCCTTGGCTGCTTCTTCTGCTAAGACAGCATTGGCTTGATCTTGAGCCTCTAATAATCGTTGATAATCTTCTTGGGGAAATTTCGCATCAATTGGCAGCCAGACAATGCTTTCCTCTGTATCACGACCAGGAAGTTTAATCGCAAATTCTACTCTATCATTGCTTCCTGGCTTCGTTGCAACGTTTTTAGCATACTGTTCAATGGTTAGAATTTGCTCTAATAAATTCTCTAATTGAATTTCGCCCCATATACCACGAGTTTTGACATTGGATAATACTCTTTTTAGATCACCAACGCCAGAGGCCAGAGTCTGCATTTCACCTAGCCCTCTATGTACCATTTCTAACCTTTCGCTAACCAACTTAAAACTCTCTCCCAAACGCTTTTCTAACGTCTGATTTAATTTCTCATCCACCGTTTTTCTCATCTCTTCAAGTTTGCTGCCATTCTCTTCACGAAGCACCCGCAATTGTTTTTCTACCGTTTCACGCATACGCTCTAACTTTTGTTCATTCATTTGAGTCAGTCCCTGTAATTGCTGAGAGAATGTCTCTAATTGCGTTAATTGCACGGTAGTATTTTCATTCATCCGTTTCAAAATTGATTCATTTAACTTACTAAGTGTATTCGCTACTTCTTCTCGCAATGCTCTGGCGACAAGATTATTTTCTCCTCGGTTCTTGGCCATTTCATCATTTACAGTTCGTTCTACTCTTTCGATTGCCTTTTCTATACCTATCAGATGGGCAGCAAGCTCCTGCTGCTGATTCTTTCCAAGTCGAAACAGTACTGTAATGAGAAGAAAAATAATAATTCCATTAAGACCAAACATTAGCATTATCATCACCGTTGACAAAATAAATCCTCCAACTATTTTATTATTTTACTAAGAACATTATATAAAATTTGATTCAGGGAACAATATTTTAGGAACCCATTTTCTAAATGTACTTCTTGGGTAAGCTATAGGCGGGGAGGTGATAGTATGGAAAAACGTCAAAATGAATCTTGTAAAGAAAATAAAAACAAATCCCAAAAGGCCTCTACAGAATTTGCCAAAGAAATTTGCCCTAAAGATAAGAACGAGAATAAAAACAAGTAAAATAAGAGGGTGGTCAAACCACCCTCTTATTTTTTTTGCACGGCTTTCCCCACACTGTCTCTTCCTGCACATCCATCACTATCTTTACTTTAAGATATTCGTTACATGCTGAAATAGATTGCTATTATCTTTGATTTTTTGTTCATTTCCTAAGACACACAAGTAATTTTCTTTCATGGCATTCTCCATTAAGTCAGCCAAATTAGAAATATCTTCTTGCCTAGTTGCTAAGATTTCATCTCTCTCTTGTTGAATCATAGACTGAGAAATATTCCGAATATAATTGTTAGTTGCTCGCTCCCCTTTTTGCGATGGAGTCAAAGGCGTATCCAACTGGCTCATGGTACCAATTACATACTTGGTCATCTCTCTTTGATCAACAGAGAAATTACGCAGATAATTTGCGGTCTCATCATATACAGTTAACGTCTCTTTTAAATTTGGATCCCGGTACGAGCCAAGCACCATATTTCCATTACGTTCTAATCTTGCAAAACCGCCATAAGCTCCCCCTTGAACACGTACCCGCGTCCACAAGTAATCATAACGCAAAATGGTTTCCAGCACTTTTAAGCTTCCATGATAGGAATATCCTAACTTACGGAAATTTGCTCCTTTAACCACATACTGTACTTTGCCGGACGTCATGAGTCCTTCATTGTAATGACTATTTTCAAAATGATATACAGCAGGTTTTTCTTTAGTTGACACTAAGCAGGAGTGAAATTCGGAAAATGCTTTTTGAAATTCACTATAATTCTCGTCTTCTACAGTTACACTTACCAATAAGTTTTCTTTATTAAAAATAAAACCAGCTACCGTTTCAAGATTCTTATAAACTTCTTCTGACTTTGCTGCAAAGTCTTTTTCTAATGCAGCTACAAAATCATAAAAGGCTAACATTCCTACTTCATTATACTGTGCAATAGGAGAAAAATAGGATAATACACGATTCGTCGCCAGTTGCTGTCCGCGGCGGAATAAATTCATATCCCAATTGGATTTTATTTCTTGAATCAGTTCCTTCATTCGTTTACTGTTGTCAAAGCGGCTATGGGCAATAATCTGCTCTGTCAGTCTTAATAATTGAGGCAGCTTCTCTACTAAGGATTTGCCTTTGATTATAAATTTGGGTAAGTATTTTGAATCATTAGCATTTTCTGTGAAAACTGCTACATCAAAAACAATACCGCCTGTATTCTTGTTAATTTCATTGGATAGCGCAGAGTATTCATATTGTTTTGTAGAAACCTTTCCTAAGATCTCTGACAATAAGTACATATAGGGTAGATATTGTTGAGGCACCAGGCATGTATCAAAATACATGTTCACATAAGCAATGGCATTGGTGCGAAGTGGGTGAAGCAATACAGGTATTCCTAATTCTTGTTTCTCCACTACTATCAATTCTTCTGATTTTACCTCTATATCTTGCCGAGTGAGCAGAGGAATGGTCGCTAAGGCTTCTGGTGAATCGGCTGTTTCTTGTAATGTTTTTAAACGCTGTGTTTGTTCTACCAGCTTATTAATTTCAATATCAGACAGAGATGCCTTATATTCAGCCAGGTATTTGCGTAGTTCTTTATCTTTTTCTTCTGCCAGGCCATGCTTGGGTTTTAAGATAACCAAAGCTTGATGATTATTATTGAGCAAATGCTGCTCAATCAACTGCTCAAAGTAATTGGTTTTTAGTGCTGCTTTTATTTTTACTAAATCATCTTCATACCCTAAATGTATGAAAGGACTTGCGTCATACAACCAGCTATCCATACATTTAATATTATAGACAAGTCCTTTAGGACGAGTACCATAATTTGCTTCCCGTAGTGTAAATTCAAAAATGTTAATGCATGCTTCAATTAATTCTTTATCAATTCCTTCTCTTACCAGTCTTCCCAGCTCTTCATCTACAACTTGAATAAACTTCGCTTTTTCATTTTCATTGGCACCCGTAATAACAATCCCGAAGGTAGGCTGCAGTATGCTTTTCACAAAAGTTCCTACTACATCTTTACCAATCTCCGCTTCGATCAAGGCATTTCGCAAAGGTGCAGCTGGAGTTTCCAGAAGTAGATACTCTAAGATTTGAAAAGCTAGACAGATTTCAGAATTAGTCGCTTTCCCCAATACGAAATTTCTGCTTAAAAACGTTTTATCTTCTATATTCTCACTAGGAGCAATCGAATATTCAAAAACATTTTCTACTTTTTCTTTAAATGCAGGCTGTAAAGCAATTTGGGAATTTACTTCAACTTTTTCAAAATTACTTAAATATGCTTCATCTAAAAACTTCAGATTATCAAGTATATCTAAATCTCCATATAAGAAGATATATCCATTGGAGGGATGGTAATATTTCTTATGAAAATCTATAAATTTTTCTTGCGTCAGCTCTGGAATAAACTCAGGATCACCACCTGATTCTACACCATAGGCCGTATCAGGAAACAAAGATTCAAAATTTTTCTTTTCTAAAATTGCATCAGGTGAAGAAAAGACACCCTTCATCTCATTGTATACTACGCCTTTATAAGTGATTTCATCCGCTGGATTCTCCAACTCATAATGCCAGCCTTCCTGCATTAACGTCTCTGGAGAATTATATATATTCGGATAAAAAACTGCATCCAAATATACATCCATTAAATTACGAAAATCCTTAACATTACGACTTGCCACGGGATACATGGTCTTATCAGGAAATGTCATGGCATTTAGATAGGTATTCAAAGATCCTTTTACTAATTCAACAAAAGGTTCCTTCATAGGGAATTTACGAGAGCCGCACAATACAGAATGCTCAACAATATGAGCAACTCCTGTACTATCTTCCGGAGGTGTGCGAAAGGTAACGGAGAAAACTTTGTTATCATCATCATTTTGTAAATATAACAATCGCGCGCCGCTTTTTTCATGATAGAATATCCTGGCAAGCGAACTTATTTCATCAATTTTTTCTTCCTCTTCTAAACGAAAGCCATGATATAAATTTCCTTTTATTAAATCCATTCCATTACCTCTTTTCAAAAAATTTCATTCTTATACCATATTCGCTATTGTAGGAACAACGTCCTGCAATATGGGCTTTTTAGAACACGATTCAAGATTCCATGTCAATACTATATGCAAAATGGATTAAAAGATTGACGCTAGCAGAGTAAAATGAGAAAATATACTATATGTCCATGATATTATAGAGCTTGAAAGGATGTTCAAATTGGAAAAATTAATTTATTACTCTTCCATGCTAGGCGGCATATTACTATCTGTTACTCTCATTTGGGTGGCAATCTATAATTTTAGAATTTCCCAAACTAAAAAGGCAAGTTTATTTCTTCTCTCTGGATTATCTCTCGGAATCCTACTTATTTATAATATCCTATTTCCACAATAAAAATTTATTTAAATTACCAACCTTTAATCTTAAATATTTTGGAACCAAATATAGATTGCAGTGCATCTCCAAACAAATGGGAAATTCCTCCTAAGAATACATAAGGCGCAGCCCCTTTAATACATAAAAAAGGAATTGATAAGACAGCACATCCTAATAATGTATGACAAAACCCCCTATGACTCATAAAACCTACAAAAATATTTAATCGACCAAGCATCGATCTGTGGTGGTCAATATCCGGCAGTATACTGCCAATCACTATAAATAAAATATCCATCGGCTGCATTGCAAATTCCAGACTAAAAAAAAGTCCTATAATAATATGTATTGCCCAATTGAAAATAATCACCTATTTCATTGTGTACTATGACTTATGCTGTATCGTTTCGTGTAAATTTTTCAAAAAAACAATTACGAACATTCGTTTGTATTTTTATAGTAAAGCAAACATTCGTTCTTGTAAAGAGAATTTCAAAACTTTTTCAATGAACTACTGGGAGGGAACACGATGGATATGATTAAAAACATGGCATTTTTAGACTATTTATTTGATGGAATCTATTTAGTTGACAAAGAAGGGGCTATTTTGTTCGCTAACCAATCAGCAGAAAAAATAAGCGGTTATAGTGCATCTGAGGTCATGGGGCTTAAGTACAACGAAAATATCCTACAAGAAGCTCCCAATAAAAATGAGCCATCTACTTTAGAAAATTCTATTCTTTGTGAAAAAACAGTCTACCTGCGTCATAAAGATCACTCTTTGATCCCAATTACAATTCGTTTGATTCCCCTGCTAAATGATCACGGTCTAAGCACTGTCACATTGATAGCTTTTACCAAAACTATCTTTATCGAAAATGTGAATCAAGTAAAAGATTTAGCTCGCAAAGCGTTTGTCGACACTCTTACAGGGCTTCCTAATAAAGAATATCTCGATAGTAAACTAAAAAGTTTAATGACATCTACAGAAATTCAAAATAATAATACTTTGGGCCTGTTCTTTGTTAAACTCGATAATCTTAAACAAATTAATGATATTCATGGTACATTAGCAGGAGACATGACGCTAAAGGCTGTCGCAAAAATTTTATTTGAAAATAAGCAACATCCCAACAATATTATATGCCGATGGGATAGCAGTCTATTTTTCATCCTAACTAATTTCGATAAGAAATTCCTCATGCTAAATTGGGCTACCAAAGTAAAAAACTTGCTGCAAGCATTAACCGTCCCTGGTTATAATACTCTTTCGCCAATGATCTATATCAGCGGAGTCATCACTCCACTAGGAGAAAATTTGGATGTTCTTTATATTGCCTTAGATGAAGAGTTAAAAAACAGTTATCACTCAGGCAGCAATATCAGCATTCGCGATCTTCCAACTATCTAATCGTCATTTATAAAGCGCCTGACCACGTTGTGGCAGGCGCTTATGATTTATTCTTTATTTTCTTCAAACATCCCTGTAACGAAGAATGTGCCTCGAGTTTTTGCCAACAGTTGATTTTGGCTATCTACAATCTCACTTTCTGCTACCATTGTATTTTTCCCATTATGAATGACTTTTCCTATGGCTTTTATAGCGGCTTGAGTTGCTGCTCCTTTAATAAAATTCATATTCATTTCAAGGGTCACCACTTTTTTTCCGGTAGTCGCACATGCAATTCCCATAGCTGAATCAGCTAAAGAAGCTAAGGCACCACCATGAGCGATATTATACAGGTTTGTATGTTTACCAGCAAGCACAGGCATACAAAGTTCTACCTTACCTTCTTCCACATGCATAATGGAAATATCTAATAACTTGATATATGGGTTTTCATCATATATCGTAACGAGGTTCTCCTTTAACCACTCTGTAGTTTTTTTCATATTGATTGCTCCCAACGTTTCTCAAAATTCTATTGCTTCTTAGCGGATTCAAATTCACTATATAGTATGATTAGCCAATATGAATCGTATTACCTATTGTAAAAATTCTCTATAAACCTATAACTTCCTTCTTGACTGTCACCTGCCCCTTCTACTTTCTTCAACTTAACAACTGAAATGTTCATATAAAAAACTAAAAGCCCTCGCAGATTGTGCGAGAGCTTTTATATCACGATACTTTTTGAATCAGAACTCTATTTACACGCATAAAATCAGCTTCCGTAATAATAAAGTCATATCCTTTATAAGAAATTTTTCGATTTACCTCAAGAGGCAGCTCCGTTCTTGCACAAATCCAGCCACCAAGAGTATCTACATCTTCTGTTGGAAGCTGTAAGTCAAAAAAGTCATTAAATTCCTCTATGAGAATACGTCCATCTACTAAATGAGCATCTTTCTCATGAGTTTCAATTAGGGGACGTTCATCATCAAACTCATCATGCATTTCCCCTACGATTTCTTCTAGAATATCCTTTACGGTAACGAGTCCAGCAGTTCCACCATATTCATCTATAGCAATTGCTATCTGTGCCTTATTTTTCTGCAGAAGTTTTAAAACAGAACTAATCTGCATAGATTCAGGTACAGCGAGCACATTTCTCGTAATACTTTCCAAATCAGGCTTAGCAGCCAATGCAAGTGGCGATAAAAGATCTTTGATATGAATAAAGCCAATAATATTATCTTTATTTGAATCACATACAGGATATCGTGTTTTCCCTTCCTGTATAGCGACTTCCAGGTTATCCTCATAAGACTTTCTGATGTCCAGGCATATCATATCTGTACGTGGAATCATTACCTCACGAGCATGTCTTTCTGCAAAGTCAAATATATTATCCATTAAGGTTAATTCCGTCTGATTTATAAAACCTTGCCTGTGACTCTCTTCCATAAGGATACGTATTTCTCCTTCTGTATGGGCAGATTCACTATCTGTTGCAGGCTCAACACCTAATAATTTCAGAAATTGATTAGCCGTTCCATTCATAAACCAAATAAAAGGATACATGATCTTATAAAAGGCAATTAAAGGGGGTGCCGCCCACATTGTAACTTGCTCTGCCTTTTGAATTGCCATTGATTTCGGTGCCAATTCTCCCAAAATAATATGCAGAGAAGTAATTACAGAAAAGGCAATCACAAAAGAAATGGTTGCAATGATTTCTTGCGATAAACCAAATGCTAAAAGCAGTGGGGCAATTATGCTGGCAACCGCCGGTTCACCTACCCAGCCTAACCCAAGAGAAGCTAATGTAATCCCTAACTGACATGCCGACAAATAAGCATCCAAATTTTTGGTTAATCGCTGCGCAAATTTCGCTCTAACATTTCCCTCTGAGATCAACGTTTCTATCCGAGTACTTCGAACCTTAACCATAGCAAATTCTGCTGCAACAAAGAATCCATTTAGCATAACCAAGCCTAAAACTAAAATTGTATTAAACAGTATAGACGCAGGGTCCAATAAATATCCCTATTATCCCTCATCCATTGGGGAAATAGGACACCTCCTCTATTATATATATTGTAACATTATACCACATTTTTTTAATTATTAAAAATAGATCTAGCCTCTGTTCGATTAATACTACACTCCATTAGAGCAATATATCATAATTTCCTTAGAAATCCTCTATGTATCTTCTTATATTGCGTATTTTTCCCTTTAAAGATATTAAATATCGCGATCTTTGAAATACAAAAAAAACTTCGCATAAATACGAAGTTCCAAATTACGTGGTGCCGAGGACCGGAATCGAACCGGTACGGAGATTTCTCTCCGACGGATTTTAAGTCCGTTGCGTCTGCCAGTTCCGCCACCCCGGCATAAATCAATATGCCAAACTGTTTAAGGCAGTATATAAAACTTTGAGTTGGAGGCGGCACCCAGATTTGAACTGGGGATAAAGGTTTTGCAGACCTCTGCCTTACCACTTGGCTATGCCGCCTTTAATGGAGCGGGAAACGAGATTCGAACTCGCGACCCTCGCCTTGGCAAGGCGATGCTCTACCACTGAGCTATTCCCGCATTTAAATGGTGCCTCAGGACAGAATCGAACTGTCGACACGAGGATTTTCAGTCCTCTGCTCTACCGACTGAGCTACCGAGGCATTTAAAATTGAATGGCGACCCAGATCGGATTTGAACCGACGACCTCCGCCGTGACAGGGCGGCATTCTAACCGCTAAACTACTGGGCCACTGTATAGTCACAATGTCTATTGTACTACATTACATCTGGCGTGTCAACCATTTTTTTGAATGCCTGCATGGATTTCATTTTTTACCAGCAACATTCCTTAGCCACAGATATTATTATAGCACACAACCTTTTATTGTCAAGTACTTTCGTAAATTAGATTTTCTTACTGCCCTAAAACTTTCTTAATTGTTTCAATGACTTGAATATTATCAAAAGGCTTTACAATAAAATCTGATGCACCGGCATTAATCGCATCCGTAATAATCGATCTTTGCCCAAGCGCAGTTACCATTACAATTCTAACCAAAGGATTTTCCTCAAAAATATGTTTGACTGCTTCTATTCCATCCATTTTAGGCATGGTAATATCCATCGTTATTAGATCCGGTTTATGATGCCGATAAAGTTGCACCGCTTCCATGCCATCCCCAGCTTCACCAACTATCTCATGACCATTGTCAATCAATACTTTTTTTAGCATCATGCGCATAAAAGCAGAATCATCACAGACTAATATTCTTGCCACTTAAATTCAAACCTCCTACAATTAACAACTATCATATCTAGTTTTTTCTTTACATAACTCCATCTTAATTTAATTGTATTCTTATCTTTTCCAATTCTGTTGCCAAATGATTTGCAACAAGCTTTTGTAAGTCAGCTAAATCTTTTGTATCAAAAATAGCTAATATGATTGGGGTTCCCTTTATACGCGTCTCTCCAAAAAATTCATCTCTAAATACGTTGTAATAAATAGTTAGATTACTTTCCAAGTCAAAATCACTATAATCAACGATGATATAAGAGCCATTAATCACTTTTACAGGTTCATCTGGTTTTATAAATAACTCAAAGCCGAGTAAAGTTTGAGGCAGGTCTTCTATGTATGACCAATCCATTATTTTCTTTTCATGAACGATACTCTCTACATTTTCTCTAGTGAAAAAACTTAATTGGGATAAGACGCCTTTGAGTCGCTGAATTAATAATTTTTCTAGTTGCTGTAAATCTCCAACAATAAAATTCACATCAAAATATTCAATTAGACCAATCACTACACGAGCAAAATATTCTTTTGTCGCTTGATCATATAACACGGAAAAGCTTTTATGTTCTCCTTTATTTTGGTACGTAAATATACAATACTGTGTATCACGTTTCTCCAACTCAACTTGTAGTGTAAATTTTCCAAACTCCTTCGGTAATTTCTTTAGTAATTCCCATTCGTCTACTTCTGCTATGATTTTTTCCATATATAACAATACCTTTCACTCTGGACTACTGTTACATATTCTGTATTCATACTTAAAAACCTGCTGCTTTATCACCAAATATAATAAAAATGAATATCATGTGATAACTCAATCAAATCGATTAGGAGGGAAATCTATGAAACGCAGCATAAAGATCATAACAATACTATTACTGGTACTCTTCATGACTGCCTGCAGCCAAAGTCCGGCTACACACGATACAGCAAGCAACGGTCCTGCTTGGGCACCAGCAGTATCACCATTGCCTCAAGAAACAGTTGTCAAAGTGGGCATGAAACAAGTTGTATCTGATGCAGGCATACTGATTGGCACGGCTAAGAACTATTACAAAGATCTAGGCATTAAAATCGAACCGGTACAATTCAATACTGGACAGGAAATGATCAACCAATTAGCTGCTGGCCAACTAGATGTGGGCGCTACCGTTACATCTTCAGGATTATTTAACGCCATGTCTCGTGATATTCCTATAAAAATCGTTGCTGATAAAGGCATCAACCTTCCCGGACAAGGTTATTATCGGCTAGTAATCCGCAAAGATCTAACAGATACAATAAAAGATTATAAAGATCTGCGAAATAAAAAAATTGCCATTGTTGGTACGGCCTCTCTTGATGAAATTGCGTTATCTAGAGTGCTACAAAAAGGAGCCTTAACTACGAATGACGTTGATATTCAGGTAATCCGTTCTTTTCCTGATATGCTGGTATCCTTCGGTAATAAAAGCATTGATGCAGCTATGATCATCGAACCTTTTGTCACTCTTAGCATAAACAAAGATTTGGCTGATCCCTGGAAAGACCCCGTGGATTATGACCCCGATGCCCAAACAGCCTTGTTAGTCTATGGAACAAGTATGACAAAAAACCCCGCTGTAGCTAACCGTTTTATGACTGCTTACATACAGTCATTGAGAGACTACAATGATGGTTTTGTTAAAAATAAAAATAGAACAGAGATCATTGATATTCTCTGTAAGTACTCAGTAATTAAAGACCCTGCCTTATATGAAAAAATGTTTCCCACAGGCTTAAATCCGAATGGGTATGTTCGCACAAAAGGCATTCTCTTGGATTTGGATTGGTACAAGGAAAATAACTTATTACAATCAGATATAAAGTATGAAGATGCCGTAGATAATCAATATGTCGATTTTGCAGTAAAGACCTTAGGAACATATCAATAATATAAACCTTAGCGCTTGGAGATGATAGCATGATTAAGCAAGAATATTCTTCGTTACTCATTCGAATACTGTCCATATTATCCCCATTGAGCATTCTCATTCTCTGGGAGGTCATGGCTCGTGTTCATATTATTGATACCCGTTTATTATCCAGCCCCAGCCTAATACTACATGCTTTCATTCCGCTTCTGTTGTCTGGTGAGTTATTATATAACACTGCCGTTAGTGTACAACGGGTGATATGGGGTTTTCTAGCTGGTTCTGCCCCCGGCATAGTATTGGGTATTGGCATGGGTTTATCTCCTTTAATCCGTTCAGCTTTTGAACCGATGATTGCTGCCACATACCCGATTCCCAAACTAGCTCTAATGCCCCTAATTTTATTAGTGTTTGGGCTGGGCGAAACTTCTAAAATTTTCACAATTGCAATTGGTGTTTTTTATTTAGTTGTAATCAACACCATGGCCGGGGTATTAAGCATTGATAAAATTTATTTAGATGTAGCACAAAATTTTGGCGCCAGCCGTAAAAACTTTTATCTTACCGTTGCTCTTCCCGGTGCTCTTCCGATGATTTTTGCAGGGTTAAAACTCGGCATGGGTATGGCTTTAATTCTAATTGTAGCAGCCGAACTTTCTGCCGCAAAAGCCGGGGTCGGCTGGATGATATGGCGAGCCTATGACATGTTTGCTATCGAGCAAATGTTTATAGCACTCATCACACTATCCCTTCTTGGCTATGTATTTTCTTTACTCCTTGATATGTTGGAAAATTGGGTTCTTCCATGGAAAAAACAAGTCTAATAAAGGAGATGCATATAATGGCCTATGAGAAAGAAAGCATCTCAGTCACAAATCTTAGTAAAATTTTCAATACGAATTCTGGTCAAATCACAGCCTTACAAGATATTTCACTATCCATCGGCGAGGGAGAATTTTTCTGCATTGTAGGACCCAGCGGTTGTGGTAAAACAACGCTGCTTCGCATACTAGCAGGGTTGGATAGTTCTTCTGGCGGCACTATCACTATCAAGCCAACCAATATAGATCGTCCTGTCAATTCTATGGTTTTTCAAGAACAATCGATATTCCCTTGGATGACAGTGATCGATAATGTTTCATACGGATTACGCATGCGCAATATACCCAAAAAGGAACGGTATGAAATAGCCAGACATTATATAGAAATGATTGGTCTTAGTAAATTTACTCATGCCTATCCCTCCCAATTATCGGGTGGTATGAAGCAGCGGGTCAGCGTAGCCCGCGCTTTTGCTAACGATCCTGAAATCCTATTAATGGATGAACCCTTCGGAGCGCTGGATGAACAAAATCGCATCCTCCTGCAGCATGAATTATTAAGAATCTGGGAAGAAACAAGGAAAACGACGGTTTTCATCACCCATAGTATCGATGAAGCATTATGCTTAGGAGATCGAATCATGGTAATGAGTGCCAATCCAGGCATGATTAAAACAATCGTTACTAACGATCTCCCCCGGCCTCGAAAGATATCTGAAATACGCACTTCACTACAATACAATCAGTTATTCCAGTCCATTTGGCTGATTCTAAGAGATGAAGTAACAAATAGTAAAAATAATTCTTTCACATAAAGAAAAAAGCAACCACAAATTTAGTGAGTTGCTTTTCACTTGTAACGAAAAATTTAAATAAACTTAAAAACGACACGATAAGATATCGTGTCGTTTGCAAATTTCTGGCAGGGGCAGAAGGACTTGAACCCTCAACCAACGGTTTTGGAGACCGCTACTCTACCAATTGAGCTATACCCCTATGGAGCGGGAAACGAGATTCGAACTCGCGACCCTCGCCTTGGCAAGGCGATGCTCTACCGCTGAGCTATTCCCGCATAATAATGGCGACCCAGATCGGATTTGAACCGACGACCTCCGCCGTGACAGGGCGGCATTCTAACCGCTAAACTACTGGGCCACATTGTCGTGTGATTCACCGACTTAATTATAATAACACAACTTTATCATAAATACAAGAGTTTTTTAACGAATTATGTTAATTTCTTTTTATGATTCTATGGTTATAATGTACTAATCATTTATAATTTTCGACTGCCGCGTTTTGTTATTGGCAGGTTTTGAGCACATGAAGGGCAGTCTTCCGATTGATACGTTTGTACATCCAGGTGCAACAATGCTTGATGAGGTACACCAAAATCAACTTTACCCCCGCTGCGATCTACTAATATACCTACTCCTACAGGAATCCCGCCATGCTCTCTAACAACATCAAGAACTTCTTGTACTGAACCACCTGTTGTAATAATATCTTCTACAATTAATACTCGTTCACCAGGCTGAATGACAAATCCTCGCCGCAAAGTCATTTTTCCATTTTCCCGCTCGGTAAAAATCGCACGAGTTCCTAAGTTCTTCCCCACTTCATGAGCTAATAAAATCCCACCAGTTACAGGACCGATTACTAATTCGACCTGATCCTGAACAAATCTTTCTGCCAATGCCTTGCATAATTTAGCTGTATGTTCTGGATATTGCAGTACTTGAAATTTTTCTACATATTGTGGGCTATGCAAACCAGAAGTCAATAAGAAATGACCTTCCAGGATGGCACCTGTATCGATAAATAACTGCTTTACTTCCTCTTCCTTCATGCTTGTTCCCTCATTTCTCGTAAAATGTCCTTCACAGCCTGCTTTGGGTTTGCCGCAGCAGTAATCGGTCTACCGATTACCAAATGATGCGCACCATTTTTTAAAGCTCTTGCTGGCGTAGCAATGCGGCTTTGATCATCAATCGTTGCACCACTAGGCCTTATGCCAGGTGTAACAATGATAAATTCATTACCACATACAGCCTGAATTTGCGCAGCTTCCTGAGGAGAGGCCACTACTCCATCCATTCCTGCTTTTTGCGCTAATTGAGATAAATGAATCACCTGCTGCGATAAATCTGCATTATATCTAAGAGCTGACCATTCATCTGCATTCATACTCGTTAAAACTGTCACGGCAATTAATTTGGGACGCTGCACTTGTATCTCATCAGCCTTGTTTTTTACCACTCTTGCTGCCGTTTGCATCATAGCTAATCCGCCTGAAGCATGAACATTAAGCATAGTTGCACCCAACTGCGTTAGAGTCGCCAATCCTTGTCCGACTGTATTCGGTATATCATGCAGCTTTAAATCTAAGAATATGTCTTTATTCTGCTGACGAAGATAGGTAATTACTTGACTTCCTACACTATAAAAAAGTTCCATACCAACTTTATAATAGCTCACGCTATCCCCTAACTGTTCCACAAGTTGCTGTACGGTCTCCATGTTATGTACATCCAAGGCTACTATTAAGCGCTGATCACAACTCATTCATTCACTTCCAATACTTATAGATTCACTTTACCTACCAGTTCACTTACATGAGATAAACCACGCTGTTTTATATAGTCCTTCATTCCATCTGCCACAGACTGGGCAGCGCAAGGATTGATAAAGTTCGCTGTTCCCACGGCTACAGCACTAGCACCTGCCAGCATAAATTCAATAGCATCCACTGCTGTTACAATACCGCCCATACCAATAACCGGAACCTTTACCGCCCGAGCAACTTGCCATACCATGCGTACCGCGATCGGCTTCACTGCTGGTCCAGATAATCCTCCTACTACATTTCCTAGTACAGGACGCCATTTATGAATATCAATCGACATGCCTAATAAGGTATTAATAAGGGATATTGCATCGGCTCCAGCGTCTTCTACAGACTGGGCCATAGCGACAATATCAGTTACATTCGGAGATAATTTTACGATCACCGGTAAATCGGTATTGCTTTTTACTTGTTTTACTACTGCTGAGGCACTATCACAGTTAGTACCAAAAGCTATCCCTCCCTCTTTTACGTTAGGGCAGGAAATATTGAGTTCTACACCAGCAACATCAGCTACATTGAGGCGAGCAGCCAATTCACCATATTCTTCAACTGTATTACCTGAAATGTTGACGATAACTGGTACATCATACTCTTTTAAGCGTGGCAATATCTCAGATAAAAATTCATCTACCCCCGGATTTTCCAAACCGATAGAATTTAGCATACCAGCAGGAGTCTCAGCTATTCGCCGTCCCTGGTTGCCGGACCTGGGCAATAGAGTTGTGCCTTTCACAACGACTGCACCAATTTTATTCAGGTTGACAAAGTCCTTATATTCTAACCCAAAGCCAAAAGTCCCAGATGCGGTCATAACAGGTGTTTTCATTTTAATTCCTGCAATGGTTACGCCAAGCATATCACTATCTCCGACGCTCATGATATCACCTCCTGTGCCCAAAAAACCGGACCATCTGTACAAACCTTTTTTCGCAATCCATCTTTCCCAGCACAAGTGCAGGATAAACAACCACCAATACCACAAGCCATATATTCTTCTAAAGATACTTGACAAGGGATATTATAGGTCTTAGCAGCTTTCGCTACACCCTTCATCATAATCCTGGGGCCACAGGTGTAAATCACATCAAAAGCACCACTTTTTAATACATCTGGCAAAAGATCTAAGGTTACACCACAACTGCCTAATGTACCATCATCTGTGGTAATGTGGATCGCATCACACTTGTTATGAAACATATCCGCCCAAAACATCTCTTCTTTGGTACGGCCGCCCATTAGTATTTCTATAGGGCGTGGACATAAGGCGCCAGCTAAAAATAGCAGTGGCGCCAGTCCCATTCCCCCTCCAACTAATAGCGGACGTTGACCATGTATGACAAATCCATTACCCAATGGTCCCATACAATCCACAGAATCTTTGCTAGTCAAAGCCGCCAGACAGGCAGTGCCTTGACCAACTACACGATATATGGTACTTACCGTACCAGTTATATGATCGGCACCTGAAATACTAAGAGGACGGCGCAATAAAGGATAATAGGAATCCGCTACCCTAACATGGAGAAATTGACCTGGTACAGCCTGCACTGCAATTTCAGGTGCATATAGCACTAACTCTTTGACGTTAACACCGATCTCTGTATTGCGCACAATCCGGGCCTCAACCACCATCTTAGGCAAGACTATCCCCTCCACCAACGTAATCTTGTATTGCTAAAACATAAGATAAACGACGTTCTCGCATAAAAGTTAAAACCTCTACTACCGCTTTAGCAGTATCCATGGAAGTAAAACAAGGAATAGCATGTTCTACCGTTGCTCTACGGATCTTATATCCGTCTCGTTCTGGTTCTTTACCATGAGTCAATGTATTAATAACCATGTTAATTTTTCCTGTTTTAATCATTTGTATAATATCAGGTTTATGTTCATGCACTTTATCTACAAGAGTAACAGATAAGCCTAAGGATTGCAGGTGTCTTGCTGTTCCGCCAGTAGCTACCAGATGATATCCAAGATCTGCCAGGCACTTAGCAAGTTCTCCGCCTTCTTGCTTATCTTTATCTGCTACGGTAAATAATACAGTACCATATTCAGGTACATTCATACCCGCACCAGTGATTGCTTTGTATAACGCCCTGGCATAGTGATAGTCAATTCCCATGACTTCACCAGTAGACTTCATTTCTGGCCCTAAGGAGATATCTACTTGCTGCATCTTCGAAAAAGAGAATACAGGCGCTTTTACTGCTGTATAAGGCTTAGCTGGCAGCAAACCAGACTTATATCCAAGGGAGATAAGACTTTCTCCCATTGCTACACGAGTGGCCACATTTACCATTGGCACATCTGTTACTTTACTTAAGAAAGGAATGGTACGACTGGAACGTGGATTTACCTCAATTACGTATACCTGCGCCTCGACTACTACATATTGGATATTAATAAGTCCCTTTACATTAAGTCCCACTGCCAGCCTAGTGGTGTAATCCACAATAGTAGCAATAACTTCCTGGGACAAGGTTTTCGTTGGATATACAGCAATGCTATCCCCTGAATGAACCCCGGCTCGTTCCACATGTTCCATGATACCCGGGATAAAGACATCTTTACCATCAGAGATGGCATCTACCTCCACCTCTGTGCCTTGCATATAACGGTCCACTAACACTGGATGCTCTGGCGATGCTTTTACCGCTCTGGTCATATAGTCTTTTAGCTCTTCTTCTGTATAGACAATTTCCATAGCTCGCCCGCCTAATACATAAGAAGGTCTAACCACTACTGGGTAGCCAATTTTATTTGCTTCTATAACTGCATCTATCCCATTTGTCACTGTAGATCCTTTTGGCCGTGGTATATTATTTTGTTCAAGGAGCTCATCGAATCTCTCCCGATCTTCTGCACGATCAATACTGTCTACACTGGTGCCCAATACCTTGACACCAGCTTTTGCTAAAGGACCGGCTAAATTAATCGCCGTCTGACCGCCAAATTGCACAATAACGCCTTCAGGCTTTTCTTTATCAATAATATTCATTACATCTTCTGGAGTAAGAGGTTCAAAGTATAGGCGATCGGATGTATCAAAGTCAGTACTTACCGTTTCTGGATTATTATTTACAATAATCGATTCCAGCCCCATTTCCCTAAGCGCCCAGACTGAATGCACCGAACAATAATCAAATTCTACCCCTTGACCAATACGAATGGGCCCTGAACCTAATACCATTACTTTACGCTTATGAGACACTGTTACTTCATCTTCTTGCGCATAAGTTGAGTAATAATAAGGCGTAGCCGCTTCAAACTCAGCTGCGCAAGTATCTACCATTTTATAAGAAGGCACTATATTTTGCGCTTTACGGGAAGATCGAATTTCTTCAGTGGAACTACCAGACAATGCCGCAATTGTTTTATCTGTAAAACCCATCTTTTTGGCTTTTAGCATACGTTCCGAAGTAATCTCTTGCGTTTGCAGCAGTACTTCCATCGCAACAATGCCTTTGATCTTATTTAAAAAGAAAGTATTTACATTTGTAATTTTATGAATTTCATCCACTGAAATTTCTCTGCGCAATGCTTCTGCGATCATAAATATACGTTCATCGTTGGCTATATTCAATTTTTTATGTACATCTTCAGTTGATAAGTTAGCCATTTCGGGAATCTGCAAATGATTGACTCCAATTTCCAAAGAACGTACTGCTTTTAACAGGGCACCTTCAAATGAGCGATCGATAGACATTACTTCTCCGGTAGCTTTCATCTGCGTACCTAAGATTCGATCGGCAAACATAAATTTGTCAAAAGGCCAGCGGGGAAATTTAACTACCAAATAATCCAATGTTGGTTCAAAGCAGGCCATTGTTTTTTTGGTAACTGCATTTTGTATTTCATCAAGATGATAGCCAATCGCAATCTTACTAGCCACTTTCGCAATGGGATAACCAGTGGCTTTTGAAGCCAAGGCACTTGAACGGCTTACCCGAGGATTTACTTCAATAACATAGTATTGATTGCTATGAGGATCAAGAGCGTATTGTGCATTGCAGCCACCTTCAATTCCCAATTCTCGAATAATCTTCAGTGATGCAGTTCGCAGCATCTGATACTCGTGGTCGCTAAGAGTTTGTGACGGAGCTACTACAATACTATCTCCCGTATGAATGCCTACAGGGTCAAAGTTTTCCATGTTACACACTACAATACAATTGTCTGCCGCATCCCGCATGACTTCATATTCAATTTCTTTCCAGCCAGCGACACTGCGTTCAACGAGCACTTGACCAATCATACTATACTTTAGCCCGCGAATAACGACATCAATCAGTTCACTTTCGCTATTCACGATACCACCACCGGCGCCTCCCATAGTGTAAGCAGGGCGCACAATGATCGGATAGCCAATCTTCCGGGCAAATTCACAAGCACTTTCTACATCTTCTACGGTGATACTCTCTGGAACAGGCTGACCGATGGATTGCATTGTTGCTTTAAACAGTTCACGATCCTCAGCTTTTTTAATAGCTTCTAATGAAGTCCCCAGTAGTTCTACATTAAAATTGGCCAGTACACCATTCTCATACAAATTGACAGCCAAATTAAGCCCTGCCTGACCACCTAAGGTTGCCAAGAGACCGTCGGGCCGTTCTTTCGCAATAATCGCTTCTAGAAAATCAGGAGTTAAAGGCTCTATATATACACGGTCTGCAACATTGGTATCTGTCATAATCGTAGCTGGATTACTGTTGACCAACACGACTTCCAATCCCTCTTCTTTTAGAGCACGGCAAGCTTGTGTACCTGCATAATCAAACTCCGCCGCTTGTCCAATTACAATTGGACCAGATCCAATTACCATTACTTTTTTAAGGTATTTCTTTTTCGGCATAATTATACTCCCTTCGGCAACAGCGCCATAAATTCATCAAACAAATAGGTATTATCGTCGGGCCCTGGCGATGCTTCCGGATGATACTGCACCGAAAATACTGGTAATTTTTTGTGACGCATCCCTTCTACAGTATTATCATTTACAGATCGATGAGTGATCAATACATCTATATTTTCTAAAGAAGATTCCTCTACCGCATATCCATGGTTTTGGGATGTAATATGCACTCTGCCTGTCAATAAGTTCTTTACAGGCTGGTTGGAACCTCGATGACCAAACTTCATTTTATAAGTATCGGCACCCAAGGCTAAGGCTATCAGCTGATGGCCTAAGCAAATACCAAATATCGGTTTCTTACCAATTAATTCTTTTATCGTTTCTATCGCGTAAGGCACATCTTTAGGATCTCCCGGTCCATTTGATAAAAATATACCATCCGGATTCAGCTTTAAAATTTCCTCAGAAGTTGCATCTGCTGGTAAAACCGTTAATTTACAGCCAAGATTATGAAGGGAATTTAAAATATTTCGTTTTATGCCAAAATCCATTACCACAATATGAGGTCCACTATTCTCCATCACATAAACCTCTGGAGTGGTTACTTCCTGTACTTCTTTCATAGCGGGTACTAGGTCGAAATATTTTTTTATTACTTCTTCACTAACATCCTCTGGGACAATAACACCTTTCATCGTCCCATTTGAACGAATACGCCGGGTAATGGCCCGAGTATCTACTCCATATATGCAAGGAATTTCATTTTCTGTCAAATATTGTATCAACGTATTTTCACATTGATAATTGCTGGGCTCTTCACAAAGCTCGCTAATAATAAAACCTCTTACAAAAGATTTTCTTGATTGCTGGAACAAATCTGCTACACCATAATTTCCAATCAAGGGGTACGTTAAGGCTACGATTTGTCCACAATAAGAAGGGTCTGTTAAAATTTCTTGATAACCCGTCATCCCTGTATTAAATACCACTTCACCAACAGCAGTACTGTCTCCTACTAATGTACCGTAAAACACAGACCCATCTTCTAATATAAGTTTTCCTTTCATATACACACCTTACCCTTACGCATCACAAATTTACCACTTACTATGGTGGCAACTGCTTTGCCCTTTAGTATTTTTTTATCAAATGGAGTATGCTTGCCTTTTGTATAAAAAGCACTACTGTCTACAGTCCATTCTAATTCAGTATCAATAATAGCAATATCTGCTGGCACACCTGCTTTTAAACTGCCTGCCTCAATATTCAATATTGAAGCTGGAGCAGTTGACATCTTTTCAATAATCTCAACCAATGTAAATTTTCCAGTATGGTAAAGCTCGGTCAGAATGACTCCCAATGCTGTTTCAAGGCCTGCAAATCCAGGTGGAGCCTGTCTAAATTCAATATCTTTTTCTTCAAAAGCATGAGGTGCATGATCTGTCGCAATGGCATCCAAAGTTCCATCTTTTAACCCTTCTACCAAGGCAGCAACATGATCTGCAGAACGCAGGGGCGGATTTACTTTAGCTGCTGTATTAAATGCTTTGACTGCTTCATCCGTTAGCGTCAAATGATGAGGCGTTGCTTCAGCAGTAACTTTTACACCACGTTTTTTTGCTTGACGAATTAATTCTACTGCCCCTTTACTACTTACATGAGCAATGTGCAGAAGTGAGTCAGTGTATTCTGCAAGCATTATATCCCGAGCCACGGCAATGTCTTCTGCCACAGAGGGCCGACCCTTCATTCCTAACATAGCCGAAACAGCACCTTCATGCATAACTCCCTCATCCACTAAAGACTCATCTTCAGCATGAGAGATCACAGGACATCCAAACATGCTTGTATATTCCAGGCCTATTTTAAAAAGGCGATTGTTATCCAAGGAACTTCCATCATCAGAAATAGCCACTGCACCAGACAATATCATATCACCAATTTCAGCTAATTCTTTGCCTTGCTGTCCTTTACTTAAGGCTCCAATCACCTTTACATTGACGGCTCCTTCCAGCTGAGCTCTATGCAATATTCCCGAGACTATAATTGCCTGATCTACTACCGGTTTTGTATTGGGCATGCAGGCAATAGTGGTGAAGCCTCCCGCAGCGGCAGCTTTCGTACCTGATGCAATATCTTCTTTTGCCTCCAAGCCTGGTTCTCGCAAATGTACATGCATATCAACAAATCCAGGAGCAATCACCAATCCTTGGGCATCAAAAACTTCTGCTCCTGCCGTACTTAAATTCGCTCCTATTTGCGCAACAAGACCATTTTCAATAAGTAAATCAGCTACCTGATTATAATTCTGAGTAGGATCAATAATGGTTCCACCTTTAAGCAGTAGTTTCAATGTTCTTACCTCCTGTCAGCACTAAAAACAAAGCTGCCATCCTGATTGCCAATCCATTTTTTACTTGCTCCTGAATAACAGATTGATCGCCATATGCTACATCAGGAGATATTTCTAATCCTCGATTCATCGGACCAGGATGCATAATCAATGCATCTGGTTTAGCTAAATCCAAGCGTGCTTGATTAATACCAAAAATACGAGCATATTCTCGCGCTGAAGGAAATAATCCTTTATGCTGCCGTTCTCGCTGAATGCGCAGTACATTTACAACATCAGCTCCCTCAAGAGCTTCTTCTACCCTATTATGCACATGTACTCCAACTTCCTGTATGTAATAAGGCATTAATGTTTTAGGTCCTGCTAAATGTACTTCGGCTCCCATTTTTAAAAGTCCCCAAATATTGGATCTAGCAACTCGACTATGAAATATATCACCAACGATAGCTACTTTTAATCCATCAAGTTTTCCTTTGACTTCTTTCATCGTAAACATATCCAGCAATCCTTGAGTAGGATGTTCGTGAGCTCCGTCTCCAGCATTAATGATGACAGGCGACGCTACATTGGCTGCATATTGTGCTGCCCCTTCTGCTTCATGGCGCATAACAATTACATCAACGCCCATAGCTTCAACCGTATATAAAGTATCTCTAAGACTTTCACCTTTTGTCACGCTGCTGGCACTAGCAGTGATATTAACCACATCTGCTCCCAAGTATTTACCTGCTAATTCAAAAGAAGTGCGTGTCCGAGTACTGGCCTCAAAAAATAGGTTTACAATTGATTTCCCTCTTAATGTAGGTACTTTTTTGATATCTCGATCAATAATCCCCTTCATTTGACATGCTGTCTCTAAAATCACTTCTATTTCAGGCACTGTCATCATTTCAAGACCTAAAATATCTTTGCCGCGTAATGATATCTGGCGTTTACTCACTGTGACTCCTCCTTATATAAAAAACTCCTTACTATATACGCAAGGAGTTTCAATAACAACAAGACAAGCTTGTGCCAAACAAACATCCTTGCTAAACTCTCTGGATTAGCTTAAAGGATAGTATTTGTATTTTTTCTAAAGAATACGCCCTACCAATATTAATTACAATACAGCGTTTTATATTTATGCATGTTTTGCTCATATATATACTATCAAATTATTGAAATGATTGTCAATCCTTTTAACAAAACATAAAAAACCTTCTCACGTGTGGCAACGCAAGAAGGCATAAATATACACTCTATTACATGTCTCCTTTGCAGCCTCACAGGACTACGTTAAAGGCAGTATTCTATTGAATATACTATATCAAATCAGTGTATATTTGTCAACAATATTAAGCATTCCATTATAATATGGATTTAGCCACCCATTCGCATAAAAATGTAGACGTTAGGTAGAATTTTTATTGCCCTTGCATCTTACTCTCATTTATTTAGCAACTCCAACTTGATATAGAGTTTTTTCTTTGTTATAATAAATCATCGCAATTTTAGCACCAGATACTATCATCTGGTAATATTACTTGATTGCAAATTTTTCTTTTGAAATTTCATTGCAAAAGGTAGAGGAAAAGACCCTACCCCCTGCAAAATATTGGAGGCAATAACAACATGTCAACTGTTTTTGAAAAAATCAATGAACTAAAAAGAAAACAAGAAAAGATTAAGCAAGGTGGAGGAGAAAAGCGCATTGAAAAGCAACATGCGAGCGGTAAGCTTACCGCTCGTGAACGCATAGCTAAACTTCTTGATCCTAATACTTTTATTGAATTTGATCAGTTTATCAAACACCGCTGTAATAATTTTGGCATGGAAGAACAGGAAAATCCTGGCGAAGGAGTTATAACTGGCCATGGTACGGTCAATGGTCGCTTAGTATTTGTATTTGCGCAAGACTTTACTGTCATCGGTGGTTCCCTGGGGGAAATGCATGCAGCTAAAATTGTAAAAGTTCAAGAAATGGCCTTAAAAGTAGGAGCTCCTATTATTGGAATTAATGATTCGGGCGGTGCACGAATTCAAGAAGGTGTTGATGCATTAGCAGGATATGGTGATATCTTTTTCAATAATACCATGGCTTCAGGAGTGATTCCTCAAATCTCAGTTATTATGGGTCCATGTGCTGGTGGAGCGGTCTATTCTCCTGCACTCACTGATTTTGTTTTTATGGTGGATAGGACGAGTCAAATGTTTATCACAGGGCCGCAAGTTATTAAGACGGTTACCGGCGAAGAAGTCTCTGCCGAGGTACTAGGCGGTGCAATGTCTCATAATTCCACATCAGGGGTTGCCCACTTCATTGCTGCCAATGATGAAAATTGCCTGGAACAGGTTCGTTATTTATTAAGTTTTCTACCAAGTAACAACCTCGACTCTTTGCCTACATACGAAACTACAGATGCGCCTAATCGCATGGATGAATCCTTGAATACTGCAATTGCTGATGATCCTTCGATTCCCTATGATATGAAAAATATTATCAGAATGATTGTAGATATTGGTGAATTTTATGAAGTCCAACCTTTTTTCGCACAAAATATCATTACTTGCTTCGCTCGCATGGGCGGTCAAAGTGTAGGAATTATTGCAAGCCAGCCTAAAATAATGGCGGGATGCATGGATATTAATACATCTGATAAGAGTGCTCGTTTTATCCGTTTTTGCGATGCCTTTAATATTCCTTTAGTGACTTTAGTAGACGTCCCTGGTTTCCTGCCAGGCACTAGCCAAGAATATGGCGGAATCATTCGTCATGGTGCTAAAGTCTTATATGCCTATTCTGAGGCAACCGTTCCTAAAATTACTGTTATTACCCGTAAATCTTATGGCGGGGCATATATCGGCATGTGTTCAAGACACCTGGGAGCCGATATGGTATTCGCTTGGCCAACAGCAGAAATTGCCGTAATGGGACCTGCTGGAGCAGCTAATATTATTTTTCGAGGAGACGCAGAAGTCGCAGAAAAAACACAAAAATATGTAGAGGATTTTGCAACACCTTACAAAGCTGCCGAACGAGGCTTTGTTGATTGTATTATTGATCCCAAAGAAACAAGACCCCGTATCATCGAAGCACTTAACATGCTTAAAACAAAAACAGAAACAAGGCCCGCAAAAAAACACGGTAACATCCCTCTATAAAAGTCAAAAGCGCTACATCCATTTCGTGTGGAATGTAGCGCTTTTCTTTCTAAATACTCTTACGTATATTTAGAAAGCGCTTTCAAATGTAACAGAAAATTTCAATTGTTAGCTAAGTACAGCTAATGTAGACCAAAATTCTTTAGTTTGTGTAATATCTACATTTTTATTTTTCTTAACATTTGCCTTTTCTATTCTTGTTTTATCTTTTTTCATAGCATTCATTCCTCCCATAAAATTTTCTTGATATGCTTGTTGATTAATCATAAAAGCATCTCCTCACTCTCTATATAAAACATTTTTCTCTCTCTTGTTTCTCTGCTTTCATTTTAAATCCAATCCTTTTATAAGTAAAATATATAATTGCAATCTTTACTATAACTAAAATAGATAGTAAACTGTGTTCAGAGGTGTTTACTATGGATATACGACATTTAAATATTTTGTTGAAGTGGCTCGTCAAAAAAGTTTTAGCAAAGCCGCTAATATAACACACGTATCCCAGTCTGCGATTAGTAAAATGATAAAAGATTTGGAAGCCGAATTGGGAACCTCCCTGTTTAATCGAACTTCGAAATATGTACAGTTAACTGATGCAGGCATAGTCTTCTTAGATCAGGCACAACAAGTAGTGGTAATGTTTCATAATCTTACTACTGAATTCGAAAATAAAATCAAAATGGAAAAAGGCAAAATTTTCATCGGCCTGCCTCCAATCACTAGTTCTACCATATTTGCTGAGTTACTGGGAGAATTTAAAAAGAAGTATCCACAAATCGAAATCAACCTATCAGAATATGGATCAAAAAAAGTAGCACTCGCAATCCAAGACGGAACCTTAGATATTGGCGTAATCTGTATCGTACCAGAATAGCAAATAGTATAGACAATGACTCGCTATACTATTTGCTATTATTAATTTCTTCGTGATAAAATGAGTTTTAAATTATAGAAAGAAGGATTCTACCATGAATAACAAACATTTTCCACTACAAAATTTATTACTGTATCGCAGCATCCTCTCCGACAGCATTGTAAAAAAAATGCAAATTCTCTGGGAAAGGAATTGCCCTCATTATATATATTATGAATTGTATAGTGAAGTTTTAATCAAGGCGGAACAATTGCACTTAGAGGGAGATCTACTAAAAAATTATATTATTTATTTAGTTTCTAAAGATGAAAATCTTTTTAGTAAAACTGCTGAAAAGAGCAATGGAATGCTAGATACAAATTCCTCTTTATATCAGGCAGCATTACATGATTGCAAAGTTTTTAAAAATTTTCTAATTCGAGATTTACCTACTATAACAGGAAAAGATAGCATCGATTTAATTCATAATTTTGTACCAACTGCGTACAGTAAAGCAACAAGCAATATATCAACCCTTTATAATCACTTTGCTACAGAATCCTCCCCACTTGATGCGCTGGTTCAAGAATTAATGAATCACTATTCTTCTTATTCTTGTGGCATCATGTCTGACTATACCGCCTTGCGCTGGAGCAGCAGTACAGGCCTTATAGGAATAAAGAATTATGACACCATTCAACTGCAAGATATAACAGGATATGAGCACCAAAAAGAAACATTGCTGCAAAATACTCTTGCCTTTCTTAATGGCAAACCAGCAAATAATATTTTACTGATTGGTTCTCCAGGAACAGGAAAATCATCTTCTGTTAAAGCACTCTTAAATGAACCGATGATCAAAAATCTTCGTCTCATAGAAGTTTCTAAATTAGAACTAAAATCTTTCAATCAATTACTGGGGATTCTCAGAGAATATTCTCAGAAGTTCATTATTTTTCTGGATGATTTATCTTTTGAAGAATTTGAAATTGAATATAAATATTTGAAATCCATTATTGATGGCGGTGTGGAAAGAACCCCTTCCAACGTTCTGATTTACGCCACTTCTAACAGGATGCATTTAATCAAAGAAACTTGGGATGATCGAAAGGGAGATTCAGATGATGTACATCGCTTTGATACGGTAAATGAAAAGTTGTCCTTATCCGACCGTTTCGGCATCACTCTCACCTATTTGTCCCCAAATCAAGTAGAATACCTTATCATTGTAGAGCAACTGGCAATAAAAAATAAAATCAGCCTGCCATTAGAACAATTGCAGGCTGCAGCACTAAGATGGGAACGGCAGCATAACGGACGTTCAGGACGAACAGGACAGCAATTTATTAATCATCTTTTAAGCCAGAGATAACACACAAGACCTCAGCTATAGAGCTAAGGTCTTGTGTGTTGTATATATTTTTTTAGAAAAATCAGCAACTATTATAGATTATCAATCTGCCAATTGATCGGACTTTGTCCTCTTGATGCCAGAATTGTATTTGCTTTCGAAAAAGGCTTACTTTTAAAGAAACCTCTGCATGCAGATAATGGACTAGGATGAACCGATTTAATAATATGATGATTCTTATTCGTAATTAAGCTTGTCTTGGACTGAGCATTACTTCCCCATAAAATAAAAACAATGGGTTCTTCTCTTTGGTTCAACAAGCTGATAATCTTATCTGTCACCTGTTCCCACCCCATATTCCTATGAGAATTCGCTTGCCCTGCTAAAACAGTAAGAACGGTATTAAGAAGCAACACCCCCTGATCTGCCCACTGCTTAAGATAGCCATGATTCGGTATATAACAATTTACATCATCTTTTAGCTCTTTATAAATATTCATTAAAGACGGCGGAGGCTGGATTCCCGGCTTTACCGAGAAGCTTAGCCCATGAGCCTGATTCGGTCCATGATATGGATCTTGCCCCAATATGACTACTTTTATATTCTGATAAGCTGTATAATGGAGAGCATTAAAAATATCATATTTATCTGGATAAACGGTCTTGGTTCGATATTCTTGTATTAGAAATTGCCGCAAGTTTAAGTAATAGTCTTTTTTAAATTCGTCTTCAAGCAATTCTTGCCAATCATTTTTAAATATTATCATATTTCATCACCGTTTTTTATTATAGCATACATAAAACGTTAATTAAATAGCTTCAAAACACAAATTTCGCCCCTTTTCACCAGTCACACAGACAGCTATCTCTTTACGAAAAGCCTTTAGAAAAAAATTCTAAAGGCTTTTCAAGAGCGATTTGGCAAACTAACGAATAGAATGTTTCCTTCTGTACAGGCCAAATCTTTTATTTTTTATTTTTTTAGGTTTTCTTCACTTTCAAAACCATCAAAAGAAATATCAGGTGCTCCACAAGTGAATGGAGTGTTACAGAACGGACAGTTTGTTGGTAATTCTCCCTTTTCTGTTGAAATGATAAAGGGATAATGGCAATTGTCACATAGATATTTCTTACTCGTTATAACATTTGTATACATTTAAATCCCCTCCTACTATTCACAACATTATTATCGGATAATTCTTACATCTTTCCTTGTTATTATTTTAACATACTTACTTTGTTAAAACAATAACTTTCTTTTTATGAATACAATATACTCTTTTAAAATATTTTTTGGTAAAATGCAACAGCTGACCTTAGATCCTTCTAGGAAATTCGTAATCACACCTGGCAAAAGATATCTATATAAAATTAAAAAGCTTATAAGCAAAAGCCTATAAGCCATTAGTTAAGGTTTGGTGCGGTAGAATGGATTTGAACCATCACGAGGTTGCCCCCGCCAGCCCCTCAAGCTGGTGCGTCTGCCGTTCCGCCACTACCGCGCATGAAATATGCAAGCATATTTGTTTAACAAAATAAACATCGAAAAGTTGGTGCGGTCGAGAGGACTTGAACCTCCACGAAGTTTCCCTCACTAGAACCTGAATCTAGCGCGTCTGCCGTTCCGCCACGACCGCATAGTAAGTCATTTCAGCACAACTTTATATAGTTTGATTTTGCCGACATATACTATTATACCTTTTCATAACAAAATGTCAACAAAGATTTTCAATTATCTTTGTAAATTGGTTTTCTCTTCCTGCTACTTTGCTGCAAAACCCCATTGCCAAGCATTCCACAAATTACCAGAGGGAGTTGGGTTGGCCTGATAATTCATAACCGTCTTTTTTACTACATCGATATTGTTTCTAAAATAAAGGGGTATGATTGGGCATTCTTGTATAATCAAATCCTGAATACGAAAAGATATTTGCTTACGTCTTTCAATATCGACAGTACGGATACCTTGATCTGTCAAAGCATCAATTTCTGCATTTCTCCAACCAGAGTAATTCTGACCATCATATTGATTGTTTCTATTTGGTATTTTTTTAGAATTCCACAAATTAAAATTATTCGGATCAACCCCAGCAACCCAAGCATACATAGCTGTTTCAAACCGACGATTCTTTAAAAGATCATCAAAGAAAATTTTTCCTTCTACCATCTTAACTTCTACTTGAATGCCAACTTCTTTTAATTGATAAGATATAGCTTGAGCTGCAAGCTCTCGTGTTTTATGTCCCGTTGGCACACTGAGGGAGAATGATAACTTACGTCCATCTTTTGCAAAAATTCCATCCATTCCTGGCTGCCAGCCTGCTTGAGATAAAAGTTCGCGAGCTGCTGCGACATCATGTGCAACTGGCGTTATTGCAGGGTTATATCCCCAGGATAAAGGGGATTGATCACTTACAGCTGTACTTGCTGAATTTTTCAGCACATTGGCAATAAGAGCTTGCCTGTCGATTCCTAAAGCAATTGCTTGCCGCACCTTTACATCCTGAAACAAGGTATTGTCTAAATTAAAATCAACATGCTCCCATATCATAGTAGGAGTATTGACTACCTGAATACCTTCGATACCTTTTATTTGATCGATTTGAGCTGAAGGTACTTTAGTCACAATATCCAATGCGCCAACTTTTAGTTGACTGAGCATAACATTTGTATCAGGTATGACTTTATAAAGGATGGAATCAAGGTTAGGCTTACCGCGATAATACGCTGTATTGGCTTCTAATAAAAGAGCTTCCGACATATGCCATTCCTTAAGTTTAAAAGGGCCTGTTCCAATAGGAGCCCGATTGAAAGAAGATTTATTGATGTCTTCTTTTTCTAATATATGCTTTGGCAAAATGCTCTTAAACAGGGTTAAATAAGGTGGATAATATTCTCGATATTGTATAATCACCGTATAGCTGTCAGGTGTATCAATAGCCAGAATTTTATCATAGCCTTCTCTGGATATTACATTGACTCCTGAATTCATAATCATTTGCCAAGTAAATTTAACATCTTCAGCAGTAAAGGCTTTACCATCATGCCAAGTTACACCAGAACGAAGTTTATATTTTATCGTTAAGCCATCGGGGCTTACTCCGCCATTTTGCAAAGTGGGAACTTCAAGTGCAAGATCCGGCAGCCATTCTCCCTTTGCATCATTTATTATTAAACCGCTAAAAATCAAACTACTGACCTCTGCAGTTGCTGAGAGATCCGACAATAATGGGTTTAATGTGTTTGGTTCTTGCAGACTACCATAAACTAATTGCCCGCCTTGTTTGATCTCATTCTTTGGAGATTCTGGCAGGGTTTTAGAGCTGCAGCCACTAGCCAGCATAACAAACACTAGCAGACACAGCATTATACTACATCTGCGACTAAGTATCATTACAATTCTCCTCAGAGGAGCCCGATTATTCATCTCGTATCTTACTGACATTGTTCTTCCATATCGCAAAGCTACCGCTCTCCTATCTACCATATAACTCCTGATAGCGCTTTTTACTATATAAAACTCGATCTACATATTTTTTAGTTTCTCCAAAGGGAATTTTTTCAGAATCGTGAAACGACATATCCCATGCATATTGCCCCATCCACTGCTTTACATTGCCCCTGCCACCATTATAAGCAGCTAACATTAATACTTCATTGCCCTTAAATTCTTTTTTTAAGGATGCTAAATACCAAGTTCCCATACTAATATTTATTTCAGGATTCTCTAGCTGCGTAGTCGTAAAGTCATTGTTTTCCATCTGTTCGGCTACCCATTTTGCCGTTTCAGGCATCATCTGCATCAATCCTAAAGCTCCCTTAGGAGACAAGGCTTTCCTATCAAATTTACTTTCTGTTCGTATCACACCAGCAACAAGAAAGGGATCCAGCTCTCTCTCCAGGGCGTACTGATACACAATATCCTGGTAAGGAAAAGGGTAAATATATTTTTTTTGAAACCAGTCAGTATTATATACTCCATATCCAATAATGGCCAATATTACTATATTTCGCACCAGGACTTTCATCCAGGTTAAAATCCCCAAGAAAATCACTCCGTTGCTATGTTAGTAGGTATCATCCTACAAAATTCTACTCAAAACACGAAGAAAGTAGAACAACTAATCCTTCACGCCATAACATTATTCACTTTCTCACGTACATTCTGCCATGCTGCTATGACCTGCTGTTTTGTGTTCTTAACATCTAACGTATTATCAATTACCAAATGAGATCGCTTAGCCTTTTCAGTTATATTGAGTTGTGAATTAATTCGATCCATAGCCTCCTTGTTTGTTAACTGATTGCGAGAGATTAACCGTGAAAGCTGTACTGATGGATCAGCGTAAACTACCCAAACTTCATCGACCTTACTTTGCCAACCCACTTCAAACAATAATGGTATATCGATAACAACAGCTTTATGCCCCAGCTGTTCCGCTTTTTTAATGCAATTATCAACTTCTGCTTCAATATAGGGATGAATCATTTTCTCCAAGCAGGAACGTTCCTTCGGATTTTGAAATATAATATTTCCTAACATTTTTCGATTCACATTTCCATCCGGAAGCATAATTTCATCACCAAAGTGAGCCATAATCGCAAGCAAGGCAGGCTGCTTAGGCATAACCACTTCGCGGGCTATCTTATCTGTATCAATGATGTAAGCTCCCAGTTTTGCCAGCATAGAACTTACCGTACTTTTTCCACTTGCAATCCCACCAGTTAGACCAATCACATACATGAAGCATTCCCCCACAATTCGGTGCTTATTTTTGACACTTTGGACAAAAATGAGTTCCACGGCCGGCTACCTCTTTACGCTGAATCGGTGTGCCGCAAGAAAGGCACGGCTCATCTTTACGTCCATATACGTTAAGGTGATACTGATGACTGCCACTTTTCCCATCACCATCACGGTAATCACGGAAGGTCGTTCCTCCATGCTCTATACCATCTGCAATTACTTTATTAATCGCATGATACAATTTTTCATTTTCGTTTTCACTTAAACTGCTCGCGATGCGTTCTGGATGGATACCAGCAATAGCCATGCATTCGTCCACATAGATATTGCCCAATCCTCCTATATATTTTTGATTCAATAGGATCGCTTTAATTTTTCCGTGGTGTTTTTTCAGCATTTCCGTTAAGTAAATTAACGAAAATTCAGGGGTTAGGGGTTCTGGGCCCATAGTAAAAAGACCAGCAATCCTCCACAATTCATCAAAGGGCATTAGATATAAAGTTCCCAATGTACGAGTATCCGCATATACCAATATATCACCATTATCTAATTTAAATAGAATACGAGTAAACTTGTCTTTTTCTCCATCCCGCGTGATATACTGCAACCGCCCTGTCATGCGAAGGTGTATAACCAAGACTTGCTTATCGTCTAAATGAAATAATAAATATTTACCTCTCCTGGCTACAGTCTCAATTTTTCTGTTTGTTAATACAGCTTGAAACTCTGCAGACGAAGGCCATTTCACCAATCGCGCCAATAAAAACTCAACTTCTACAATTGTACGCCCTGAAATTTTCTCGATGAGGCTGCGCCGAATGATTTCCACCTCTGGCATTTCTGGCATGTTTGACCTCCTAGTTCATGTCATTGATGTTATTTCGCATCTGCCCAATTCTTTCCGATTTTTACATCCACGACTAATGGGACTTTTAACGCAACACTTTGTTCCATTGCTTCTTTAACTATTTTAGAGACTTGCTCTACTTCACCAAGAGGTACTTCTAATACCAATTCATCATGTACTTGCAATAGAATACGACTTTTTAATTTTTCTTTTTGCAATGCTCGATATACATCAACCATCGCTTTTTTTATAATATCAGCAGCCGTCCCCTGAATGGGAGTATTCATGGCCGTACGCTCTGCAAAGGAGCGCTGATTAAAATTCTTGCTATTAATATCAGGCAAATAGCGACGACGTCCCAGTAAAGTAGTAACATATCCCTGTTGATGAGCCGCACCAACAGATTTGTCCATAAAGGCTTTCACACCATTATATTTAGTAAAATAATTCTCAATATATCGGCCCGCCTCTTTGCGACTGACACCTGTATCACGTGATAAACCATAATCACTGATACCATAGACAATACCAAAATTTACAGCCTTTGCCCTTGAACGCAATTCTGAAGTAACTTCTTCCATCGGAACTTCAAACACTTCTGCTGCAGTACGAGTATGCACATCTTGCTCTTTGTCAAAGGATTCAATGAGATTAGCATCACCCGACATATCAGCTAAAACTCTCAGCTCAATTTGAGAATAATCAGCAGACATCAGATAATCATACCCTGCACCAGGTATAAACAACTCTCGAATTTTCTTGCCAATTTCAGTACGTATAGGGATATTCTGCAAATTTGGTTCCGAACTGCTAAGTCTGCCTGTAGCCGTCACCATTTGATTAAAGGTAGTATGTATACGACCTGTTGCAGGAGAAATCAGATCAACCATTCCATCCAGATATGTCGATTTAAGTTTGGCTAACATTCGATATTCTAAAATCGTATCCACAATAGCATGTTGACCTGCTAACTTTTCCAATACCTCTGCGTCAGTAGAGTATCCAGTTTTTGTTTTTTTCATAACAGGCAGGTTTAGTTTTTCAAACAGAATGACTCCTAACTGCTTTGGAGAGTTCACATTGAATGTTTCACCTGCACATTGATAAATCTTAGTTAATAATAACTCAATCTTTACCCCAATTTCCACTGACATAATTTGCAAATATTCACGATCTACTTTAATTCCGTGATTCTCTACTATGGATAACACTTCAACTAAAGGAAGTTCAATTTCGTTATACAAATGAATCAGCTCATTATCAATCAGACCTTGTTTTAATATAGGGTATATGTCATGTATGACTTCAATAGCCCATACAGCAAAAACAGGTTCTTGATACATTTTTTGCCATTGAATCGTACTGAATTTTCCAAGATATTTTTCTTTCAATATTGCAAGTGAATACTCATTTGCAGTGGGTTCCAAAAGATATGCTGCTAATATCGTGTCAAATACAAGCCCTCCTAAGAAAGTCCCCATACCAGCGCATGCGTGGTACATCTTCTTAGCATCATGAGTAACTTTCATGATTGTTGCATCCGGAAACAAAGTCAGAAATTCCTGCCACCCTGCCATTTCACTGGAAATATATTTAATTTTCCCTTCCAGGATAATTGATAGACCTCCTACATGAACAGAAGGCAAATCCCCTGTAATTATTGGATAAAATTCTAAGATTCCAGTTTTTCTTATCTGTGTAATTAAACTCGCCAACTCAGCAGCATCGGTTATCTCATCAACCTGAGGCAGTGCTTCTGCCTCTATTTCTTGCTCTTGCTCATGCCCAGGGAAAATACTGTGTACTCGCGCTAGAAGACTTTTAAATTCAAATTTAGCAAAGAGTTCTTTCATTTTTTCAAGATTAGGATGGATTCTAAAATCATACTTTGTAAAGTCGATGGACATATCACATTTAATAGTCGCTAATTGTTTTGACAACAAGGCGATTTCTTTATTATTACGCAAGTTTTCCTGGAGTTTTTTCCCTGAAATATTTTCAATATTCTCTAAAACATTTTCGATAGAACCATATTCGACAATTAGCTTTATAGCTGTTTTTTCTCCGACCCCTGGAACGCCTGGAATGTTATCCGAAGCATCCCCCATTAAGCCTTTGAGATCAATTTGTTGCCGTGGATTCACGTTATATTTAGCAAAAAATGCATCTTTATCAAAAATGTCCATATCAGATATACCTTTTTTCGTTAGCATTACTTTGGTGTGAGGATTAATCAATTGCAAGGCGTCACGATCGCCGGTAACAATGATCACCTCATGCCCTGCTTGCCCTGCCTTAGCCGCTAAAGTACCAATAATATCATCGCCCTCATACCCTGCTTCTTCTAGCTCTCTAATTCCTAATGCTGCCAACACCTCTTTTGTTAATGGAAATTGTTCCGACAACTCTCTTGGCGTAGGCTTACGCTGTGCCTTATATTCAGCATATACGTCATTACGAAAAGTAATTTTCCCTTTATCAAAAGCTACAACCATATAATCTGGTTTTAACTCACCGAGTAATTTTACCAGCATAGTTGTAAAGCCATACACTGCATTTGTATATTGTCCGTTACTTGTAGTTAATGGAGGCAAAGCGTAAAACGCCCTATGTACCAAGCTGCTTCCATCGATGATTATAAACTTTTCAGGCATATGCTTACCACCTTAATTAATAAATTTCAACCTTATATACTTAGCTAAACAGTTGCAAAATCCCTTTATATTTCCCATTTTTTTATTTTAAAAAGGATGCTGAAATAGAAGGAAATCTATCCCAGCATCCTTTTTCTATTTTATGCTAAATAAGCTGCTTTTATCAGCACTCTAATAAACAACATTTTTTATACTGCTACTAATGCAGTTTTTAATCACTATTGAGCTCTAATTCATCATTCTCCCGAAAATCCGTCCGTAAGCTAAATAACTTTTCAATATTTTCTATTTTACTATAAATAATATCATTTTTAATCAGACCTTGATATGCAATATTATCTTTCCAAATTAACTTTTTCTTATCATCCCATATAAAGCCACTTTTACAGGCTGAAGCAACAGCCCAAACTGGCAGATAAGTGGAATTGCCAACCAAAATTCCTTTCTGATCCAATCGAGTATGATTTATTTTTATATTCTGCTCCTTGGCAAATTCTACTTGCTTACCACTCTCTTCTCTTAAAATCGCTGACAAAAACTCTTCATTTACAAATCCCGTATATCCATATTCAGCTAGTTTTGCATTCACATCAGCTAAAGTAATAGCATTATAGCCATAAACATCCGGATAAATCCCAATTGATGCTTTCCCACTTTTTCCAATATCAATTTTAATCCGCTCATAGGTTATTGTTACTGGCGTATTATTCGTAACAATCTCAAACAACTCTTCCGCTTCCTCCTCTCGCATTCGCACGCAGCCATTCGATACTGCCATGCCGATTGTCCAAGGAGCATTGGTTCCGTGTATTCCATATAAAGGTAAAAACTCCATCCAACGATACCCCAAGGGATTATCAGGTCCTGACATTACAACATAATTACGTCCGGGGGGAATCCAAATGGGATCACGTTCCTTACTGACAATATAAAAATTACCCATGGGAGTTGGTGTAGAGGGCTTACCAATTGCTACATAATATTCTTTGTTCATTGTATTACCATAATACAATTGCAAAGTGCGGCTAGGCAAATTAATAATAATCTGAGGTAAATTATTTTGCTGCGCCGCAGCACTAATAGGCAACAGGATAAAAATCAATAGAACAAATATGCTGATTACATTCCTTGAAGAACAAAACACAGACATCCCTTCTTTATCAAAAATTAAAGAACACTAAACATATATGAAGGATGTTCTGAGCATATGACAGGATATATTTTTCCATATTTTAAAATAACAAGGTTTACGTTACTGTAAGTTTAAGATTTGTTGATGCACTACTGCTAAGCGATTGGTACAATCATCAACAATTGGCAGGTAAACATGTACTTTTGTACCGCCTTTTTCACCTGCACTAATATTAACAAAACCACCATGTTCTGCAATAATACGATTGGCAATAGGCAGTCCCAGCCCGACTCGATCCAATTTAGTTGTATAAAAAGGTTCGAATATACGTGACAATATTTCTGGTGTTATACCTGCCCCAGTATCATTTATCGCAAGCACCAACATACTAAGCTCTGCATTCATCCACGATTTTATGCTCAATACCCCTTCTCCATCCATGGATTCTATAGCATTTTGCATAATATTCATTATCGCTTGCTTAATAAGATTTTTATCTGCAGTAATAATAGGAAGATTCTTAGCTAATTCCTTATTTATATTGATCTTTTCACCACCTAACTCTTTAAAACTTAGCAATAATGCCTCTTCCAGCAAACGATTCAAATCAACACCCGGTTCTTTTTGCACTGGTGGTTTTGCAAAAAGAATTAATTCTTTTACTACATCATTGATATAAGACACTTCACCCAGTAAAGTTTCTAATACATCACGGCGTACAGTATACTTATCATCATCAATACGCCCTAACATAACTTGCAGATACCCACTAATCGTAGTTAAGGGGGTTCGTACATGATGAGCCACACCAGCTGCTAATTCCCCCAATGACACTAGCATCTGTGTAGTCTGTATTTGCTTTATGGCAGCTCTGACAGCAGATACATCCTGTAATATAACGATCATACCATTGAATTCACCCAAAGAATCGACCAGTCGCAATGCATCAATATGAAGGTAAATAATTTGATCATTCATTTTCAAGCTAATATTAGCAGTCTTAATATCCTCATATTCTGAAACATCAAAGATTTTCAGGAATTGTTCACCATATTTTCTAAAAATAAATTCCGCCCTTTTTCCGATTACAGCAGAATGATCCACTCCTCCGATTCGTTCTGCCTCCCGATTCAAACTTTTTATGCGCATTTCTCGATCAAGATGTATAATCCCATTTGTCGTCGATTCAAAATATTCTTTATACTCATCTTCTTTTACTAAATGTACTAATCTATTTTGCGAAGTTGCCGCTAAGTACATATTTTGCCCTCTCCTTACCTTCCTATTTATTAAAGTGATACTTAATATTCTTGTAAATAATTGTAAGTCCTGCTAAATTAGACTAAGTTCTTTTCGTAAAATTGCGACATAATTCTAAGTAAACCAGCCCGTTTTGTCGAATATTCTTATGCAAAGCCCCAGCGCCCTAGTGTTAACAAGCTTGTTCCGATTTGATTTTCTACTTCATTTCGACACAATAACTTTTATTTGCTATAGACATTTTAACATCGAACCGTATTTTTTACCATTTTATTACATTTTTAATCTATTTTACCATATTTTTACACATAATTGTATGATGCTTGCTTTATAAAAAAAATAAGGATGGCAACGATGCCCTCCCTATAACTATAAAATTGATTCAAAGATTTTTTACTTACTCCCCAAGGTATTTTTGATGAAAATATCCAGGATCAACTGTTTTAGGCACTACCGCATGAAACCGCAGCCATTCATTTCCTTGTTCTTGCTTCGCTAATAGATAACTTTTCACAGGAAAATCGTTATCATCAACACTTAAGAGAAGACTTTGGTCAGCAGCAGAATTCAAATCGCCTTGAGGATTACGATCCGTATAAAAATACTGATCAACAAATTGTAAATTACCTTCATTATCATACCCTACATCAAAATAAATCGAATCACAGTCAATAATAAATTCATATTCACCTTCATTGCTAAGTGTCTTGCTGTTCAATAAAACTTTTTTTACAGGTAAACGCCCCATTTTTGTTGCCATAATACCATCCTCCTCATCTCCATAGATGTACTCTCAGAAAACAGCCCCATATATGATACAATTGTTTCCAAAAAACAAATAATTATACCAACTACAGAATTTATTCTTGACAAGCTTCTTCTTATCATGGTATTATATCAATTGTCTGGTGAGCAAAAGCCTAACACCAAACAACTTAGCAGTGCCGAAGTGGCGGAATTGGCAGACGCACCTGACTCAAAATCAGACGTGTACTCCACGTGCCGGTTCGAGTCCGGCCTTCGGCACCAGTATTTTATAAGACTTTGCATTTATGCTAAGTCTTTTTTTCATGGGAAAGTAAAACATTCTGAACGCGAAGATTATGGTCTTTGCCTCCTTTATAATCTTCTATTATTAAGCTTTCTTCTTTAATTCTTCAATAACCTTTTTGGCTCGTTCTCGGTCATTATCACTGTTAAAGGAGAATGTTCCATCTTCACAGATTCGGTAGCTGATCCCCGCTCGATTGAATGCTTCTAGCATCTCTACCGCCTCTTCAAAATCATATTCTACACTCATAACGCACCATCCTTATTATTATCATCCTCTGGCAAATATTGTTCAATTATTGATATTTTTATTATGCATTTTTTAGAAGCTTTAATTCACAATAATATTTCAACACGCATCCTTTTATTATTTTCTACTTCCCTGCACGGTTTGGATTGATACAGTCCATAAGGGGGTGAAATTTTATCAGCTTATCGGTTATTCTTACAGTGATCAATATAACTATGGTTTCTATGCTACTGAACCCTACGCCAATCTAGGAAGTGACCGCGAAACTATAAATAGCATACTCTCTAGTATTAAAATACTAAAATGACCACACGCCAGCACTCAATGCTGGTTTTTTCTTATCCCGCCCTTTCAGATTTTTTAGTGCTGTATTGGATAAATTGTAAGATATAACGAATAATATTTTTATAATCGTTTTTGATAGGAAATACTAACTTTTAAATTACTTGGTAAAAGGAGTGCTCTCTTGGATACTATAGAAATGATTATTCAGACAAAGTCTACACTTCATAACCTTGTGGTAACCAAATGGTTTACACAAGATCTATTGTCTATTAAATGGTGGGGACAAATAGGATTTGTTATTTTCTCTTACATCCTTTGTTTTTCGTTAATGGATAAGACTAGGCTAACAAAAACAATATTATTTGGAGCTCTCATATCTGTATTTGCTGTTGTAGTCGATATAGTCGGTTCTAACTTCAATTACTGGACACATACAGTATTCATTCTCCCAATAACACCAAGTATATTTCTTTACGACATTACGGCGTTACCTATGTACTACATGCTTATATATCAACACGCTTACTCATGGAAAAGCTATGCAGTGTGGAATATAGGAGCATCTGCAATTATGGGATTTGTCTTTTCGCCATTACTGGTAATACTGGGTAGTATACAGTTTAGTAACTTTTCTTATCTCGATAACTTCCTGATGATATCTTTTATTGGTTTTCTGGCAAAGGCAGCAACGTCTCTTATTTTTTCTTTTGAAGATCAGTACCAATCAACCCAGCGGACCTCACAGCCTTTCGCTCGCTTACAGCCATCTATGAAACCATTAGATGAACCAAAAGAAAATCAGGATGACACAAGAGATAGTCAATAGTCTAATACTCTGGTTAACGGCCTCATGTTATCCTCCGTCCCCAATATTACCTCTCTATTACCATCCTCATAAAATCGTTTAAGCTTTTATCAATAACCTCTGCAGTAGTCGCATTAGCTTCATTCCCTAGCCCGATAAATCTGATTCTACGCATTTTTCTTTACATAGTCACATGGCTCTCGCCCCCTCATAAATACATTAATTTTTATAGAGAAGTAAATTTTTATACATATTGGTTACACTATCAGTAGGAGGTGATTATTATGAAAAAGGAAATCAATGAAATGGATTCTAGTATTCCCGAATCTGAAATAGTTACCGAAAACCAAGATTCTGCAGACACTGAGATGAATACGAACACACAAGCTAAAAACAACCACGGGGGCTTCGTAATAAGTAATAATCAAATGCCAAGTTAATGAAAGGCGCTGGTGTTACCCAGCGCTTTTTGCTATTAGATATTTACCTCGTAACATTTAGCACACGGACTGTCACTGACATATATCCACATACCGACCTGTTCTTTGCATTTCTTCGCGACCTTCGCAGTTCATTATTGGTTCTATTTATAACTTTTTTACCCAACTTCCCATTACCGCAACTTGACAATAACGGTCTGTTATGTTATCATGATATTCGTTGAGCCAAGTGCTCAATATAATTTATGCCGAAGTGGCGGAATTGGCAGACGCACCTGACTCAAAATCAGACGTGTACTCCACGTGCCGGTTCGAGTCCGGCCTTCGGCACCAGTATTTTACAGCCTCTAATTTTCAATAATTAGAGGCTTTGTTTATTTCTGCAGGAGTTTTACACGATACTGTCTAATGAAGGATATTATGAATACACTTAAAATTGATAATCATCAACTAACATATACTATTGTATCTCAAAAAAATCGAAAGTCGATTCAATTAAAATTAACATCATCCAGTCATCTAACTATAACTGCCCCTACCCGCTTTCCTAAGGAAGACATTGAAAAAATAGTATTTGAAAAAAGAAAATGGCTTGTAAAACAAATAACAAAATTGAAAGCTGCAGCAAACAACCCCATTAATAAATCAGTTTGTGATAATGCGGCAATACTGTTTTTAGGGCAGCCCCATATCCTTAAATTTATGAGTAAAGATACTCATAAACCTACAGTTCACTTAGAAGAGAATCAAATTATGCTGAATATTCTTCCTTTAACTGAGAAGGATGCAAAGGCAATAGCCGAAAAACTCCTTAAGCAATGGTACATCCACTATGCTACTGACACCTTAGCCGCAAGAACAGCTTTTTGGGCATCGGTCATTAAAGTAAATCCAAAACGAATTACCATTAAAGAACAAAAAACCCGCTGGGGGAGTTGTTCTTCTAAAGGCAATATCAATTATAATTGGAGAATCATCATGGCACCGATGGAAGTCATTGATTATTTGGTAATTCATGAGCTTTGCCATTTGCGCATACCAAATCATTCTCAAGCTTTTTGGCAGGAAGTAGGAAAATATTCACCTCATTTCAAACAATGTCGGGAATGGCTTCGCACGAATGGAACGCTAATCATGACCCTCCTCAGCTGTACATAAAAAAGACGTTTGACATTGTTAGTTATAACAATGTCAAACGTCTTTTTATTATACCAGCAAGAATGCCGCCCATTATTCCAGTTATAAATTGTGGCCAACTCATAACAAAGAGTAGGCCTGCGGCAATTTTTGTAGGAATCGCAATGAAAGTTAACAACCAATTAAAGGCAACATACATCAAAATACTTTTGCCTGCAGCAGCAGCAAGAATTTTCATCCAGTACTTCTGATTTTTTCCTATTAAAAATATTCCTATAAATATAGCATTTCCCAATGCAACTGGTATGATAAAAATAGGAAGAGGCAACACTTGCTGAAAATATGCCACTATAGGCACTAAGGATACAAGGACAATAGCAGGTCCCGCTCCTGCCGTTTCAGCAGCAATCAAGAAACAAGTATTCATCAGGCTACCAATTAAAAAGGTAGACAGAAGAGGAGGTATAGGAATTAACAAGCGTATTGACTGAAATAGCAATGCGAGAGCCAACAATAATGCTGTACGAGTGAGAATCGCAACCTTTGGTCTCATCGTGATAAAGCCCCTCTTTACTTATGCCATTTATGACGGTTCACTGGTCGATTATTAGAGCCACGAGAACGGCCAAATAGCATCCATGCCAACAATGCTATAATAAGAATATTACCAACAAGACCACTAATAATTCCCACATCAATTAAGACGGAGACAGCTGTTAGTCCACCAAGAAATGACATGCTCGACTTTAAATCAATAAAAGGATATCGCCTTAAAATCAAATAGGCGATCCCAAATATCGCCAAATCAATACATACCCAGATAAAAGGGTCAACAACTATATACTTGACAACACTGCCACCAATCATTACCATGAATATCCGCAACCATATTTGATTCATTTTTTTGCCCTCCTTTAATAATACACTTGCCATTACACTTTTTCTGCTGTTATATACTTTTACTATAAATAACAAACAATACTCTTGTCAACTTTTTACCAAAAATAGAATGGCAAGAAGCAGCTTTCATTTAACAACTCTTAAATGTACATGCCCTTTTCTACTTAATGAGATAATGAGTCCAATACCAGCAAAACAGGCACCAATTATTAATGCAAGATGATATGCTGCCAAAAATGCACTCATATATGCATCCTGATTTAGAATTAAAGCCCCCGCCAGCTCTTGCTGTCTCTTACTTTCAAAGACAGATACAGCGACTGCTGTACCACTTACCATCCCAACATTGCGCATTAAAGCACTAATTCCGCTTGCCAATCCTACTTTTCTAACGGGTACGGAACTTAATACGCTATTATTATTCGGTGATTGAAACATCCCATTACCAATCCCCATAATCCCCTGACCTATAGCAACATGCCAGATAGTAGAATATGCATCCAATGCAGCTAAATAGAATAAACCTAGCATCAAAATTCCTAAACCGCTGCTGGTTAATAATACAGGACTAACTCGTTCCGATAAATAACCACTAAGAGGAGCGGCAATTGCCATTAATAGGGGAAAAGGAGTGATTGCCAAGCCAATCTGAGTTGGTGTCAGCAGCAAAACAGAGTGCAAATAAAATGGCATGAGCATATTATTAGAAAACATAGCCATAAAAGATAATAAGCCTGATACATTCCCTGCAAGAAAAGGCCAACGTTTAAATAAGGATAAATCAATCATCGGCTCTTTAATTTTTCCCTCAAACCAGATAAACGTACTCAGCAATAACAGGCTTATTATGCCAATACTGCCTGTTATTAAAGAATTCCAGCCCCATTCATGTCCTTCGCTTAATACCACGAGTAACCCCGTCATTCCTAAAGCAAATAAAGCAGCTCCTTTAAAATCAAAAGTTCCAGCCGCATATTTCTTCTCAAAAGGTAAAATGTAGTATCCTAATAAGTAGGCAAGAATTCCAATTGGCAAATTAATGTAAAAAATCCATTCCCAATTAAATAGTCCTACCAAAATCCCACCTAAACTCGGTCCAGTCATAGCAGCTAACGCCACTACCGTACCATTCATTCCAAGGACTCTCCCTCGCTCTTTGCCAGGGAATGTTACACTTATAATCGCAGGAGCATTGGACATTAACATGGATGCACCGGCACCCTGCAGCACTCTTGAAGCTACTAAATACCAAATCGTACTAGATAAGCTACACAATAGTGAACCAATTGTGAAAATCGCAAATCCTAATAAATAAATCTTACGTCGACCATACATATCACCAATCTTACCAAACAAGGGCAGCAAACTTGAAATAACCAATAAATATGCCGTTACCACCCATTGTACATCTGTTAATTCTACGCCAAAACTAGCAGCAATTAACGGTAGAGCGACATTTACAATACTAGAATCCAAAACTGCCATAAATGTCCCCATTACGGTAACAATAAAGATCAGCCAGCGATAATAAGGTAAATTCTTCAACTTATCTTGCATCCTTTAGCCTCCATAAAATAAAGCGCAAATTCTCATTACTACTATATACAAAAATAGCAAGGTCCATCCCCTGCTATTTTTGGTATATCACATTTGATTCATAGGAATGCGCTTAATTCCATCCGCATTCTTCATCAATTAGCTGCGTATATGCAGCTTGCAATTTACGCGTAATCGGACCGACAACTCCATCATTTACCAGTTTTCCATCAATAGAATTAACGGGCATAATTTCGGTACTAGTCCCTGACAAAAATGCTTCCGATGCGCCTTTTACAAAAGATACATCAAATGCTTTTTCCAAAATGGTCAAATCTAGCTCTTTCGCAAGTCGTTCTAATAAAATCGTACGAGTTATACCTTTTAAAATTAAATTCGTTGCTGGATGCGTCCAAATCACGCCATCCTTCACTACAAAAAAGTTGCTGCTCGTCCCTTCTGTTACAGAGCCTTCTCTTACCATTACCGCTTCATAACAGCCAGCTTCTTTCGCCTGTTGCTTACCTAGTACATTACTTAATAAGTTTAAGGACTTAATGTCACAGCGCAGCCAGCGTTCATCAGGTATCAATATGATTTTCACACCATTATCTCGCAATTCTTGCTTAACCGGTCCGCTAGATCGAATAGACATAGTCAAGCATGGCACTACTTGCTCAGGAAAAGGATGGACTCGAGGCGCAGCCCCTCGCGTGATCTGCAAGTAAATAGCTCCTTCTGTAATACCACTTTCTTTTATTAAAGCCTCATGAAATTGAACTAACTCTTCAAAGGTATACGTTGCAGGAATACGAATGGCCCGCAAAGATTGGTACAGGCGATCTAAATGCGGCCTTAAAGCAAAGCATTTACCATTATATACTTTGGTAACTTCATATACTCCATCACCAAATTGATGTCCTCGATCTTCCATCGTAACAACCTTCTCATTCATATCGACAAATCTACCGTTTATTAATCCTAGTTCTCTCATTACTAAATCCCCCTAAAAATTTTATATGCTTAAGACTCCCTTATTCCCCATCTGCTTTATAGCAGACAAGCAGGAATATGATATCCGCATTACGAATAAGATAATTTTACATAAATCTAAACAGAAAGGAAATTTACCATGTCTCAGAAAAAGATAATAGCAATTGAATATATTCGGGGCATATCCATGCTTGGAGTGATTGGCATCCATACTGGAGCCTACTCCTTAAGTAATCCCAAAGTAAACATCCATTTGTTTGCTTTATTGGAGATTCTCACACGCTTTAGCGTTCCGATTTTTTTCTTTGCTTCAGCTTTTGGCTTATTCTTCACACAAAACCTTACAGCTCGATTCAACTACAAAGACTTTCTCGTCAGACGATTACGTACTGTTTTAGTCCCATATCTCGTATGGTCCATTATATATATGATTCATTATACCTTCGTAAGTGGCGATAGTACCATATGGCACCCTCCCCTTCTCTATGAGTTTGCTTTCTTTGGACTGGCTTCCTATCAGCTTTACTTTCTGATTATTTTATTATGGTTTTATGCCCTCATGCCTTTATGGCGAATTGCCGTATCCTACATCATCCAGCATCCTGCCCGCAATCTGAGCATCATCTTACTATTGCAGATACTCTTTAACTATTATTCCAGCTATATACTACACGCCGATTTCAGTAACCACTATATAAATAAATTAATCTATCATCGTCTGAGTTACTGGATTTTCCACTATCTATTTATCTTCTTATTAGGAGCTGTATGTGCTGTAAAATATGAGCACTTCAAAGAATTGATCAAAAATCATCAAACCGCTGTCGCAAACTTTTTTTATCTAACTCTGGCAGGAATCTTATCTTACTATTATTATTTGCTATATTGGCTGCACTACACACCAGAAGCTGCTGTCAATACCGCTCACCAGCTTAGTCCTATCGGAGTACTATATACCTTATCCACCACATTATTTTTGTTCATGATATTCAACAAGGAAAAGCTTCCCCTTGGAATCAAAAGCATCCTTTCCAGGTTTGGTGAACATTCCTATACAGTTTATCTTGTCCATCCTTTGGTCATGTATTATCTCATCAATTATATCGCTGGACAAAACCTAATGATGACCGCCCTTGTCACCATTGCATTTTATCTAGCAGCAACCCTTATCAGTCTGGCCTTTTCTCTTATTGTAAAACGAGTAAGTACATTTCTGCCAATTATCAGCCTTTTATTAACAGGCAGTAAATTATCAAAACCAAAATCCGGTGTATAATTATACCCGGATTTTTTTGCTCATTACATTTTAAATCGTAATCTCTCACTATCTGTAAATAAAATAGGCTCAGTAAGCACATTCGTATAAGGCAGATTCTTTTTTACTTTCCGTTTATCCTTTAACCAAAAAAGTAATAACATTTGACAATATTTTTTTATTGATTTGTGATTTGCTGCCATGGCAGGGTTCTCTACCCAGCACTTAAAAATATCTACAATGGTTTGTCCTGAAGAACCAACTAACTCTTGTTTGGCAGCAAAAGAAATAATAATCAGGGATTCTTTAACCACTGCAAATAGCATCTTATGCTTATATTCATCAATACACTGAACAAATCTCAGTTCAGACCATAATAACGATCTTCCCACTTCCAGCATAGGATGAAATACTGTGAAAGCTCCTAAAATCCCATGGCGAGAAACAGTTAACTTTATTACTCTTCCCGCAACCTCCACTACCTTTATCCACTGGCAATAATCCTGCCTTAAGATAGCGATGGAAAACAAGAACTTTAAGATATTTCCAGCTAACAAATTATTCGGATTTAGGCAAGCAGATGCTGCAAGATTGCCCCATTCTTCATATAATAATTCCAACTGGCTATCGAGTACCTTTGATTGAATTAAAGCATCTGTAAACTCCTCTATCATCGCAAATAATGCCATGTTATTAATTCCAACAATACGATGAAGCCAAGCTGTTAACATACTTACCAGCTCTTTTGCAACCTCTTCGTTAGGCTGGTTTGCAGTAAACCAAGCAGATAAGCGTATACTCATTTCTCTAAATAAAGCAATATCACGGCGCCGCAAGCTTAAAACACCCATGGCCTTAAACGATGTAATTGCTGCAGTTATGATTTTTTTATCTTTCGCTGCATCTCCCCTGTCCATAATTAAAAAAATGCATTCTGTTATCTTCGCAACTAAAAAATTTTGTCTTTGCTTTAACGCTATAACACCAATTAATGTTAATTGCTCTGCTGCACCAGGAATACATTCAGGTGATAGCTGACGAATCAACGGTCTAAACGCATCCAAGATGAAGCTGGCCATATCAGGCTGTTTCTCATTCAATGCTGCTACACTAATAGCCATTAACCGTACTGCCTCGTCCTGACGCATTATTCCATAGCCAAAAGCCAATTTAAGTAAATCAATCGCTTGATAAGCCATAGCAGTATCATTACTAGCGATACTTTTATGTAAAAGTACATACACTTGTTTTAATAATCGTTGCGCTGCTTTTTTATCCCTACGGGAGCTGCGAATCAATGTATTCAAACGAAATGTTAATATTTTAAAATTCCAATTACATTTTCGATAATAATAACGAATTAATAGTATCGTTAAAACACTGCTTATCGATGCTACCCAAAACAATAGCAACACCCTCCGCTCATCTTAGATTCTTTAAAGCACCATAAGGCTCCGCTAAGCGAAAGCCTTATGAGTATAGCAGCGACAAGATTTAAAAGAATCATAGCTCTCTATCTAGCGTTAATTTCTCCCTGATAGATGAGCCCTCTTGCTCCATCAACAGTAACCAGCATTCCATCCTGCAAACGTTTCACTGCACCATCTACCCCGATTATCGTTGGTATTCCAACGCTAATACCAACGATAGCGGCATTAGAAGTCAATCCCCCCTCCTCTGCAATAATGGCTGCTGCTTTAGATGCATAAATAGCGGTTTCTTCATCGATGCCTGTTACGACTAAAATATCTCCCGGACGAAACTTGCTTTTAACTTCTTTAATGGAGTGAGCAACACAAATATTTCCAGATACCGATCGCTGACCAATTCCAACTCCTCGCAATAAGATCCTTCCAACAACATGAACACGAATCATATTGGTCGTACCAGACATTCCAGCAGGCACACCCGCGGTGACAACAACTAAATCGCCTTCATTAACTAAACCTTGTTCCACGGATTTAGCGGTGGCATTTTGTACCATTTCATCTGAATTTTTGGTAGTTACGCCTAAAACAGGTTGAACACCCCAAAACAGCATCATACGACGTAAGGTCTTATCATGGGGCGTAACTGCAATGATGTTGGCTTGAGGACGATATTTCGAGATCATGCGAGCTGTATGCCCATGTTCTGTCGCCGTGATAACCGCAGCAGCATTTAATTCATAAGCGATCTGTACCGTAGCATGGCTAATCGCGTCCGTAGTTGTATTTTTCAATGTCATACCTTTCGAGAGTAACAGCGTGTTATATTTCAAAGACTCTTCCGTGCGCATGGCAATCCTCACCATTGTTTGCAGAGTCTCAACCGGATAGCATCCTGACGCGGTTTCACCACTGAGCATGATACAATCGGTTCCATCTAAAATAGCATTGGCAATATCACTGGCTTCCGCCCTTGTCGGGCGAGGATTCATCATCATCGATTCTAACATTTGTGTCGCGGTAATAACAGGTTTTCCCACCTTATTACATTTTTCAATTAAGATTTTTTGTACAATAGGAACTTCTTCAGCAGGAATTTCTACACCCAAATCACCTCTAGCTACCATAATTCCATCAGCGACTTTTAATATTTCATCAATATTTTTCACGCCTTCAGCGTTTTCAATCTTAGCAATAATCTCCATTTGCCCATTCACAACTTCTAATAATTTACGAATCTCTATTATATCTGCTGCACGCTGGACAAAAGACGCAGCAATAAAATCCATATCCTGCTTAACGCCAAATAAAATGTCTGCCTCATCCTCTTTTGATAAGAAAGGCAAATTAAGACTCACACCAGGCACCGCTACTCTTTTACGATCACTAATTTCACCACTGTTTTGTACAGTGGTAATAATCTCATCTCCGATTACATCATCCACATGAAGACTGACTAATCCGTCTGATAATAAAATCGTATTACCAGCAGCTACTTCTTGCGGCAATGACTTGTAATTTACGGACGCCATCTTTACAGTTCCTAAGATCTCCTTTGATGTCAAAATAAATGCTTGTCCTATTTTTAACTGAACTTTCCCGTTGACAAATTTACCAAGCCTTATTTCTGGTCCTTTGGTATCTAGCAAAAAGGCAATGTTCTTATTTAATTGTTTACTGGCTGTGCGCAACATTTGGATACGCTTTCCCTGCTCTTCATGAGATCCATGAGAGAAATTAAATCGACTAATATTCATGCCAGCTTCCAGTAAACTTTCCAAAACACCTGGCTTATCAGTACTTGGCCCTAATGTACAGATAATTTTCGTCTTTTTTATTATGTTGTACACCCCCTTGTTTAACCATTGCTCATTATCTATGAATCATTACTTTATTGCATGTTGACAAAGAATCGCATGGGCTTCATCCGCTTCTGATTCTAATACTAATATTTCATACAAACCATCACCGACAACAGACGCAACTCCAGCTTGCCTAGTATTTGCCAAGATTCCTTCTGTACATAGTAAATTCTTTAATTGGTCAGCTTGCGCTTTATTCTTTGCGATATATATTACAGTCCACATATTTCCTCCTGCTACTTCTTTCATTTTTTTAACAATTGTCTATAAATCTACGAAGCATTCTATTTCAAAATAAAATCTATACATTGCTTTCTCCATATTAGAGCGTATTCCTGCTAATTTTTCTTAGGCGTGACAAAAATATAATTTCTTCATCTACTTTAGAGCTAACGCCCACTATTTAAGGAAACTTTGTAATATCTTGTCTACCATATTATAATAATATGGACGGGAAGGAGCAGCTATCGCTGTACTGCTTCTCACAGGAAAATAAGGAAAACACTTGGCTTACAACCAAGTGTTTTCTTATTTATGCAATGGTTACCTGCCCTTTACCAATGATAGTTTCTAATGCTTCTATCGCTTCGGGAGTAGGCCTGATCCAAAATTGCTGTTCTGTTTTTATCACACGCCGACTATCTGTCAGATGCAAAAAGACAACACTAGAACCGGGAAATTTCCTAAAGGTTTGTTTTAATTTTTCAAAAACATCCCCGCTTTCTTGCACTTTACTAATTTTAAGCCGCACTTCCAGATTTTGCGGATCACCAAGTAATTGAATATCATCTGCAATTACTTTCGCCTTATCCTCACTCATGCTCAATCTGCCAGATACCCGAACAGGTGTATCTGGTAATAAAATTTTATTGAATTTATCAAAGGTTTTAGGGAAGATCACGATTTCTATCTGCTCTGTAAAATCCTCCAGAGCAATAAAACACATCATTCCACCATTCCTAGTAGTAATACGCTTTGCACTAATAATCAGTCCCGCTACTTTAATATTCTTGCCATCACCATATTCACCAGTAACCAACTCAATTAGAGGAGTGAAACTGTTCATCTTCTCTCTATACGCATCTAAAGGGTGTCCCGTTACATAAAAGCCAGTGATTTCTTTTTCCAATACCAGCATCTGTTCTTTTGGGATCTCGGGAATATCTGGCAGAGTAATCTCATCTGCATCATTTAAAGTCTCTTCACAAAACAAGCCGATCTGCCCACTGACCTTATCCCGCTGACGCACTGCAGCCATGTCGATTGCTCGTTCTAGTACTGCTAATAACTGTGAACGCTTTGCACCCAATGAATCAAATGCACCGCATTTAATTAAACTTTCGATTACCCGTTTATTAATTAAGCGCATATCCACTTTAGTACATAAATCTACCAGCGACTCAAATTTTCCATTAGAATCACGAGCAACTACCATATTTTGAATAGCATTCTCGCCAACGTTTTTTACTGCTGCCAAACCAAAACGTATCCCATTCCCATCTACACTAAAACTACTTTGACTGGCATTGATATCAGGCGGCAGTACATCAATACCCATTTGACGGCAAGTCTCAATATAAGAGCCAATTTTCTCATTGGTCCCCATAACACTTGATAATAAAGCTGCCATAAATTCTTGAGGATAATTCGCCTTTAAATAAGCAGTTTGATAGGCAACCAAAGCATAAGCCGCACTATGGGATTTATTAAAACCATAATCAGCAAAATGTGCCATCAAATCAAAAATTTCCCCTGCCATCTTCCGTTCAATGCCCCGCTCACCAGCCCCCTGCAAGAAATTCTCCCGTTGGGCATCTAGTACATCGTGCTTCTTTTTCCCCATGGCTCGTCTAAGCAAATCTGCTTGTCCCAAGGAAAAACCAGCCATCACCGAGGCAATCTGCATAACTTGTTCCTGATATAAAATAACACCGAAGGTATCACATAAAATTGGCTCTAATAAGGGATGTACATACGTAACTGTTTTTTTACCATGCCGACCATTGATAAAGTCTTCTACCATGCCACTTCCTAAAGGACCTGGCCGATATAGCGCCACTAGAGGTATTAAATCGGCAAAGCATTCAGGTCTTAGATCCTTCACTAAAGTAGTGATACCGCTTGACTCTAACTGAAAGACGCCTGCTGTATCGCCATTAGTCAGCATAGCACTTACTTTAGGATCATCTAAGGGAATATGATCAATATCAATCTTTATCCCCCGACTTTTCTGTACAAGCTTAATCGTATCACCAATAACAGTTAGTGTTCGAAGCCCTAACAAGTCCATCTTTAATAAACCCAGTTCTTCTACCTTATCCTTATCATATTGCGTCGTTAAAAATCCTTCGGCAGAATTTTGCAGCGGCACATAATGAGTCAAAGGCTCTTTAGAAATCACTAGCCCTGCAGCGTGGGTAGAAGCGTGCCGTGGCAATCCTTCAACTGCCATTGCTAAATCTAATAATTTTCCTACCGCTGATTCATTTTCATAAGCAGCACGAAAATCCGAACTGATTTCCAAAGCCCGCCGCAGAGTAATCCCCAATTCATTCGGTACCATTTTGGCAATTCGATCGACTTCACCATATGGCATATTTAAAGCTCGCCCTACATCTCGAATAGCTCCTTTAGCAGCCATCGTTCCAAAGGTAATAATCTGGGCTACCCGATCGGCACCATAACGATCCGATACATATTCAATGATCTTGCCGCGATTCACATAACAAAAATCAATATCAATATCGGGCATAGTAACCCGCTCAGGATTCAAAAATCGTTCAAACAACAAGCCGTAAGCAATTGGATCAATATTAGTGATCCCCAATAAATACGCAACAATACTACCTGCAGCCGATCCACGGCCTGGTCCTACGGGAATTTCTTGCTGTCTGGCATAATTAATAAAATCCCAAACAATCAAAAAGTACCCCGAATAATCCATCTTCATAATAACGCCTAACTCAAAGGCCAAACGATCATTAATCTCTGGAGTGACTTCACTATAGCGTTCTTTCAACTGATCCCGGCACAGCTTTTCAAGATAGTCATTTGCTGTAAGACCTTCTGGTACAGGAAATTCAGGCAAATATAAATTGCCAAAATCTAAGGTCACATTACAACGCTCTGCAATGCGGCAAGTATTTGCAAGGGCTTCTGGATACGCCCCAAATAACTGTGCCATTTCATCAAAATCTTTCAAATAAAATTCATCACTGAAGAATTTCATTCTAGCAGTATCATCTACGGTTTTTCCCATTTGAATGCATAACAACACATCATGACATTCTGCATCCTGCTTGTTAATATAATGTAAGTCATTGGTCGCGACTAAGCCAACATCAAATTTACGAGACATTTCGATCAAAAGCGTATTTACCTTTTTTTGTTCCGGTATCCCATGATCTTGGATTTCAAGAAAAAAATTATCTTTTCCAAAAATGTCAATATACTCTTGAACCAACGCCTCAGCAACAGTGATATTATCTTTTAATAGCCAGGAAGGGATTTCTCCTGCAATGCAGGCACTTAGGCAAATGAGTCCCTTACTATATTGGCTAAGCAGTTCTTTATCAACTCTCGGTTTATAATAAAAACCTTCGGTATTTCCTCTCGATACCAACTCAATCAAATTACGATATCCTTCATCGGTTTCAGCCAATAATACCAAATGATAATAGGCTTCCCCTTCCACCATAGTTCTTTCCCGCCGGGAACGAGGAGCCACATAGACCTCACAGCCAATGATGGGTTTAATACCTTGCTTTTTTGCTTGCTTATAAAAATCAACAATGCCATACATTGTACCGTGATCGGTAATCGCGATTGCTGGCATATTGAGTTCTTTTGCTCGTTTTACCAGACTTCCAATACGGCTGGCGCCATCAAGTAAGCTATATTCTGTATGTACATGCAAATGCACAAATGACCTAGCATTAGAGTGCTGCAATTGTTTTTCCATCTATTTCACATCCTTTTAGATGACACAATTCTTATTCCTATAGAAAAGTTCATTTTTATTATACTTTATAGTAAGAAATAACGGAACCACTATGTAATTCATTCTTTCTGATTGAACAATAACAGATGTCTTTGTAGGTAAGACCAATATATTTTTTGTTATGTTTCGCAGGTATTTTCATAAATAAGTTGAATATATAGAGGTTATAAATGTTTAAAGAGGTGTTGTGAATTGTATACTATAGGCATTCTGCAATTGACGCAAAATTTAGATGATGCCGTCCATGGTTTTAAAGCAGAACTTACAGAACACGGTATTCATGCCGAGTTTCATTATTTAAATGCCGATGGCAATATAGATCAGCTTGCTAAATTAGCAAATCAACTAGCCGAAAAAGAAGTGGATCTCATCTTTGCTTGCTCGACGCCAGCTGCTGCGGCTGCTGTAAAACTTACACAAGATATTCCAGTAGTATTTACACCTGTATTTGATCCTATCGGTGCTAATTTGGTACTTAGCATGACAGAGCCTGGCGGTAAAGCAACTGGAGTTGCAGGCATGGTCAAAGCAGAAGATAAATTAAACTTTATAAATCGTCTCTTACCTGCCATCAAAAAAATCGGTATGCTTTATCATACTGAGGACTCTAATGCGATTGTAGAAGTAGCAAACTTTCGTAAACTAAACAATCCCAAAGTGCAATTTATAGAAATTCCTATAAAAGAAGCAGAGAATTTATCCAATTTGCCGGATATATTACCTCATGATTTAGATGCTTTATTTCTGCCAATCGGCAAAATCATTGAAGATAATTTTGCCACTATCGTTTATTATACGGATACCCTTGAAATTCCTGTCATTGCTTCTCATGCCCCCAATATATCTGACGGCGCCTTGGCTGGTTTGGTAGCTAACCACTATCAGTTAGGTAAAGATTGCGCCGTGAAAGCGATGCAAATTTTAAAAGGTGCTAGTCCTAGCCAAATACCTGTCGATACTGTAAAAACACCAGAAATTTGGCTGAATCAGTTTACTGCGGATAATCTAGGGATATCTTTTGCCGAAGATTTAAAAGAAGAAGCCACAGAAGTTTTTGAATAAAACTACCCTATCTAATTAAATTGCTGGAGATGAAAAAATGCTATTAACACGAGACTCTGTAGAATTACTCGCTCCCGTTGGTACATGGGATGTATTAGAAGCTGCGATTGAAGCCGGAGCCAATGCGGTATATTTAGGCGGAAAACGCTTTAATATGCGTATGTTTAAAACAACTGCCAATTTTGATGATGCTACTCTTGGTAAAGCAATTGAATATGCCCACCGTCACAATGTCGCCTTACATGTCACTGTCAACAACCTAATTAGTGATCGTGAGCTTGATAATATGCGCTCCTACCTTAAACTCCTTGATGAGTTAAAACCAGATGCACTCATTGTACAGGATTTATCCATTTTACAATTGGCTCGTGAAATGAATCTGAGCGTTCCCTTACATGCTTCAATTATGATGAATACTCATAACGAGCATGCCGTACGCGCTTTACAAGGCTATGGAATCAGCCGGGTCGTCGTAAACCGCGAAATGTCCTTATCCCAGCTTAGTCTACTAAAAGAACGTACTGGTATTGAAGTAGAGTATTTTATTCATGGTGATATGTGCATTTCCCATAGTGGCCAATGTGTACAATCAGGAGTTGTTTTTGGACAAAGTTCCAATCGGGGCCGCTGTCTAAAACCGTGCCGTTGGCCGTACCAATTAGTAGATGCAGCAACAGGTCTTCCAATCGACGATCAGGCCCCTGGTCCTTACAAATTAGCCATGAAAGATATGTGCTTGTATATGAAACTGCCTGAACTGATCCAAGCAGGTGTATCTTCTTTCAAAATTGAAGGGCGCATGCGTACTGCGGATTTTGTGAGTGGCATTGTTAAAACATACCGTAAAGCGATTGATCGTTATATTGCAGATCCAATGGGATACACACCTGATTTACAAGACTGGGAAAACTTGCAGAACACACGTTCCCGAGACTTTTCCACTTGCTATGCCTTAGGCAATCCTGGAGCAGCAGCGATTGGTTATAGTGGTAAACGTGAGCCACGTTTCTTCAGTCAGGCCGTACGAGAAGCGGATATGGCAACCCTTGCCAAACGATCACTTCCAAATCCAACAAACAAACTCTTTGCTCCTGCATTAAGTGTTCGCGTTGCTGATCTAGCTTCCCTGATCGCCGCTTGCCAAAATGGTGCTAATACGATCTATATCGGTGGCGAAGTCGCAAAACCTGGTATTCCGTGGACGCTCCAGACAATGGTACAAGCTGTAGAAGAAGCTGGCAAATATGGTGCAAAAGTTATTATTACGACACCACGCATCACGATGGAACGAGAATGTGGTGAATTAGAACAATTTTTCAGTTCCCTTGCAAAAATAAATCCCCATGGCTTAATGGTCGGAAATTTAGGTGCCTTGACTTTGGCTCAGCAGCATACTGCTCTTCCACTACAAGCTGAGTTTTCTTTTAATGTCTTCAACCATGTAGCAGCGCAGTTGTTAAAAAATAAGAATGTGAAAAAAGCCACGATTTCTCTCGAAGCCACTTATGAACAAATCATGCAATTGGTTGAGAATAGTCCCCTTCCTTTAGAATTCATTGTTCATGGTTCATTGCCAGCAATGATTACCGATCATTCCATACCAGAAGCTGTACTTACTAACCAGTATCAAAGCGACTATGATCCGGCATTGGATACAACTCGATACGCTTTGCTGGATACAGCAGGCCAGCAGCATCCTATTATGGTAGATCAATATGGACGCAGCAACCTTCTCTTTGCTAAAGACTTGTGTTTATTACCCCATTTGCACTCCTTAAGAACTGTACAGAATTATCGCATTGAAGGTCAATATTATACTCCGGAACTTGTTGGACTGATTACAAAAATTTATCGTGAAGAACTTGATAAAATCGCCGCCGAGCAATCAACCTATCACTTCGATGAAAGCCAGCTAGAAAAAATTGCAGCAGCAAGTCCCAGAGAATTAGGTATCGGTACTTTCCGCTACCGCTTATCCAAGTAATTTAAAAATTCCTCGTCCTATAAAAAATCGAAAGGTGAGATTGTTTTGAATCACTATATTGGCCCTGAAGAAATTTTACGTAAAAAGCGGGAATATTTGATTCCCTGCGCATATCACTTTTATAATCAACCTATGCAATTAGTCCGGGGTAGTATGCAATATTTATATGACTCCGCCGGTAAAGAATATCTGGATTGTTTCGCTGGTGTATCCGTTGTTAACTGCGGTCACTGCAATCCCGAAATTACCAAAGCAATCTGTGATCAAGTAAACACATTGCAGCATACTTGTACGATTTATTTAACAGAAAACATTGTAAATCTAGCGGAACAATTAGCCCGGCTCACACCTGGAAGATTGCAGAAAACTTTTTTTTGTTCTAGCGGCAGTGAAGCCAATGAAGGCGCTGCTTTGTTAGCCTCTTTATACACAGGGAGTTCTGAATTCATTAGTTTACGGCAAGGGCTTCATGGGCGTACTAAATTAGGAATGAGCCTTACTGGTCTTAGTATGTGGCGCACCGACAATACTCCTGTTGGCGGCATTAACTTCGCCCCTAATGCTTACTGTTACCGCTGTCCTTTAAATAAAAAATATCCCGAATGCGATCTAGCCTGTGCAAATGAAATTGAAACAATAATAAAAACAGCCACTTCCGGAAAAGTGGCTGCCATGTTTGTCGAACCGATTCAAGGCAATGGTGGTATGATTACTCCACCATTGGATTATTTCAAACGCGTCAAATCAATTCTGGATGCCTATGGTATTTTGTTAATCGTTGATGAAGTCCAAACTGGTTTTGGACGTACAGGTACTTTTTTTGCCATGGAACATTATGACGTAGAAGCGGATATCATGACAATGGCAAAGGCACTTGCCAATGGCACGCCTGTTGGAGCCTTCACTGCCAGAGCCGAAATTGCAGATGTCTATACTCGTCCTGGAGCATCTACTTTAGGTGGAAATCCTGTAACAGCTGCCGCAAGTCTAGCGACGCTGCATTATCTTACCAAACATGATCTCCCTGGCAAAGCTGCTGTACTAGGCAAGATACTAAAGGATGGTCTTATTGTCCTACAGCAAAAACATCCCATTATTGGAGATATACGCGGCTTGGGACTTATGATTGGTGTGGAATTAGTATACAGCGATAAAACACCTGCAATTAAAGAAACTGATTTCATTTTGGAAGAAATGAAAAATCGCGGCATTTTAGTCGGCAAGAATGGTCCTAACCGTAATGTCCTGGCATTTCAGCCACCACTGGTAATTACTGCTGAAGATCTTCATCGGCTGCTAAATAACTTAGATGATGTACTATCTTTGATAGAAATCTAATTATAATTCACGCATTAAGCGTTCCGGGCGTATCCGTTTATGGGTATGCTCTTCTTTTTTCAGCATAACTTGTAGTTGTGACGGGCGTCGTTTCACTGCTTTTATTGTTCTCGCATGAGCAATAAAAGCTACAATTGCTATCATTGCCCACAAGCCGACAAAGACCCGCCCCGCTGATGATGCAATCAGCTCAGGTATAAAGAGGGAAAATAGCGTCAACATTGTCATTAACGCTAAGATGCTTATTAAAGATCCAAATTTACCTATCTTTTCTTTAAACAAAGTTCTCATAACAGTCACTCCTTACTTAGTTCAATTGGCCTGTAAATAAGTGTGCTAGTTTAATTTATTCTAACTTACAATTAACTATTACCAAAATCTTAGATTTTATGTACAAAATATAACCAAATTCAATCCTACCACAATGTTGACTAGTGAAAGGAACGAACATCAACCTTTGTATCGTAAAAGGTACTCGCTGCTCCACGATCTGTAAGCCGCTGGGATGTTAATGCATTCACCGAACTTTTTCCCGGGGTATTTTTGATCCAGAAGATTCCTTCTGTCACAACAATGCCACTTGGAACTTCAGAGGCTATTTTAAGAATAAATACAACTTCGCCTCGTTCATTAAAAGCAATAACCTCCTGTCCATTTTTAAATCCCTTCTTTTCAGCATCATAAGGATTCATCATCAAATACATCGCTTTTCTTTTTTCCAAAAGATCAGGCCGTTCATTAAAGGAGGAGTTAAGCGAATATAAACCTGGAGCATTCATGAGCCAAAAAGGTGCATCATCCCCATGAGATGGCTTATAGGTAGGGAAGGGATCTATTTCCCGCGGGTTAAAAATCTCGATTTTTCCCGATGGAGTTTTAAATGTTATTTTGTAATCAGGCGGCAACGGCAATTCTGCTGCCATTCCCTCCTGAACCTTGTTCATATCAATTTGTTCCAGCCATGGCTTAGGAGATTCTAGCAGCTGCTGAATGATTTCATCAGTTGTTTGCTCAAAGAAAGATTCCTCAAATCCCATAGCACTTGCTAATAACCTGAAAACATCCCAATTGGATTTTGCTTCTCCTACTGGTGGAATCACCGGATATGCCCGTTGAACACAATAATGCCCATAAGAGCGATAAATATCAGAGTGCTCTAAAGAACTGGTAGCTGGCAGCACTAGGTCCGCATAACGAGCTGTATCGGTCATAAAACGTTCATGAACAATCATAAACAGCTCTTCCCGCAATAGCCCTTTCACTACAGCATTCTGATCTGGTGCAACAATAGCAGGATTAGAATGATATACATACATACTCATAATAGGAGGATTTGTTATCTGCTGCAAAGCATGACCTAATTGATTCATATTTACAATTCGGGTGGGTTCTTGCATAAAATCCTCCCGGATTATCGAATCCATAGCAAAAGCACTTCCTGTGCCAATACTTGCTAATAGCCCGCCCCCCACTTTTGCCCAAGCTCCCACAAGAGCTGGAAGACATGTAATGGCACGGACTGTCATCGCGCCATTACCATAACGTGATAGACCGCTGCCCATAACAATAAAAGGAGCCCGTGCCTTTCCATATAGAATCCCTATCTCCTCGACACTAGCAGCATCAATTCCGGTAATTTTACTTACTGCATCTAATGAATATTCTGGCAAAGATTCTTTCTCGAAGGCCTCAAAGCCTTGTACATATTGAGCAACAAACTCTTCAGCTATTAACTTCTTGTCAACTAAGACACGCATCATACCTAAAGCCAAGGCACCATCGCTGCCAGGTCGCACCATGATTACCTTATCAGCAAATTGAGCCGCTGATGATTGATAGGTCTCAATCAACCAAACCACTGCTCCTGCTTTCTTGGCCTCTCGTATCTGATACAGCAAATGAATATTCGTCGCTAGAATGTTCGTCCCCCAAAGAATAATTAAATCACTTGCTGATACTTCTTGAGGATGGGGTGCTAGGCTCGAACCCATAACTGCCGACCAGCCATACCCCTTAGCTGAAGAACAAATTGTCCGCTCTAAACGCGATGCCCCTAAACGATGAAAAAAAGCCTCACCAATATTACGCTGCACCACGCCCATTGTTCCAGCATAGGAGTAAGGTAATATCGCCTGCGAGCCATATTCAGCAATAATTCCTTGCCAGCGTTCTTTAATATGAAAAATTGCCTCTTCCCAGGAAATCTCTTTAAATTCTCCTGCACCTTTTGATCCAGTCCGTAATAAGGGTTTCGTCAGCCTCTCTGGGGAATGCACTGTTTTCTCATAATGATTCATTTTAGAGCATAAAGTTCCTCTTGTATGAGGATGATCTGGATCTCCTGTAACTCTTACCGCTTTCCCCTCCACCGTTTCCACCATAAGTCCGCAGGTATCAGGGCAGTCATAGGGACAAACGGATCGCTTTACTTCGATTTTAGGATTCACTACGCAACCTCCTATTGAACTTTTAATCATCCATTGTCTTTAGTTACAGCCTTTTTCCACTCCACATTCACCACCCGTACCGTGAAGAATCTCTAGAGCATGAGGCAGTACAGGTAAAATAATTTCCAAACATTCCCGGACTGCTTTAGGACTCCCTGGCAAATTTACAATCAAACATTTACCTCGAATGCCTGCTACTGCTCGACTTAACATTGCTCTTGGAGATATCGCAGCACTCTCTCGCCTCATGGCTTCTGGTAAACCAGGAACAGCCCTTTCAATAACACGCAACGTAGCTTCCGGGGTTACGTCCCTCGGTGAAAATCCAGTCCCTCCTGTGGTAAGCAAAAGCCCCACACCAAGTTGATCTACCATTTCTATCATAGCTTCCACTAATACATTCTGGTCATCAGGCAGTATACGATAGTCAATCACCTGCCCGTTTATATTCGGCACAAGCTTCTCAATCTCTTTGGCACTGGTATCTTCTCGTTCTCCAATTGCTCCTTTGTCACTAGCCGTAATAATACCTACTGGTATCCCCTGCCAGACTTCAATCTCATCCTCTGCTTTTACCCTGCCACCAACTAGTACTCGGGTGAAAATGCCTTCTTTCGGCATAACGCATTGACCAATCTGCTTGAAAATCTCGCAATGATGATGACAACTCTTGCCGATTTGAGTTACTTCCAGTAAGGTTTCTCCTGTCTTTAAATAGGTTCCAACGGGTAGTTTAAAAAGCTCTAATCCTTCTGTCGTGAGATTTTCAGCAAAGTCTCCCGGAGCGAGCTCCAACCCCTTTTTTTTGCCGATTTCCTTCATTTTTTCAATACTATCTACACTAAGCAAGCTGATCTGCCGATGCCATTTTCCTGCGTGAGCATCGCCTTCCATCCCCCAATTTGCTCTCAACTTCGCCTCACCTATATTTTCTTTGCGCACCCCTTTTTCCTTGCTGATACAAACAGCGGCTATTTTGGCAGACATGAATCATCCTTCCTTTCAAACAGGCCACTCTTACCGCCTTCTTTTTTCATTAAACAAATGTTTGCTATTACCATAGAACGATCAATTGCCTTACACATATCATATATTGTCAGAGCTGTAACGCTAACGGCGGTCATGGCCTCCATCTCTACACCTGTTTGCCCGCTCACCCTAACAGCAGCTTCTATCATGATGGATTGCTGCTCTCTGGTAAAATGGATCTCAACCGAACTAATTAATAGAGGATGACAAAGCGGTATGAGGTGCTGGGTCTGCTTTGCAGCCATGATACCTGCCAAACGTGCTACTTCTAACACATTTCCTTTGGCAATTTGACTGTCATATATTTTTTCTAGTGTTTCTTTTTCCATAAAAATTTGTCCACGAGCTACTGCTTGTCTTTGCGTTATATGTTTAACAGTGACATCTACCATGTGGCTTTCGCCCTGAGCATTAAAATGAGTAAATTCTGCCATAATTATGTACAAATCCCTTCCATTTATAAATAAATGATAAAAATATAGAACTCACCTTTACAGCTGCAGCACCACAGTCTCTGGTCTTCTAGCGATCTGTCAGCTATATCTTTGATAACCGAATTCTATTTTCTAAAAAATCAGCAACCTCTTTGATCGCTTCCAGCTTAAAATAAGGGACACCAGTATAAATTTGCTGATCTGCAACTAAGGCAATCCGATTCTTTTTTAGGCCAATATATTCTCGTCCCTGCCGATGTACCTCAATTTGTGGTTTCTCTTCCAGTTTAAACCCCTCTGTTAAAATTAAATCCACATTGCTAATCCCTTGAATAATCTCATCCAGCGCAAGTGGCTGGGTAAGGGTGTGCACGATTGCTACTTGATGTGCAGAGGCAATGCATACAACATCAGCACCAGCTTGACGGTGCTTCCATGTATCCGTCCCAGCATGATCCATTTCAAAATCATGACCATCATGTTTGATCACTGCAATACGATAACCACGATTTTTCAGCTCACGAATAACCTTTGTCAAAAGCGTCGTTTTACCGCTATTGGAATAACCTACAAAGGAAACAAGGGGTATCATAGTCACTTTCCTTCTTTCTACTATTACTTTAAATTAGCCACCAATACGATGCATACCTCTTTTACCTTTTCCCCCATTCTTCAAGTCACATTCCTTAGGTTTATTCCAGATCACTTGTTTTATCGTATCCAAGAGCTTTTGATCAGAAATTCCTGCACGCAGCCTTTCACGCAAGGAATATTCCTGGTTCGATAACAGACAAGGTTTAAGATTGCCATCAGGAGTAAGACGAATTCGATTGCAAGAACTGCAGAAATGTTGAGAAATAGGAGTAATAAAACCAATTGAGCCCTGTGCCTGAGGGAAGCGATATATTTGAGCAGGTGAGTGATTACTCATTTCAGGAATCAGTTTGGCAAAGCCAGCTTTTAAAAGTTGCTGCTTCATTTTATCTGCTGCAAATAAATATTTTCGTTCCAATGCAAAGGGCATATATTCAATAAATCGAACCTGATAGGGATTATTTATGGCCAATTTCGCAAAATCAGCAATTTCATCTGAATTTATACCATTCATAACTACCATATTTAACTTAATCGGTGTAAGGCCTATTTCTTGCGCTTTTTTTATTCCTGCCAATACCCGATACAATACATCATGTCCTGTTATCTGTTTAAATCGCTCAGGATCTAATGTATCAAGACTCACATTGATACGTTTCACCCCAGCTTCCTTTAAAAGAGAAGCATATTCTTCCAGCATACTACCATTCGTTGTTACAGCCACTTCTTTGATCCCAGGAATAGCTGTTACCTTATGTAAAAAGCCAATAATCCCTTTACGTATCAAAGGCTCACCACCAGTAATACGTACTTTATCAACCCCTAAACTGGCAAAGGCAGTAATAATGCGCAAGATTTCTTCATACCGTAAAATATCATTATGCTCCATCCATTTTACACCTTCTGAAGGCATACAGTATAGGCATCGAAAATTGCACCTATCCGTTACTGCTACTCGCAGGTAATGAATGCGCCTTCCCACACTGTCATATAAACCATTCATCCTGCAACCTCCTGTCTTATTTTTATGCAAAATACTATGGTCTTTATCCGATGACCAACTCGCTATAAGACTCCCCCTCTTCCAAAAGATAGTTCGTGTGCAATTAAGTCCGGCGGATAAGTACAACAAATCGGTCATTTGGTGTTAACCCCATCTAAATCAAGTCTCTTGCAACAATTCTAAATGAAGATTACTCTCATACTGTATTGATAGTATTAGCCTTCCAAATCTAATAATCCTTTTTTCATTGCGTATCTAACCATTTCCGGTCTAGTTTTTAAATCAAGTTTTTCCATGATTCTAGCCTTGTAAGCTTCAACGGTCTTAACAGAAAGACAAAGTTGCTCAGCAATGTCTTTATTAGCATACCCCATAGCCACCAAGCGCAATGTTTGTTTCTCTCGTTCTGTTAATAATTGCAATGACTCAAATTCTTCGCTTTTATTTCCCTGCCGTAAAAATCTCTCAATTAAAGATTTAGCAGCAGATGGATATAAATAAGATTCCCCTTGGTGAACTGTGCGAATGGCTTTGAGTAAATCAAAGTCAGGAGCAGTTTTTACAATATATCCCACTGCCCCCGCCTTTAAAGACTGAAATAGATATTCTTCATCATCGTGCATGGTTAGAATCAGCACTCGAATCTCTGGTAGTAATTCCTTTAATCTAGCAGTAGCAATCAGACCATTCTCACCTGGAGGCATGCTCAAATCCATAAGTACCACCTGAGGAAGAAGTTTTACCCCTAATTCTACCGCTTCTCTTCCATCAGCAGCCACCCCTACCACTTGCATATCCTGCTGGGAATTAATTAACATAGCTAATCCCGAACGGACAACAGCGTGATCATCAGCTATTAGAACACGAATGGTCATAGATTATTTCCTCCTCTTTGCCCAAGGGAACATATACACGAATCGTAGTACCATGATCACATCCGGAAGTAATTTTAAGAGTACCGCCAATCAATTTCGCTCTTTCTCGCATACCATAAAGCCCTAATCCTGTTCCCATCACTTCTATTTTCTCTAGATTAAAACCCCTTCCCAAATCTATAACTGCCAAATACAATAGTTGATCCTGTTCTTCAAAATGTATCTCTAATGTATCAATATTCGCATATTTAGCCGCATTTATCATAGCTTCTTGACAAATACGATAAAGTGCTGTTTCTATCGATGCTCCATAACGACGCTCTTGTCCTACAACGGATAACCTTGTTACAATTCCATAGGTTCGCTCAAACTGTTTAATGAAAGAACGTAAGGCTGGTACAATTCCCCAATCATCAAGTGAGGAAGGTCTTAGATCTACAGCAATATGTCGGACTTCACTCAAAGCTTGAACCGCCATATCTCTCACTAATTGAAAATGACTTTTTAAGTCATTTTCTAGTTCCATCTGTTCAATTATATTAAGTCCTACAATCATGCTGTAAATGGTTTGCCCCACTCCATCATGCAGCTCACGAGACACACGCTTACGTTCCCCTTCTTGCGCCTGAATCATATAATTCGCCATTTTTTTTTGAACATATTTTTGGTCTTGCTTATTGTATTCGGACATATCGCGAAGTACGACGATCAAAAAACCACCAGCATTCTGCGGCAAACGAGTTGTACTAGCTGATACCGAAAAAATATGTCCCTTTCTGTGCAATAAACGAATTTTAAAGGAAGACATACTTTCTAAGGTAGTAAAACAATTTATACAAACTGTAAAATCTGCACACCTTTCCATCCCATGACAAATATCACATAAACTCATTTTATGAATCAGCTCTTCAGTACAATAGCCCGTCAGCATTTCGATTGACGGATTCGCATCAATAATAATACCCTTATCATCTAAAATGACAATTGCATCGCTTCCATACTGAAAAATGTCTTTAAATAATGGCTCCGAAGTTTTCTGCCTCACGCCAATAGCCTCCATTATAGTAAATGCATGCTTTTCTCAGATACCTATTATATTTTCCATTTCTTTAGCAACTTGTTTCACTAATCCAACTATCACTTCTTCTATTCTACATGGATTACGATAACCAATTAATAACACACCTTTTACTCTTCCCGCTATCAAGACTGGAACTCCCAAAGCGGATCGCAGTTCTTCAGCATAAAGAATGGGATATTCTTGAGGGTCATCATGTTGCCTATGCTCATAATTCTCTAATATCATTGGCCTACCTGCCATCAATACTTTTCCTGCAATTCCTTTACCAGAACGTAATACAATTCGTCGAAAACGTTCATTTTTATTACCTACTGCATATTTCCAACGAATAACAGCTTCTCCTGGCTCTTGACAGGCAAAAGCCGAGAAGTCAGCATCAGTCCGTTGTCGTAACTCCTCCAAATATTTATTAATTACTCCTGCTAGTGTATCCATTAAGAAATTCTCCCGAAATATTAATTTTACTTACAATTTAGCACAGTTTCTATTTAAAAGCAAAGACAAAGAAGGTTATGAAATAAGGGCAATCTAAAAAATAACTTTGATTGCCCTTACAACTCAATGAAATGATTTTACTTTTAAGTCCTTACTAAAATATTGAATATATGCTCTGTTGATATATTCAATAGGCATACTCCATACATGTACCAATCTTGTAAAAGGCCACAATGCAAATATTCCAAAACCCACTACAACATGAAGTTTGAACACCAAAGGTACAGCAGCCATAAAGGAAGCAGCAGGCTGCAAAAATAATAAACCTCTAAACCAAGGACCAATGGTTTCCCGATAATCAAAACTACCTGTACTCAGTACATTTGTAATTGTACTTGCCAACCCTAACGAAACTTCAATCAGCACCAATATCACAACAATTAAATCAGCTGCACTACTAACTGCAAATACACGATCATTGCCAAAGCGGCGCAGCGTAAGAATAAGAATACCTGCTAATGCGACCAGGCCAGCTGGTCCTCCACCATAAACAGCAGCCATATGATACATCTGTTCATTTACTCCAATGGATTCAAAAAAGGCCTTAGGGATCAACAGACCAGAAATGTGCCCTCCAACGACGGCTAAAATACCAGCGTGAAACAACATACTACCCCACCATAAACTACGTTTTTCTAATAATTCACTTGATTTAGCTGTCCACCCTAATTGATCCGTATTATAACGATAAATATGCCCAACAACAAAAATAGTTAACGCTATATAAGGATAGATCACCCATAGAAATTGTTCTGTGAATTTCATGATAGATCTCCTCCTGTATGGACAGTTTCTACACATGCCGCTGGTACTGTAGATGGGATGCAAAGCTCAAGCAATGCAGCGTAAGGATTATGTTTTTCCTTAAGTTGCTGCCATAATTTTTCCATACCAGGACCTACAATTTCTAGAACCTGCTTACATGATTCCTGGTTAGCAATCGCTAAGAATTCAAGCAACAGGGGAAGATAGTCAGGTAATTCCTCTGTATCTACCTCAAGTCCAGCTTGTAAATAGATTGCTTTCAAATCTGCCAGCACCTGACCACGCTTTCGATCATCAGGACAGAGCAAGGAGGTAATATACAAATTACAGTGTTCGCTAAAATCAAAAGTGTCTACATATTCTGCTGCTAATTCTTCACAACTTCTGTGGTCCAAATAATCCAGAAAAGTATCTATATTTTCTTTCTTGGGCAAATGTTCCAATTTACTTGCCAGTATACGTAATTGATTGATTTCCAGCCAGCCGCTCTTAGGATATTGCAGCAATATGGAGAGGAATTGCAACATTTCTTTAGCTATCACCTTCTTCACCTCCAGTGCTATAGAAAGAGTTACCCTGGGGCAGAGAATAACCACAACTACCTTGTTGTTTATATACATTCACATATTTTTCTTGATGTGATGTGGGAATAACAAAGCGATCCTCATATTTGGCAATGGCCAGCAGACGATACATACGCTCAGCAGCAATTTCATCAAGACCAGCCTTCCTTAGCTTATCCACATCAACTGTTTTGTTCATATTGATTGATCGCATATAGGTTCGCATCGCAAGCAGTTTACCTAAAGCAATTTTTACAGCTTCTGTATTACCAGCCGTCAAGATATTGGCCAAGTACTCGATGGGAATACGCATATCATCGAGTAACGGAAATAAATTTTGATTTACTCCTTGTTCTTTTGCCGCACTAACAATGGGACTAAGAGGTGGTATATACCATACCATTGGCATGGTGCGAAATTCCGGATGCAGCGGCAGTGCCACCCCATACCGTACAGCTAAATCATAGATGGGGGAACGCTTCGCATCCTCTAACCAATCTTCACGAATGCCATCAAGGCGAGCCTTTGCAATCACTCCAGGATCAGCCGGGTCTAAGAATACACCAAGCTGAGCCTCATATAAATTCTGTTCATTGACAGTGGATGCCGCTTCTTTTACTTTATCTGCATCATACAATATAACGCCCATATACCGCACACGCCCGGAACAAGTTTCCGAACAAATAGTTGGCTGACCAGATTCCACCCGGGGAAAGCAAAAAATACATTTTTCGGCCTTATGGGTTTGCCAATTAAAATAAACCTTTTTATACGGGCAACCCGTCATGCACAGACGCCAGCCTCGACAAGCGTCCTGATCGACTAAAACAATGCCATCTTCTTCCCGCTTATAAATAGCACCTGAAGGACATGCTGCCACACAGCCGGGATTTAGACAGTGTTCACAAAGCCTTGGTAAATAGGCCATGAAGGTCTGTTCAAACTCAAATTTCACTTTTTCCTGCATCTTTACTATATTCGGGTCCTTATTACCAGTTTGATGGGCACCTGCCAAATCATCTTCCCAGTTTGGCCCCCACTTCAACTCCATATTCTTACCAGTAATCACTGATTTAGGACGGGCAACGGGCTGATAGCGCTTGGTGGGACTGTTCAGTAGTTTTTCATAATCATATGTCCAAGGTTCGTAGTAATCATCAAGGGTCGGCATATCAGGATTATGAAACAACTTAAATAATAACTTTGCCAAACGACTGCCGCCTTTTAGCCTGATTTTACCATCTTGTAATTCCCAACCACCTTTGTATTTTTCTTGATTTTCCCATTCCACAGGATAACCAATGCCAGGTTTGGTTTCTACATTGTTAAACCACATATACTCCGCACCCTCACGATTGGTCCAAGTATTCTTACAGGTCACACTGCAAGTATGGCAGCCAATGCATTTATCCAAATTAATTACCATAGCCAATTGAGCTTTAATCTTCAAGCCAAGCTACCTCCTTCAACTTGCGAACTGCAACATAGATATCTCTTTGATTGCCAATTGGCCCGTAATAGTTAAACCCATAGCTAAGCTGGGCATATCCGCCAATACATTGAGTGGGCTTCACATGAACCCGTGTAGGACTATTGTGGGTACCGCCTCGCTGACCGGTAATGGCTGAACCTGGGACATTGATATGCTTATCTTGGGCGTGATACATATAAAGAGTACCCCTGGGCATACGGTGACTCACCACTACTCTGGCGGCAACGACACCATTACGGTTATATACTTCTACCCAGTCATTATCTTTAAGATCTGCCTGCAAGGCGTCCTGATGGTTCACCCATACATGAGGCCCACCGCGGAATAAGGTCAGCATATGCAGGTTATCTTGATAGGTACTGTGTATATTCCATTTGCCATGGGGGGTAAGATATCGCAGCACAATCTCCTTACCTGCTGCTAAGGGTTTATGTTCTTTGCCAGCAAACAGTACCGGTGATAAAGTCGGTTTATATACAGGCATGGCTTCACCAAACTCCAGCATGATTTCATGATCGATATAGAAATGCTGCCGTCCTGTCAATGTGCGAAAAGGCATCAAATGATCGATACTGGTAGTAAAGGGTGAATAGCGCTTATTTCCTTGATTGGAACCAGTAAACACAGGTGTGGGAATAACTTGCCTAGGCTGCACCGTAATGTCATTAAAAGTAAACTTTTCTCCCGCCCGGCCAGCGCTGATATCTTTAAGCTCCATACCCGTTTTCTTTTCCGCATCTTCCCAAGCCTTCATGGCTAATTTGCCATTAGTAGCACTTGACAATGTAAGGATTGCTTCTGCCGCTTGACGAGCAGTCTCAATAGCAGGTCGACCGAAAGCCACACCTGGCACCGTAATCTGCCCATTACTCTTTTTTAGTTCCTCATACTGTTCTTTAACAGGAAAAGCAATACCATGGGCCCCCACTGGATTTTTTCCTAACAATGGACCAAGGGAAGTAAATTTATTATAAATTTCTTTATAATCCCGCTCCACCATTACCAGATTCGGCATCGTCTTTCCAGGCACCGCTTCTACTTCCCCTTTGCGCCAATCCAGCACCTTGCCAAAAGGCTGGGCAATCTCGCCTGGCGAATCATGCATAAGAGGCACTGCCACGATATCTTGTTGCACCTCAGGCAGATATTCTTTTGCTGTAGTGGAAAAGGCCTTGGCTAAACTTTTGAAAATATCCCAATCTGATTTGGCTTCCCAAGGTGGATTAATAGCTGGATTGAACGGATGAACAAAAGGATGCATATCCGTACTGCTTAAATCTGTTTTTTCATACCAAGTAGCTGCAGGCAGTACAATATCAGAATAAAGCGCCGTGCCAGCCATACGAAAATCTATAGTAACCAATAAATCCAGCTTACCTTCTGGCGGTGCATTATTCCACGTAACTTCCTCTGGTCTTAGCTCTTCATTCGGTTCCGATAAGAGACCATGAGATGCTCCCAGTAGATATTTCAGAAAATACTCATGCCCTTTACCAGAACTAGAAATCAGGTTAGAACGCCAGACAAATAATCCACGAGGGTGATTCTTCCTGTTGTCAGGGTCTTCTACGGCAAAAGACATGGATTTGTCCTTGAGTTTTTCAACGACATGACGGATGACTTGTTCGGAAGTTTCAGCTCCTGCTTGACTGGCTTTAGTACTCAGCTGTAAAGGATTTTCACTAAACTGAGGGTAGGAAGGCATCCATCCAAGTCTAGCGGCTAACACATTATAGTCTGCGGGATGGCTATAGCGGCTTTTAGTGACTGTTGGTGATTTTAGTCCATCCATGCTATGTGTTTCATACTGCCACTGGTTGGTGGCAAAATAAAAAAAGGAGGTCGCATTCTGCAGACGGGGAGGCATTGACCAGTCACGAGCAAATGCTACTGTACCCCAGCCTTCGATAGGACGACACTTCTCCTGTCCTACATAATGAGCCCAACCACCGCCATTTACGCCCTGACAGCCAGTTAGGATTACCAAATTTAATATAGCCCGATAAATGGTATCTCCATTAAACCAATGATTAATGCCTGCTCCCATGATAATCATGGACCGCCCCAACGTATCGGCAGCATTTTGGGCAAATTCTCTAGCTATCTGAATCACTAATTCCGTTTCCACATTCGTATGTTTCTTTTGCCAAGCCGGGGTATATGTTTGTTCATCATAATAATCTACAGGATATTGTCCTGGCAGATTACGTTTCACTCCATATTGAGCTAACATCAGATCAAATACAGTTGTGACTCTTAGCAATTTACCGTTATTCATAATCAATTTAACAGGGATGCCTCGTTTAACAATTCCAGTACCACCTTCCGTAAATTCAGGAAGATCCACGCAAATTTGCTCATCTTCCAGGCCAAGGAATGTCAGTAAAGGAGAAAGAGCCTCACCAGATTCATTCTCCATTTTCAGATTCCATTGTCCCGTACTATCCCAACGCTGGCCAATGGTCCCTTTAGGAATTGCCGGGCCTTCTTGTACTGCATCCCACAGTACTGGTTTCCACTCGCCTTTATTTACTGCCAGCCCAAGATCACTAGCCCTTACAAAACGCCCCGGGGTATAAACAGTATCCTCTTTTTCAATGAGTACTAAAAATGGCATATCCGTAAACTGTTTTGCATAGTCCAGAAAGTATTTTTCTTGTTTATCAACATAAAATTCTTTCAAAATTACATGGGTCATTGCCTGAGCTAGAGCAGCGTCTGATCCCGGATTAACTGGAAGCCAATTGTCAGCAAATTTTACATTTTCCGCATAGTCAGGACTGACGGCTACGACCTTCGTACCTTTATAACGGACTTCCGTCATAAAATGGGCATCCGGTGTTCGAGTCATTGGTATATTGGAACCCCACATAATGATATACCCCGCATTATACCAGTCGCTGCTTTCTGGTACATCCGTCTGCTCACCCCATATCTGTGGTGATGCAGGGGGCAAATCTGCATACCAGTCATAAAAGCTTAGCATAGGGGCACCTAAGAGTGATAAAAATCGTGATCCCGCTGCATAGCTGACCATGGACATGGCAGGTATAGGCGTAAAACCAGCAATGCGGTCAGGTCCATAAGTGATAATGGTATATAGCAGCATAGCTGACATGATTTCATTAACTTCTTGCCACTCAGCCCGTACAAAGCCGCCCTTGCCCCGCACCTCTTTATATTGTTTTGCTTTGTCTTGATCTTCTACAATCGAGCCCCAAGCCTTTACTAAATGACCATTATTTTTTGTTAATGCCTCACGCCATAATGACAATAATTGACTGCGAATATAAGGGTGCTTAATTCTAAGAGGACTATATACATACCAGGAGAAGCTAGCTCCCCTTGGACATCCTCTAGGCTCGAACTCTGGCATATCCGGTCCTGTGGAAGGATAATCTGTCTGCTGGTTTTCTGAGGTAATAATACCGTCCTTAACAAATACCTTCCAGCTGCAGGACCCTGTACAGTTTACACCATGGGTCGTGCGTACCACTTTGTCATAATTCCAACGCTTACGGTATATAGTTTCAGCGTCTCGATCATCTGCAACCACTTGACTCCAGCCATTCTGCGCTGTTTCTTTGATTTTAAAGAAATTCAGTTTTTTCCATAATGGTAATTCTTGCTTCTCCATTTATTCTCACCTCCATATATTTCTTAGCACTTTATCTCTGCATTTGCACGACTATAATAATAATGAATTACAAATAGACTGATGATATAAAAGGCAATAAAACCATATAAGGCCATGGCAGGCGATCCAGTAGTCCGTGTTGACCAACCAAAAGCTATGGGAACAAAAAACGCACCATAAGCAGCAACGGCTGAAATAAAGCCAATAGCTGGCGCTGCTTCTTTAGGGTTAAATATTTTGGAAGACATGCCAAACGTGGAACCGCTGGCTGCCCCAGTAGTAACAAATAAAATTAATGCCATGATAAAAAATGCGACAAAATTATGTTGGTTCATAAAAAAGATAACTCCTAAGGTAGCACCACTCATAATAAAAATAGACCCAAAGCTTACTCGCGCCCCACCGTATTTATCAGCAGCCCAGCCTCCTATAGGACGAGAGAGAGCGCCTACGAGAGGTCCTAAAAAAGCATACTGCAACGGGTTAATGCCAGGAAATTGCAACTTTATCAATAAAGGAAACACTGCGGAATAACCAATAAAAGAACCAAAAGCAATGGTATAGATAAAACTCATGACCCACATATGTTTACAGCTAAAGATGCTGAATTGTTCACGAAGGGATGCTTTAGCAGTCTCCAGGTTATTCATACCAAAAAACGCGGCTACTGTGATCACTACAATAGGAATAATCCATATAAAGGCAGCATTTTGCAGCCAAACACTTTTAGCACTCCCACCATTCACTAAAAGTTGAGGCTCACCACCGATACTGCCAAAGATTCCAAAGGTAATAACAAACGGTACCACAAACTGTACAACACTGACGCCTACATTACCCAATCCCCCATTGATTCCTAATGCAGTTCCCTTCAATTTCTTAGGGAAAAAGAAACTAATGTTACCCATAGACGATGCGAAGTTTCCTCCACCTAAGCCACACAATATAGCCAGTATAGCCATTGTCTTATAGGTTGTCGTAATATCCTGTACTGCATATCCAATACCAATCGCTGGAATTAAAAGAGATGCTGTGCTAATCACCGTCCAATTCCGTCCACCAAAAACAGGTATTACAAAAGCATAAAAAATTCGTAACGTTGCACCTGATAATCCTGGCAAAGCAACTAAATTAAACAACTCCTCCGTACTGAATGTGAACCCTGCACTGTTAAGATTAACCGCTACAACCGACCATAACACCCAAATGCAAAAAGATACGAGTAGAGCCGGAACAGAAATCCATAAATTTCGGTTCGCAATTTTTTTTCCCTCCTGCTCCCAAAAAATAGGGTCCTCCGGATTCCATATTTTCAATTTATACAATGACTGGTCCCCCTTTAGTAAGTGTGTAATATATATTGTCAGATTTATTTTAATATTTTGTCGATGAAAAGTAATGTAGGGAATCCCCTATATCGATTAAGGGGATCCCCTACATTGGCTATAAAAAATCATTTATGTCATTATTGTTAACTTTACCAATATATATACTCCGCTACTTGCGCCTTAGGATTCAAAATTACATCTTTCAATACCCAGTTTTTGAATACCTGATAACCAGTTCTATCAACAATGTATCCTACATGTTCCTTTCCTCCTGGTGCATCTTTGTCTATATAATTATGGACATAGGCATAGGTATTTTTAATGATCTCTAAAACACTAGCTTCATCAATCCACTTGATAAACGGCTGCGCAATTCTAGGGTTCTTTCTTCCCGTTCTTCCCATAATTACAAGCTGATATAAATTATTGGAACTTCTCGTCCAAGCCCCTGTTGGGCACTTTAATACACATTCTCCGCAGCCAATGCATTTATCTGAATGCCTGACTACCTTAAAGTTTTCAAATTTCAAGGCGCCAGCAGATTTTTTTTCACAAGCTTTTACACATGCCTGACATCCAATGCACCGATAGGAATCATACTGTGGCTCGTTCATGCCAATAATGCCAAAATCATTCATTCTTGCCTTAATACAATCATTAGGACAACCAGTAAGAGCAATTTTCACATGATAATCATTAGGAAAAATCACTTTCTCTATCCGTTGAGCAAAAGCACTTGTATCAAAATTAGCAAACTGGCATACCCGACTCCCAATACAGGCCGCAACATTTCTGGTACCTGCTGCAGAATATCCTGCATTAGAATCAGTTTGGTTAACTTCAAGTCCGTCGATTAGACTTTGAATTATGGCATTCACCTCTGCCATTTTTTCAATATCAATACCTGAAATCTCAAAACCTTGTCGCGTTGTTATATGAATGGTACCATTACCAAATGTTTCTGCCACGTACTTAACCGTATCCAGATATTTTGCTGCCATTTCTCCCCCTGGAACCCTAATCCTAATAGCAGTCTTATATCTTTCCTTTGTTATACGAAAGGCATTCTTTTTTAGTATTTTTGTATTTATATCCATACATACTGCTCCTCCTTAATTAATCAATAAAACTTTTAGCTTTCACATAATTAAACACAGGTCCCTCAAGACAAATATAAGTATCGTCAATTTTACAGTGTCCGCATTTGCCAACGCCACAGCACATTTTTCTCTCATAAGACACCCATATATTTTCTTCCCTAATCCCTCTTTTTAAAAATTCTGCCACAGTAAAACGAATCATTACAGGCGGGCCTACAACAATCACATTTGCCATTGATTGATTTTCTATGGAGATATCTTGTATATAATTTGTAATAAGACCCGTATTGCCTGTATACGTTTCATCATCTGAACCATCTACTGTTACTATAACATTGATTGTCCTTTGCCACTTCTCAAAGTCAGCTTTATAAAGTATATCTTTAGGTGATTTGAATCCAGCAATCAAGGAAAAGACTGTCACTTCATGAACATTATCAGCAAAGTAATCTACAACGCCTTTGACTGGTGCTAACCCCGTCCCACCAGCAGCAACAATAACTTCCTTCGATTTAAACAAGTCAATGTTAAAACCATTACCATAAGGCCCCCTTAGGAATAGCACGCCACCTTCCTGTAGCTCATGAATCGTATTGGTAACCAGCCCCACTCTGCGAATTGTCAATCCAACATACCCTTCACCAATTTCACTCACAGATATGGGTGCTTCGCCAAATTTAGGAATGGATACTTCAAAAAACTGTCCAGGCTTTACATCGCCCTTATACTCCATTAAGAAAGTATAATCAATAGCAGTATGAGGAATTATTTTTATAATTCGGGATTTAAAAGGCAGATACGTATTGCTCATTATTTCTCCTCCACTATGCTCTTAAGTCTATTTGCACAATGCGCAATCGAAATATACTCTGGACATGCATCATCACATCTTCCACACCCGACACACATATGGTAGCCAAAGCGCTTTTTATAATCATGAAACTTATGCATCACTCTAAATCGCATACGATCTCCTTGCTTTTTGCGGAAAGAATGTCCTCCGGCCATATCCGTGAAGCCATCAACCATACAGGAAGACCAAACCCGTCTTCGCTCTCCCATGTTTTTATTTTCTTTATAAAAGATATCTTGCATCGAGAAACAACTACAAGTTGGACATACAAAACTACATCTTCCGCAGCCGATGCAGCGAGATGAATATTCTTCCCAAAAAACAGATTGTGCCAGCCCTTTTGATAGCTCTTTCGGTATAGAAACCTTCGTTTTATTTTCCATGACGAAATGCGGAGAAAGGTCTACTACCTTTTCATCCAGCCGACTCATCTCTTTATTATTAATTCCGACATATACATAATCACCATCAGGACGTATAAACATATCATATTCATCCGTAATATTGGTTCCCATACTGGCGCAAAAACAGTTTGCAAAACTTTCATGACATTCGATGAGACAAAATCTTACTTTTTCACGAAATACCTTATAGTAAGGATCTTCACATCCATTTCTTAGATAGATATCATCAAGCCTTTTTATGCCATGTATGTCACAACTTCTCAAGAATAGCAGTACTTTTTTATCATGAACCTTGGGTTCTGTCCAATTATCCTCGTTAAAATAAAATAAATTCTCAGTAATGGGTAGAAGAATTTCTTTAGCAGAAAAATTAGTTTTTATCGTCAGTTCGACTTCTTCCAGCTTTGTTATTTTCTGATACCTAACTGAATCCGTATTGGTAAAAGCCCCCTTCCCCAAGAGAGCTACGGGAGCAAAAATTAGATACTCCTTTTCTAGTTCTTTTAAGTACTGGTTAAACCTTATCCCGGTTACTTTATATGCCATTATTTTTTTCCTTTCCTACGTTTGTTTTTTCTTATGAATCCTGCTTTTACCCTTGCCTCTTTAAGAACCTTATTATTCTATAGTTCTTTTGTGCAATGAATAGACATCAGGCTAATTTTAATATTTAACTACTAAAAAGTAATGTAGGGAATTCCCTCTATTGCTAAAGGAAATTCCCTACATTGTTTATTTTAATAAATTTCTATTCCTAGAGGGATTACACCATTTTAATTATTTGCAAAGAAAGTAACACATTATTTTAGAATGTATCTACCACCAATAATGAGGGTATTTGTACTTTAGTACATATTTATTAAAAACCACTGCTACAGCTGCTACCATGATGCTGCCAATCAATACTGTAAAGAAAACCTTCCTCGCACACAAGCTCCCTAAAGTAGACCAACTAATGTGTTTAAAGTTTAATTTGCGATGCAGTATTTGTCGCGAATTAGTATGCATACATGTCGTTATTCCTCTCCAACATCTAATAAGGCCCATGGAACAATTTACAAACATCGTAAATATACTTGTACCTATATCAGCAGGAAATTTATTATACTCTTTTGATGGCTAAAAGTAATCTAGGGAATTCCCTATTGTTAATTGTTTATTGTTCCTAACTTAGTCTGTAATTCGCTTTTCTCCCGTAATCGCTTGAATCGGCTTAATATCCTGGGTAACTTCTAAAACACCAGCGAAATTTTCCTCCCTGTCTCTTACCGCAAAATAACGAATATATACGAATTTATCTCCCATCTTAATCCAAAAGTCTTCATCGTCCTTTTTCCCGCTTTTAAAGTCCTCCACTATTTTTTCTACCACATGGGCACTCGCTGGAGGATGGCAGTTTTCTACCTTACGACCTATAATCGTACGGGTGCGTGGGAAAATTCGATCCTTGGTCGTAGAGAAAAACTTAACGACTCCATTTTTATCAACAAAAGTGATATCAACTGGTAAATGCCGATAAATCAATTCAATTTCTTGGGGTGATAAAAAACCAGTGTCAAACTTAACATGACCACTTGTATTATTTTCATTGAGCGGATTTATAACGCCTTCCTTCACATCCTCCCGATATGGTTTCCAGCCATACTGAGGTTCCACTAAGCAATAACCAATTTCATCACTGTCGAGTAGAGCACGGTACCATTCATCTTCTGAGAGGGTTTCCATCGCCATTGGCAGAAATATTTTTTCTTCTTTAAATATCATTTCCTCAACTTGTACTAATGTTTCTTCCGTTTTAGCTATTAACTTCTCTTTTATAGGTGATTGATAAGCAACAGCCAAGCTTTTTGCTTCTTTTAACAAGTTTCTGATTTTATCGTCGACGCCCCACATGACTTTGGGTGGCCCAGTAATTTCATACTTCTCCAAAAACGGAAATATAAGATCCTCTTTTCGCCTATAATGTTTATCAACATCCCATAGCAAGTTTATTTTTTCAGTCAATTGTAAAGCTAATGCTTTTTCAGCCTGGTCTGACGCCTGCTTTAGTTCGATGAGGATAGGCCTAATTTCCTGATCTATTAGCTTTTGCACTGCTTGATTCTCTGCTATAAAAATTGCTGCTGGATGTCCATGCTCTACTGATAATTCCGGATTTTTCTCTAATGCATCTCGGAAGACCGCAGCATGAACATCGCAAAGTCGTTGGACTTCTTCCACTGGTAACCCCTCATTAATCAGTCCTTGTTCAATCAAAGAGAGTTCAGATGGATCCATACCTACAGCAATTTTATCAAATTTGGCTTTGACGTCCTGAACTGATTTTCCCTGATGAAGTTCCAAGATTATTTCTTTTAAAGCCTTTTGCCTGTATTCTCGATTATTAATTAGTTCACTCATTTGTACCTCCCCAGCACTTTACCACCATTGCTATTTACGTTGCTTTATTTGCTTTATTTTTGACACTACTTAGCATTTCCACACTTAAATAATTCATACAAAAACTAAACGAGCATATTGCTTTTACTTACATCCAGCTCGTTAACCTTTAAATAAAAACAGTTTACAGTAATGGTAAAATTATTATAAACTATACATATGGATTTCACACAGCAGGAGGACAGTTTATGAAGTTAACACTTAGAGAAATGATCTTAATTTCTATTTTTGCTGCATTAACTGCAGTAGGTGCATTTATAAGAATTCCTACTCCCCTTGTACCTTTCACATTGCAATTTTTATTTTGTGCCTATTCCGGTGTGTTTTTGGGGGGAAGAAAAGGCTTATACTCTCAGATGCTCTATGTTGGGATTGGTCTAATCGGTATTCCCGTCTTTGCCAGTGGCGGCGGTCCTGCCTATGTACTACAGCCTACTTTTGGCTATTTGTTAGGTTTCATAGCCTGTTCTTATACCATCGGCCAACTGGTTCAACGCTTTTCTGCTATAACCTTTATAAAAGTTTATAGCGCAGTCCTCTTAGGATTATTCTTTGTTTATGTTTGTGGCGTAGGATATTTATATCTCATTATAAATTTTTACTTACATAAACAAATGACACTACAAGCTGCTATCGGAGTAGGCCTTCTTCCTTACATTACTTCCGATTTAATATTAAGCCTATTTATTGCACTAACTGCCATTCGGGTTATTCCGATACTAAAGAAAAGTGGATATTATGCCTCAACTTGCAATGCAGAATAATCTTTCTCAACACAAATAAAATCCCCTGAATTCATAGAGTTTGAATTCAGGGGATTTTATTTGTTCATTCTATTGTTTACGTTTTCTTTATTTATTAAGTTTCAATAGTTCTTTGACTTTGGCAACCACATGCTCTACAGTAAATCCATATTCTTTAAGTACGATTGATTCCGGCGCAGAAGCACCAAATGTATCAATTCCTAATACACATCCCTGATCGCCAACATAACGTTCCCACCCTAATGTTGATCCCATTTCAATTGCTAGGCGGACTTTCACATTAGAAGGAAGCACTGTTTCTTGATACTCCCGAGACTGATTTTCAAATAAGTTCCATGAAGGGAAACTGACTACGGATACAAAAATATTTTCACTTGCAAGCTGGCTTTGTGCCTGCACGGCTAATTGGACTTCTGATCCAGTTGCCAACAATAAAGCATCTGGATTTTCTGCCCGTGCTTTTGAAATTACATATGCCCCTCGTCGTACCCCTTGATCTGCAGATTCTTTCGTCCCAGGGATTATAATAAGATCTTGCCTTGATAAGACTAAAGCTGTAGGTTTATCAAGAGACTCTAAAGCTATTTTCCAGGCAGCTACTGTTTCATTCCCATCTGCCGGACGAATCAGGTTTAGATTGGGCAAGGCTCTTAACGAAGCCAGTTGTTCAATCGGTTCATGTGTAGGACCATCTTCTCCAACTGCAATACTGTCATGAGTAAACACATAAGTAACTGGCAGCTTCATTAAGGCTGCCAAACGAATTGCCGGGCGTAAATAGTCCGAGAAAATAAAGAACGTTGCACCATATACTTTTAATCCGCCGTGTAAAGCCATGCCGTTTAAAGCAGCTCCCATGGCAAACTCCCGCACACCAAACCAAATATTACGTCCACTGTAATCAGCAGAAGAAAAAGGATTTGCATCTTTTATTGTTGTTTTGTTAGAACTGGCTAAATCGGCTGATCCGCCAAAGAGTGCAGGCACTGTTTTAGCAAGTACATTTATCACTTCACCAGAAGAAGAACGGGAAGCAATTTTTTTACCGTCTTCATATCTTGGCACATTGCTATCCCAATGATTTGGCAACAGTCCATTGATAGCATCCTCAAGATTTTTTGCTAGCTTTGGATACTGAATGCGATATTTCTCCAATAGGGTATTCCATTCTTCTTCTAAATGGGTTCCCTGCTCAATGACCTGCTCAGAAAAATGAGCATACACTTCATCGGCAACATGAAAATCATTTTCGTAAGACCATTTATAAGCTGCTTTGGTTAGCTGTACTTCATCTTTCCCTAAGGGCGATCCATGAGAAGCAGAAGATCCCGCCTTATTAGGTGAGCCAAAGCCAATTGTTGTCTTAACTTCTATTAGTGTAGGACGAAGGATATCCGCTTTTGCCTTTACTAACGCTTTATCAATGTCAGCCAAATCATTGCCATCTTCTACATAAAGCACTTGCCAGCCATAAGCTTTAAAGCGCTTTTGTACATCTTCAGAAAAAGACAAATTTAGTTTTCCGTCTAATGATATGTTATTGGAATCATATAAAACAATAAGACGTCCTAATTTAAGATGACCTGCAAGAGAAGCTGCTTCTGCTGAAACGCCTTCCATTAAGTCGCCATCACTGCAAATACTATAGGTGCAGTGGTCTACTATGTTGTATTCGTCTTTATTGTATTGAGCAGCTAGATGCCGTTCAGCCATCGCCATTCCAACTGCCATAGCGATTCCCTGCCCTAACGGTCCTGTAGTAGCATCCACCCCTGGTGTATGCCCATATTCAGGATGTCCAGGTGTCCTGCTTTGCCATTGACGAAAGCTTTTCAAATCTTCGATTGTAAGATCATAACCTGATAAATGCAATAAGCTATACAGCAAGATTGAACCATGGCCTGCAGACAGTACAAAACGATCCCTGTTAAACCATTTTGGATTCTTTGGGTTGTGATGCATATGCTTCGTCCAAAGTTGATAGGCCATAGAAGCTGCTCCCATAGGCATTCCCGGATGGCCAGAGTTGGCTTTTTCCACTGCATCAATCGACAAGTTGCGAATTGTATTGATTGCTAATTGATCTAATTTTTTAGATTTCATACGTAACTCCTCTCTATTTCCATCGAATTCAGGTAGAAATGCAGAAAATTCCTTTAAAGCTGCTGCTTGAAGAAAAGCAACAACTTCAAAGGAATTCTTATATTTATATCTTAGGCTTTATATAGGCAGGAACAGAATACGCATATAGCTCTTTCTCTATATCTACATGTCCTGGAACATAAATAAATACAGAATCAGCAATCCGCTGTACATTACCAGATACTACATAACATACTCCATTCATAAAATCTTTAATAGCGTGCTGCATATTCAGATCTACACCTGAAAAATTAATTACTACTGCCACATTTTCCTTCAGATGATTTGCATATATGCACACATCATCATATGTTACTGGTGAAGCCACTACTACTTTTAAAGACATCGATTCACTGGTATGAACCTGTAAATTCATCGACTTACGAGCACGAGCTGCATCCATTTCCGATACAACACTCCCTCCAGCAGCCACTTCCTCCAGTGGCATCAAATAATTTGTCAGCTTATCGATTAAACTAAGCCCCATTATTCTTGCCCTCCAGACATTTTCCAAATAAATTTAACTAATATTTCCATTATAACTTATTCATTCGACACGTTATTAATAAATCCCTGCATATCAATCATATTTTTTATATTTTTTTATAAGATTATGCATAAAGATTAGAAAAAAGACGCCCCAAAGGGCGCCCAAGTTTATATCTTAGCCATTTTTACGTTCTCTGCCACGTAATGTGCGGCTTAGAATTGCTTTACGCAGACGAATACTCTTAGGAGTCACCTCTACCAATTCATCTTTATTAATATATTCTAATGCTTGTTCTAAACTTAATATTCGAGGTGCAGTTAAACGCAAGGCTTCATCAGAAGCACTTGTACGCATATTCGTAACATTTTTCTTTTTGCATGGATTAACATCCATATCCATTTCTCTAGTGTTTTCACCAATGATACTACCCTCATATACAGTTTGTCCTGGTACAATAAATAAGGTTCCTCTTTCTTGCACACCAAAAATACCATAACCGGTTGTTTCACCTGCTTCAAAAGCAACTAAAGCACCGCGGCTGCGTCCTGGTATATCGCCTTTATATGGTGCATAGCCATGGAATAAGTGATGCATAATGCCATTGCCTTTGGTACTAGTTAAGAATTCAGAACGGAAACCGATTAATCCACGAGCAGGAATTACAAATTCCATACGAAGATAACCAGCGATTTCTGTCATATTCACTAAGTCAGCTTTACGAGTGCCCAGTTTTTCCATAACAGCTCCCATAAATTCTTGAGGAACATCAATGGTTAAAGCCTCCATAGGCTCACACCGCTGTCCATTAATGGTCTTGTAAATAACTTCCGGCTTACCAACTTGAAATTCAAAACCTTCACGGCGCATAGTTTCAATTAAAATTGACAGATGCAGTTCACCACGACCAGATACTTCAAATGTATCTGCACTTTCTGTTTCCCGAACTTTTAGGCTTACATTGGTTTCTACTTCACGAAATAGTCGGTCACGCAAATGCCTCGTAGTAATGAATTGACCTTCACGTCCAGCAAGAGGGCTATTGTTAACACTAAAGGTCATAGCCAATGTTGGTTCATCAATATCAATGGTTGGCAATGCTTCTGGATTTTCCGTATCGGCAATGGTTTCACCAATATTTACATCATCCAGTCCAGTAATCGCAACGATATCTCCTAATGCCACCTCTTGGACTTCAGTACGTTTTAAACCCTGGTAGGTATATAAACGGCCAAGTTTCGCCTTCTTTTGAATTTCACCATTTAAAACTAAAACCTGTTGTCCATTCGTAGCTTTACCACGAATAACACGTCCGATAGCAATACGTCCTACATAATCATCATAGTCCAGGGTGGTAACCATGATTTGCAGTGGTCCATCAATTTCGCCTTGAGGAGCAGGAATTTCAGCTACCAATAACTCAAATAAAGGCTGCAGATTATCACTGTCATCTTCCATCTTCATTTTAGCAATACCAGCTCTGGCTGCCGCATAAACAATCTTAAACTCTAATTGTTCATCCGTAGCATCCAGTTCCATAAATAATTCAAACACTTCATCGGCAACGTCCTTTACCCGCTGATCTGGACGGTCAATTTTGTTGATAACAACAATCGGTTTTAATTTTTGCTCTAAGGCTTTTTTCAAAACATATTTAGTCTGAGGCATAGGACCTTCAAAAGAGTCCACTAGTAATAGAACCCCATCCACCATATTGAGTACTCGCTCTACCTCACCGCCAAAGTCCGCATGTCCTGGAGTATCCACAATATTAATTTTTACACCATCATGCATAATAGCAGTATTTTTTGACAGGATGGTAATACCCCGCTCACGTTCAAGATCATTAGAATCCATAACCCGTTCAGCCACAGTTTCATTGGCACGGAATACACCGCTTTGTCTTAGCATTGCGTCTACCAGAGTCGTTTTACCATGGTCAACGTGCGCAATAATGGCAACGTTGCGTAAATCAGTACGTTTCATAAATTAAGCCCTCCTACAAAGTCAACAAAGAAAGGATGCGTTTTACTGCACCCTTTTATTTTCGCATACAAACCACTATATTATACTGTCGTCTTGCTGTCAATTATAAATATTAAAAATTACCAATATATTTTAGATTATAGAATGATTTTTTCCTTCCTATACACCTTTTTTCAATTTATTAATGTAAACTTGCATTTTTTCTAAGTTGCGCATAATATCTCCCACCTTCTTATTATCAGCGCTGCCTAATTGTTCAAGATGTGTCCGATATTCGCCATATTCTCTGTCCAATAGTTCTAAATGCTCATGCAACTGTCTTATTGCTGGGTCTGTCACTTCGGCCTGTTCAATGTTCCACTCTAATCCATTTAGGAGTGCTGCATCACCAAAATTAGGAATATAAGTGGAAACATCTAACTTCTCTTTAATTAGCTGCGCAAAGGGTTCTGATGCTTCCACCTCTCCATGTACTAAAAAAATATTGACAGGCTTTCTTTTATAATAGGTTAACCATGTTAGCAGCTGTTCTTGATCAGCATGTGCAGAGAAACCGTCCAGGCTGTAAATAGTCGCTCTCACACTAATTTCTTCTCCCATGATTTTCACCTTGCTTGCACCTTCTACCAAACGTCGTCCTAGGCTGCCTTGTGCCTGGTAACCGACAAACAATATACTCGATTCTGGCCGCCACAAATTATGTTTTAGGTGATGAAGAATCCGACCAGCATCAGCCATACCACTGGCAGAAATAATGATCACAGGTTCATTTAAGCTATTGAGTGCTTTGGATTCATCAGCAGTTCTCGTAAAACGCAGCTGAGGCATTTGCAAAGGATTATCCTTAGTACTTTTTAGCATTTCTTTAGCTTCTGCATCAAAATCCTGAGTATTACGCATGAAAATATCGGTAGCAGATATAGCGAGTGGACTATCGATAATCACTGGTATATTAGGAATTTTTCCCGCTTTCAAAAGATTATGCAAATAATACAGCATGGTTTGCGTACGGCCTACAGCAAAAGAAGGAATAATGATGTTTCCTCCGCGAGCCACACTGTCGTTAATAATAGTTGCTAGATGTTCTTCTCTATCATACTCTTCGTGCAAGCGATTGCCATAGGTAGACTCAACAATCACATAATCGGCCTCATCAATAAAGGTGGGATCTTTTATGATCGGTTGATTTGGTTGTCCCAAGTCACCGGAGAATACCAATTTAGTTGTTTTTCCGTCTTCATTGACCATGATCTCCAGCATAGCAGAACCTAAGATATGTCCTGCATCCCGAAAACGTACAACAACATTTGGTGATAAGGTCAATTCTTGGTCATAATCGACTGGCGAGAAATGCTCTAGGGTAGCATAAGCATCCTCAATCGTATATAAGGGCTCTACGGGTTTCTTACCTGCACGCTTCCCTTTACGATTAGCAATTTCAGCATCAAAGCCTTGAATATGAGCACTATCAGGCAGCATAATCCCACAAAGCTCGTTTGTTACTCTAGTGGCATAAATTGGACCTTTGAAGCCAGATTTGCATAGTTTAGGCAATAGTCCGCTGTGGTCAATATGCGCATGAGTCAGCAACACGCAATCAATTGCTGTTGGATCATATAGAAAATCACGCCGATTGAAGGCTGTAATCGTTTTTGAACCTTGGAACATTCCACAATCGATTAAAATCTTTTGTGTATCCACTTCTAATAAATAAGACGAGCCAGTTACAATTTTTGCTGCACCTAAGAAAGTTAATTTCATAAGACTCCTCTCCTCTCATTGCTTACTATCTGTATATTTCGACAATTAGTATAAAATTCCTTCCTTTGCATAACGTAGAAAAGACTTAGACAAAGCCAAGTCTTTTCTGCTTGCTATTCTTCGCCGATGACCCGTACTTCTGGATGCAGCATGATGCCTGAATCCTCATAGACACGACGTTGTACTTCTTCAATCAGTAATAATACATCTTCTGCCGTTGCCCCGCCAGCATTAATCACAAAGCCGGCATGCTTCATCGACACCTGGGCTCCTCCTACTTGGAGTCCCTTCAAACCAGCTTTTTCGATAAGGGTCCCTGCAAAATTTCCCGGCGGACGTTTAAAGGTACTGCCAGCACTAGGCATTTCTAAGGGCTGCTTGCTTTCCCGCCTGAATGTATACTCATCCATTTTTTGCGAAATTGCTGGCTTTTCTTGTTTTTGCAGTGTTAATTCTACTTCACAAACAATGCAGTCATTGTCCTGGAAAATACTATGGCGGTAGCCAAACTGAATTTCTGCTGGTAAAAAACGTTGGATATTACCATTTCGGCAAACACCAGATACTGCCGTAACCACTTGACACATTTCACCTGAGTAAGCACCTGCGTTCATAAATACAGCACCGCCAATGCTGCCAGGAATACCAATCGCAAACTCCATTCCACTTAATCCATGTTTAGCAGCATAGCAAGAGACATCTGCCAGCATAGCCCCTGCACCGGCAGTGACTAAAGCCCCAGTGTGGAGGATATATGACATTTCACTGCCAAATTTTAAGACTAAACCTTTAATACCTTTATCACGTACTAAAATATTTGAGCCATTGCCGAGTACAGTAACTGGTATGCCATACTGCTTAGTAATAATCATGATGGAGGATATTTCATCCATGGAAGCAGGAAAGACTAAGTAATCGGCTGGACCGCCAATTTTGAAAGTCGTATGCTTGGATAAGGGCTCATTGATCAAAAGACGGCACTCAGGGATCACTTGCTTTAACTTTAGTAAAAGTTCATCAGACAGATTATTTCTTTTCAAAGAAATCCATTCCTTCAGCTACAGAATCACCCAAAATTTTATAAATATCCGCCACTAGACGTTGAAATTTCATATATGACTGCATAAATGCAGAAGCTTTACTATTTCCAACGATCAGTTGATACATTTGCTGTATTTGCTCCGTCGTTGCTTTGTCTTCCCCTTTGCCGCCCATCATGTCATATTCTAATTCCATCTGCTTGGCAATAAAATCTTTTACCATTTTCTTCGCTTGTTCATCTGTGTCAATGACCTTCTTAACTTCCATAAATTCTCTATATTCTGGAGATTCTTTAATTGCTCGCACTAAGTCATGGGTTTTATCGTAAATATTCATATTACTCCTCCTCGTTTACAATCTACTAAATACACCCAATACATTATACAATATTCTATCCATAATCGTATAGATCTGAATAGTTGATGCCTTATTTTTGCTCTATTAAGGATACATAAAGATCTTGCATCGCTTTTGCATCTGCTGCCTGCGTACCAGCAGACTCACAAATCACTCGAGGTGTAAAACCACGTTTAGCACAAACAGCAACAAAAGGCTCATAGGGAGGACCAAATTCATCTGCAAAAGTCCAATGACGTTTTTCGCCCCCTTTTGTAAACTCAATGGGACTAAAGTGAATATGCAGATTTTTCGCTACTTCCTTTCCTAAAGTTTCTCCCACCTTATCAAAAACAGCTTCAAATTCCTCTTCTGTTGTATATTTTCCCCCTGTTACCGCATGCAAATGTCCAAAATCTACAGTAGGTATAAGCCATTCGGATAAAGTGCATACAGCAAGAACTTCATCTAATGATCCCAATTGATTTTGTTTGCCCATGGTCTCTGGACAAAGATAGATGCCAGTTAGTCCTCGCTTATCTACTAATTCCAATAGGGTAAAAAGGGCGCGTTTTACATTTTCCATTGCCACTTTCCGATCTTGCTTACCCAACCCTCCCATATGGAAAACAATGCGGTCAGCTCCCATCCAGTAAGCAACTTCTAGGGATTTCAAAAAATGATTTTGTGTATTTCCAATAATTTTTACATCGTCTGTGGACAAGCTAATATAATAGGGAGCATGTATACTTAGTTTCACTCCATACTTTGCAGCTTGCTGCCCAATTTTTATGGCTGTCTCCTCTTTTATATTCACGCCGCGAGTACATTGGTATTCATAAGCCATCAGTTTCAGCATATCCAGCCATGCTGGTATCTCCACCGATGCTTTGTAGCCAGCTGCATAGAAAGCATCGGGATTGCCTCCTGGTCCAAATTGTGCGCGCATTATGTTTCACCATCTTTTCAATATTTATAGATTCTTATTTTAAACCTATAAATTGCTGCTGTCGAAGAGCCTCGTATATCACGATCGCAGCAGAATTTGATAGGTTAAGGGATCTGGCATCACTAACCATAGGAATACGAATGCAGTTTTCTTTATGTTCTGTTAGTAACGATTCAGGTAAACCAGCCGTTTCCTTGCCAAATACTAAAAAATCATCTGCTTTAAACTGAATTTGACTATAATGCTGATCAGCTTTTGTTGTGTTAAAATAAAAATTATGTCCTTTATATAATTCTATCACTTCAGCAAAATTTTCATGACTATGTACTTTCACTAAATTCCAATAATCCAGGCCAGCCCTTTTCAAATACTTATCTTCAATCGAGAATCCTAAAGGTTTTACTAAATGAAGCTCCGTATCTGTTGCTGCACACAATCGCGCTATATTACCTGTATTTCCAGGAATTTCAGGTTCAACTAATACAATATGCATGATAACACCTCATTTTTATATCATTTCCAAATACTTAATTATTACATATACTTTCACAATTTAAAATAAAGAAATTCATTTAGCCATTACGCCTTTTTCTTTTGCAGGAAACACAACCATCATAAATACCATGATGATAATGGTTAAAACAATCCCGGTAGATTGAGCATTTAATATTCCAATTCCTTTTCCATCATTACCAAACTGCAGGACCACAGTAGTCAAAACTCCAGCAATTGCGCATATAAAGGCAGCTTTAGTAGAGGGTCGCCTTGAAAACAGACCAAATAATAAAGGAGCTGTTAATGACACGGACATTAACGAATAAAAGATAGACAATGCCGTAATGATATTAGGCAGTAGTAAAGCAATGCTAATACCGAGAATTCCAGCTGCCACGGTAACGATGCGGCTCATTTTCAGTAATTCCTCATCTGAGGTTTCAGGTTTAATAAAGGTTTTATACAAATCTTTCGTAAAAGATGTTGTTATCATATATAATACTGCGTCGGCAGCACTAACCTCGGCTGAGAAGATGGCTGCCAAAGCAAATGCAGAAGCCCAAAATGGCATAAATTCTTTCATAACAATCGGCAATGCCAATTCACTCTGCGACAAGTTCGGAAATGCTGCAAAAGCACACATTCCTAGTATAACAGGGACAATGGCAAAAGCAAATTGCACCAAAGCATTAAGAGCTGTGCCAATTCTTACTGTAGCTACATCACGAGCTCCATATACCTTCCCAATTAAACCTGGAGAAATAAAAAAAGATGGCGTTAACATTAAAAAATAACCAATAATCATAGTAATTCCAATGCCGTCAAAACTCATATAGGCTTCAGCCTTATTGGCATCTGCTATGTTTTGTCCGATTAGTGCAGTAAGCCCTTCCCAACCGCCTATATAATGCAATGCAAAGGGAACGGCTAATAAGAATCCAACAAACTTTACTACGATTTGAATGCTATTTACAAATGTCGCGGCGAGCAGCCCTCCAGCACCAAAATATAAGATCACTACAATAGAACCAACCAAAATCCCCGCTGTTTTACCAGTACCAGCTACAGCGGTCAAAATCCAGGCAATTCCCATTAACTGTCCCGCAAAAATTGCCAGGGTGCCAATAGCCATCATTAATGATATGAAGCCTCGAAAATTTCGATTATAACGATAATCCAGATAATCTCCCAATGTATACAAGTTATACTCTTTTGCCACGCGCCAAATCGCAGGACCAACAATAAAGGCTAGTATGACAGAACCTACAGCTGAAGAAGCAATCCACCACCAAGCGGAAATACCAAATTTATAACCAACGCCGGCTACGCCAACGGTGGAACCAGCACCAATGTTAGGTGCAATTAAGGTAGTAAATAAAAGAGCAGGTCCTAGCCTTCTGCCAGCGACAAAAAAATCAGATGCACCTTTAACTCCCTTAGTAGCAATAAAACCTACAGCAACTAAAATACATGCATATACAATAATAGCTATTAAATACGGGTTCATGTTTACATTCTCCTTTTCAATAACAAATACCTAAAGCTTTGATTACCAACTATACAATCAAAACTTTAGGCATTATGAACTGCAATAAATATACTATATTATTTCATACAAATCAACATCGTATCCCTCTAATGCTTGCATTTATAGTGCACATTAAATTTGTTTTTATCTGCGTCATCTTAAAAATAATCATAAAAACAAAAGAACAGTAGAATAATACCTATGTAAGTAACATCTTATCATAAGGAGGAATTGTTATGACTGTACAAAAAGACTTGCAAAAAGCTGTCGCTGCAGCTGAATCAGCAAAAGGAACCTATGCAACCTTCGCCCAATCAACTGACGATCAAACAGCCAAACAACTATTTACACAGATGTCACAGGATATGGATCAACATATCAGCCAACTCAACAGCCGCCTTAACGTCACCGAGCAAAATCAACTTAATAGTCAAGCAGACTAACAAATAAGGGGGTAGTAAATGACTGCCCCCCTTATCATTTATTCATTTAATCTGTTATGCAGACGTTAACATACATTCTTTCTAGCAGCTACTTTTTTCAATAATCCCTTCACTTAATGCCTTTTCCTCCACTGGAATTCGAATACCCAGAATTAACCAAGCATTACATAGAGTCGCGAGAGCTGCTGTGATTGCAGCTCCAAATAGTAAGGGTACAACCAGCAATTCGATGGCTACAGCTACATAATTGGGATGTTTTATATATTGATATGGTCCTTTAGAAATTAGCTTTCGGCCAGGAATGACTAGAATTCGAGTGTTCCAAGCCTTCCCCAAACTACCAATACACCAATATCTCACTACTTGAGCAATAACAAATAAACTCAGCCATACATACCATAACTCACTAATGGCAACTTTACCTATGCCGCTCTCTACGATCCAGCCGATAAACCAGCAGCCATGTAAAATAAAAAATAAAGAGTAATGCTCCTTACCAAACTCCTGTGCCCCAGCTGCCACTGACCACTTATAGTTATTTTCAGCTATGTATAGCTCTAAAAGACGCTGACTGATTAGAATACATGCCATTATCAAAACCCATAGGCTCACCATTTGAATAGTACCTGTTCCGCACTAAAGCCAGGTCCTAGTGCTAACATAATTCCATATTCATCTTTTGCCGGTGTTTCAGCCATAAATTTTTCTAATACAAATAAAATGGAAGCGCTAGACATGTTGCCATAATCAATTAGTATCTTATATGCATGAGATAGCTGATCTTTACTGATATTCAAACTACCCGAATATGCGTCCAGTACCTTTGCTCCACCAGGATGAACAACATAATGAGCTATTTTTTCTTGCTCGATTCCCCATTTGCCGCAAGCCTCTTGTAATAAATCTGGTAAATAACGGCGTACAATGCTAGGAATATCTCGAGAAAACCGTACCTTAAGACCTGTCTCAACTAACTCCCATCCCATAATGTCTTCTGAATTGGGAAACAAGGTACTATGATTTCCTAAAATAGCAGGTCCTTCACCGTTCATGGTTATCAATACCGCAGCCGCCCCATCTGCAAAAATGCTGGTACCAACTATATTGGATTTAGAAAAATCATTTCTTTGAAAAGTAAGACTGCAAAGTTCCACAGCTACCAACAATATTGATTTTCCTGGCATGCTATAAGCAAGTTCATTAGCTCGTGCTAATCCAGCAGCTCCTCCCCCGCAGCCAAGTCCCCAAATAGGCAGTCGCCTTGTATGAGGTGATAATTCCAACCGATCAATTAGCTTAGCATCTAAGGTGGGAGTCGCAATACCAGTAGAAGTCACAAAGATAACCATACCGATATCCATCGGCTTTACATTCCCTCTCGTCATTGCCTGAGATGCTGCCTTTTCTGCAAGTTCAAGGGCTACTTCTTTAAATATTTGATTCGCTTCTGAAAAAGAATGAGGAGCAGCATACCATTCCAGCGGCCGAGATAAGTACCGTACTTTGACGCAGCTATTCTCAAAAATGGGAAGCAGCTTATCAATATGTTCTACATGGGAACGAAACATACTCGCAACAAATTCTTTTATCTCTTTTTGCTCTAAAGCATAATGAGGTACTGCTGTACCGATAGCCTGTATTGTAGGCTTCACCATATAATCACCACCAATTGGTATTTTTAATACTACTACACTATTAAGCAATACATTGAAAAATACCATTTTAGGTAAATTATAAAATTACTCTCTATGCTAAGACCAACTTACTATATGATAATTGCATAAAATTTTTATTGCATTATTCAATTAATGTACATTTATAAAATTAACCCCTCTGTTTATTTAAGAGGGGTTAATTACTGTCACTTTTCTGTGCTTTTTCTTTCTTCCCGATGGCTGCCTGCATAGCGAATGGCAGCAAATTCTGCCAGGTCTTTTTCTACAGTTACCAGATCACTGCGATTTAGCTCTTTAATGCTTTTTTTCCCCACAGCTTGTACGGCTAGCTGCATTTCACTCTTACAAGAAGATAGAAAGTTTGCTAGATGATTGGCAGCTGCATCGATGTGAAGTTTATCCGTTAACTTGCCTGTATATAATAACATTTGCGAAGGGGGCGCCTGTGGCAGTGCCTTTGTCATTTGGGTATGTAACGCAGCCAGTAAAGCAATCGTTCCAATATAAACTGCATCCGCTCCTAGAGCCAGGGCTTTTAGAAAGTGCCCTGGAGTCGTTAATCCACCGGCAATAATCACACTAAAACGCTCACGTAAATTATTTTTTACGAGCCAATCGATCGTTCGTACAAGGGTATAAAAGGTCGGCAGCCCCACATTATCTTGTAAAGTTGGATTCGCAACTGCTGTCCCGCCCTCAGAACCATCTACGACAATATAATCTGCTTTTGTCTGAGCAATAACCGCCAGTTCATATTCAATATAGTCAGTACCAGCTATTTTGACTCCTATGGGAACATCATACTGCGCTTTCATATCATCGATCATCTTAATATAATCTTGTGTCGAATTTTTCCCAGGCATGCGCGCATATACAGTGGCATCTTCACCTTTTTTTAGCCCCCATGCATTGCGCAGATGCTCATCAATATCTTCAGCCTTCATTGTAGAATCAACCGCACCGCCCCAAGCTCCCTGACCTAATTGAATTTCAATCGCATCCAGCTGCTTTAGCTGCTCCTGACCACTCAATTGACCTCCACGATGGTATTGTCCAATTAAGAATCGAGCTGCTCCCCGTTCTTCCTCAGTAACGGCAGACTCTCCTGTATTCGTTGAGGTTCCGACTATCGTTGCTCCCTTAGCCAGAGCAATTTTTATCGGCAAACTTAGCGACCCACCATAAGACATTCCTGTAATCATGATAGGCAGTTCAAGCTGCAGAGGTTTTTTAGCCTTTGGTCCAATAATCGTTTTCATGGTAATTCCGGTATAGTCAGAAGTAGGTAATTCAAACAATTGCTTTGGGTTTAGCAGCAGCTTATCCCATGGAGATAGAACCACCGGACTGCCTAAGGGTCGTGCCAATTCTTTGCCAGCCTCAGCACGCATAGCAGCTTCCATCATAGCTCGCGGTGATAACTTTTCTGCAACTGTAACCATTAAGAAGGGGTTGTCCTTATAATCCTCCGTAAGCATCTTTGTCATTACTTCATCCATTGAGGGATCCATAAGTTTCATCATCATCCAGCTTAATAACATCGTAACACCTCCAATATTTAGTATGTATATTTAAGATCTATATTATAACTGAACTGCTTTAAAAAACTTTCTCGCAGTAATAAAAATACGAGAAAGTGGAAATTGATTGCCACCTTCTCGTTCCTTTTTAGTTATATTCTTCATCATCAGGACGTTTATATTTATATTTACAGGGTTTTTTATCTTCCTCATCATCCACACATATATTGGGTCCTAGGCCAGTAACATCAGAAAAATTATGACAATGACCATCGTTCATGCTTGTACGGCCTTCATAATAATGAGTATGAGAGCCATCCGGCATGGCAATTGCCCGGTCTGTCATAACATCCACCCAATGCCAGTGGCCTCTAGAATTCTCAGCCGCAAAAGATGTCCGCGTACGAATTTGATGAACATGAGACCGTCCTTCCACCCTAGCAGGTTCAGTAACACCTAAAAACATATGCTGATGATCATCTGAAACATCTGTTTCCGTAGTATACACATGTACATGGACATTATCCATATTATCTTCATTGCTGCCTGTTATATATTTGTCATGGTCCACCATATATTTTCGCTCTTCATCATTAAGCATTCTCCCCACACCTCCTATAAGTATCCATAGTATTATATGCGGAATATTTTTATTTGTGCTCTCTAAGAGCTCTTCCATATAAAAATGATCTGTCAATATGTTAGGTTCTCGTAGTGTGAAGCATCCAAAGAATAATTGCTTAGATGCCATTTCCTCCTATAATAACAATAACTTTTCTTTAAAACTATATATTCTTGCTGAAAAGTATTATATAATGGTAGTCAAAATTAAAAACATATATTCATGTAAAGCCGATGAACAAAGTAGAATTTGTCATCTGCAAAAGATAACGACTGATTTATCGTATTACAAGGAGGCCATTTAATTGATTTCTAACAAGGAACGAACACCCGACGATTTTATTAATGACGAGGTAATTCTTCAGTTACTTCACGAAGCGAAAACAAAATCTCAGGATAAAGAACTCGTTAGCAGTATTATTGCGAAAGCTAACCAGTACCATGGTTTATCAGCATCTGAAGTCGCCATTCTTTTAGAAGTGACTGATCCAGACATATTGGAATCCATGTACGCTGTTGCGGCTGATATAAAACAAAAAATTTATGGCACACGTATTGTATTATTTGCACCACTTTATATCTCCAGCCACTGTATCAACGATTGTTCGTATTGCGGCTACCGCAGCGGCAATCCAAGCCAAGTACGCCGTCATCTATCCATGGCTGAAGTAAAGCAAGAGGTAGAGATCATTCAATCCTTAGGTCACAAGCGCTTAGTGCTGGAAGCTGGCGAAGATCAAGATAACTGTTCTATCGACTATGTTGTCGATACCATTAAAGAAATTTATAATGTGAAAAATAAAAACGGCAGCATACGCCGTGTTAATATTAACGTTGCCGCTACCACCATTGACGAATACAAAAAATTACAACAAGCCCAGATTGGCACTTATATCTTATTTCAAGAAACCTACCACCGTCCAACCTATGGGATACTGCATCCTTCTGGGCCCAAAAAAGATTATAACTGGCATACCACTGCCATGGATAGAGCCATGCAGGCAGGCATCGATGACGTTGGTATCGGGGTACTTTATGGACTCTATGATTATAAATATGACACGATTGCTATGTTTTTACATGCCGAGCACTTAGAAAATGCCTTTGGTGTCGGACCTCATACTATCTCAGTACCCCGCCTCAGACCAGCTGACAGTATTAACCTTGAAACCTTTCCCCACCTTGTGAATGATGAAGACTTTAAAAAAATCATTGCTATCATTCGCTTAGCAGTGCCTTATACAGGGATTATTTTATCAACCAGAGAGCATCCTGAGTTAAGAGACAAGCTTCTTACGTATGGTGTTTCACAAATTAGTGCCGGTTCCTGTACGGGTGTAGGCGGTTATCAAGAAACTCAAGAAGATTCTGTCGCAGCAAAGGGAGCCATGCAGTTTGAAACAGGGGACAATCGTTCTCCAGATGAAATCATCTCTATGCTATGCGAAAAAAACTATATACCCAGCTATTGTACAGCTTGTTATCGTCAGGGACGCACAGGTGATCGCTTTATGAGTCTTGCTAAAAGTGGTGAAATACAAAATGTTTGTTTGCCTAATGCTTTATTGACTTTTAAAGAGTATCTGCTTGACTATGGTGATGAGGCGCTAAAAAAAGTAGGCGAAACTATGATTACCAAAAACCTTGCTTCGATACCACAGGAAAGTGTCCGCACTAAAACCATCAAGCGTCTAAAAGAAATTGAAAACGGTGCCCGTGATCTATACTTTTAGATCACGACCATTCAAAAAAGGTTAGAGGAGACCACCAAACCAGAGGTCTCCCCTAACCTTTTTCTTATTTATAGTACATTGATCCCCGCTGCCAAATTGGCTGATTCAATGGCCTGATGAGCTAATTCATTAGCTTGACCAAGAGTCGTCATGGTCTGATCGGTATTATGAAAGCCCATACTATTTTCAGCTGACACAATATCCCACATCCACTGGGCTTTACGCACCAATTCTCTAGCTTTGGCAAGTTCAGCCTGATTGACATTTGGCGTATCACCAGCTTTTCGTATCGCTTCATGAGCTTTAGCTACATTTAAGCCTGCAGTATGCTGCAGCAAGAAGGTTTGATCTTGGATTGTCTTAACTCTTTCAGATAACCATTCTGTTCCTTGACTGTGGCATGGAGAACAAGAGGCATCAAGAGTCTTTAATGGGCTTGTAATAAAATGGGATGTATATTTCTGCCCATCTTTACGCATATACGGCATATGACAATCAGCACATGATACCCCAGCCTTACCATGAGTACCATTTGCGAATGTTTCATAATCAGGATGCTGCGCTTTTAGCATTGGTGCTTTAGAATCCGGATGCTCCCAATCCTGAAGGAAGTTATTAGGTTTTTCAGCATAATAAGCATACATTTCCTCTGGCTTGAAGCCTTTATCCCAAGGAAAAACTACCCGCATAGTACCAGGTTCAAAATAATATTCAGAATGGCATTGAGCACATACATACGTGCGCATTTCTTCTCTTGTTGCCTTACTCAAATCGATCCCCCGCCGTTCTTGTGCTTCAATAAATGCTGGATTAATGACACGTAAGTTCATCGTTTCCGAGTCATGACATTGGGCGCAAGTAACAGGATGTTTACTCCTTTCTAATAATTCCCCTAAAGGTTTATTGGCATATCCCCAGCCTGATTCTTTATAAAATTGTTCCACATAAGGAGTTTTACAGGTGATGCACGCACCTTTACTAGCGGGGCCAATCCGTTTACTATGAAGTAAATCTTCTACAGCATATACATGACCCCGATCCTCAGTATAATCCTTACTAAAAGGCATACCTTTAAAGTTTGTGAAAATTTCTGGCTGCATATCTGATTTTTGCACATTCACACTGCCTCCATAACCTGTAGGAGAAGGAGATACCTCAGCCATCTTTCGATAGCTTGCATATTGAAGGGGATAGACTTCTCCCCATACTGCTGCATCATATTCTCCTGCGGGGATGGGTGAGGCTTTGACTGTTGCTGCCGGTTTGACCCCAATACGTACAGCAACAAAACCAAAAAAGATGACTGCTACACCCAACAAGGCAATTAAGGTCTTTTGCATGTTACTCAACTTTTATTCCCCCTTTGCTCTTGTTCATGCCATGAACTAAGCCGCGATGGCATTTCGTACAATCCTCTCCACCGGCTCCCATACCAGTGTATTCTACTGTAGATTGATGACAGCGCATGCAATTGTCTTCTACGATCGCTTTGCCTTTAGGCGATAACTTCATTGTTGCAGGATAATCTCGCAAGACTTCATGATAGGTATCATTCATACCGGTCTGCGCTTTCGTAATCATTTTGATGGCAAAATTCTGCTGTGGCAAATGGCAGTCGGTACACTTGAGCTGCTTATGATTCGATGCCTGCCATGTAGTATGGGCTGCCTCCATCGAATGGCAACTTCCACAAAACCCTGGACTATCTGAATAAGCATAACCAGCACCTCCAGCTGCCATTCCTATCATCACCACAACCAGGACCACCAGCGCAATCTTTAAAGCATTGCGGTTTAAAAACTGACCAGTATCCAACCCCTCACCTCCTATTTTTACAGTTTTTCTTCACTACTTTTTTACAAGTCAATTATGTAGTCCTAGAAATAGGACATTGACCCCTTTTCCTTATCATCCATTTTTCTTTTAAAAAACCAAAAGCGATTGATTGCTCCCCAGCCACAGCCGAAGGTAATCAAAATTGCTCCTAACCATACTAAATTGATTAAAGGCTTATTACTGATTTCAACTTCAACACTATCTGATTTACTGATAGAAACGTTATCCAAAAGTCCAATGCTTATATTTCCATCCCTAGGATTAACCCCATTAATGACGATTTCATATTGACCAAAAACCACTACAGGAGCACCAGTAACCACTCCGTTCTTATACACAAGCTCTGGCTGAATCGCTTCTGTCCTTCCCTCTTTTACCACTTCAAAGACGGTTTGCACTTTCATTTCCTGTCCGGTGGTACCTGTAATCATTTTCCAGGAAATAAACCTAATGATTACGTCATTTTGCTGACTTTCCTCTCCTGTTGCCAATCGAATTTCTGTAGCCGTATGGTCTTCATGCTTCATGACAGGGGCTACATATAAATCCGCTAGCCATCTGCGGTCAATAGCCGGCTCTCTCGCAGATGGCTGCCCTTCTTTATTGTATTTAGTAAAGGCCTGTATCAAAGAAGGCTCTATCTTCTGGTGGCCGACAATAAATTTTTGATAAAATCCACTACCGTCGTTCGCCTCTTCTTTACCTATATATGTAATTTCACTCCCCAGGATTTGTTTAGGTTGTTGTAGATTTAAGGTTGTCACCGTCGACTCATTGGCAGCAGAAGAGGCGACAATACCGATTACCATAACGGCTAATCCAGCATGAGTAATAGCTGCTGGCCATGATGCTGCGCTTTCATTTCCCCTACCTATGATAACATTCGCAATCAAAGCCGTAATGGAAAAAATGGTCGTTATTACTATCATAGGCTGGTATAATCCCAGCTTAAGCGGCAAAACCAATGACAGCAAACCGATAATTCCCAACCACCAGTACTTCTTTAACGAAATAGCCTCATTAGGTTTTTTATTAAACATAGGAGAGATCGTAAGGAGCATAACCAAAGCTGCTGCTAATGGCAGCGACGTGTTATTATAAAAACTTTCACTCACATTTGACGGATTTCCTAATAACATCGTAACCAAGGGGGTAGACATCCCGATAAAAACCATTACCGCCATAAGACTAAAAATCAATACGCCGCAGCCCAATGTAAACTCACGGCTGTTGACCCTGGTATATAATTCACCTTTTGGCAAATCAGGCCAACGTATGATTAGCAAGGTTAGGCCAAAAAATATAGTAAGAAGCACAAACCCTGCCAGCAATCCGCCAACCCCTTCATCTGCAAAAGAGTGCGTAGAAAAATCACTTAAAACTCCGCTGCGAGTTAAAAATGTTCCATATAGTACGGTTACAAAACTAAAAATACTGGCAAAATAAGCAGATCGAATAGCCGCTGATTTTAATCTTGCCCAGAATAAGCTATGTACCAAGGCTCCATTTACCAACCACGGCACGAGAGAGGAATTCTCCACGGGATCCCAGGCCCAATACCCTCCCCAACCTAATACTTTATACGCCCAAAAACCCCCAATAAAAACACCGGCTCCCAAAGCACACCATGAAAACAAAGCCCAAGGCAATACTGCTGTCATCCAGGTTTTATGATTGTTAGAAAAAAGTCCTTCTAGAGCGTAAGCAAAGGGCACAGCCAAACCAGCATACCCCAAGAAGATAATTGGCGGATGAATAATCATCCAAAAATCTTGTAACAAAGGGTTAAGTCCCACCCCGTCCAGTTGAGGTTGTGCCAGCAGCATAAAAGGTCCTTTTGCCAACAAAACAATCAGCAATATAGCCTGCAGCACGCTATAAACGGCCATAACACCAGGAGGTGTGTCGTTCTTTCGAGATAGTAGCAATCCAAATATCACATGAAATACCAACCACAGCATAAATGAACCTTGCTGCCCCGCCCAAAATGCGGACAACTTATACATAAAGGGCAATTCGCGAGACGAATAACTAAAAACATAGGCATATTCAAAGCGATTATCTAAGATTAGATATAGCAAATAACCTGCTGCAATCCCAGCTAATATTGCAGACAAACGGTAACACTGTAATCCAACGTTAGCAGCCCTCCCCTTTCCTGAGCGCCGTGTAACATTCGACAGATGCACATTGAAATAGGAAAATGATGCTATACAGGTAACAAGCAAAGCGAAAACGATAGAAACATAGCCAACCATTACTTATTCACACTCCCTTGCACAGACTGATACTTAGAAGGGCATTTTACTAATAATTTCTCAGCAATAAACTGATCATTCTGATATTTACCAATAGCCACAATACTAGTCGCCTCTTCTATCCCATCCGGCTTAGTCCCCTTATATACAATCAACGCTTCTTGTCCGTTCTCATCTTGCAGCTTAAAAGTTATAGCTTTTTTGTCCTCTGTCATGATCACACGTTCTGAAATTAATACTCCACGCACCTGTACACTGCCGCTCATCGTTTTGGCCTTAGCAAAAGTAACGTATGGCGTTAGGGAGCTTTTAAAACTGACAGCACTAAAAATAATGAATAAAGCAATTATGCCGATACCAATTCCATGTCGTTTTTTCATGGGTTTCCTCCTTATCCCATAGTATTCTCTGGAGAAAGCTTTTCCGAGAGAATACCCATGATGCGATCCACTCTTACGCTGATTTTTGTTTGTTGTGTACCATATAGTTAAAGCACTGCCAAAATAGTGCTGTACACGCCCCAACAGCCGCTAGAAGTACATATATCATGATCGTATCCATTTCTAACTTGCCACCACTATTAATCACCGGTTCAGGATGCAAGGAGAAATAAAAACGTGGAATGATAAAAACTAAAAATGGTACCGTTAAAAAAGAGAGTGATGCATAAACAGCAGATATCTTAGCTCGCTCTTGCTCGTCTTGAATGGAGGATCGTAATACTAAATAAGCTCCATAAATGAGCAGCAAAATAAAAATAGATGTTTGCCGCGGGTCCCAATTCCAATAAGCACCCCAAGTGAGCTTGGCAAAAATGGCACCGCTTATCGTTGCCAATAAACAAAACAGTAATCCTAAACTGGCGGCTGCTGAACTTTTCCAATCATATTGTATATCTCGTGTACGCAAATATTGTATAGACCAGCCAGCCGACAATAAAAAAGCTAAAATCGATACCCAGGCAACTGGTATATGAAAAAAAGCAATTCTCACCAATTCACCCAATCCTTCTGCCGGGGGCACGATATACAATACAGCATATATCACTCCCATAATCCATAAAAGCAAGACGAGCTTCAATTACAATCCCCCCCCAAATCAGTCGTACCAAAGATAATCGAATACTATGGATGATGCAATCATCAATACCACATTATAGGATGCCATAAACAGGATGTCAGATATATCGGGCTTAACATTCATCAAAATCTTAGCTGTAGCACTAATACAACTTAAAAATTGGGGCAATAATAGGGGAAATGTCAATACCGTAAATAATGCATTTTTCCCCTGGGTCTTGGCTACCATAGCGGCAGTAATTGTGCTGGCAGCTGCAATACCTATATCGCCAAGAATCAATACCACAATAAATATCGGCCAATGATAAATATCTACATTCAGAAAAATCATAAATAATGGAATGATCAACATCGTCAGAGACAATAACATAAGAATGTTAAACAATAACTTACCAAATAGTACAGCTTGCCCTGACCCATAAATCTGCAGCGCTATGATAGTGCCCGACTCCTCTTCTTGAACAAAAACTCTAGATAATCCAGCCATAGCACAAAAAAACAATAGTACCCATAATAAAGCTGCTGTAAGATCTGCAGGTAAACTTGCTGCACCAATGGACATACTAATGCTGGCTAAGGATATTAAAGCAAACATAAGCAATGCGCTTACAGCATAACGGGTTCTAAACTCACATATTCCATCTTTCATCATGATTGCCCAAATGCAATTAAGCAAGTTCAATCTTATAGTCGGCATGTTCCGCCTCCCATGGCTCATTTGTCGCAATAATGATTGCCGCATTCTGTTCGAGCCCTTTGCGAATCATTTGGGCTATGAGCCTCTTACCATCAGCATCTAAATTGGAAGAAGGTTCATCTAATAACCACAACAACGGCTGCGTCGCTAGCATAAGAGCAAATTTTAAACGCTGCCGCATTCCTGTAGAATAGGTACGTACTAATTGATCCATATCAATTGCCAAACCAACTTGTTGGCAATATCCCTCTATCTGCTGTTCATTGCATCGTATTTTACGCAATCGAGCAAAAAACAATATATTTTCACGGCCTGTCAAATCAGCATATAATATAATTTCAGGAGATATGAGTCCCAAGCACGCCCGCCGTTCTTCTGCATCGAATTGCTTATTGTTACTTATGATCTGTATCGCACCTGTCGTTGGCTGATTAAGACCTGCAATTATTTTTAGCAAGGTTGATTTGCCTGAACCGTTAGGTCCTGTAATGATTAGGCACTGTCCAGCATTCAATGCAAGATTAATTCCCGTAAATAAAACCCGTGTGCCGATACTCTTGCTGACATTCACAAGTTTCACACTGATATCTCGATACATGCTTATGCCCCTCCTACTGTCTACTAAAAAATAGAACGAAAATATTGTGTAGGGAGTTACGCTTTTATCATACTATAAGTTACTTACATCCAGCTTACGAAACTATTACAAAATGATTACATTTGAAATTTATATCCTACACCCCATACGGTTTTAATATAAAGAGGTTTAGATGGATCCGGCTCAATTTTTTCTCGTAAGCGCCGCATATGAACCGTAACAGTATTCTCGTCACCATGGTAATCGCTATGCCAGATTTTATTAAGCAATTGTTTCCTGGTAAAAACTTGCTTAGGATTACTGGCTAAAAGCCATAGCAGATCAAATTCTTTCGTAGTTAGCTCTATGATTTGTGAATCAATGTTTACCGATCTAGCCCTACTATCAATTCGTAAATTGCCCGACAGGATGCTTTCATTCTTCTCTTGTTTTTTCCCTTTTGCCCGGCGCAGTACCGCTTGTACCCGCAATACCAACTCCGTTGGGCTGAAAGGTTTTGCAATATAATCGTCAACACCCATTCTAAAACCTGCAATACGATCTAATTCATCGCCTTTTGCCGACAAAATAACGATAGAAATATCATATTCGGCAATCAAGATATTACTTACATCCAGACCATTAATCTTTGGCAGCATTAAATCCAGCACCACTAAATCAGGTTGTTCACGTTTTGCCACCGCTAATGCCTCTTCACCATCCATGGCCATCACAACCATATAGCCTTCCCTTTCAAAACAATGCTTAAGAATTTTTAGTATTTTATCGTCATCATCCACAATTAGAATCTTTTCTTTTAACATATGTAACCTCCCGTTCCAACAATCGGCAAAGTAAATGTAAAAATGCTCCCTTTACCAACTTTACTCTCTACTCTGATTTGTCCCCCATGCAGTTGAACAAAATTATGGGCTAAAGCAAGGCCTAATCCACTCCCCATATACTCCCTTTCACTAGGACTGCCAGCCTGTTTAAACTTTTCAAAAATAGAGCTTTGTTCTTCCTCGCGGATACCAATACCCGTATCCTTCACAGCTATCTTTAGATACGATTCCTGCTTCTGATGAATGACCTCTGCCTCAATGCTAATTGAGCCTTGGGCAGGGGTGAATTTCACGGCATTACCAATGAGATTTTTGATAATATGACTTACTTTGTCATAATCAGCCATGATAATCGGTACTGCGGAACTAATATTGATATGAAACTGAAGATTCTTTTTAAGCAGTAATGGTGAGATAATGCGAGCAATACCATCAACAATCTCTCTAATATCTGTAGGTCGCCTGTCTAATCTGATTAAACCAGCCTCAATTTTGGACATATCCAAAATATCATTGATCTGACTTAGCAGTTGATGAGAACTTTCAAAGATATCTACTAAATATTCTCGTTGCTGGCTGCTCAAATTTTCTTCATATAACAATATTTCACTAAATGCAATGATGGCTGTCAAAGGCGTTCGTAATTCATGACTCATCACCGCTAAAAATTCTGACTTGAGTTGATCCGCTTGACTGAGCTTGTCATTCATAGCCCGCAATGCAGCGCCTTGTTCAAGCAGCTGTACATTCGCTTCTTGCAGCAAATAAGTGCGTTCGTTAACTTTTTGTTCTAATTCACTATAAAAATGCTGGATTTTATCTGCCATGGTATTAAAAGCTTCCACAAAGGATTTCATTTCATCATAAGTATGAATATCAACCAATTTCGTTTCCAATTGTCCATCCCCTATGGATGTCACCTTTGCAGTAAGTTCTTGGATCGGCATAATTACAATGTGCTCCATTAAAATATAAATCAATCCAATGATGGCTAAAACCATAAACACAATAAACAATAATTGATTCATGATGTAGCTTCTCTGGTTTGTTTCGTAAGCAGTCATAGGAACGATAATACTAATAGCCCCAGCAAAATCACCCGCCGTAAAGCCCTCTTTCAGATTTCCTGATATATCCTTGCCACCTGCTGGCTTACCATGGCAAGGCATGCAGCTTTCATCATAATATAAAGGAGAAAAGTAGCGAAAGACTTTTTCCCCACCATGCACATCATATCCCCATACTGCTGGAAGATCAGAATTGGCGGCCAATACTTTCATCTTTTCTATTTCAAAACTATCAGGAGTATTTTCTGGAGCACGTACAGAAAAACGAGTTTGTTTAATTTTATAACCAGAAGATTGATTGAAAAAATCACCAACCTCCTTCCCCACTGCCGCAGGGTTTAGATGTTTAAATTCATAATGTCCCTGCGAATCCGAATTGATGTTATCTTGCCTGAGAGCAATAACAGAGCGAGTAGCAATAAGCTGTCTGGCGACCACTGCTGCTTTCTCACGCATTTCTTCCTCGGCTTGTAGGCTGTATTGATGAATATTCCATAATAAATTTATTGTCATCAGCACTGTTACTACAGCAGCTATACTCAACATAAATCGTAAACTAAGACTATTTTTTATAAATATCTCACCCAGCTTTCTTCTAATTTCAATATTTCAATTTACAATACAATTCGCATAATTTTCTGCAAATCCTTCCAAAATCATCATAATTAGCCATGAATCAACATTTATGGTAGAATTGACATCAGTATCGATACATATATAAGGCACCATCCATTACCGAATGAAATCCAAACATCCATTCTTGATAGACAATCAATATACAAAGTTTTAATACATTGTATAGATAAATAAGCAGGTGTTTACATGAGACGATTTTTATTTTTAATACTAATACTACTGACTGTTCTATTATTTTTTATTGAAGGCAGCGACAGGATTGGTTTAACGAATTATAAACCAGCCATAGAAATTACCAATCTAGAAGATACATATAGGTTAACCTGGTCGCCGATATCATATTTTGCTTATTACGAGGTGGAAATCGTAAACCAAATTCCAGAGAAAGAACACCTAATTATCAAATATCGTACTTTTGAAAATTCAATTACAATCAATCAGAACTTTCCAGAAAGCGCCTATCTTAGAGTATCAGCACATAGCTTATTTCACCATCCTTTGGGTTCATATTCTGACTTTACCCCCATAACAACGACTGGCACGAATCAAGAAGATGCAGTGCACAATAAGCCCCGTTCTTTGATACATTATCCCATTCATGCTCCTGCTTCTAATTTTCCGCTGCTGATGTGGACTCCCCTCCCAGGTGCTGTTTATTATGAAATCGAATTATTAAACTCTCCTCCTGAAAATCCAAACGATATACTCCCTTCCCGCTTCCAGATGCTTTCTTCACGAGAAGTATTTACGAATGGCTATAGCATCGATCTATCTACCTATCCCAATGATCACTTCTATTGGCGAGTTCGGGCTCTGGATTATACCGGAAATCCAATCGGTGTTTTTTCCGATGCTGCCGAAGTTCGCATTGATCATACATTGCCTCCAAATCTAAAACCTCTCTCAAACACTGGCTATAAGACTGCCAATATACCAGTACCTCTCTATCCTGTATTTTCATGGATTCCCATTGCCGGGGCCACCTCCTATGAATTTGAATTAACCTCAGCACCGCCCGAAAATCCCAATGGAGTGCAACCGTCTCGTCATCGCCTTAGACAACAAATTATTTCTATAGGTTCAGATTACTATGATGAAACGCCATTAGGCACCCCTGGCACCTATTACTGGCGTGTTCGCGGCTTAGATGAAAGTGGCGCTGCCGTTGGTGTTTATTCGAATGCAGAATCCTTTGTCGTTGACCGCACCCCGGGCAACTATGCAGCTACTTTGGGCGACAGCATCACTCATGGCGGCGGTGCAGTTTCTTATTCACCTGCCGATGTTGAATATAGTTTTCAAAATTATTTATCCTTTCCCACTATTAATTTAGGCAGAAGCGGCGATACTTCTGCTTCTATGTTAAGTCGATTTGATGCAGATGTACTGCCGTATCATCCTATGTTTCTAATTATTATGGGCGGAACCAATAGCTTGCGGGGAGGTGTACCCGGCAGCCAAGTCATCAAAGAACTAAGTGCGATTCGCGATAAATGCTTAGTTCATGGCATTCGGCCAATTTTTCTAACATTGCCGCCGATTAACCCTCAGGCTATTCAGCAGGTATTTAATGAAGACACCGTACCCGAATGGAAAAAAGAATTTGCTGTCGTAAATCACTTTATTCGTCAGCAGGGGTATTATATTGACCTTGAGCCTTATTTTGCAGATGGAAATCAGACATTGCCCCTCCGCTATGCTACGGATGGGTTGCATTTAGATATAGAAGGCAAAAAGTTAATGGCACAAATCATTAACGCCAACTGGGCTGCAGTAACGCAATAATTTAAAAACTACTGCCTACTAAAAAAACAGGCTCCCACGCCTCTTAGACGACATGGGAGTCTGTTTCTTCTATTAAAATATCCCTTCGAACTTTCGCTCTCTTGAAAAAATGATGTATGGCTGGACGATCAGCTTTTTCTACAGCTTGAATCATTTCATCCAGCAACTCTTTTAGCTGCAATAGGCTTTGGGTAATAGGCTGAGAATTTGTCAAACAGATGTCTGCCCACATATCGGCATTAGAAGAAGCAATACGGGTAGTATCACGAAACCCGCCACCTACTAATTTAAAACTTTCCTCCAAAGCTGGATATTTGCCTAAGAGGTTCACAAGAGCAGCAGCTACTACATGTGGAATATGGCTAATGATTGCCGCACATTGATCATGATCGTATAAGTCCATTGTAGTAATTCTAGCTCCGGTCCAGGTAAGTGTCTGAGAGATGATTTCAACAGCCTCAGGAGAGGTAGATGCTTCTGGGATTAGAATATACCATTTATCTTTAAATAATCCTCGATCCGCTGCCATAATACCACTTCTCTCGATCCCCGTCATAGGATGCCCACTTACATAATGAACACCAGAAGGCATCATATACAGCAATTTTTCTGCTAGGAATCCTTTCGTACTGCCTACATCTGTTAAAATGCCGCCAACTTTTACATAGGGCAAAATTTGTTCTACAATCGGTATGATTTGCAGTACAGGAGTACATAAAAAGATAATATCAGCTTGTTCTACACCCCTTTTCCAATCATTCGTACTGTAATCTACAGCACCGCGCTGTACAGCAAGCTCTAACGTTTCCTGATCATGATCAACCCCTGTTACTTTTAGCGCTTCTCCACACTGCTTTTTCAATGCTAAACCAAGAGAGCCACCAATTAGCCCTAAACCAATGATTGTAATATGCTTCACCTTCATGCCATATCCTTCCCCATGACCTTGGCAATTGTTTTTACTTCTTGCATCGTCAGTTCAAAATTCTCCGGAGTTAAAGATTGCTTGCCATCGGATAAAGCTTCCGCAGGATTTGGGTGAACCTCAATCATAAGTCCATCAGCACCAGCAGCGATACCAGCTCTGGCCATAGGACGCACTAAATTCCAGCGACCTGTACCATGACTAGGATCTACGATAATCGGTAGATGACTAATATTTTTCACTGCCGCCACTGCACTTAAGTCCAATGTATTTCGCGTGTATTCTTCATAGGTTCGAATACCGCGTTCGCACAATACTACATTGTAATTTCCTTCACTCATAATATATTCCGCGGCATTCAACCATTCATTAATAGTTGCTGATAAGCCACGCTTTAATAATACAGGCTTATTGGTTTTTCCTACTGTTTTGAGCAACTGGAAATTTTGCATATTGCGTGAGCCGATTTGCAGCATATCAGCATAAGCACTGACCACAGGTACTGATTCAACATCCACAACTTCAGTCACTATTTTCAGTCCCGTTTTCGCTCTTGCTTCCGCCAGCATTTCCAGTCCCTTTTCCTCTAATCCTTGAAAAGCATAAGGGGAGGTTCGGGGTTTGTAAGCTCCTCCACGTAAAAATTGTGCACCTGCTTCTTTGACAATAAAGGCGGACTGCAATAGCTGTTCCCGGCTTTCAACTGCACAGGGTCCAGCCATAACTGCCAAATGATTCCCACCAATTAAAATACCACCAACGTCCACAATCGTATCGTCCTGCTTAAATTCACGACTAACTAATTTGTAATCAACAGTTACAGATACTGTTTTTTCTACACCATCCATCGCCTCTATCGGTAATTGAGCAATCAACTGTTTATTACCAATAATTCCAATGATCGTACGAGTCGCCCCTTCTGACAAATGCACCTTTAAACCTAAAGCCGTTAACTTATTCATTATTACATGTACTTGCTCTTGTGTTGCTTCTGGTCCCATTACAATAATCATAATCTGTATCTCCTCTACATTTTTTATTTTAAAATTTAGAACACCAATTAATAAGTGGCAGATTGAGATTCATTTATATATTAGCTTAACCACTTCCTTATTTATATAAATAAAAAACACCTCATCCCCTATACAGGGACGAGATGTTATTACTCGTTGTACCACCCTGCTTGCATTGCAAGCCGATTACTTTTCGAGTACGAAGCAGTTAACCTGATACTCTAGCCTTTAATAACGGTGGCATTCCGGCACGGTCTACTTGTTACCTTTCAACCTGCTACTCCTAGGTGTATTTCAATCAGTACATTTACCAGGTCACACCAACCCCTGGCTCTCTGAAAAATGCTGCCGATTTACTTATCCTATTCATCATATTTACAAATCTTTATTTGATTTAATGATAATATAACAAAACTTTACACTACTGTCAAGCGTTCAAGGACATTTTTATTTATTGTTTATTATCAAATAATTCGCCTCGCACCAAGATACCGCATCTTCCAGTAACTTTCGTCCAAGTGACTGATCATGACACCATGGCTGGATGCATGAATAAATTTACCCTGTTCTAAATAAATGCCACAATGGGAAGTACCTTTTTCATAGGTACTAAAAAAAACTAAATCTCCTTGCTTAAGCTCTTTTTGCTTTATTGTTTTCCCCACCTTATACTGAGCATCCGCAGCCCGCGGCAAGGTTATTTTGCTTTGATTGAATACATATTGAACAAAACCGGAACAATCAAACCCTTTGGGGTTAGTACCCCCAAACTTATAAGGTACGCCTACATAGGTTTTAGCTGTATCTGTTATTTGTTTTGCATTATTCTGTACCTTTTCATTACCTACTTTTAAATTCTTTCCCATTAATATATAATAGGTTCTATTCTCAACAATTCCGTCAGATTTGAGCTTTTGCCGCTTTTGAAAACTGCGAACGGCCTTCGTTGTTTCCGCTGTAAATTTGCCATTAATCCTGGTAATTTTATAGCCCTTTTCCTTCAGCTTCATTTGTATTGCTGCAATTTCACTCCCTTGGTCACCTTCTTTAAATTGAGTGTCAGCAGCATATACAAATAACGGCATTATAGAAAATAAAAGACCTAATAATAATCCTCTTACCATAACTCCCACTTAGGTATTCCCCCGTTTCTTTCCAATTACTCACATATTTCGTTAAATACTGCCAAAATCCTGCAATTGCATCTCTATTCAGTAATTTTTCATATATTAAACCTTCATTATTGATTTTCCTGGAAAGTTCCTTGTATACTATCAATAAAAGAGAAAATAAACAGGAGGCTACTATGCTTACATTGAAATTTCACGGTCATGCTTGCTTTCAGCTAACCTATAATCAGATTTCTATTGTATTTGATCCCTTTTTTACCGGTAATCCAAAGGCAACTCTATCGCCAGAAGAAATAAACTGCAACTATATTCTAACTTCCCACGGTCACGATGATCATTTAGGTGATACTGTTGCTATTGCCCAACGCACAGGTGCAACTGTCATTGCCACGGCTGAGATAGCTAAGTTTTGCAATGAACAAGGCTGTACTACTCATGCCATGCATATTGGCGGCAAACATTCCTTCGATTTCGGTTATGTGCGAATCACCCTTGCCTTCCACGGCTCAGGTATACCAGGAGGTCATGCCTGTGGTTTTATTGTCAACTTTTTCGGTAAGACAGTCTATTTTGCTGGTGATACAGGTATCTTTGGTGACATGGCATTGCTTGGGCGTTTAGAAAAAATTGATTATGCCTTACTGCCAATTGGTGACAATTACACCATGGGGCCATCAGATGCTGCCGAAGCTGCTAATTTATTAAAGCCTGGCAATGTCATACCGATGCACTATAACACTTGGCCTCTCATTGCTCAAGACCCATCAGTCTACAAAAAAGACGTGGAAGAGCGTTTTAATATTCCTGTACATATCATAAATCCCGGTGAAGAAATCACTTTGCTTTAAAACTTAGAACTTAAAACAATCGAACCACAAAGACGCGAAGGACACAAAGGGCTTGCCGCGGCAGCGGCATTGTGCTTTTGTGGTTCATAATGTTAGCATAGTAATAAAAAAACGCTCCCAATGTGAGGAGCGATTTTTTATTACACATTATATAACTTTTGTTGTCCAATCTTCGACGTTCCAGATATGTGTTACCCAGTCTTCATAAAAGTCTGGCTCATGAGATACCAAAAGAACAGTTCCTTTAAATTCAGCGAGAGCTTTTTTCAGCTCGGCTTTGGCATCTATATCCAAGTGATTGGTAGGTTCATCTAATACGAGCCAGTTTGCCTCTGTCAGCATTAATTTACATAATCGTACTTTCGCATTTTCACCACCGCTTAATACCATCATCTGGCTGGTGATATGATCATTCGTCAATCCACAGCGAGCTAATGCCTGACGTACTTCAAAGTGGCTTAGTCCAGGGTATTCCTGCCATACTTCTTCCATAGCGGTATTGTTATTATGACGATTGGATTCTTGTTCAAAATAACTTGAGTGCAAATTATCACCAAGTTCCACCTTGCCTGCGACTGGCTGAATTTTCCCCAATATGGTTTTTAAAAGCGTAGTTTTTCCTAAGCCATTGACACCACGAATGGCTACCTTCTGGCCCCGCTCTAATTGAAATGTAACAGGTCTCGTTAACGGTTCATCATAGCCCAATACTAAATCCTCAGCCTCAACAATCATGCGGCTTGGCGTTCTTGCTTCTTTAAAACGAAAGGTTGCTTTTGGTTTCTCCCGCGGCTTTTCCAATACTTCCATTTTATCCAATTGCTTCTGCCGGCTTTTTGCCCGTCCGGTAGTAGAGATACGAGCTTTATTACGGGAAATAAAGTCTTCTAATCGATCAATTTCTTGCTGCTGCCGTTCGTAAGCTTTTGACTCTTGCCCTTTACGTATATTGTATAATTGTTGAAACTGCTCATAATCTCCTGTATAGCGTGTCAATATCGTATTTTCCACATGATAAATGACATTTACAACCTCGTTTAAGAAGGGAATATCATGAGAGACTAGGATAAAGCTATTCTCATATTCTTTTAAATATCGCTTTAACCATTCAATATGCTCTACATCCAAATAGTTCGTAGGCTCATCTAAGAGTAAAATAGTTGGATTCTGCAATAATAATTTAGTTAATAATACCTTTGTTCTCTGCCCGCCGCTTAAATCAGCCACATCCCTATCAAGACCGATTTCAGCCAATCCTAAACCATTTGCTACTTCAAGAATCTTGGCATCAATCATGTAAAAACCGTTTGTCTCTAAAATGGTCTGAATCTCGCCTACATCTTCCATCATTTTATCTAGCTCTGCAGGTGATGCATCCCCCATGGTATCATAAATCGCCAGCATTTCAGCCTCCAGATCAAACATGCCTTGAAAAGCTTCCCGCAGTGCTTCCCGGATGGTTTTTCCTTTACTCAATACTGTGTGCTGATCCAAATATCCGACTGTTACTCGATTGGACCATTCTACCTTACCTTCATCAGGCATTAATTGCCCTGTAATAATATTTAAAAAGGTAGATTTTCCTTCACCATTTGCTCCAATTAAACCAACATGTTCTCCTTTTAATAAACGAAAGGATGCATTTTCTAGTATTTGTCTGCCGCCAAAGCCATGGGTTACATTTTCTACTGTTAATACGCTCAATCTATTCACCTGCATTGTTTAAATTTTTCTTTAACTTTTTTCGATATGTTTTATTATTGTAGCTTGTAAAACCTATTGTGTCAAAATCGATAATCCCTTCAACCACAAAAACGCAACGGCATGCAATGTTTACATACCTTTGCGTCCTTGTCATTCATAGTTTTCTCATCGTCTAACTATTGACAAATTCACGAATTAAATCCAACTTTTTACATCGTGGCATTTTTTTTATTCTTGCTTCACGTTTTTGTGCAGCACTTTGATTTGCTTGGGATTCCCAATACACAAGGGTTACCGGTACACGGCTGCTGGTATATTTAGCACCAATTCCCTCATTGTGGGCAGCAAGCCGTTTCTCCAAATCTACTGTCCAACCAGTATATAACGTGCCATCAGCACACTGAACAATATACGTATATGGCATGATTACTCTACTACGGCTGCTCAATGGTAATTTTTTTAATTACAACATCTTCTGCAGGTTTGTCGTTTGCCCCGACTTTAACCTTGCCAATTGCTTGAACAACCTCTAAACCAGTAGTGACTTTGCCAAAAACTGCATGCTTTTTATCCAACCAAGATGTAGGCGCTAATGTAATGAAAAACTGTGATCCACCTGTATTCGGTCCCGCGTTGGCCATAGAAAGGACGCCGGCGCTGTCATGTTTTAAATCAGGGTGAAATTCATCTTTAATCGTATACCCAGGTCCCCCTGTACCATTTCCTTTAGGATCACCGCCTTGAATCATAAATCCATCGATAACCCGATGAAAGATCAATCCATCATAGAACTTTTTGTTTACCAGGTCAATAAAGTTCTTAGTGGTGACAGGTGCTTTATCTTCAAATAATTCTATTTTAAAGTCACCTTTGGAAGTCTCAAATTTGGCTATACTATTCTTTTTTGCAATCGTTGTTTGTTTCGGCGTGCTCTCTGGAGCTGCCTGACTACCTGTATTGCCAGTATTACCAGAGCACCCGGCAATCAAAAATACTTGTACAAATAAAACAAGCAGCATACTTACAATCTTCTTTGACATGATATTCCTCCCGAAGTTTAAATTACCTTCTCATTATATCATCACTACAGAAAATCACAAACTTTAGAGAATCTTACTTGGGCATAATGCAGCTAAAGGACAGGTATTACATTCTGGTTTCCGCGCTTTACAAATTCTTCGTCCATGCCAAATAAGCCAATGATGCGCATCACTCCATTTATTGCGAGGTATCGCTTTCATCAGCCCTTCTTCTACAGTTAAAGGGGTATCTCCTTTGGCTAATCCCAGTCGATTGGATACTCGAAATACATGAGTATCTACAGCAATTGCCGGAATGTTAAATAATTGACTTAGTACGACATTTGCCGTCTTTCTGCCAACACCTGGCAGGGTAATTAATTCCTCAAAGGTTTCTGGAACCTTTTCATCATATTCTCGGCATAAAATATCACAAGTCGCCATAATATTGCGAGCCTTACTGTGATATAATCCACAATCTCGAATATATGCCTCTAGCTTTTCCAAACCCATCTCTTTAATCTTTGTGGGCGTATTATATTCGGGAAACAAACGTTTCGTTATAATATTAACCCGTACATCGGTACATTGAGCGGATAAAACTACAGCGATTAATAATTCAAATGGGGAAGAATAATCCAGGGCTGTGGCAGTACCTTGATAGCGTTCTTCTAATATAGATAGCATTTCTTGTTTGACAGCTTTGGTAATACGCATATGTTCCTCCTAAAAAAGTAAACTTATCGAAATATCACTATAATTACTTTTTAATGTGTGCAGGATAGTTTACTCTTTGTAATCTGTAAAAAGCAAAAAGCTAACCCTTTCTTACTAAATGAAAGGGTTAGCTTTAATGTAAAACAATCTGACTAATTTGTCAAACTGCGTATCGGCGCAGGAATTCTGCCACCCCGAGCAATAAAGTCATCGGATTTAAAAGTGTTCACAGGGATAATCGGACTATACCCCAAAAGACCGCCAAATTCTACACTGTCACCGACTTTTTTACCTGGAACAGGAATAATACGTACCGCTGTCGTCTTGTTATTAATCATGCCAATTGCTGCTTCATCTGCAATAATACCTGAAATAGTAGCCGCAGACGTATCTCCCGCTACAGCAATCATATCAAGTCCTACTGAACAGACACAAGTCATGGCTTCTAATTTTTCCAATGTCAAGCTGCCGCGTTCTACTGCTGCAATCATTCCTGCATCTTCGCTTACAGGAATAAAGGCTCCGCTCAACCCGCCAACGTGAGATGAAGCCATTAACCCGCCCTTTTTCACTGCATCATTCAATATTGCTAACGCTGCAGTAGTACCAGGTGCACCACAGCTTTCCAAACCCATTTCTTCTAGAATATGTGCAACACTATCACCGACCGCTGGTGTAGGTGCCAATGACAAATCAATAATACCAAAAGGCACACCCATCCGCCTGGAAGCCTCTTGGGCAACAAGTTGTCCTACTCGCGTAATTTTAAAGGCAGTTTTCTTGATGGTTTCTGCAACAGCGCTAAAATCTTGTCCTCTTACCTCTTCCAAGGCGCGTTTTACCACACCAGGACCACTGACTCCTACACTGATTACCTTTTCCGCTTCTCCTACACCATGAAAAGCACCAGCCATAAAAGGATTGTCTTCAGGGACGTTTGCAAAAACCACTAACTTTGCACACCCTAGAGCATCACGGTCACTAGTAAGTTCAGCAGTTCGTTTAATAATCTGTCCCATTTCTCGTACACAGTCCATATTAATTCCCGCCTTGGTAGAGGCCAGATTAATGGAAGAACAGACTCTTTCCGTTTGTGCCAAAGCTTCTGGAATCGATTGGATCAAAATCCGATCCCCTTTTGTATATCCTTTTTCAACTAAAGCCGAAAAACCACCAATAAAGTTAACACCAACGGTCTTGGCTGCAGCATCTAATGCCTGAGCCACAGGAACATAACTATCAGTATGACAACTCTCAGCAACTATGGCAATGGGCGTCACGGAAATACGTTTATTAATAATAGGTATACCGTATTCTGCTTCAATATCTTCCCCCGTACGAACCAAATGCTCTCCTGCCCGCGTAATCTTCTCATAAATGTTCTGACAGAAGATTTTTATATCAGGATGACAGCAATCTCGCAAACTAATGCCTAATGTAATGGTACGAACATCAAAATTGTTTTGCTCAATCATCCGATTTGTTTCTAATATTTCCTGAATTGTTAACATCAACGTTCCTCCTTACTTTATATCCGGTGCATGATTTGAAAAATGTCTTCATGCTGCGCTTTTATATCCAAGCCAAGCTCATCGCCTTTTCCCTTTAAAATCTGCTGCATATCTTTAAGACTTACTTTGCTGCTCGCCATATCCACAATCATTACCATGTTAAAAAATCCATCTAAAATATTTTGATTAATATTTAAGATATTTACACTGTTAACCGCCAAAATTTCACTAACCATTGCTACAATTCCTACTCTATCCTGTCCCACAATTGTAATTACTGCTTTCATTTTTTCACTCTCCACGCACAATATTTGAAATTCCCCTAGTTTTGTCTTCTTTGAAAATACATTTGTAATATTTTTAAGAGATATTATTCTATTATACGGTATTTACAGCAAAAGCCAATACCTTGCATTAAAATTTATATTTTCCGACAACTTTAAAGAGTATGCGGCAAGTCTTAAAGTAGGACTTGCCACGTACTCTTTACTCCTTATGCAACAAATAATCATAAGCCATCAAAGCAGCTTTAGCACCATCTCCTGCGGCGATTACGATTTGTTTATCAGGGCCATCTGTAATATCTCCAGCTGCATACACTCCTGGAATATTGGTTCTAGAACGGCAATCGACCATCAATTCTTTTCTCTTATTCATCCTAACGATATCTTCTATGTACTCAGAATTGGGTTCTAAGCCAATTTCTACAAAAACCCCATCGATAGCCAGATCTTGAAGTTTTCCCGTCGTAATCTCACGGATCGTAATCTTTTCCACTACTTCATTACCATAAATTCCTTCTGATTCATAACCGATTTTTTCAATAATATTGGTAGCAGCTTTCATTTTTTCAAGAATAATCGGATCAGCAATATAATGATCATTTCGTACCACTAAGTATACGTTATGTGCAATTTTGCTAAGTTCGAGAGCTGCTTGAACTGCTGAGTTGCCGCCCCCTATGACAGCTACCGCTTTATTGTCAAAAAAGGGACCATCACAAGTGGCGCAATAGCTAACTCCCCGTCCGGTGAATTCCTTTTCGCCTGGTATGTCTAACCCCCTAGGTCTTTTACCTGTGGCTAGTATCACAGTTTTACTTTGATATTCCTTCTCTTCTGTCTTAACCAAAAATGTACCATCTTGATTCACTACAAAACCATTTACTTCTTCGTATTGAATGGCAACGGCAAAACGTTTCACCTGTTCTTCAAATTTCCCCATTAGTTCTGGACCACTAATAAATTGATACCCCATATAATTTTCTATTTCTTTTGTCCACATGAGTTGTCCGCCAAATTCTTTTGTCAGTAGCAGCGTATTCATTTTTTTGCGAGCTGCATACACTGCGGCAGTCAGTCCGGCGGGTCCACCGCCTATAATAATCAAATCATACATATATTTTCATCCTTTACGTTTTTTTACTTTACAAAATGCAAATATAATAATAAAATTTTGTAAAATGTTATTATTATTCTCTTATCTAAATAATAACATAAATAGGAAGTGAGGTCTTCATTATTATGATAACACCAGAAGATATTTCTAGGATTAATGAACTAGGACGAAAGCAAAAGGCAGGAACATTAACAGAAGAAGAACTAGCAGAACAAGCCAAGTTGCGACGTTTGTATATCGATACGATTAAGGGTCATGTAAAAACCCATTGTGATGCACAGCAAACCGCTAATCATGCTCACGGTTGTTCTTGCGGCTGTGATCACAAACACTAATTTCTAAGTTTACAGGACTAATAAAAAAATGCCGAAGGCTGATAGCAGCTTTCGGCATTTTTTTATTAGTTCTTCTTTTTAAAGGTTCTGCAATCTGTATCATCTGTTTTGGCAGCATTAGCTCCAAATACATCAATTTGGGATGCATTGCAGACATTGTTACCTTGCCAGTAACTACAGTTATTCACAAAGCACTCTACCTCAGGTGTTACTTGGGTACCATCCATAAAGGCTGCAGATATGGTCCCGCCAATATTAGCATTATGCAGTGCTCCTATCATATCCCCCATCGTCTTACGGTCATGAAAGGACTTACATTGCGTGTCTTTTACTTGTTCTGACTTTCCAGTTGCTTCTTCATTATAAATGCTAATTTTAGCTGCCATGCATTGATCACCAGGCATATAATGACTGCATTGATCCACGCTACACTTTACTATGGGATTCGACATAAAATCACTCCTTCTTGTACATTTTTTTCTGAATCCAGTATTTTTACAACAACATTGTAGGTGACAATCCACTTATTTATTTCTGTATTAGTATCCTACCATGTGCATTTTTTTATCCGTCGAATTGATTTTTCAATAAAAAATGGATTGCTAAATATAAATCAATTGCAAGGCAATTCTTGCATCATAACCGCATTCAGCGCAATACAAGATATGGATACATTGATTCTCTATATCGCTTTCCATATAGGGACTATAGGGTCCTACATAATTTTGCAACGATCCACCATCTAATAATTGTTCTCCGCAAATAGGACACTGATCTTTAATCACGTCTAAACCATTGCAAGCAGGGCAAAGTTTATCCATTGTAAGACCTCACTCATTTTTAGTATCTTGTATTGATAGGCTCTACTAGCACATTGTAAACTTTTAAACAATCTGAGCATATGATAAAACAAAATCACTCTACGTAAGAGGTGACAAATATGCTGGTCATAGCTCACAATATGCTAGGAATTTTCACAATTATACTTGGAGTTATTATCTCCTTTATTGCTTGGCATGGTATCAGCAAAAATGCAAATCATTACAGTTACTTGAAAGGAAAAGCAATCAGTTTTTTCATATTATGTGCCAGCATCTTAGATTTGTTGCAGCTGCTTTCTTATTCTGCAAATAATCCGACTGATACGAGTTGGATTATGTATTGGATGATTGCTTGTATCGTATGGGCCTGTGCTCTCTTATACACCATACGTCTTACATTAACAACACCCCGGCCTGCTGACACATTCTTGTTTTACACTGCAAGTTTATTGCTAATAGGATTACTTACAGGGCTGCTTACTAATTTTAGCTTTACTTTTGATAAATTTGATACATTGCCATCATTTCTCCACATCGACAATACAAATCATCCATTAGTTACTTCTACCTTATTGATAGCTATTAGTATTCATAGTATTTCACTTATTATTCTGCGCCGTAACTTCTCCCAATATATAACAGGTGATTATATACAAATCGCTTTACTTTTTGGCATTCTGTCTAATTTAGCCTACCTTTCAGATGTTTCTATTCAAACTAATATGTTCGCTCACCTTTGTAAATGTTTTGCCTATTATTTTGTTCTGCGAGCTGTGTTTAAATTTGTAATCAAACATCCTTATGAACAATTGCTTCTATTTAAAGAACAATTAGAACAATTGGCTGTCAACAATGCCGAATTATATAAAAAATCAGAGCAACAGCGAAATTTACTGGAAGATACTTTATCAAAAATCGGCACTATTATTTCTTCACAACTCAATGTAAAAGATACTCTTGATGCAATCGCTGATATGGTGACTGATTTAATGCATTCTCGGCAAAGTTTAATCGGTCTATTATGTACGAACCAAACCCATCTCCAAGTGGTTGCGACTTATGGCATCAATACGCCTCCAACCTGTATTCCATTAAACCATTGTTTACGCGGGCAGGTGATAGAGCAGAATATAGCTCTTTCTATTAATGATCTATCCCAGCATCCTGATATACAAAAACCGCAGCTCATATTTTCCAGCATCCAATCCATGATTTGTGCACCTTTAATTCATGACGGTGAAGTCATTGGGATTATCGAAGCCTATTCTTCTGATCTTAATGCTTTTAATGAAAGCGATCTTCGATTTCTAACAGCTTTGGGTCGTCATGCAGGCACAGCCATTGCCAGTGCTATGCTTTTTGAAAAGACAAAGCTCCATCTTGAAGAAGAGAAATTTTTATCAGAAATATCTCAAACTACTTCTACAACTATTGATACCAATACAATCATTGAACATTGTACTTCTCATGTAATGAAAGCACTCAATGCTGACGTAGCCGTCGGTATGCTTATTGATGCTGACAAAAAAAACTTTACTATTATCTCTTCGATTAATTTCAATTACAAACTGGTAAAAATGAATCTCGACTCTTATCCTGCATTGGCACCTTTACTGGAAACCTTTAGACCTTGTATTACAGCCGCAAATACCTTTGCTCCTTTCGCTGAACTGTATGACCAGAATGCATCTAGATATATGATGGTGTTGCCAATTGCTGTAGAAGAAAATCTTCTGGGGTTAATACTCTTAGGGTGGCAGCATTTCATTGCTCCTGAGCGTTTAAACCGTATATCCTTTGCATTTTTAATGTCCCAGCAAATCGCTCTTGGTTTGGAAAAAGCTCATTTATATAACCAAATAAAATTAATGGCTCTTTCTGACAGCCTCACAGGTCTAGCAAACCGACGAAATTTTGATATGTTTCTGACCATTGAGCTAAAACGTGCAGCTTCCTTAAAGCGTCCATTAAGTTTAATTATGTTGGATCTTGATAAGTTTAAACGCTATAACGATTCTTATGGGCATGTCACAGGTGACAAATTATTAAGTCAACTTGGCCAAATTCTCCAATATAATGTGCGCAATATTGATTTGCCAGCACGTTACGGAGGAGAAGAGTTTAGCATTATTTTACCTGAATGCAGTAGTAATGAAGCAAAATCCCTTGGCGAAAAATTACGTCAAATCATCGAAAGCGAAAGCTTTCCTGATGACGCTGGAACCACTACAGCAAAAATCACTGCCAGTTTAGGGATTGCCACTTATGATCCTGCTGTTTCTGCGATTCCTCCTAGTAGAGAAAAAATTACTGAGCTCGCCGACAAAGCACTCTATCAGGCTAAAAAAGAAGGCCGCAACCGTGTAATCACAAGCATTATCATCTCTTAATATTAGGATCAAATGGCAAAACCTTAGTTAGCTGGCATAATAAAAAATCATCAGCAGGAATATTCCTGCTGATGATTTTTACTATTTCTTGTCGGCATTTCTTATTTTACAAACCAATAGACCGGCAAACCAACTACGGTAATACCAATAGCCACCATTGCATCCATTGGCTTATTCATAAACATACTTGCAATAATATAGAACGCCCCTAAAATCGCAATCATAGGTATAATTGGATAACCAGGCACGCTATAAGAACGTTTAGCATTGGGATACCGTTTTCGAAGAATAAATACGGCGATAAACGCAGAAACATAAAAAGTCCACATTACGAACATCGCAATATCAGTAAGGCTATCTGGATCCCAGAAAATCATTAAAGCAGTTGCCAGACTCGCTTCTAATAACATTGCATTTACTGGCGCTCCAACTGAAGCTGGAACTTTTGCCAATATAGATGAAGCCGGCAATTGTTTATTCAATGCCATCGCATAAGGAACACGTCCATTGGTAAGAATATAGCCATTGAGGGCACCAAAAATAGATACCAAAATACCTATACTGATAATTTTGCCTCCCATCTCACCAAACAATAATCCTGCAGTAGTACTGGCAGCCATTTTTCCTAATGCAGCAATTTCCGCAGCAGGCAATACATGCATAATCGCCATATTCATAGTAAGATATGCGATCATCACGATTCCAAGCCCAAAAACAATGGCCATAGGCAATTGTTTCGCTGGATTTTTCATTTCTCCCGCTACGAAACTTACACCAACCCAACCATCATATGCCCATAACGTAGCTAAAATGGCTGCTCCCATGCCAAGAGGAGGGGTAACACCACTCGTCATGCCAAGAATTTGTCCATTTCCCTTCCATAAACCAAATATAACAATAAGTGCAATAGGAATTAATTTACCAATGGTAGCAACTGTTTGAATAAAACCCCCATATTTAGTACCTAAACAATTGACACCCGTCATAAAAAATACACTGCCCACCGCAATCGGCAGCCTCAATTCTTCGCTAATGCCAAAAAAGGGCAATAGTAAAGAAGAAAAATATAATCCAAGGGCTCCAATTGTTGCAGGCCCGTAAATTACCGTCTGCATCCAACCATACAAATATGCCCATATCTTACCATATACTTCATTTAAATATGTGTATAAGCCTCCTGTTTTAGGAATTTGTACCCCTAACTCGGAAACTGTCAGCCCTGCGGCAAGTGTTATACTACCACCTAGTACCCAAGCCATAAGAGCCATTGTGGAATCACCAGCTGCTAAAATTACACTGCCGGATTTCATGAAAATTCCTGAACCAATAACCATGCCAACTACTAATGCCATTGCTGGCATTAATCCTAAATTTTTCTGAAGATTGCTTTGTCCATCTGCCACAACGATTACTCCTTCTTACGAATATTTTTCAGACTAAATACCAGAATATCAAATTTTGTGCACAACTGCAATAGGAATTAACGTAAAAATGGCTAATAATATGTAATAAAATAACATTTAGGAGGTATAATATGGATCATACTACTTTAAACATTAAACCACGCATTCTCTATCATGTAGCTAAAGCCGCCTGGGAAGGAACCTTATTTGATCGTCGAGAAGAAATTTGCACTATGGTATCAGAAGAATTTCAAGATAAACATACTCGCCGCCAAGTAGCAAACCAAATTCGTATTGCTATGGGACTAGATCCTCATGATAATGACCTAGTTCTTAATGATTATGATGAAGAAGCGCTCATGGGTATGAGCAATGACTCCATTATTATTACCAATCCAGATGCTTGCCAATCCTGTCCCACAGAGAAACGAAATTGTGAAAAAGCCTGCCCTTTGCAGGCAATCACTCGTGATGACTTAGGTAAGGTTTCTATAAACCAGGAAAAATGTCTAGGTGAAGGTCACTGTATCCAGGCATGCTCTTTTGGTGCCTTAGCAGAAAAATCTCAATTTGTCCCTCTTATCAACCTTTTAAAACAACATAGTCATCCTGTATATGCTTCTATCGCCCCTGCTTTTGCAGGACAATTTGGTGCAGAAGTTACTCCAGGTAAATTGCGTTCTGCACTTTTAAAAATGGGCTTTACCGATGTTCTAGAGACTGCTTTATATGCTGATTTAATTACTATGAAAGAAGCCTTTGAATTTGATGAGCATGTAAAAACGGATCAAGATTTTATGTTTACCAGTTGCTGTTGTCCAGTATGGATTAAATTAATAGAAAATAAATTCCCCGATCTTATGGAGCACATCTCCCCTTCTGTCTCACCAATGATCGCATCGGCTAGAGTCATTAAACAGTTTGAACCAGATGCCAAAGTGGTCTTTATCGGTCCATGCATCGCCAAGAAATCAGAAGCTCTGTTACCTGACGTAAAAGGAGCTATCGACTATGTGCTGACCTTTCAGGAGCTGGCTACTATTTTTGAAGCCACTAACATTCATCCTGCGGATCAGGAAGACCATGAAAAAGCAGTAGCCTCATGGGGAGGACGAGTCTATGCCTATACAGGAGGTGTAAGTGCTGCGGTAGCTACGACTTTAGAGAAATTGATTCCTCACAAAGTCCAAAAGCTAGTGTCCCTTAAAGTGGACGGTATTCCAGACTGCCAAAAGCTATTGGAACAAATTCGCAATGGTCAATTTACTGCGAATTTCATTGAAGGCATGGCTTGTAAAGGAGGTTGCGTCGGTGGTCCGGGTCGCTTGCTTCCCCCTGAAGAAGGACGAGAGCATGTTAAAAAATATGGTGCGATTGCTCTGGCTAATACACCTGTAGAAAATCCACAAGTTTATACGATCCTTGCCCGCTTAGGCCACGATAGCGGCATGCCTGGTCTATCAGGAAAAAGTCCTATGGCAGAATTATTGTCACGAAAATTGGTACAAGATTAAGATTCTGTATTCTAGTAGATCACCTTACAGATTTCCGATCTGACCGGCTCTTACGCCTCGCTGGTCGACAAAATCCTTGCAAACTTAACCAATCGCAATACACTAGTTAATTTCATAATATTATGTTCTTGTTTACTGAATATTCTTTTTTGCATACAATATACTAAAAAAAATTAAAAAAATTTAAAAAAATTTTAAACTAAATGACTAGCAAAAGCATGTGAAATAATGTAGAATTATAATTGATCAATCTTGTTACATATTTAACTAAGTAGTTCTGTAGTAAATTTCCAATTCACTTTTACTTGTATACTCTTATATTTTGGAAAGTTACCACAATTACTACATTCAAAAAAAGGGGGATAATATGTCTAGAAAACCTGTACAAATCATGGAAACAGTATTACGCGATGGTCATCAATCACTTGCTGCTACTCGCATGCGCCTCACGGATATGATACCAGTGTTAGAACAACTCGATAATATGGGATATTTTGCACTAGAAGCTTGGGGTGGTGCTACTTTTGATAGTTGCTTACGTTTCTTAGGTGAAGATCCTTGGGAACGCTTACGTACCTTGAAATCCCATTTGAAGAAAACTCCTATTTCTATGTTGCTAAGAGGTCAAAACATTCTTGGTTATAATCACTATGCTGACGATGTTGTTACTGCTTTTGTAAAGAAAATGGTTGAAAATGGTATTGGTGTTATTCGTGTATTTGATGCACTCAATGATGTGCGTAATCTTGAAGTAGCTATGAAAGCTGCTAAAGAATCTGGCGCTCATGTACAAGGTGTATGCGTATATACAATTAGCCCTTATCATACTGTAGAAAGCTACATTAAATTAGCACACCAATTGGTAGAACGTGGTGCAGACTCTATCTGCATTAAAGATATGTCTGGTCTGCTCAGACCTTATATTGCTCACGATCTAGTTAAAGCTTTAAAAGCAGATCCTAAAGTAGGTGTGCCTATTCAACTTCACACTCACTATACAAGCGGTATGGGCTCAATGACTTATTTAAAAGCTATTGAAGCTGGTGTAGATGTAATTGACTGTGCACTGTCACCATTTGCTCTTGGTACTTCTCAGCCTTGTACTGAAACTATGATTGCTGCTTTAGAAGGTACTGAGTATGATACTGGTCTGAATCGTCACGCACTCAAAGAGTCCGTTCTCCATTTTGCCAATGTTAAGAAAAGCTTGGCAGCTGACTTCAACCTCAAAACGAGCTTTGATGTTGATACAAATGTTCTTGACTTCCAAATTCCTGGCGGCATGCTTTCTAACTTATTCAACCAACTTAAAGAACAGGGTATTGAAGATAAATACCAAGATCTTTTGGAAGAAATGCCTCGTGTTCGTGCAGAGCTTGGCTATCCTCCATTGGTTACACCTACCAGCCAAATTATCGGTTCCATGGCTACCTTCAATGTAATGCTCGGCGAGCGTTATAAAATGGTACCACGTGAAATCAAAGACTTGGCTCGTGGTAAATATGGTAAAACTCCTATGCCGGTTGATGAATCTGTTCGTGAAAAGATCATTGGCAACGAACCTATCATTGATTATCGTCCTGCTGATGATATTGCACCACAAATGGATCTTCTTACTAAACAGCTTGCTGAAAAGGGTTATCCAAATGCATCAATTGAGGATATTTTATCCTATGCATTATTCCCTGAAGTGGCTTTAAAATTCTTTGAAAAGAATCGTTAAGAAGTAACATAAAAAATCCCCCCTAACTTTTAGGTTAGGGGGGATTTTTTTATGTAGTTTTACTCATGGAAGCATGATTCTCCAATAAACTCTCGCAAAATGGAATTCGTTGGAATTTCACAATCATCAATATCTTGAAAATAGGAAAGGAATTTTAACAACCTTGTCGCTTCGGAATAAGCTACCTGATCTGCTGTGATTTTTTGCAATAATGGTTCTGCATATTTTTTTAGAACTCCTAGTTCATAAATTAATGCTGAATTAAACATAATATCTGCATCTTCTTGGAAGGGAAAAATATTCCGTTCCTCACCTCTTCTAACAGAGTGCCACATATTGAGAGTCGTCAGAGCATCATGAGACCGAAATTGGCTATCTCTGACAATTCTTCGTATGAGTCGTCCATCAGTAGTAGGTATACGGTTATGATTATCAATGGATAGTTGTGTTAACGCACTAATATAAATTTTTACTTTATGCTCTCTGGCAACAGCTGCCGTGAGCCTTTCATTGAGCCCATGAATCCCCTCAATAATAAGAGGTTGATCCTTTGTAATTTGAATGATATTTCCCCGATATTCCCGCTGACCATTTATAAAATTAAAAGAAGGCACGCTAACAGCCTCACCAGCTAATATTTTACATAAATGATCGTTAAAAAGTTCTAAATCAATAGCTTCAATAGCCTCAAAATCATAGGCCCCCTTTTCATCTTTGGGAGTTCGGTCACGATCAACGAAATAATTATCTAAGGATAGTGCTACAGGCCGCATAGCATTCACCCTAAGCTGAACAGTTAAACGCTGAGCAAAGGTCGTTTTACCTGATGAAGAAGGACCTGCCACTAAAATTAATCTCACTTCTTTGTGCTCAGCTACAAAATCAGCAATTTGTGCTATTTTTTTCTCATGCAATGCTTCTGCGACTCTCATAATATCCTTAATCTTACCATTTTCTACGTATTCATTTAATGTAGCTACATAACCACACTCTAAAATAGCACCCCAGCGTTCCGCCTCCAAAAATATATCTGATAGTTTTTGCTGAGGTACAAAGGCGGGCAATTGGTCAGGTGATTCTTTTTCGGGAAATCGTAAAATAAAGCCAGCGGCATGCTGCCTTAATTCAAATATTTTCAAATGCCTTGTACTCGGCGTCATCGTGCCATAGAAATAATCATATGTATTGCCACAATAATAAACCCGAACATTTTTACGGTTCAATTGCTTCAAATGCTTCACTTTTTCAGATTGCCCAGTGGCTTCAAATAAGGCTACTGCTTGCGCAATAGGAATACTCTTCATAGTTATGGGTCTATCTGCATTAATAATCTCTTGCATACGCCTTGTTATTAATTCTAGATGATTTATCGTAACTGCCTCACCAATATGCAGCTCGCAATATAAACCCTTACTTAATGAGTGTTCTACAGTAACTTCTCCTAATGGGAATAATTCAGACACGGCAGTAATCATTACAAAAGTCAAGCTGCGCTGATAAACTTTGATACCTGAATCCGTATGTAAATCTAAAAATTCAACGCTACAATCAGAGACTACTTTATACTGTAAGTCTCTGATCTCATTGTCCACTCTGGCGGCTACTATTGGCGTAGTATATCGCTTCTGTACAACCTGGCTGATATCTAACAAAGTTGTTCCAGAATCATACAGGCCTATTTCACCATTTGCAAAAGAAAGGGTAATTTGCTTTTTTTTCATCAATCTGCCTCCCGTTTATACGTTATTATATACTAACAGTAAAGATCAACTTAACTCTTTCATATCAATGAGCTCTTTTGACTTGTAAATCGGCTACTAGATCATTCTTTTATAATTATATTTTAACATAACTCTTCCTAATCCATAAAGCTTGGTAATTTTATTTATCCTATGACTAAGCCGCTCTAAAAGATACGTCTTCTAAGAACGTCTAAGTCCTAAAGATAAAGAAGGCAAATAAGCATTCAATACTTATTTGCCAGCAATTATTTATGTATTTATTATACCAACTAAAAAAACAAAGACATGACTTTATAAGCCAAGGCACTTACCAAAGCTGTGCAAGGAATTGTTAATATCCACGCCATGAGCATTTGCTGCGCTACACCCCAGTGAACTGCACTAATGCGTTTTGAAGTTCCTACCCCCATGATAGATCCTGAAACCACATGTGTTGTACTTACTGGCAAATGTAATAATGTTGCACCAAAAATGATCAATGAAGAATTCAAATCTGAGGCAAAGCCACTGATCGGCTCCAATTTAAAAATCTTACTGCCCATGGTACGGATAATTCTCCAACCACCTGCTGCCGTACCTAATCCCATAGCCGTAGCTGCTGATAACTTAACCCAGATAGGAACATCTAAACTGGTTAAATAGCCTGTACTCACTAAGGTCAAAGTAATGATCCCCATAGCCTTTTGCGCATCGTTTGATCCATGGGAAAAAGCCATCATGGCTGCTGTCAATATTTGTGCTTTCTTAAATTTAGGATTAATACGCGATGGAGCTTTTCTGCCAAATATCCACAATAGAACTGTCATAACGGTAAATCCTGTAATCATGGCAATGACTGGAGAACAGATTAAGGCAGCAACAATTTTCAAAATACCTTCTATTTTAAGCGCCTCATAACCTGTAGAAACTAATACTGCACCAACGACTCCGCCTACTAAAGCATGAGAGGAACTACTAGGAATCCCTTTCCACCAAGTTAGCAAATTCCAGAAAATTGCACCGATGATCGCTGCAATAATAATGTGCTGATTCACCATCTGCGCCGACTTTACCAGATCGCTGCCAATTGTCTTAGCAACGCCTGTACTGTACATAGCACCGAGAAAGTTAAGCATTGCAGCCATCCATACTGCAACCCTTGGTGTTAATGCTCGTGTAGACACCGATGTAGCTATAGCATTAGCAGTATCATGAAATCCATTAATATAGTCAAAGGCTAATGCTAATAAAACGACAAAAATGATCAATGTATCAGGCATATTTCATAACCACGCCCCGCAATAAGTCTGCAATGTCTTCACAGTGGTCAAGGGCGTCCTCCATATGTTCCAATATTTCTTTCCATTTAATAACCTCGATTGGATCAGAGCAGGTTTCAAATAAAAGAGCTACTTCTCTTCGATAAATATTGTCGCCTTGGGTTTCTAAGTCAGCAATTTTATGCGTGTGACTAAGGATTTTCTCTTGATTTCCCTTAATGTTCTTAAACAAAGTAAATACCGCTACCATTTCCTCGGTACAGTCCACTAGCACATTAACTAATTGGACAGCTCCTGGTGCAGGTTTTCCAGCCTTATAGAGCACCATACGCTGCATTGTACCTTGTAGAAAATCCACAACATCATCTAACATTGTTGCCAAAGAATAAATATCCTCGCGATCAAGAGGTGTAATAAATGTCTGATTTAACTTATCAATGATTGCATCATTAATATCGTCAGCTTTATGCTCAATATCAGAAATTTGCGCCATTTTCTGCTCAAGCTGCGTATACTCATTCATTACACTTTGAAGCACATAAGCCCCTTCCCGCAACACCATACTACTTTCTACAAATAACTTAAAAAATTCATCCTCTTTTGGTTTTAAGCCAAACATCTTTGAACCCCCATTTTTCAAAATTAGAAAAATTTAGTATACAAAATGAACCCAATAAAATTAGCCCAAAAATACTATATCATCAATATCATAATAAAACAATGACCTATATTATAGTAAACCATAAGTTTGATTTTTAAAAATAATGCAAATTTTATAACATTTCTTTTTTTTTATCCATTAATATGAAATCAAATACACAGGAAAAGAGGGTGAACCAAAAATGTGTTCACCCATCTTTGCTGGATTTACCTCTCCATCAGCCTACGCAATAAACGATAAGCTACCATAGAAGCAGGCGCACGTTGAATTGCAAATCTCATACCTAAAACAAAAATGATCACTGGCCCAATTACATGTATTATCCAAAACAAAGAACGAGGAAACTCTAAGACTGTATCATCAATACAATTTTTATGCTGTCGTCCCAAATTCATCTCCTCCTTTATTGTAGTATTTCCTTCCATACTACAATCTACAAATGGATAATAGTGTAATTGGTACTTTTATTGAATTGAAACAGCTTGGATCGCTTTAGCAAATTTACCAGCCATCCCAGTCATTTTCTCAGACGTTACCGCACATACTGCGATTCGAATTCCTTTTGCTAAAGGTACAGCAAAGATATGATCCTCATGCAGTTTCTCACAAACCGCCTCAGGATTTTCAACGGGGACGGTAATAAAGAAACCAGCAATATAAGGAAGCATATGTAAATTAACTTCCTGCGCTTCACGCATAAAAATATCAGCTCGTTTGCGAATTAAGGCATAATATTCGCCGCGCTCTTGCTCTGCTTGTGCTAATAAACGCTTATCCTGATAAATATCAGCCAATAGTTTCATAGCACTATAGTTAATATTTGACCATGTAGCTCGACTTGTAAATTGATTAATGCTTTGAAATTCTGTAATTACTTCTTTATTGGAAGAAATGCCAATCATAACACCTGTCCGTTGACCATACATCGTAAATCCTTTTGACATACTGCAGGCCAAAATAGGTAATATATTAGCAGGTAAATTGCCAAATTTCTTTAAAAAAGATCGGCAAGCATTCTTTTCGCCTGCATAATCAATATAAGCAATATCAATTAAAGGAATAATATGTTTTGTAGTATCTTTAACACAGTCTTTAAAAAGATCTAATACCTGATCCCAATCACTGTCACTCAAACTAAAACCAGTTGGGTTATGAGCAGGAGTATTAATAATTATAACCAAGTTATTCTGCTTTGCGATTATTTCTCTTACTTTAGCACTAAATGCCCCAATATTAAACTTTTGCTGCTCATCAAATAATGTATAGGTATCCAATGTACGCAAGGCATCTTGACACAGTATTTTATAGGGTCCCCAATACCAATCAGAGGTTAAAATCGTATCGCCAATCTCTGAATAATTCCAAATGGTATGATGAATAGCACCCGTGCCCCCAGCAGTAGCTACGGCATCAAGATAAGCCTCTGGCTTATGATCCGCAAAAGTTAACTCTATCATCGCCGCTAGATAATCCGGCAAACCGGCAATTGGAGCATAGGGTATAATATGGTTGATTGAAAAGTTTTTAAAAACTTTCTCAACTGTTGGTATGCAAGCTAACCTCTCTTGCTCATCCATAAAAGCACCGATGGTAGCATTGATGACCTTATTTTTACCATACTGAGCAGCCGCTTTGGCAGCAGCAGCATTGGCACCGAAAATTTTGTCTGTAGCACACTTTCCCTTTGCATGACATGCAGCAACACTATAAGTCATTATTGTTCCCCCTTGAGATCGTTTTATTAGCCAAGTTGTTAGATAACAACTTGGCTAATAAATAAAATAAATTCTTTTTATGGCCTAATGTATTTACTTTTCCGTAGTAGTTAAAAGTTCCTGCTTTTAAAATTATGTATACAAAGTTTTTTATATTTTCTCTTAAGAAAGTGCTGCATCACAACTAAATCTACTGTTTAAGGATACATTTTATGTAACATTCGAGGAAATGGGATTGTTTCGCGAATATGTTCAAGACCGCATAACCAAGCAACAGTACGTTCAAGTCCTAAACCAAACCCAGAATGTGGCACTGATCCATATTTTCGCAAGTCCAGATACCACTCAAAAGCTTCTATCGGTAAATGATGCTCTTCAATACGTTGTTTTAAGAGTTCAAGATCATCAATCCGCTGTCCACCACCAATAATTTCGCCATATCCTTCCGGTGCCAGGAGGTCTGCACCCAGTACGACATTAGGATCTTCCGGATCAGGCTTCATATAAAAGGCCTTAATTGAGGTTGGATAACGATGTACAAAGACAGGTGAACCAAAGTGATTTGAGATAATCGTTTCATGAGGTGCACCAAAGTCTTCTCCCCAAGTAAAATCTTCTCCTGCTTCTTTCAGTATTTCTACTGCCTCAGTATAAGATATACGTGGAAATGGCAATTGTATGTTTTTTAATTTTTCTACATCCCGGTCTAAAATGGTCAGTTCTCTCGTACAGCGTTCTAATACCCGTGTGATTACATAGTAAACCATTTCTTCCTGCAGCTTAATATTGTCATCCATGTCAAAATAAGCCATTTCAGCTTCCACCATCCAAAACTCCATCAAATGACGGCGAGTTTTGGATTTTTCTGCACGAAATGTGGGACCAAAGCAATAGATTCTTCCTAATGCCATCGCATTTGCCTCACTATATAATTGACCGCTTTGGGACAAATATGCTTTTTCACCATGATAATCTAAACCAAACAATGTGGAGGTTCCTTCACATGCTGACGGTGTAATAATCGGAGCATCTGCCAGAACAAAATCACGATGGTAAAAGAAATCTCTAAAAGCATGTTCAATTTCTGATCGAATTCGCAGAATTGCCATTTGTCTAGGAGTCCGAATCCATAAATGACGGCGCTCTAGTAAGAAATCTACCCCATGTTCTTTATGTGTAATCGGATATTCTTCTGCAATATTAATCACATCAAAACCTGTAACTTGCATTTCATAACCACCTGCTGCCCGAGGTTCCTCCTTTACAATTCCTGTTACTGTTATCGAAGTTTCCTGTGTTAATACTTTGGTTTTATCAAACAGTTCTTCTCCTATATCTTGTTTTACAATTACACATTGCAAAAGACCGCTGCCGTCACGTAAAATCAAGAATTTTACTTTTCCTGAACCACGCTGATTATATAACCATCCTTGAATTGTGACTTCTTCGTCTAAATGTTTTCCCAGATTTTTTATCAATACGGTATTCAATATCTCCACTCCTTGTGATTCAATTCGCTGTTTAGGTATCATAATTACATTTACTATTAAGCCTAAAAAATCCTTCTATAAGAAAGTAAAAAGTATATGAAAAGATAAGCAGGTAAAAACCTGCTTATCTTTTCAGCCATATAAATGACTCTTATTTACCACTGAATTGCTGTTCTTGGGCCTGAATCATCTTGCGGACCATTTGTCCACCTACACGGCCATTATCAGCAGAAGATAATGCACCTTTATAAGTGTTCTTATAGTCTTTAAGACCAATCTCAGCTGCTGTTTCTTCCTTTAATTGATCAAGCGCCTTTTGTGCGGCAGGGTTTACAGGTTTTTTACTCCTAGACATTACGCAACACCCTCCAATAAATTTATTTGTAGTGCCTGTTTATATATTGCCTATAATGAATCGAATACATACATTGAAATTTTTGGCTGCAATACAAATTCTATCCTTCTCAATAAAAATCTTATATATAATTCAACTTTTCATTTTAATGAAGAACATCCCTTAGTAAAGCAACATAAAATAATAATAAAAATACTCTATATTTACATTTTAGTAAAGGAGGAGTTCACATGAATACGAGCAATATTGAAATTTTAGGTATAACCCCTCAATCTGAGTTTCCAATTTGTCCTCCACATTATCCTTGCGCTCAAATTTGCCAAATAGATAAACTCTTTTTAGCTTGCCAGCATGATATTCAAAAAATACTCAAAGTAATTGTAACAATTACGATTTCTTCATTTAAAATTATCAATACTCCCATTGGCAAAAAAGTAGTTGTACATGGTTTTAAGCATATAAAAGTTATTTCTGTTATTGATAAACATTGTACCCACTCTGCTTGTTTCGATATTCCTTTTTGTCTTTTTATAAAATTAAAGGAATTCGATGCTGTCATTACCAAAATATGTACTATAGTAGAAGATGTTTCTGTTCAATGTTTGAAAAATCAATTCTTATTGGTATCTAGTGTTATTTTTGCATGTCCAGTCTTTAAACCTAATATACCTATTTGCCACCATGAAAACAATAAACCTTGTAATTGCAATAAACCATCCCAGGATTGCTCAAATATTCCCATTTATCCTAAGCAATGTGGATGGAATCAAATCGATAAACCTAATCTTTTTGAAAAACAAAATCACCATCCGTCTTGTCCTTTATGCCAAAACATTCCTTCCGAAGCTTATCATACCTATCAAAGTTACCACGATGATTGCTAGTCATTTATAAGCTTTCTCATGACAAATCTTTTTATAAATTTATACTATAAAAAAAAGAGGTTGGAAAATACCTCTCTTTTTTGTAACTAAATGGCATCACCATTGATATGATATTATAAATCATTTAGATCGATTTCTAAACATCTGAAGGCTGACCACAATCTTCATAAAAATTTAGCAATAACAAATCTCTACAATCAAGGAGGAATGTATCATATGGCATGCAAAAAAAGTACACAATTTACAGTAAACGGCTTATTACCTCTCCCAAGCCACACACCAGATATTGACTTTTTACTTCGTGTAACTTCTACCCCGATCATAAAAAAAACCATAATCTTAGATAAACAAATCAGTTTTTCTGGTCATGTAAATATTTATATAGAATTTGTATCATCCAATTTTAATTCCACACAAACAGTCCATTTCATCTCTTTTGAAGCTCCATTTATTGCTCTTATTAAGAACTGCCGTGCAAAAGCAGGTATGGATTGTCAATTAAAGGCTTCTATTAAACATCAAGATTTTCAACTTATCAATAGCAGATGCATTAATAAAGTAATCGTTCTAAAGGTTTGTGTCATCAAACTGAGTAAATCCTGCATTAATTCCAAATTCCACTGCTCTGAGCCCAATCTGACTTTGCTATGCACACCCGAAAGAATTAACCTTTGTCGCACTGCAGACTATCATACAACACATCCCATAGCACCTATGGATGATTTACATGAGATGTCTGCCTTCAGCAATTATCATACTCCATCTTCCCAGCAATTAGAACCCTCTGATCCTGAAACTATTTCCAACGAACATGATAATACCCAATCCTCTTTTCATACCTGCGAATGCCAAATTGACCAAGAATAACTATTTTAAGAAAGATCTAAAAATGCAATATGTTACTTCATAAAAAAACTGTTCCAGCTAGCTGGAACAGTAAACCCTTGCTTTTATTCTACAGTAATGGTTTGAGAGCTTTCCCACAAACCATGGATATTACAGTACGAAGTCGCTAGTAATGTACCTGAACCATTAAGCTTTATAACAGCTTTCGTTGTAGGCTCAGCATATACTGGTCCTTTATTTGCGCCATCCGTAGACTCACCATGCACATTAAATTCAGAAGCTGCAACTTCAAAGACAAATTTGCTATTATCAGATTTAAAATATAACTTAATCCAACGAATATGATGTTCAGTAGTATTCGGATGAGCAATTTCCTTCCCTACCGAAAGCTCTACAGCGAAGCTTTCACCTGCTTTTACTTTCTCTGGAGCCTCAATAACTGGAGCGTGTTTTTCAGTTTTCCAATCAGCACTTTGAATTACATCAGAAATTTTCATAAATCAAAAAACCTCCTTTTATTTTTAGTATGTCTTACTACTATTACATATATTTGCTAATAAATCAAAAATCCCTTTTAATTTATTTTTTTACTATAATTTGTTCATGTGGCATTGTTAAAACAAGTCCACATGAACATTACGCACTAATTTCGTTTCTACATTGTCCCATTCCATTGGATCATCGGACTCAAAGGGTATTAAAGAAAGGGAAGTATCACAATCAAACGTAGCTTTAAGAATCTGCAGGGCAGCTAAGCCATTAGCTGCATGACAAGCATCTTCTACTATTGAACGCTCCAATTTACTGGTAAACAAACATTCTGTATTTCTGCCGTCCTTTGACATTCCATAAATATATCCTATATCAAAGGACGGTATATGAGCATAGATTAAAGACATTACTCTCATGGAAATCGCTGCACACAATTCAAAATACTGTTTGTTAATTGTACGTATTTCCTTTTCCTGAAAACTAGGTCTTCCTGATGACTGCAAAGAGCAAATTTGCGTAGGAATAATTGATTTTGGCGGCAGCCAGATCTTCACCGAGGGAATATTCATATATACAGCAATATCTGCACTTACATGAAAAGGAAAGGGAGCTGCAGTCAACACTTGATCAATTTTTGCAAAAATAGCAGCAATATCTCCTGCTAATAAACGTTCAATTCCTTTAATACGTTCATCTTCCTCACGTTCATGTTTCTCTTTTTCTTCTTTAATTAACCGTTCTTCATTTTCAATCCAATCATCGATTTCTTTTTGCTTTTCTAGAACAATACGCTCAATCTCCTGATGACGCTTTTGCAGCAACATAACGACTAATACCAGCAACGTAACCACACCAATTCCAGATATCCATAATGCAATCACATTACTACTGACAAGCAATACAACTAAAAAAATTAATAATAAACCTGTATGCATGATAATAGGCATAACAAATTTACGTTCTTCTTCAATTCTTACTTTCTCCAGTACACCGGAACAATCAGGCACCGTTCGTTCTTTCCATGGGTTTCTAACCTTCAATGAGGTATAATCAACTTCTTCATAATCTAACTTACTAATTCCAATCAATGCATTTTCTACCGATTGAGAATACTCGTATTCTTGGCGCCAACGCTCCATCTGATCTACATGACGAAAATATAATTCATCAACATACACTTTACCTTTATCCTGTCTTGCACCAGATTGTATTCGTACGCCCTGGTCATCTTTTTTTCTAGCCATTCTATTTACACCTCTCAGCTAAATCCCATACAGCATTCATATTATAGATATTTTTTCCTATCCTCTATTGTAAACTAAAGATCTATATCTGCCCAGTTATTTTTATAAAATAATAGACAAACAATATGTTTTATGATACATTTTAATAAAATAACCTTTAAGTTAGTCCAGAGAGGCTAATAAGGTACACAATGATATGGCTTTAACTAGGCCTGTCCTGTATTGACCTTAAGACTCTTACTCTGGTAAGAGTCTTTTTTATTGTGTGCTAAGGTACTATTAAGGAGGATTATATGAATACGCGTGTCATTCAAGTTGAAGAAAAACTGCCCTTGCTCCAATTATTTCCCCTCAGCCTGCAACATTTATTTGCTATGTTTGGTGCTACTGTACTAGTTCCTATTTTATTTAAGGTGAATCCTGCAACCATTCTACTGTTTAATGGTATTGGTACACTTTTATACCTTTTTATCTGCAAAGGTAAAATTCCTGCCTATTTAGGCTCTAGTTTTGCTTTTATTTCACCGGTCTTTATTGTTCTGCCCCAATATGGCTATAATGCAGCCCTCGGTGGCTTTATAGCTGCTGGCGTCGTATTTTCTCTTGTTTCATTTCTAATTGGCATCATTGGTACGAAATGGATTGATACGGTCTTCCCACCCGCTGCAATGGGCGCTATTGTTGCTGTAATTGGATTAGAGCTAGCACCTGTTGCTGCTGATATGGCAGGCCTTACAGCCAAAACATTCGATCCTCATGTTATTTTAGTCTCACTGTTTACGTTAGCGGTTACAATCATAGGTTCCATCATGTTCCGCGGTTTCTTAGCTATCATTCCAATTCTGATCGGTGTACTTGCTGGTTATATAGCAGCCTTCCTGCTTGGATTAGTCGATTTAAGCATTATAGCTGCCGCTCCTTGGTTTGCTGCTCCCACCATATATTCTCCTGAGTTCAACTTTAATGCAATTGCGATTATTTTACCTGCAGCATTAGTCGTAATCGCTGAGCATATTGGGCATCTCGTAGTCACTGGAAATATCGTAGGTCGGGATTTAACACAGAATCCAGGACTGCACCGTTCATTATTCGGCAATGGTTTATCCACTATCGTTTCAGGATTCTTCGGCTCCACCCCCAACACTACTTACGGTGAAAATATTGGTGTAATGGCGATTACTAAAGTGTATAGTGTACAAGTTATTGGTGGTGCTGCCATCCTCGCGATTGTTCTTTCTTTCATCGGCAAGCTGGCTGCTGCTATTCAAAGTATTCCAGTACCTGTAATGGGCGGAGTCTCCCTATTATTATTCGGTGTCATTGCGGCTTCTGGAATACGTATACTTGTAGAATCAAAGGTAGATTACAGTCGTTCCCGAAATCTCATTTTAACTTCTATCGTATTAATTCTAGGTATTAGCGGAGCCAGTATCACAATCGGCACCGTCACCATGAAAGGTATGGCCTTAGCCACTATTGTCTCCATCTTTCTTAGCTTAAGCTTTAAAGCACTAGACCTTCTGGGATTAACAAATGATAAAATCTAAAACTCTTTAGAAAGTTAAATCGTTCATAAAAAAGACTTCCGCTTTTGCGGAAGTCTTTTTTATGAACGAAAATTAACAAACTGAAGAGCAATCTTAAAATCACCTTGTTTCAGGTGGGCAATTGCATTTTGCAAATCATCTTTATTTTTACCTGATACGCGTACTTGGTCATCCATCAGCTGAGCTTGTACTTTTATTTTACTATTTTTAAGGGAAGAAATTACATCTTTCGCATTCTCTTTGTCAATACCTTTTTTTATTTTGATAATCTGACGAGCTGTACCACTAAAAGCGGCTTCCACTTTTCCATAATCTAAGTTTTTTAATGAAATTCCTCTTTTAATAACTTTTGCTTGTAAAATCTCGACTACATTCTTCAGTTTGTAATCATCATCAGCAGCCACTTTGATCTCAATGCCCTCTAAAGTTACAGAAGCCTTACTGCCACGAAAATCAAAGCGTTGGCTGATTTCTTTCGTTGTCTGATTCACTGCATTATCAACTTCTTGCATATCAACCTCTGAAACCACATCGAAGGAACAATCTTTAGCCATAGGATGACCTCCATTTTATATTATTTTTTTATTGCTATGTGAATCGTTTTACGCATCACAACATAAACGAAGGCAAATACACCGCCTATCGTGAAGAAAAAAGCTGCTGGCTTAACCATAAGAAGTTCGGAACTACCAACCAAACTAAATAATAAAGCCGCCATATAGGCCAAAAAGAACTCACCATATCGAGAACTATTGTTCCTCGGCGCAATAAATAACCATACAAGAAAACCATACATGATAATATTACTATTTTTCATTATTTCCAAAAAAAATCACCTCATTGTAAGCACTTAACACTTATAAATTCGAAACTAACGTTTTTTTTCCTGCATATTTTACAATAATATTTATTTTATACAGAATTCTTAAATTTAAATAGAAATATATCCCACAATAACCAAAATAATACCTTCGATCAAAAAATAATTCATATATTTTGCAAAAAAGTCTTATAAATTCCCGAAAAAAAGTTTACTGGCAGTATCATTATGTCTCTGTTCTTCATATGATGTATCATATACTCCAAGAAAATATCAATAAAGGAGGCTATCAAAGTTATGGATGGCAAATATCCACATTGGTATCATGAAGAAATGGACCCATGCTGTGACTACATGGACAAAAAGATGATGCCCCAAGAATGTTGCACCTCAGCTAAACCATACTCATATCCTGATAATTCGTTTAAAGATCGCCTATTATGTATGTTAGGTGATGATGTAATATTCTCCGTTGACGCGCGCCTTTGTCACCAAGATTCTTTTTGTGGCTCGCTCTGCTATGTAGGCTGCGATTTTATTATCGTAAATGTTTGTATGCGTAAAAGACCACTTTCTATGATGGTACCCATCAAAATGATTCGTTTTATTGGTCCTAAATCACATCGTTAATAAAAAATCTAGCTAATCCTTCACCTTCCATTCGCTTATTGCATACTATGTGGCAAAAGTCGCTGTTTTAAGGAGGTTACCCTGTTGAAAAGAACCCAGAGTAAAAAACCTATGTCAATGGACTTAGAGCATATGCGTATGCTTCATACAGAAGCGATTGAACAACTGGATTTAATGTATACTACATTAGAAGCAGCTGAGCAAGCCACGGATACTACTCGCGATAGTCTTGATGATATCTCTGTAAATCACTGGGATGCCTACATGGATATTATTCATCTTATTTCTATGCACGATGAGGCAATGAGTGCTTCCATAAAAAAGTATAGTATGAGAGAAGGAGAATTCCACAATGCAAAGGAAAGACAACTCAGCTTACAGCGTGGATTTGTCATCTATCTCTTACTTGCCTTATTGCGCCGCCACCACCGAATGGAACATATTTTTAGCTTACGTGGTAATCCTATGAATGACTATTTCCAAGAATCCTCAAACATGGAACGAGAACATATTGCTCACCTTATCACGATGACACAAAATTTAATGTAACGTCCTGAAGTGATATTCCTCTTCAAAAAGCACAAAGACACAAGGAACACAAATATTTCTATACATTATTTGTGTTCCTTGTTATGCTGTAGATCAGCATATTGTCTTTGTGTTTAATTCATTAAGAGGAACTTTTACTTTATTTAGCGAAAATAAAACATTGCAAAATAAAGAATACTAAACATAATATTACATATTAAGGAGTACCCATGTTAAATCTCATCGTACCACAGATCCTATCTCCTATGCCAATTAAGGAATACTTACGCTCCCATATCGGCCTTTCTCTTACAATATGGAGAAAAATAAAAAACACAGGTTCCATCATAGTCAATGGAAAAGAAACGACTATAACACATGTGATTTTTCCAGGCGATGCCATTACACTTCATTGGCTGCAGCCTTGTGATATTGTACCTACAAATATTCCCCTGCATATTTCTTATGAAGATGACACCTTGCTCATTATCGATAAACCAGCCGGAATGTTAGTCCATCCAACAACATCTGAACATACAGCCACATTAGGAAATGCCATTATGCACTATTTTCATACCCGAGGACACTCTTACGCCTTTCATCCTGTCCACCGCTTAGATCGCAATACTTCAGGTTTAGTGCTAATTGCAAAATACCCTCATGTTCAACACCTTTTATCCGTTAATGGCGCTAAAAATATTAACAGACAGTATATCGCACTTACAACAGGCATCATAAAACCATCAGAAGGCACTATAGACGCCCCCATTGCCAGGCATCCTGATAGTATTATCCAGCGTATCATTGACCCCAAGGGACAGCATGCCACGACCTGCTATCAAGTACTCAAGCCATTGAAAAATGCTAGTATTGTCCAATTAACGCTCTTGACTGGACGCACCCACCAAATTCGAGTCCACCTCTCCCATCTTGGTCATCCAATTATAGGAGATGATTTATACGGAGGCTCAAGAGAATTAATCTCCCGCCAAGCTTTACATGCTGCAAGACTTTATTTTACGCATCCTCTTTCAGGGAAAGTTATTGATGTAACCAGTCAGCTTCCAAATGACATATTAAACGTCATTGACAAGCTTTCCTGTCATGAAACTTAGCCTACTTTTCGAAATCCAAAATAAAAGTAAAGATACAGCATAAACAGTTGCTAAAAACATTCAACTTTTAGCATACTTTTTGTACACAAGCCTGCTAAAATCTGGTATAATTAACATAGTAAAAAACTTTTAGGAGGAATTACTTTGCCATTAGTTACAACCAAAGAAATGTTCAAAAAAGCTTACGACGGTCAATATGCAGTTGGCGCTTTCAATGTCAACAATATGGAAATTATTCAGGGAATTGTTGACGCTGCTAAAGAGGAGCAAGCTCCACTTATTCTACAAGTGTCTGCAGGAGCTCGTAAATATGCAAAACATATTTATCTTACAAAATTAGTAGAAGCGGCACTAGAAGATTCAGGTCTACCCATTGCATTGCATTTGGATCATGGGGATGATTTCGAAATTTGTAAATCTTGTATTGATGGCGGCTTTAGTTCAGTTATGATTGACGGCTCAAAGTATTCTTTTGAAGAAAATATTGCTTTAACAAAAAAAGTAGTAGAATACGCTCACGCACATGGTGTAGTCGTAGAAGCTGAATTAGGTAAGCTTGCGGGTGTTGAAGATGCCGTCAAAGTATCTGCCAAAGATGCGACTTATACTGATCCTGATGAAGCGGTGGAATTCGTTGAACGTACAGGCTGTGACTCACTTGCCATTGCGATTGGAACGAGCCATGGAGCTTATAAATTTAAAGGTGAACCAAGTCTTGATTATGCTCGTTTAGAAAAGATATCTAGTCTATTACCTAATTATCCATTAGTACTTCACGGTGCATCTACTGTACTTCCTGAATTCGTTGCAAAATGCAATCAATTCGGTGGACACATCCCAGGTGCCCAAGGCGTACCTGAAGATATGTTATTACGCGCAGGAAAATTCGGGGTCTGCAAAATTAATATTGATACCGATTTACGCTTGGCTATGACAGCTTCTATTCGTGAACATTTTGTCAATAATCCTAGTGATTTTGATCCTCGCCAATACTTAAAACCAGCTCGAGAAGCGATTAAGAACATGGTTAAACATAAAATTAAAAATGTACTAAACTGCAGTAACCGTTTATAGTAAAAAAGCTGAGATATAACGTCTCAGCTTTTTTAGACCCCTAATCGAATCACTTTTATATTTATTTTATTAATAGAGCGCAAAAAATCCCTTATGAACGTGACTTTTCAATCCTCATAAGGGATTTACTCTTCTAAATATCAATACTTCTCATTATATGATAAAAAGCACTCACATAAATGAGTGCTTTTTTATTAACCAGCAACTATCTATCCTCCCAGGCCGTTTCCAACCAAGTACTTTCGACGTATAAGGGCTTAACTGCTGTGTTCGGTATGGGAACAGGTGGAACCCCTTAGCTATCGTCACTGGATTAAAGTGAAGCAGCGCACCAAATCTTTGCTAAAAGATTTGTGTAAGTCGCTTCGTTAGCATCGCAATGCTAACATCATAGAACCTTATGGCTCTACAATAGAGATAAACATACTAGTATGTTCTCTCAAAACTTCACAGAAGAAAGACTGCATGTTAGTCGTTAGCAGCCATGCTGCTAACTAAATTTAAGTCAAGCCCTCGTCCTATTAGTACCAGTCAGCTGAATCCATTGCTGGACTTACACACCTGGCCTATCAACCTTGTCATCTACAAGGGGACTTACTAGCTTATGCTATGAGAGATCTCATCTTAAGGCTGGTTTCACGCTTAGATGCTTTCAGCGTTTATCCTTTCCGAACGTAGCTACCCAGCTGTACTCCTGGCGGAATAACTGGTACACCATTGGTTCGTCCACTCCGGTCCTCTCGTACTAGGAGCAGTTCCCTTCAAATCTCTTACGCCCGCGATGGATAGGGACCGAACTGTCTCACGACGTTCTGAACCCAGCTCACGTACCACTTTAATGGGCGAACAGCCCAACCCTTGGGACCTACTACAGCCCCAGGATGTGATGAGCCGACATCGAGGTGCCAAACCTCCCCGTCGATATGGACTCTTGGGAGAGATTAGCCTGTTATCCCCAGGGTAGCTTTTATCCGTTGAGCGATGGCCCTTCCACGCGGTACCACCGGATCACTAAGTCCGACTTTCGTCCCTGCTCGACCTGTACGTCTCGCAGTCAAGCTCCCTTCTGCCTTTGCACTCTGCGCGCGATTTCCAACCGCGCTGAGGGAACCTTTGAGCGCCTCCGTTACATTTTCGGAGGCGACCGCCCCAGTCAAACTGCCCACCTGACACTGTCCTTAGCATCGTTACTGCTAAAGTTAGAATTCCAGTAAATAAAGGGTGGTATCCCAACAACGACTCCACACATACTAGCGTACATGTCTCGCAGTCTCCCACCTATCCTGTACATCATTTACCAAAATTCAATGTCAGGCTACAGTAAAGCTCCATGGGGTCTTTCTGTCCAGTCGCGGGTAACCTGCATCTTCACAGGTATTTCAATTTCACCGGGTCCCTCGTTGAGACAGTGCCCAAGTCGTTACACCTTTCGTGCGGGTCGGAACTTACCCGACAAGGAATTTCGCTACCTTAGGACCGTTATAGTTACGGCCGCCGTTTACTGGGGCTTCAGTTCACACCTTCGAATTGCTTCTAAGCACTCCCCTTAACCTTCCAGCACCGGGCAGGTGTCAGCACCTATACGTCAGCTTTCGCTTTAGCAGGCACCTGTGTTTGTGGTAAACAGTCGCTTGGGCCTCTTTTCTGCGACCTTCTTTAGCTCATACCGCGAGGGTAATCACCTAAAAAGGCTCCCCTTCTCCCGAAGTTACGGGGACATTTTGCCGAGTTCCTTAACGAGGGTTTTCCCGCGCACCTTAGGATTCTCTCCCCGCCTACCTGTGTCGGTTTGCGGTACGGGCACCCACAGCCTCGCTAGAAGCTTTTCTTGACAGTGTGGGATCAGTAAGTTCATCAACCTTGCGGTCAACTCCCCGTCACTCCTCAGGCTTAACGTTTAGCGGATTTGCCTGCTAAACACCCTACAAGCTTAGACGCGTTTCTTCCATTCACGCGATTACTTACCCTTCTGTGTCACTCCATCACTCAAACGGATGTGGGTGGTACTGGAATGTTTGCCAGTTGTCCATCGCCTACGCATTTACGCCTCGGCTTAGGCCCCGACTTACCCTGAGACGACGAGCGTTGCTCAGGAAACCTTAGGCTTTCGGTGGACAAGATTCTCACTTGTCTTTTCGCTACTCATACCGGCATTCTCACTTCTATATACTCCACAGCTCCTTACGGTACTGCTTCGATGCGTATAGAACGCTCCCCTACCACTCATGCCCAAAGGCATAAATCCATAGCTTCGGTTCCGTACTTTAGCCCCGGACATCTTCGGCGCAAAACCTCTCGACCAGTGAGCTATTACGCACTCTTTAAATGGTGGCTGCTTCTAAGCCAACATCCTGGTTGTTTCTGAAGTTCCACATCCTTTGCCACTTAGTACGGCATTTGGGACCTTAGCTGATGGTCTGGGCTGTTTCCCTCTTGACTACGGATCTTATCATTCGCAGTCTGACTCCCAAGGTCCGAGTACAGCCATTCGCAGTTTGACAGAGTTCGGTAACCTATAAGGCCCCTAGCCCAATCAGAGCTCTACCGTCTGTACTTATTTCTTGAGGCTAGCCCTAAAGCTATTTCGGGGAGAACCAGCTATCTCCGCGTTCGATTGGCATTTCACCCCTATCCACAACTCATCCCAAAACTTTTCAACGTTCACGGGTTCGGTCCTCCACGCAATTTTACCTGCGCTTCAACCTGGCCATGGATAGATCACTGCGGTTTCGGGTCTACAACAACTAACTAGTCGCCCTATTAAGACTCGCTTTCGCTACGGCTCCACATTTTCTGCTTAACCTCGCTAGTTACTGTAACTCGCCGGTTCATTCTTCAATAGGCACGCCGTCGACCACATAAGGGTCTTCGACTGCTTGTAGACATACGGTTTCAGGTTCTTTTTCACTCCCCTCCCGGGGTGCTTTTCACCTTTCCCTCACGGTACTATACGCTATCGGTCGCCAAGGAGTATTTTGCCTTGGAGGGTGGTCCCCCCTGCTTCCCACAAGGTTTCACGTGTCTCGTGGTACTCTGGATCTCAGCCATCTCGCTCTGCTTTTCGTCTACGGGACTGTTACCCCCTATGGTCTACCTTTCCAGGTAGTTCGACTAAGCCTGACTTGAATTATGCTGGTCCTCAACCCCGATTCAGTAAACTGATTCGGTTTGGGCTCTTCCCCGTTCGCTCGCCGCTACTTAGGGAATCTCACTTGATTACTTTTCCTCTGGGTACTTAGATGTTTCAGTTCCCCAGGTGCCCTCCTCATACTCTTAAGGTATGGGTAACAATGCATTACCATTGTTGGGTTTCCCCATTCGGATATTCACGGATCAATACCTGCTTGCGATTCCCCGTGACTTTTCGGAGCTTACCCCGTCCTTCTTCGGCTCTTGGCGCCAAGGCATCCACCGTATGCCCTTCATAACTTGACTTATTGTCTCGTTACTCGGTTGTCAATAACCTATCATCTGCGTTGTTGTCGCTGTGGGCATTCGTTCGACGTACAGAAGTACGACTCACTCTTGTCCTCGCTCCGCCTAGCATCTGACAGCTTCTTGCCAACCTTTAGTTGGTGGTATATTCGAGTACTAAAACAAGAATATACATGTTTCAAAAAATCCTAACATGCTCGGTAATCACCCTAATATTGCTATTAGAATTAATTACGTTGCTTTCTTCTGTGCAGTTTTCAAAGAACATCAAAGGTACTACATATACATACTACCACCATCACTGGCAGCAACATGGGATGTATTCCCTCAAAACTAAGCAATGTAAGTACCGTGAACAACCAGATGTGTCGACCTTGGATTAGAATCCTGTATTTCAAGAATTCAAATCTCCATAGAAAGGAGGTGATCCAGCCGCACCTTCCGATACGGCTACCTTGTTACGACTTCACCCCAATCACTGATCTCACCTTCGACGGCTGGTTCCATTGCTGGTTACCTCACCGGCTTCGGGTGCTCTCAACTTTCGTGGTGTGACGGGCGGTGTGTACAAGGCCCGGGAACGTATTCACCGCAGCATGCTGATCTGCGATTACTAGCGATTCCGACTTCATGCAGGCGAGTTGCAGCCTGCAATCCGAACTGAGAGCTTGTTTTTGGGTTTGGCTTCACCTCGCGGCTTCGCTACCCTCTATTTAAGCCCATTGTAGTACGTGTGTAGCCCAAGACATAAGGGGCATGATGACTTGACGTCATCCCCACCTTCCTCCGTGTTATCCACGGCAGTCTCCCATGAGTTCCCACCTTTACGTGCTGGCAACATAGGATAAGGGTTGCGCTCGTTGCGGGACTTAACCCAACATCTCACGACACGAGCTGACGACAGCCATGCACCACCTGTCTATCTGTCTTCCGAAGAAGAACTTCCTATCTCTAGGATCATCAGACGATGTCAAGCCTTGGTAAGGTTCTTCGCGTTGCGTCGAATTAAACCACATACTCCACCGCTTGTGCGGGCCCCCGTCAATTCCTTTGAGTTTCAACCTTGCGGCCGTACTCCCCAGGCGGGGTACTTATTGCGTTAACTCCGGCACTGGAGGGGTCGATACCCCCAACACCTAGTACCCATCGTTTACGGCCAGGATTACCGGGGTATCTAATCCCGTTCACTACCCTGGCTTTCGCGCCTCAGTGTCAGACACAGTCCAGAAAGTCGCCTTCGCCACTGGTGTTCCTCCTAATATCTACGCATTTCACCGCTACACTAGGAATTCCACTTTCCTCTCCTGCACTCAAGAATAACAGTATCCAATGCTTCACGGGGTTAAGCCCCGAACTTTAACATCAGACTGATTATCCCACCTGCGCGCGCTTTACGCCCAATAATTCCGGACAACGCTTGCCACCTACGTATTACCGCGGCTGCTGGCACGTAGTTAGCCGTGGCTTTCTTGTCAGGTACCGTCATTATGGATCATTATTTACAATCCACACATTCGTCCCTGAAAACAGAGTTTTACGATCCGAAAACCTTCTTCACTCACGCGGCGTTGCTCCGTCAGACTTTCGTCCATTGCGGAAGATTCCCCACTGCTGCCTCCCGTAGGAGTCTGGGCCGTGTCTCAGTCCCAGTGTGGCCGTTCATCCTCTCAGACCGGCTACTGATCGTCGCCTTGGTGAGCCATTACCTCACCAACTAGCTAATCAGACGCAGACCCGTCTTCTAGTGATAGCTTATAAATAGAGGCCACCTTTAGTACATCGAGTATGCACTCAATATACAACATTCGGTATTAGCACCACTTTCGCAGTGTTGTCCCCAGCTAGAAGGTAGGTTGTCTACGCGTTACTCACCCGTTCGCCACTATCTGATATTCAACACTCAATCCTCAGCTTTTGTGTTGGCACTTATTAAATGCGTGAAGCGCTCTCTTCTTTCGCGCTTGACGCTTGGCTACACTGCTAAATATTCAGTGTTGAATACCAGACCGTTCGACTTGCATGTGTTAGGCACGCCGCCAGCGTTCGTCCTGAGCCAGGATCAAACTCTCCATAAAAGTGTATTTATGAAGAACCTTGATGGCTCTTTAAAAAACAAATTGTTTGTGTCAGTTCATTTGCATGAACCAACTGTTTTGTACTCCAAAACGAGTACCGCACATCTGGCTTATTTTAACCTTACTTACATTGTTTAGTTTTCAAGGAACACATTCTTTCATAACATTGTCATAGGTTTTAGCGACAACTTTTAAATTATATCATTTCTAAAAAATTATGTCAATATTTTTTCTTTTTTTTTGCTGTTGTGTTTAACAGCTTGCTTATAATAACACGAGCCAATACTCCATGTCAACACTTAATTATTCCAATAAGTTTATATTGCAAAAATGATATTATCTTTAATTTGTTTTAACTGCTATTCAGACCTAAACGTCAACAATAAAAACAATCGTCTATTTTGAAGATAGACGACTAAAAATGTACAATACTCATCAGACCTCGTTCCATCCTTTTAAATTAAATAAACGACTATTTATCCGATAATTCGCTAAGACTATATAAATATAATACTAAGCCTGCAGTCAATATAATATGAACTATGTTAAATAACCAATCTCCTAATATCACAATATCATCTCCTTACTTTTAGCTAAGCATTAATATCATTATAGAGTTACGTATAAAATTTTATAAACTATTACCTGTCGCTTACCTGTTTTTATATTACCAAAAAACTATGACGAAAATGTGACGAGAGCAAACAATAGCCGCCTACCTTAAAATCAAAGATAGACAGCCACTCTTACTACTCTTATTCTTTTGCGAGAAGTCTAGCAACAACTATAATCCCTGAAATCTTAAGTAATTCCATACTCGATACCATAATTGACGTGTTTAAAGGTATGTCCGAGGATATGATCAAATCCATGCCTGAAACTAAAACCACAATCATAGCTGATACCATGACCGAATTCTCCAAAGTCACGACCAACCACCTCAAATATTCTGTTTACTACTATACTATGTAATGAAGAAATAACGGTGCCAATTGAAAGTCACTATGTAAAGAAATCGGCTTTCTCAATTAAATCAGCGATTCTGCCGATAAGAAAACGACTACATTCTAAAATCTCGAACATTTAATTCTTTAATAATTTATTGATAAAGCATTACTAAGGGGATGTTACCATGAAATGTCCAATGTGCGGTACAAATACACAATATAATTTCTTATATTGTCCAACTTGCGGCTATAAAACAGCGCTAGAGGTTGAGCAGCCAATACCAAATTGGAGACAACTACCAGGTTTTCGTTCTAAGACACCATGGAAGATGATCCTAGCTGTAATAATTTACGTATGGATATTACTCGCAATTATTGTTTCCTTTTTTGGCGGTATAATATGATGGGCACAAATGATGGGCACAATCGCTTCACCTAAGATAATCTTATTATTGAAATAATAAATTCTAGCTCATAACAAAAGCAAAACCATGTCCTGGAGTCTTTTCTCCTCAGACATGGTTTCAGATGTTATTGCAATACATCATTTTTTGCTATTGGTATAATTATATACTATTTGATAATGATTGTCAATTGTTTTTCCCTTTTTTGATACTAATTTTATATTTTAAAAGTATAAGAAAAAGCACCTCAAAAGATGCTCTTACAATGAACATTAACCTTTCAACGTAAAAATTTGACCGTAAATCTGGCAAATGGCTACTTAATGGCTATTTTAATTGAAGTAAACATTTTCGGTTTTAAATCATTATCTTATACTTCCAAAAGCACACAAAAGCAGAATTCATAGCAAAAAATACTAAAGGAAATTGGTCTTGGTTAAAAGTCTGGAAATTCTTCAACCTTTTCCATGTTGCTTAATTGTTCTATCGCTTCATTTTTGGTTTTGCCAATTATTTTACCTTGTTTTGTTTTAAAATTTAAGAAAAAAAATCCATCATTTGATACAACAATTGCTGAAGTTTTGTCGTTACTGAATATTGGAGTAGTAAAATCTGCACTCTTGCTTATGATAACCCTCTCCCTTTATTGTCTGATGATTCGGAATATACTTCTATCTTATCCAATAAGAGGTAACATTATCCTTTTAAATTAGAAATATTAGATAATTATAAGATTTTTATCAGTATCACAAGATTCTTAAATTTAGAGAAGTTATCAAAACCAGCAAAATTCAATTTTACTCCTTCTTGCGCCAGTTGCTACAGTACTTATATAGATTACCTGCTGAAAATTTAAAGGTTCATTAAATCTTCAGTATAGAATATGTTTTACCAGGACATACTGTTATTGACGACCTCTCTTGTCGTTTTTTAACACTTCTTCTCTCCCATTTTTTTATGGCTCTCCTTAGGAGAGCTTTTTTTATTTTTTTGCACATAAAGTAATGAAAGGAATATGATACAGTAGTACATCTCCAATTTATTGCTTACATAGCAATAATCTACTGGCTGCTTATTTTAAGCAGCCAGTATTTTTATAGATACCAGATGACTCACTCTTATTTACCATAGATTATATTAATACAGCTTATACTTATAAAAGAAATACACGGGTTAAAGCAAGTGCTTTAACCCATGTATTTCTTTATTATTTAATCTTAACTTATGATAAACAATCTCCACATATACGGATTTTATCATCCCTGCTATGACATTAAGCAACATAGCCGGTGGTTCTCTATAATAAAACAGAGAGCAAACTCATTACAGTTTAACGCTCTTATTCCCAAGTGTAGTTGCTAATCTTCCGGCCTTTTTAGTGCTTTTTCTTTATCAACTATTGCTTGTTCATAGCTTGTAATTTTATAATCCAGGCGTTCCAGGGTTTTTCTCATATCTTCCATTCTTTTTATTATCTGCTTACGCTGCTCAATAAAGAGTTCTTTCCTTGCTTCAATGGTTTCATCACCCTGTTGAAACAGCCCGATATACTCAATCAAGACTTCAATCGGAAGACCTGCACTCCGCATGCATTTGATAAATTCGACCCACTTACAGTCTTCTTCAGTATAATCCCTGATTCTGCTTTTATTGCGATTCACACGTGGAAGCAGTCCGATGCGTTCATAATACCGGAGCGTATCTTGTGAAACATCAAATTTTTCACTTACTTCTGTAATAGTCATGCGATTTCACCTCCTAATATATATATCATTTAAAATTAACTCTAAGTCAAGAGTTTCTGATTAAGGGCAGGTAAGCCGTGTTTCAGCCATCCGGTATCTCTCATTTAAGGATTCGTGTTGATCACGATATGTGTAAGCCAGTTATCCAGCTTAGCATCATTCCAATATTTCACACTTTGTGCACAATCAATTAATGCTCCGCATTCGTCATAACTTATATTTTTAAAATCCCTCACCGTCAATTCCTATGGCACTTACCTTACTCCCTGTTCTTCAGAGCTTTTGATATTCCATAGTAACCACCACCATAACGATCTACCCGAAAGAAAGTTATGATGCTTCAAATGTATCCGCTACATCCTTTAAAGCTTTGGTAATCTCAATATGCTGCGGACAATGTTTTTCACACAGTTTGCATTCGATACAGTCTGATGCTTTACCATGTGTTTTTGCATAGTTATTATAATATACCTGTTGTATTGAAAATGCTGTTTTTAAAGATTGTTTTTCTGTATTGTATAATGCAAAATACTTGGGGATGGCTATGTGTTTCGGACAGTCATCTACACAGTACTGGCAGGCTGTACAGGGAACTGCAATTGCTTCATTAATCGTCGTTACAGCCTGTTTTACAATATCATATTCTTCCTGCACCAATGGTTTAAACGCCTGCATATATCCTGTATTATCCAGTAACTGCTCCTTGTCAGACATCCCACTTAACACCATCATAACGCCTTCCAGACTTGCTGCATAACGAACAGCCCATGAGGATATGGACAAATCAGGATGATATTCTTTAAATAATGCCTCTGCTTTTTCAGGCACCTTTGCAAGATTACCACCTTTGACAGGTTCCATAACAATAATCGGCTTATTATGTTTTCTTGCTACTTCGTAGCACTTCCGTGACTGAATGCTTTCATTGTCCCAATCCAGATAATTAATCTGCAACTGGACAAAATCGACTTCCGGATGTGCTGCCAGGATTTCTTCTAATAATTCAGCATGATCATGATAAGAAAATCCCATCTGTCTAATTTTTCCTGCTTTTTTCTTTTCTTGCACAAATGCAAAACTATCTAATCGTTGAGCTGTCTCATAATTCGTTACACCCAGATTGTGAAGAAGATAGTAATCGAAGTACTCTACACCGCATTTTTCTAACTGTTCGTTAAAGATTCTTTCCTGGTCTTCCTTGGTTTTCAAAAACATGGTTGGTAATTTTGTGGCCACGGTGAAGCTGTCTCTGTTATGCCGCTTTACTACAGCCTCTCGAATCGCGATCTCACTCTTACCCGCATGATACATATAAGCGGTATCAAAATAGGTAAAGCCTCTTTCCAAAAAAGTATCCACCATTTGATTTAACGTATCCATATCAATACTTGTCGGATCCTCCTGACTCTTTACCGGTAATCGCATGAAGCCAAATCCTAATTTTTTCTGTTCCATCTCTTATTTCCTCCTGTTGTTTTTTACAAAGCAGCAAACCAGTTACCTGATTTCAGGCACCTGGTTCACTACGATAAATTATTTTTTTACAAATCTGTTTTCACGGGCACTGTAGCGCGGCCCGATATTTGGATATTTCTTTAATACGTTTTCCATCTCTGCCAGATCCTGAGCAGTCAGAGTTACATCTGCAGCACCTGTATTTTCTTCTAGATAGTTTCTGCGCTTTGTTCCAGGAATAGGAATGATATTATCACTTTGTGCCATTACCCATGCTATGGCAAGCTGTGCAGGTGTGCAATTTTTACTTGCAGCAAATTCGGCAAATTCAGCTGCTAATTTTTGATTATTATCTAAATATTCTCCATTATAGCGAGGCAAATTTTTGCGGAAATCATTAGATGCAAGTGTGCTTATATTGAGATTGTTAGTAATCAATCCACGACTTAACGGCGCAAAGGGAACGAATGTTATACCTAACTCTCTTGTTAATGGAAGAATTTCTTTTTCCACTTCACGAGTGAGCAACGAGTATTCACTTTGTACCGTCGCGATCGGATGGACAGCATACGCCTTTTTCAAATCCTCTGGTGTACACTCACTTAAACCTAAGTAACGGACCTTTCCTTCCTTTACCAGTTGAGACATGGCACCTACTGTTTCTTCTACAGGAACATTCGGGTCAACACGGTGTGCATAATAAAGATCAATGGTATCGACTTTCAAACGTCTGAGACTGCCCTCAACGGCCTGTTTCATCCACTTCGGAGAAGCGTCAAGATACGTATCACCGCCAACAAATGCATCACCGTTTGTATCTCTTACGCGAAAAGCAAATTTCGTTGCAATAAAAATCTTATTACGATTCGGAACCAGCACGTTAGAAATCAATTCTTCATTTGCACCGTTTCCATAAATATCAGCAGTGTCCCAGAAGTTTATCCCAAGATCTAATGCATATTGTAAAGTGGCAATGCTTTCTTTATCATCTTTCTGCCCGTAAGCAGTGCTCATTCCCATGCAGCCTAACCCAACTGCTGAAACTTCCATGTCTGTCTTTCCTAATTTTTTGTATTTCAAAGTAATAACCTCCCTTTGCTTACTGTTTTTACTTGTCTATCATTTTTATCTTTCAGCTATCTTAACTTTATCATTTAGAGTTTACTCCAAGTCAATAGTTTTTTGAAATTTTCATTTTATATTAAATATTTATAAACTCTACTGGCTTTGAGTCTACTCAAAGTTGTAACATAAAATATAAAGCATAATTTTTTGTGAGATATCGGTATAGCGGAGTAGCTCAAATTTCATCCATTCAATTGAACAGCTAATACTACAAATGAGCTCAGGTATGTCAATTGAACTCTTCATAATAGTACGAGGAGGAGAGCCTGTGAGAGAAAAATTATATAGAACTACTATTTTTATCAGCTTCTTATTGAGTCTTGCAACGCTCCTCTGGACAGAATGTATTATTTCAGAAACCACCGAGGTGGTATCTGCGTGGGCTGAATGCAGAACAAATTCAATGGAAAATAAACCGGCTCCAACCGTGCATTTTCCCCAGCAAATACCAGCTTCTATAAAGCCTGTGCTGACCTGGACCAAGGTCGAAGGAGACGCTTATATTCTTTAGAATCAGCCCCTAATTTATTAATAATTACTACAGCATAATACTCACCTCTTCTGTTTAGGTATCATACAATATATTAATTGACGATAAAGGAGGAATACTTATGGGTTTAGGTTTTGGAGGTGGTCGAAATGGCTTCGGCGGTTCCGGCTGTATTATTATTATAATTATTATCCTATTATTATTCTGTTGCGATAATAACGATTGTTCCTCTGGTTGTTAATTCTTCTAAATTAATCCGCCAAACCGTTTCCTCTTGCAAACTACGTTTCCACCAAAACGTGGTTTGCTTTTTTTCATAAAAAACCGTCCTATTCTGACGGTTTCATACATACTTTATATCCGATTTTAAAAACAACTATCACGCCAAGTTTTTTTTACTGACTGTTGAACGACTTCGCGAAGGAGTAATCCTCAATATGGTGATAGGAAAATGCCTTGTTACAGGATTTCTACATACCCTTCCGTCCCATTCACCCAAATTCGCTGTCCGTGTTTAATCAATTGAGTAGCATTCTCTACGCTCACTACAGCCGGAAGACTGTATTCCCTTGCTGTTGAATAGTAGCCGTCTGAGAATGCAAGAAACGTTACGACGGACAATACCCGTATTGAACATGCTGAGCGTTGCCACCGCTTTGAAACGCTTGTCAGTTTGCACTGCCTTCAGCGTATAGCCGCCATCGCCGCAGATCCCTATGATTCCCAGGCTCTCTGCATTAACTCCCGGGTAAGAAGAAATGACATCTGCCATACCATGAATGTCTTCAACCCGATAAAAATACCTCCTCCTGCTATGCAGCTCAACGCATCTTTTCAATCATCATTTTTACTCTGTCAATCGTGGAGTTTCAATCCATGCAGCATTTTTACAAATGCCGGGTCGCTGTGGTCAACAATTTCGCTATGGCCAATGTCCATTTTTGCTATAGTGTCCATTTCCCCGGAGGTAACTGGAACCCCATCCCCCTTATTATGCTACAAATAAAAAGAAACCGTTATCCCATTCATCTCAAATGATTGCCTAATCCTATCACGCCCCCTTCACCTGCTAGACTGCGTCCATGTCGGGCATACTGAAAAAAGCTATCCTGGATTATCCGAGGCCACTGAAAAACTTGTGGTTTTGATGAGGGCAAAGCAAATGAGTACGAAACACAAGACGACCCTTGTTCCCAATTTAGGGATAAGGGTCGTCTTGTACTGAGAAAACCTTTATAACTTGTCTCTTACTTTACTTTCAATATTCTCTTTATATTAACAGCAAGATCGTCATTGCCCTTTATAACGTCATGCCAACAAGGCAAAAAAAGGTACAGTCTCCTCTATTCTCTTGAGGGACTATACCTTTTTGACTTCAAGGGACTTTTTCAGTGCCCTCGCTTAGACCTGCTATTCCTTTATGCCTGCACAGGGAATATCGGATTTCATGAATACGTACCAGGCAACTAACGATATACCGGAAAATATAGCTATCATAGCGCCCAGGCTTATTACGATATTTCCCCAGGGCATGGATGCAATTAACATACCGCAACTACCCATGACAGTAAATAATATCCCCATCAAGGAAGAGACTGAACCTGTGTCTCCATTGATCTGATCGAAAAGGATATTAGTACTAAAGGGACGTATGGCAGAACCGGTAAAAGACATTATGATGAACGAAAGCAAAAAAATGACCGGAGATAAGCTGCCTATTGTCATGACTAAAATACCACTTACAATGCTTAGCACAAATGCTCCTGCTGCGATAGCGTTTTTGTTAAAATTACGCAAATACCGAACATAGATTATTGGTCCGGCAATGGATATAAATGCGTTAATTGCAAAGAAATAGCTGTATGCCTGCTGGCTGAGCCCAAAGTAATCTATGTAGATATAAGAAGAAACTGCAATATATCCCATAAAAGGAAATGCACTTAACGCAAAAATGACTGCCGGAAAAAAAAAGCTTTTATTTTGTGCTACGACAATCAAACGGCCCATTGATTCCAAAATACTCCCTTTGTTTCTTTCGTGATCTTTTAGCGTTTCCTGGTACAAAAGCGATAAAACCAGATTCCCGATAGCAATAATACTCAATGTCCAAAAAGTACCTCTCCAGCCGACATACTGGATGACAAAGACGCCAATGATGGGGGCAATCATGGGCGCGAGAGCTGACATGGATTGTGTGATTGCCAAAATAACATCTCTTTTCTTTCCGATAAAACAGTCCTTGACCATGGCGACAGATACCGCCGTAATGCCTCCGGCTCCGATACCCTGGAAAGCTCTTGCTAAAATTAGCAGATAAGCATCTACAGCCACGGCACAAAAAATACTACTCAGGAGATAAATCAAGGAACCTACAATAAGAATGGGCTTACGTCCATATTTGTCGCTTAAGGGGCCCCAAACCAGCATGCCTACGGCATAAAAGAAAAAGAAAGCACTTAAGGTTAAATTAATGATGGCAGCACTACTATCTAAATTCATACCCATGGAAGGTAATGCAGGCAAATATAAGTCAGTTGATAATGGAATGAACATATTCATTAAGGTAATAAAAGCAACAAGACCCTCACTCCCCAAATATTTCTGCGTTACTGCTATTTCAATAATGTCTGTCTTATTCATCTATCGTTCTCCTAAAACTATGTTGATTTATGCAATTCATAAGACCACTTTGCGAACGCCTTATATTTCTATTTTCAACAACGGTCTATCGGTCAAGTCTATGATTTTGATATATATTCTTTTTGTAGACCCTTAAGCAAGAAGGTAAACATATGCTCAGCATCGGCAACAATTTCTTCGTGTGCTCTAGAAATTGCAACTGGACCATGAAAACTTGCAAAAGCAAAAAAGATCATGCGGGCAGTAATGTTGATATCATCAAAAAAGAACAATCCTTCCTTTCCCCCCCGCGCTAAAGCAATCTTAATAGCTTCAATCCGCTTTGACTCAAAGCTCTGACGATGGGCAATCAAGTTGTTCTTATTTGTATACTTAATTACATCATTGTGAAAAAAATCAGCTAAGCTTTTATTTTCACGACAAAACCTACTTTCAAGCACAACACTGTTTACTGTCAAGCTATAGAGCATCTGCTCGGGATTACTCGGCTGCTGCAAAATCTGGGCAAAATAGTCTTCAGTATTTTGAAAAAAGCTCCGTAAGAAAGTTTCGACTAAGTCCTCCTTGTTTTTAAAATATAAGTAGATAGTTCCAACACTAATTCCAACCTCTCTGGAAATGTCTTTCATTGTAGTATTATCAAGGCCTTTTCTGCGGCCGATCTCAATAAAAGCATTAAGTATTATTTCCCGTCTATCTGTGTTCATATCCGCTCCATGAATCAATGAATTTTTTTTTCATAAATTCATTATAAGGATAATCTTACCTCCTGTCAATTGCTTTTTTGCCTTCTTTCTCCTTCATCTGCTCGTTGTGCTCAGACAGAAGCATTCCCGCCCACTTCACCATACATCGGTCGAAGTAAACTATCCGAGCCATTTGCTGGTAAATAGGGATACTATACATGCTACCAGAACATATTTTCTATGCAAATGTTGATGAACGTGGTAATTTATTACAATTTTGAATGCAAAACTATAACGCCGACTAAGCTGGTTACCAAAACCACCCTAGTCGGCGTTATAGTTTTGCATAAAGGTTCAGCCCCCCCTGCCCCAGAGGTAGTGCTGCTTTTGCAATCACTTTACTCCTTGGAGTCCACTCAAAATCAATACCTGAAAATCATTTCCACGTAAAATGAAAAGGTAAATTCGTGATTGCAAGGTTAAATTCATGTTTGAAGATTTTAGTCTTGCACAAAATGTGGTATGCAAGTTCCTTTTACTTCATCTTTTCCCACCAGTGATCAAAGTTGTGTCCGTTTGCGCCGATATATGCAAGTTCACCGATTTGCGGTGTGATAACTTCGTAGCTTCTCCCCCGGCTCTCCTCAACCAAAGCACGATACGGTGCATTCCAAGCATGTCGTGCCAAGGCAAATTTTCCACTATGAGCGGAAATTACAGTCTTGGCACCGATATCTTCCGCAGCCTGTACAGTTTCCTTCGGCATCAAATGAATACGATGCCAACGCTCGTTGTATTGCCCATTTTCCATAATTGCAAGGTCAAATTTACCAAACCTGCGGCCAATATCCTTAAAATGCGCACCATAACCGCCATCACCGCTAAAAAAAACGCGATGATTGCGTGTCACAAATGCAAAGCTGGCCCACTCCGTTGCATTCCGCTGCAAAAAACGACCGGAAAAATGCTGTGACGGCAAAACATGGACACTGAAGTCATCCGCCAGTTTAACCTCACTAAACCAGTCCTCCTCATGGAGCTGCTTTAGCGCAAAACCCCATTGCTCGAAATACTCGCCCACGCCTAGCGGGCACACAATTTCTCGGATTTTGGGCTTTAATGACATGATCGTCGGATAATCAAGATGGTCCCAATGATCATGTGACAGAACAAGTACATCGATATCCGGCATATCAGCCGCTGTATACACATTACTTCCTGGGAATGCCTTGTTAATGAAAAAGAGCGGCGAAGCATAATTGCTAAATACCGGATCGGTTAGGATACGCCGCCCGCCTAGTTGCAAATAAAACGTCGAATGACCCATCCAAACGATAATGTTTTCATTCACATCCAATGCCTTCAAATCTGTTTTACGTGAAAGCATTGTTTGCTGCGGTGATATTTCCGATTTATCACCAAATAAAAACTTATACATAGCTACAAAGCGATTTTCATCGTCATCCATAATGTTTTCCACTGGCTCCAAGCACTGGAATTGGCCGTTTTTGTAATGAGGCGACGCTTGTATACGCGCCAGTCTCTCCCCAGTCGGTGCACGTCCAAATTCTGGCCGATGCGTGAACAATCCCCCGCTTCCAGCAGCCAATCCCAGCACCCCAAGACTTCCCCATATAAAATCTCGCCTTTTTATAGTTCTCACCACTTTTTCTGTTTAATTCTTCACTGCCAGTTTACATACTTTCATGCCTCGTTTAAGATATAACCTCCTATCGGGTCAGCAGCTAAACATGTTTTTTTATTGTCAGCAATTCAACTAATTCTAATACATATACTATTTTACACTTTGGACTTAACTCAAAGTCAATACTCTTATCGGAAAACAATAGAAATGTACCTTTTTTCTTTTTTGGTGCCCACACTTCTAAAAGATATTAATTATGATTGGTAAGCCCAGCTATTGATAAAAGAAGAATGAACTGGCCTCTCCTATAACGGAAAGACCAGTTCAGAGACTAGTGATGCTAGAAAGCCAAATCCTCATCAGCCAAACGCAATACTCCACGTGTATGGAGGTTACATAAGGTATGAAAAGAAAACACTTTCAGCTTTTATCTTTATTATTTATGTTCAAAGATACTTGTTGGATAAAATTTTATGTAATCTTACTTATCTCTTTCGGACAGTTCCTGTTCCCACCACATGACTAATGAAATAGAGAAGCCTAACCAAGTTGCGCCAGCGGCATATCCCGCTACGACATCGCTTGGGTAGTGAACCCCCAAGTAAATTCTACTTACTCCTATGGCTACTATCAGTAACGTCGCGACAACAGCTCCCGCAATACGCCACTGCAAAGATCGCTTTCGAACAATTAGAAAAGCTACTATGCCATAAAAACATAAAGATACCATCGCATGTCCGCTCGGAAAACTAAATCCTGACTCAGCTACTATCTGAAAAGCTTCTGGTCGGGCACGTTCAAACAGGTGTTTTAACATTTCATTTAAAGCAGCTCCGCCCAATAGACACACGGTTAATCCTTTAAGCTCAATCCAACGTCGCAAGGCAACTAATATTGATACCGTAATAAACACTATAACTCCGTAAGAAAAACCAAACCCAAGATTCGTTATTGTTATCATTATTCGATCTAATTCAAAACTCGCAAAATAACGAATCAGCCAGATAAAGGCACTATCAAATATTCCCGTCGCCTGTCGGAAAATGGTCTTCCAAGCAAGCACCCCAAACAGAATTAGCATGGATGCACTGACAACAAGTGTTATGGCTATATAAAAAAAGGGCCACCGGTTCCGTATTTCCAGTAGACGATCTTTAATACGCAAAAAGGTCGGGAAACGGCTTGCAAAATGAAAAATCAGCCACAACAAATATGGTATTAAAATAAGACTAACAACGAAAAGAAGCATTAGTCCACCAAGGACAATCCTGGTAAACGGCGATTTCGCGGGAGAGACGACCCATGGAGCTTGCTCAAAATCATTGCCTGAGTAATTATTAAGTTGTCCACCCAATATAATGATCTTTCCTTGGATCTCTGCACCGGGCAAAACAGTCAAATTACCATCGACAATTATAGCTCCTTCCATTATCCTTCCCGCGACAACAGCATTGGCGCTTGATACTAAGAGCCTTTCAATATGATGGTGAGGCTCAAGCTGAATGTCCTTATGAGAAAAAAGGCTTGGTGGCTCATCATCCCTGCCATGATTCGCAGTCACAAGAACCTGTATGCTTAACAGGAAGATTAGAAGTAATACAAGGACTAATGCTTTTCCCTGCAAAGCGCTTTCCCCCTTCCCGATATCGATTAATATTTAATGTAACAACGATGCCTAACTAATTATACGTTCTAGGCTCCCCGGATCGTATAGACGATAATGGTCAGTGCCGCTATTGCTAACCTATATATTGCAAATATAGTAAAATTATGTTTTTGAAGGTATTTGAGTAAAAAACTAATGCTGATAAGACCTACTATAGCTGATGTGATGGTTCCAACCAAAAACAGGGGATTGGCAATGTTATGAATGATGCCGGGAGTTTGTTTTAATGCCGCCCCAGCAATGATCGGTGTGGCCAACAAAAAAGAAAACTTGGCGGCCGCTTCCCGCGTAAAGCCTAACAGTCGTCCTATAGTCATCGTAATTCCTGAACGGGATACGCCGGGAATTAGGGCTAGTGCCTGGGCGATACCAATCAACATTGCCTGCTTAAAGGTGATTTCTTCAAAACCGACGATTTGATCCGCTTTTTTGTCAACATAGTAAAGAACAATACCCATAATTGCCAAACCCGCCGCAATAACCAGTATCTGAGATCGAATAAAATGCTCAATCACTGATTCCAAAGCAAGTCCCGCGATCCCTCCGGGAATGGTAGCTGCCACGAGATACCAAAACATTTTCCCCTCTTGCGTCTTAATCCCCTTGGATAGACCGTGTGTAAGCAGTTGCAACCAATCCCGAAAAAAATAGATCAGCACTGCCAGCAGTGTTCCTACATGGAGGGCCACATCTAAGACTATATCAGTGTTTTCACCTAAATACTTAATAATAGGGTCCCAGTCAAAAAACCAACGAGTAAGAATTAAGTGCGCTGAACTGGATATAGGCAAAAATTCGCCAATGCCTTGCACAATTCCAAGAGTAATTGCAATATGCCATAACATATCTACATCACGCTCCCTTTTAATAAATAATCGCGAAGTAATTTCCTTCTCTGAAGAACAAATTACCCCACCGCCACGAGTATCGCCCCCAACGCAATCAAAGCCACGCCGATACCACCTAGCATACTGATCTTTTCCCCCAATAAGCTAACGGCGATGATAGTGGCAATTACGACGCTCAACTTGTCGATGGGCGCAACCTGAGATACATTGCCGAATTTGAGGGCCAGAAAATAAAACAACCAGGACAGCGCTCCGGCAACACCACTAAGGGCTATATAGGTTATCGCTTTTTTATCAGCGATGATTGCCGGGATTTCCAATAGACTCCCCTGGCACACAACGACTAAAATTAGAAATACCGCCATAATGACCGATCTGATCGCCGTGGCGGTATTGGCATCAACCGATTGCAGGCCGACTTTGCCGAATACCGTTACTAACGCCGCCATGATGGCGGATAACAACCCGAACACTAGCCAAAGCTTCTCCATATTCATCCCTCCGTTCGACCGAATATCCTGCCACCTCCAGTCGCAGCGGCACAATCAGTAGGTCTAGGTTTACCACCAGTGGCAGCATGATACTTGACAACGACACCTGCAATGCTAGAGCTTGACGATACGCCAGCTCACAGCCGCGCCGCCTTCCTGGCGAATTGACACTGCCTCTGTTTGGATTTTTGAATGGCTGCACCTTTTAAACCGAGATAATAGTGACTACATTACTGGGGTAAAATAACAATAAAGGAACTCCCTTTCCCTGGAGTGCTTTCCACTTTTATTTTTCCGCCATGGACATCTACGATCCACTTGGCAATAGACAGTCCAAGGCCAGTACCACCTTCTTCCCGCGATCTTGCCTTATCGATTCTGTAAAACCGCTCGAAGATTAGCTTTCGCTCTTTTTCTGAAATACCTTCCCCCGTATCGCTTACAGCAATCGTAACAGATGGTTTCGGAGTCGCTGTCCTTGTGAGCAAAACATCCACCTTACCGCCGGCAGGAGTATATTTGATCGCATTATCAATCAGAATCAAAAGCAGTTGGCTTATTCTTTCGCGGTCGGCCGTAATAGGAAGTGTTTCATCACCACTCATTGCTAATTTAAGCCTCTTCACTACCGCTAACGGTTGTATTGAACGAACCAGCGGCTTTGCCATGGCAACCAGATCGAATTTCTCTTTTATAATATTGGTTGCTCCAGCATCAGCCCTTGCGAGAGTTAATAAGTCGTTAATAAGTCTAGTCATCCTGCGGATTTCACTGTTCATGTCATCAAGCACTTGAGTGGAGAATGGTGATAGCTTTTGGTCATTATCGTTTTGTACTGCCTCCGCGGAAAGCTGGAGGACGCTAAGGGGCGTACGCAATTCATGAGAAGCATCGGCAACAAATTCACGTTGTCGGGAAAAAGCCTGTTTAATGGGAATCATTGCCGTCCCGGCTAATAAGTGTCCGGCAAAAGCAGCGATGATCAGGAAAACAAGGGAAAGTATCACCATCATGATTAATAGCATTTTTAACATTTGATAATACGAGCTGATATCTTCTCCTACAAAAACTGTGCCCAATACTTGGGAACCATTGTATATTTTCATGCTGCATAACATCACTACGGCTCTGTCTCCATTAGGAAGACGAAATTTCTTCAGTTTAACTTCTCCATCCGCTGCGTCCCAGTTGTGAATAAGGCGTAGCACACCATCGCGAATTACATATGATGGTTCCTCGGAAGCAGCCAACTGACTATCGGTATCGAAAACATAATAAAAAATCTTTGCACCATGGTCTAGATCCTCAGTTTCCTTCGGTGACAGTTGAAAAAAGCCAGTCTTTTCTTTATACATCCCTGCTTGCTCTCTAGCCTCTTCTTCCGTAAAAGACCGTAGATCCTGCCGTTCTTCCTGATAAAGTATCCAAAGCAGACCACCGGAGCTTGTAATAATAACAGCCATCATCAGCAGCATCATGACCATCGCATACCGCAGAGTTAACCGATTACGGATTTTTGCAAACATCTTGAACCTCCAGCTTATAGCCAATGCCCCGAATAGTTTGTATGACGACGATATCCTCAAATAGACTCAGCTTTCGCCGTAATAGACGTACATAGGCATCCAGATTATTCGAAGAAACATCGGTTTCCAATCCCCATATTCGCTCCAAAATAACTTCGCGCGGGATTACACGTTCCTGATTGCGGACCAGCAGATCAAGCAGTTGAAATTCACGACTAGTAAGCTGTACTTCCGTATCGCCCCGCAGTACACAATGTGTCAGGCCATTAAAGACTAAATTACCGACCTGTAAAATATCTTCCTCCAATCTCACTCTACTGCGCCTAGCTAAAGCACGTATCCTAGCAAACAACTCTGCAAACTCGAATGGCTTCACAAAGTAATCATCAGCTCCCGTATCCAAGCCCAGTACCCGGTCATCAATGGCGTCTTTTGCTGTCAGCATCAAAACAGCGCCGTGATAACCCCGTTTACGCAGCTGGTCACAGACGGCAACACCGGTTTGACCGGGCATCATCCAATCCAAGATAACCACATCATAGGGATCGTAGAGTGCATACTCCAGGGCCATATCCCCGTTTAACACCCAGTCAACCTGAACTCCGGATTTTTCCAGCATATGCTTAATTAGCTTCCCCAGCTTTGCATCATCTTCGGCAAGTAATACTTTCATCTAGACTCCTCCTTATCCAGCATCAGTACCGTCCCTTATTCTGTATTAAATAATAAGACAAGCCTTCACTATTTTTTAGCAATTGATAGTTAAACTTAGCTGCCTCCCGCAGAAATTGGTCTCTTTGCTTATCCTCCACGATGATCAAACGATCGGATAACGGGGGATTCGCCCCAAAGTCAGCTATTCCCTGGGTCGGCATGGTGTATTTGCTTGACCAGTCCAGCACTTCCGCCTGACGTGAAGGCACTTCACTTGGCGGTATAAGCTTGAATGCGACCTTGCCGCTATAAAAAACCGCTGAAGTACTGTAAAACTTGTATATTCCTATTTTCTCCGCTCCAAGGTTAATCATACTTTCTGCCATCCCTTTTCCCGACCGACTTTCCGCTATAGTAGGAAATATAAACAGGGAAAGTATGATATATGACCCCAGTTGGCACAAACAAAGCAATTTTAAAACATCGACCGCAGTACGATTTCTTGATCTCCACGCGCTGAATACCAGGAGCAACAATAAACTGACTATCGCCAAACTAAGCTCCCCCCTGCCAGATAGCGATACGCTGCAATGATATATACAAACATGAGCAGGGCTACCGGAACCCCTATCCAACAGAAAATTTCCGCCGCTTTATCTTGCGTAATCATCTGCTCCAGTTGAGTAGCCGTTAAGATTGCCACTGGAAAGAGAATAGGAAACGTATAAGTCAGGTATTTGGTTGCCATTAGCGAATAAAAGCCAAAGTAAACGGCTATCCACAGGAAAAGGAATAACAGCAGCGGGGACTTCTGTGAACGCAAGTCCTTACATCCTTGGATCAAAGCTTTGACTGCCAAAGCAGACCAAGGCAGCATACTGAGCATAAATACAGCAAGATAATAGTAGCTTACATTATCCTTGGGGTGTTCGGAAACGGTCGCACGAAGATAGTTGTGAACGCCAAAAAAGTTATCAATAAACTCCGTACCATGCAGGGTATACATCGCAGCATACCAGGGCAGCGCCACAACGACAAAGAGAACAACCCCTGTCGGCAAAAACATTGCTTTAAGTTCCGTCCAGTTGCGCTGCAGCATAATAAACAGCAGCATAACCAGACCAGGAAGTAGAGCACCGACCGGTCCTTTGGTCAATACAGCCAGCGCCATGCTGACATAGGCTGCCAGATACCATCGCTTAGTGCCATCCATTTTTACATACCCCAGGTAAAAAAATCCCAGAGCAGCACAATTAAATACAAAAAACACCATATCAGTAATGACCAGCTTTGACAACAGAATATACTCAAAGGATGTTCCCATAATCACCACGGCTAAAAGCGCTGCTCTTCGCATTGTTGTTTTAATTATAAACCAGTATAGCAGCACTAAGCCTGCCGAAGCAAACAAAGCTGGCGCCAACCGGGCTGCCCACTCGGAAAAACCGAAGAGTTCAAAGGATAACGCCGTAAGCCAGTAGAAAAATATCGGCTTGTCAAACCAGACATTCCCATAGATCCTTGGTGACACCCAGTCCGCTGTCAGCACCATTTCTTTCGCTGTAAGCGCATAGTTCGATTCTACTGGATCGGTGATGGGGATGGCCTGATTGAAAAGGAGATAGAAACATAACGAACCCAGAAATATAACCCAATACATTTTTGGGGAAGCTGCGAAGTCATTTATGCCACCAGATGTTTTCATATCAAAAACCCTTTCTAACGAACAGTTACTTGTTTTCATACATTAAAAGAACCTTATCCTCTTGCATAATGAACAAGCGAAACTTACTCTGCATTGCTGTGGGGAGCTTGTCATAGTTCTTCTTTTTCATAACCAAATACGCCCTGCCACTTTTGCTGTCAGCAACTGCCGCTAAATTCTCCCGGCTTAGTTCAGTTCCTGGAATCCCACTGTAGTACATAAAGCCAGGCCGGTAAAATTTTTCAACATAGACCGGAGCCTGTCCATCATAGTGCTGCTGAAACTCATTAACAAACGGTTTTACAGAAAGCCCAGGAGTAATAATAGGCAGGGCTTGCATCATTAAAACCGCGAAAAAGATCATTACGCCCAGTACCTGAATGGTAAACACAGCACGAAAATTACGGCGAAAACTCTGCACCAGGACAAAAGCCGCCAATACAGCTAAAATCACTGACAGAACCTTGACAGAAACCATTAGTTCCGTTGTTACCGCTGTTCCGGCGTAAAGCAGGCCGGCGCTCAGGAGCGCAGCGACAATTCCGAAAATGCCGCTAGCACATTGTAATGCTTTATATCGCTGCTCTGTCCACACTTTGTCGAAATAATAACCGGTCAGTAACGCTAACGGAGGATACATCGGCAGGATATACGAAACGAGTTTTGTTTGCGATAGCGAAAAAAATAAAAATATAACCGATGCCCATATCATCAGAAAGACACAGGGATTGCGATATTCTCCTTTTTCTTTGATTGCTGTAAAAAAGGCCTGGACTAGAAGAGAAGACCATGGAAAAAAGCCCAAAATTAACACCGGAATATAGTAATACCAAACTGCGCCTGACGCGTGTTCAGGCTGAAGAAACCGGGTCACATTATGAAACCCTACGAAAGTATCAATAAAGACCATGCCATGAAGAGAATACATCACCACATACCATGGCAGAGCAATCAGCGCAAAAAGCACACTCCCTCTAACCACGTTCATTATCTTTATCTTATTTAAGCTGCCCGTTACAAGCAGGTACAGGCTAACAATCACACCGCAAAAGAAAAGAGCAACCGGGCCTTTGGTTACTACGGCGAGTGCGGTAAATCCATACAGCAGGTAATATTTCTGGTGCAGAAACGCCAGTAACGCCGCCGTCAGAAAAAAAGTTAGTGTCATATCAGTGACAGCGGCGTTGCCAAGATAAAAATACTCCAAGCTGGTGGCCAACACTAGGGCGGCCAACAAGCCGGCCCGTTCATTGAATAGTTTTCGGCCCGCTAAATAGACAAGAATAGCTCCGCTTACCGCAAGGAAAGCAGAAGGAAAGCGGGCGGAAAATTCACTAAAGCCAAAAATCTTAAATGCTGCTGCCACTAGCCAATAATACATTGGCGGCTTATCATACCAAAAATCACCGTAAATCCGGGGCGAAATAAAATCCTGAAATTGCAGCATCTCTCTAGCTGTTTCGGCATATACAGGCTCATCCGGGTCCAGCAAGGGATGCGTACCCAGAAAGGTAAACATGAGTATACCGGCTACACCTAAAATCAGCAAAATTGAAAGCAAAGCTTTTTTATTTATCATCATATCAATAATTCCTTTCCAACTCGTTCAATTGCAATAAAACCAGTTCCCCACTGTTACTAATACTTTCATCTTCCATTCTCTCTCACTACTGCGACTTGATTTTAGCTAAATAGCTTCCATTGCGTTTTGGGTATTGCAAATTACCATGGGTATTGCCTTGATCAGAAATGGGTTCAGTGCCAATTTTGAGTTCAGCGCTAGCCCAGTATAATGGCCGCTGCTTAACCTCCTCAAAAATGCGTCCGATATATTCACCGATAATCCCTAGGCCCACCAATTGGACGCCTCCAAGCATCAATGTGCTCACTGTGATCGTGGCCCACCCCGGTACAGCATCAGTCGTAAACAATTTCGTATACACCACATCCAGGGTCAAGGCAAAACTCAACACTCCAAAAAGCAAGCCAAGATAAAAGGCAAAACGCAAGGGCAATTTTGAATATGCCGTAATACCATCAAGGGCAAAAGAAAGCATCTTCCTGAGCGAAAACTTGGACTTGCCAGCAAAGCGTTCAGGCGCCACAAACTCCACCTGTGCTTGCCGATACCCCATATCACCAATGATCCCCCGGATAAATCGGGCTTTCTCCTTAAAACACCGAAAAGTTTGGACAACTTTTCTATCAAGCAGCCGGAAGTCTGACCCTCCTTCCACGATATGAACATCAGACATGGTGTTAATTAAGCGGTAAAACATGCTTGAGGTAAACTTCTTTAACCAAGAGACGCCTGCTGTATCTACGCGAACAGTTTGCACGACCTCAAAGCCCTCTTCCCATTTCGCTAGCAAAAGCGGCAACAGTGCTGGCGGATGCTGCAAGTCGCCGTCCATAGTGATTACCGCGTCCCCCTTAGCATAATCAAGCCCGCAGGTTAAGGCCACCTGGTGTCCAAAATTGCGCGCCAGAAGTACCGCCTTAACATTTGTATCCCGCTTTGTCAGCCGGTCAAGAATAGCTGCGGTATCATCACTGGAACCATCATCAATAAAAATCAATTCATAGGAATAGCCCAAAGGCTCCATATACTTACAGACTTCTTGATAAAAAACATTCACATTCTCCTGCTCGTTAAAAACAGGTACAACTACTGAGATTAGTTTCATTTATATCTCCGCCTATCCGTAAAATATTAAAAGGTATGTTTTAAATGCCTGCGTGATCTACGCGATCAACTATATCTGCAAAATGAAGGGTGAAATGGCTTGGGATATTGCTTGTCTAATTTGTCAGACTGAGTGTAACAAGTCAATCTGAAAATACTATGAAAAGAAAGACTGCACGTAATTAATTTAAAAGGGTGCGTCACAAACATTTTTTAAAAATGCAAAGCGACACGCCCCTGGTTTTACAACTTAATGAAAGATACCCCGGCAATACAGAAAAAAATACATATCTTGCCGTAATAAAGAACATTACAAGGAACTCAGCGGTTGACTACCTGGTAACGCCCCCGAAATATAGTTAAAATCATGACCGGTTAAAAGCGTTAGGATACACCTTCCGTAGCTCGCGCCATGCCGGCATACTTTTTCAATAAGAATTGAATAAAGATCGCGCCGATGACAACGCCAAGGAAGACACCGGCAGTCACCTGCAGAGGCGTATGCCGGGCAGCCTCTACCCGAGACCAGGCGATGATAGCGGCATAGGTATACCACAGCCAGCCCTGACGGGGGAACAGCGTTGTCAACGCAAACGCCATAGCAAAGGCATGCGTAGTATGACCGCTGGGAAAGCCACCCATCACGCCGTTAGGCCTGAGCGCCCACTCACCAAACGGTATCAGTTTGATCGACTGTACAACCAGCCAGACACCAGCATCCATCACCAGCGTCGAACCAATAATACCAGGTATCTTTTGGCGCCAGGCCCAGACAAAAATGATTCCATTTGTGGCTAGTAAAAAAATATTGTTGCCAACACCGCCAATCTGGGTGGCAAAATGAAACACTTGTCCATTATCCGTCTGTCCCAAAATATAGACCAAGGCAATGGTGATAGCACCGGTAATGGCAGAAAGTTCAAACGCTAAGCAAAAGCTAGCTTGCTTCAATTCCATCGAACGCATACAATTGCCACCTCCATTGCTGTTAAGAAATTTTCATGCCTGATAGACCGAAGTATAAAGACTCGCCTATTTATCAACTGAGCCTCAATTGCTAACTGACGATCTTCTACACTAATGATTTCAATACTTACACTTATCAGACTGAGTATAACTAGTGCATCTGAAAATACTATGAAAAGGAAAAGATTCAAGTAATAAATTTTAAAAGCTCATCCATCTTTGACCAAGAATGGATGAGCTTTTTGCTGTCACTATTTATATAATATTTTTTAAAAAAATTCTGCCACTTGCAAGGTATCAACATTGAAATGTAAAGCTATCGAATCGTCCTTTTTGCCATAAGAAGCTTGCCTTTCAATATTTTTAATGTAAAATACATGCCTGCGGCAAAAGGTAAATATTCAGCAAGAATTCTCCATACAACGGCTAAGAGCCCAACAGTACCAGCAGGTACAAAATTGCCAAACAGGTAAACAAAGCCACCTTCCGCAATACCAGTCCCGCCTGGTGTCGGAGCAAAATAAAGTAATAAATTTAAGATAATCATTCGCCCCATAATGATCGGCCAGTCTACAGTAATGCCTAAACCAAGAAAAAGAGCGGGAACGATAGCATACAAAGATAACAGGCTTAAACCCGTGTCAATAAACACCCGTGCCATACCGCGGGATGAAGACAAAAGCAAACCGAGCGAATCTAGGATATCACAATACAGCCGCCATATACGACGCCGCAATGGATTTGATGTCCGCTTTACTATCCATAAAACGGTACGCGCCATCATTTTGGTGCGCATGCCCCATGCACTACCTATCATAATTCCCATCAACGCAACCACTAGTATACTTACAAATTTCGGCTGCAGCCAGGGTATTAGGATCACATCCAAATAAAATACCACTGGAAGACAGATGATTAAAAACAGAATAGATAAAATCGTCCGGACGAAAACTAATACTGTGGCTTGTCCTGTCGGCACACCCAGTTTGCGGAGGAAGAGAACCTGAGCGACCGGCCCACCGGTCGCTCCCGGCGTTAACATGGCGAGAAAATAGTTGCTCAATATCACTTGCAATGACTGAAACAGGCTAATCTCCTTTCCTGCCATTTTTGCCAGCGTGACTAAGCGAGTGCTGTCAAAATACATGCCGAAGCTTAAAAAAAGAAAAGCCAGTATAATTGACCAAGGACGAAAAGCGTTTAAGTGGACAATCATATTGATATCCCCGGTTAAATAGATAACCATTCCCGATACACCGATGATAAAGAGAACCAGCAGAACTAATCGTTTGTAATAGTTCATCGACGTTCCTTCCTCTTGTATTCTGGTTGTTTTTTTATCACTGTGCATTGCTGTAAGTCATCCCCACTACCTGCGCCATCTGATTCCTCGGGAGACAGGTCAGAACTGTTCTGTTTAGTTGAAGCTGCCCCCCTCACAATGCGGCCCGGTTTTACGAACTTAATGAACAGGAATACCCCGACAATACAGACAAGGATCACTAATGCAGCAGTTCCCACGGAACTTACATTGTCCAGCAATGCAATCGCTTTTGGCCCGAAATAGTAAATCAGGATGCCCTCCAGTAAAAATCTTTTGGCCCTTCCTATAACGGACGCCAGAATAAAAATAGGAAGTCTGATGTCAAACATACCGGCGGTCAGTGTAATCACTTTGTAGGGTATCGGTAATAACGCACCGGCATATACCGCCCAAGCTCCGTATTTATCAGCCAGCAGCCGCATCTGATCAATATAGTGTAATGGTATGAAGCGCTTGATCACCGGAAGTCCCCACGTTTTGCCGATAGCATAGCCGATCAGTCCGCCAAGCACAGAAGCAACTGTGGCCACCATGCCATAATAAACAGCGTTTTGCGGATTTGCAATCGCCATCGGGATGAGTAAAAGATCTGGTAATACAGGAGAAAATATGGATTCCGCTAAAGCAATTACAAACAGACCTACAGTTCCATAATTATTAAGATATTGTATTATAAACTCCATGGTAGTTCTCCTTACTGTTTAACTAAATTTATAGACCGCCCATCTATATTTCCTATATCATTGTAATTTACTAACTGAATTTCGCACTTTTTAATACTCTCTAAGACTTCCTTGCTTTTTAAAGCCTCCATTTCTTCCTGCCAATGATACCCCCACGGAAAGAGCTGTTCTAGTGCCTGGGTATTTTTTCCCGGATGCACCATAATTTCAGAAATTCCCTCCGGCAGTCCTTTCAGAATATGCAGCAAGGATGATTGCCGCATAGATCCTCCTACCATCATGCCAAAAAAATGTTGTGGAAAAAAGAATCCCATCCTCTTATAAATGCTTTGCGCCAATAATGAACAGCCAGTAAGAACTGTCTTTGCCATTAACCGGCTTATATCAGGAACTCCCTTCCCCAGAAAACCTATAGGTTCGGCCGGTATTCTTATCTTATTAACATTAAATTCCCTGGCAACCCGGCCAATCACTTCAGCCAGTCCCGGCAAGGCGTGCAGATGTTGGTGACTGTCGATGTGCGTAATCTTAATCCCTGTGCCAGCAGCTCTCTGCATCTGGCATAGAAGTTCCCATTCTACATGCTTTCTAGAGATTTTACCACTAACATATTTCTTAATAAACTGACCGTAGCTTGGAAAGAAAGCGCCTTCCTTAGTTAGCAGCGTATGAATATCGCCGCGTGCTACCGGACATGCCCCGACCAGCGTCAGATGCACGCCAACACCAAGCTTCGGATGTTTTCTAGCCAATCTGACTGCATGTTCAAAGGCCTCTCCGCCTGCCATAATGGATGTACTGGTCACACATCCTGCAACATGACTTTCCACTATGGCCTCATTTATTAACTCGTGCAGCCCAAAATCATCAGCATTAACGATAAGCTGTTTCATAAACTCACCTGCTTTTGTTATAAAAATTTTGGTACGTTTCTCTGAATCATTCTAACGGATGATTCTGAAATTAAAATGAAAGTAAATAATTGCTCTGCAAACAGCCCGAAATGGACAATAAAAACCTCCTATCAGTCTTCACTAATAGGAGGTGCTCTCGACACAGGACAACATCATGACTTTGCATCATTCACTTTTTCCTTTATGTCCGCCCACATAATCCGCCCGTTCAAGGAAGGTTCCACCAGCCATCGACCCAGCATAAAAGATCATTTTTTTGCCAAATCGCTTCCGAAGATCATCTACTACTCTATCTATGGCATGGTTCTTTTCTTCCCCTTCAAAAAATAGCTCTAACTGCTCATGTCCTTCTGATACGATTTTCCCAGCAGTAACATTTACCGATCGTACCGGTTCGCCCTGCCACCGCTTACTAAACTCCTGGCGTGCCGCTTCACTAATAATATCCGTTGCGTGTTCTGGGCGAATTAACTTAATTCTTGCAGTAAACCCCAGCTTAAAATTCCTATCCGAGTATCCTATTTTTAAATATACCTCTTGGCATTTTTCCTGGTGCTTTCGCAGCCTAGTGCATACATCTCCCACCATTTCCTTGATGATCATTAGAATTTCTTCTTTTACATCATAATCCCGCATCAATATCTGGTTTTTACTATAGGATTTACGTTTTGACCGTTCCTTCTGGCTAATGATGCTAGCATCCAAACCCCATGCGTGATAATATAACTGCACCCCTATTACGCCTAGAGTTTTCTGCAGCCACAGTGGATTGGCGTGAGCCAGCCCCTCAATTGTATAAATACCCATTCTCTTGAGTTTTTGATCATATCCTCTGGATATGCCCCAAAACGCAGTCAACGGCTGTATTTTCCATACCGTCTCTGGCACCATCTCATACGTCCATTTTGCAATCCAAGGCGGACGTTTTTTCGCTTCATTGTCCAGTGCCAATTTTGCCAAAAGCGGATTATCGCCAATGCCTACCGTCACAATAAGACCTAACTCATCCTTCACTATCTTTAAGATGGCCGCCGCAATCACCTCTGCAGATCCAAACAAATTTCGCGATGCGGTAACATCCAATATGGACTCATCAATGCTATAAACGTGTAGATCTTCATCTGTTACGAACCGGCGAAATATATTTTGTATCGCCTGGTTAACATTGATATACAGCGCCATATTTGGTTCTACTACCATAATCGGCGAATGTTTTGGAATTTCAAAGAGCCGGTTTCCGGTCTTGATATTATATTCTAATTTAACCCTCGGGCTGCTGGCCAGTACGATTGCACCCGCTCTTCTTACATCCGATACTACGACAATATAGGCTTCTAGCGGGTCAAGCCCCCGCCGAACCGCCTCTACGGATGCAAAGAATGATTTTACATCGATGCACAATACGCTCCTGCGAGGAAAACGCGAAAAATCAACGAGCCCCATTGCTTTTGCCTTCTTTCTCCTTCATCTGCTCGTTGTGCTCAGACAGAAGCATTCCCGCCCACTTGATCATACACCGGTCGATATAAACGATCCGAATCATTCGCTGGTAAATAGAGATACTTAGTAAATCTATCGTATGTTCGCTCATCACTATCCACCCCCATATACATACTACCAGAACGTATGTTCTATGTAAATGTCGATGGACCTAGTAATTTATTCCAACTTGAATGGAAAGAAAGCCGGCTAAGATGGTCATCAAAACCACCCTAGCCGGCGTTTCCTTTCACACTCAAATTCCATACCATCAAGCAAGCTAACAATCACTTTCTCCCTAAATATTGTTTTCTTCCTTTGTTTGCGAGAACAAACCGATATACGATTATCAGATTTAAAACCGAGAATAACAAAGGCTTTTGCCAAGTCCTTACAGACACAGGCAAAAGCCTTGGTTTTTACTTGCGATTGGAAAGCACAGCATCTCTCAGTTCTGGCGCAGCTACATATTTTCGCAGTTTTTTCACCAGCGGCAGGGCGATAACCGCCGCCACTCCGATTTGAACTAAATTGCCGGGAATGGAGGTCATCGGCGCCACCCAGTTGCCGTAAATAATACCTTCTGCACCATAATAACCCACCACTTTAATCAGGCAAGCCGCCACTAAGGCTAGGATATACGCCGTCAAAGTCCGGTTCTTTTCACAAATAGCTCCGACTGTATACCCCATCATGCCGACAATCAGCAGGGTAAAGGGAGCCCACAAAAACCAGCCACCCACCACATCGAACAGGGCCATACCAATACCGCCGGCCAAAGCACCGGTCCAGCGGCCGTAAAGAATGGCAAAAAGAAAAAGTGGTACATTTCCCAAATGAATCAGTCCGCCGTTGGCGGCAATAGGAAGACGAAGATTAATAAAGGATGTACAAGTAAATACGAGAGCAATGCCTAACGCGGCATAGGCCAGTTGTTTTGTCTGACTGAAAGCTTGTTTTTTCATACCGTTTTTCCCACCTTTATTTTAAATGACAAGTACAGTATAAATCATATTTGTATTCTTTAAAATATCCAGATTATTATTTTTCAATAGGTACAGTTTTTATAAATGAGTTTGACAATAGATCTCTTGTACTTGATCCCACTTTGCCAAGCCTATATATCCAGCCAAATCGAACAGGGAACCTTATCCGCTGGCGTGCAAAAAAACGACAAAGCCATTGAACCCAGGACTCTCCTGGTTTCAATGGCTTTGTTCTCTTTGTCCAAATGCAGCACTCTGTTAATCTACTTTGTTATTACAAAATTTCTACATACCCTTCCGTCCCATTCACCCGAATTCGCTGTCCGTCTTTAATCAATCGGGTAGCATTCTCTACGCTTACTACAGCCGGGAGACCGTATTCCCTTGCAACAACGGCGCCATGAGTCATCATCCCGCCTACCTCCGTCACCAAGCCTTTAATCGCTACAAATACCGGTGTCCAACTTGGGTCAGTAAAGGTAGTGACCAAAATATCTCCTTCTTCGATATTGGCATCCTCCATGTTGAATATGACCCGCGCCCGTCCCTCAATGATGCCAGAGGAAACCGCCACACCGGCCAAAGCACCGGAAGGAATGCTGCCGATGTCATATTCACTGGAGATAATTTCCCCCTCAGAAGTAATGACCCGGGGAGGTGTCAGTTTCTTAAAAATCTCATAGTCTTCTTTTCTCTTTGCTATGATGCTGGAATCCAGCCGGCCTGTTCTAACTGTTTCCCTCAATTCCGTAAAAGATAGATAGTATATGTCCTCGCTAGCTCTTATCACTCCCTTTTGCACCAGGTTATCGGCTTCCTTCAGCAATGCTTGCTTGACAATCCAAAGATACCAGACAAGCAGATACTTGCTATATTCCCTGTACCCAGCGAAATTGCGCAAAACGCTAATCATCCTCTTGGTCTTTTTAACTTTGCTCTTTCCGCCGGGCAGTTGTTCCAGACGTTTCAGAATATCCTCTTCCTGCTGTCTTGCTTCCTCCAGTCCTTGCTCAAATTTCATATCGTGGGCACCAGGCCGGAAAGCCTTGATGTTGCTGAGAATCATGGGAATAAGTGTCGTTGGCTTCTCATTCCAGCGTGACCTGGTTATATCAATTTCCGCAGAACAACGCATGCCGTATTTTTTAAGGTATGCCCGGATAGAAGCACTCACGGCTTGCCCACCTTCCAATTGAGCCAAATCTGCAAAAAAGGTCTCGTCACTGGCATGCGCAAAATACGCAAGCACCGCCGGATACTTCCTGACAACATCTGCTACATCCAAAAGTTCCAGCCCCATTTCGGAGGTAACATTATCGGGGACCGACTGGGCAAGGGCGTCAGCCGCATTTTTTTCTCCCAGCCATTTTTGGATGTTTTTATTGATCCAGGAGCTGGCATAAGCACCTGTAAAAACCGCTCCGTAGCCGGCAAAAACCGCATCCTTTATGTCCGCATAGCTCTTAAAGATAACATCAAACAATTCATCGCCCGATACTTTGGCAATCCTTTGCTCCAGGTCGTGCATCACCATCTCATTATGAGCCATAAGGTTTTTCACGATATCATGGTCATTCCTAAGATAGGTTTTTAGTGTGTCGATTCCCCATTTCAGCCACACGGAAACCCCCAGCATCATTCCCTTTTCCCGGGACAATCCTTTGATAAAATCCTTCCGTTTTAGAATATTATAAACAGCCTTCTGCATCAAAACATCAACCACGCCCATACTTTTGGCCAAATTCTTGCCTATTATCGGTAAACTGAGTTCACGGGACATGTCGATATATAACCTGCCTCCGAGTTCAATCATTGCCGAACCGGAAATCAATTTAAAAAAATCCTGAAAAAAGCTGTAACCTAATGGTTTCATAGCTTCGGTCATCATCTGCCGATGACCGAAGGAAAAGTAGACATGGTTTTTTCCATCCTTTGCCCCCGGTACAGGGTATAGGGTCGTGATGGGGCGGCTTTGGACGATATAGAAGCTATCTTCATACAAGCACCATTCGATGTCCTGCGGACGGCCAAAATACGCCTCAATCCTTCTGCCCATGCCCTCAAGCTGCAAGATCTGCTCATCCGTCAGCGTCTGCGTATTTTGCTTTTCAGGCGCTATCTCTTTTTCCTCCGTGCCGCCTTCTTTTAAGGCGTAGATGGCCAGCTTCTTGGCGGATATCTTCTTATCGACGATCCTGCCCTCTCGCACCTTATAGATATCGGCGTTCACCAGGCCGGAGACCAGCGCCTCACCAAGGCCAAAGCTGGCGTCGATAGACAGCACTTGCCGGTTGAAGGTAACAGGGTCGGCAGTAAACAGTATCCCCGCAGCCTGCGGGAAAACCATCTTTTGAATGACGACAGACAGATGGACCTTGCGATGGTCAAAGCCGTTTTGGATACGGTAGGTTACGGCCCGGTCAGTAAACAGCGACGCCCAGCATTTGCTGATATGCTTAAGAATGGCCTCTCTGCCGATAATGTTTAAATAGGTATCCTGCTGGCCGGCAAAGGAGGCATTCGGTAAATCTTCCGCGGTGGCGCTGGATCGCACGGCATAGGCGGTTTCTTCACCAAGTTTTGCGATATAGCGGATTATCTCCTCCTCTATCTCCCCGGCAATGGGTATCGCTTCGATGATCCTGCGAATTTCGCCGCTGATTTCGGCGATTCTCTGTCTTTCGTCCGCCCTAAGCTGTGCCAGTTGATCCAGCAACGCGTCAAATTCCGAAGTTTGTCCGATGGTTCTTTTATACGCTTCGGTAGTCACGCAAAAGCCCTCTGGCACCCGTATCCCGTCAATCCTGGATAGTTCGCCCAGGTTGGCACCCTTGCCCCCTACTACCGCCAGCTTTGTTTTATCAATCTCCCGGAAGCCCAGTACATATTGATTCACAGATATCCCTCCTTGTTAGTTGCCAAACCGATTGACAGCTATATTCTAGCAATCCTTAAACCCTTGCAATTCCTGCTTTGATTATGTCGAGACCGTCATTAATCTTTTTTAGATACATATTCTCGTCGAATCCAAACAGGGAAAACTGCTTCCAAATGAGAGAATAAATCATATCCGCGACCAGGTCGGCGTCAACTTCCGGCCTTATCAAGCCGCGCTCTTTATCACGCCCGATTATTTTGATCAAACCTTCGAAGGAAGCAGCACGGAGCTTGGTAATGAATTCGCTATTATCAATCTCCATCAGTATAGCGATTTGGCTATATTCCGATTTTGACCGGCCCCATGCTAATGAGGCTTTGGTTGCTTGCATACAGATTTCAAAAACATCCGCGTCCGGATCAAGGGATTTTGACTGATAGACAACCTCCCGTTTTTCTTTTAGAATCTCTTCGAACATATAAAGAAAGATATCTTCCTTACCGCTGAAATACTGATAGAAGCTTCCCCTGGGTATGCCGGCAGCCTTAACGATCTGGTTGATGGATGCCTCACTGAACCGCCGGGTTGAAAATTCCTGTACGGCAGCATCAAAAATCTTCCCTTTCTTATCATCACTTAAATTATGGAAAGTGTCTTTCGGCACGCTATCATCTCCTTTGAAGATATAATAGCACGATACGACTTACATGACAACCTTATCATATGACAAAGTTGTCATTTTTATTTTATGTAATACTGAAGCAAAATATTAGGGCTGCAGAGCAGGCTAGTAAATTCCGTTCCATCAATAGAAAAAATGAATTGCCTCACCTTTTTGTGTCCGCAAAAGGTTGACTATTCTCTTCTTGATGGTCTTGGATACCTATAAAAAATAGCCGGTCAAGATGATTTTTCCAACCACCTAACCGGCTCATTGCGAACCCAGTTCTTGCCTGGCTTCATGAGGCAGTATTTTCTTTTCAGCAGAACTGTGTGCTCTACGCAGGCGAGTGCTCAAATGTCTATGCCGCCTTACACTCTGTTGATCTCGCAGTCTACCTTGTTCGGTATACCAATTGAACCACGCCCGAACTGTATCTTCGCACATCCGTAAGCACCAGGCTGAGTCGCTCACGCAAACTCTCAAATAATGGTTTGCCAGCCCCCAGCACAACCGGGTGAACAGATAAACGATACTCATCCACCAGCCCAAGATTGATAAACGTGGAAATTAAACTTGCTCCGCCATATAGCCATACATCCTTACCCGGTTCCTGCTTGAGCTTCCTTATTTCCGCTTCGATATTGCGATTAATGTATTGTACCTCACCACTTGAAGCTGTGTATGTAGTAGAAACTACGACTTTATTTTTGCTATGAACCAGTGCCCAGATTTGTTTTTCACATTCAGAAGCCTTGTCAGAAGGGGTATAGTCCCCCATAACTCGTAGCTTTTCCTCCCATATACAATTGTGTCTATTTCACTTAGGAACTGCTCAAATTCCATTTCCTCATCCATGATACACCAATCTACTTCACCATTTAGACCTTCAATAAACCCGTCCAGCGTTACTGCCAAATCTAAAATTACTTTTCGCATCTGAACAAGCCTCCCTAGCCTTGAACCGCTGCACGCAGCAGCATTCTATAGTTTACCAAACGTCAATGGATTATCATGTGTATTCTGCGTATTAAGCAACTACACGGAAATTTGGCAACCCCTCTGTCCCTGTTAAACATCTGCATCTGTTGCAAAGGCCTCCGAGCCCATTGGTGAAATTGTAACAAAAAGGCGCAAGACATCTTCGCCGATGTTTATAACCTGCAGGCTTTCCTGCCCATCAACCTGCATTAACTCACCCGCCTGCAACGAGGTTTCATTGCCATCCGTGACAACCTTGGCATTCCCCTCCATGACTTGCAGGAAAAGGGTTGATTCTAGATGTGTGTGTCCTGGTAGTATTGCCCCTTTTGCAATGTTCAGTATAAAAGCAATTACATTATCGCTTTTGAAAAGCATCCGCTTGGCGATTTTTTTCTGAGGCTCATGGAAATAATCATTGAAAATAAACTTGTTCATAGGTAAATCCTCCTTCATTTAATTTTAGAATTTAATATACCCCAATTGGGCCATATATAACTACTCTCTTTTCTGCAAAATGTTTGAATATCTCAAAAGGAAACAACCATCAGGCTGCAATACACGCACCCCTTGCGGCGTGTGCCAACTTGAAATAGCAGCTTTTCCAAGGATTATATCGAACTTGGGGCTAGGCTCACCCCAGTCGCCACCTGATCTCAAAGGCTATCTTTTCTTACCAGCCTTGCCACGCACTCCACGTGATACGTATGGGAAAACATATCAATTGGCTGGATTTCTTGTGCCTTATATCCCAGCTCTTCTAGTATGGCCAAGTCTCTGGCTAAAGAGGATGGATTGCAAGATACATATACAATACGTTTAGCCTCCATAGCTGCAAAGGTTTCCAATACCAGCTTATCACATCCTGCTCTGGGAGGATCAACGACAATGACTTGCGGACGAATACCTTCTTTGAACATTTTTGGCATGCTATCTACCGCATCGCCAACAATAAATTCAACATTGGAAACTTGATTCATCTGCGCATTATGCTGAGCATCACGAATCGCAGGTGCAACAATTTCGATTCCATATACTTTTTTTGCATGACGGGCTAAAAACAATGTGATGGTTCCAGTACCGCAGTAGGCGTCAATTACAGTTTCTTCTCCAGAAAGTCCTGCATATTCTACAGCTTTATTGTACAGCACTTCTGCTTGCTTCGTATTGACTTGAAAGAAGGATCGAGCTGAAATATGAAAAGTAAATTCCCCTAATGTATCCGTAATGTAGTTTTCTCCCCATAAGGTTATTGTTCGATTTCCTAATATTACATTCGTTTTATTGCTGTTTATATTCTGTATGACACTAACTAACTTGGGCACTCTTTGACGCAAGTGAGCAATGATTCGATCTTTGTGAGGCAGTTCAGACGTTGCGGTTACTAAGACTACCATAACTTCATCGGTAGCTGTACCTACCCGTCCTAATACATGACGCATAGTCCCCTGACCCGTACGCTCATCATAGGTACTAATACCAAGCTCTGTTACAATTTCTTGCAAGGCTTGAGCAACTTGATTATTAGCTTCATGCTGAATATAACAATGCTCCGTATTAATTATGTTATGAGTTCCTTGGGCAAAGCAGCCTACTGCGACCTTCCCATTGACTGTACCAATAGGAAATTGCATCTTATTTCGATAATACCAGGAATTTTCAGCACCTATCGTAGGATGAATTATCACATCATTTATTTTCCCAATGCGAGTCACAGCATCTATCACTGTCTGCCTTTTCAAAATAAGCTGCTCATTATAAGCAACATGCTGCAATTGACAGCCGCCACAATCATAATAAATGGAGCATCGTGGCTGGCAGCGTGCAGCTATCGGTTTTAGGATTGCTTTTAACTTGCCTTTTGCATAACTTTTTTTCACTTCGGTAATTGTAACTTCTACCTGTTCCCCTGGTAGCCCATGAGGTACGAAAACAGTAAACCCTTCATATTTTCCGACTCCTTCCCCACTATGTCCCAAACTAACAATATCCAGGGTATATGTATTATTTCTTACAATTGGTTTTTCTTCTTTTACCATCTTATTATCACCTTTCCATTCAATCAGGAGTTTTTTAATCCAGCTTTTTATTCAGAAATAAAGAGTGCCCAGTAAGGCACCCTATCAATAAAGAATTTATTAATGTTTTGCATCAGCTGCAGCTTTACTTAATGTAATAAAGCTATCCGTATATTCTTTTAGTTTCTGCGTTACTAAATAATGAATACTGCCAGGTGGATAGGTTCCATCCACACGACATTCACCTGCCGGTACATCCGTTAATAATTCGATACCTTCATCAATTGTTTTTACCGCATATATGTGAAATTGTCCTTGTTTCACCGCTTCAATGACTTCATCATTAAGTACTAATTCATCTACATTCTGGTGAGGAATCATAACGCCCTGCTCACCTGTCAAGCCTCTCATTTTGCAGATGCTGAAGAAACCTTCAATTTTTTCTGTAACCCCTCCAATGGGTTGGACTTCGCCTTTTTGGTTAACCGACCCTGTAACAGCAATTGATTGTTTAATTGGAACACTTGCCAGACTCGACAGCAGCGCATATAGTTCTGTACTAGAGGCGCTATCGCCATCAATGCCACCGTAAAGTTGCTCAAAGGTTAAACTTGCAGTAAGTGCCAATGGATACTTCTGCGCATATTTTTGTCCTATATAGCCACTTAAAATCAACACACCTTTGGTATGACTTGTACCGCTCATCTTGGTTTCGCGTTCGATGTTAACAATACCGCTCTTTCCCATATAAGTATTAGCAGTGATACGAGAAGGCTTTCCAAACATATGCTCTCCAACTGCCATAACAGCTAAGCCATTTACTTGACCAATTTTTTTATCTTTTGTATCAATCATGAGTTTACCATCAGCAACCATTTCCTGCAAGTGTTCTTCATATTTATTACTGCGATATCTTTTTTCTTCTATCGCTTGTTTGACATGTTCTCCTGTTACCATATCATTTTGATTCATGGTGGCCCATATATCTGCTTCGCATAATATCTTTACTATTTCGCTAAAGCGAGTGGTCAACTTTTTCTGACTCCCTGCTAATCTACAGGAATATTCCACAACTCTGGCTACAGCAGAGCGGTCGAAATGTTTTAGCTTTTTACTCTCAATTGCAGAACTAATAAACTCAGCCATTTTTTGCACATTGTTCATATTACTATCCATTTGCGTATCAAAGTCAGCGTGAATTTTAAACAGTTTACCAAAATCTTCATCATAATTATACATTAAATAGTACAAATAGGGATTGCCGATTAAGATTACCTTCACGTTAATGGGCACAGGCTGAGGTTTCAATGACGCCATAGCCATCATCCCATATTGTTCACTCAGATTTTCTACATATAATTTTTGTGTTTTCAAAATCCGCTTCAAGGCTTCCCATGCACCGATGTTAGTTAAAACATCCCGTACATTCAAAATGAGATAGCCTCCATTTGCTTTATGCAGTGCTCCCGCTTTAATCATGGTAAAGTCCGTACTTACCATGCCCATACGTGTTTCATATTCTACCCGGCCCACTAAATTATAATAAGTAGGATTGGCTTCTACAATGACTGGAGCACCTTTTAGCTCACGATTATCCACCAATAAATTAACTTTGTATTTATCCCGAATAGAATCTTGGGTATTCTTTTTCAAAAAGGCAAGAGGATTACTGTGATCATCATCACCACTGCTGTTCTTAAAATCATTAATATTTTTTACAACATCATCTTTTACCGCTTCTAAATATTCTACAACAGCACTATGATCTTGATATTTCTGCCGCACTTCATCAATCATACTGCCAGCGGCAAACAGACCTACCTTACCATCTAATTTCCGGATTTCTTCCCGCATTTCTCTTTCCAATTCCTGCATGCGCCTTACTACTTCCATGGCTTTTTCATGAACGGCCAATATTTTTTTCTCAGTAGCTTCTCTTTCTTCTTTTTCCAGGCTTTGAAATTCCTCAGGAGTCAGCGTTTTCCCATCCTTCATCGGCATGCCGACAAAGCCAGTCGTTGACCATTGAGGCAATATTCCATTCTCACTGGCTTTTTCGTTAAAAGAATCAATAATCAGCGTACGCCTTTCTTGAAATGACTTTATGGTATTATTTTTAGCATTTTCGTAATCATCGCTGCTAAAAACTTTCCCAACTTCTGTTTTTATGTCTTCAATTAGACCTTCTATATCCTTGCAAAATACATGACCCATTCCTGCTGGCAATAATAAAGCGATAGGCTGGCTGCTATTTTTAAAATTATTCACATAGCACCAATCACCTGGACGTTCCTGTTCCTTGGCAACTTTAGCAACGGCCGCTTTCGCATAAGTAATTTTTCCAGTTCCTACCAGCCCCGAGATAAAGATATTATATCCATGATTTTTTGCAAACAAACCAAATTCTACCGCTTTAACAGCACGCTTTTGTCCAATCATTACATCAAGAGGAGATATACTCGCTGTAGTTTCAAAATGAAATAAATTTTCATCACAAGTAAAACGAAGTTTATTTACTGGCAGCTCAGGATATTTGGTCATCATATCTGCTCCCTTTTTCCACATTTTAAAGACATACTTCGACTATTTCCATAAAAACCCCTTTTACACTCTTAACTTTTCTTTTCCTTCATCTTCTGAGCAGGTTACTCGCCCTCTTCACTCCACAAAACAGATTGATAACCACATTGTACACATATGTCAAAAAATTTTTGAGGTTCATGGCATGCAGCATTAATCATGGACTTGGTGGCACCCGAACTATGAACCCACATCAGTTCACGATCCGTTTTAAATTCTCCGATTATACCTGATAAAGGACCATTCGCATACATACCCGAGGGAGGAATCTGACTAGCCCCGAAACTTTTTATATTACCACAGTTTTGACATCTTGGCATACTTTCATCTCCTTTTATACAAATGATATCCCCAAAAATAACATAATGATTTTAGATGTATTCAGCACCGAATGGGCAGCAATCGAACTAATGAGTGAACCGGTCTTATAATAAAGATAGGATAGGCCCACTCCAACCAGAATCATTTCACTAAGCCAATACAAATTAAAATGCATAAGTGCGAAAACGAAGGAACTAGCAATCGCTCCTCCCCAAAATCCCCATTTTTCTTTCATGGGTAAAAAAGTAAACAATCGATATAGTATTTCTTCTGTCAAAGGTGCTAATGCCCCCGCTAGGAATAAAGGGGAGGCTAGATCACGCCATGAAATGGCTTTTTCAACTTGGGCAACTAAAGGATGCTGGCTAGGTGTTAAAAAAAGAACTGTCGTATATATTCTTTCACTAAAAATGCTTACACCTAGCAATATAAAACCAACAATGATTCCATAAAGTAAATTTCTGTTAAAATTATGAAAGGTTAGTCCTAGTGCTTTGAAGTTGCCACTATGCCTTCGGACTACAAAATAAACCAGCGCTAATACCACCAACCGATCAGTCACTTCTATGACAAAAGGTGTCGCCACAAAAATCATGGGATATAAAAGTCTTACTAAGAATAAACCTACCATTAATCGTAATACATGAATCGAAAAAACATCCTTGAGATTCCAAGGGACTTTATTTTCTAACATAATATTACCTCTTAAATTAGAAAGACATATCAATACCATTATGCACGTCCATATCATCTTTCATGCTTGGAAATTTTTAAACAAAAAATAGCCTTCCTGCCTTGGTCTCGACAGAAAAGCTATTTTTCAATCTATCTTATTATAATCTTTCACGCAATAAGGTATTTACCATATCCGGATTCGCTCGTCCCTTTGTTTGTTTCATAATTTGTCCGACTAAAAATCCTATAGCCTTGTCTTTACCTGCTTTAAAATCAGCTACGGATTGAGGGTTTGCTGCGATTACACTTTCTACAATGGCAACAATCTCACTACTATCGGAAATTTGCACCAGCCCTTTTTCTTTGACAATCACTTCCGCATCTTTGCGGCTGGTCCACATTTCTTCAAATACGGTTTTGGCTATTTTATTAGAAATTGTTCCCTTTTCAATTAGAGCAAGCAGCTCTGTTAATTGCTTAGGTGAAACAGGGCAGTCCAAAATCGTTATGCCTTCACTATTTAAGTGTTTAGATACTTCCCCCATCAACCAATTAGCTACTACTTTTGCATCTCCATTATTTTGCACACTTTGGTCAAAATAATCAGCTACCGCTTTACTAGACGTAATAATGCCAGCATCATATTCTGATAAGCCGTAATCATTCATTAGACGCTGCCTGCGAGCATCAGGCAGTTCTGGCAGATTGGCACGAATTTCGGCCACTCTGGCTGGGTCAACCACAATTGGCACCAAATCAGGCTCTGGCAGGTACCGATAATCGTGGGCCTGTTCTTTACTGCGCATAGAAGCAGTGACCCCTTTATTTTCATCCCAAGTACGTGTCTCTTGGATCACTCTTCCCCCATCGTCAAGTATATCTTCCTGACGAATCACTTCGTACTCTATACCGCGCTGTACAGAACGGAAAGAATTGAGATTCTTAATTTCCGCTTTTGTACCAAGAGCAGCTTGTCCATGGGGCCGCAGGGAAATATTAGCATCGCAGCGCAAACTGCCTTCTTCCATTTTGCAGTCCGATACATCTAAGTACTCCAAAATGGCTTTTACTTTCTCCAAATACGCCCTGGCTTCTTCTGCAGAGCGAATATCTGGTTCAGAAACAATCTCTAATAATGGTACTCCTGTGCGATTATAATCTACCAAGGCAGAGTCCGAACTGCTGATCGTAGCTCCTGAATGCACCAGTTTTCCGGCATCTTCTTCCATATGTATGCGTGTAATATTAATACGTTTGGTTTCTCCATTTACCTCAATATCTAAATGCCCATTTACAGCAATGGGTAAGTCATATTGAGAGGTTTGGAAATTTTTCGGCAAATCAGGATAATAATAATTCTTACGGTCGAACTTACTAAACGGCAGGATTTCACAATTGAGAGCCACCCCTGCTTTTATAGCAAATTCCACTACTTTCTCATTAATGACTGGCAATACTCCAGGAAGCCCTAAGCATACCGGACAAACATTGGTGTTTTGTTCTGAGCCAAATTTTGTGCTGCATCCACAGAAAATTTTTGAATTGGTCTTCAGCTCTGTATGAATTTCTAACCCTATTACTATTTCATAATCCATCGATTAAACCTCCCCCAGGGTTGCAAAGCCCTTGTGGTAATCATTATTCTGCTCAAATGTATAGGCAGCGCGAATGATTGTTTCTTCTCCCAGAGGCTTACCGATGATTTGCATACCAATAGGCATGCCAGCTGCAAAGCCACATGGAATGGAAATCGCCGGTACTCCTGACAAATTTACAGGAATCGTACATACATCCTGCAAGTACATGGCAAGGGGATCATTCGTCTTTTCACCCAATTTAAAAGCAGTAGTAGGTGCCGTCGGTGTAATCAATACATCCACTTGCTCAAACGCCTTGTCAAAATCCTGTTTCACCAAGGTGCGAACTTTCAACGCTTTTAAGTAATACGCATCATAATAACCGGAACTTAACGCATATGTACCAAGCATGATACGACGCTTTACTTCTGCGCCAAAGGCTTCACTGCGAGTCTTCTTATACATATCAATAATATCATTGCCTTCTACTCGATGGCCAAAGCTCACTCCATCATAACGGGCCAAATTAGAACTGGCTTCTGCCGGAGCAATCATATAGTAAGCTGACAAAGCATATTCCGTATGGGGCATAGATATTTCTTTATATTCAGCACCTAAGGCTACTAACTGCTCAATGGCCTTATTAATGGCTCTTTCTACTTCAGCATCCATCCCAGCAACAAAATACTCTTTTGGAAGACCAATTTTCAAACCTTTAATATTAGTTACCAATGATTTTGTATAATCAGGCACGCCAGCATTAATTGAAGTCGAATCTTTGGCATCATAACCGGAAATGATATTCATCACATGTGCACTATCCGTAACATCACGGGTAATCGGTCCAATTTGGTCAAGGGAAGAAGCATATGCTACCAGTCCGTAACGGGATACACGACCATAAGTGGGTTTTAGTCCAACTACACCACAATAGGCTGCTGGCTGACGGATCGAACCACCTGTATCGGACCCTAATGCCCAAATTGCTTCTCCTGCAGCCACCGCGGCCGCAGAGCCGCCACTGGAACCACCTGGTACCGTTTCCAGATTCCAAGGATTATGAGTAGGAAAAAATCCTGAGTTTTCTGTAGAACCGCCCATGGCAAACTCATCCATGTTAGCTTTACCAAGGATAACAGCATCTTCTGCTGCTAATTTTTCAGCAACGGTTGCATCATAAGGAGGTACAAAAGTTGCCAATATTTTTGAAGCACAAGTTGTTTTTATTCCTTTGGTGCATATATTATCTTTCAGCGCTCCTGGAATACCAGCAAGCACAGAAACCTTCTCACCACGCTTAATTTTACTATCCACTGCCTGAGCCTGAGCCAAAGCAATCTCACTCGTTCGGGTAATATAAGCTTGTACATCTTTATCGACAGCATCAACCCGTCCTAGCACAGCCTTTGTTAATTCTACAGCTGATATTTCTTTTGCTGCTAATTTTCCATGCAATTGACTCGCTGTATGTTTAAATAACTCCATGCTTATCCTCCTTATCCTTCCATGATCTTAGGGACTTTAAAATAACCATCTTCCTGTTCAGGCGCATTTGACAATGCTAATTCCCGAGACAGAGATGGCTTTGCTTCATCTGCCCGCATTACATTTCTTAGGGGCAACACATGGGCAGTAGGCTGTACATTATCAACATTTAGCTTATTTAAAACATCTGCATATTCCAAAATAGCATCCATCTGTCCAGTAAATGTCTCAAGCTCACTCTCAGAAAATTCCAGTCGTGACAATAAAGCAACATTCGCTACATCTTTACATGTAATCTTCACAATCTCACCATCCAAACTTAGTATTGTTAAGAAATTTCATAATAAACTATATTATACCATGTTTAAGAGAAATTCAAAAATAAAACATTTTGAACCGCAAAAATGCTAGGATTATATTTTTTCACTTATAAACAAAGATTGCTGCAACGCAGATCGGGCGTTGCAGCAATCTTTGTCTTTCTCAATCATGTACATGTACTATTTTACTTTCACTACAACTAATGATTTTAGGAGTATTATCGATCTTGATTCGCAGATCAACTTTTCCGCCCCAAAGGTCAACAACATATTTGATGGTTTCCTGGGCATAGTTTAATTCCAATTCTCGTTGATCACAAACATGCTCTAATAGTAAGGTACCATTTTCCACCTCTACAGGTCTAATAATCGGTATACTCCCTAAGCCAACAGCATTAGCCAAATTATCCCGTACGGTTTTCCAGCCTTCTTCATTGGAAACTTCTGTTACAACGATATCGTCACCTTGTATGCCATAGGAGAACAAATGCAGCTTTTCACACAACTCCTGATTTAAATAACGGCGAATAAAAGACTGATCCCGATCCTCAGACCGTATGGCCATAATCTTCTCTCGCCCACCAGGCTGCTGATCCAAATATTCAAACATCTTAAATCCTACAAAATAGGGATTAATCTGCCCTTGATGGGGACGTATTACCAGATGATGGCGTTGTAAAAATTCCAAGTGAAGTCCCTGTGGCAACTCAAGCTGATTTAAAATTTGATAGTGCCAGTAGCTGGCCCATCCTTCATTCATAATTTTAGTTTCCAATTGGGGAATGAAGTACATGGTCTCTTCCCGTACGATATGAATTAAATCACGTTCCCATTCAGCCAACTTTCCTTTCTCCGCCAGAAAAGCTAATAAATCATCCTTTAGCCGATTTGGTACAGTTTCTTGCTCTTCTTCAGGAATTTGCTTTCTTTCGCCATGCCGGCACGTTTGGAATTTAAGTCCGTGTGCCGCATCCAAAATACGCTCTACTTTATCCGGGCCGATGCTGGGATCTTGTATATATTCTCTGACACGATTCGCATGAGCCTTAAACATTTCCATTTCCAGATTGGCCCGCGTGTCACGCTTAAATAGACGATTATTCTTAAAAAAATCATTATGTCCGTATACGTGAGCCATGGTCAAAATATGAATGAGCAAGGTATTATCCCGCATTAAATAAGCAATGCAAGGGTCAGAATTAATTACCATTTCATAGGGTAATCCAACAAGATTGTATTTATAAAATGTTTTTTGCCTTTCATAAGCTTTACCAAAGCTCCAGTGAGGATAATGGGAAGGCATACCTACGTATGCCTCATAACACAACATGTCTTCATAACTGCATATTTCAAAATGCTGTTCATAACAATCTAATCCTGCATCCCCTACTAACTTTTCAATTTTATCATTCCAATATTCTAATTCGTCTAAGCTATAGGCTGCCATTAGCTGTTACCTCCAGATTCCGTATCTAAGATTTTCTTAAATGCCGGCCAAATATCTGTTTTATCGCCCATCATAACCATAATAAAATTATCCAAGTTTATTCGTTTTTCATATTCCTTGCTAATGGCACTGCCATACATGCTGCTGGTTGTTATTTCTCCATACCCAAATAAATTGCTGATCGTACAAAGCTGATTCACTAACGCAACAGCCTTTTCATTATCTTCACCCCAGTTATCACCATCTGAGCAGTGAAAGATATAAATATTCCAAATGGCTGGATTGTAACGCTGTTCAATAATTTCTAATGCTTTCTCATATCCACTGCTGATATAGGTTCCTCCAGTCTCACCTCGATGAAAGAACTCTTGTTCATTCACCTCTTTAGCAGTTGTCGTATGTGCAATAAATGCTACCTCTACATGTTCATATTTCCAGCGCACAAATTGGTACAGCAAAAAATAAAAACTGCGCGCTAAATATTTTTTGGTTTGATCCATTGATCCAGATGTGTCCATAATGCAAATCACTATCGCATTGGAATGCCTGCGGGTATCTTCTTTTATGCGGCAATAGCGCAAGTCATTTTCATGAAAAGGTATCCGTTCCGCACATTCGTCTTCCTCACTATCCGTATCCGTTTTATCTCGCTGCGCCATTTTTTGACGTTTAATTTTTTCTGCCAATGTTCTTTTCTTATTCAAGTGGGGAGGAATCCCTTTGCGCTGAAAGCTTGAGCGCTTAAACTTGCGTTCTGACTCGATTTGGGCAAACTTTTTCCTTTCCATATCCGGTAATTGTAAATCATCGAAAAGATAACTAGTAAGTTCCTCAATGGTTATTTCAGTCTCATAAACATCTTCACCGGGATTATTACCAGCTTGCCCCTGCCCTGGCTCCTGACCTGGCTGACCGTTCGCCTTGCCAATAACCTGCCCCTTTGCTTCCTGCCCTTCCCCGGAACCTGTGCCGCCGGCATTCTTTCCGTAAATGAATTGATATTCTTTAATTCCTCTGATGGGAATTTTTATTTTTTTATCCTTGCTTTGCCCGATAATACTTTCCTCGGCAATAATGTCACCTAAATTCTTTTTTATGCTTTCCTCTACCAGTTGACGATGCCTTTTGCGATCCCACGCTGAGCGATCTGAACTATTCGTATTTCCATCCTTAAAAATAGCCACAAACTGTCATCTCCCTCCTACCAATCCCTTAGTCCTTCCAAAGATTATTGGCCGCATATTTCAAGATGACATTACAACAATGGTCACAATAACCATTCGCCTTTAATTCCTCACCCATAACATTATATTTGGTATCTTGTTCTTTATCCCGTACTCTCGCCTTCGTAATGATACGTGAAATTTCTTTAACGGCTACCGTTAACTTCTTTTCAATGGCCTCCTTTAAAGGCTCATAACACTGGTAATCAATTTTGCCGCCATTACGCAAGACAGAAAACATATAAGCAGTCACGTCCTGACGAAATCCAGGTGCCGCAGTACTATAAATTCCAACCTGTTCTTCGATTGACTGAAGAAACTTAAGATCAGGTTCCAGTTCTTCGCCTGTATTTTTGTCTTTTATCTTAGTTGAATTAGCAAAAGCCTCCGCATGATCCAAATAGTTATTAAATAAGCTTTCTGCCTGTTCACTATACCCATGTATAAAAGCTCGTGTAATTTCTTTCTCTAAAATCTTATGATACTCTTTTTTAATGGTATCTTGTAAAAAAACTAAATACCGTTTCTTATCATCTTCAGCAATGGCCAATTCTTTAACTGCTTTCGTTAACGTATCTAAAATACTAATTGGGTTAATACAATTATTTTCTGATTCCGATAAGGCAACATCTACAGCCTTCATAATAAAGCGAGTAGAGATCCCGGTCATTCCTTCTCGCTGCGCTTCATCCCTGAGCTCAAAAATATCGATTTTCTTCGTAGAACCTTTTTCCACGATTTCCTCGCCATTATATAGTTTCAATTTTGTTAATGGGTCTACTTTAGCTGACGGACTTAACCGAGTTAAAATGGCAAACATGGATGCCATTTCAATCGTGTGAGGTGCAATATGAGCATCAAAACTGCTGCTTCTTAAAATTTTCTGATAAATCTTTACTTCTTCATCCAGCTCCAGGCAATAAGGAACTTCAACTTTAACAATTCTGTCTAAAATCGCTTCATTCGTATGATCGGATTTAAATTTATTCCATTCCGCTTCATTCGAATGAGCTAAAATGATTCCATCAAAATAAATCATAGAGCCCTTGCCTGGCGACGGTATCGACTTTTCCTGAGTAGCGGTAATCATCGTATGCAAATATTCCACATCATTCTTAAAGACTTCAATAAACTCAACCAATCCCCGATTTCCTACATTAAAAGCTCCGTTTAATGACAATACTCTAGGATCATCTTCGGGATATAAATCCATTTTAGAAATATCAACAGACCCAATCAATACAGAAGTATCTTGATTATTAGGGTCAACTGGGGGTACTGTACCTATGCCTTTACGGGACCGGATGGAAAACTCTGCAGTTTCTACAGGAAAGCGCTCAAACTCACCATGGTATTCATTTTTTAAACGATAGCGGCAGACAGGGCAAAGATCACCTTCAATTTTTACACCTAACAGCTCTTCAAATTGGGGACGAAGATGTTTCGGAATCAAGTGAAGCGGCTCTTCCCGCATTGGACAATCTTTTATGATATAAATAGAGTGGCTCATTTCCAGCATTCGTTTCAAGGCTTCCATTATAGAAGACTTACCCGCACCGACAGGACCAACAAAATAGAGAACTTGCCTAGATTCTTCTCCTTTCATCGCTGCAGAATGAAAATAACGCATAATTTTCATGAGTGTCTTATCGATGCCATAAAAATCATTTTTAAAATATGTGTAGCGCTTTAATAGATCATTACCATAAATTCGTTTTAAACGAGGATGCTCTTCCGTTTTTACTGTTTCTACGCCAGCAGCAATCAGCAAATCATACATGCGCTGATGCGCCAGCATGACGACCTTAGGATTTTCCTTAATGATTGCCAGATAATCAAGAAGCACACCATCAAACTGCCGATGCGTCTTTGCTTCCCGGTCTTGTTGTATAAGACTTGCAAAGTCAAAACTTTTCATAAAATTGCCCCTCCCCTTAATTTACAAGCGTACTCTCAGAAAAAACCAGATATAGCCGCAAACTAGCAAATGAGCATAAAGCGTGGATTAAGCAGCAGGTTCAAGATTTAGTTATGTGCTAATGGCGCTTTCCAAGAGACTATCCTACAATAAAAGATATTTAGAAACAGTTTCCTAGAGGCTTTCGAATAGAAGAAATCTATATTATAGATATGCAAATCCTTGCAAACATTATTACTATAGAATTTTTTAGCATAAGGGTTCTTTAACCTCTTACCTACTGATTTTCATTGAATGCTCCTGAAAAAGGTCAATAAAAACACCTAACTCCTTGGTATAACAAGGTTTCAGGTGTTTTTATCACTAATATGCTTTTAAACAATGTTGTTAGCTGCGATTTCATCATAGGGAGATATTCTTATTATGGATATCGTTGAACTCATTCACATTTCCAATTTCCCTTCATAAAATGCCCACTCATCGATGGATTCCCCAGAAGGAACAGTAATAAAATCCTTCGTATCCCAAGGTCCTTTTACAATCTTTTCAATAAAGGATATTTTCCCCTCTGTGATCTGATGGGTTAATCCCAGCAATTCTGCTATCTGATGTGATCTTTGCAAAAAAAATGCTTCTCTCTCACTGCCTGTTCGGATAAATAGTACCCGTCGATAGCTGCTATACATTCTGCTAAAAACAGCGGTCGCTTTTCTTTCGCCATATTTTTGATAAATGCGATCATATTCTGATAATATGGCTCGTTCACCATTCATCCAGCCGCCTGACAAATACAAAGTGCCTTTCTCTTCTAAACGAAATGTTTCATAAGATGCTGTGGAACCTAAAAGCAGGGGAATACAATCATGCACTTTGGGTATTGTCAACATAAAGCCAACAGCCTTTAAATTTCTAGCTGCTCCACCGCACAATCCAAAGGCTAGGATCACTCTAGAGTACCCTGATAAACCATCAAGAAGATGTTGCAGCTCTTCACCTAATTTTTCTGGATGCAGATGCAATCCCATGGAAATAAACTCGAAATCAATATCACAACCTGATGCTGCTCTTACTAATTCTTCTTTCATAACTTCACAGGCAATAATTTTTATCGTCATACGATCAGCTCCATACTGCGCTCTCCATACTAACTCATTTTATTAGAAAGCAAACTCATTCTATACAATGAGTTATACCGAACTAAATTCCAAACATTTAGCAAATAAGCGATCGAAGTTATCCACTGTTGCCAGCTCAATCACATGAATCGCCTTCACCGCTTCGGCCATCCTGCCTCTGACAAATCGATTCAATAAAAACGCCTGCCCACCAGATTTTGAAGTATTGCCTAAAAATTGAATTTTATTGTGAAAACTTTGAGGCAAAAGTCCGATATGAATCAAACTATCAGGATTGAGATGATAACCAAAAGAACCAGCAATAAATATACGATCAACCTCTTGTCCTGTCACGCCCTGACTCGTTAACAAGGCTTCAATACCAGCTCGAATAGCCCCTTTGGCCAGTTGAACCTGCCGAATATCCTTTTGCGAAAGATAGACATTTTCACCTAATGAAAATACGGTTTTCCCCTCGCGTTTGACCAAATGCTCCGCCAAGTATTCTGGTAGATTACCATCTTTAAGCTTGCCATTCTTACCAATTATGTCATGGACAACGAGTTCACCTACAACATCAATAAGACCGCTGCCACATATTCCAATTGCTGCCCCATCACCAATTGTTTTCATTTTCAGTCCTTCATCAGTAATGGTAAAAGCTTCAATCGCACCAGCCGCTGCTCGCATACCACAGGCAATATTCATTCCTTCAAAAGCCGGACCAGCCGCCGTAGATGTAACAGACAGACTACCGTCTTTACTCAGTGCCATTTCACCATTGGTGCCAATATCAATAAAAAGGCTGATGCCAGTAAGCTCCGTAAGTTGGGCTGCCAAAATACCGGAGGTAATATCTGGTCCTACATAGGCTGAAATAATAGGCGGCAGATAAATACCAGCCAAAGGGGAAGCTTGCAGTCCATGGTCAGCAGCATGAACCTGCTCATGTCCATATAACGCCGGTAAATAAGGGTATTTCCCTAGGCTGGCGGGGTTCACTCGAGTCGCCAGATGCAGCATGCAGGTATTGCCGCTAAACACAATTTCATAGACATGGTGACGATTAATCTTAGCCTTAGCCGCAGCTTCAATCAGCAGGTGATTTAGTTCATTGATCAAGGCAAAATACATCGTATCCAGCCCTTCTGAGGTGGATGCATACTTTATGCGGGAAAGAACATCCTGGGCATAACGGCTCTGAGGATTCAAAGCGGATACTGTCACAAGTTCCTGACCAGAGTGAAGATCAAATAAAGCAAGTACCACCGTAGTTGTTCCAATATCCACAACTGCTCCATAATTAGTTTGAACTGTATCTCCTTCTTCCACCCCTAGGAGTACCCCGTTTGCTATTACTTTTGTCTTACCAACTTGGTTATCATATACTTTTTGAATTGAACACGCCAATTCTACCATAAGATGTTGTCCCGTGCTTAGGATTTGCAGACTTTCGTTGTCAAGCCGATCTATGGTTTCTACTTCTACATCATCCTGCACTTCTGCGCAGCAAGCCAAAGCAATTCCCTGAAATTTTTCTATGTTAGAAAGTCCGAGATTTCCCCTTAATACCATTTTATTGGCGAAATCACCAGTTATTTTCACTTTGCATTTACCGCAGGTTCCATTCCCGTTGCAAGGTGAATCAATCATAACCTCCGCTAAACGCGCTGCTGCCAGTACTGTTGTCCCAGCTATTACGTCTACTACTTTATCATTGCTTTTAAAATACACTACCGGCATACTTCATTTCTCCTTCACAGTACCAGACATCGCTTTTATATTATCCAAAGGGGTTGAGGTACTCAAACCACAAGCTGGAGCAATAATATCAATGCCTTCTTGCAGCAAATGCCTAGTGTTATGGACTACTTTCTCCGGAGTCGCCATCTCTAGCAAATAGGTGCTAACATTCCCCATGGTAACCAACTTGGGGAACTCCTCTTTGAGCTTCCGCAAATTCACCATGGCATCCGTACTAATAGCATCAGCCTTCAATTCTGGTAAAGTATGTTTTACCGCGTTTATATTTCCGCAAATATGTACAATGACAGGTACGCCTTGAGAATGAATCGCCTCAACAATCTTGTTGATATATACCAGAGGGTATTCACAAAAAATGCGAGGTCCTAAGATTTCTCCAGTAGCTGTCGGATCAGCAATGGAAATAACATCCGCACCATTGTCAATCATTAATGCAGCATAAGCAATTAAAAAGTCACTTACATATTCCATTACTTTATGAGCAGCTAACGGATTGCGGCGCAAGTCCTTCAAAAAAACCATGGGATCAACAATAGAAGCCGCTGTACTGACCGGTCCGGTCAGATTGCCAATGACCGGAATATCAGGAAATCGCCTCGCCACACTATAAGTCGCCTGCATCACCGTATTAACCCGTCCTGTTTGGAGCATAACAGCAAATTCGCGGAAATCTACAGCCGATGACGATGAAAAAACTTCTTGCGTAATTTTAGGCTCACATTTCATGCTGCCATAATCAACTGCGCTGCCCAGTACCTCAGGCTCAACAGTCATACAAAAGGGAATACCTAGATTTTCAAAACCAGTGTTAGTAAAAACATCGACAGCCAATTCAGCCATTAATTTGTCATCACTATGAGCGATAGGCAGAACATGCCCGCCCCGGTTCATAACATCTACAATAGCCGCATTCATCATGCCACCAGGGCAAATGACCGGCGGTCTATCTGTCTTTTCTTTATGCAATACTTTCAATAAACGTTCCTTTGGTGTAAAATTGCTCATTCAAACCGCCCTCTTCTTACTCTTTTCACTATTAACTGGGGTCGCCTATTTTTCGCACCGCATCCATCATGGCGTCAATGTTGACAAACGGCGTTTCTGTAGGAAGACTGCAACCGGAAGCCACAATATATCCCTTCGGGCTGTCATAAGCTTGTTGTACACATTGATTCACTGCCACCCTTACATCATGGGGCGTGCCTTGCAGCATAACTTCTGATGGTGCAATGTTCCCCATAAGACGTACTCTATGACCTACTTTCACCTTAGCTTCCAATAGATTGGCGACATTGTCGATGCTAATGCTGTCTGCGCCAGCATCGACCATTAGATCCCACAATTTATCGGTTTTACCACAAATATGCAATGTGACTGTTTTCCCCCGAGAGTGAATGTAATGAATAAGCCTTTTAATATAAGGATAAGAAAACTCCTGAAATTGTTTTGGGCTAATGATGGTTCCCGAGGACATCGCATCTGTCAGGCTAGGCGTACAACCAATATCAACAATCGCCTTTGCATACCGCAGTGCCGTTTCTAATGACAGCTGACACAAGTCGTGCACAGCTTGTGGATTTCTTCCTACAAGCCGGACTAAGTTTTCCGTACCAATCAGAAAAGCTGCATTGGTGAAGGGACCAGTAATTGCCCCAGTAACGGGCACCTCCTTACCTACCGCTTCCAGAGTAAGTTTCATAGCTTCTAGATGTTGAGGCAAATTACCATCCTTATAAGGGTCCGCAGGTTGCAGACTACGAATGTCTGCAATATTGCTAATGGCTGGCACATCAAGATAAGCAGTCTCATCAGCCGGATAATAAACTTTGGCTCCCATTGCCTCAGCCTGCCCATACAAATCCGTAAAAATTCTGATCACATCATAGCGAAATCGACGATAGGCTGCAATTTGTGCCTTCGCTATTAATTTTCCATTTCCCTGGAATTCAGACACCTTGACACCGATTACTCTTGCCGCAGTATTCCCAACAATAGGTACGCAAGGCAATCGATCAATTACCGCTCCCTTATTATAAGCCGCCATTCTCTCTAATGGTGTCATCGCCTCAAAAACCATTAGGCCGCTCCTCCGGTAAGCTGCCGAGCCAAACGTACGGCAGTTGCCGCATTCACAGCGTAACTATCTGCACCGATTTTATCAGCAAAGGCTTGTGAAACGGGCGCACCGCCAATCATGACTTTAAACTGTTCTCGAATATCTTGCTGCTGCAGTAAGCGGATGACTTCTGCCAGCCCATCCATCGTTGTTGTCATTAGCGTGGAAATAGCAATAATTTTAGCATCCTGTTCTTTTGCTGTATCAATAAATTTCTGTGGTGAAATATCCCGCCCAAGATCAATTATCTCATAGCCAGAAGTTTCTAATAAAATCTTCACCAGATTTTTACCAATATCGTGAGTATCACCTTCAATAACTCCAATGACAATTTTGACTTTTTCCTCTGCAGCTCCTTCTTTCGCTTTAAGATGGGGTTTCAAAACACTAAGTCCGGCATACATAGCATCCGAACACATTAACAGTTCAGGAATAAAATATTCTTCCTCTTCAAACAGCCGCCCTGCCACTTCCATACCAGCAGAAAGCCCCTTTTCAATCGCTTCATAGGCATCAATACCTTCCGCTACGATAATTTGGGATAACTCCACCGCTTTTTCTTCATCCATGTCTACCACAGCATCAGCCAACTGTTTGAGTAATTCTTCTTTATTATTTGCCATACTATCCTTCTCCTTTGCTCATACATTCAATTTATATTTTTTTAGCTAAAATTGCTTAATCGTAGTGGATATCTGCCAAATTCCCGGGCTGCCTGAAATAATGCCTGTATGTTTTCCACTGGAGCACCCATCGGCAGCCCGCACCCTAAAGACAATATATAACCTTTGGGATTATCATAACCTTTTGCCAGACACTCTTTAGCATCCTGCCGTACGTCTTTTGGAGTTCCCAGGTACATGGTTGCTGTGGGTTTGACATTGCCAAACAGGGTAACCTGTTCACCAACTGCTTTCTTAGCAGCAGCCAAATCAATCGTATCGTCCAAGCTCAATATACCGGCACCAGTGGCGACCATATCCTGCCAGATCTTCGTAGTATTGCCACAAATATGCAGGGATGGAGCACTGCCAGTCAAATCTTTAATCGTCGTTGTAAGCTTTTGTAAATAGGGAAAAGCAAACTCACGAAATTGTTTTGGACTGATTAATGTCGGTGAAGCAGTGGGGTCAGCGATACTTACTTTAGCTCCCAACTTAGCAGCCTCTTTCACATAGGCAATCGTACTCTCTAAAGAAAACTGCAACAACCGATGTGCAAATTCCGGATTCCGATATAGCTCCCGCAAAAAAGCCTCTGTTCCTCTTATATTAGCTGCTGTAGTAAAGGGACCGGCTACATTACTAGTCACCGGAACAGAGTCACCCAGACGGTCAACTAAAATTTGTAAAGCCCCTAAATGTATGGGCAGCCTCCCATCGAGCCACGGATTGGGGATTTTCAGTTTATCCAAATCTGCTGGCTGTTTCACCGCCACCTCCGTAATATAAGGAGTATTCTCCTCTTTCGGATAATACACGATACTGCCTACAGCCTCAGCAATGCCCGGTAAACCTGGTCCAGCTGCCACTGCTTCAGCACCCAATATGTTGTGAGCGGCAATTTGAGTCTGCGCTGTTTTTTCGCTTGAAAAATAGCATTCCCAATGAGGAATTCCTGCTACTTTTCCCGCCTGATTATGAATCACTACTCCACAAGGCACCCGATCATAGGGTCTTCCTTTCAATACTGCTTCCAGACGTTCCTTCGGTGTCATTTCATCACGAAGACTCAAAACGGCCATCTCTCGCACCTCATTTCATCTTTTTACCTGACATACTAAAAACAAAAAGGCAAAAACTGATTCTACATACGCTAGAATCAATTCTTGCCTTCAGTTTCCTACTGATCGGTCACTATATACTATTTACATACTGTCATTTTAGCAACCTCACATGGAAATAATAAAAAAGCCTGCACAGAAATAACTCTGCCAGGCCTTCAGCTTTTTGCCAATCAGCTTGCTTTAATCACGCTATAGATACAATTATCTTTATTTAACATGATATTAGCACGTATAAATTACGTTGTCAATGGCAATGCAATTGTATCATTACATTTTTAAATGAACCTTGACAGCAGAATTGGTCTGTAGTACTATTAGTTCAATCACTTTCGTAAATAGCAAAATACCCTATAGCTGATCGGGAAAAGCTGAAGGCTAAGTATATTGATATAATATACTTAGCCTTCAATTTTTTTTGCTAAAATGTATCAGTTGTGCAGGTAGGAAAAAGATAAGACTTTCGGATTCATATTAAACAAGCTGCATATCCCAAAGAGAATTGCTATGTAACTTGTTAATATAAAAACAGTAGGAGGACAACAACATGAGTGAAATTGTAAAGGCAATCTTGCAGCGCAGGAGCATTAGAAACTTCAAACAAGAGCAGATTAAGGACAGTGAATTAGCGGTAATTCTCGAAGCAGGCCAATTTGCTCCCAGCGCCCGAAATGAACAATCCTGGCACTTTACTGTAATACAAAACAAGGATTTGCTAGGAAAAATCAACGAAGTCCTTCGGACAATTTTTTTTAATTCAGGAAACCCAGATTTTGCAGAACGAGCCAAAGCCGAAAATTTTAGCCCCTTTTACCATGCACCAACATTAATTATTGTTTCTGGTAATGAAAAAGCAATTGCTCCACAACATAATGGCAGCCTTGCATTAGGAAATTTATTTCTCGCTGCCCATGCTTTGGACATAGGATCTGTTTGGATTCACTCTCTACGCTCTTTGTTTGATATTGAAGAAGGACGATCCTTAAATAGGGAATTAGGTATTCCTGAGGGCTATTCAATCGTTGCTTCCGGAGCATTTGGCTACAATGCCGGCGAAAAACCAACTCCTGCCCCGCGCAAAGAAGGTACAATAACGATTATAAAATAGAAATACGATGGTAGTCATACTATAAATGGCTCCTATGAAAAAGTAGAGGCTGTATTCCATTCATCATGGAATACAGCCTCTACATTACTCCACAGCTGACAAATAACTAGAAAGTGTTTTAGTTAAATCCCATCCCCATCAATACCACGCAATTCATCTTCACTTAAGCGATTCAAATCAAAAGGAGTTCCTTGATATACATAATAATTAAGCCAATTGGAAAACAGTAAATTGGCTGCACTGCGCCAACGCACGATTGGTGTTTTTTGAGGATCATCATTGGGATAATAATTGACTGGAATATTAATAGGCAACCCTTCTGCCACATCACGATCATATTCTGTTTTAAGAGTTAATACATCATATTCAGCATGACCCGTAATAAATAAATGCCGATAGGTTTTGTCAATGACTGCATAAACACCCGCCTCTTCTGACTCAGACAGGATGGATAATTGGGGCACCTTCTCCACATCTTCTTTTTTTATATCTGTATGTCTGGAATGAGGAACATAAAAAACTTCATCAAAGCCCCGAAATAACATTTTTTCTTTCATATTTACAGTGTGAGGAAACACACCAAATAATTTTTGAGGTAAGTCATGTTTAGGAATACCGTAATAATGATACAAAGCAGCTTGAGCTCCCCAGCAAATATGTAGGGTAGAGTAGACATTCTTTCTACTCCAATCCATAATTTCACACAACTCACTCCAATAGACAACTTCCTCATAAGGCATTTTTTCCACTGGCGCACCAGTAATGATCATGCCATCATACTTACGATCTTTCACATCAGCAAAAGTCTCATAGAACTTAACGAGATGTTCATGAGGTGTATTTTTAGGTTCATAGGTCGCTGTGTAGATGAAATCAAATTCTACCTGCAGGGGTGAATTCCCCAATAACCGGAGTAATTGTGTCTCTGTAACAATTTTCGTCGGCATCAAATTTAATAATAATATTCGAAGTGGGCGTATATCTTGCGCATAGGCACGATCTTCATCCATTGTAAAAATATTTTCTTTCTCAAGAATATTTACAGCTGGCAAATTATTGGGGATTTTTATAGGCATATTCTTTGACTCCTTTTCACTTGAAAAATCATTAGAACAATTTACGTAACTTTTATTCTAATGCAATTCTCCAAAAAGTCCTAATATTCCTTTTCACTATTTTTAAATTATTCAACATTCCCAACCATTTTTAGAAAATCTTCTTCCTCTAGCACTTCTATTCCTAACTCCTGAGCTTTATCAAGTTTACTGCCTGCTTCTGTACCAGCAACTACATAATTCGTTTTTTTACTAACTGATCCGGATACTTTACCACCTAATTTTTGAATCATGTCAGCGGCCTGATTACGACTCATTTTATCTAAGGTTCCTGTTAATACAAACGTTTTCCCTGAGAAAAGCTGATTTTCCGTAATTATTTGCTTTTCTTCTGTCATATTTAACCCAGCAGTTTCAAGTCTAGCAACCAGTTCCAAATTTTCTTCAGCAGCAAAATATGCAACGATGCTTTCTGCAATTTTAGTGCCTACTTCATCCAGCTCCAGCAGTTCTTCTACTGAAGCTTGCTTTATATCCTCCATATTACCATAACGCTTTGCTACGATTCCGGCAGCTTTTACGCCAACGTGACGAATGCCTAAAGCAAATAACAATCTGGACAAGCCTGCCTGTTTGCTGTTTTCAATAGCAGTGAGCAGATTTTCTGCTGACTTCTTACCCATTCGTGGTACTGTAAGGACTTGTTCCATTTCTAATCGATACAAGTCTGCCACATCTTTAACAAGGCCAGTATCCACTAAGGCATTTAATACTGCTGGCCCCAAGCCATCAATATTCATAGCATCACGAGATACAAAGTGAATTAAGCCTTCCCGAAAAAGTGCAGGACAATGGGGATTTGTACACTTGTGAGCAGACTCCCCCTCTTGCCTTATTACTTTACCTTTGCATTCAGGACATTCCTCTGGCATAACAAAGGGGATCTCCCCTCCAGTACGTTTCTCCTTTACCACTGCAACAACTTTCGGAATGACTTCTCCTGCTTTATGAATAATTACCGTATCTCCAATACGAATATCTTTTTCTTCTATATAGTCTTGATTATGTAAGGTCGCTCGGCTAACGGTAGAACCGGCTACTCTTACAGGGCGAAGAATTGCTGTTGGCGTCAAAACTCCCGTCCGGCCAAGCCCGACAAAAATATCTTCTACCACAGTAATCGCTTGTTCCGCTGGAAATTTATAAGCAATCGCCCATCTTGGGTCTTTAGCTGTATAACCTAAGATTTGCTGACTGCTTAAATCATTTACCTTTATGACCATCCCATCAATCTCATAAGGAAGTTCATGACGCTTTTCAGCAAAACCCGTACAGTAAGCAATCACATCTTCGATCTGATTAAATATCTGATAATGAGGGTTGGTTTTTAATCCTAGCTGACTGAGATATCCTAGCACCTGTCCATGTGTAGTTAATTCAATACCTGTATAAGTACCAATACCGTATACAAAAACATCTAAGGCTCGATTAGCTGTCACTTTCGGGTCAAGCTGGCGCAAAGACCCTGCAGCAGCATTACGCGGATTTGCTAATAATGCTTCGCCTGCTTCTTCTCGTTCATGATTTAAACGCTCAAATTCCTTACGGGGCATATAAATTTCACCACGCACCTCCAGAAAAGAAGGAATTCCAGCATGATCACCACGCAGCATTAACGGTATTGATTTAATGGTTCGAATATTCGTAGTCACGTCTTCTCCCTGGGTACCATCGCCCCGGGTAACACCACTTACCAAATGACCGTTTTCATAGATTAAATTAATTGCTAAACCATCAATCTTTAGTTCTACTACATATTCAATATCCTGCTCTTCTCCCAGACCATTTTGCACTCGATTATGAAAAGCTAATAATTCATCTGCAGCAAAGCAGTTTCCTAAACTGCGCATGGGTGTAGCATGATTTACACGCTTAAAACCGCCTGCAACCATGCCGCCCACTCGCTGGGTAGGAGAATCCGCCGTGATCAGTTGGGGATAAGATGATTCCAGCTCGATTAAACTGCGCATTAACAGATCAAATTCTCCATCCCCCATTTCAGGATCATCAAGAACATAGTAACGATAGTTGTGATAATGGAGTTGTTCACGCAACTGGATGATTTTGTTTTGAATTTCCTGTATATCATCTAGCTTTTTTTCCACGGCTTTGCTATCACTCCCAAATTAGAATCAGGAAAGCTGCAGCATAGACTGCAGCTTTCTTATATTGTCACAAAGTATCTTTCTTTTATACCAGCTGCACTAACATACAGCCCAAGGCTTACTATTCCTTCTCTATTACACTTTGGTAATCGGCGCCATATTCGCAACGACAAGTTTGATGCCAAGGCCCGGAAACGCAATTTTAAGCTCCTGGCTGTCTCCGCTCCCCTTCACCTCAATGACAGTACCAACTCCCCACTTTGTATGCTGAGCCTTATCAGCGACTTTCCAAGTACCACGGCTTTGCTCTTTTTGAGGATGAGCTTTCACAATAGGAGCTCGCAGGGGACTTTGTACAACGGTGGAACTTGAAGCAGGTGGATTGATGGTCGCCTTACTTCCATTACTGGCAAAACCATAATGATTTTGCCTGCCTGAATATTTTTCCACCATGGCACTCGGAATTTCGCTCAAGAACCGGGATAAAGGAAACATTTGCGTCCTGCCATAAATGGTGCGCATGCGGGCATTGGTCATATATAATTTGCGGCGGGCTCTTGTAATACCTACATAGCAAATTCGCCGTTCTTCTTCAATTTCTTCTTCATTCATTAATGTGCGTGAATGAGGGAAAAGCCCTTCTTCCATACCAGCCATAAAAACGACTGGAAATTCCAATCCTTTTGCAGAGTGCAGTGTCATAAGTGTAACACGGGCCTCTGATATTTCAGCATTATCAATATCAGCAACCAAAGCAACCTGCTCTAAGAACCGTTCTAAAGTTTCTTCCCCGTCACTCTTGGCAAACTCCTTTGCAACACTTAGAAACTCTTTTAAATTGTCCAGCCTATTTTCATCTTGCAAATCAGTGCTCTTTTGCAACTCCTCTACATAACCAGAGTCATGCATTACTTTGTTCACTAATTCTACAACAGACAAGGAATGTACTTGAGCCATTAAGTTAAAAATCAGTTCCGCCAAAAATTCTAACGGAGCTTTTGCTCTTGCAGTAAGTCCTGGTACTAATTCAGGATTACTCACCACATCAAACAATGTCATATTATTCTCTGCAGCATAAGCTGTTAAGCGGCTAATCGTAGTATCTCCAAGTCCCCTCCTAGGCACGTTGATAATTCGCAAAAGACTGACACTATCTGCCGGATTAAAAATAACTCGCAAATAAGCTAAGATATCTTTGATCTCCTTACGGTCATAGAATTTTAATCCTCCTACAATCACATAAGGAATACCAGCCTGCATGAAAGCTTCTTCAATCGCCCTAGACTGGGTATTGGTGCGATATAATATTGCAACGTCACCATAAGACGTACGATACACTGTATTTAGCTTAGTAATAGTATCCCCAATGAACTGGGCTTCATCCTTCTCATGGTGAGCTAAATAGTGAGTAATCAGTTCACCTTGAGGATTTTGCGTCCACAATTCCTTCGGTTTCCGGGAGCTATTGTGCTCAATTACAGCATTGGCAGCATCTAAAATCACCTGAGTCGAACGATAATTTTGCTCTAAGGTAATCATTTTGGCTTCTGGATAATCTTTTTCAAAATCTAAAATATTACGAATATCCGCTCCCCGCCAACCATAAATACTCTGATCCGCATCACCTACAACACAAAGATTGCGATGCTTATCCGCCAGCATACCTGCCAACAAATATTGGGCTCTATTTGTATCTTGGTATTCATCAATCATAATATAGTGAAATTTACGTTGGTATTTTGCCAAAACCTCTTCATTATTCTGTAAGAGCCTCACCGATAACATGAGCAGATCATCAAAATCCAAGGCATTGTTAGTACGTAATTTCTGTTGGTATAACTGATAGATTTCTGCTATTTTTTGTTCATGAAAATTACTGGATAAGGATGTGAATTGCTGTTCATCTTGTAAGGCATTCTTAGCATTGGATATGGCAGCTAAAACACTGCTTGGCTGAAACTGCTTATCATCCAGATTTAATTGTTTTAAACAACTTTTAACGAGAGACTGGGTATCGGAAGTATCATAAATTACAAAATTACTTTTATAACCAGCCATTCCGCTAATCTCCATACGCAGTAATTTAGCACAAAAAGCATGAAACGTACTAAGCCAAATATCTTTGGATTGAGCACCGACCATAGTATGCACGCGCTCTTTCATTTCTGCAGCAGCTTTATTCGTAAAGGTAATGGCTAAAATATTATAAGGCGCTACACCTTGTTCCAAAAGATAGGCAATGCGGCAAGTTAATACCTTGGTCTTACCAGATCCTGCACCCGCCATAATGAGTAGTGGTCCATTGGTATGTAAAACCGCTTCTCTTTGCATGGGATTTAAGCCAGCGATAATATTTTGCATAGTTTCCTCCGTAGTAACACAACTTTTGAGTTTTAATAACCTTAATTAATTCGGCAAAATTGTGATAGTTCCTGTTAATTATAAAAAAATAGATTATATAGAGCATTTTAAGCTCTTCTATAATCTATTTATAGCCAAACCGCTGAACTATATTCTTGCGGCTTCTGACATGGGTGGAATAATCTGCTTCTTTCGCGACATAACGCCCGGGAGGTACAGAACTCGCTCCTTACCCTCGCTGCCAAAGGCTTGCTTTAACAAACTTACAGGCTGCCCAATGTATACTAAATGAGTGCCCTCATTCAAAATATCTGTAACCATTAATAAAACCATATCATAGTTTTCCTTCTGACGCAGTGCTTCCATACTCTGCTGCAATTCTTCTTTTATCGATAGAACTTCATCAGCATCCATAACAGATATTTGTCCAATCGTCATCCGATAATCGCCAATCTGAAATTCCTTAATGTCATTGGCAATAATATCAGCAGTTGACATTCCCTTAATACTAGCTCCTGCTTTTAATATACTCATTCCAAACCCATGAACATCTAGCTGGGCAAGTTCTGCTAATTGCTTAGCAGTTCGTTGATCCTTGTCAGTGCAGGTTGGTGATTTAAATAAAACCGTATCAGATAAAATAGCCGCTAATAATAAACCTGCAATATTTGAGGGTATGGTTATATTACGATGCCAGTACATGTTGGCAACAATTGTAGCTGTGCAGCCAACAGGCTCATGCCGGATAAAGATCGGTTCACTCGTTTGCAAGCCGCCTAAGCGGTGATGGTCAATGATCTCTATAATTTGGGCTTCTTCAATCCCTTCAACAGCCTGCCCGCTTTCATTATGATCTACAAGAATTACTTTTGTCCGCTCCTGCACAATCAATTTATCACGATGAATGGCTCCGACTAATTTTCCATTTTCTACAACTGGATATACCCGGTAATTCGTATCAGCGACTATTTTTTTTATATCAGTAACTAAATCTGTAGGTTTAAAGGTAATTACTTCTTTGCGCATGACCATTTCTAACGGAATACTTTGGTTTATTAAACGGGCACAAGTGTAGGTATCATGAGCCGATTCAATAACCAAAACACCTAATCTGGCTGCTTTTTGAATTACTTCTTCATCCACCTTAACATTGCCTGTAACTACCAGGCAGGAAATACCACAATCTAAACAGGTTAATTGTGCATTCTTGCGGTCCCCTACCAATACAATATCATTCGCACTAACAAATTTTTGTATTAAACTGTGGCTTCCAGCTGCAATATGCACTCTGCCTGCTACTTTACGTTCTAAGTTATCTCCGCAGAGCAGACTACCTTCTAAAGCCTTTAACACACCAGTAAAATCTACACCAGCTTGGCTTAAATCCTGCATTTGCAATTCATCAAAATATAAATTCGCTAAATCACCTACGGTAACAACACCCGTCATGAAACGCTTTTCATCTACAACAGGCACTGATTTCACCTTATGTTGTCTCATAATGCGCCCCAAATCCCGCAATGTATCTTTAGGACCCGCCGTTACTACTTCTGACTGCATAATGTCTTTAACTCTCGGATATAAATCCGTAATCAGTTCGGGCGGAACAAACCCTAGCGTTTCTAAAACAAACTTTGTTTCGCTATTTATTTTTCCAACTCTGGCCGCTACAGCATTTACCCCTCTAACTTGCTGAAAATAAGCATAACCAATTGCCGAGCATATGGAATCTGTATCTGGATTGCGATGCCCGACAACATAAGTCGGTTTAGAAAGTTCTGTCATGATAAGTCCTCCAGTGCTATTTCTTATACTGCTACAATTTTTCCACTTTATATTTTACCTTATTTATTGAAAATTGAATAGGCAAGTTATTAATAAAAATAGAAGGGTTTGCCCAAAAGTCAAACCCTTCTATTTTTATTAAGTAAATGATAGGCCAGCGGAGTAAAAAAAACAAGAGCTGCCAAGGCGATTCCAAATAAAAAGGTGGAAGAAAATATATCCAAAAGAGAATACCCTAAAACATTATAGGCAAAGGCACCAGGAATCATCCCAAGAGTCGTGGCCAAAACATAGTCACGAAAACGAATTTTAGATAATCCAGCTAAGTAACTGACTGGATCATAAGGGAAAATAGGTACAATTCGCATAAATAACATGGTACGAAAACCATTAGCCGCCATCTTGCTCTCAAATATCTGTAAATACGAAAATTTACTTAGGTATTTTTGCATTTTTTTACGCCCTAATAAGCGAGCTATTCCAAAGCACAAACATGCACCTAGTACTCCACCAACTACAACATAAATAGTACCCCACCAAGGGCCAAAAGCTAAACCGCCAGCTAACGTGAGAATAATAGCAGGAAATAAAAGCAAGGGTCTGATACTGTACATAAAAACGTACATTACAGGTCCCCACCAACCAAAAGATACTATTACATTACGAATCGATTCAGGCGTCAGGCGACTGACTCCTACAACATGTACAAATGATAAACCTAAAAAGACTAAAACCAATAAAAAACCAGCTTTCATAGCTGATTTCTTTTCACATAGCATCATCATTATTAAATAAAAACCTCAATTATAGTAAGAATAAAGCCCTAATATCGACTTACAGATTATAACTTTATTCTTACTATAATGTAAAGATAAAAATATTCTTTATAATCAAAAACTCCTTTTACCATAGAACTTTCACTAAACTGGGGAATGAGAAGAGATTTAAGCCGTTTGCGAATAAGGACCGCACAACACATCAGTCACTTTGTAACCTTGCATCATCCAACCAGCAACTTGACTTTTCATCTCTTCCATCCGCTGCATGATACCCAGTGAGGTTTCAGGATCACCATATACTTTCCACATACCCTGACAGGTATGACCTTCTTTACCCATGCCCATAAACCCCATAACATCTTTCAAAGGTATTCCCAATAAAATTCCCATTTCGTGGGGGCACATCGATTGAAAGCGTCCTTTAAAATATAGCAGAAGATCTTCTAAACTCATGCTTGTATGATAACCGAATCTTTCTAAAAAGCGTCGATTTTCTTCATCATTAACATAACTGTTTAATAAATCTACACGATAAAAAAGTATTTTCATGCTATGGGGCTCATTTTTAAGTACCAGCCACTCCACATTACCATTTGCTAATAACGCTTCACCATATTGAAGCCACATTGTCTTCATAAAGATTTTGGAGGAATCCATTAGATTAAGCAATGTACCTGGTTTTTCACCGTAAATTGTCGGTGCTAATTCAACCGCCAGCCACTTAAAGAAAAAGTCAGCATCATTCTTACTACCTTGAACTTGCAAAAATTCTTTCCAACACATATCCATTCCACCTTGTAAAAATAATAATGCTGATTAATTCATCACACCTGCAGAAACTAATTTTTCTTCAACAGACCCCCAAGAACGTTTGGCAAACACCAACGGTACATCCTGCGCTTTAGCAACGGCTTTTACCATCTTAGCAGTATTGTGATTCACATAATCAGTTAAGACTAATACAAACTGGGTTTTTTTAGGGATGCTTATTTTATTTTGATTTGAGACTCGCCTTCCATCAATATGAGTCAATTTAGTTACCCCTAACGAATACAGATTCTTTTCAATAATTCCTAAATAATCGGCTCCAATTACAACAATAGACATATTAATATCCCCTTTTCATTTTATTATTTATTCGTTACTTGTTATTGATTATCATTCTCATTAATTGTTTAAAAAATAAAGTTAGCCTAAAAGCTATCTTCATCCCTTTACCTATTTTTCATCATTATTCTTATCTGTACATTCACAGTCGTTACAACTCTCAGAACTGCAACATGATCCTCCTTTTCCTGTTACTTTTTTCCACACAGTTAAAGCAAAATAACCTAATGCCACTGCACCAATGCTATATAGTATCAGGTTTTCCATCTCAAATTCCTCCTTTTAGCATTACTTAAACTAAGTTTATATTGATAAGGTTTGGGTTTGCACTAAGTGAACTAGTGCAAACCAACAAACCAATATTAATTGTTAAACTAACTGCCAAAGCCTAATAATTTACCACCTTGGTATACAATAAATGTCACAACCCAAGCCAAAGCTGTCCCATAAACCAAGCTAAATGCCGGCCATTTCCATGAATTGGTTTCTCTCTTCATTACTGCAAGAGCAGCTAAACACGGAGAGTAGATTAGTACAAATACCATTAGACTGTAAGCGACCAGTGGATTTAAATTAGGATCTTGTGCTAGTGCATGTTTTAGAGATTTAGAATTTTCATCTGTCTCTCCTAAACTATAAATGGTTCCCATCGTACTTAAGACCACTTCTTTAGCTGTAACTCCGGCAACAAGACTAACACCAACTCGCCAGTCAAAGCCAAGAGGCTGTATGACAGGTTCAACAAATTTTCCCAATTGCCCCGAATAACTTTTTTCAAGTTTTTCACCCGTTTGTTCATTTTCCAAATGAGTCTTTTCTTCTTCCAAAGAAGCAGTAAGCTCAACATACTTTGCAGCACTGGCATATAACTCTGGGTTATCGGTTTCAAATTGTTGCATTTTTTCTGTTTTTGCAGTTTCAAGCTCTGCATACTCTGCACTATCTTCTTCTAATTCTGCTGCAGCTTCATCAAATTCTGCATTAGCGTCTTGAATTTCACCCACTAAAGCTGTAAGTTGTTCATTTTGTTCAATATCTTCAATATTTAGCGGTGCTAATACATCTTCGCCAACTTGTCGAGTATATGTTTCTTCAGCTTGTACTGCTAAAGCATCATAGTCTTTACTATATTCTACCTCACTAGGATAATTAGTCAAGAACCACATTAATATCGATGCTGCTAAAATTATCGTTCCTGCTTTTTTCAAATACAAAGAGCTGCGTTCCCACATATGAAGGATTATACTTTTAAGCGTAGGCACACGGTATGGTGGTAATTCCATAACAAAAGGTTCACTTTCACCCTTGAACAAGGTTTTTCGAAAAATACTCGCCATAATCATCAACAGTACAATTCCTAAAATGTAAATTGAAAATAATACATTACCAGCAACACTCGGATCAAAAAAAGCAGCTATTAAAACGGTATACACTGGTAACTTTGCACTACAGCTCATAAGAGGAGAAACCAATATGGTAATCATTCGATCTCTAGGATTCTCCAGCATCCTAGAGCCCATAATTGCCGGTACACTACAACCGAATCCCAACAATAAAGGAATAAAGGACTTACCATGCAAACCGAACTTACGCATCATTCTATCCATAATAAAAGCTGCTCTAGCCATATATCCCGTATCTTCCAAAATAGAAATCGCTAAAAACAATAGTATAATGCCTGGTACGAAGGTCAGAACTCCACCTACACCTCCGATGATACCATCAACCACCAAGGATTTTAAAGGACCATCCGACATAACACTTCCTATCAATTCACCAAGCTTGCCAAATGCGTCTTCAATCCACCCGGAAGGGACATCACCAATGGTAAATACTAAATTAAAAACAACCCACATCAAACCAAAAAAGATTGGCAATCCAAACAATCGATTTGTTAGAACTTTATCGATTTTATCTGAAGTTGTTATCGCATGTGCATCTCTGACATCTGCAATTTGTTGGTATACCTTTCCTACAAATTGATAACGTTGGCCGGCAACAAACAATTCAACATCTTCACCGATTTTATGACTCAATTCAATCCTGATTTTATCACATTCATTAACAACAGAATCAGAATTCGATAGTTTTGCAAGAGATTGTTTTATATTCGCATCATTTTCTAACAGTTTTAAAGCTAACCACCGCACAGGAAATTTGATTTCATTATGTAAGGCTACCAATAAAGGTTCTAATTTTTTAATCGCCTCTTCGACATCACTTCCATAATCAAGCTTAAAACCATTACTTTGTTTATTATCGCTGGCTTCTGCGGCAGCCAGCAGCATTGCATCGGTTCCTTCATTGCGTACACCTATCGTACGTACAACGGGAGTACCATTTAAACACTGAGAAAGTTTAGAATCATTAATTTTTACCCCTATATCTTCAGCTACATCCACCATGTTTAATGCTAATAATAAAGGATGTTCTAGTTCTAAAAGTTGTATGGCTAAATACAAATTCCTTTCCAAATTAGATGCATCCAGAATATCAATTACCACATCGGGCTTATCATTTACAATAAAATTGCGTGTTACAACTTCTTCTTGTGAATATGCGGTTAAGCTATAAGTTCCTGGTAAATCTATAATTGCAAATTCTTTATCGCCTAAATTCTTATAGCCTTCTTTTTTCTCAACCGTAACACCAGGATAATTACCTACATGCTGGCGTCCCCCAGTCACATTATTAAAGATCGTCGTTTTACCTGAATTCGGATTGCCAACTAACGCAGCCGTTATTTTTTTTCTTGTCATCCTCATGCCCCTTTCAATCAAACACTAAACTGTTAGGAATTAATTCTCATTATCACCTGTAAATGTATATTAACTCACGTGAATTTGATGAGCTAAACATTTTTCTAACATCACCCTAGCACTACCTACTTTCAGCAGCAGGGTCCCATTCATTGAATTCAATATTTCTATAGGACATCCGGGAAAGAGCCCCATGTTCACCATGCGCATACGTATCTCACAAGAACAGGAAAATTTTCTGATTATGCATTTTTGACCTACTCTAGCAAATACTAATGGCATGTTGAAATCACTCCTTTGCTTAAGCCGTTTCCATTTCTATCATTTCAGCTTCTTTTTTTCGTAAAGAAAGATTAAAGCCTTTTACTTTGACTTCCATAGGATCTCCCAAAGGTGCATATTTCTGGACTTCGATTACAGCACCTGCTACAACACCCATATCAATAATGCGTCGTTTGATCATACTATTGCCTGTTACTTTTTTAACGGTCCCTTTTTCCCCTGGCAAAAACTCACTCAGAACCTTGCTCATATTGTTCTCTCCCTTTCAAGAAATGATACCAATTATCATTATCGTGCTTGCATATATATTACCTGAAATTAGGTATAACTGTCAAGCATTCATATTGTATTTGTACCAATAAAATTCATGAAAACGGTGGTGAACATTTGTTATACTCTTTGATAAGCGCTTATATTTAACTTCCGTGACAACCAGAAATATCTTTTAAAAAATAAAGAGAGAAGGTTTTTAACCTTCTCTCAAAAAGCAACCATCCTTACATTAAGTTTCACTTAAAGACAAACCTCAACATCAACCTTTCAGGACGAACTACCTCATTTATTAACCTTTACCAACAGAAAGCAATTCTTACCAATCTTCTCTTACATACTTGGAAATTTCAAAACAAAAAACACTCTACCTCAAACCGACTAATTAACTGCTAAGACTGGGAATCTGGATTCCAATACTCTTTGCATTACCTAAGTCACTTGTAAGGATGGTGCTTGACTAAATAATAACATGGTCATTCTAAATTAGCAAGCTTTTTCTTATGGGTATTTATAACAGATCTTATAAATTTCGAATGAATTTCCTCATTGCAAAAGTTGAGAAACAAAAACTAACTGTATCCCTTGAGATTCAAGCTCCGGTATCATTTCCTTCACTGCTATAGCAGTATTCATCCGGGCATGTCCGATGACGGTTACTGTACTATGTTTGATTGCCATTTCTTGAGCCGTTCGCAATTTGGCTTTAACAGCACTTACCTCGTCTGTATTGTCAAGAAATAATTCATTTTCTCCTGTCTTTATTCCCATCTGTCTCGCGGTCTCAGCTGCTATTGATTGACTATTTGTACGACTATCAACAAAAAACAAATGATTTTCCTTCAAAACAGCAAGTACATCCTTCATCACTCGTCGATCAGCGGTAGCTCTTGAGCCTTGATGGTTATTAACCCCAATGATTCCAGGCACAGATTGAATGGCTTGTTTCACCATGCTTTGAACTTCTTCATCACTCATATTGACGGAGACTGTCAGCTCTTCCGATTGTGCACTTTGCGATAATGGTTCCATCGGCAAATGCAAAATAACCTGGTTCCCCGAACTTAAGCCTTTCGCTGCAGCCTCATTACTAAATGGACGATAGGGTATTACAGCAAAAGTAATCGGACGATTCAGCGCAGCAAATGCAGCAATTGATTCTTGATTATAGCCAAAGTCATCTATGATGATCGCCATTTTTCCTTTGATGCTTCCATCATATTTGGCGTCTATGTTATTTGCAGTCTTTGGACTAAGCGGCTTCCCTTGAGTCAGATAAACCCGATCACTGATGATCGTAACATCTTCTTTTGCTAATTGATCTTTTAAACCAATATCAATTCGAACTACAGCTACTCCTTGATAAGTATCTGGCTGAGAAGAAAAAACTTGACCATCCGCATTATGCACTGCGGATGCAAAGATCTCTTTTATCGATTCAGCAGATGCCTCCGCAGGAACTGTTATTAATAATTGCCTTGTATGCCAACGAATGGTGCCTTCAATATTTTTTCGTGGAACTTCTTTTGTGGTTTCTTTCGTTTCTTTTATAGAGAATCCATTCTTTGCTAAAACCGAGTCAACAGCAGAATGTATTTTTTTAGTCGCATCAGTAAAATCGATTACTGCTCCGGCACCAGTTTTCTCAAGATTGTGTTTGGGAGGAATCTGCTCATTGGAATCATGAAAGAACTTTATATATAAAGTCGTCATCACTAACGCAATAACGATTACTAGCCAAATACTTCTTTTATCATTTACTTTTGCCATATATAGTCTCCCTTCTTAATGCACATTTCCAATTATCGGTTACGATTGCAGCGATATCGATATACAGGTCTTCCTACAGCACCATAACTAATTTCCACATGCAGCAACTCCACGCTTTGGAAATACTTAAGATATTTCCGAATCGAAACAGGTGATAATCCTACATAATTCGCCATTTCCTCAGCCGTAAATTCATCTTTCTGTTCTAGTATATGCTCCCACACGCGCTTAATTGTATTACGATCTAATCCTTTAGGCAGCTCCCCTTCAATTTGAGAATGTCTTGCAAATATTTGCTGATCTAAAAGATTTTGTGACAAATTAGAAGCTTCTCGTATTAACTGAAGACGTTTTTTAAAATTAATTAATGCTGTTTGCATCCGTTCAAATTCAAAAGGCTTAATTAAATAATCAACTGCACCATTTCTAAGAGCCATTTGAATACTTTGATTATCTCGTGCGGCAGAAACTACAATAACATCCACACTATACTCTTGCTGACGAATAGCAGATAATAGCTCTAATCCATTCATATTCGGCATGAAAATATCTAATAACACCAAGTCAATATGCTTTTCCCGCAAAGCCGCTAAGGCTTCCTCGCCATTTTTTACGATACCATAAAACAAAAAACCTTCTACCCGTTCAACATAACGCCGATTCAATTCCGCAACCATAGGATCATCTTCTACAATTAAGACCTTTATCATTCTGATTCCCCTTTACAACGTCTCACTTTTACTTTGTACATCTATTTTCTCATGAATGCAACTATCATAATCACATTTTTTTAAAAACACTTATCCTATTGATAAATTTACAAAATATCTTTTGTCCCTATCGAAACAGAAAGACTTGTCCTATGCTTACCTCAATCCCTAAGCAAAAGTTCAAGTCTTATAACTCACATTGTATTAATTATAATACACTCTATTCTATTTGTATACTTGCAATTTTCTGAATGCTTTTTTATTGCCTAGTAATGATACGCACGACTCTTTCATAAACGAGATAATCCCACATCCATTTTACAAAGACAACTGCCCGATTACGGAAATCAATAAGACGCAAAATATGCACTAAAGACCATATCGACCAAGCAATAAATCCATGGGTTTTGAATGCTCCCATATGCACCACAGCTGCATTACGGCCAATTGTTGCCATATTTCCTACATCTTTGTACACGAACTTTTTAAGTTCTCTGCCACGAATTAAGTTTCGTATATTTTTTGCTGTAATATCAGCCTGTTGTATCGCTACAGGTGCTATCATAGGCAAGGGTCGTTCCCCTTGCACATAATGAGCTGCATCACCAATCACAAACACTTCGGGACGATTTGGCAGTTGTAAGAAATCATTCACAACAGCTCGCCGCATACTGGCTTGTTCAACCTCTAACGTATCCATCAAACCATTGGCTTTTACTCCTGCTGCCCAAATGACGGTATGGGTTGGAATGACTTCGCCACCTTTTAGACTCATTTTTTCTCCATCATAATCGGTAACCTGAACACACATACGCACTTCTACATGTTTGCGGATTAGGGTTTCTACCGTAACCTCCCGCAGCTCTTCTGGCATAGTCGCTAATAATTTGTCAGAAGCTTCAACCAACATAATACGTACTTCTTTAAAGTTCAAATGATGATATTCTCGAACCATTACATGATAAATAAGTTCAGATAAAGCACCAGCTGATTCTACCCCAGTAGGACCGCCGCCTACAATCACAAAGGTCAGTAAGGCTCGACGCTTATCAGCATCTTTTTCATGAGCAGCCAATTCAAACATACGTAGTACATGATTACGAATCGTAACCGATTCATCTAAGGTTTTCATACCAAAGCCATTGGCTTCCATCGATTTCATTCCAAAATAATTTGTCATTCCACCTACTGCGATTATCAGATAATCATAAGCAATATTCCCTGTATTCATGCTCACTACTTTATTATCAAAATCTACATTCGATACCTCCGCTAAGCGAAAGTCCACATTCTTTTGCTCTCTGAAGATGGCTCGGACAGGATAGGCTATGTCATCCACTGACAAACCAGCCGTTGCCACTTGATATAATAAGGGCTGAAATAAATGATAGTTATACTTATCAATAAGGGTAATTTTCACATCCTGTTTTGCTAATGCCCTTGCTGTGCGAATTCCTCCGAAACCAGCACCAATAATTACAACATGCGGCTTATTTACCACCGCTTCATTTTGCATATTTATACACCTCCACTATTTTAATTTGTATGCCCATTTATATAAAAACATTAATTTTTCTCAAAACCAACAATTGTATTGTAATGTAATGTAAAAAATAATTGTACATTATAAATATTTAATAAATAATAACTAACTTAAATAAGTATCTGGTTCTGTAACAACGATTTGTTTTTTAGAATCTATTCATGTTCCTTCTTTAACTTCATAAGGAATATTTACCATGAATATTGTACCTTCCCCTGGTCTACTTTCAAAATCAATAGTTCCTCCAAGACGTTCTAAACTGCGCTGCACTAGATGAAGACCAAATCCCCGGTTCCCCTCCTTGCTGGATATGCCTTTCTCAAATAAAGAACTGCTTACTTCTGGCGAAATTCCCTCACCCGTGTCACTTACGTGAATTGACAATATCCCTTTATCATAATACATATGCAGTTCTATTTCCTTATAAGGACTGTCGGTTACTGCGTCAAAAGCATTCTCTACTAAATTACCAATAATCGTTACCATTTCATGAATCACTTCATTATTCCAAGGCTTAGGAACATAGGTTTCTTCTGCTAGATGCATAATTACATTGTTTTCCCTTGATAAACTTAACTTACTTAGAATAAACCCTGCAAGAAGAGGTTCCCTGATACGTTTGGTTACGAAACTAATTTCTTCTTCATGCTCAGAAGCAATTTTATTAATGTAATTTGCTAATTGCGAGTAACTTTTCAATTTGACTAAACCCAATATAACATGCAACTGATTCATAAATTCGTGGGCCCGCGCCCTAAGAGCATCTACATAATCCTGAACACCTGTAAGCTGCTCTGCAAGATCTTTCACTTCTGTCTTATCCCGAAAAGTAGATATAGCCCCCACCACTTTTCCATTTACAATCATAGGGAGGCAGTTTGCAATAACGGGCGAGCCATGGAAATCTTGTTCTTGATCTACTTGCGCCACACCAGATTCAATTACTTCTAGTAAATTCGTATTTGGTACATAGTTTGTAATGGATTTACCTACCGGACTATCATCTATGCCTGTCAAGCCTAATATGCGAATAGTTTCAGCGTTAACCAACGTAATTACTCCGTGACTGTCGACAGCAAGAATTCCTTCATATACGGACTGCAGCATAGCATTTCGCTCTTCTAATCGATTAGCAATCGCCTCTGGCTCAAGACCAAATAAAATATTTTTTACATTTTTTGATAATAAATAAGCACCGATCATACCAATCATCATACCAATTATAATTGCTAAAAATAACGCCTTTTGCGTCCCTTTCTCCAATATTTTTATATTATCCATTAAGACACCAACGACTACCACCCCTACCTGCTTTCCCTCCGGAGTAAAAACAGGTACAAATGCCCGTAATGCATCTCCTAATGTTCCCTTAGCCACTGAAACATATTCTTTGCCTGCCAGCGCATCCGCCTCATCCCCACCAACAAATTGTTGACCAATCTTTTCAAAATCAGGATGGGATTTGCGAATCCCCTGCATATCTAAAATCACAATGTATTCAACTTCAGCTGCAATTCGACTCTCATTAGCATATGTCTGCATAGCGTCTATATTTTTTTCTTGTGCTAACCCTTCAATTACAAGAGGTGATTTCACAATAAGATGAGCTACACTCGCAGCTTTCCTGGCAGTCCCCTTTTGTGCATCAAATTCAATATTCTGGGATATTAATATATTGGTAATCAACAAGGCTGCAGCTACTACCGCAAATGTTAACAGCATAATCTTAGTTTGCAGCTTTAGACTTTTATTAAAGAACAAAAACACACCACCTTACTTTTCTCTACAGGCTATCTCTATTATAGAAATCTAACGTAGAAAAAACAAGAACAACAGAATGATTTCTAAAAAAATATCCAGAGAGAAAACTTTGTTCTCACTGGACATTTCTTGCTACTTATTATTTTACCCAAATAAGCTCTGCCACTATCTTTTACCCAAAGCAGCTACATATATAATAAATTGTTCCTCACCATCAAGTCCGATTACAGCATTTAGTTGTCCATCATCAAAGGCAGCAACAGCACATGTCCCACAGCCAACAACTTGGGCCGATAAATATAAATTCTGACAAACATGTCCTGCATCTAAATGCAAGTAACGATATCCTCTTTCCCCATAGCGCCATTTCATACGACTGGCTTGTGCCGCCCAAAGAAAGGTTACTGCACTCTTAGCAATAAACTTCTGCCCCAAACACGCCTTTGTTATTTCCGAGGAAATGTGTTCTGCCAAATTCACTTCCATTAATTTATGCTCAAGGGCTAAAAAACGGTATAAACCTGGCTTGATTCCTTCAACATTATGAATAAGTAAGTACGTCTCAAAGGCATGCCGCGCACCTGCTGATGGAACGGTTCGTAACGTAGCCTGATTTCCTAATATTTGCTTAACACCCTGAGTACACCATAATAAATAAGATAGTTCCAGTAAACTGATTGGCACATTCTGATAATCACGTATACTGGATCTGAGTTCAATTAGGGCCATAAAATCAATTGAAATCGGTGGAATTTCCTCTGGCATTGGTAAATCAATGATCTTGTTTTTTTCATCATAAGCCGCTTGCAAAAATGGCTGAGCTACTATACTCTCAGGGTCTTTCTGTTCCATATTCTCATAGCGGGTTTGCACCATAAATTCATTTCCGATGGATTTTAGCATGATCACACCTCTAACTTTTATATGAATAGTTTATTTTAGATACGCTTTTAAATATACTCTTAATTATTCTTTCACCACCTCTTAAAAAAATCCTCCCTGCTTCCAGTTTCGTAAAATAAATAAAACTGCCAACATCCTAATTGAGGATTGACAGTGTTATTTCTCCAAGGTAAACTAACCGTTTTACTATTTTCTTCTTTTTTGCAGCTCTTCCAATAGTTCACTGATACTTACATTATGATACGCTAAAAGCACTAAGCAATGATACCAAAGATCTGCCATTTCATATAGTAATTCTTCTTTGCTATTATTCTTAGAGGCGATAATGGTTTCGGCTGCCTCTTCCCCAACTTTTTTAAGTATTTTATCCTGACCTTTATCAAAGAGATACGTGGTATAAGAACCAACTTGAGGATTGCGCTTGCGATCATTCACTACATGATACAAGTCATGTAAAATAGTGGACACGGATTGTCCATAAACAGAAGGTATCGTTACCGCTGTTTCGCCTTCCACTTTCTGCTGGTCTATTGTACGCCTGAAACAAGACAATGTTCCTTCGTGACATGCAACCCCGACTTGTTCTACTTTGATCAAAAGAGTATCCCCATCGCAATCATAATATATCTGCTGCACCTTTTGCACATGTCCAGAAGTTTCACCCTTTTGCCATAAACTTTGGCGACTGCGACTGAAAAACCAGGTAACTCCTGTTTCTATAGTCTTTCGTAATGATTCCCTATTCATATAAGCCAGCATGAGAACCATTCCGGTTTGTTCCTGTTGGATAATGGCTGGAATTAAGCCATTATCATCAAATTTAATAACGTCTATATTGATCATAGCCGTACCTCCACACCTTTTGATTTTAGATATTGTTTTACCTGACCAACAGTAAATTGTCCAAAGTGAAAAACAGAAGCTGCCAACACGGCATCAGCCTTACCTACAGTAAGCACATCATAAAAATGCACCATTTCCCCTGCGCCTCCTGATGCAATGACAGGTACGCCTACAGCTTCCGAAACAGCCCTGGTCAGTTTAATATCATAACCATCTTTCGTTCCATCCTTATCCATACTGGTCAAGAGAATTTCACCTGCTCCCAGCGCTGTAGCCTGCTTTACCCAATCTAACACGTCCAGCCCCGTGGGAGTGCGTCCTCCATTAATATACACTTCCCACTCTTCTTCACCTCTTTGTCTGGCATCAACAGCCAAAACAATACACTGACGACCAAAGCGCTTTGCTCCTTCGGCAATTAACTCTGGGTTTTTGATGGCTGCTGTATTGAGAGATACCTTATCGGCACCGGCTTTTAACATTTTGCGAATGTCTTCAACTGTTCGAATTCCGCCTCCTACAGTAAAGGGAATAAATACCTGAGATGCAGTTTGCTCTACCATCTGTACCATGGTATCTCTCTGTTCACAAGAAGCTGTAATATCTAAAAATATTAACTCATCTGCAAATTCTTTATCATAGATAGATGCCAATTCCACCGGGTTACCAGCATCTCTAAGTCCTACAAAATTAGTACCCTTAACGACTCTCCCATCCTTCACATCCAGACAGGGAATAATCCTTTTTGTATACATGATTTCACTCTCCCCGCAACAGACGTAAGGCATCAGCAAGGTTCAGACTACCTGTATAAATGGCCTTGCCGACAATCACACCTTCAATACCATCACTCGCTGCCTTTTTTATCGCCTCAATATCAGATAAATCACGAACTCCTCCTGAAGCAATGACTGGAATCCCAGAGGCTTTAGCCACGGCTGCCGTAGCAGAAATGTTTACCCCTGACAAGGTACCATCACGAGAAATATCCGTATAAATAATTCGTGCTACACCAACTTTAGCCATTTTCTCAGCCAATTCTTCCGCCCCAATACCACCTGCGATTCCCCAACCATCTACAGCAACGATACCGTCACGAGCGTCAATTCCCACCACAATACGATCACCATATTTCTCACATGCTGCTGCGACTAAATCCGGCTGCTTAACGGCAACAGATCCTAAAATAACCCGTGCTACCCCAACTTCTAAAAATTGTGCAATCGTGTCTAAATTCCGTATACCGCCACCTAATTGCACAGGAATCCTTACATTTTTGGTTATGTCAGCAATCACATTTAAATTTACAGGCTTACCTGCTAAGGCACCATCCAAATCAACCAAATGTAGATATTCAGCACCTTCATTTACCCAACGAATTGCCATATCCAAAGGATTATCAGCGAATATAGTTTCTTTGTCGAAACGTCCTTCTGTCAACCGAACACATTTTCCATCCCGAATATCAATTGCTGGAAAAAGAATCATGATTTCAACTCCTTAAAGTTAGCCAGCATCGCTAAACCAATACTACCTGATTTTTCCGGATGGAATTGCACAGCCTGTATATTTCCCCGACCAACAGCGGCCGTTACAGCGCCGCCATAATCTGCCACTGCCGTAATCAAACTAGTATCTTCAGGCACAGCATGAAAACTGTGAACAAAATAGACATAAGATTCTTGAGGTATATTCTCAAACAATGGACTCTTAGCAGCAAAAGATAGGCTATTCCACCCCATATGGGGAATTTTTAAAGCAGGAGCCTGTATTTTACGTACCATACCAGGAAAAAGTCCCAGCCCTTTCGTTTCCGGGTCTTCTTCACTGCCTTCAAACAAAACCTGCAAACCCAGACAAATGGAAAGAAACGGTGTTCCTTTCGCAACTACCTCATGGATGGCATCAATCATGTGATAGGCGTTAAGATTCTCCATACAATCACCAAAGGCACCGACGCCTGGCAGTACTACTTTATCAGCTGCTGCGACGATCTTAGGCTCGCTGGTAACTACAACTTCTGCCCCTAACTTAACAAAAGCCTTTTCCACACTATATAAATTACCCATACCATAATCAATAATAGCAATCACAGTTACCCCTCCTATAGCATCCCCTTACTCGACATCACTCCAACAATTCTCTCGTCCATAGACGTGGCTTCATCAAGAGCCCTGCCTAACGCCTTAAATATTGCTTCTACAATATGGTGAGAATTTTTGCCTGACAATAGACGTACATGTAATGTTAATCCCGCATGTACAGATAAAGCCCGTAAAAACTCTTCTGTCAATTCACTGTCAAAATCACCGATTCTTTCCGAAGGTATCGCTACATCAAAAACGAGGAAGGGGCGTCCGCTAATATCTAAAGACACCATTGCTAAGGCTTCGTCCATAGGTACAAAAGCAGTACCATATCGTTTAATACCACTTTTATCACCTAAAGCTTTTGCCAGAGCCTGACCTAAGACAATTCCTGTATCTTCTACAGTATGATGTCCATCTACCTGCAAATCGCCTTGCGCAATGAGCTGCAAATCCATAAAGCCATGTTTGGTTAGCAGCAGTAACATATGGTCAAAAAAACCAATCCCTGTTGCGATTTCACTTTTACCAGTTCCATCAATATTTAATGTAGTTGAGATATTTGTTTCAGCGGTTTGCCGCTTCATTGTCGCAGTACGCATCATTTGGAACCTTCTTTCTTAATTATTTATAAATAGCTTATATTACTCATTCATAAATGTTTTAATAGCCTTATATACATTATCATTCTCTAAAGGCGTTCCAACTGTAATTCTAATGCAGTTGATAAGAAGAGGTGCTGTACTAAAATCTCTAATACCAATATTTTTCTCAGATAAGTAAGCGCTCAGCTTTTGTGCTTTCTCTGTTTTTATTAAAATAAAATTAGTCTCTGAAGGATAGACTGTAATACCTGCTATTGCAGACAGAGAATCCGCTAAGCGCTTGCGTTCCTCAATAATCTGCCCAATGATTGGCATAAACTCATCTCGCATTTGGTATACCACTTGGGCAGTAATCAAAGATAAGGTATTGATGTGATAAGGCATCATAACTTTATTTACCATAGATACACTCTGGGCATTAGACAACATATATCCTACACGAATTGCCGCTAAGCCATAAGCTTTCGATAAGGTTCTTGCTACAATTAAATGGTCGTACTTTTTCATAAGACTAATAGCTGATTTACCATAGAATTCATAATAAGCTTCGTCAACGACAACAGGACACTGTACTTTACTTAGAATATATTCGATATCCTCTTGTGGAATAATTGTACCTGTGGGGTTATTGGGATTGCATAGAATAATCAACTTAGCCTTGGACTGCTCTGCCGCTTCCACAACCTTTTCTGGTGATAGGGAAAAGTCTTCATTTAATGTTACTGGAACGGCTTGACTGTCCGTTAATTGAGTATAAATACCATACATGGAAAAAGAGGGAGTCGGAAAAATAATGCTCCTTCCTGGTCCGCCAAAAGTTTGGCATAGAGCCAATAAGATCTCACTTGATCCATTACCAATTACGATATTTTGAATCGTAGTCGCAAAAGCTTCTGCAATCAATGCTCGTAAATCTAACATTCCGATATCGGGGTAACGGTTAAATGCCATATATTCGATCTGGTTTATAACTCTTTCATGTACTAAAGGGGGCAAATTATTAGGACTTTCATTAGCATCAAGCTTACTATCCCATTCCTTTTCTTCTACTGAATAGGATTTTATATTTTCTAATCCTGGTCGATAATCAAACATCATTCTTTTCCCTCACTCTGATCGCATTGGCATGAGCCTGTAGTCCTTCTGCCTCTGCTAATGTAATTACTTGACTGGCTACTGCCTGCAGCGCTTTTTGGCTATATGCAATAATACTTGTTCTTTTCATAAAGGTTTCTACATTTAACACGGAATAAAAACGAGCTGTTCCCCCGGTTGGCAATACATGATTGGGTCCAGCCAAGTAATCCCCCAATGGTTCTGGCGAATAAGGTCCTAAAAATACAGCGCCTGCATTTTTTACATAAGGCAGCAAGGCAAAAGGCTGCTCGGTTATGATCTCTAAATGTTCTGGTGCTGATATATTAGCCAATTCGATTGCCTGCATACTGTTTTGCGTTATAATCATCAATCCATTTTTCTGCAGTGATGCTTCAGCAATTTCCCTGCGAGGCAGCTTAGCCAACTGGCACTGAAGTTCTATTTCCACTCTACTCGCAAGGTTCCTGCTATCCGTAATTAAAATACTGGACGCCAGTACATCATGCTCAGCCTGACTGAGCATATCAGCAGCAATATAGGAAGGGTCTGCGGTTTCATCCGCAACAATTAAAATCTCGCTTGGTCCCGCTAACATATCAATATCACAATGTCCATACACCGCCTTTTTAGCTAAAGTGACAAAGATATTACCAGGTCCTGTGATTTTATCAACCTTAGGAATCAGCTTGGTACCAAAGGCTAGGGCAGCAATAGCTTGCGCTCCTCCCGCTTTAAATACTCTGGTCACACCCGATTCCCGGGCTGCCGCTAAAATACTGGGATTAACGCTGCCATCCTTGCTAGGCGGAACTACCATAATAATTTCTTTTACACCAGCAACAGCGGCAGGAACTGCGTTCATAATAACAGAGGATGGATAAATAGCAGTACCCCCAGGCACGTACATTCCTACTCTTTCTAAAGGGATACAACTTTGTCCCAGCATCGCTCCATGCTCTCGATAGGTAAGCCAGGTTTTAGGCAGCTGCTCTGTATGGAAAGATCTAACATTGCCAATGGCCTGTCGTATCGCAGCCAATATCTGCTCATCGACCTTTGCCAAAGCCTCTTGAAATTCCGCTTCTGTAACTTCTAATGTTTCTTCACTTAAATTTATGCCATCAATTACCTGGGTATATTGAAGTACTGCTTCATCACCTTTCAGGCGTACATCATGAATAATTTTATCAACTACCTGAGAAGCTGTTAATTCACTGCCGAATACCTTCTTAATATGACTCTTCGCACCTTCTCCTAATATCACCTGATCAAAAGGCGGCTTTATTAATAGCTCGCTTAATTCCTCTAGCGTACTATCTTCTGCATATACAATTTTCATGGAATCACCACACCTTCCAGCAGGGTTCTTAATTCTTCAGTAATTCTATTAATACGATCAAACTTCAGTTTAAAACTTACCCGATTCGCAATAAAGCGAGCCGTAACAGGCTGGATGGTCGCAACCTCCAATAAATTATTCGCTTTTAGTGTACGTCCCGTCTCTACCAAATCTACAATAATTTCTGCTAAACCGACCATAGGCGCCAATTCGATAGAACCATTTAATTTAATAAATTCCATCTGAATGCCCATACTATGAAAAAAGCTTTCTGCTATGCGAGGATATTTAGTAGCTACTCGCATATGCGCATAATCACTTAATTTTTCTCGTTTCAAAGCTTCTGGCACCGCCACCATCATTCGGCACAAACCAAATCTTAAATCTAATAACTCATAAAGATCTTTCTCTTCTTCCAATAATACATCCTTGCCGATAATTCCAATATCGGCTGCACCATATTCAATATACGTTGGCAAATCTGCTGTTTTCGTGATAATAAAATGCAATTTTTCTTTTTCATTGGTGATTACTAATTTACGTGAGTTTTCACTCAGGTCTTCTGCTGTACATCCTACTTTTGCTAACATTTCGGCCGAAGGTGCAAATAGTTTTCCCTTTGGCAAAGCGATCGTAAGATAATCCATGTCACTTGATGTCATGAAGATCCTCCTAAATTACTTTAGTTGTTTAAAGCATTAACATAGTGCTATATTATCATTTGTTAAAATATTCGTCAATATAAATGTAGGATTTTTAGATGCATATGTAGAATCATCTCTCATAAGAATAGTAAAACTTTTATTTTGAACCAGTAAGTTATAGACCCTAAGATTCAGTTTTAAAATATACATAAAGGGGTGTCATCTTATGCCCAACTTAAATATTCTTGTAATCAACAACTTAGCAGACCGTCATATGAAAATAATTCAAAGTAGTGCTCCTAACAGCAACATCATAACATGTGATTATGAAAAAGCTGCAGAGCACATTCGAGACATTGATATTTTAGTTCCTTGGGGGTCCATGGATGTCCGTCCCCTCTACCTTGCTGCCCCTAAATTAACATGGATACATAGCCTAAGCGCAGGAGTTGAAGGTTTGATCTTTCCTGAAATTCAAAATGCCAACACGATAATAACCAATTCAAGAGGTATTCATGGCATTCCGGTTTCAGAACATGTTTTTGCTATGATGCTCGTTTTTACGAGAGGATTGGATGTATTTATTCGGCAGCAAGCAAAGCACCAATGGAAGCGGACAATCGTTGAAGAAATTCATGACAAAACCATCGGTATCGTAGGTCTTGGCAGTATCGGACGAGAAATTGCTAAAAAGGCCAAAGGTCTGGGAATGAAAGTTGTCGCCAGCAAACAAACCATGACAAAAGAGTTATTCGTTGATGAGCTCTATCCTCCTGAAAAACTCCATGAACTGCTTTCACTTTCAGATTTTGTAGTCACAGCCCTGCCTTTATTAAATGAAACGAAACATTTATTTACGATAAACGAGTTTTCCGTTATGAAACCATCTGCTTATTTCATCAACATTGCCCGAGGCGGTATCATTAAACAAGATGATTTGATAACCGCTTTAGAGCAAGGCTTGATAAAAGGTGCATGTCTAGACGTTTTTGATGAAGAGCCTCTTTCTGATTCTTCCCCTCTATGGGATATGCAAAATGTAATCATTACCCCTCATGTAGCAGCCCTATCACCAAGCTACCTGGACAGGGCTGTGAAGCTTTTCGCCGATAACCTGTCCAGATTTCAGCAAAACAAAGAAATGTTAAATATCATTGACAAGATAAAAGGATATTGACCTTTTTCAATGCATATTGTCAGACTCTCTAAGCAGCGTTAACTCCAGTGGATCATTTTCTGCTGGAGTTTTATGATGGTTAGCGATTATATCAATCATCTCAGGACTCTCACCAATTTCCCTCAACATACCAGCACTAATAGCCGCATGATGAAAATAAATATAAAACGCATGGCGAAGATTTGCGACCTTACTTCCTCGCCCCTGCTTTCCCCATTTTCTTAATTGATTTGGGAAAAAACAATCTCCTATAACAGTTATGATTTTATCAACTGTACTAACATCGCCTTTCACTTTTCCTACATCATGAAGTAAGGCGCATTTCACCAATAGATTAATATTTACATTTGAATGATGATCTGCTAAGCGCAGTGCTGTATATGCCACATTCAGAACATGCCGCTGATCTGGCACATTCATCGCCCAAAACAAACTTTGTGCTTTCAAGTTTAAATGCTGCTCAATAAAGTCTCTATCTTTTGGTGTAATCGAAGCGGTAAGTGCAGCAAACACCTGCTTTATTCTATGTAACATCTATTGAACCACCCATTATTCTACGTACACCAGCTTTGCATAGCCTTTACGTTTCTGACTCTCTTTTGCTTGTGCAGAAGATTCCGGAATAACGGCTAATTCTACGCTGCACCCTGAATCACGCAAAGTATCAGCCTGTTTTATTGCTTTCACCAGGTTTTCTTTATTCCATCCAATATAAACACCTTTACAATTTTGAGTACCGTCAATCCCCTGACGCTCTAATGCTAATAGTACTCGTTCAATACCTAAGGCAAAGCCAGTAGCCCCACAATTCATACCAAATGAATTTAACATAGTATCGTACCGCCCACCACCACAGATCGGAAATCCAAGTCCTGCCGTATACCCTTCAAATACCATCCCTGTATAATACTCAAAATCACGAATGATTCCTAAATCAAAGTCAACATATTTGGAAACACCATAGTTCTCTAATAGGTGATAAATATTGGCTAAGTTATCTAAGGCTCTGCGACTTTTATCATTTGTTACCATGCTATAGGCTTGTTTGAGCATATCTTCTCTGCCATGAAGTAATGGAATATGTTTCAGTAAAGTCTGATCACTTTGGCTAAGACCGCTCTTAACGAGTATTTCACCTAATCCCACTAAATCTCGCGTTACCATCGCATGTTTAATCTGCTGCCGCTGCACAAGAGAAAGTTCACTCTGCTCCATAATTCCATTAATAAAATCAACTTGCCCTAAACCAATTTGAAATTTCTGCAAACCAGATTTCAACATCGATTCCACTGCTAAAGCAATGACCTCCGCGTCAGCTGCCGGCTCTGATGCACCCATAATTTCCACTCCGGCCTGATAAAATTCACATTGCCTCCCTGCTTGAGCTTGTTCATAGCGAAAGACATTCGTTATATAAAATAGTTTCATTGGGCTTGGACTACCTTTAAATCGGGTAGCTGCCACACGGGCCATAGGAGTTGTCATATCTGGGCGAAGTGCCAATATACGATTATTTTTATCAAAGAATTTAAACATATGCTGATCTAAGTCGTTGCCTACTCCAACAGTCATCGTTTCCAAATATTCAATTGTGGGAGTAACAACTTCATCATATCCCCAATTTGCAAATAACTGAGCCAAAGCCCCTTCCACAGCACGTTTCTGACTAGCCTCTCTCGGTAAGAAATCTCTTGTTCCATATGGAACCTGAGGAACAAATTCATGTTGCTTCATAAATAGAAACACCCCTATCCCAGTAATTTAATGTTCTCTTAGCAGTACTTTGTATGCTGCTCTTTTATTTGTGATCTTCTTGACCTTCGAGTCTTTCTAACATAAACTTATACCCGTCAGCACCATAATGTAAACAACGCTTTACCCGACTAATTGTTGCAGTACTAGCCCCTGTTTTGTCTACAATGTCATCATACGTATGACCAGCTCTTAACATACGAGCTACTTCCATGCGTTGGGCAAGAGATTTCAATTCACTTACGGTACAAATATCTTCAAAAAATTGATAACATTCTTCTTGATTTTCTAACAATAAAATAGAACGAAATAACTGATCTGTTAGGTCATCTTTCAATTTGGGATTTGTAGGCATTTTTCTTTTCCCCCATTCTATTAAATCCTTTATTACTTTTAAGCTTTACTTAGTGAAATTATATCATTATGATTTCCCATTTGCAAAGTCATTTTTTTCTTGACACTATTTTATAGAACTGCTAATATATTCATTAGCAAGTTAATATCTTTCATCAAGAGCAGTTGAGGGAATGGCCCAATGAAGCTGCGGCAACCATTCACTTTGTGAAACGGTGCCAACTCCACAGGATTAATTCCTGGTAGATGAAGCGCGATTCAGTTCGATAATACGCTTCATTTATGAAGCGGTTTTTTTGTTATTTCAGCAAGAACAGGAAGGGAGCTATTCCATTGATTAAACTGCAGGATATAGAAAAAGTCTATCAAAGCGACAACGGTACCATTCATGCCTTACGAGGCGTTAATTTATCAGTGAAACAAGGAGAAATTTTCGGCATAATTGGAACCAGTGGTGCAGGAAAAAGCACATTGGTTCGCTGCATCAATATGCTAGAAAGCCCTACTAAAGGTATTGTTACAGTAGATGGTCAAGAATTAACTTCATTAAACGAGCAAGAACTCCGAGAACAACGTAAAAAGATTGGCATGATCTTTCAACATTTCAATCTATTATCTTCACGTACTGTATACCAAAACATTGCCTTTCCCTTGGAATTGGCGAAACGCAGTAAAGAAGAAATTGATAAAGAAGTATTGCATCTATTAGAATTGGTAGGGTTAAGTGATAAAAAAGATCAATATCCGGCACAATTAAGTGGCGGACAAAAACAGCGAGTGGGCATTGCAAGAGCTTTGGCTAACCATCCTAAAGTATTATTATGCGATGAAGCGACTTCAGCTCTCGACCCGCAAACCACAAAATCGATTTTAGAGCTCTTAAAAGATATTAATCGTAAATTCCAACTTACCATCGTCCTTATTACCCATGAAATGCAGGTCATTAAAGAGATTTGTAACCAAGTCGCTGTAATTGAGGGTGGTAAGATCATTGAGCAAGGTAAGGTCATTGATATTTTTACCCAGCCGCAATCCAATACCACAAAGGAATTTATTAGTTCTATTATTAATCATAACCTGCCTGACTTTTTTAAAGAGATTACTCTGGCATCGGAACCATCTGCTGACAGTAATTTAATATTGCGCTTGTCTTTTATTGGACATTCTACAGAAGAGCCGGTTATATCCAGCATGATTCGCCGCTTTGCTATTGATGCTAGTATTTTGTACGGAAATATTGATCATATTCAAACCATACCTTTCGGTACATTAATTGTAGAATTGTCGGGCGAGCAAGCCTCTTTGCAGCAAGCCCTTAGTTATTTAAAAACACGTGAATTAGGAATTGAGGTGATTGGCTATGTCGCAAGAAATGCTCGTGCTGTTGGCTAAGTCCTTATGGGAAACCACGTATATGGTTGCTGTGTCTAGTTTTATTTCTGCGCTATTAGGCATACCCCTGGGCATTATACTAGTTACTACTAACAAAGGACATATTTTAGAGAATACGCCTCTCAATCGAATCTTAGGTGCTATTGTAAACGCAACCCGCTCTACACCATTCATTATTCTAATGGTGGCAATTATACCGGTAACCAGGTTACTGGTAGGTACATCCATTGGAACGAATGCCGCCATTGTACCATTAAGTATTGCTGCCATTCCTTTTGTGGCTCGTATCGTAGAATCAGCCCTTAAAGAAGTGGACTACGGCGTAATCGAAGCTGCCCAAGCTATGGGAGCATCCCCAAGAGAAATCATTACAAAGGTTCTCATTCCTGAGTCCTTACCTGCGATTGTTTTAGGACTCACCCTCACTATTATTAGTCTGATTGGCTACTCAGCAATGGCAGGAGCAATTGGCGGCGGTGGTTTAGGTGATTTAGCAATTCGTTATGGTTACCAGCGCTTTCGTGCCGATATCATGTTAATTACGGTGGTTATTTTAATTGCTCAAGTACAAATTGTTCAATCCACTGGTGACTATATATCGAATCGTCTCAACAAGAAATAGAAGCAGCCTAATTTACTGATTTGGGCTTTCTATAAAAAACACCAAATAAACTTAGGAGGGTTATTATTATGAAAAAGCTATTTCTTGTTCTTATTGGAATTCTTAGTCTAGGACTATTAGTAAGCGGTTGCGGTCAAAAAGAAGCTCCTGCTGCTCCTGCTGCTAAAACTACTGTATTAAAAGTTGGTGCTACTCCTGTTCCTCATTCGGAAATTTTAAATGTAGTAAAACCAATCTTAGCTAAAGAGGGAATCGACTTACAGATTGTTGAGTTTACGGATTATGTAAAACCAAATATTGCAGTAGCCGAAAAGGAATTGGATGCAAACTTCTTCCAGCATATTCCTTACTTAAATAAATTCTCGACAGAACGTAATTTGGCATTAACCTATACTGCTGCCGTTCACATTGAGCCAATGGGAATTTATTCAAAGAAAATTAAAAATTTGAATGAATTGGCAACTGGTGCTAAAGTAGCTATCCCTAATGATCCTACAAATGGCGGTCGTGCTCTAGCGATCTTAGAAAAAGCAGGACTTATTAAATTAAAAGACGGCGTAGGCGTTAGCGCTACTGTAAGTGATATTGTAACCAATTCTAAAAACATTCAAATTAGTGAATTAGAGGCTCCTCAACTTCCTCGTGTACTTGAAGATGTGACCATTGCTGTCATCAATACCAACTATGCACTGGAAGCTAAATTGGTACCAACTAAAGATGCTCTCTTCCTCGAACCAAAAGATTCTCCCTATGCGAATATCTTGACCGTACGTAAAGGTGACGAAAATCGCCCTGAAATTCAGAAATTAACTAAAGCTCTAACATCTGACGAAGTTAAAAAATTCATTAATGAAAAATATCAAGGTGCTGTAATACCAGCATTCTAATCATTCTGGAGGGATCTTTATGGGGAAGCGGCTGCAAATCGTTACTACTTTTCTTATACTGGCAAGTATCGCGGCATTGCTGTCATGGCATAGTTCATTACATATGAGTCGTGTATACAGACCAATAAAAGTAGGGGTTTCAGCCGGTCCCCATTTTGCAATTATGAACCTAGTTAAAACGATCGTCGCAAAAGATGGTATTGATCTGCAAATTGTTGTATTTACTGATTATAGCAAGCTCAATGGGTCTTTACACCGCGGAGAAATAAGTCTTAATAGTTTTCAGAATCAACCTTATCTTGATAGAGTTCTTGATGATCACAACTATGCGATTGCTCCGATTGCTAAAACGTTTCTATTCCCGATGGGGATCTATGCTAAAAAAATTCATAATCTTAGCGCATTGCAAACAGGCAGTAAAGCTGCTATTCCCCAGGATTTATGGAATGGCAGTCGAGCCCTGCTGCTATTGGAAAAAGCTGGTCTTATTGTCTGCAGAAAAACAACAGATTCTCTAAGAACCCTTGATGATATTGTAGAGAATCCTAAGAATCTTAGTTTTATACAAATGGATGCCACACAGATCACTTCGGCGATCGATAAGGTAGATATTGTCCTTATCAATGCCAATTATGCTGCGGAAATTGACTTGCTGCCAACCAGAGATGCACTACTATTAGAAGATATATATTCACCATATATAAATCTTTTAGTCGCTGGTACTAAAGATGTCAATCATAATGACCTGAAAAAAATCATTACAGCCTATCAGTCACAGGAGGTTAAAACCTTTGTGGCTGAACATTTTCAAGGTACCGTAATAACAGCTTGGTAAAAGTATCCCCTCCATGAGTATATGGAGGGGATACTTTTACCATCTGGCAATTGGAGGAAGCTGCCCATTCGTTTATTTCTGAAACTGAGGCTTCCCCTCTTTGAAGTATACAACATTCAAATTGGAGCGTTCCGCAATTTCTAACCCTGCCTGTAGATCTCTGCCAACATCATTGACGTGGTGAGCATCGGACCCAATTGTTACAATACGTCCTCCCAGTTCATTAAAGCGCTTATAGATCGGCATTATCGTCTCTACTGCTGCTTTATTCCCCAAGCGTCTAGTATTAATCTCCAGGGCTTTTTCTTTCTGGGCTAAGACCGTTAGAATCTCATCAATACAATCGCTAAATTCATTATAGTAGATTTCTGGATCTGCAAAACGTGCATATCTGGCAATATAATCAATATGTCCTAAACTATGGATACCATCATAACAGGTCACACATTGTTTCATGGCATTAAAATAATGTTCATATGCTTCTTGTTTACTTCTTCCTTGATAAAATTCTGGAGTATATAGATCAATATTATCAATTACATGTACCGACCCAATCACATAGTCAAAAGGATACTTTTCCACTAATCGACAATTTTCTTCTAAACAATCCGAACGCATACCTATTTCTATGCCTAGCAGAACTTTTTCATTACGATACGCAGCATACTGGGAAAAATATTTTTCTACATCAAAAATAAACGCCATCGGTTCAGGATATGCAATATCCATATGTTCCGTAATAATAATTCCTATATTTAATTCCTCTGCCCTTGCTACAGCATCAGTCATTTTCATTTTTGAATCTGTAGAGAAACAGGTGTGCATATGACTATCAAATAACATTTTTTACCTCCTGGATTTTTACATCAATTTTATCTCATTTTCTTATTTTATACAAAAATAAAAAAAATCCTGCTTAGAACCTTTTTACTATTTATCCATAAATTTTTGAAAAATTAATCCACATTGTATCTCATTGTATTTTTATATACTATTAAAATATTTGTCATATATACATTCGAAACTCTTGAAGAATGTTTTTCTTTGTATTATACTTAAGACAAGCTTAATAAATACGCTCCTTTTTAACGTGACTGTATGATATTAATATAGGGGGTGATTCCATTGAACAATGAAGAAGATCTGCCAATGTTAGATGCTAGGGAGATGATTCCAATGTACAAGGTAATGGAATCCATAATTTCATATGTATAACATCAGCCAATGTGCTTGTCACATTGAATAGTACAATAAATATTGTACGGATAATACCACAGCAGGAGGTTTTCACTATGGCCAGAGAAAGGATCAGCGATCTCTTTTCCGCCTTCTGTATTTGGGTAGTTATTCCTTTATTAGCTGCTAGCTTATTATTTCTCTTAGTCCAAAGCGGAAATCCGTTGCTGCTGGTTATTTTCCCTTTATTAGCGGTTGTGTTTTTCATAACCAAACAACTTAATTAAAGCTTTAAGTGCCGCAGCAAAAATCATATAAAATAAGGACTTGCCCCTGCGGGTCAAGTCCTTATTTTTATTCTACCATAACTGCCTTAGACTCTTTGACTGTTCAGTCAATTATTTCCAAATTTTTTACCGTTCAGCTGCGCCATACAAAAAGAGTTCCGCAATGGTATGCGCCGTTTCACCAATATTTTCATCCACAAAATCGCGAAATACAAAGGTAACGATAACACTAAATAAACCATGAGCAGCCCGAGTAGCGTCACAGCTTTCACGAATAAATCCTTTACTTTGGGCTTCTAATAATACTTTTTCAATCATACCAATCGTCTCACAAAAACAGGCTTGATATTTATCTAATTGCTCTTGGGTAAAATTTGATGATCCGGCAGCACCAAATCCACGCACTTCATGCATCATAACACGCCATAAGTTAGCATGCTTTGCATAAAATTCCAGAAATGCTTTAATTATTGTTTCTACTTTTTCTAAAGGAGGCTCAGAAGAATTAACAATACCTTCAATAATGACTTGAAAAGGCATACTGCATTCCTTAATCAGCGTATAAAAAAGCTGTTCTTTATTAACGAAATAATTATATACTGTACCTTTACCAGTATCGGCTAAAGCAATAATTTCATCTACTGTAGCTCTATGATAACCTTTGCTGGAAAATACAGCATAAGCTGCCTCAAGTATCTGCTGTCGTTTATTTTGTGAATCATGGAAACCAATATTTTCACGAATATGCTTCATTTCTGCCTCCAAAGTACGAATTTCATAAACATTCTTTAATAATACTAATTGCATTCTTATAACAAATTTTTTCGATATCGCCTGTGGTAAACCCATTACAAACAAGTGCCTTTATTAATTTATCAATATTGCCAAGATGAGAGATTTCCAACTGGTATTCAATACCGTCGAAATCCGTTCCTAAAGCCACTATATCAATACCGCCAATCTTCACAATATGTTTAATATGGCGTACCATATCATCCACTCTGCTCCAATTTGATCCAGCCAAAAAGTTCCCTGAAAAATTGATTCCCATAATTCCCCCTTTTTGCGCCAGCAGAGTAATCATATCATCTGTCAAATTACGCCGATGCCCCCTGATTGCACGAGCATTAGAATGGGAAGCAACAAAAGGTTTGTTTGACAAGGCAGCAACATCATAAAAGCCTTGATCAGAAAGATGAGAGACATCAATAATCATACCTAGCTGATTCATTTGGACAACTACTTCTTTGCCAAAATCTGTTAAGCCCTGCTCCCCATACTGTTCTTCAATATTGGGATAACCAATCTCATTAGGATAATTCCAGGTCAATGTCAGCAGCCGCACACCCAACCGATAAAAATTCCGCAGATTCTCCAAGCGCCCTTGTAAAGCTCCCCCCTCTTCAATCGTAAGAAAGGCAGATATTTTTCCAGCTTGCTGGTTAGAAAGTAGATCCTGATAATTCAGCGCTAGGGCAATATACGGCTGCTGAATCTTCATTTCCCGATGGAAAATATCAACCATACTTAAACAATATTGTAATGGATTTTGTTGTTCTGCTAAATCAATATACAATGCAAAGAATTGTGCCAAAGCATTACCAGCCTGCAATTTTTCTATATCTACGCTTAGGTTATTATGATATAAATTCAAATGCGGTTGATCCATTAAGTGCAGTATTGTATCACAATGTAAATCAATAATTTGCATATTACATTCACCTTTCCTACATATACCCAAATGATGGTCAAAGCACTAACTTAAACAAAGCTCTGCTGTACGTAAGGCAGAGCTACTTTTAATTTAATTCATTATACCATTCCAAATGGTACCTGACAATGACGAGGAATTATATTTATGCACATTTCCTGAAAATTCTCCCATTTCACGTTTTTTCCCTTGGAATTCTAATTTCCGCGCAATACAAAATACCACAACTCATATCAAAGTATCCCAATGAATGATCATACAGAAATTGGGATACTTAACATGAACTGTGGTATTTCTCACTCTTTTTTAAATGACTAGCGAGCTAAATGGCTCTATCAAAGCTATACCTTAAGACTCTTGTTGGAAAAGTGCTGTAGATAAATAGCGCTCTCCTGAATCAGGTAATAAGACAACAATATTTTTCCCTTTATTCTCAGGACGTGCTGCGATCTGAACAGCTGCATAAACTGCTGCACCACTTGAAATCCCAACCAACAAGCCTTCTGTTTTAGCAAGTTCCCTGGAAGTCGTAAAAGCATCTTCATTATGAACACCAAAAATTTCATCTACAACATCAAGGTTAATTACAGCAGGAACAAATCCAGCACCAATGCCTTGAATTTTATGAGGACCTGGTTTTCCGCCTGATAAAACAGGCGAATCAAAAGGTTCAACAGCAACAATTTTAACACTTGGTTTCTTTTTCTTTAGTACTTCAGCCACACCTGTGACCGTACCGCCAGTACCTACACCAGAAATAAAGATATCGACTTCTCCATCTGTATCTCTCCAGATTTCTTCAGCAGTAGTCTGTCTATGTATTTCCGGATTGGATGGGTTTTTAAATTGTTGCAAAATAATGGAATTGCTATTTTCTGCAGCCAGTTGCTCTGCCTTACCGATAGCTCCTTTCATACCTTCTGCCCCAGGAGTTAAGACCAGTTCAGCGCCTAAAGCTTTTAATAGATTCCGTCTTTCGATACTCATTGTATCTGGCATACACAATACTAATTTATAGCCTCGTGCTGCAGCCACAAAGGCTAAAGCAATACCAGTGTTACCGCTGGTAGGTTCAATTATTATTGTGTCTTTATTAATTAATCCTTGCTTTTCTGCATCCGCAATCATAGCGTAACCAATACGATCTTTTACACTGCTGAGCGGATTGAAGTACTCTAATTTAGCAATTACTTTTGCAGCTAAGCCTTTTTCACCATTATATTTAGTAAGTTCCAGCAGCGGCGTATTGCCAATAAGATCAGTCAACTGTTTTGCAATTTTAGCCATGTTACACGACCTCCATTTTTTTATTTTTTATTTTTTTGACAGAAAAGAAAAAGGCTAAGGAAGTCCTACAAAAGAACGATTCCTTAGCCTTCAGTTTTCTGATCGGCTAACTAATGATATTATAAGTACATTTAATCATAAATACTCCGCTTTGTCAACTTAATATTTAATTTTAAAAAGTAAAATTGCGTTGAAATACGAGTCTTAACCTGTCAAACTCACCTATGTCACTTGCTTTTATATACCATCACCATAGACACCTTCTACCTCTGGGAAACGCCGTTTTTCTGTTTTCTCAATCTGTACCGCTTTACCATCCTTGATTTTTACAACTAGTTGACCATATTGTAAATGCGATAACTCTCCTAAAATTTTTTTACGAAGAAGGTTTATTTCTTCTGTATTCTTTTTCCCTTGCTGAAAGTTCTTCTGACTAGAAATAATAATTTTTTCTGTACGTTCAATTTGAATAATATGTCCGTCTTGAACAATTAAAACAATCTCACCAAAACTAATATTTTGTATACTCTGATCAATTACTGCTAATGCTTTTGCAGGAAATGAGATTTTTTCTTGCATACTCTTACTCCTCCATTGCCGATGTTAAATCTGCCAAAAGATCATTTGCATCTTCTAAGCCTACAGATAATCGCAATTATTTATATTCTTGTGGCTGATCAATAGGTGTACTCACCGCTCTCGTATAGGCATCTACTTCCACTTCGATATGCAATAATTTTGCAGAAAACTCCCTCTCTATCACCCTATTCACCTCTTAATGATTCTATGACTAGTACTTTTTTCTATAACAATGAGTGATTTTAATCCGCTAATGCTTGTTCTAAGTCATTAATGATATCACTGGCATCTTCGATGCCAATTGATAAGCGTAATAAGCAGTCGGATATTCCCAAACGTTCACGAACCTCAATCGGCACATCAGCATGAGTTTGAACCGCCGGTAAAGTAATCAGAGATTCCACGCCACCAAGGCTTTCGGCAAATCGAATCATTTGCACTTTACGCAGTACTTGCTTAACCCTTTCTGGATGATCTACTGCAAAAGACAGCATACCGCCATAACCAGATGATTGACTATCATGTATATCTTTACCTTGATGATCAGCTAATCCTGGGTAATATACTTTAACAACTTTTGGATGACGAGTCAGCCATTGGGCAATAATTTGCGAGTTTTGATTATGCTTTTCCATTCGCAATGCCAGTGTTTTCATACTGCGAATCAATAACCAACTATCATTAGGTCCGAGAATTCCCCCTGTTGAATTTTGGATGTAACGTATCGAGGCACCTAATTCGGCATCCCGAGCAACGACTAATCCGCACACCAAGTCATTATGACCCGCTAAATATTTACTGCCACTGTGAATGACCACATCAGCTCCCAACTCTAAAGGACGTTGAAAATAGGGTGTTAAGAATGTATTATCAACGATAACATGCATCTCATTTCCTTTGGCTAATTTTACAATGGCACGAATATCGACAATTTTCATTAGCGGATTGGTCGGCGTTTCTACCAATATTGCTTTAGTAGCAGGTGTAATACTCTGTGCTACTTCTTCTATATTACTGCCATCTACAAAACTTACTGTTAAGCCAAAATTACTAAATATTTTATCAATGACCCGATATGTACCACCATAGCAGTCTTCTACAACCACCAAGTGATCTCCTGTCTTATACAACATTAATATAGCCGTAATTGCAGCCATCCCTGAAGCAAATGCCAAACCGACTGCACCATTTTCCAGTGCAGCAATCCCTTCTTCTAATACTTTTCTTGTTGGGTTCTGGCTACGGGTATAATCAAACCCCGTGCTCTCACCAAGAGCGGGATGACGAAACGTTGCTGATTGATATACAGGAGTGCTTATTGCTCCCGTTTTTTCATCTGTACAGACCCCAATATGCACAATTTTTGAATCTAATTTCATAAATACCTCCTGAATCTTTATTTTTTTTAAATTAAATAAACCCCTTTCCGAGGAAAGAGGTTTATTAAAGACCATCTTCCTCTTATCTGTCAGGATTCTCATCCTGCTGGAATTAGCACCACTGCATTACTGCCGGTTGCTGGGTGTCATCGGGCCAGTCCCTCGACCACTCTCGATAAGAGTTTATTCATTTCTAAAATTATACCATATGGTATTCTATATGGTCAACATAATTTACATTTTTACAGGCTTTTTAGCGATTTTAGTTTTAATTTTGTTAATCAACTCAGCGAATAAAACATATAAAACGAATTGAACCACAAAGACGCAAAGGACACAAAGGGGTCTATATACTTTCTTGACTAGAACAAAAAACTTCAATTTTTCTGGATAGTATCGTAACATTAAGAGGCAATTTGGGACCCAATTCTCCATCTAAGTCGCTTTCTACTTCTTCAGCACATTCTATATAAATAGTTTCCGCCTGTAGACAAGTTACATATTTACTATTACAGTGAATGCCTTTTAAAAAACTAATAAACAAACTCATTAATTCAGGCAGGTTGCACTTTTTCACAATAAGTACGTCCAGCTTCCCATCATCAATTTTCGCATGAGGTACTAAATTAGGAAATCCGCCAACAGTACCACTATTCATTATTAAAAATAAAAAGACATCTTCCTCAATGACTTGCTGTTCTGTAATAATTCGCATTTTTAATGCTTTAAAATTAGGTAATTCTCCAAGTCCCTTTAAATAATATGCAATTTTCCCCAACGTGTTTTTCAGCATACTATCTGCATTATGAGCTACTGATGTCATCAATCCAGCACTAGCAACATTGAAAAAGTATTCATCATTGACTTTACCTACATCAATCCTCTTTCTCTGTCCCTTTGTAATTGTCTCTACACAAGTATCAATATTTTTATCTAACTGCAAATACACTGCAAAATCGTTAGATGTACCACTTGGAATAATACCTAGGGGCAAGTCTATTTCTTGTTTGAGCATATTATTAATTACACTATGAATTGTACCATCACCACCGGATACGATAATACCATCTACAGCAATTTCTTTTACCAGCATGATAAAAGCATCGCTCTCTTGATCATTGCTAACCCGGAGGGGAATTATGATACAATCTTTTTTTTGAAAAGCCTCGATTACATTGTCCAATTTAAATTTAAAACTAGCATCACCTGATATTGGATTATATACAAGGATAAATTTTCGCAATATGATTCCTCCTCCTTGCCAATCACGAATATGTATAATAGGATTCATATCTTATTATTGTAATTCATTTTTCAGCAGAAAGTCTATAAGAATTATTCAATAACTAAATGATTTGAACGACCTGGCCTATTAATTATAATCATCTGCAAAACCCTCCGAATCCCTCTCATCCTAATCCAATTGTAGATATTTCCTGTTTACATAACACATATTCTCTAGTATCATTATTCTAGTCAGTAACGTTGCCAGTTGATTAATAATTTCAGAGATTATTAGCTCCTGAACCGTCTCTAACAAATCGTACATTGGACTAGGAGGTCATTATATGAAAAAACATTGTATGCCTATTATACTTCTTATCCTTTTCACCTTTTCTTTTACACTGATTATGCCCACAACGCTTGCTATGGCGGCTTCGCCTTTGAATACACTCGCACAAACATCCTCTTCAAACTCAAAAAGCAGCAGTTCTTCCTTTAATCTTCTTAATGTTCTAATTGGCATGTTATTAGGAAATTTATTAGGAAAGAACAATACAACTGAAAATCCTAACGTTAACATTAAGCCGGTGCCATTTCAAGAAACGGCTAGCAATTCAACAACTAGTTCCTCAAAAGGAGATGCAATTATTGCTACTGCGAAAACCTATATGGGCGTTCCTTATGTTTTTGGCGGAGAATCTCCAACTAAAGGACTTGACTGTTCTAGCTTTACACAACTTGTTATGAAGAAAAACGGAATTACCCTTCCTCGAACAGCAGCTGAACAATATAGTAAAGGCACTGCTGTAGATAAAGAAAATCTACAAATAGGTGATTTAGTCTTTTTCACCACCTATAAACCAGGAGCATCTCATGTAGGATTTTATATGGGAAATCAACAATTCATTCATGCAAGTTCTGCGGCCAAACAAGTAACAATCAGTTCTTTAGATGAGGCTTATTACACTGAACACTATATCGGATCACGCCGTTATATTAAGTAAAACAAACCCTCAAAGTAAATTCCGTACCACATAAAGATGGTGCGGAATTTACTTTTACATTTAACAGTGATTATGTTAAGAACACTGTTGCCTTACCATAAGCGTCTTCCAGGAGATTACACTTTATAACCTCTTTTTTTACCGGTATAATTGTCTATTGTTATTTTGCACACAACTGTTTGATCTTTTGCTTTTTCAATATAAACATCACCTTCGGGCACAAAGTTAATACTATATTTCTGCACAAAACCTTTTAGGACTTTTCCCTTTTCGCCCTTTTCTTCTACTCTACTGACCGTCCCAAATACGACCACACTTTCATAATCAGTTGAAAACTGTTCTGGCACAATATTCGTTCTTCCCACCACAGTAAAACATACTTTAGAATTCAAAGCAATATTTTCTAGTTTATGACCATCCAAAGCACAATGAAAATAGATGGTATTGTCACTAACTACATAATTCAGAGGTATCGCATAAGGCTGTCCATCACAATCAACAGTAGCTAAAATACCATAATTACTTTGAAACAGGAGTTCATAGGCTTCTCCCTGTTCCATTTTTCGATCCTTTCTTCGCATCCCCATTATGCTTATCCCCCCTCCATTTTATTTACCTCAGATTACCGATCAGATGGCAACTCTTCTTTTACATCACTAACTAATAAATACACTCCACCTTTATGAGGAATTAGAGGATGCTCTTGTATATCAATGTGTTTTACGATTCTAAAGCCATTGCGTTCATAGGTTCTTCTAGCAACTGTATTATCAGCCATGACCATTAAACTCAATTGTCTGTATCCATTCGCCCTCGCTCTTTGCTTTGTTAATGTAATCAGCTTACTGCCGATACCTGTACCACGGAATTCTTCGTCTACATAAATAGAATCTAAGAACCAGCTATTATCAACCTTTGAATTATAGAATTCCTTTAAAACTGCAAGCTGGTCACTAGGAAAAAAACTTCTGGTACTATCAGTAATGCCATGGAATTTAGATGAATAAGAATAAACAATTCCTATAATATTGCCTTGATACTCTGCAACGGTTGCATTTTCATACGAATCAGTACCTTGTTTCTCCTCTATCGATTTTGCCATCACCTCGGTTCTTGTATGTTGACCTAGTAAATCGTGAAAGAGGAATTCCATAATTCCACCTGAAGCACGATCGATTCCCTCAGCAATTTTCAAACTATCTTCCAGCTTTCCTGTGCGATATACTATTTCCATAACACATATCTCTCCAATCTAGAATAATAGTATCATACTTCTATAAGAATTCAGTAAAGAAGCCTAATATTCATTATTATATTGGATATTATTATACAATATTTTGGTAATACAAGAAAGAGGCATTTGGCAGCTCGCTAGCGAGCTGCCAAATGCCTCTTTTAATTGAAATTACTATTTACGATTGTGCAAGTCTTTTATATGTTGCTAATCTTTCCTTAGCATCTTTTTCTGTTTTCGCAAATAAAGCATCTGCCAAATCTGGATATTGTTTCTTGAGAGACGCAAAGCGTACTTCACCCATTAAGAACTCTTGGAAGTCAGCTGTTGGCTCTTTGGAATCCAGAATGAATGGATTCTTATCTTCTTCTTTCAGTGTTGGGTTATATCTGTACATTCCCCAATACCCGCATTCAACGGCATTTTTAATTTCAAGCTGGCTAAAGCCCATGCCTTTTCTCAGACCATGGCTTATGCAAGGAGCATATGCGATGACAAGAGATGGACCTGGATATGCTTCTGCTTCAGCAATTGCTTTCAATGTCTGATTTTTATCAGCACCCATAGCAATTTGTGCAACATATACATAGCCATAACTCATAGCCATCATACCAAGATCTTTCTTCTTAGTGGTCTTACCGCTAGCAGCAAATTGAGCAATTGCTGCAGCTGGAGTGGACTTGGAAGCCTGTCCGCCGGTATTAGAATAGATTTCAGTATCAAGTACCAAAACATTCACATCTTCACCAGACGCCAATACATGATCCAAACCGCCGTAGCCGATATCATAAGCCCAGCCATCGCCACCAAAGATCCATTGTGATCTTTTCACCAAGAAATCTTTATTTTTATCAATTTCATTCAATAAAGCATTGTCGCCTTTTTCTGCAGCTACAAGACTAGCCACAAGGTTTGCTCTGGAACGGCTTGCTTCACCGCTATCTTTATGCTCCAACCAATCTGCCAATGCAGCTTTTAGTTCCGCACTAATATTAAGTTCAATAGCTTCTTTAACCGTACCCGCTAATTTTTCTCTTAGCGCTTTTACACCTAAATGCATACCAAGACCAAATTCAGCATTATCTTCGAATAAGGAATTCGCCCATGCTGGACCATGTCCTTCATGATTTGTTGTGTATGGTATCGATGGAGCACTGCCACCCCAGATAGATGTACAACCCGTAGCATTAGCAACCATCATACGATCACCAAACAATTGAGTAACAAGTTTAACATAAGGCGTTTCGCCGCAGCCTGCACAAGCACCAGAGAATTCTAACAACGGCTGTTCAAATTGACTGCCTTTTACAGTGTTCTTTTTCAGAGGATTTTCTTTTGGTGAAATATTAGCGAGATAATCCCATAATTTCACTTCATGTAATTGGGTTTCCAACGGTTTCATAATCAATGCTTTTTCTTTTGCAGGACATACCTGTGCGCAGTTACCGCAGCCAGTACAATCAAGAGGAGAAATAGCAAGTCTAAACTGCAAATCTTTTACACCAACGGCTGCTTTTGCAATAAAGCCTTCAGGTACATTTTTCATCTCTTCTTCATTCACCAAGACAGGTCTGATTACAGCATGAGGGCACACAAATGCGCACTGATTACATTGGATACATTTGTCCATTTGCCATTCAGGAACATTAATTGCAATACCACGTTTTTCATAGGCAGCCGTTCCAAGTGGGAATGTACCGTCTTCCATGCTGCCAGTAAAAGCACTAACTGGTAACGAATCGCCTTCTTGTCTATTCATTGGTATAAGGATTTTTTCAATAAATTCAGGTACTTGTTTTTGATTCGCATTGCTGCAAGCACAAGCAAAATGAGCTTCATCTTTTGTACTGTCAGCAGCAGTTTTCCAGCTTTCTGGAATAGTAACTTTGACAATGGATTCCACGCCTTTATCAATAGCAGCATTATTCATGTCAATCACTTTTTGACCTTTATTGCCATAGGAACCAACAACTGCATCTTTCAAGTAGTTAACCGCATCTTCAACTGGAATAATATGAGCAATTTTAAAGAACGCAGACTGCATGATCATATTAATTCTGCCGCCCAATCCAATTTCCTGCGCAATTTTAACAGCATTCAACGTGTAGAAGTTAATATTGTTTTGTGCAATATAACGTTTCATAAAGCCTGGCAATTTTGTTTCTAATTCTTCCTGATCCCAAATACAATTGAGTAAGAAACTGCCATTTGGTTTTAATCCAACTAATACATCATATTTATCTACATAGGATTGATTGTGACAAGCTACAAAATCAGCTTTGTTAATTAAGTATGGAGATTTAATTGGTTTTTTACCAAATCTAAGATGGGAAACTGTAATCCCGCCAGATTTTTTAGAATCATAAGCAAAATAAGCTTGTGCATACATATCCGTTTTATCACCGATAATTTTGATTGCACTCTTATTCGCACCAACTGTACCATCTGAACCAAGACCCCAGAACTTACAAGCTTTTGTTCCTTCAGGAGTCGTATCAACATCTGCAGCAGTTGGCAACGATTTGAAGGTTACGTCATCAACAATACCAATGGTAAATCCATCTTTAGGCGCATCAGCTTTCAAATTTTCATAAACGGCAACAATATGAGCAGGTACTACATCCTTTGAGCCAAGTCCATATCTTCCGCCTACAATCACAGGGTGAGTTTCACGATTATAGAAAGCTGTTTTTACATCAAGATATAAAGGTTCAGCCAAAGAACCAGGCTCTTTTGTTCTGTCAAGAACAGCAATCTTTGTTACTGTTTCAGGAATATACTTAAAGAAGTGTTCAATGGAGAATGGTCTGTACAAATGAACATTCAATAAACCAACTTTTTCACCATTTGCATTCAAATAATCTACCGTTTCTTCAATCGCCTCACAGGCTGAACCCATAGCAATAATCATTCTATCCGCATCTGGTGCACCATAATAATTAAAGAGATGATAATCCCTACCGGTAATTTTATTAATTTCAGCCATGTAATTTTCTACGATTTCAGGTAACGCATCATAGTATTTATTAGAAACTTCTCTTTCTTGGAAATAAATATCAGGATTTTGTGCAGTACCACGAAGTACTGGATGATCTGGATTCAATGCATTTCTTCTGAAAGTATCTACATCATTTAAATCTAATAACTTTGCCAATTCATCATATTCGATAGTTTCAATTTTTTGTATTTCATGAGAAGTTCTAAAACCATCAAAGAAATTGATAAAAGGAACTTTACCCTTTAATGCTGCTAAATGTGCAACAGCACTCAAATCCATAACTTCTTGTACGCTGCTTTCAGCAAGCAATGCACAGCCCGTTTGCCTAGCAGCCATAACATCCTGATGATCGCCAAATATATTAAGCGCATTGGTTGCCAATGCTCTGGCACTAACATGGAAAACAGCTGGAAGTAATTCCCCAGCAACTTTATACATGTTAGGAATCATAAGCAAGAGACCTTGAGATGCAGTGTAAGTCGTAGTCAAAGCACCTGCTTGTAAAGAACCATGCACTGCACCAGCAGCACCAGCCTCTGACTGCATTTCCATAACTTTTACGGTTTGTCCAAAAAGATTTTTCTTTCCTTGAGCCGACCATTCATCAACAGCTTCTGCCATAGGTGAAGATGGGGTAATTGGAAAAATCGCCGCTACATCTGTAAAGGCATAAGAAATATAAGCTGCAGCAGTGTTCCCGTCCATTGTCTTCATTTTTCTCATAAGTATCTCCTTCTTTCTCTTTATGTTACTAAATGCGACAAGTAATTTTGTATACAATATTCATAAATTTTCTTCATGATTCCATACAAAATTACTTCACCACAATTTTCTACTCAGTTATCATTCGACATTGAAATCAAAATTCCTATATAACTGTAAAAAAAATATTTTTTTTTTGCAAACTTTATTGACATTCGCTAAATTTTCTGATAAATTATAAGTTCTATTATTCACTTATTCTTTCTACAAATTGTGAATTCGTAAATTATCTAAGCCATTTTTGTCAAACTCTTCATGGTATTCCTGATGAAAGGCCATTTCTTTTTCAAATCGTTCGCTAATAGACATTTGTAAAATGGCCTCCTCACCATATTTTTTATAAGGCTTTTTTTCCTCCGTTCTTTTTTCTGAATGAGCATGTAGTACCCAGTCACTTAGGTATACCATATCCAAAAATAATTGATACTCTTTTTTAGTAATATTAATCTTCATATTTTTCTCCCTTTTTTTCAAAAAATACATAACTTATTAAATTAGCCATATTTATCTATAAATCCTGCTATAAGCAAAAACCTCTTGAACCCCGGCCTGTTCTTTGCATGTCTTCATGGCCTTCGCAATTCATTATTTTTATACATGCTTTCTATGTATAAAAAAGTAAATAGCCTAACTCTTAATTAGTTAAGGCTATTTACTCTCTGTGTTTACAATTTTATATACTTTCCTCGTTTTGCTCTTTCCGGCAGTCCAGGTGAATCCTTCCCTCGCTGTGTTACTTCCTCTACTGGTATATGAAGTTCACGAGCAATGATTTCCTTTACCCGCGAGCGACAGAATCCACTTTGGCATTTTCCCATACCTGCTCTTGTACGTCTTTTTATCGCATCAATTGATTTGATAGCAATATTACGGTGCAGAGCATCAATAATCTCAGTTTCAGTTACCTGCTCGCATCTACAAATAATATGTTCATCAGGATTTGTGGAATTTATATCACCTTTGAAGTTTTTATCTTTTACTTGAATGATAGGCTTACGATACGCCATAAAATCCTTCTTATTTCTCAGTTCCAAACCTGCCTGCTTTAGCAGCCCAGCGACTTTTAAAGCAATGGCTGGGGAAGCTGTAAGCCCTGGAGAGTCAATGCCTATCAAATTAATAAATCCTGCTACGCGGCTCTCTTCAATAATCCAATCTTTTTTACTGGAAATAGGACGATTCCCAGCAAAGGATGTAATTGCTTGTTTCATATCAAAATCAGGCACAGACATTCTAGCTGTTTTCACTATGTTTTCCAATACATCCTCCGTTGTACCTACGTCATCTTTATCACTTATCTCTTCCGCATTCGGCCCTACCATCAGATTTCCATGATATGTCGTCGTTACCAAGATTCCTTTTCCCAGTTCAGTAGGCACTTGAAAGATTACAGAATTCGCCAGATAATTTTGTTCTTTATCTAATAAAACATATTGACCCCTGCGAGGAATAATATGAAAATCATCAATACCAATTAAACTGGAAATTTTATCACAATATATGCCAGCGGCATTAATAATATATTGGGTTTGTATTTCTCCCTTATTTGTAATTACTTTAAAATAATCCTCTACCTTTTCAATTCCAACGACGGCAGTATTTAATTTTAATTCAACCCCATTTGTTATCGCATTTTCCGCCAAGGCAATAACAAACTCATAAGGAGAAGTTACTCCTGCATTCCTGCAATAAAGAGCAGCCTTTACCTCCTTGCTCACATAAGGCTCTAGCTCTCTTACTTTTTCTCCGTCAATAATGGCAAGCCCACCAACACCATTTTTTATACCATATTGATATAGTTTTTCTAATGTTTTCATATCCTCATCGCGAAAAGCCAATACTACGGAGCCTGTTTCTCGATAGCCGAAATTCAATTCTTTATTTAACTGTTCATACATTCGATTCCCTTTTACACATAACTCTGCTTTTAGAGTACCTGGTTCATCCGAGTAGCCACCATGGACAATCCCGCTATTTGCTTTCGATGCACCACAGCTTACGTCTTCTTCTTTTTCTACAAGACATACACGTATTTGATATTTTGATAATTCCCGCGCAATATTCGTCCCTACAACCCCAGCACCAATAATACATATATCATACATGCTACATCCTCCTCAATTGCTGAATTGTATGCTCTCCTGGATTTAGCAACTATTTAGTTTCTTTAACTGATTTAAACGCCATTTATATCCATTTAATTGTCTGAATAGTTTAATACTAACAAATGAGGCATTAATATGCAACATTCATTTTATTACCCTCAAAAACAGGTCTGCATTATTGCTAACAATAATGCAGACCTGCTTCTCAATGTAAATTAAAGATGTCTTCCATTCTCATAATATTTATTTCGCTCTAAGACAATAAAAAATATTTCTACTTGCTCGTAACCAGCTCGTTTAATATTTTCCGTTAAACTAGTAGCCACTTTATCTTGAATGTCTTGTCCTCTATCAAACCAATTGACCTGCACCATAGGACATTCTGCGATTATATCTCCATCTTTAATCAAGGTGGAATCCACACATTCAATTCTAAAATAATCACGGGGACAACCAATAATTTCTTCCAGTTCATTTACTAGTTGTGTACTGATATTTTGCACCTCTTTTACTTTCATACCTTTAATAAGAAATTGCGGCATTTCATTCTACCCCTTTCGTATTTATTATGTTCATTTATTTACTAACTTGAACGACTAATCCTACTGCTGCCTCCTCTGGTTCTTTCACAAATAAAGTTAATACAAATCCAATAACTGGCAAGCAGGCTAATACCGTAAAAATTAGAGGCATTCCCCAAACATCAGCCACTTTTCCCAATGCCAGTACTCCCATTGCACCTAATCCTACACTTAGGCCAATCGTTAATCCCGAAGCCATCCCTACATTATTGGGCATCATTCTTTGGGCTAAAATCAAGCTGCTGGTAAAGGTTGCAGATAATAATATACTAGCAAGAGACAGCACAACGAAGGCTCCAATATCACCAGCAATAGGGAATAGATACAATAGAACAGAGATGGGTAAAATCGAATAGATCATTACACGTTTACTGCCGTAACGATCACTCATCGCACCGCCCATCAGCGTCCCAAAAGCGCTCGTCGCTAAATACACGGTTAGCAAAGAACTCGCATAAATCTCACTGCCGTGTAAATAAGATACATAATATAGCGGTACAAAGGTACTAATACCCGCAGCTACTGTTGATCTTGACAGTACCATCCCTAAAAGTGATAGTAAGGGCCAATTGATAGATGCCCTGAAGCTTTTCAAGCTCCCAGGCTGTTTGGCTTCTGGTCTGACTAAATTCCGAGTCATTTGTATCAAAGGAATTCCCAGTAATACATAAGGAAAAATATACAGAAGCACTTTTATACTAAATCCGCCGTACAATAGTGTCGCTAATAGCAATGAACCTACGGCAAAACCCGCATTTCCTCCTACAGCAAATAAACTGACTCCTTTGCCTTTCGCTTTGCCACTTAATTGGCTGGCAGTCTTAGCCGCCTCTGGATGAAATGCTGCCATACCAAGCCCTGCAATCGCCGTAAATAACAATGTAAGATAATAGTGAGGAGCCCACAATGAAGCCAGCATCGCCACTCCTGAAAGCAAACAGCCGGCAGGCATAAGCCAAGGACGGGGACTTCGATCACTGAAATATCCAAATAAAGGCTGACTAGCAGAGGATGTTAAATTCTGCATAAGGGCAATCGCACTTACTTGGGCATAGGTTAAGGCAAACTTTGCTTTTAAAAAGGGTAACGCTACTAATAAAGCACCTGCAGACAAATCGGTAACACCATGAGCAATAGCAACAATCCACAAGGCTTTGGGAAGCTTGGAAACAATGGAAAACAATATGATCACTCCTAAAAAATATTAATATATTTTTCACAATTGGTCTACTCTATAATAAAGACCTAATTCTGGTGAAATTTTAACTCTTGTGAGATCTTACTATCATTCAAATAAACGTATCTGGAATAATTTGATAGATCTCTAGTATCATAAAACTTGGTGAATAAGAAGGAGATAGCGCATGATCTGGAATGATTTTTTACGAGATACTTGGCAAACAACTTTAATTTTTGTTACCTTATTGATTCTTACCCGCCTGCTTGACAAAACCCAAGTAGGACAGCTAACCCTTTACGAATACGTTAGCGGTATTACCATAGGATCGCTAGCTGCTACTATTGCTTCATCCGATCCTGACAAAGTATGGAGTGATTATTATGATTTACTACTTTTTGCGGCTCTTACTTACATAGTGTCGATCTGTACCATGAAGAGTCGCCCATTTCGAAAATTGATTGAAGGTTCTCCCAGCATTCTAATTGAAAATGGTCGTATCATCAAAGAAAATATGAAATCGTTGCGCTTTGATATGGATGAGTTGAACACCTTGCTGCGCGGCAAAGATATTGTGGATATAAGCGAAATACAATATGCCATACTGGAAACTACAGGAGAGATGAGTATTATCAAAAAATCAGGTTTCCAGCCATTAACTAAGAGTGATATGAATATTCATCTCCCGGACCCTCTACTTCCAGTAGAATTGATTATGGACGGCGAGATTATTGAAGAAAATTTAAAGAAACAAAATCTTACTCATATCTGGCTCGAAGAACAATTATCATCTCGAAATATTAAAAATGCCTCTCATGTCATGTATGGAGTCATTGATTCAAAAGGACAATTATTCATAAGCGCCAAAGGCAGCCATCAAGATTAACTGAAAACTCATTTGGATTACTGCCATTTTAGCTGATAGATTAATAGAATCGCCATGCCGACTGCAGCAGCTGACTTAATAATAACACCAAAAATTTGTCCTTTTACCACACTTTTAGCCACTTTTCTAGCTTGTGCTAAATCTTTGGTTTTACTATACTCTGCTAACACAGTAACAATGAACGCTCCTAATAAGGCTCCTAACAAAGAACCGATAATCGGCAATACGGCCGTTCCCCCTATCCCTCCCACAATCGTGCCGATAAAAGGAGCAAACATTGCCCTTTTCGATGCTTTTTCTTTTTTTGCACCAATTAACCCTGAAATAAACTCAATAATCTCTCCAATAATAAAAATACCAAATACAATCACCAAAACAGCATAATCCATCCTATCAAAATGATCATAATAGCCATATGCCAGCCCCGTCAATAAAATCAAGGTATTGCCAGGCAAGCCCATTATGGTCATGACAACTCCGGCTAAGATGAAGAGAACACATAGTATACTAATGATCAGCCCTGTATATTCCACAGGCCACACCCTTTCATTCAATGTTGTAATTTGTAGTATTCCCTCTTATCTTCTATTTTACCTTTTAACTAAATTATCGGACTTTTTCATACCACTTTCCCCTTCTTTATGTTACACTATAGATAAGTTAAGAATCACTCTTATCTTAACAATAAATGGGGGTGTAGTGATGTTTAATAAAATTTTAGTTCCTGTTGATGGCTCTGAAGCCGCTTGGCGTGCCTTGGAATATGCTACTGCCTTAGGAGAAAAGTTTCATAGTACCATCACTATTGTTCATGTTGTTCAAGCTCATTATACATTACCAACCGTTGGAATTAATGGAGAAATTCCTTTTATTTCACTTAACATTCAAGAGGTAGAAGCAACAGGTTACAAAATCATTGAATTAGCAAAAGAGCGGATTGGTGACTACCCTACATTCGAAACAAACTTAGAGTTTGGTCATCCAGCAGAACGCATATTATCTTTGGCATCAAATAATGCCTATGATTTAATTATAATCGGCTCCAGAGGCTTGAGCGGCATTAGTGAATTCTTTCTAGGAAGTATTAGCAATAATGTATCGCAATCTTCTCCTGTTCCAGTGATGATCATTAAATAATATACTATTTCTTGTAATAAAAGCAGTCAGGATGATTTATGTATCCTGACTGCTTATTATATTTAGGATCAAAAAATAATTAATAGGATTTTCTGATCCTTTTATCTTTTATATTTCTTTCCAAAGCCAATTGAATTAATCGATCAATCAGATCGGTATAAGAAATACCGCTAATTCCCCATAACTTAGGATACATACTTATTTTTGTAAAGCCTGGAATCGTATTAATCTCATTGATCAAAACATTATGTTCTTTCGTTAAGAAGAAATCAACGCGAGCCATCCCTTCACAGCACAATACCTGAAAGGCTTTGATTGCCAGCTCTTGTACCAATGCAGCTATTTCTTTTGGAATGTCTGCAGGAATTTGAACTGCAGCTCCTTGATCGTCAATATATTTTGCAGCATAAGAATAAAACTCTTGCCGGGGAATAATAGCGCCCACTGCAGAAGCAATCGGATTTTCATTGCCCAATATGGCACATTCAATTTCTTGCCCTTCAATACACTCTTCTATTATAATTTTGTGATCAAAGGCAAAGGCTTCTTTTATCGCCGCAAAAAGTTCATCTTGCTGTTTCACTTTGCTAATCCCCACTGATGAACCAAGACTAGCAGGTTTTACGAAAACTGGCAGTCCTAGCTGCTCCACCACAGTCTCAAAGTCTATTCCAGGCTGTTCCCAGTGCTGGTATGTCAAACTCTTCGCCACTGGAATGCCAGCATCTCTAAGAAGACGTTTGGCAACCTCTTTATCCATCCCAATTCCTGATCCTAAAGAACTTGGTCCTACAAAAGGTATATTGGCTAGAGTTAACAATCCTTGTACTGTACCATCCTCTCCATATGTCCCATGAAGAATGGGAAACACTACATCAATACTCTTCGTAAATGTTTTTTCTGCAAAACAAATAAGCTGTTCTGATTCCTTGCTCATCTGGAAAGCAGCAGCCACACCTTTGTGCTTTAACATAATGTCTTTAGGGCTATCCTCATTGATCAGAAAATCCTCTTGATCGCATAAGAACCATTGCCCTCTTTTATCAATTCCAATTAAAGTAAGTTCGTATTTTTCCTTATCAATTGCATGTATAATATTTTTGGCTGACTGCAAAGAAACTTCATGTTCTGTTGATTTGCCCCCAAACAGTAACGCCACATTGATTTTCATCATTTTTTCAGCTCCTAACTATTCTTTTCTCCTTAGTATAGTAATATTTTTCACTATAATGATTGCTAAAAATGCTCATATTATTGTAAAAAATGCTGTACAATAGTATCACAAGCGCTACACAGAAGAAAGGATGCTCTTTATGGAAATAGAAAGCAAGGAGATACATTATAAAAGGGGTTACTTAGATAAAGATTTTCAATTTTTCCATTTGAAAGATAACAAGAATATCCAGTTCGAATTTCACTACCATGATTTCAATAAAATTATTATTTTTATATCTGGTAAAGTAACCTACTTAATTGAAGGTAAGACCTACAAATTAAAACCTTGGGATATTCTCTTAGTAAACAACAATGAAATTCATAAACCGATAATTGATCAAGGTGAAACCTATGAGCGAATTGTGATTTGGGTAAATTCAGCTTTTTTATTACAACATAGTGATAATGAATGCAATTTGCAAAAATGCTTTGAATTAGCTGCTGAAAAAAAATTGAATTTACTACGGTTAGCTCCTGATGTACTCATTGGGATTAAAGGAATTTTATCTCAATTAGAGGACTCCTGCAAAAGCCGCGAATTTGGCAGTAAAGTGCTAAAGAACTCATTATTTTTGCAATATATTGTTCAGCTAAACAGACTGTATTTAGGCATTGACATTGACACTGAGTATCCAGACATTGAATATGATGAAACCATAGGACGCATATTAGAGTATATCAATACGAATCTTAAAGAAGATTTATCCATGGACAATCTAGCTTCTATTTTTTATCTGAGCAAATACTATTTAATGCGTAAATTTAAACAGCAAACAGGTTATACTGTCCATAATTATATTTTACAAAAAAGGTTAATTGTAGCAAATGCTCTGATTAAAAGAGGCAAGTCTATTACTACTACGTGTATTGAATGCGGCTTTGGTGATTATTCAAACTTTGTAAGATCTTTTAAAAAATCCTTTGGCCTCTCACCGAAAAAGCACTATAAAATGTTTTTAGAACAAGAAAAATCGGCGAATCAATATCATCAGCTTCACCAATCAGATATAAATGACTCATAACAAATCCTTCAATCACAAATAATAAGAGGAAAGTACTTGCTGATCCGCTCAATAAGTACTTTCCTCTTATTATATTAATTTAATTACACTCCAAAAGAAAGGCACCGCATAGACATGGATGCATTCTGAAAACCTTCATAGGTAAAAGCAAGCTCGTCATCTGTATCTTGTAATGCTGCAGCATATAAGAAAGGCAAATAATGATCATCGGTGGGTACGGACAATAAGGCTTCTTTACCCAGTTTTTTATATTCGATCAACGGCTGATGATTGCCAGCTACTAAATGTTCTTTGACTATATTATCAAAATGTACAGCCCATTCAAAAGCTTTGGCCTCCATATTCCAATCAATCAAACGCAAATTGTGCACGATATTGCCGCTGCCAATTATAAGGATGTCATGTTCCCGTAAAGGAGCAAGTTTCTTGGCTAATTCATAATGCTCCTGGGGTGTCTTTTGATAATCGAGACTCATTTCCATTACAGGTATATCCGCTTTAGGATACATATGCTTTAAAACAGACCATGCCGCATGATCTAATCCACGTTGCCCGTCATATTGAACAGAGGCATTCTCAAAGATAGCTGCTGCCTCTTCCAACTGTTTCGTAACTCCTGGACATGCATATTGAATATCGTACAATTCCTGAGGAAAACCATAAAAATCATAAATGGTTTCTGGCTGTTTCTTGGTTGTAATATAGGTACCTTTTGTAAGCCAATGAGCTGATACGACTAAAATCGCGTTTGGTCTAGGAAGAGACTGTCCCAACTGCACTAAACTCGCTGTATACTCATTCTCAAGAATGATATTCATGGGTGAACCGTGACCTAAGAATAATACGGGAGATTTTTTCATATTCAGCCGACCTCCAATTATGCTCATCCTTTGCCGTCCTAAATAAGACTTTCTAAGAAGTCATTAAAAATAGCACTCTTTCACCTTATATAGACATAAATTTTTCGATTGCATGGGCAACACCGTGTTTATCATTGCCATAGGTCACAAAACTGCATAATTTTTTGATATCCTCTTTTGCCGTTCCCATAGCTACACTAAATCCAACAATCTCCATCATAGAAACATCATTGTAGTTATCTCCAATTGCCATTGCCTTATCCAGGGAAATTCCTAAACGATCTGCCACTATTTTTAATGCATTGCCTTTAGAGGCATCCTTATTCCCCAACTCAAAATTATTCGTCATGGATGATGTCATTAAAAACTGCTTCATTCCAGCAAAGTTCTCAATCGCAATTTGCCTTTTTTTATCATCAAAAGAAAAGCAAAAAACCTTATACAGTGCTTCCTCGGCATCCATAGCCTCCTCATAGTTTTTCACAGGAGTCATACCGCTTTGACTGAAGATTTGTTCTACTATTTCTTCAAAATAAGTGGAATCCACTTCAAAGGCTGTGCCTTTTAACCGCTGTGCCTCCCTTTGCAATATTTCTTTCGCATGAAAAGAAATGTAAATTTTCTTATTGGTGGAAACTTCATAATAATAATCTCTTTCCTCCAACCAGTTTACCATATATCTCACGTCATCCCGCCCCATTGTTAAGGATGAAATTTCTTGACCGATCTTATCATGAATCGCCGCACCATTATAGGATATCAAATAGGTATTCAATCCAAATTTCTTACAAATCGAAACAGCATCAAAATAGGTCCTGCCTGTTGCAACAATTACTTCAATTCCCTGCTCTTGCGCACGCTGGATCGCTTTTATATTTTCTTTACTTACTTCATGTTCCTCATTTAATAAAGTTCCATCTAAATCTGTTGCAATTAATCTCATAGTAGTGTCACCTTTCTATATATTGGGATGAACGCTTATATTACTATTTCTTTTTATTTCTCTTCTTCTTTTCGATTATCCTTTTTTACAAAACACTATTGTATATCATATATACAGCGGATAACCACATAAAAATCGCCGATACCTTATTGATATATCCAAATAGCTGAGTAAAGCTCTTTTTCTTTCCCACATTCCATCCAATAGCAGCTAGAAGAAAAAACCAGCACCAAGATACAAGAATACAAGCCATAGTAAATACTATTTTTTCATTTCCTGTATAATGAATCGCACTTGTTCCAATAACACCAATTGTATCAAGTACAGCATGGGGATTGAACAAAGACACTGTAACAGCAAAAACAATCTGCTGTTTGACGCCAAGCCCCTTTCCTGCACCAACATCATTTCCTGCCCATGTGCTATTCCATGTCAACCAGCCCATATATGCCAAAAAACCAACTCCAATCATCAGGAAAAGGATCTTAATCCAGGCAAAACTTGCAATAAATAATGAAACTCCCTGAACTGCTAATACAATCAATACAGTATCACATAGGGAGGCTGTAATGACCACAGGCAATGCTCGTAAAAAGGTTGGCTGGGCTGCTCCTTGTGTAAAAACAAATAAGTTTTGAACTCCTAAAGGCAATATGAGTCCCATAGCCAGAATCATTCCATGAAGAAAAGCTTGCATTACTCTCGCTCCCTATACCGTTTTTCCTCAGTATAGTGAAATTAAACTGAAATGTCTTCAGCCAATTGGATTGTTTTTCTCCCAACCAATTTGTTATAATCAAGAAAACAGCCGGTAAGGAGAAAATTATGCTAACGATTGACTGGGTACCTAATCACAAAGATTCCATGCCCTTATATCGACAAATCATAGAGTATATAAAAAATAAAATCACTCTTGGCGAATGGCCAATTCACAGCAAATTGCCTCCTCAACGCAAGCTCGCTCATATTCTTCAAGTAAATCGCAGTACCCTGACCATTGCACTGGATGAATTAATCGCAGACGGACTATTGGAAACGCGGGCAGGAAGCGGCACTTGGGTAGCCAACAATACCTGGTCAGTGTTAGCATCTACTCCAACTGTGAATTGGAATTCTTACCTAGATAAGGGACTCTACCTTCCTAACCTTCAAATCATTCAAGAAATCAATCAGGCAGAGTTCAAACCCAATATGATCCGTTTAGGCACTGGCGAGCTTTCTCCAGAATTCTTCCCCAGGGACATGATGAGCACGATACTACGAAAATTACCAGAACGTATTCATTCTTTGGGTTATGAAGAACCGAAAGGATTGCTTTTTCTCCGGCAGCAAATCCGTCTTTATTTACGCTCTTTAGGGATTGATACCTCTGCATCATCCATTATGATCGTATCAGGCGCATTGCAGGCTTTGCAACTCATATGCTCAAGCTTACTGCCAAAAGACTCTACTATTTTGCTTGAAAAGCCCTCCTATCTTTTTTCCCTCAAATTGTTCCAATCCATGAATATGCAATTTTCTGGTATTCCTCTTGATGAAGAAGGAATTGAGCTGGCTCCCATTGCATTTCAAAAACAACATAAAAATGCAAATTTACTATATACCATTCCTTGTTTTCACAACCCTACAGGTATCATAATGACAAAGCAAAGACGCAGAGACCTTATCCATTTGTGCCAACAAGAACAATTACCTATTATTGAAGACGATGTATATCGGGAACTTTGGCTCGATTCACCTCCACCTATACCGTTAAAGGCTCTTGAAAGAGAAGGACTTGTGCTCTACATCGGCAGTCTTTCAAAATCACTCAGCCCAGGACTACGAATTGGTTGGATTGTTGGACCTGAGCCGGTTATTGAACGGTTAGCAGATGTGAAGATGCAAAATGATTATGGATCAAGCTCCTTATCCCAATGGGCTGCTGCAGAATGGTTTGCCAGCGGACTGTACCAACAACATCTAGAAGAAGTACGAAAGGCACTGCATATTCGTCGCGAAGCAGCTTGCAAAAGTTTACAAACCTATTTTGCAGATATTGCAACTTGGCAAGTTCCGACAGGTGGCTTTTATATTTGGCTCAGCTTGACCCATCCCCTTTCCATGCAAAAGCTTTTTAACCTTGCCCTGAATGAAGGTCTTTTAATTCATCCTGGAAGTATCTATGACTATTTTTCAAACCGCCATCTCCGCCTATCCTACTCCTATGCCTCATTATCTGAAATGAAAGAAGGGCTGTATCGACTTTCCGTGATTATCAGAACGTTAAAGACGTAGTTCATTATCTATTTGAATCACTATTTCATACCTGGCAGACCAATCAATACACATTTAATACATTGCCATTAAAGTAATAAAAGGTTTGCCTCTTCCCTTATTAAGAGGTAAACCTTTTACTACTATGACATGGAAAAATCTTTTGCTAATGCTGCTGCAACAAACTCAATGTGTTCCTGCAGCTCGATTTCTAACATTTGTGCGCCTTGTACAATGGTTTCACGGTTAACGGCCCTGGCAAATGCTTTATCCTTCATTTTTTTCATAACGGATTTTACTTGCAAATTTGCGATACTTTTATCGGGACGTACCAAAGCACAGGCAATAATAAAACCAGTAAGTTCATCAACTCCGAGCAACACCTTTTGCAATAAGCTTCTTTCTGGTGCCCAATCTCTAGCATGAGATTCTATATCAATGATAAATTGGTCTGAATAGCCGTGAGGCTTTAGCATATTTTTAGCATTGCCTGGATGCTCTTCAGGATATTTCTCAAAATCAACATCATGGAGCAACCCTACAGCTCCCCAGTACTCTACATCTTCACCATATTTTGCAGCATAAGCACGCATAGCAGCTTCTACTGCTAAACAATGATTTAATAGTGGTTTTTCTTGTACATGCTGTGTTAAAATACTCCACGCCTTTTCTCTTGTTGTATCCATTTCTTCTTCCTCCAATACATTTTGGGGTAAGCTTCCCCTTCATTAAGAAATGCTATTCATGATTCTTCTACAAAAGGATGATTGTTTTATCCCAAGATACTTATCGAATCATATCGTCCTATAATGTTGTATAATCATTTGATTATTATAACATAAATGAAGGAATAGTGAGTAGAAAAAATGAATCTGCTGTTAAATCCACTCACATCAATATTTACTGTTTTCATAATGTTACCATAAAAAAAAGAAATGTCTTGGCTCTTTGGAAAGATTTTCTTTATAATATAAGTATCTTTTCTATATTATAAAGAAAATCTTAGTCCATCTAAAAATATGACTGGGATGGAGCACTGGAGGGAAATGGATTATGTTGAGTACTTTGATTGAACAAGGTTATGGAGAACCAGAAGATCTTAACTGTGCCGAAAAAATACTATATGGTGCTAATGAAGTGTATCAATTAGGTTTGACTCCCGAGGCTTTGCGAATTGCATCAGGCTTTGGCGGAGGGATGGCCATTGGCAGTGTATGCGGAGCTCTGACAGCTGCTATTATGGTATTAGGTATCCTGTTTGTTAAAGACAGGGCCCACGAAAGTGACAAAATTAAAATCTTAACACAAGAATTATTTGACACCTATCGGGAACAAATGGGTGATATTGACTGTAATCCCTTAAAAAATCGTTATCGCAGGGAAGATATCAAATGCAGAGATGTAATTGCAAAAGCCGCCGCAGCTCTCGATACTATTATTAAAAAAGAACAAGAAGAAAGCCAACATGCATAAATGAAAAAGAGGAAGCAGAAAGCTTCCTCTTCTTATCGTCGTTACATTATTATCGTAATGGGAAGAGCAATATAGCGCTGCTCTGTTCCCAGTACAACACTAGTTGTACTCATTCGTATTATCGTAACTGACTATATATATAATTGTGGCTCACCCTTCATTAACTGCTGTAATCGAACCACCCCATTCCAATCTCATATTTCTTCCTTCGTACTTTTTACTTTTTATCCTCCTTTCTTGAATTAAGCTTATTATATTACAAATAAACTTAATTTTCAATCTATTTTTTAAAAATTTCATAGTTAAATTTCTACAGTAAATTGATGCTTATGCTTTACTATCTTTGAAATAAATAAACAGTATATATATTTCCATTACTGATAAAGTAACAATCTAAATTGTTTTTATGCATCATTTCTACAAAGAAATTTCAAATTATAGTTGCTCTCTCATTCCTAATGTCGCTATTATATATAGTATAATTGTCTTAAGGAGGAGCAGCATGCAGAAAATACCCTACATTGGAAAATGGATCTCTGGTTTATATAGAATTGGACAATCTTTTTTTGATCATCATTTAGGAACTTACAGTCTAGGAAGCGGTAATGGATATTACGCTTGCCTCACTTTCCTTTATCAGCAGGAAGGAGTTACGCAAGATACAATCAGCAAGCATGTAGCAATTGACAAAACAACCATTGCTCGCGCGATTATGAAATTAGAATCACTAGGATATATTGAACGGCATGTTGATAGACTCGATCGCCGCGCCAACCAAGTATATCTAACCGAAAAAGGCCGATCATTTCAACCGATTCTTGAATCCACGCTAACACAATGGACTACGTCTCTCACACGAGGCTTTACACCGGAAGAAATACAAATGACATATATACTTCTCGAAAAAATGACTCAAAATGCACTTCTCATCAAAGAAAATTTAAATTCTCAAGAAAAATCTTCGCAAAAATAATACTATACTACTCTTTCGATCCACCTCTTGACTTAGGAATTTGTTTATACAATGCTTGTTCAATATTCTTTACCATATCCCGGCGTAAGATCACATAATTGATCAATGCTTGCCGTTCACTATCATCTGGCAGCCATTCTTCTGGAATTTGAGCAACGATTTCACAAATGGATTCATAGCTCATTTCCTTTACTTTTCTCACATAGGGGGAAAAATGCGACGGTGAAAGCCAATCGTTAAGCAATAAGGCATAGGAATAACGATAATATGGTTGGATAATTCTACTGATACGATTAAGAAGAGCAATCGTCCATCTGGTAGTTCGAAATAAATGTGAATTATCAATCGCATATATTTTGTATCCTGATTTTTCCTTGTGCAATAAAAGATTTTTTCTATTATTAGTACGATCTCCATTGTGAAACATAGAATCAAATAATAAGATACCCGCCATTTCAGTAATGTTAACAGCGTTATGCAAATTGTCCTTTCCCACATATTCTGTATGATTCAGATACTGTGAGGCAAAATGCTGCCCTATAGGTGTACCCGCTGCTTGAAGCTTTGGACTTTGCCAGATAATGTCTTCCTCAATTTCAATACTCGAACTTACTGGAAAACATAAACCTAGCATTTCTCCCAGCTTTGCCGCTAAAAATTCATTTACCAATACTTTAGGCCCCAGTCGATTGTTCTGTAACTTAACAACATAAAACTTTCTATCATTAGCACGAAATAGTTGAGGCGCAGTGACTCCTATTCCCACGCTCCCAAAATGCTTCATCGCAATAAGCATATCCTCTACCTTCTCTCAACGTACTGCTAACTAAAAAAGACCCGGTACAAATGCATACCGAGTCTTTGACAATTAAGCATTATGAATTCAACAACATCGATCTCCAGAAACAGAGGTCAAAGCTTCAAGATTAACTACTGCAGATCGAATCCTTGAATCTGAAATCGGATCATTACTGCCCTGAGCAAAAATCTGTGAGTTAGAAATAATTGCCAAGCAATCATCGATGGCAATGAGCGTACCTTCAATAGCAAATCCACCAAGAGTTGTTATTACAACCCCATCACCGACCATACGGCATAATACTTTAACTAAATGGCGACTTTCCGTGCGCTCTGTTGCTTCTTCGGAATCAATTCGAGATGCCTCTGTGTTTAAATTTTCAAAAGGATCATCTACGATAGCGGTCCCTTTAGCAACTATGTTCCACAAATCTACCCGCGTGAAATCCACATGTAAGATTTCTCCCCCTGGAGTAAGAATTTCCACCGCATTGCAATCGGCTTCTATTCCTGGAGAAAGAATGGCAATACGACAATCTTCTACGGCCTGTAGATTACCAAAATATGCGAATCCATCAAAACCAAATAACACTATATCGGTATTTAATTCCCGTTCTAGTTCTCTAACGAGTGATTGATTCCGTAATTCTGTAAAAATGCTCATACACTATATACCCCCCTATGCGGTAATACTATTTAATTTAATTCTTACTATACTGTATGAGTAAGGAACTCATAGTGTTACTGTTTAAATCTGTTTTTAAAAAGTAATAAAAAATAGACAGGAAATTTTCTCCTGCCTATCATCAATATATTAGAATCATATATCTTACTATTAAACTAAAACTTCATTCATACTGCCACTTCGATATCCAGATAAATCAACAGCGACATATGTAAAGCCAATTTTTTTAAGTCCTTGCTCAATTTGCGCTGCTACCTCTGGAACCGTAATCATTCCAATATTTTCTGGTGACACTTCAATACGGGCAATATCTCCATGGTGACGTACTCGAACTTGCCCTGGACAAAACTTTTTTACTAATTCTTCAGCTTTTTCGATTTGACTAAGCCTCTCTGCCGTAATCGAAAGTCCATAAACCACCCTTGAGGAAAGGCAGGCAGCACTTAATTTATTCCAAGTCTGCAAGTTCCATTCCTTAGATATTTCTCGAATATCTTTTTTTGTTAAGCCAGCTTCGACTAAAGGGCTCCTTACATGGTCTAGTTCTTCCACCGCTTTAATCCCAGGACGATAATCGGATAAGTCGTCGACATTCGATCCATCCAATACCCAATTATAATTATTTTCTTTTGCCCATTCAACTAATACTGAAAATCGTTCTTGTTTACAGTAATAACAGCGTTGATTGTTATTCTCGACAAAATCCGGGCTATTTAATTCGCTAATATTTAAAAGTATGTGTTTAATACCAATTTCTTTCGCAATTTCAATTGCTTCTTTTTTTTCACTTTCCGGCAATGTCTCAGAATAAGCAGTAATAGCTATCGCCTTTTCACCAACAGCTCTTACTGCTGCTGCTGCTAAGAAACTGCTATCCACGCCTCCAGAAAAAGCTACGACAATACTCCCCAGTTCAGTTAATAAATGATTCAGTTTCTCCATTTTTTCAGTACTATTTCCCACTGTGATTCTCCTTTGTGCGCCAGTTTATAAGAAAATTCATATATCTTTTATTTACTTCTATATACCACGGCACTTTCCTTCCTGCCAATAAAATTTGATACCTTATATTCCATCCCCATCGACACCTTCCAAGGAAGGATAGTAAATATTCTGTACAAATTTAACCACAACACCGTTTCTTATAGTAATAATAATTTCTTCATTTCCCTGAGGAACTACTTTTATTTTCCTTGATGGTGGTATTACTATTTCTTTTCTATCTTCAACTGCAGCAACTGCAAGATGATTGCTCTGTGCCATTTGAATTCCTCCCTTATAATGCAAAAAAATGTTATTTAAATCTCCCATTTCATCTGAAAGGGGACTCAAATAACATTTTAGTCCTCTCTCATCTGTCAGGATAAATCCTGCTGGAATTAGCACCTCTGCATTGCTGCCGGTTGCCGGGTGTCATCGGGCCAGTCCCTCGACCACTCTTGATAAGAGTTTTCGTATTAAATTATTTATAAATATATCATGAAATAACACAGTTAGCAATCTTTTTCTCTGGCGTCAGTTTGTTTTTTTCATATATCAGCATAGACGTACTAACATAAGAAATGAATCATACTCCGCTCTGTTCTTTTTATCTCTTCGTGACCTTTGCAATTCGTTACTTTTTAATTGCCCGGTATGCAATGTCTTTTCGATAATGCATTCCTTTAAATTTTATAGATCCAATTGCCTGATACGCCTTATCTACTGCTTGTTTAATGGTCGAATCTGTAGCTGTTACACCAAGTACACGCCCACCACTCGTCAGTACCTGTCCGTCGCGGCTAGCGGTGCCAGCATGAAATACATAAGCACCTTGTTCTTCCGCTTTGTCGATACCGCTAATGATGTCACCCTTAGCATATTCTCCAGGGTACCCTCCTGCTGCTAACACTACACATACAGCAGCCTCATTCTTCCAATTAACAGAAGTATCTGCCAATGTACCAGCTATGCAAGCTTTCATAATCGTCACTAAATCGCTATCTAGCAAAGGTAGTACAACCTGGGTTTCAGGATCACCAAATCGGGCATTAAATTCAATGACTTTAGGACCATCTTCAGTCATAATCAGCCCTAAATATAAGCATCCACAATAGAAACATCCTTCACTTTCCATGGCAGCAATTGTAGGCTGCAAAATTTCTTTCAGAACCTGGGCACTGATCGCTGGGGTAATAATCGGAGCAGGTGCATAAGCGCCCATCCCCCCGTATTAGGTCCCTGATCATGATCAAAGACTCGCTTATGATCTTGAGCTGCCACCATCGGGATGATCGTCTTTCCATCAGTAAAAGCTAATATAGAAGCTTCCTCACCCACTAAAAATTCCTCTATGACCACCTGCCTGCCTGCCTGACCAAAGGCTCCGTCACACAGCATCATGTCAACCGCTGCTAGAGCTTCATCAATGGTCATTGCTACCACAACACCTTTACCAGCTGCCAATCCATCGGCCTTTACAACTACAGGCGCTCCTTGAGCGTTTATGTATGCCTTTGCCATATCAGCCTGAGTAAATACGGCAAATTTAGCCGTAGGAATATCATACTTCTTCATTAAATTCTTAGCAAAGGTTTTTGAACTTTCAATCTGGGCAGCAGCCTGGGTAGGACCAAAACAGGCAAGACCATTTGCCTGAAAAACATCTACGATACCATTTGATAAAGGAATTTCAGGACCTACTACAGTAAGTGTAACCTTTTGCTCTTTGGCAAAAACCACAAGGGCAGCATTATCCATGATATCAAGTTCTACGCACTCGGCGATTTTTGCAATCCCTGGATTGCCAGGGATACAGAATATTTTTTCTACATCTTTATTCTCTTTTAATTTAGACACTAATGCATGCTCACGTCCGCCGCCACCAATGACCAATAGATTCATGGCTAATCTCCCTTCCAATGGGCTGTTTGGCAACTGCCCCATAAATTGATATACTTAATGCTTAAAATGTCTTGTTCCTGTAAATACCATAGCAATTCCATGTTCATCAGCAGCTTCAATGGATTCTTGATCACGCACAGAACCGCCAGGCTGAATAATGACTTTGATTCCTGCTTTTGCTGCAGTATCCACCGTATCACGGAAAGGTAGAAATGCATCGGAAGCCATTACTGCACCGAAAGCTTTAGCACCAGCTTGTACTAAGGCAATGGCAGCAGCTCCTACACGATTCATTTGTCCTGCGCCAACACCTAATGTCTGATTCTCGTTAGCAATTACAATGGCATTGGATTTCACATGCTTTACCACTTTCCAAGCAAGCAGCAGCTGTTCCCACTCGTTTGTGCTTGGCTGAACTTTCGTAACAACTTTCATATCGTGACAACTCTCAACCGCTGTGTCTTTATCCTGCACTAACATACCACCTGAAACTGTTTTTATATCCACTTGTTTACTGCCCGCCTGCAGCCTTTCAGCCACGAGAAGACGAAGATTCTGTTTTTTCGTTAACAAATCCAATGCATCTTTGGTATAACCTGGAGCAATAACTGCTTCAGCAAATAATTTACTGATTTGTACAGCTGTTGCCACATCTACATCCCGGTTTAAGCCAATAATTCCACCGAAAGCAGATACGGGATCAGCCTGGTAGGCTTTTGCATAGGCTTCTGCCAAATCAACACCTACTCCCGTACCACATGGATTGGTGTGTTTTATAATCGTAGCTGCCGGTTTTTCAAATTCAGCGACAATGTTATAAGCAGATTCTATATCAACAATATTATTAAACGACAATTCCTTGCCATGCAGTTGCTGTGCATTTGCAACGCCTACAGCAGTAACATGTTTCTCCCGATAAAAGGCTGCCTGCTGCTGAGGATTTTCTCCGTAACGCAACGGCTGTACTTTTTCATAGACTACATGCACGGTTTCTGGAAAAGCTCCCTCTCCCAGCTGCCCTGCCAAGTAAGTTGCAATGCAAGCATCATATTCGGCAGTATGATGAAAAGCCTCTTTTGCTAATGCCATGCGATAGGCAGGTAAAATATCATTGTCTTGCGCCAACTGCTTTAAAATATCACCATATCGTGCTGGATTCACTACCACTGTTACATATTGAAAATTCTTAGATGCTGCACGAATCATAGCCGGACCGCCAATATCAATATTTTCTACAGCATCCTCCAGCAGCACATTCGGACGTTCTATCGTTTGGCGAAAAGGATATAAATTGACAACTACCATATCAATAGCTGAAATGTGATGTTTCTCCATGGCTTCTACATGAGCCTTATTATCACGAACGGCTAATATTCCACCATGAATATAAGGATTTAATGTTTTTACGCGACCATCCATAATTTCCGGAAAGCCAGTAATATCACTCACATATTTGACAGGAATTCCTGCTTCCCGCAATGTTTTCATCGTACCACCAGTAGAGATAATTTCCACACCATACTGATGTAATTGCTGGGCAAATTCAACAATACCTGTTTTATCTGAAACGCTAATAAGGGCACGCTTGATATTCATTTTTACTCCTCACTTGTAGCTATATAATTTTTACATTCCGGCCTTCGATACAAAGGCGCTGTTCACAATACAGACGAATTGCTTGAGGGTATAATTCATGCTCTACTGCCAAAATGCGTTCACTCAAGGTCTCTACCGTATCATCAGCAAGTATGGATACAGCCTGCTGCATGATAATCGGTCCTGTGTCCATACCTTCATCTACGAAATGTATAGTGCAGCCAGAAACTTTTGCTCCATAGGCAATCGCTTGTTCGTGAGCATCCAGCCCAGGAAAGGCAGGCAATAATGATGGATGAATATTCATAATACTGCCTGAGAAAAGATTAACGAAGTACGCACTTAAAATACGCATGAATCCTGCTAATACCACTAAATCTACATGATATAAAGTAAGCTTTTGCGCAATGGCTGCTTCAAACTCTTGTTTTGACGTAAAATTCTTGCGTTCAATGCATATTGCCGGAATGCCCTTAGCCGCTGCATGTTCCAGCACTTTGGCATTTGCCTTGTCACTAATCACTAGACCAACTTTAGCATCAAGCAGTCCAGCATCAATGCTATTACAAATGGCCTGCATATTGCTCCCCCGTCCGGAAGCCAATATACCCAGTATGGTTTTACTCACCAAAGATGCCACCTTTCAGTACCGTCTCCTTGGCTCCCTGCGTTACTTGACCAATGATAAAAGATGCTTCACCTCTTGCAGAAAGATCATCTTGAATCTCTTTGACGTCAGCTGGAGAAACAACCAATATCATACCAATCCCCATATTGAAGGTTCGATACATTTCCGTCCAAGCTACATTTCCCCACTGCTGCAATAGAGCAAATACAGGTGGCTTAGGCCAGCTTTCTGTATCCACCATAGCGCCGCAGCCTTCAGGCAATACGCGAGGAATATTTTCGTAAAAACCACCACCAGTTATATGCACCATGCCTTTTATTGCAAATTTTTCGATTAAAGGCAAACAAGCCTTAGGATATAACTTAGTAGGAATTAATAATTCTTCTCCTAAGGTCTTTTGTAATTCAGGAACGAATTGATTGATATCCATTTGCTTTACATCAAAACAAATCTTTCGTACTAAAGAGTAGCCATTGGAATGCAGCCCGCTGGAAGGCAGACCAATCAGTACATCTCCAGGCTCTATGGTTTGTCCCGTAATTAATTTAGAGCGTTCTGCAACACCTACGGCAAAACCGCCAATATCATATTCTCCATTTTTATAGAAACTTGCCATTTCTGCCGTTTCGCCGCCAATCAGGGAACATCCCGATTCCAGGCAAGCTCCAGCGATACCGCTGACAATAGCCGCTACTTGTTCTGGCGATAATTTGCCCACTGCTAAATAATCCAAGAAGAATAACGGCTCAGCCCCTTGCACCAAAATATCATTTACACACATTGCCACTGCATCCTGACCAATCGTGTCATGTTTATCAGCCATAAAGGCAATACATAATTTCGTACCAACACCATCTGTACCGGAAACCAATACCGGCTGACGATATTTAGCAACATCAAGGGCAAATAGACCGCCAAAGCCGCCAATATCCCCCAGCACTTCCGGACGATAGGTGGAACGAACATGTTTTTTCATTAAATCTACAGCTTTATTACCAGCATCAATGTCAACACCAGCATCACGATATGTTAATTGGCTCATAAAGGGCCCTCCTGTTCAAAGACATACTTATTACCACCACAATGCTGCTCACAAGGCGTGCTTCCTGGATATTCTGAATTAAAACAGGCATAGCACATTTTTTTATCTTGCACTGTTTTAAGAGACGTGGCCAATCCTTCAATCGTAAGATAATGCAGCGAATCAGCACCAATAAAGTCTCGTATTTCTTCTACACTCTTTGTCGCAGCAATGAGCTCTTTACGTACTGACGTGTCGATTCCATAATAACAAGGATAGATAATCGGAGGCGAGCTGACGCACATATGAACGGCAGTCGCCCCAGCTTCACGAATCATCCGCACAATCTTGCCACTGGTTGTACCGCGCACAATGGAATCATCCACCATAATAACGGATTTACCTTTTACTACAGACTTAATCGCATTGAGTTTAATTTTTACACTTCGATCTCTGTCTTTTTGATCAGGCTGAATAAAGGTACGGCCAATATAGCGATTCTTGATTAAACCTTCAGCAAATTGAACTCCTGATTCATGACTAAATCCCAATGCAGCAGTTGTTCCAGAGTCGGGTACAGAGATAACAAGATCTGCTTTAAGACCACTTTGGCGCGCCAAGGTTCGTCCCATTTCAAACCGAGCTTGATACACACTTTGTCCATCAATAATACTGTCTGGACGAGCAAAATAAATATATTCAAATACACACAGCGCTTGATTGGCCTTATCACCAAAACGTTCTGCAGTTATTCCTGTATGATCAATAATAACCATTTCACCTGGCTCTACATCTCTTACAAATTCTGCATCAACTGTATCCAAAGCACAGGATTCGGAAGAAAGGACAAAACCATCCTTCACTTTACCAATACACAATGGGCGAAGTCCATGAGGATCACGTACACCAATTAGTTTTTCCTCGGTCATAATCACTAGACAGTATGCACCTTCAATTTGAGATAAACTCTCTACAATTTTCTCTTCTAATGTAGCTTTACGAGACCTTGCTATCAGATTTACAATCACTTCACTATCAATAGTTGTCTGAAAAATGCTGCCTTGTTCTTCCATCTTCTCGCGCAGCACTCGTGCATTAGTCAGATTCCCATTATGAGCTAAACTAATGTGTCCACCTGAATACTTGACTTTTAAAGGTTGTGTGTTCATTAGAGAACTAGAGCCAGTGGTTGAATAGCGAACATGCCCTATGCCAATATGCTGGTCTGGTAAATCTGGCAGTTGGTGGCGAAATACTTCACTTACCAGCCCCATTCCTCTTGATACATCCATCCAAGAACCATTTGTTACCGCAATGCCTGCGCTTTCTTGCCCGCGATGCTGCAAGGCATATAATCCCCAATAGGTATTTAATGCGACATTATTTTCCCGGGAATATATGCCAAAGACTCCGCATTCTTCCTCCATTTTATCAACTTCCACGAGCCGGTTGATCATGCTTTTTCACCTGTTAAGCGGAACAAAATTTCTTTGTAAGCATCTTCTACGTTGCCAAGATCACGGCGGAAGCGATCTTTATCAAGTTTTTCGCCTGTTTCACTATCCCAAAAACGACAAGTATCTGGTGAAATCTCATCGCCTAATAATACTTGACCATTATGAACACCAAACTCCAATTTAAAATCAATCAGTTCGATTTTCTTTTCCCGTAAATAATTGGTCAAAATTTCATTAATTTTAAAAGCATACTCTTCTAATGTTTTCACTTGTTCTTCCGTAGCCAGTTCTAATATTTTAATATGATGCTGGTTAATTAAAGGATCACCCAACTCATCATTTTTATAATACATTTCAACAATTGGTGCAGGAAGTTTTCTGCCTTCTTCCCAGCCAATACGTTTTGCCAAACTACCTGCTGCAATATTACGTACTACTACCTCTACAGGGAGAATTTTCAAGGACTTAACAAGCTGCTCCCGTTCGCTTACTCTTTTGATAAAGTGGTGAGGAATACCATTTTTGCCTAATAAATCAAAGAAAAATGTTGTAATTTTATTATTGAGTACTCCTTTGCTATCAATCGTACCTTTTTTTAATCCATTAAAAGCTGTGGCATCATCTTTATAATACACTAACAATTCATCAGCCACGTCTGTACTGTAGATTCTCTTTGCTTTGCCTTCATATAATGGTTGCTTTTCCATAATTAACACTCTCCTAATATTTTATCCTAATAATTTAGTAGAAAGTCTAGCTGCTTTTTCTTCTACTTCCTCAGCCATCTTACTACGATTTTCCACTAATTTTTCAGCCAACTCTACATGTTTTCCAGCCATAATCTGTACCGCAAATATAGCTGCATTTTTGGCGCCATTCACTGCCATTGTGGCTACTGGAATACCAGCAGGCATTTGTACAATGCTAAGTAATGCATCAAGCCCATTTAAGCACGTACTATTAATAGGTATTCCAATTACCGGCAGCGTTGTATATGCTGCAATCACTCCCGGCAAATGAGCTGCTGCTCCAGCAGCGGCAATAATCACCTCAACGCCCCGTTCCCGGGCCCCTGCTGCAAATCCATGAACTTTGTCAGGTGTGCGATGAGCTGAAGCTACAACCACTTCTGTGGCTATACCAAATTCTTTTAATACCTCAACTGCTGGCTGCACAATGGACCAATCAGAATCACTTCCCATAATAATAGCTACTTTCATTAAAAGCTCCTCCTTTTTTGATCCTTATCGAAATTTTATATCATCCCTGCATACTTTCATATGATTAGAGAATGGAATATACGTTTTAATTACCGAATGGTAAACCCAGATACTTTTCCATGTTAGTATCTGGGTTTATTACTTTATCTACGCAAGAAAGAACAAGCGCACAACAACCAAAACAGCTAATATATATACAATCCAATGTACTTCCCGGCCACGGCCAGTAATTAATTTTAATAGTGGATATAACACTAGACCAAAAGAAATACCATTGGCAATGCTATAGGTAAAGGGCATCATAATAATGGTCATGAAAGCTGGCATAGCTTCTGTAAAATCACCGAAATCGATGTGTTTTACACTTTCCATCATTAATGAACCTACAATAATAAGAGCAGGAGCAGTCGCAGCATCAGGAATTAAGGCAACAACCGGAGTAAAGAACAATGCTAAAAGAAACAAAATCCCACAGACGACAGCGGTCAAACCAGTACGACCGCCTGCCCCTACACCAGCAGCACTTTCCACAAAGGCAGTAATGGTACTTGTCCCTAAAACAGCTCCAAGACTTACGCCTGTAGCATCTACCAGCATGGCTTTACCGATGCCAGGAATCTTACCATCTTTTTTCATTAAGCCAGCTTTGCTGGTAGTACCAACTAAGGTACCCATAGTATCAAATAATTCAACAAAGGTAAATGTGAAGATAATCGTTGTTAACCCCATACTAATAGCACCAGGAATATCCAGCGCAAAAAAGGCATTGTTGCTAAAGTCAGGAATTGCTACAGGAACAAATCCTGCCGGAACATTAACGATTCCCATTGCAATACCAACAAAGGTACTAATGAGAATACCGAATAACATAGCTCCTTTTACTTTACGTGCCATTAAAATGCTAATGAAAATAAGACCAAAAACAGCTAGTAAAACATGATGATCAGCCAATCTTCCCAGTTCTATAATCGTCTCAAAAGATAGAGGTGATCCATTCCCCTTAGCAGCAACAATTTTTTCCAAAGTCGGTGGAATTAAGGATAAACGAATATTCATAATACCAGAAAGCTTCAATCCAATAATTGTAATAAAAAGTCCAATCCCTACAGTAATTGCATGTTTTAAAGAGTTAGGCATGCCTTCAATTAACAATTGGCGGACTTGGGTTAATGTTAGAATTAAGAAAATAATACCTGAAATAAATACGGCTCCCAAAGCCACTTGCCAAGAAATTCCCATACCAATAACCACTGTAAAGGCATAAAAGGCATTGAGCCCCATACCAGGCGCTAAAGCGATAGGGTAATTCACAAATATCCCCATCATCATCGTAACAATGGCAGAACCAATCGCAGTTGCAAGCAATACTGCATTTTTATCCATTCCAGCAGATCCTAAAATGCTGGGATTGACAAATAATATGTATGCCATTGTCATAAATGTAGTAATACCAGCCATTACCTCCGTTTGTACATTGGTATTACGCTCACTTAACTTAAATAATCTTTCTAACATAGATGACTCTCCTTCAATCCCTTTTTTATATCAATCAACGCTATATGAAAATTTTCATCATTATTAATTTTCTTTTCTATTACTAGTATCACCTCCAACGTAAAAAATAACCCGGGCAGGGAGAATCGCTTCAGGTCATGAGCGAAACCTCCCCGCCCGGGTTTTTATCCCATCGGTGTAACACTGTCATAGTGCCTGTACCACTTGGTCACAGACCATAATAAAACAGAGATTCTCTGTTTTTGTTATGCGGAACCCTAGGTACACTTTCACTCGTAGTCAGACAATTTACGGTTATCTGGTAGAAACGCTTGAGCCTTATTCTCAAAAATATACGAGTTATATTCTGTTTACTGTCTTATTTTATAGCATATCAAAACACCTGTCAATAAACTATGAACATTTTTATTTTTTTATTGTATATTGTTCGGTTTTTATAATTATAGCTACTACGCACTGCTATTTTTTCCCTAGAATTTTACCAATAGCGACAACAAATAAGCCACTAATCCCAGAAATAAGATAATTCGTCCAGAAATAAGAACCCATTAAGAGAACTATATAGTGATCTGATAGGATCATCTGAGCAGCTGTCCACCCTAAAAAGAAGGAACCAAAGCTAATGATAATCGGCCACTTTTGCATTAACGCACAGACGAATTTGCTTCCCCAGATAATGATGGGTATGCTAATAGCGAGTCCGAGGACTAGTAAGCCTACATTGTCCTTTGCTACGCCAATAATGGCTAGTACATTATCAAGGCTCATAACAAAATCAGCAGTGATAATGGTCTTAATCACTCCGCTTACACTTTTCTTTCCGGCCAAACGCTGCTCACAGCCCTTTTGTTCTGCCATCAGCTTAATGGCAATCCATAATAACAAGATACCCGCTATTATCTGCAAATATGGTATTTTCAGTAAGAAAATGGCAATAAAGGTTAAGGCAACCCTAAGAACAATAGCACCAATACAACCATACAGCATAGCCTTTTTCTGCTGATGAAGAGGCAAATTGCGGCTAGCAAGCGCAATGACCAGGGCATTATCGCCGCTGAGCAAAAGATTAATGAGTACAATACTTAACAATTGCAATCCATATTCCATCTCGCCATCCGCCTTTTTATGTAAATTTTTTAATTATAGAGAGACAAGATTTCTTTACTTTGTGCCCCGAATATAATGTAAGAAATTCCTTTTGTAAGAAAGACACTTCGCGTCCTTTTAAAACGTACAGAACAGAATCGAACCGCAGAGGCGCAGAGAACACTGAGAAAAGATAGATAGGGTAAAAAAACTCTCTATGCTCTGTGCTCTCCGCGAACTCTGTGTCCTCTGCGTTCAACATTCCCCTTAAAACTTATACATTCTAATGTAAAAAACATGAAATATATCTTATTGATTAGTATTCCCTTATTATTTATTCCCATGTAGTTTTTAAAGACTCTGTACTACGCTAAATCTGCACATGTACAAAGCATAGTACAGTATTGGAATTTATATATTTTAATACTGCAAAGGAGATTTATCATGCAATCTTATGACGTCATCATTATTGGTGCAGGACCTGCTGGTTTAACCTCAGCCTTATATAGCGCCAGGAGCAAATTGAACACGTTATATCTGGAGAATCTAGGAGCAGGCGGTCAAGTAGCTGCCACAGATGAAATAGAAAATTATCCAGGATTTTCGCGTGGCATCAGTGGTTTTGACTTATCCCTGCAGATGGAAGAGCAAGCGCTGCGATTTGGTGCAAAATCTTTACTTACCAAAGTACTAGGTCTAGAGCTTGCAGATCCATATCGCATTGTTAAAACCACAAAAGGTGATTTCATTGGTAAAATTATCATCATCGCTTCAGGTGCTACACCAAAACCTTTAAACTGCCCAGGTGAGCTTACCTATCGCACTCGTGGCGTATCCTACTGTGCCACTTGTGATGGTCCTTTTTATGAAGCATCTGATATCATCGTCGTAGGCGGGGGAAATTCAGCCGTTGAAGAAGCCTGCTATCTTACTAAATTTGCTAACAAAGTTAGCCTAGTACATCGCAGGGATGCACTTAGAGCTACGAAAATCATCCAAGACAGAGCCCTGACAAATCCCAAATTAGAATTCATCTGGAATACTGTGATTCATGAAATCAGAGGAGACGACATGGTCCAAAACGTCATCCTTAAAAATTTACTAACTGAACAGCTTACTGAAATGCCCGTCAATGGTATTTTTATTTATGTAGGCAATGAACCAAATACCTCTTTTGTTAAGAACCTCATAGAACTTACAGAAGAAGGATATATCCAAACAGACGAGTTTATGCGTACCAATATACCAGGAATTTACGCAGTGGGTGATGTAAGACAAAAACTGTTGCGCCAAGTCGTTACTGCGGTCAGCGATGGTGCCATTGCTGCCTACCATGGAGAAAAATATATAGAAGAACATTTTTAAATATAAATTTAGGGAGGAAAGAAATGATGGACGAAATTATTGAAATCACCAAAGAAAACTTTAAAGAAGAAGTGCTTAAAAGCAAATTACCAGTAGTACTTGATTTTTGGGGCCCCAGATGTATTCCCTGTAAAAGGCTTATGCCAATCTTCGAAGAATTAGCAGCAGATTATTCAGGCAAAGTGAAGTTCTGCAAAATAAATACTTCAGAAAATCGCAGCCTAACTCAACAGTTCAACATAATGAGCATACCGACACTGCACTTTTACAAGGACGGCACAATTAAGAAAACAGTACGTGGCGCAATAAGCCGCGAAGAACTGGAAGAACATTTGAAAGTGATTTTGGATTAAGTAAGAAAAACATTGGGCGTCAAAAGATATTAAGCGAATTGAACCACAAAGGCGCAAAGGACACAAAGGATTTTATTTATATTTTTTGTGTCCTCCTTTGTGTGCCGCCTCAGCGGCATTGTGCCTTTGTGGTTCATAGATCACATCTTTTTCCCTTACAAAAGCTTATAACTTCTACAAAAAAGAAGACAGCTCACAGAATTCATTCTGCAAGCTGCCTTCTTCTCTTCTTTGTTTAAATGTCCACTTCTTCGCCATTCAGGATTTTTTTCATTGTTTTCATAGCGCACATTTTACCGCACATAGTGCAAGTGTCTTCGTGTTCTGGTAAGGATTCTTTGCGGTATCTTCCTGATTTTTCCGGATCAATGGACAACTCAATCATTTTATCAAAATCAATATCAGCCCGAGCCTGACTCATCTGATTATCCCACTCTTGTGCTCCTGGCACTCCCTTGGCAATATCAGCAGCATGAGCAGCAATTCGCGAGGCGATAATCCCTTCTTTCATATCCTCCATGGTTGGCAGCCGCAAATGTTCCGCAGGGGTTACATAACATAAGAAATCGGCACCAGCAGCAGCAGCAATCGCTCCCCCAATGGCACTGGTAATATGATCATATCCGGGTGCCACATCCGTAACCAAAGGTCCCAGTACATAAAATGGCGCACCATGACATAATTTCTTCTGCAGCATCACGTTACCTGTAATTTGATTCAAAGGCATATGACCAGGTCCTTCTACAATGACTTGTACATTCTTTGCCCAAGCTCGTTTAGTCAATTCCCCTAATACAATTAATTCGTGGATTTGAGACGCATCTGTTGCATCTTGAGTACATCCAGGTCTGCAGGCATCTCCCAGACTAATCGTAACATCATATTCAGCACAAATATCTAATACTTTATCGTAATACTCATAAAAAGGGTTCTCCTGATTATTTAATTCCATCCAGGCAAATAGTAACGAGCCACCCCTGGATACAATATTGGTGAGCCTTTTCTCCTGTTTAACTTTCTTTGCTGTCTCACGATTTAGCCCAGCATGAATGGTCATAAAGTCCACGCCATCTTCTGCATGCCTCTTAACCACAGATAAAAATTCTTCCGCAGTTATATGTTTCAGTTCCTTATCTAAAAAACCAACGGCATCATACATAGGAACCGTACCAATCATCGCTGGTGAAAATTCAATCAATCTGCGGCGAAATTCCCGTGTTTTGCCAAAACAGCTTAAATCCATAATCGCGTCTGCTTTTAATTCAATTGCCTTTTTTACTTTACAGATTTCCTGCTCAATATCGCAGCAATCTTCTGACACACCTAAATTAACATTGATTTTTGTACTTAGCCCCTGTCCAACGCCTGCTGGATTAAGTGAAGTATGATTCTTATTCGCAGGTATAGCAACTTTTCCCTGAGCTACTAATTGCAGCAATACAGCAACGTCTACGTTCTCCTTAAGAGCCACCGCAGTCATCTCTTTCGTTATAATGCCTTGTTTCGCTGCATCCATTTGCGTGGTATAAGCCATTATTTTTTCTCCTCTATGCCTTTTATTATTTTTCTGATCCCATTAATCTTTTTGCCAATATCTTGAGCCTGAGTGATTTCCGTTACCATGGCAATACATTTTGCACCACAATGAACAACCTCGATCACATTGCTTTCTTTGATTCCTCCAATCGCCACAAAAGGAATGGCTATATTGTCAACTACATATTTCAAATATTCTAAACCAACTGGATCACACACATTTTTCTTGGTGGAGGTTTTAAAAATGGGCCCTACCCCTATGTAATCAGCCCCGGCTTTGACTGCGCCTTGTGCTTGCTCCGGCGAATGAGTAGAAATACCAATGATCATTTGATCGCCAACCAGCTGTCGTACAGCTTCTAAAGGAAGGTCATCTTGGCCAATGTGTACTCCATCAGCCTGTACCATCATAGCCAAATCAATGTCATCATTTACAATGAACGTAACGTCAGCCTCTTTGGTTAGTTCCCGTATGATCTTGCATTCTTCATACTTTTTTTTCATATCTTTGTCTTTTTCACGATATTGAATTATTTTGATGCCCGCAGCAATCCATTGTTTTACGATCTCAATATTGCTGCGTCCTAATGAATAGTCTTCTGCTGTAATACAATATAAATCAGTAGGTAAAGGATTCTTCCGGTTCATGCCACTCACTCCCCTTTTGCTTCTTCTTTATATAGCTTGCCAATCTTTAAACACAGGCTGATATCCTAATTGCAGGATCGCATCTGACATTTCTTTTACATTGCGAGTGTCAGAGACAGCAAACTGACCAGAGTTTTCCTGACTATCGATATGTCCCCCTACGGCCGTCTGCACACCGGCAGACATTTTGGTAATACCTAATTTGATTGCGTGATTGCGGAATTCTGCATTTTCTCTGGTAGAAAGAGGCATACCCGCCCTTGGCATAAACAAGCGAAAAGCCGTCATAAATTGCACGATGCTTTTATCATTTACACTATTTCCCGTCTCGCAGTTCCCCATAGTAGGACGTATGCGAGGCAAGGAAATACTCACTTCGACACCCGGATATTTATTTTGCAAATAATTAGCATGCAGTCCTGTAAAGAAACCATCCCTCCGCCAATCATCAAGACCTAATAAAGCACCTATATTAACCCCTCTCATACCAGCCCTGCAAGCTCTCTCCGGTGCATCTAAACGGTAACGATAGTCCTTCTTAGGGCCTTTTAGATGGAGACGATCATATAGAAGCGGATTATACGTCTCCTGATACATCGTCATGCTTTCTACCCCTGCTTCCATTAATTCAGCGTATTCTTCTTCTTCCATCGCATAGACTTCGATCGCAATGGATGAAAAATAGCGTTTTAAGATTCCCACACACTCTTTCATATAAGGAACACCCGCAATGGCAGGAGCTTCACCTGTAAGAATAAGAATGTGCTGAATCCCTGAAGCTGCAACCGTTTGCGCTTCTTTTTCCACTTCTTCCATGGTCAATTGCTTACGAGTAAAGGTATTGGTTACGTTAAAGCCACAATACGTACATTTATTCGTGCAGTAATCGGACAAATACATTGGCGTGTAAAGTAAAATGACACGTCCAAAATTCTGTACCGTCAATTCATTCGCTTTTTGTGCCATCCATTCTAAATGTTCTTCTGCTTTAGGTGACAGTAAGGCTAAAAAATCTTTTGGAGTCAATCTGTCTTTACCAATAATCCTTTCAATGTCTGCAGAAGTTGTATGTTGAAAGACTGCTTCCATATCAGCATCTGAATACTGTAAAAACTCATCATAAAAACTCATATTCTCCCCCTCAATTATGTAAAAATCCTGTAAGAGGTGATGACGAACTAGCATATTTCTCAGAGCGGCCTAGTCCTGCTAAATACGCTTTTCGTCCAGCAGCTACAGCCATGCCAAATGCCTCTGCCATTAATTCTGGCTGGTTAGCACTAGCTATGGCAGTATTTAGCAAACAAGCTGCTGCCCCCATTTCCATAGCCTCACAAGCATCTGAAGGCTTACCAATACCTGCATCAACAATTACAGGCAAAGCAATTTCCTCTATCAGAATTCTCAGAAGTTCCTTGGTTTTTAATCCTCGATTACTGCCAATCGGCGCACCCAGGGGCATAACTGCCGCTGCACCAACTTCAACTAGATGCTTAGCTACCATTAAATCCGGACTGATATAGGGCAATACAACAAACCCTTCTCCTGCCAGAACTTCTGTGGCCTTAATGGTTTCATAACCATCGGGCAGCAAATATTTATTATCCGAAATAACTTCTATTTTAATCCAATTACCACATCCTGCCGCTTTTGCTAAGCGGGCAATCCGTATTGCTTCTTGGGCATTTCTGGCCCCAGAAGTATTAGGTAATAACTGCATACCCGAAGGAATATGATCCATCACATTCCCCATAGGAGAATTAAAATCAATCCTGCGCAACGCCACTGTTATAACCTCTGATCCAGATTTTTTAACAACTTCAGGAATCAGCGCATCTGCCGAATACTTACCTGTACCAATAAATAAACGACTCTGCAGGCTTCTACCGCCAATTACTAATTGATCCATCATTTTAATCAACCTCCGCCAACAAATTTCAATACTTCTAAACGATCTTGATCTTGCAGAATAATCGTTTTCCATTCTTGCTTTTTTACAATTACCTCATTATGTTCTACAATAATTGTTTCAAGATCCAGTTCTTTAGAAAGCAAAAACTCCCACAAATTCATCTCCTTATCTACATTCGCAACTGTTCCATTTAACACTACCTCCACCCCATTCACCTCCTCAATATAATAAAAAGCCTATCCAAAAGAGGATAAGCTTTTATCAATATTTATATAAAATATATAAAACAGCTTCCCTACGTTGGTACTAACCACATCAGGTTCAAAGGGTCAGGAATTTTCATTCCCGCTCTGCCAAACGGCTCCCCCAGCCAAGTATTCAATTGTTACCCTAAAATAAAAAAGCTCATCCCCAAAAAGGATAAGCTTATATCAATTGCTATAAATATAATATTAGCTTCCCTACGTTGGTACTAACCACATCAGGTTCAAAGGGTCAGGAATTTCTTCCCGCTCTGCCAAACGGCTCCCCCAGCATTATTATTCGATTGACTCAAGTATAATACAGGTATCTCTAATATGCAATGTTTTTATTCTGCCATCGAAAGAGCAATTTCCATCATTTGCGTAAAAGTGGTTTGACGTTCTGCTGCCGATGTAGCCTCACCTGTTACTAAGCTATCGCTCACTGTAACAATGGTCAAAGCATGTACACCATGTTTGGCAGCTAGAGTATATAACCCTGCCGTCTCCATTTCTACTGCCAAAACACCGAATTTCATCCAACGTTTCCAATCTTCCGGGTCATCATGATAAAACGTATCGGTTGTTAGCACATTTCCCACTTTTGCTTCAATCCCTAAACTCGCAGCAACATCGTATGCTTTTTTTAATAACTGAAAGCTGGCAGTCGGTGCATAGGTCATACCAGCAAAACGTTGAAGATTAATATTGGAATCGTGAGATGCTGCCATAGCCAGAACAACATCTTTGATCTTTACGTGTTCTTGCAGTGAACCGCAAGTACCAATACGAATAATATTTTTCACATCATAACTTGTCATTAGTTCACTAGCATAAATCGATATGGAAGGAATCCCCATTCCAGAGCCTTGTACTGAAACTTTTTTCCCATTATAAAATCCAGTGTATCCATACATGCCCCGAACCTCATTATAGCAAACTGCATCTTCTAAAAAATTCTCAGCAATAAATTTAGCCCTTAGAGGATCACCAGGCATTAACACTGTACTGGCGATTTCACCTTGTTTTGCATTAATATGTAGACTCATTTTCTTTTACCTCCATTTATTTAAGCATGTATTAGTACCTCATCTGCATTAAATACTCTGCTAAATTATCTATAGTTTTAGCACCGATGAGGTACTAGTATTCTGCCTATTTTTAGACATTTGTATGATGAAAATCATCTGCAAACTTTTCCTGCACCTGCAAGAATTCATCTAAATTGCTAAAAAGCAACTCTACCAATTCGGGATCAAACTGCCCTCCTTTAGCTTCCTGGAAATAAGATAATACATCTTCCAATGGCCAAGCTTTCTTATATACTCGGTCACAGCTCAGCGCATCAAACACATCCGCTATGGCTGTTATTCTAGCAAAAATATGAATCTCATTACCTTGTAATCCAGAAGAATATCCTCTTCCATCATATCGCTCATGATGCTCTTTTGCAATAATAGCTGCTGCCTGCAGCATATGCAAATGGGAACCCTTTAACATATCATATCCAATATTAGCATGAAGCTTAATAATTTCAAACTCTTCCGGCGTTAATTTCCCTGGCTTATTTAAAATTTCATCAGGTATACCTAATTTGCCAATATCATGCATGGGGGCCGCTAAGTGAAGAGTATCTACATCTTTTTCTGACAATCCATATTTCATTGCTAAAAGACGAGCATATTCTGCTACACGCCGTACATGATTGCCCGTTTCTTTGGATCTTGTCTCTGCCACCTCCGCCAGACGAAAGAAAACTTCCCGCTGTGTATCATACATTTCTAAATGCAGTTTTAAATTTTCAAAAGCAGAGGAAACATTCAGACAAAAAACATCCAATAGACGTCGGTCCAGATCACTAAGTCTTTGGTCGCCTTCCATGTAAATCAAATATACATGTTCATCAGCACTTTGCCAATATAAAATAAAATAGTCTTCTAAAAAAATACTTTGTTTTGCCGCTAAGACATAATCCAGCTTGTCATGTATATCTTGAGAAAGCTTCTCGTAATTTTGTATGTGAAAATCACCAGTAGCTGCCAATACTTTAATTTCACCATCTTTTTTCCGGGTAGCAGCAAAGCTGGATACTTTTAAATATAAACTGTTTTTGTTTAGCCTTAGCATAGCAATCAGCTGCATTAATACACCAGTTGCAAAATTCTGCATCGATTGCATGCGGAAAATTTCCGGTGAAGACTCAATAATCTTCTCTAAGCCTTTTTTATTCATGGCAATTGTCAGTAAATCTCGATGGGAACGCAAAGCAGAAATCAAAGTTGTCAGCAGCTTTTGTGCTGTCAGCTCTGTCTTTTCTTTATAATCATTAATATCATATTCTACAATGACTCTTGCCTCTGGTGCTTCCCCCGGCTGCCCTGTACGTAATACAATCCGAACCAGGCTATTGCCCATCACTTCCCGAATATACTTCACCAGCTGTAGACCAGCATCCGCCCTTTCCATAACTACATCTAATAAAATAAGGGCAATATCTTCATGCTTAAGTAATACGTCTTTCGCCTCACTGGCAGAGTAAACACTGAGCAGCTCAATCTTTTTTCCTTCAAAAACAAAATCATCTAATACGAGCTTCGTAACAATATGTACTTCTTCTTCATCATCAACGATTAAAACCTTTATCCTATCAACTATCTTTGGCTCTACTACATCGGTCTCATCTGCAAATAATAATTCGTCATACATGATTCGTTTCTCCTTTTCCTCGGATACGTTCAGGAAGCTTTACTGTAAACACAGTACCAACCCCTAGCTGACTGGTACATTCGATCGTACCCTCCATTTTGAAAACAACTAAGTTATATACGATATGCATACCAAGACCAGTACCGCCGGTACCTCGGCGAGTGGTGAAAAAAGGATCAAATATCTTCTTCTGCACCTCCGGCGTCATGCCTTTTCCATCATCTGCATAGGTTAAGGTGATAATCCCAGCTGAGTAGGAAATCTCAATAGTTATCGTACCAGCATCATCTGGCTCATAAGCATGCATGATAGAGTTATTTAACATATTCGAAATGATTTGCCAAAAAGCCCCAGGATACCAATAGACTTTAATTGCCTCTGGACAAATCACATTTACCGTGTGATGGGTCTTTTTTAATTGCGGTCTCAAACTTACCAATACATCCTGTATGTATTCTTCCAATTGAAAACTGCGTCGTTCTTCCACCAATTGATCAACTGCCACTTTTTTGAAACTGCGAATTAATTCAGCTGCCCGTTCCAGATTCGTAAAAATAATCTTACTTACATGATTGGAAGACTCTAAATACAATTGTAAATCTGATTTTTTCATCTGGCCATCTGAAAATTTCCGATCCAACTCACCTGTTTTCTCTGACAAATGGGAAATTGCCGTAATGCTATTCCCTACTGGCGTATTAATTTCATGTGCCACGCCCGCTACTAACTCCCCTAATAAAGCCATCTTTTCTACTTCTACTAAATGACTGCGAGTTTGCTGCAAATCTTCTAAGGTATGCCGCAGAGCAGAATTCGTATCCTGCAATGCCCTTGTTCGCTCGGATACTTGATTCTCTAGTTCCCTATTTAAATGACGAATTTCTTCCTCAACCTTTTTTCGACTGTTTATATTAATCGCCAATATGGCAACCAGCAATAGCAAGATCATGAATACCACTGTTAAGAACCATACTAAATATTTATATGTCTCATAGAAGGTAACAGGACTATTTACGACAACACTGCCTACAGGCAAGGATTCTTTTTTTATTCCAGCCTTGCGCAATGCATGATAATCAAACATATACTGCTGAATACTTTCCTTTATCACAGGCATATTAACTGGAGGAATTCTTTCGAAGACAACTTTCCGAGCTAATTCACCAGCTATTTTCCCTTGATTAAACCCGCTGGTTACCTTTCCGCCCAACATACCAGACTTTAAATAAAAATCCCAAAAACAATATACAGGCACCTTACTATTTGCTCCAATTAGTTCCCCTGCTTCTTCATAGCTAAAAATAGTTTCATCTTTATCCACATTGAAAGTCATTAGCAAGACTACTGTATCATCAGAAAGAGCAGCTATCTTCTCCAGCACTTCAGACATCGCCATTTTCTCTAGAAAAATAAACTGTATTTTGCTATCAAAACTAGGCATGATTTTTTCGAGTAATTGCTTATTGGCTTTGCCAACTGTCGTCTCATCGTTGATAACAACTATTTTTGTCACCTGTGGCTGTAACAATAAAGCCGCTTCAATCGTACTCTTTATATCCACGTCCTCAATGATACCTGTCACCCATGTTTTATCCTGTATAGCCGTCTCGTCAAAATAATTTACACCACAAAAAATGATCGGGGTAGAAGGAAAAAGTGTTTGCTGATATGCTAATGCAAAATCATAAGCTGCATCGTCCGTAACAATAACTGCATCAAATTTCTTTCCTTTGTATTTTTGCTCATAGAGCTTATATAAACTGTCTAAATAGTCAGAAGTAATATTCTGTTTCGTATCCATATAATCAAAATACAGCACTGCCTGTTTATCTTGCTGGAAGACCGACTTAATGCCCTGTTCTTCTAATTTTACCCAAGGCATTTCCGAATGATAGGAATGAAGTACTAAAATCTTTTTTCTGTCTTTACGATATAATTCCTCACGGTCATTAGCCTCGGAATGGACAATATTCCCATCCTTATATCTTGACCAAGGAATGATTTCTCCTGCTATTTCTTGCTTAATAAGCAGAATAAAAGTTCCACCTAATAAAAAAGTAATAATCAACACCGTTAGCAACGTAAAAGAAACTGCATATTTCACAGTTATTTCCCCCTGCGTATCAAACGTTTCAATCCTTTATACAACTTTCGCCATTTTTCATCCAGAACCTTCCTATTCGTTGGAAAATCTTCATATCCAGCCAATCTGTTTATGGCTAAAATTATCGTATTTTATATATGAGATCAGATCTTATTGGACTTTTGGAGAGGGCTTCATTCCCTTATTACTAAAAAAATGAGACTTATAACCTAATCATTAGGTTATAAGTCTCATTTTTCATTTTAAGAGCAAATCGCATAGAAATCACTCATGAAGAGTATTGGATTTATCCAGTAAATGAATTAACCATACTCTACCTACTGCAACCGTTGGTACGGCAAATAACATTCCTGTAATGCCAAAAAGATGACCAAAAAGCAAGATGGTAACCATGATAAATACAGGGTGAACCTTAATCGCTTTGCCGACTACTTTGGGATATATAATATTATGATTTATCTTTAATAAAATAATATAAAATAGCAGTACTTTAAAGGCTAGCAAGGGAGAATAGGACAGGGCAACCAAAGTACCTGGAACCGTGGCTACTATAGAACCAATAACAGGTACAAACTCCGATAAAGCAGATACTAATGCCAAGACATGAGCATAAGGCAGACCAAAGATATAACTTCCCAGGAACACGACAAAACCTGAAAAAATAGAAATTAACATCTGTCCTCTAATATAGCCGCCCAGCACAATATTAATATCACCAAAGAAAGCAGCAAAGCGTTTTACCTGTAAAGGCGGTAAAAAATCTGCAATAGAAGAGGCAATTTTTCGCCCGTCTTTTAATAAGTAAAAAGTTAAGAAAGGTACTGCAATCATTTCTGCAACTCCTGAAAAAGTACGAATTAAAGGTATCACCGATTCTTTTACCATATCCACGGCAAAAACAACCGTATCACGCAGCACCTGATTACCATACTCTGCAAATTCGGCGGGCAGCATATTAACCACAATAGAAGAATCAAAATGAATAATAAAGGCCGGAAACTCGCGGATAAAACCTGCTAAATCAGGTAATATCGTGCGAAAAATCACACTCATCAGCACTGCCAGCACACCAAAAAAACCAAACAATGCCAAGAGTACTGCTACCCCACGAGAAATTGAACGAGAAAGCCGAAGCACTATCGGATCGAGCAAAATAAACAATAATGCAGTAACAAGTAAAAGTATCAATAAGGATTTAGCATATATATATAACACCGATACCAAAACAATAAAAAATAAAAAAAATATAAAAATACAATCTTTCCAGAGAGTCCCCCACTGTAATGGAGTCATTCTCTTACTATCACTAATCATAATTATCTCCCCTTATCAGCATAGTAAAAATACCTATTTTTGATAATCACTGCTCATTTAGCATAAAGATGCATATTCATGCGTTTTAACATGCTGCTTCTTAGTATCCCTATCCTGCGTCTATTTTAGTCTTTCCCCTAATCTCTCAAACACCATTACGGTCTTTAGATTTCAGTGACGCTTCACATTATATAACAATTATTACTACCTTTCTATCTTAGCTATGAATAAAAACGCCACATCTGCTGTGACGTTTTAAAAATTCTTACTCATCTTCACATATTTCATTCCATCTTTTGTTGCAGCCTCTTCTATTTCTTCAAAGCCAAATTTTTTATAGAAATCGATTTTATTCACTCTTGCATTGCACCAAAATGATGTTGCACCTTGTTTTTCTGCCTCTTTTAATACATAATCCAATAACACGCTTCCATAACCTTTCCCTTGCAATTCTTGCAGGGTTGCAAATTTTCTAAATTGGACTACATTATTTTTTTCGAAAAGCGATATTACAGAAATTAGGTCATGATTCACAAATAAACCAAAATGTTTTCCCAATTCATCATCTTTTAATTTTATATATTCGATATCTTTTTCCGGCCACATTACTTTATGTCTCAAATACCATGTCTCTTTTGCAGAAATCTCTTTTACATCAATTTTACTCTCCCCCTTATTAGGCTCTTTTAACTATATCATATATGTCAGTTTTATTACAATTCAATCTCCCTTAAAAAGAATCTTTATAACGAAACAGCATTTTTTAATATGCTTCATAAAAAAGCACCTACAAATCCTTACTAAAGGTTTCTAGGTGCACTAATAAGTGTTTTCCCAACCATCACGCCAGGCAAACATTTAATTCATTCTTATCCAGCTTTTTGAGTTAGTTCAACATTATAAAATTTATTTATTGCCTCATCCAGCCTCTGACTAACCACTAAAACATCTGGATGTGATATTCCCTTTTTGAGTGCCATTACGTGCATTTCTTCCCGTAAGTGATCTATCATATACCATAAAGTTTTCATGACAATTTCCTTTCTATTTTTTATACATTAATCATTATAATGTATACATTAATACAAAATTTGTCGAAGTACAGTTCTCAGATAAACTTTATTTTTCTATTTACATTCAAAAAAACCTTTTCCATCATCATCGTATAAATAGACCTGCTACCCATGACCTTACAGGTATATCTTATACCAACATCTCCACCTTTCACCAGATGCAGCTTGCTCTTAATTATAGTATGCTCATAAAAAAAGCGCCTTGCAAAGCCTTATATCATAAAGGTTGCAAAGCATTTTATTTTATTCCCACTCAGTTTAACGGTATTATGTGGAGTTTATTTATCTGAAATGCTTAGTATTTCTGCTACTTAACCCCTGCTTTTTAAGCCAAATGATGTTTTACACGGCGGTATCTTAACAAGTCGATGAAAGCTTCCAATCGAGTCACTATACCGGCTTCACCAGATTGTTCATCAAAAGCTAAAGATAAAACCGGAATGTCCACATCATTGCTAACTTTAGGTAGAATATTTTTTGCAACAATTTCAGGCATACAGGTGAACGGGAACACATGAATAATGCCGTCATATTTTTCTTGTCCCATATTGACCGTATGAGCGATACTTTTTATGCCGTGGCCACCTACATAATGACCAAGATAGGGTTGAGCCAAATCGGCTAAATATTTAAATTTCTTGAGATATTCCCGCTTTCTAAACAAATGACCATTTATATAGTCGCTCAAATACATGGTTTTATATACTTCTACTCCCATATTTCCTAAACGCCAATCTAAGTTCTGGTTAATAGATGACTCAAGCATAACATAAATTTCACCAACTACACCAATACGCAGTGGTCTAGTTCCAGACTTGAGTTTAACTTCGTCCAGTTCGCTTTCACCCTTATGCCAAGCGGTTCTTAATGTAGAAAGATTTTCTGCGGCATCGATTACATCAACAGTTTGTCGCCAGATAAAATCTGATTCACCCACAGATACCTCCCGCGGTCGTATCATATTCACTTTTCGCTGAATACTATCCATCGCGTGTATTTTAGCCAAAGCCAAGCGAAATGCTAAATAAACCTCCCAAAAATTACGTTTAAAAGCAACCCGGTGTAATTGCTTTATAATATCAACAATATCGGGTTCAACAACTATCATATCAAAATTAAAGCCCAAATTTTTAAGGATGCCCTGCTGTATTTCAGCATAGTAACCTAATCGGCAGGGACCAACCCCTCCGCAAGTTACAATTGTATTTGCCCCTTGTTCAAGGGCTTCAATAAAATTCCCTAAATTGATTTTAAAGGGCAGACAAGCGGTCTCTGGAGAATATTTTATACCCAATTCCAACGTCCTTTTAGAAATGGGCGGAGGAAGCACCACTTGTCGTCCGAGACCGGTGAAAAGCTCCTTAAGGGCTATACTCATATCTCCCATATGGGGAAAAGTAACAATCATGACTGTTTCCTCCGAATTAACATATCCGTAAACGCTTCCAGCCTTGTCACAAAGCCTGCCTCAGCCGTATGTTCGTCTACTGTTAAGAGCATGCATGGGATATTAAGTGCTTGGGCGCGCTGACTGACCAATTCACCTATTAAAGCGTCAGGTCCACAGGTAAAAGAAGTGATAAAAATCAGCCCGTCAACTGGTTGTCCCGATTGTATTAAGGCTAATGCCGCACCTGCCATATGGTCGCCATTAGACCAAAAGATTTTTTTGCCAAGAGTTTTAGCAGCAATAGCAGCTTGGCGATTACTAATCATCTCAGGAGTTATAACATCAATACCAAAGTGATTCAATTTATCAATAATATTCATGCTAATTTGTCGGTCATAAATGATGTAGGGATGACCAATTAAGCCTATACGCTGCCCGTTAGGCTTACTATAGCGGATGGCTTGATCCATGCGCCGATACTGCCAAGCATGATACCATGCATAAAGACTGCTAATCGCATTTTTGCCCAGCATATGTCCTACAGTTATAATCGCCTGATACAAGCTGCGACTATTTTGGCGAAGATTCAAGTTGACATCAATAAGCGGCGGTAAGTTATCAATATTACTACGCAGCATATCCGGCATACCAATAATTTTGGGACATGTATATTGCCCAGCCGCAACGCTGATGATCCTTGGCGTAAATAGATAGTCAACTTGTTTGTATAAATCATTAATATGTCCAAAATATACTTTAGCAGGCAAGCATACCTCGTCCAATCCGCTTCCGCAATTCAGCGTCGCTTTAGAGGTATCGCCAGTAACAACTACCTCAGCCCCCAGTTCTTGCAAAAATTTTTCCCAGATTGATCCATATTGATAATATAGCAACCCCCGTGGTAACCCAATTCTTATCGTCAAGAAACATCATCATCCTTTTTAGCCTTTTCTCAAGCAACTGTTACACTATTACTCCATTTACCACATTGGTCCCCCCAACGCGCTGCTACATTACCGTTCATTTGAATTTCAACGACTTCACACATATTAGCACAGCCACTGCACTCAAAGCTTCGTGGTGTGTAGACAAAATCAATTACATCAAAACCTTGGAAAACAGTTCGTTTTGTCTGAGCAACTTCTTCCTTGGCTAATAAAGCAGAACCAATGGCTCCCATAACATTATGGTAGGGTGAAACCACGACAGGGCAACCTAACGCGTCCTCAAAAGCTCTTTTGATTCCCTTGTTTGCCGCTACCCCGCCTTGGAAGAGAATAGGACTTTGGATTTGCTTTCCTTTGCCTATATTATTGAGGTAGTTTCTTACTAAAGCCTGACATAATCCGTTAAGAATATCTGAAGTTACATGACCAGTCTGCTGTTTATGAATCATGTCAGATTCGGCAAAAACCGCACAGCGTCCCGCAATCCGGACTGGTGTTTTTGACTCTAAAGCCTTGTCGCCAAAATCTTCGATTCCTATATTAAGACGAGCAGCTTGCTGGTCCAAAAAAGATCCTGTACCGGCTGCACATACAGTATTCATAGCAAAATCAGTAACTACTCCATTACGAATAATAATCATTTTAGAGTCTTGTCCGCCAATTTCTAGTACGGTTTGCACATCTGGCATGATATGCATCGCTGCTACTGCATGGGCGGTGATTTCATTCTTTATGCTATCTGCTCCTACTATTACCCCTGTGAGATGCCGGCCACTACCAGTAGTGCCGACACCTTGAACCTTTATTTCAGGGTTACGCTCTTTAATTTGACGTAAGCCATTTTGCACCGCTTCAATCGGTCTCCCTTGCGTACGTATATATAACGTATCGATTACCTTACCAAATTCGTCAAGAGCAGCAACGTTAGTGCTTACTGAACCCACGTCAATACCTAAATATACATGCATCAAAAATGCCTCCCATATAGCGTTTACTTTGATTAGTATACCATATTTTTTATATTTTACCAATTTTAGTAAAATAAAATCAAATTTCGATAAGAAACAGTAATACTCATTTAGCTTTGTGCTTTTGGGACAAAACGTCTTTTACCTCCATTGTTTTACAGGTAATTAATGGTTCTTGTCGAATACTCACTTTAAAGAGGTGAAAATATGCTTAAAACTAAAAGCCCAGGAAAAAATATTAAAGAAGTTTTACGAAAACTTGGCAATAGATACACGATTAAAACAATTGACTTTGAAAATTGCATTTATCTTATGCTTGATAATGGTTATTTTTTTGAAGTAAGCGGCCTAGACAATACGAAAAAATCATTTGATGCTACTATCTACGTTTGGGGAAATACTGAAGGATCAAAAACAATAGAAACAATTCCTAATATTGATTCTCTCGATATGTTGAAAGACTGCTTACAAGAGGCTGAGGGGAAATATTTAAAGCTTTAAAGTAGATACATAATCTCATTGCTTTCCGTCACTAGCGTAGTGGCGGTTTTATTTTTCTCAGGTTGTGGACCACCTTCCTTTCGTAGTAATCCTGCATTCTGGCTTCACGATTACGGGATAAAATGTTCACTTCCTTTACTAAATCCCAGAGACGAGCGCTCCTCCATATCTCCCTTGAAAATACTATGCGATTAGCAAAACAAATGGCTAACAAAAAGTATGTTTTTAGTATGCTTGCATAAAAAAACGCCTTGCAGAACCCTTATAATATAAAGGTCGCAAGGCATTTTATTGTTTATTCCCATTCAATGGTAGAAGGCGGTTTTGATGTAACATCATACACAATGCGATTTACACCTTTTACTTCATTTACAATACGACGAGAAATCTGATCTAGTACTTCATATGGCATTCTTACCCAATCAGCTGTCATACCATCTTCACTGGATACGATACGCAATCCGACTGTATATGCATAGGTACGCTCATCCCCCATAACGCCAACACTCTTCATGGCAGGCAAGATAGCAAAGGATTGCCATACTTTGCGATACATATCCGCCTTCTTAATCTCCTCTTGAACAATTGCATCTGCTTCACGCAAGATTTCCAAACGTTCTTCTGTAATCTCGCCGATAATCCGAATCGCAAGACCAGGACCAGGAAAAGGTTGACGCCATACAATTTCTTCTGGTAAATTCAGTTCTCTAGCCAGCGCCCGAACCTCATCTTTAAATAAATCACGTAATGGTTCCACCAATGCAAACTTCATATCTTCCGGTAAGCCGCCTACATTATGGTGACTTTTAATGACAGCAGCCGTATCCGTACCGCTTTCAATGACATCAGGATACAAAGTACCCTGCACCAAAAAGTCTATGTCTCCTAATTTATTGGCTTCCGTTTCAAATACGCGAATAAATTCATCACCAATAATTTTACGTTTTGCTTCAGGCTCCGTGACCCCGGCAATACGATTCATAAAGCGATCAGGAACATTGGCGTATACCAAATTCATATTGAATCCATCGCGGAAGGTTTTAACCACCTGCTCCGATTCATTCTTACGCATAAAACCGTGGTTAACATATACACAAGTTAATTGATCACCAACAGCCCGATGCACTAGTACAGCAGCTACGGAGGAATCAATACCGCCACTTAAGGCACAAAGCACACGTTTATTGCCTACTTGTTTGCGGATGGCTGCAATCGCCTGATCCACAAAAGAACCCATATTCCAATCGCCACGGCATTGACAGATATCAAATAAGAAGTTCCGGATTATTTTCATTCCTTCTGGCGTATGTACTACTTCTGGATGGAATTGTACGCCATAGATGTTACGCACTGCATTTGCCATTGCTGCTACTGGAGTATTAGCCGTATGTGCTGTAACCACAAAATTAGCTGGAGGCGTTTCAATATAATCACCATGGCTCATCAATACTTGTGTTTCTGATCCTAACTCCGAAAAGATGTCTGTATTCTTATCAATTAATAAACGTGTATTGCCATATTCACGAGATTCAGAATGTGCAACTTTGCCACCTAAGGTGTAAGCTGTTAATTGCATTCCATAACAAATTCCAAAAATAGGAATATTTAAATCAAATATTTGCGGATCACATTTCGGTGCTTTATCCCCATACACACTGGATGGGCCACCAGAAAAAACAATACCAATGGGACTCATAGATTTTATTTTTTCAATTGATGTCTTATATGACACAATTTCACAGTACACGCCGCACTCACGAATCCGTCTGGCAATCAGCTGACTATACTGACCACCAAAGTCCATAATTAAAACTAATTGATTTTGCTTATTTTGCATAGTAAAAAAGATTCCTCCTACATGTAGATATTAAATCAAAATATAGCACACAATGCTACTTATTGTAAATGCCCTTTAGCAAAGTTTCCTTCCGTAAATCGCGGCAGGCACATTTTCCTGTTGCCGACAAATTTCGAATTGTATCTAAAATGATCCTGCTAATCATCGGAGCATCATCATAAAAAATATCTTTTAAATCCTGATGTGACCATTCTTTGACCAATCCTTCACCATAATTGACTACAAAGTAAAGTCCTGCATAACATGCCCCGATTTCCCTTGCCAAATACACCTCTGGGCAGATACTCTGACCAATAATATCAGCATGTCCTTTCATCATCGCAACCTCTGCCGGGCTTTCAAAGTGACGACCATCAGTATTTGCATAAATACCCCGAGTAAAAATCCGACCGTCATAATGCTTGCGAGTAGCTTTTACTAACGTACTGCGCACTTCAGCGCACAATGCTTCTCTCATGATAAGTAGATATTTGCCATCCAGCTCCACATCTTTACGCACAGATAGATCAAGATAATCATCTGGTATTACAAAATCACGAGGATCTAATAGGTGGTTTGCAGTACCTACACCACCTTCGCTGATGATACGCTTTACACCTACCTTACGAAATACCCAAAAGATTTGCCTTGAAGCATCTGCTCGACTTACCCCGCTGCGCCAACCATGCATTTTGCACGTAAGGACTGGGCAATCATCCACGCTAAACAAAGAGAAGATGGGGCTGAGTCCATAGGGTGTAGCAAACTGTACATGATCATCAATCATTACCACCCCCGGATCACTGCTCCCTAAAGGAAAATTACTCGACAAGGTTCCTGAGCCGCCAATTACCGCATAGTCTGCCTGTATATCCACACTAACCATCCTTACTATGTATTGACCTTTTTTTAAAATTACCAATACATATAGATTTTTTTTATTATACTAAAACACTCTTATTCAAAGGTTCGTATTATATTATACTGTGTATCACGCTGCGCTGGTAGTTTGCCAGTTTCACCAATGAGAGTTACCATCTTTTCAATTGACATTTGAAACGATGTCCCTGCAGCTTTAACCACATTTTCCTCTAGCATAATACTGCCTAAATCATTAGCGCCAAAAGCTAATGTCAATTGCCCAATATTCTGTCCTTGGGTCACCCAGGAACCTTGAATATGTTTAATATTGTGGAAATACAATCTAGCTACAGACAGTGTCTTTAAATAGTCCCAAGTAGATACTTTTTTCCCACCCATCTCTGTATTGCCAGGTTGATAGGACCAAATAATAAAGGCGCGAAAGCCTCCTGTTTTCTCCTGAAGATTCCTTATCTTTTCCATGTGCTCCATACGCTGAGCATAGGATTCTCCCATACCAATCACCATTGTCGCTGTTGTTTCAAGCCCTATCTTGTGGGCAGCTTCCATAACCATCAACCAATCTCCAGCGCTAATTTTTTTAGGGCTGACTCTTTGCCGCACCTCATCCACTAAGATCTCAGCACCGCCGCCTGGCAAGGAATCTAAACCCGCTGCTTTCAGCGCTTCTAATATTTCAATTACCGATCGTCCTTCTTTTTTTGCAATATGAACAATTTCTGCAGGGGAAAAAGAGTGAATGGCAATATTAAAATTCTTTTTGATATAGGTAAGTAATTCAACATAATAATCCAAACCTAAGGCTGGATTTAGACCACCTTGGAGCATGACCTGCGTACCGCCTGCTTCAATGGTTTCTTTCAGCTTATCAAAGATAGCAGTTTGAGATAGGGTATAACCGTCAGGATGCCCCTGCCTGCGATAAAAAGCACAAAATCGGCATTCACTTGTACAGATATTTGTATAATTGATATTACGATCAATTATAAAGGTAACTACATTTCCCGGATGCATCTTCTGCCGCATTTTATTTGCTGCCTGTCCCAGTTCTAAAATATCTCCACCAGATAACATTTCTACAGCTTGATTCGTTGCTAGTATCCTACTCATTTTACCACCTTTGCAAACTCAATCTCTGTTATGTTAGGACTTAAACCTAAATCATGAGCCATTCTATAATATGTCAATAAAGCCTGTTCATGAGCAGGGCTGAATTGATAGTTGAGCAAGCCAATATAATGAACAATTTGTGCCGCTGTTAAAGAGAACGTATCTTGTAAGGTACGAGCAGCATCCGCTATATGAGTTAGACCATATTGAAATCCGCCAGTCACTTTCTCATATACCATTTGTACATAGTCTTTATTTAGATCAGCAAACTTACGATTGAGTGCCCATACCGCATATACCATAGGAAGGCCGGTGAGTTTTTTCCACTCCCCTCCCAGATCATAATAATAGTAGCCAGCCAATTGATGATGATAAGCCATAAGAGCATCATCACCAATAAATAATACTGCCTCTGCATCCTCTAATACCCCTTCGTCAAGAGACAAGGGACTGACAAAATATTCCGGGGAAGCTTGATATGCATGATGCATAATGATTTTTAACAAGCCATGAGAAGTCGCTGATTTGGACGTCAGTGCAATACGAGCCTGCTTTAACTGCTCAATTGGATGTTTTGACACTAAGATAATACTCTCTAATGCGTTCTCTGCACTGATGGACACATTGGGCAGCACTACTAATTTCTCACTGTTTTGTGCATATATAATAGAAGACACAGGACTAATATTTAATTGTTCCGTGACTATTAGTTGATTAAGCTGGGCCGGAGTTGCTGAATAGATCGAAAGTTTTTCTCCAAAGCCGCCGTGAGATAACCCATAGTGCAGCGGCAAACAGTTAATAAATTTGATATTTCCTAAGCTTTGATTATCCATATGATTTCACTCCACTTGAGATTTTCAGTGGGCGGTAAAAAGTATCTCTTTCTACTGCAAGGTAACCTGTCTCTTCAACAAAACTGATAATCTCTTTTTTCGTAATTCCTTTTTTTGTAGTAGCACCAGCGGCATGAATGATCTTTTCTTCCACAACCGTTCCATCTAGGTCATCTGCACCAAAAGTTAACGCCAGCTGAGCAATCGGCAGTGTCAGCATCATCCAAAATGCCTTTATATGATCAAAATTATCTAATACCAATCGTGCTAAGGAAATCATCTTCAAATCTTCCCATGAACTTACTCGCTGCAAGTTAGTGAATCCAGTGTTGGCTGGATGAAAAGGAAACGCAATGAAGGCTTGAAATTTGCCTGTCCGATCCTGAATATCCCGCAAGGTAATTAAATGCTGTATCCGCTGTTCGATTGTTTCGACATGACCATAAAGCATCGTAGCATTAGTGGGCAATCCTAGAGAATGCGCCGCTGTAATTACATCAATCCACTCAGCCGTCGTAGCTTTATTGGGACAGATAATCTTACGCACGCTATCATCTAGAATTTCCGCGCCGCCACCTGGCAGGGAATCTAAGCCTGCTGCTTTTAGTTGTTCTAACACTGCCGTTATACCCAGTTGGGAGATGTTAGCAAAATGAACAATTTCCACAGGGGTAAAGGCTTTTAAATGCACTTGGGGTGCTGCCCTTTTCACTGCCGCAACAATATCCAAATAATAAGAAAATGGTTTATCGGGATGTAATGCACTTACCATGTGTATTTCACTAAGATCAGGCGTTTCTCTCATTGTCTGGCTTACAATTTCGATTACTTCCGATTTTTGCATTACATAGGCTCTCTGCTCCTCTGCTTTACAGCCAAAAGCACATAACGGACAACCTGATACACATATATTGGTTAAGTTAATATGCCGATTCACATTATAATACACATATTGTCCGGACTTACGCTCTTTAACCATGCGCGCTAACTCAGCCAGCTTAAGGATATCATTGTGCTGATAGAGTGCCAATGCCTCTGTAAAATTTAAGCGCTCACCTTTATCTATTTTTCTCGAGGCGATCTCGATACTATTCATTTTTTCCTGTCACCTCATTTATCGCATAAAGAAGACGCAGCCATACAATCCACTTCATTGGTTTATGAAACTTATATATCTTCGCGATATTATAACCTTTTCCCTGCCCCAGAATGCAAAAAAATAAGATTGCTCATAAGCAATCTATTAATGTCGTAGTATTCCATTTTCGGCATGCTCATTTAATAGCTGACCCACAGTAACAATTTCATAACCTTCTGCTTTTATTTTATCTAATAAGATAGGCAGAGCATCTGCAGTCTGCACAGGAGTATCTGAGGCATGCATAAGAATAATTCCTCCGGGCTTTAACCGTTTCATTACCCTTTCTATAATAACATCTCTGCCAGGATTTTTCCAATCCAGCGAGTCTATGTTCCAAATAATGGTTTTGTAGCCCAGATCCTCTGTAGCCTTTAGTGACTGCTGATTATAGTGACCGTTTGGAGGTCGAATCAGGGTAGCATCCACCCCTGTGACTTCTTTAATCAATTTATGTGATTTTTCAATATCCTCTGTTACCCATTCTCTCGTCCGATCTCCATAATTCTCATGACGATACCCATGGCTGGCTATCTCATGTCCATCCGTTACCATACGCTTTGCCACATCTGGATATTTTTGTGCCCATGGTCCCATGATAAAGAAGGTCGCCTTCTGATTATGCTGCTTTAAGGTATCCAATATGGACGGTGTAAATTTATTACCCCAAGAATGATCAAAGGTTAACGCTACAACCTTTCGTTCTGTTCGCGTACCAGCAATTGCTATTGGTCCACCAGAAATCAATTCTGCCACTTGTACATAAACAGCACCAATAGCAAAGAGACCCACCATGCCATAAAATAAATGCCGATGATGAAATATTCGCCGCAAATTGAGAACCATAATCTTCCCCCTCCCACCCCATACAATAGTATGTATGCATGCAAAGTGAAAATTATGAAGACAAAAATGAAAAAATACAGCAGAAGAAATATAAAAAGGCTGCCTACAAGTTTGATAGACTTGTAGGCAGCCTGATTTTTACTAATTATGGTAGCAGATTGGTAGCGTTTAATGCTTACCAGCGTTCAAGCCCGTTCCTGCAAAGGGGCTTGAGGCTGCTATTACATCATGCCGCCCATACCACCCATGCCACCCATACCGCCCATGCCACCCATAGCAGCAGCACCAGCACCACCGTCTTTTTCAGGTTTATCAGCTACTAATGTTTCAGTAGTTAATACCATTGCGGCGATACTAGCAGCATTTTGCAATGCAGAGCGAGTAACTTTTGCTGGGTCAACAATACCTGCAGCAATCATGTCAACATATTCTTCAGTTAATGCATTGAAGCCCATGCCTTTACCGGCTTTTTTCACGCCTGCAACAACGATGGAACCTTCAAGGCCTGCATTGTTAGCGATTTGACGTACAGGCTCTTCAATTGCACGTTTTACAATTTCAACACCTGTCTTTTCGTCACCAATTACTTCAATGGCATCAAGAGCTGATAAGATATCGATGAAAGTAGTACCACCACCGGCAACAATACCTTCTTCAACAGCAGCACGAGTTGCATTCAAAGCATCTTCAATACGGTATTTCTTTTCTTTCAGTTCTACTTCTGTTGCAGCACCTACTTGAATTACAGCTACACCGCCAGATAATTTAGCAAGACGTTCTTGAAGTTTTTCTTTATCAAAATCAGAAGTGCTATCTTCGATTTGTGTTTTGATTTGGCTAACGCGAGCTTTGATTAGAGTTACATCACCAGCGCCATCAATAATGGTGGTTTCTTCTTTGGAAACACGTACTTGACGGGCACGTCCAAGATCAACAAGCTCTACGGTGTCAAGTTTGCGGCCAATTTCTTCTGTAACAACAGTACCGCCAGTTAAAGCAGCAATGTCTTCAAGCATTGCTTTACGACGGTCACCAAAACCAGGAGCTTTTACAGCTACAGCTTTAAAGGTACCACGTAATTTATTCACAACCAAAGTTGCTAATGCTTCGCCTTCGATATCTTCAGCAAGGATTAAAAGTTCGCGACCTTGCTGCACCACTTTTTCCAATGTAGGAAGTAAATCTGCGATGGCACCAATTTTACGGTCAGTGATCAAAATATAAGGATCGTTTAAAATCGCTTCCATTTTGTCAGTATCCGTTACCATGTATGGGGAAATGTAGCCACGGTCAAATTGCATACCTTCTACTACATCAAGACTAGTTCCCATACCTTTGGATTCTTCAACAGTAATAACGCCGTCTTTACCCACTTTTTCCATAGCTTCTGCAATCAAATTACCGATTTCTTCGTCAGCTGCGGAAATCGATGCAACTTGTGCAATCGCATCTTTTGTTTCTACTTTCTTAGCAGATTTTTTAATCTCTTCCACTAAGGTTTTTACTGCTTTTTCGATACCTTTTTTAATGATCATAGGGTTTGCGCCTGCTGCTACGTTGCGCATACCTTCACGAATCATAGCTTGTGCAAGTAAAGTTGCAGTAGTAGTACCATCACCAGCCACATCATTGGTTTTGGTAGCAACTTCTTTAACAAGCTGAGCACCCATATTTTCAAACGGATCTTCCAAATCAATGTCACGTGCAATAGTTACACCATCATTTGTAACAGTAGGAGCACCGAATTTTTTATCCAGAACAACATTACGACCCTTAGGTCCAAGTGTTACTTTTACTGCATTTGCAAGTGCATTTACGCCTCTTTCTAATGCGCGACGTGCGTCTTCATCAAATAAAATTTGCTTTGCCATTATATGTAAACCTCCCAAATAATTTTATTATTGTACAACTGCTAAAATATCTCTTTCGCTTACAATCAGATATTCTTGCCCTTCATATTTAACTTCAGTACCTGCATATTTGGAGAATATAATTTTATCGCCAACTTTTACATCAAGAGCTACGCGTTGGCCATTGTCCAATACTTTGCCAGTACCGACCTCGATAATTTCACCTTCTTGTGGCTTTTCCTTAGCAGTATCAGGTAGTACGATACCACTTTTTGTTTTCATCTCGCCTTCTAAAACCTTAATGACGACTCTGTCACCCAATGGCTTAATCATTGAAATTTCCTCCTCCACGATATGTAATGATATTAATCTTGTTAGCACTCATTGTTAGCGAGTGCTAATCACATAATTTATGATATAAAATTCAGCAAGAAAAAGCAAGTGTTTAATAGGAAAAATCCATATTTTTTTCAAAAAAAATTTAGATTCACTTCTCACTGCGTATAATACGTGCAAAAGATAAACGGTGTTTTTGGCTGCTTATAAGTAGAAAAGTGCCCAATTAGGCACTTTAAGCAGGCTATGTTCTTTTCGTTGCTGCTTCTACAATGGATTCAGCAACATCTTTAATCGATTTGCGTTTACTCATACTATATTGTTGAATGCGACGATAGGCTTCTGTTTCGCTAAGATTGTAAGCGTCCATCAAAATCCCCTTCGCACGGTCAAGAATTTTTCGTGTCTCTAGGGATTGTTTCACATTCTCGAGTTCTTGCTCTAACTCAGCAAACTCTTGAAAGCGAGACAAAGCGATCTCGATAGCAGGAAATAAATTCACTTCTTTAACAGGTTTCACTAAATAAGCCAGTACACCTGAATCCTTCGCTTTCTCCACAATATCCTTCTGACTAAATGCTGTTAACAATAGAACAGGAGCAAGCTTCTCATTGGAAATTATTTTTGCTGCTGTAATACCATCCATCTCAGGCATCTTAATATCCATAATAACCAAATCAGGCCGATATTGACGAACTAAATCAACAGCCCTTGATCCGTCAGAGGCTTCTGCTACGACCGTATGCCCTGCCTCTTCCAAAAGCTCTTTTAAATCCATCCGAATAATTGATTCATTATCAGCTATAACAATCCGCAATGATTCCATTCTAAACTCCTCCTTTCGCCTTACGGGGAATGGTAATACAAGCATGAGTACCATTATCCGTGTATAATGCAAAACTACCGCCAACATCACTCTCAATCAGTGTTCGTACAATCTGCAATCCCAAACTGTTGGATAATTGGGGATTAAAGCTCGGTGGCATGCCAATGCCGTTATCATAGATTTCGATTTTATATTCATCTTCCAGGGTACTAATGTCAACCCCGATGATGCCTTCATGCCGACCTACAAAACCATGCTCGATGGAGTTTTGGATCAGCTCATTAATAACCAGAGCCAAACTGCTAGCCTGCTCCGAGGGAAATACCACTGTCTCACCATTAAAAATAGTTTGTAAATTAAAGTCTGGTTCCAGCATATTTTGAATAACTAGGTCGAGAATATTTCTAGCCACTTCTGCTACATCAATAAATTCTGCATCCTGCTGTGATAAAAATTCATGAACAACAGAAATACTCGAAATCCGATTCACACTTTCCCGTAGAGCAGCTTTTACTTCCTGGGATTTCGTACGCCTTGACTGCAGCCGCAGCAAACTGGCAATGGTCTGTAAATTATTTTTCACCCGATGGTGTATTTCTTGAATGACTGCTGATTTTATTAATAATTCTTTTTCTTTCTTTTTTACTTCGGTAACATCCGTTAAAATTACAACTGTACAGGCTGTAACTTGGTTTACAATAATAGGAATTGCCCTTTGTACCAATACCATATTGCCTGCTGACAATTCTGCCTCACAAGGCTCTTGAATGGTCATAGCCTTTTGGGCTAACCCCATATGGGCCTGGCGCTCATAAATGCGCCGTCCGACAATATTTCCTACAGCTAATACTTTATATATACTATCCGCGGTTGAATTAGCAAAAATGATTTTACCATGCTCATTCACAATGAGAATACCATCACTGGCAGACAAGGAACGATATTGCTTACTGCTGCTTGGTATTTTCACTGTCGATAAAAGAAGTTGTGCTGTTTCAACCAAGAGTTGATGCCCATGTACGTGAGCTTCTTCCATGCTAGATTCAAAACTGACAGCAGCAATTACATTGCCGCTAGCATCCCGCACAGGGTAGACCTGCATTTCCATCCACATACCCAGAGCCCATTCCCGTTGTCCATGAATCGCTTCTCCCATGGAGATACTTCGCCATATAAGCGGCTCCTCTAAGGCATAGACAGTTGACCCCAATAAGCTGGGCTTATGCTGCACATAGCTAGTATTGGGTTTTATTTGCGCTGCAATAACCAAAAAGTTCTCCATACGCGCTTTCGTATATAAGGTAACTTGGGCGTGGGCCAAGTCACTTGCTAATCCCAATACGGTGCAAATTGTGTCTAGCACTGCAATTTGCGCTGGGGCTAATGTAGTTACTTTTCGACAAATATCTCCAGCCACTCCCATTTGTACCTCCAACTATTACTTAAAAATAATTGCGAATACCTGCTCTATTACTTTGTTTATACTTATTCCACTTATTATATAAAAATTCCTTGTCGTGGAATTTTCAAACTTTTATTTTACATTTTACTCCATATGTTAAGTCACTGCTTCCCTGCGCCTAATTTTAAAGAAGGTTTTGCATTCAAATGCAAATCGGCATAATCGCCTATTTGATGCTGATAATAGGCCCTGCAAGCAATCATGGCAGCATTGTCAGTGCACAATATAGGATCTGGATAGTAGAAGGATATCCCTGCCTGTTGGCATTCATACCCTAATTTAGCTTTAAGACCACTATTGGCAGCTACACCTCCAGCAAGAACAATCTGCCCTACACCAGAGACAGCCGCAGCTTGAAGACTTTTACTAACCAGTACATCAATGACAGCTGCCTGAAAACTGGCTGCTACATCTGCTGTATTTATTTCTTCTTGTTTTTGCGCTGCACTATTTAAATAGTTTAACACTGCCGATTTTAATCCGCTAAAGCTAAACTCAAAGCTGTTTTTTCCTGATAGTGCTCTAGGAAAAGCAATAGCTTCCGGATTACCTTTAGCAGCCAAAGCATCAATATAAGGACCTCCAGGGTAAGGCAATTTCATCACCCTTGCGACTTTATCAAAAGCCTCTCCTGCCGCATCATCCCGTGTCTGACCCAATAATACAAATTCATTATACCCCTTCACATGTACTAGGGAAGTATGACCTCCCGATACTACTAAAGCCATGAATGGCGGTTCTAAATTCGGGTGAGCCAAAAAATTGGCAAAAATATGCCCCTCTAGATGATTCACGCCAACGAGAGGTATCCCTGCAGCAAAAGATAAGGCTTTTGCTACTGATACACCAACTAATAATGCTCCCACCAGACCTGGTCCGTAAGTAACTCCAATCGCTGAAATATCGGTTAATGCTACCCCAGCCGCCTTTAGTGCTTGATCGATCACGGGGAGTACATTTTCAATATGTTTACGAGAAGCAATCTCAGGCACAACTCCACCATATTTTTGGTGTACTGGAATCTGGGAAGAAATAATATTTGACAAAACAATGCGTCCATCAGCCACTACTGCTGCAGATGTTTCATCACAACTGGTTTCTAGAGCCAGTGTTAAACAAGGTTTTCTGGTTTCCTGCTGCGTATTTTTCAAAACAAAGGCCTCCATCTTTCTATCATTACAATCAATACAATAATAGTCACATTCTTACCCACTATGACATATTGTAAGTATCATCAATCACCCTATAAGCCACGAAAGTGGCTCTTTTTTTATTTATCGAAATTTCTTTATAACTTCTCGCACCACATAATGAGTGCATCTTCTTTGGTATCCGTATAATAATTACGCCGTCTTCCTTGGGATGTAAAACCAAATTTACTATATAGACCTTGAGCAACGGTATTAGAAGCACGCACTTCCAGGGTCATTCTAACCGCTCCCCTATTCTTCGCATGTTCAAGAAGAGCAGACATTAATTTTTCGCCTAATTTTTTCCCTCTATATGCGGGTAAAACCGCTACATTCGTAACATGTGCTTCATCTACAATAAGCCACATACCTGCATAGCCAATGATTTTACCAGCCTCTACCATCACCAAATAATAGGACAATTCATTGTTCATTTCATTAACAAATCCCTCGCGAGACCAGGGAGTCGTAAAGGATTGCTGCTCTACTGCAAGAACACCATCAATATCAAGCGTATTCATACGCCGTACCATCATTACGGTCATTTGGCAACTCCATGACGACACTCCCATAAAACCTCAGCTTCTGAACGTCTAATATATAAAGGTTCTAAACCCATTACATCATGTCGCACTCCTTGCTTGATCAGCTTATAACCTAAACCGGCAACACTGCTGGCTCGCTGGATAACCACATGAGGTGCAGCAAGTATTAGATTTTTTCCAATCTGTTCTATTTTGTCACGATACATGACCGCAGATTCTCCCATTACGATTACAGGTCTTTCCTGCTGACTCAAACTCTCTAAAGCAGCAGTAACCTCTGTCACAATCGCTGGCTGTATCTCTTTTAATTCTCCCTGATGCCATTCAAATAATGCCTGATAGACGTTTCCCTTTTGCGCATCCAGCATAGGAGCCAGAATCACTCCGGGAACCGGACAGCCGTAAGCCATGGCTGCCAGAGTAGGTACGCCAACCACAGGAATCTGTAAAGCATAGGCTAAGGTTTTAGCCGTAGATAAACCAATTCTAAGACCTGTAAAGGAACCAGGTCCAATACTGACAGCTACCCCCTTAAGATCCGATTTAGCCACCTGAGCCATATCCAGTAGTTTAGCAATATGAGGCATTAATAATTCAGAATGTGTTTTTTTTGTTTGTAATGTAATCTCAGCTAATACGTTGTCCACAGTTGCTAAAGCAACACTGGACACTAACGTAGCTGTATCTATCGCAAGAATTGGCATGTCTGTTTCAGCTCCTCACACAGTTGTTCATAAGTAGCTCCAAGTGCCCGTACCTGTAAGACTCTGTCCTCTACGCTACCTTCATTTTTCTCAAAGCTCGAACGTATCTCAATCCATAAATATTCATCAGGCAGCTCTTCAGGAAACTTGTCTGCCCATTCAATGATTGAAAGCCCATCTGCTTCCGTATATTCATAAAAACCAATATCAAACAATTCCTCAGCATTTTCTAATCGGTATAAATCAAAATGATATACAGGAAAGCGTCCTTCATACACATTTAAAATGGTGAAAGTGGGGCTATGTACGCTATCTGCTATGCCCAATCCTTCTGCTAATCCCTGTACCAATAAGGTTTTCCCAGTCCCGAGATCTCCAACCAGACATACTACCTTCCCTGCAGATAGTATCTTGGCCAAACATTTGCCAAACGCCGATGTTTCCTCCGGGGAAGTTGTTTTAAATTCCAGCATACGAAAAAATTCCTCCTAATTACCCAGCCTACTGGCGAAAATGATTATATCCTTTAGGCTCTAGCAGTGACTCTGCTCCTTCTTCATCCACCAATAGCACACCATATCTTTCCTCAATCACTTCTCCAATGACCGTCAGCTTGGTACCAAGGTCAGCTTGGGATACCAGTGAGAATTGCTGGGGTGGAATCGTAAAGACCAATTGATAATCTTCGCCACCATATAATGCGTACTCTAGACCCTCTTTCCCCAAAGCACGGGCTGCAGCGCAGACTTCTGCCGACAAGGGAATCATCTTAGCATAGATTCGCATCCCTACATGACTCGCCCTGGCAATCTCATTAACTTCACTTGCCAAACCATCACTAATATCATTCATACTTGTTGAACCAAAAGACGCAAGCATCGCTCCCGCTGTAACTTGCGGTCTTGGAATTACATGTCTTGTCACTAAAGGCTGAAAGAATTCATAATCAGTCCATTTTCCCTGCTGCAAGAGCTCTAATCCGCATCCCGAGTCACCTAATGAACCCGTTACCACCACTAAGTCTCCCACATCAGCTCCCGAACGCCGCTGAAGCTTCTTTGGATCGATTTCACCCATTGCCGTTACATTAATCACCAATCCATTAGGACTCGATACGGTATCCCCACCAACTATATTAACACCAAATTCATGGCAAATTTCCTTCATTCCCTCATATAAGGATACGACAAAGTCTACAGACAAATAGCTGGGCAAAGCGATAGATATAACAACATGGGTTGGATGTCCTCCCATTGCTGCAATATCACTTAGGTTTACTGCAATCGATTTATACCCTAACTGCCAGGCACTGGTAGTCGATAGATCAAAGTGGACCATCTCTACCAGCATATCAGTAGTAACCAATTGCAATTGATGAGGGGCTGGTATCAGAGCTGCTGCATCATCCCCAATGCCAATCACTACATTTTCCTTGTTATGAATCGTATCGACCTTAATCAGATCAATTAAAGCAAACTCTCCCAGTTTTTTAAATTCCATCTTGCACCTACCTAATCCCCAAACAGTATAAATGTATTAAAGTTCTGTTTTACAAGTTTGAAATCCTGCATATGCAACAATCTTATAAATATTTTTTTTATAGTCATTTGCCTTATTATTCTCCGTATCGATCTGCTAAAATACATAAAAGCAGCAATCTGACTTCAGATTACTGCTTTTAGAAGTATTATTTACTTTTTTTAATTATTTTCTCAGATCGGCTTAAAGGTTCTCCGATATCCATATGACCTGATATCGTATCAATCTTTTTGCCCTCTACCAGAATTTGCACTTTTTGTATATCATGAAACTCGGTTAATGTATTGACAATGGCACCTACCAGCAATATTTCTAAGGCTGAGCCACCCTTATTGTTCTTTATTAAACTATCATTAAAATCAACATAGGCAATATGATCCTTAACCGAAATATTCCGCAACTTGGTTCCTGCCGGAAATACAGCGACTAAATCAGGGTTCTTGGTTCCTGCTATCAATAACTCCATGGCAGTTTGCGCCGGATGACTATTCTTGGGAACCACATATTTCTCACTGATTAAATTCGCCGCATCTTTTGTTGCAAAATATACTGTCATAGTCATCGTATCTTGCCCTGGCTTCACTGTTTTGCCAGACTCTGTTCCTGTTTGGGAATTTTCATTTTGCGCATTCGGCACTGTCGGCGACTGAGGAGCGGCAGTATCGCAGCCCCCCAGCATTATGGACAGCATGAGCAACATGCTTACTAAAGCGATTCTTTTACCAAACACTATAAGCCACCTCCCTTTTTAGCGGCTTGAGCAAAAAAGTCATCTAATCCCTGCACAATCCCTTGCGCCATTTTCTGCTGGAATTGTGGAGTACTCAACAATTTTTCTTCATCAGGATTAGAAATAAAACCTAACTCAGCCAAGACAGAAGGCATTTTGGTTTTTTTAATTACATAAAATCCTGCGGCATTAATTCCACGATCTTGCAGTCCCCCGGTTTTAACCAAGTTGTCTTGAATACAATTTGCCAACAAGATATCGTAATTACTCTTCTGATAATAATAAGTAGCTGTACCGCCTACGCTGGGACTGGTGAAGGCATTAATATGCAGGCTGACAAATACGTCTGCCTTATTGTTATTTGCCCCCAACGTTCTAGCATTTAATTCATCAACGGCGCTAGCATTAGGTCCAAAGACATCTACATCTGTCTTTCTGGTCATTAATACTTTAGCGCCTGCCTTTTCTAGTAAAGCCTGTACCTTTTGTGCTACTGCCAAAGTCACAGTCTTCTCCTGCAATTTGTTGGGACCAATGGCGCCTGGATCACTGCCACCATGCCCAGGGTCAATAGCAATCACTTTATTCCTTAAACCAGCAGTAAAGTTATACTCAACCTTAGGTACGACTTGATTCACATCAATTACCACACGAAAGGTCTTATTATTAATTGCGTCACTTTTCAAAGTAAATACTTTGTAGTCACTATCCTCAATCATAGTAGATAAGTCCACTATAACTTGACTGTTGGTATTATCTTTTTTAATAAATCGAACCTTGTCCGCAATTTTGCCATCTAAATCTACTAAATTATTAACATTTCCCACTGCTGCACCATTAATATCAATGACTAACTGAGAGCCTTTTGTCCCATCCAGCTTGCTGCTGACTCTCACGGCATCCTTGGTATCAATTACTAAGCGTAATTTACTGGTCCCTTCCACAGCATCTTTATGTACTAGCCACCGAACATTGATTAACTGATTGTTACCAGAAAGTTTTGTCTGCGATAGCGCTGTTGCTTTCAGTGAAGTTATAGCTGCCGCTGGTTTAGCCCCTGGTTTATTATCATTTAACGCCGCCATACCAACCTGAGGCACCAAAAATAGCATCAAGAATAGCAGACTTAAGAAAGCAGAACGAAATCGACGCAATTTATAACACCTCCGTTTGTCACCACAAGTTTATTATTTTTATAGGCAAATCACTCTCAATACATATATCATACATAATGTTTCAAAAAAATGCACAGTATGATATATTGTTTTACAATTCGTGCCTACTAACAAAAATCCTGCAGGACTTTCGGGTATAAGGATAAAAAAAACAAAAAAATCTACTTTGCTGATTTTAAAGAGGGCCGCAGCTGCAATAAACCACAGCTACAGCCCTCTTTGTGACACAGGCATATTCTATTTTTATTTCGTGATATTTTCCAATTTAACCATATACTCCATAGGCACCTCTTTCTTATTGATCAAGTCAACGGCATATTTTACACCATAGTAACCTTGATCATCAGGTTTTTGATCCACAGTTGATGCCATTTTTCCTTCTTTAATGTATACTTTCGCTTGGTCTAAAGCATCATACGCTGTTACTATTATTTTCCCGGATTTACCAACGCCATCAATGGCTTGAATGGCACCGAAAGCCATCATATCATTAGCACAAAATACCCCATTAAGATCTGGATTCGCCTGCAGAATGTTTGTCATTACATTGAGACCTTCTTCAGTCTTCCAATTTGCAGATTGAGAAGCGACGATTTGGATATCTTTGTACTCAGCAAATGCTTTTTTAGCTCCATTCTTTCTTCCCTCTGCATTATCGACTCCCTGAATACCTTCTATGATGGCCACTTTCCCTTTCCCTTTCAGCTGCTCAGCCAAATATTTACCTGCAAGATAACCCCCATCAATATTACTGGCACCAACATACGGAATGGGTTTAAGTCCAGCCGCTTTCGCTGCATCCCCATCAATACGATTATCAATATTAATAATTGGAATTCCTGCATCCTGCGCCTTTTTCAAAACAGGTACGATTTCTTTCGAACCGCCTGGAGCAATACATATTGCATCCACTTTTGTCACAATCATATTTTCTACAATGGCAATTTGCTGTTCAATTGAAGTTTCTTCTTGACCTACCTGAACTTCCAATTTCACACCTAATTCTTTCCCAGCCTTTTGAGCGCCTTTCTCCATACTGATAAAAAACGGATTACTTAATGTCTTCATAACAAAGCCAATTTTTAACTCTTTCTTGTCCGTCTTCGCAGCAGGTTTATCGCCGCCGGAACTGCCGCATCCAGTTACTAAAGATGCCATTAGGCCTACTCCCACCAGAATCGCTAATGTTTTTTTGTACATAAGTTGATTCTCCCCCTCTTTTTAAACTCGCTGTGCTACCTGTTCTTGTAAGCAGCAAAGGACTCTTTTGCCGCTTACGATCCTTTTTTGAATCCTCAAAACAAATTGGCTAAATACTTTCACCTTCACAAGAAAGGCTGAGCGTGCCTTAGTCTGATGATTCAAACTCGACTAGGCTAAAATGACGCCAAGCATCATTCTAGTCTTGGCCTTTGGTGTATATAACAACCTTACAAAAGAAATGCAATAAGATTGTTTACCAACAAGGTCTACACAAATTATCTTATACGTTGTCATTGATATGGCTTTGCGGTCCCCATTGCTTGGCTTGGTCGATTCAGTCCCTTGGCTGCACTGCTGTCTTTTTTTGCTCTTCTATACTGATCAAAAAACACAGCACTAACAATAACGGCACCAATCACAATTTGCTGCAGAAAAGGCGAAACATTCAGAAGATTTAAGCCATTGCGCAGCATCCCAATCAGAACCGCTCCCATAAGTGTACCGCCAATAGATCCCTCACCGCCATTTAAACTGGTACCGCCAATGATAACGGCAGCGATGGCATCCAGTTCATAGCCGATTCCTGCAATAGGCTGTGCAGCATTCAAACGACCAGTCAAAATGACAGCACCAATACCGCATGCTATGCCGCAAATGATATAGGCCCATGTTTCTACATACTTCACATTAATTCCCGATAAACGAGCAGCTTCTTTATTTCCTCCAATAGCGTAAATGTGACGGCCAAATTTAGTATAATTTAAAATAAAGATCGCAATCACTACAATAACAAGAGCATAAATGACGGGAATCGGAATACTCATCAGATTTCCAGCACTTATGAAACGAAATTCACTAGGAAACATATGTATTGTCTGCCCGTTTGTAATAAATAAGGCGGCTCCTCTTGCCACACTCATCATACCCAGGGTTGCAATGAATGCTGGAATTTTAAGTTTGGCAATCAATATTCCATTCATAAAGCCTAGTAAACCACCAACTAAAATTCCACTCAGTATCGGTATACCAATACCAATATCTAAATGTAACGTTAAGCCGATTATGACACTGGAAAATGCCGTCAGCGGTCCTACGGATAAATCAATGCCAGAGGTGAGGATAACAAAAGTCATGCCGACGGCAATAATCGTTGAAATCGAAACTTGCAGCAAAATGTTGAGTAGATTGGCAATATCCAGGAAATGAGGACTGCTGACTGACAAAAATATAAACAATGCGACAATTGCAATTCCGATTCCGAATCGATCTGCAATCTTATGAAACATTTCCAACGCCCCCTAACATCAATGGCATAATTCCTTCCTGGGTAATCGTACCATCATTTTCAAATTCACCAGCAATTCTTCCCTGATTCATTACGATAACCCGATTACTGACTCTAATAATTTCAGGTAAATCCGAGGACACCATAATAATGCTTTTGCCCAACTGAGCTAACCCATTTATCAATTTATAAATTTCAGCCCTTGCTCCTACATCGATCCCCCGGGTCGGCTCATCAAAAATTAATATTTGACAATCTGTCAAAAGCCACTTTCCGATGATCACCTTTTGCTGATTTCCCCCGCTTAAAAACTTCACCAATTTATGAATAGAATCGGTAGCTACATTTAAAGCTTGTACGCTATTCTTAGCCTCCAATTGTTCTTTCTTGCGACTAAGGAAAAAGCCATTGCACACTCTGGGCAAATTTGCCATGGTAATATTTTGATCAATCCCCATGCTAAGTACTAACCCATCTCTCTTCCGATCTTCACTGAGATAGCCAATACCATAAGCAATCGCCTCCATTGGAGAAGGAATTTCCACCTGGACTCCCTGAAGCAATATTTTGCCCCCATCCATTTTTTCTGCACCAAAGAGCAGTCTCATCAGCTCACTCCTGCCAGCACCAACCAAACCCGCGAATCCCAAAATTTCACCCTTTCTTAAAATAAAGCTGGCGTTTTGTACAACATTACCCCAGCTAATATTTTTCACTTCCAGCAAGACCTCACCAATATGATCCCTGACTGGTTTATCCATTTTTTCTAATGTCCGTCCCACCATCATCGCAATCAATTGATCAATTGTCACATCTTTCATATTGACAGTTCCTATATCCTGACCATCTCGCATGACAGTGATGCGATCTACAATTTCACTAAGTTCCTGCAGTCGATGAGAAATGTAAATAATCGCCACACCTTGGCTTTTTAGCTTGCGAATGATCCGAAACAATTCATGGGTATCCTTGTCACTAATCGAGGAAGTTGGCTCATCCATGATGATAATTTGACGTTTTTTCACTAATGACCGGGCAATTTCTACCATTTGCTGCTGGGCTGTACTCATTTCCTTAACCAGTCTTTTGGGATTGATGTCGATATTCATTTCACGAAAGATTTCTTCTGCCTGCTTTTCCATTTTTTCTTTATCAACTATATAGAAGGGAGATTTAACAATTTCTTCTCCCAAAAAAATGTTTTCTGCCACACTCATTCCCGGGATTAAACTCATTTCCTGATAAATCGTGCTAATGCCAAGATCACGAGAAATGTGAGCATCTTTAATGTCTACTTCTTTACCGTGCAATAGAACTGTACCGCTGTCTTTTTGATGGGCGCCGCTCATAATTTTAATCAAGGTCGATTTACCTGCTCCATTTTCTCCTAATAAGCAATGAACTTCTCCTTTACGGAGTTCAAAGTTAATATCATTCAAAGCCTGCACTCCAGGAAAAGCCTTATTGATATTCTGCATACGTAAAATAACTTCATGGTCCATACCGTAAATCACCCCCAGTTAAAAGTTGACACCTGAATGCAGTATAATGTTGGCGTAAGGGGTACACTCACCAGTGCGAATCACAGCAACTGCTTTCTGATTCTTTTTCTTAAACTCCTCGTGACTGCATCGATGAATAGGCACAGCCCCTAACAGTGCCTTCACCCCCTCATACATCTTAGGGCTGACAGCTTCCATCTCATTGGCTATCACCGCACTCTCTACTTCTAGTTCTTGCAATACTACACAGAGCGTTTCTAAAAATCCTGGGATACCAGGAGTCAAGGCGATATCAATCCGCCGTATTCCTTGCGGTATTGGCAATCCACAGTCTCCAATAACTAACTGATCTCCGTGTCCCATACCAGCAATCACTTCGCTGATCCCTTGATTTAATACTCCAATTTTCTTCACTGCTGTCCCCCCTGTTTACGAATAAACGCGTCCACTTCATCTCGCCAAGGCAATGATGGCTGGGCTCCGGCCTTCGTCACTGCTATAGCCGCTACAGCTGCTGCAAATTTTGCACTTTCCAGTACTGTTTTCCCCTCTGCTAAGGCAGTAGCTAATGCGCCGACATAGGCATCTCCAGCAGCAGTCGTATCTACTGCGTCTACCTTATAGGGGAGTATCTGCTGCTTCTGTTCTACGGTACAGCATAAGGCCCCTTTATTCCCTAACGTAATAATGACGGCTGCTGCGCCCCTGTCTAACAGTATTTGTGCCGCTTCATCTTCTGCGCCAGCTTTTCCGCCCGTAAGCACTGATGCTTCGGTCTCATTGGGAATCAGAATATCGATCGTGGATAAGAGTTCCTCTGAAATCAAACGGGCTGGTGCAGGATTCAAAATGGTAGTCCATCCTTTCCCCCTGGCAGCCTTAATTGTATATTCCACGATTGTTTCTGGTATTTCATTCTGTACAAGAAGAATTCCAGGCACTTCTGCCGCTTCCAATGCTGAATCTATGTCTTGCTGGCAGCATGCGTAATTAGCTCCCGGCACTACCACGATGGAATTGGCTCCCCTTTGATCCACTGTAATTAATGCTGTACCAGTAGAAGTTTCAGCTGAAGCTATATAGGAAGTAGCTACTCCGCTTTGTGAAAGACTGCACCGTAACCTTTCACCAAATTCATCCCGTCCGACAGCTCCTACCATTGTTACCTTCGATCCCAATTTAGCCGCAGTCACCGCTTGGTTCCCGCCCTTGCCGCCAGGAAAGGTTGTAAACGTTTTCCCGAAAATAGTTTCACCCTTTTGGGGCAGCTCCGCAACGGTTACCACTAAATCCATATTTAGGCTGCCCACAACCAGTATTGGTTTTGTCAATGTGCTCATTTTGATTCCTCCAAACCACCTGAAGATTGACGAATCATCAGTTCAGGTACAAATATCTTTTCATACGAACTGCTTCGTTCACCTGTAATATGCTCTACCAAAAGCTTTATCGCATATTGTCCCATCTCATATACAGGCTGCCGAATCGTAGTTAATAACGGTTTATACCATGTCGCCAATCGTATATCATCAAAACCAACAACGGCTACATCCTCTGGTACCCGGATGCCATACTTGTTCAAACATTCAATTGCACCGATGGCCATGATATCATTCGATGCAAAAATAGCATCGAATTGGTGGCGGCTCAATAACAGATTCTCCGCTGCAGCATAACCGCTCTCATAGGTAAAGGCACCAATAAACGCCAACTTTTTGTCATACTGAATGCTATAGTGAAGAAGGGCATCCTGATAACCACTTGCCCGATCAGCTCCTGAAGAAAGTTTTGGAGATCCGCTAATAAAGGCAATCCGCCGCTTACCTTTCTCAATTAAATGCTTGGTAGCCATAAAGGCCCCTAAACGATTATCCGTACTAACACCACTGGCCTTCATTCCCTCTACTCTCCGATCCAGCAAAACAACAGGAATGCCTAATGAATCTAACAACGCAATATTTTTTTTGTTGTCAACACTTTCAGTAAATGCTATACCATCCACACGTTTACTATACAAAAACTGAATGTATTTTTTCTCTTCGTCTGTTTTTCCATCGGTATTACACAAGATAACAGCATAATTATGTATTTTAGCCGCATCCTGAACCCCCCTAACCAACGCAGGAAAAAAAGGATTTTCGATATCCGGAATAATAAGACCAATACTACGAGATTCTTTTATCTTTAACGCTCTTGCCACATCATTTGGCTGATATTGCAATTCTTTGGCTGCTAGCAAAACACGCTCTGCTAACAATGGTGAAACTCGGTCTTTTCCATTCAAGATTCGCGACACTGTTGCAATGGAAACTTCGGCCCTTTTCGCGACATCTTTAATTGTTACATTTCTAATGTTTTCTTTATCATATGCCATCATAAACTCCTAACCAGTTATCCTTGTAAACGTTTACTTCAGTCTTTCTATCTGATACAGTAAAACTCCTGCTTATTTCTATAAATTAATTGAAAATTTCGATTTATGTATTTTTTCAATTCCTAACTGGCGAACATAGTGAAGCAATGACAGATGCAAAAAAATCAGGAAAGCTTTTAACCTTCCTGATTTCTTTCCAGTATTTCTTTTAATAATCGTTCTGCTTCTGCCTTAGCTGCTATTGTTGCCTCACCATCTATCTGCAGCTCCATGGTTATGAAATCCCCTTCTTGAGCTTCACTTGGCAAACTCTGGCGGGGCCATACGACTTGAACTTCCTCATCACCTAACATCAATACTGCTTTTTTCCCTTCAAAGCGATCGATTACAGCTAAGACCTTCATTTGTTACCTCTCCTTTGTTATGGTATAGGTTGTACCATCGCTGTTGATTGTCACCGTACCATCTAAATCCGTACGATATATTTTCATTTTAGCCTCACCATATTTCTTTAATGTAGAAGGATGAGGATGATGATACTCATTATTCGCACCTACTGAAATAATGGCAGCCTCAGGATTTACGGCTTTTAAGAAGGAAAGGGATGAAGATGTATTGCTGCCATGATGTCCAGCTTTTAAAATCGTACTTTTCAGTTCTTTTTTATACTTTTTCCACATACGTTCTTCTGATTCCTTTTCTGCATCGCCTGTTAGCAACATGGAAAAATCATGATACACCAATTTTGCTACGATAGAGTTATTATTTAACTCTGAGTCTTTTATAAATGGTTTTTCTGGTGCTAAAATTTTTAGTTTTACATCATTTGTAATAGCAATTTCTGTGCCGGCAGTTAGAACTGAAAAAGGTATCTTCCTGCTTTGCACTAAAGATAAATATTTACGATACAATACCGTTGTCGTTGTTTGCCCGCTGTCATAAATTTGATTTACTTTAAAATTATCTAAAATAGCCGACATCCCGCCCAAATGATCCGCATGAGGATGCGTAATAATCACCTTATCAATGGTTGTAATTCCTTCCTTTTTTATGTACGCTGCTAATTTTTCTTTCGTACCAGTATCTCCCGTATCAACCAGTACAGTTTGTCCTGCTGTCCGAATTAAAATAGCATCTCCTTGCCCAATATCTAACACCTTTACAGTCAGAGGAGAAGTTGTCTGTCCTTGACTGACATTTGCAACTCTGTCTTTAACACATCCTGCTGCTACCAGCATAGCAAGGGTTACCAGGAGCACCCCAAACCATTTACGTCCCATCATTTTACCTCCTAAAATAGTACCGCTCCTTCCTTGCAGACATAAGAACGCCTATCTCTCATAACTAAAAAGACTTGGTTTACACCAAGCCTTAGCTGCATGCCGAAATGTTAAAAGAACCGTATCCTTATATGATACAAAAAAATTATACCTCAACCAACCCTAAACTTACTTTAATTGATTCATCAACCATAGACATGATATCTTCACTCAAATGAGAAACCTTTTCTTTTAAACGACGCTTATCAATGGTGCGCAGTTGTTCTAATAGAATCACAGAATCTTTTTCCAAATTCGATTGTTTTGAGTTGATTTCCACATGAGTCGGCAGCTTAGCCTTCGAAATCTGCGAAGTAATGGCTACTACGATAATGGTCGGACTATATTTATTACCAACATCATTTTGGATGACCAAAACGGGACGATGCCCTCCTTGTTCCGAACCCACTACCGGACTTAAATTGGCATAATAAATATCTCCACGTTTTACGACCATCTTTTATTCACGCTCCGCCAGTAGGGTAGGCATTTCAAATAGATCTGCATCAGCTAGCAAGCCTTCCTCTGCTAATGTCAGATTAATCCCAGCCATCTCCTGATATCCCTTACGCATTTTATCATATATTTCCTTACGTCTACGCTCTTCAATACACAGTCGCATGGCATCACGCACAAATTGACTACGGCTTAATTTTTCAATTGCAATAATACCATCTACTTCTTGAAGCAAGCTATTCGGGATACTAATCATAATACGCCTCAATTCTGCCACGCCTTCACCCCCGCCAGTTAACACAACATTCATATAGATAGATTATAGTTTCTTTATATACAAATGTCAATTTTTTTATACACGATTTTATCATCTGGCGAATGATGACCGGCTGCGCAACATATTTAAATAACCAAAGACTTGACTCAATTGGAGTATTAACTCCATCTGATCATAGTCACACTTATCCACCGAAATTAGCCGCTCTACCTGCTGTTTATCGAAAATGGGAGTCTTGAGCGACTTGTCATTGAATAACTCCACTATCATAAGTATGCATGAAACAAGAGAAATTTATGCCTAATCATTTTCTTGAATACCAAATATTGCTGCTGGCAATGCCTTAATGATATCACTTGCGATCATACCAATCATTCCATTTCTGGCGACAATATCTCCAGCTAAACCGTGAATATACACACTAGCCAATGCTGCTTCGTGACTTGACAAGCCTTGGCCCACAAATCCTGCAATGATTCCAGTTAGCACATCACCAGCACCGCCAGTTGCCATACCAGCATTACCACTACTATTAATATATACTTCACCATCTGGAAATGCGACTATTGTACGTGCTCCTTTTAAAATAATAATACTTCCCCACTCAATTGCCGCCTGACGGGCAATATATATGCGATCTTGATTGACCTCTTCGGCAGTTAAGCCGACAAGCCGCGCCATCTCTCCAGGGTGCGGCGTTAGTATCGGTACAGACTTAGCCTCGGTTAATAAAGAGGTATGGTCAATCAGTGCATTTAAGGCATCTGCATCAATTATTAAAGGCCTTTCAACTGTCGTAATCACACGGCGCACAAGTGACATGGTTTCTTCATGACGCCCTAGTCCAGGACCAATTACCACTACATCACTATGCAGGGAAAGTCTTTGAAGTTCAGGAAAAGACTCTTCTCCTAAAACACCTGGACTCACCTCAGCTAACGGACTGGTCATGACTTCTGTTACTTTCATTTCCATGATATCATGCAAGCTTTCAGCAATACCTAAATTTACTGTGCCTGCACCAGAGCGCATAGCAGCACTTGCCGACAGGGCAGCAGCACCTGTTAATCCTCTGGAACCTGCCACTATCAATACTTTGCCACAACTTCCTTTATGGGCATCAGGCTGTCTTTTGCCAAGCATGTTTGTCACATCGCCGCTGGTAATAAGATTCTGCTGAATTGCAATATTTTGTACCAATAATCTAGGAACACCAATATCAGCCACGTACAGTTCACCAACATAAAGAGCACCCGGATATAACAAAAGTCCTTGCTTTGGCAGAGCAAACGTAATGGTATAATTTGCTTTTACCGCTACACTCTGAATCTGGCCTGTATCGCCGTCAACACCTGTTGGTACATCTACGGCAATAATAACCTTATTCATTTTATTCATACATTCTACAACCTGGACCATGTGCTCCCTAAGTTTACCAGTAAAGCCTGTCCCTAGCAGCGCATCTACCAGACAGTCCGTAAAGGTCATAGCAATTTTTACTTTATCCCAGTCGTGCTGATTGATTACTTCTAAAATATCAATTCCCATATTGGTAATGATTTGTAAATTCGTTAATGCATCACCAACTACAGCCGTTTTGCTGCCAATTAAAAAAACTTTGACTTTCGCCCCTTGGTTATGAAGATGCCTAGCAACTACATAACCATCACCGCCATTATTTCCAGTACCAGCAAATACAGAAATCTTTTTATTATGTAAATTTCCTAGTATACTCTCAATTTGCCCAGCTACTTCTACGCCGGCATTCTCCATGAGAACAATACCAGGAATACCATATTCTTCGATTGCTGCCCTTTCTATATCTTTCATTTCAGCAACGGTTATTACTTTCATATTATTTTCCTCCCCATAAAATGACCTGGGCAGCCGCATATTCTCGCGCATGTGTCAATGATATATATGTCATACTAACCCCCATACTTTTAGCTAAAGCGCCAAATTGTCCGCTTAAATTTACATGCGGGCAACCTTTATCATCAAGAATAATTTCAATATCCTTAAGTCTTCCACCTGCCATTCCTGTTCCAAAGGCTTTCATGACTGCTTCCTTACCAGCAAATCGTGCTGCATAAGAAGACGCTTTTTGCATACCCCGACTTTCACAGTATTGCTGTTCCTGCAGGGTGAATACTTTGTCTATAAAAGATTGGCGCGTAATAGCATCTTTTATACGATTGATTTCAATAATGTCAATTCCAGTACCAATAATCACAGATTTCACTCCATATTACCTTTTACTATCATTCATTGTACCAGCATTAACTGTATTTTGCCAATAGATACGGGCAAAATACAAGAAATGAATATAGAAAAGAAAGACTTAGCCTAGGCTAAGTCTTTCTTTTCTATATTCATTTCCTAAAGTTTCTCATGATAAGTACTTCAACTCGTCGATTTTTCGCTCGCCCATCAATTGTATCATTTGCCTCAAGGGGACGATATTGCCCATATCCAATAGCACTAAAGCGCTCAGGCTGTAAACTTTTTTCACTAGATAGGATAAATTTCATAAAGTTAATCGCTCGTTTGGAGCTAAGCTCCCAATTTGAAGGAAATTCAGAAGTATTGATCGGTATACTATCTGTATGTCCTGAAATAACAATCTTCTGACTCAACGGAAGCAATACCTTAGCTATTTCCTCACCAACACGCAAAGATTCGGGACGTAAATCCGCACGTCCTGATGTAAATAAAGCAGAGTCTTTAATACGAATCATTAGCCCATCTTCCGTAAGTATTGTATTTAAATCACCAGTCAATTTATTCTCTTGAATATAATGGTCAATCTGTCTTTTTAATTCCGAAAGCTGCACAGTCTCTTGCAGCTGTTCCTGCCCCATAGTACCTTCAACGGCCTGCTGGTCAGGTATTGCAGTATTTAATTCAGGAGTAATTGCTCGATTATTATCGAAAATCGAAGGACTTCCACTAAAAGCAGTATTAAAAGCATAGGCCATATTATCAAATTTCTTTTGATCGACTTGCGCTGTGGCAAACAATACGATAAATAATGCCAGCAGTAAAGTTAATATATCAGCATAAGGAATGAGCCAAGATTCATCCATATGTTCTTCATGATGAGCTTCATGATGTTTCTTCCTTCTAGACATTATGCTTCCTCCGTTTTAGCCTTCATCTGCTCCCTTTCTGTTTGGGAAATAAACACCTTCAGCTTGGCTTCAATCGCAGTAGGAGAATCTCCTGCCTGCAAGGACAGTATTCCTTCAACCATCATTTTTCTTACATCAACTTCTTTTTTTGACATGATCTTTAACTTATTTGCAAACGGATTCCAGATTACATACCCTGTAAAGATCCCAAGCAAGGTAGCAACAAACGCAGCTGCAATAGAATGTCCCAGAGCATCGACGTCATTGAGATTTCCTAATGCAGCAATCAAACCAACTACTGCACCAAGTACCCCCAGCGTCGGAGCATAGGAACCAGCCTGAGAAAAGATCAACGCGCCGACACGATGACGTTCTTCCATTCCTTGAATCTCAGCTTCTAACACATCACCCACGAAATCTGGGTCAAGTCCATCAATTACCATGCTCAAACCAGTTTTGAGAAAAACATCCGGCACTTCTTCCACACGACTTTCCAAAGCTAGAATACCTTCCCGTCTAGCTGTTTGTGATAATTCCACAAACATCTTTAACATGTCACTTTTTGACATAAATTCAGGTTGTTTAAATAACATTTTAACAAGCGTCGGAAAATTTTTAAGAACTTCCATAGGAAAGGCATTCAATAAGCAAGCTGCCGTACCAGCAATAATAATTAAAAATGCCGCTGGATTTATTAACACTGCTAAACTTGCACCTTTAAGCACCATCCCTACGCCAACAGCCACAAATCCGAGTCCAATACCAATTATTGTTGATAATTCCACAATTCAGATCCCCCTAAACCTAACGATCAGTATAGTTACTTCTAGTTAGCATATATACTTGTAAAAATAAATCCACAATCTGCCTCTTACATATTTCTTTTTTTTTCTGCATATTCCTGCAAATTATTTGTTAATTTTTTGCTTTGGCCGAAAGCCAAATTCGGTAGAGATATGTCTGCCAATTCCTTGAATTTTTCCCGTAATACAGCCTACGCAGTGTTTTGGAGTATCATTAACACAAATTTTACCTGGATATAACATATACATTTTTCGATATTCACCTTCGGTAACATTAGGCATCACTACATTGGCGCCACTTTGAAGGGCAATAATACGTCCATTTTTATCTAATGTTTCCATAGCTGTAGTAGCTGGAATATTAGCATCAGGCAATAACAGCCTAGTAATCGCCATCACTTTTATACTTGTGTTAAAAGTACCCCCTCTCTCTTGCGCCAGCGGTGTATCAGCGTTGGGAATAAAAGGCCCTAACCCGATCATATCAGCATCTAATGATTTGAAAAACAAAATATCATCTGCTAAACATTCCATTGTTTGATTCGGAAGTCCTACTAAACAGCCTGTCCCCAGCTCATATCCAAGATCTTTTAAATCTCGTAAACATCGTAATCGATTTTCAAAACTCATGCCTGGATGCAATTCTTTATAGATCTTTGGATTCGTTGTTTCGATTCTAAGTAAATATCGATCTGCGCCGGCTTCTTTATAGATTTGATATTCATCTCTGCTTTTTTCGCCGAGACTTAGAGTAATGGCTAATCCTAAAGCCTTTATACTCTTAATGATGTATTGCATATCAGCCACAGTATAAGACTGACTTTCACCAGATTGCAGTACAACCGTCTTATAATTATAGCTTTTAGCCTTATTAGCAAGATCAATAATCGTATCTGGGGTCAATTTATACCGCTTCACCTTGGTATTTTCTTTTCTTAACCCACAATAAAAGCAATTCTGTTGACATATGTTTGAGAATTCGATTAAACCACGCAAGTGCACTTGATCTCCCACATATTGGCTACGCACTCTATCAGCGGCTAGAAACAATTGTTGATCATATTCATCACATCGCAGCAAATCCACAATCTCTTCTTTCGTTAAAGAATGGATGGTCTCAGCCTTATTGATTATATCTACTATTTTTGCCACGCTTCTATCCTCCTTACTGTAAAGTTAGCATTTAGTTCTTCATTTCCCCTGGCAATCCCTTTTTCATTATAATATAGTAGATATTCATTCGACATAATGCTATTTAATTTTTATAAATTGCTGATGTATGAACCAATTACTACTAACTATAGAATATTCTACTAATAAATGCCTCTATCTAAAGATATAGATTCGATAAAAATACGCTTTTATTCAACAAAAAAAATGAAAATATGCATCTATTGCCTATGTAATACCTAAAAAAAATCGCCTATCGATTGTTAGACCACCAAGAATGATAGAATCATTATATTTTCCGGGAAATAAAATGTAAAGCAATCTTTGATTTGCCTTTATGTTAATTGACAATAATATTTTAGACTGCTAGAATAAATGCACACATTAATATAACGTAAAAAGACGCAAAGGACAGCGGCATTTAGGAGGCTATATGGAATTATTAAAAAAACGGATTCAATCTGACGGACTGGTCCTAAATGATTCATTGCTCAAAGTGGACTCTTTCCTAAACCAACAAATTGATCCTGATCTTATGCTGAAAATAGGTGAAGAGTTTGCTCACCGCTTCCAAGGAGAGCAAATTACTAAAATATTGACGATTGAATCCTCTGGAATTGCAGTATCTGTGATGGCAGGTTTAGCGCTTAAGATACCAGTGGTTTTTGCCAGAAAGAAAAAATCGGTTACGATCAATGAAGATGTATATTATACAAAAGTTTATTCCTTTACGAAACAAGAGAGCAATGACATTATTGTTTCAAAGCAATTTCTGCAAGAAGACGATCATGTGTTAATTATTGATGACTTTCTAGCTAATGGAGAGGCTGCTGCCGGTTTGGCTGAGATTGTCCATCAAGCTAATGCAAGGGTTGTTGGAATCGGCATTGTAATCGAGAAATCCTTCCAGCCTGGCGCCAAAAAATTAATGGATGCTGGCTACCGAGTGGAATCCTTAGCCCGCATCGCCTCTTTTTCCAACGGCCAGGTATTATTTTTATAACGATTCATCGCATATTCACTAAAATAAGGTAGTCTATGAGCCTTGTATACAAGACTCATAGACTACCTTATTTTACTCTTCACCCTTCTAAAAAAGTAACCCCATACCCGCCTTTCGGATAAGAGAAATCAATATTATCACAAATTAAACGGCATCCACCACATTCTACACATTGTTTATACAAAACCATAAGAGGCTGTTTGGCTTCTGTACTTTCTCTAAATACACCTGACGGACAAAAGGTCAAGCATTGCTTTGCCCTGCATTTCTGGCAAATGGCATCATCTAGAATCAGCACATGCTGCCACTCTTCATCAGGCTGAAAACGAATCACTGCTAGCTGCTCATCGAATTGATTCATCCTCGAACCACCTTTATCACCTTCCAAATGTCACTCGCCATTTTAAGCAAAGGCTGCATACTGGTTATTTTCTTAAAGATAAATATGCGTTTTGCTTTTTTGGGCATCGTATATACTTTGGAAACCTGAAATGCAGTTTCATTTGCGATTTTACTATATAAATCAAATAAATACGGAAGATCCTGCTGTAATTTGGCAATCTTTGCATTCGCTTTTAGATCCTGCATGACAAAACTCTCATCCAGCAATGTACGGTACAAAAATAGTTTTTTTGCTGAGAAATCTCTCTTTTTTTTACTCTCATAAGCCGCCTGGGCAGCAAAGAATCCTGACCACATTGCCAGATTGATACCATGAGTACCGTTCACAAGGGAAGCTGCATCACCAATGATCATTAAACCAGGATGGACAATTTCAGGAATGGCATAATAACCGCCCTCGGGAATTACGGATGCACCGTATTCTACTACTGTCCCCCCCACGAGAAGCGGCCGAATAAACGGATGATTCTTGATACGGCTTAAAAGCTCATAAGGACGAATACCGGAAATGGAAAAATCAGAAATCGTCATTCCCACATTAATATTAATGCTATCTTGAAATGTATGTATAGAACTTGTGCCATTAAAGCCAGCAGTAGGATATCCTAGTAAACCAATTATACTGCCATAACCATAGGCTAGCTGAAATCGTTCTTCAATGACGTTGGCAGGTAAAACAATGGTTTCTTTCACATAAAGAGATATATTTTGAGGTGAGACTCTAGGGATTAGGTTTGATTTTTCAGCAACCATAGAATTGGCACCATCAGCTAAAACAATAATATCTGCAAAAAACTGTTTTTTTTGCGGTGGTGATATTTGTACTCCGATTGCCTGGCTGCCATCAAAGAGCACTTCTGAAACCTTATAGTTGCATTGAAAGGTTACACCGGCGGATATGGCTTTATCCACAAGCCATTGATAAAGAACTCTGCGTTTTACTGTAAAACGGTTATAGGGGGCAGCTGTAAATTTCAAACTTTGAAAAGAAGTGGATAATAAAGAATCCTCTGTCATAATCCAATATGCCTGCTGCATTACAATGCGCTCACATTGGCATTCATCCCAGAAATTTGGAAACAGCTTGTGAGTATGTTCAGCAATTAAAGAAGTTCCACCACAAATTTTTGCACCAGGAAATGGACCACGCTCGAGAAGCAGCACATCAAGACCTTGTTTCGCCATGAAGTAGGCAGCACTAGCACCTGCTGGCCCCGCCCCTACTACAACAACGTCATATTTTTTCACATTGCTAGTATCAATCTCAATATTGCTTTTCTTTTCGCTTTCTACTATTTTTTTAGCTTGATACCAGTGTTTTAACATGCAATCACCCTTGCTATAGTATCTCGCATCCTTATTGTTACTATTCTTGTAATACCAAAGGATTACATAGTACTTTCTTCTCGGATAAATTACCATAGATATGGTAAAACTAAGTGAATAGTACACAAAAAAGGAATGACTCGTAAATGCTTTCAAGACGTGAATTTATTCAACTGTGCATGTCAGCAACCGTTGGAATGAGCCTTACGGAGTACTTAATTCCTGTCATGCAGAGTGCATTTGCACAAAATAAAATTACAAAAGCACCTGTCATTTGGTTAGAACTTGGATCCTGCACCGGTGAGTCTGTGTCTTTGCAAAATGCCATCAATCCTTCTCTTGAACAATTATTAGCAGAATCACTCGATATACGTTATCATTGGCTGATAAATGTCGCCAGCGGGGATGATGTTACTAAGATACTCGAAGATACACTGAAAGAAGAAGAAGGCAACTTTTGGCTCATTGTAGAAGGGTCTGTGATGACAGCAGAAAACGGTCGCTATAATGAAATTTTTATGCGAAATGGAAAAATGGTCACAGGATTGGAAGCCGTACAAGAGATTGCTGAAAAAGCCAAATACGTGATAGCAGTAGGAGACTGTGCTGCTTTTGGCGGACCGGCAGCAGCCTATCCCAATCCTGGAAAAGCTAAAGGAGTATGGGAAGTAGTAAATAAACAAGTTATTAATATTCCTGGATGTCCCACTCATCCAGACTGGATGAGTGGAACCTTTACTCACCTACTGCTCTATGGCATCCCACAACTGGATAGTTATAATCGTCCACTCCTTTTCTTTAGTAAAACCATTCATGATCTATGTCAGCGCCGTCAGCAATTTGAAGACGGCATCTTCGCCGATTCCCCTGGCAGTACAGGATGTTTGTATAAAGTAGGCTGTAAAGGTCCAATCACTCATGCGGACTGCCCTCTGCGGCAGTGGAATCATTCCGTGAACTGGCCAGTGAAAGCTGGTGCTCCTTGCATTGGTTGTGCCAGTCCTCATTTTCCTGATGGAACATCGCCTTTTTATAAGCATTTGCCGGACACTCCAACCTCATTTGGCAGGTTGAACATCAAAAAAATCAGTGCCGGCCTAGTAGCTTTTGGCATTGGAGGCGTCGGTACCCACTTTGCCTTTGCAGTAGTAAAGAAACGAATTCATAAGCATTACATAAAAGGAACAAAACCCCTTGAGACCATACCGCCTGAAACCTTAGAGCAGGCAAAGCAGGAATTAAAAGAATTAACAAAGCAAAATCAAGCTTTGCTTTCCATCACCACAAAATCCGATGCCAAACAAGCGCTGCAGCATCGTAAATGGTGGCGACGTAAATTAGCTGCATTTTTGCATCCCAAAAACAAAGATGGAGAATAATAACGATGACAAAAAAAACAATCTTCCCAGTATCAAGAGTACATGAACCCCTTCGGGCAGATGTAGAAATAGAAAATGGTCAAGTAGTCGATGCAACGGTAGGAGCTACTTTATTTCGAGGATTTGAAAATATAATGATAGGAAGAGATCCCCGTGATGCAGCACTGCTCACTCAGCGCATTTGCGGAATTTGTTCAAGTGCTCATGCCATTGCTGCTGCACTTGCCCTGCAGGAGGCTTTTCATGTAGAGCCTACACCAAATGGACAGCATCTCATGAATTTAATTTTTGCAGCGGATATTATTCAAAATCACCTTCGTCATTTTTATATACTAGCGATTTATGACTATGTCAAAGGTCCTAACATGCCGCCCTACGCCCCCCGCCCAGAAGGTGATTATCGTCTCCCTCAAAAACGCAATGAAGAACTATTGGCACATAGCAAAGAAGGAATGTTAAAAGCAATGCGTGCCCATGAAATGTTAGCAATATTTGGTGCTAAGATCCCAATGCAGCAGACCATTCTAGTTACAGGCGTGACTGAAAGAGCAACTGTTGATCGCATTAGCGCTTACAGAAGCATCCTCCACGAGCTTATAGAGTGGGTAGAACAAGTTTATTTATACGATGTAGCTGTAGTAGCTGATTACTATAAGGATTACTATTCCATTGGCAGTACGACAGGCAATATGATGTCCTACGGCATGTTTCCCCAGCCCATAACTGGAAAAAGAGAGTACGCTCCGGGCATTATCGTGGCAAAAGGCAAAACAGAGCCTTTTGACGTTGCTAAGATAAGCGAAGATATTAAATACAGCTGGTATCAGACCGATATCATCCCTCGCAATCCGCAAGAAGGGACAACAACACCACATCGGGACAAAAAAGATGCCTACTCCTGGATAAAAGCCCCACGGTATGCTGGAAAAGCCTTTGAAGGAGGTCCATTGGCAAGGTCCTGGATTAGCGGTGAATACCAGCGAGGTACAGGGGTTATGGACCGCATCATAACCCGTGCCCAGGAAACCTTAAGCATATGTAAACTGGCAGATGGCTGGCTATCCCAGCTTTCTCTCGATGGTCCGACTTTTTCCAACTACACACCGCCAATGCAAGGTGAAGGCATTGGATTGACAGATGCCATGCGAGGAGGCTTAGGTCACTGGCTGAACATAAAAGATGGTAAGATCGTCCATTATCAAATCGTCACACCGACCACCTGGACCTTTTCCCCTCGGGATGAGCAAGGGCAGCGCGGCCCCGTAGAAGAAGCCCTTCTCGGAACAGCAGTAGAAAATACAGAAGACTTAATCGAAGTAGGGCGGATTATCCGATCCTTCGATCCCTGCTTTACCTGTGCTGTGCATATGATAGATGCCCCTGCAGGTACTCCTTCTATGATTATCTAAGACAATAAGTCCTTTGGCTCATTTGTTTTAGCTTCGACTTCCATTTCTTTGTGAATATATCCTGTAAACATAGCCTGCAAGTTCGCTGGACTTTCTGTAAATACAAGGTATAAGTGCAGCGGAATAGACATCGCAAAAAAAATGGCTACACTATAATGAAGCATTCGAATGGCATTCAATCCCCCTAATTTCCACTGCAGCCACTGAGAACTTCCAGAATAAAGCATTGCGCTTCCAGTAATGGCGACTATGATTACTGCTAAAAACCATAAAGAAAATATTAGCTTTTGTCCTGGATTGTAACGTCCAAAATTAGGATGCCCTTCACTAATAAAGAAAACATAACGCATAAAACTAGGTACGTTCACCCAATCCCGGGGCAAAATTAAAATCTCAGTAATTCTATTCGTATAAAGATAATAATAAAGATGACCTACCAGATTGACAATTAGGATCGAACTAAAAAGCGTATGAGTTTTACGCACCGCTTCCATAGGAAGTTGCAGCCTACTCCAAGGATCATCCATATACAATCCCGTAAACAGCAATACGATTACTGCCGAAGACATGACCCAATGAAAAAGACGTATGGGCAACGGATACAAAAGCAGCTTCATTTTTACTACTCACTCCTAACGTTTTTTATTAAATTTTTCGCCTACTAAAAAAATAGTCTAAAAGCCTTATTAAAGCTTTCGACTATTTTAGATACTGTTAATATGGCTGATGCGTCTTTCCATTTTGTATTGCTTCTTCGGTAATAGCCTGTTCTCCACGTTTTATTGCCTCACGCACCATAGAACCCACTTCACCCGTGGTTACGTCGCTCCAGTCCCCATCTTCTACTTTTTCACCGAAGCCAAGGTCATGGGCTAATTTATATTTTGCATCTTCTGACATTACTTTTCCCATATACAACCACCTCCAGTAATTTTTTCGAGAACCAATTATAGTATTTGCAATACCATCAAAAGTCATTCAGTAAAAAAGTTATGTGCTAACTTCTCATAAATGCTTAGCACATAACTTTTCAACACTGTTATTATTTTCTACCAGCTTTATCGTCTTTAATGAAAGACAGCTAGTAATTTAATCAAATGACGTATACTACGCTACTTACGGCCACTCCTTTAGGATTCAGCAACAACCCGTGAACTGGCTGCCACAACTAACAGCATTGCTGCGACAACCAAAAAAGCAAAGGAAAGGCTCGTTGTATGAGCAATAGCACCAATGAGTGCCGGCCCCACCAGAATACCTGAATAACCAAGGGTTGTAACAGCTGATACTGCCAAGTTTGCCGGCATTGCTTTCTGCCGGCCTAGTACAGAATACAGTACTGGCACAATGTTTGAGGACCCTAACCCGACTAGCCCAAAACCAATAAGAGAAGCGATCCAAGTTGGAATGAATACAGCAATGGCAATTCCTGAGGCCGCACAGATTCCCCCGAATATCAGTATCTTTTTTCCTCCAAATTTTTGAACAATACGATCCCCACTTAACCTCCCTATCATCATCGTAACGGAAAACAGGGAGTAGCCAAGTCCCGCTTGAGAAAAATCAACCCCTCGCAGAGAAGTCAAAAATATGGCACTCCAATCCAACATTGATCCTTCTGCAAGAAAGACTATGAAACATAGAAATCCTATGAAAAGGACAATTCCTTTAGGAAGAACAAACAACGGTCCATCCTTATCTTCAGTTCCATAGGGCAGCAAATACTTTCCGAACGTTAATAAGAGCCCTATAATCACCACTACGACGCACACTACCGCCACTAGTGGTGATACCCCCATCCAAAGAAGACCACTAACACCACCTGCTCCAACAAAGCCACCAACACTCCACAGTCCATGAAATCCGGACATCATTGCTTTACCACTGGCTTTTTCTACAATCACAGCCTGAATATTGACTACCACATCGACAGCACCAATAGCAGCACCAAAGATTAAGAGCACAATCACGAGTGCTGGAACGCTTGCAGCTATTGCAAGAAAAGGCAAAGAAGCACATATAAGTAACGTTGCAGCCCCAATCATTAACCGACAGCCAAAGCGCGCCGCAAGCGCACCAGCGATAGGCATAGTAATAATAGATCCCGCTCCCAGACACAGCAGAAGAAGTCCCAGGACACCCTCATCAAGACCAAGGCGATCCTTAGCATAGGGAATAAGAGGTGCCCATGCTGCAATCCCAAATCCAGCAATGAAAAATGCTATCCTAGTGGAAATCTGCTGCATCCGACCTGGTACCGCCAGGGCACGCTGAGCTAGAAAGCTCTCATTCATTTTATCCATTTCATTACCTACCTATCATATGAATTAAAATACGTAAATCACATTGCGATAGAATCCTTACACTCGTTTTTCTATCAGTTGAATATCACAAGTCAGGCTTTCCAACGTAATCGAAACCAAACCATGAATATAATCACTCTGCATATTCTCTTGTATAATAATCTGCGGCATGTGTGCATGAGGTATTAATGTTTCACAAGAATTAGAAATATCCATCATCATGTCCGCCCTGATTAATCCTCCTGTCACTACAATTGTTTCCGGATTAATCACTGCAATAATGGATACAATTGTTTTCACTATTAAAGGAAAATAAACATCCGCATGATTGATCTGCATGATTTGCTCTTCTCGTAAATGATCAAAAGGCAGATAGGACACTTCACCTGCAAAGTTCGTATAACCTCTAATAATATGCCCATCGACAATGATACCTGCTCCGGAACAATTATCTTGGGGGAAAATTACAACTGCAATCGTCTTATCTTCATCATAATTCTGCCTTTTATAAAATCCATATGAGATTAGATTCATATCATTCTCAACTGTAACTTGCAGATCGTATTTAGCTTTTAACCTCGTGGCTAGCGGAATATCTACTAGTTCTTTAATATCACCCGGTCCAATTACACCTCTATGTATAACCCCTGGTATACCAATGCCAATCGCTTTGATATTCTCATAGCTGCAAATCAGTTGCCCAATCAGACTATCAATAACCTCATAGTTAATTACTTCCACTTCTATGGAATTTTCCTCAATAATCTCACCTGCTAAATTTGTAACTACATGAATCGTTCTATAGATTCCGCCTTCATTACTCACATAAATACAAGCAATATAAGAGTAATTGGCATTATACATAAAGCGGCGTGCTGGTCTTCCACCATTAGGCTGTTCTAAATCAGCTTCTATAACCTCTCCACGTTCTAATAGTTCATTTAGAATGTTGCCACAAGTTGCTACACTTAACCCGGTTGCATTTGCTATTGTTAATTTCGTTCCAAATGTCAAAGCCTTCAAAGCAGTTTTGACAAGCTCAACATTGACCTGTTTAACTCGCATTGTATTATTGATTATTGGAATCATAATGCACCTCTCAATACTTTTTATAATACTTATAAAAAGTATTATCTTTAATTAAGATATCACTTCCTCCTATTTTTTGTCAATCCTTAATATCACAAATACATTCAAATTTTTGCAAGCAGCAAAATAAAAAAGAATCCATCCCATGATTTGAGATGGATTCTTTCATTCTATTTACGCGCGTTTGCCAAGCTCTTTATCAATATAAAGAAGGGAACCGCCTTTATCACCAACAAATTTCAATCTTTCTAAAATAGCAGAAGCAGTTGCTTCTTCTTCTACCTGCTCAGCAATAAACCATTGCAGGAAGATTTGTGCAGCGTAATCTTTTTCTTCTAAGGCCACTTCATACAATTTATTAATTAAATTGCTGACATGTATTTCATGGGCCAATACTTTTTCAAATAATTCTACTGGCGTACCATATTCAGCAGCTGGTGCGTCAATCGCTTGCAGTTTAACGCTGCCGCCTCGTTCTAATAAATAATCGATTAATTTAAAAGCATGACTGTTTTCTTCTTGGTATTGAGCTCTAAGCCAGCTGGCAAAACCACTAAGATTTTTAGCTTCACTTTCTACAGACATTGCTAAGTAAATATGTGCTGAATACATTTCAGCTTGAATTTGATTATTAAATACATCTTGAAGTTTTGTACTAATCATTGATGTTCCCCTTTCATTTCAAAACAATTACATCTTTTATGAGGTTAATTTTAACATATTTCTCAACTCACATCAACAACTTTTTTTATTTATTGATAATAATTATTAATTAAATTCTTTCCCTAATAGATTACATAATTTTTCAGCATCAGTAATAGGTGGCTGACAAGCAAAATTTCTACAGATATAGGCAGTAGCTTTATGATCGATTTCCTTGTATTCAACATTTTCCTGAGAGTGTCGATCGTAAAATCGTATTGCAGAGGAAGGCAAGAAACAGCTGTTAATTACATCAAGCATAGCCTTCGTATCAGCAGCCTCTTTATCACCAGCAATAATAATTTTAGTATTATCAGCTACATAATAATCCACAGCCATCATAAAGTACGTATAACCCGCCGCATACCTACTGACTTCTCCAGCAAAAGAGCTTAGCAATCGCTCTGCTATATCGCTGAAACCTCTATCATCTGTTATATCCCCTAATTTTTGCAATGCTAAGGCTGCAACAGAATTGCCAGAGGGAATTGCACCATCATAGATTTCTTTTGGACGCACAATCAACTCTTCACCATCATTACCATAAAAATAAAAGCCGCCTTCAGTATTATCTCCAAATAATGCTTCCATATCCTTTGCTAATGTCACAGCTCGGTGCAAATACTGATTATTGCAGGTCGCCTCATATACTTCAATCAGAGCCATTAGCAAGAACGCATAATCATCAATATAAGCCTGATGAGCTGCTTCTCCTTCTCGGTAACGTGCCAGCAAACGTCCATCTGCTTTCATGAGTTTTTCATAAATAAACGCTGCCCCTTGCTCCGCCACATTAGCATACTTGCTTTGTTTCAGCACCTTTGCTGCTTTCGCAAATGCAGCAATCATCAATCCATTCCAAGCTGTAAGGATCTTATCATCCTTATGAGGATGAATGCGTTTCTCGCGCACGTGATATAGTTTCTCGCGTCCTTGCTCTAGTAACGCTGATAAAGACTCTACTGTCCACTTAACCTTCCTGGCGTATTCCTCCAGATCCCTTCCAATACGATTTGGAATACTGGTTCCATGTTCAAAATTTCCCTGAGAAGATATCTGATAAAAATCAGCAAAGAGTGTTCCTTCTTCTTCCCCAAGGATCTCTAATACCTCCTTTCTGGTAAAAACATAGAATTTTCCTTCTACACCTTCTGAATCTGCATCTTCTGCCGAATAAAAGCCACCGCTTTTGTCCATCATATCCCGCATCACATAGGTCAAAATTTCTTCAGCAATCCTGGCAAATTCCCCGTTGCCAGTACATTGATATGCTTCTAGGTAACTCGTACACAGTAACGCATTATCATATAACATCTTTTCAAAATGAGGCACTAACCATTTCTGATCTGTAGAATACCTGGCAAAACCATACCCTAAGTGGTCATAGATCCCCCCTTGCCACATAGACATAAGGGTTTTCTCCACCATGGCAAGTGCCTTTGGTTCTTTAAAATGCTGCCAATACCGAAGTAAAAAAGTTATCTTATGAGGCGTAGGAAATTTAGGTGCAGAACCAAAGCCACCACACTGAGAATCATAGCTATTTTCTAATTCCAAATATGCTTGCTTTAATAACTCCTCTCCGACCTGACCTTCTTCACTGGCCGGCTTTGGTCTCTGAAGGATACTGACAATTTCATTACCAGCTTTTATGATTTCACTCCGATTATTTTCCCAATGCTGATGCAATGTTGTTAAAAGCTCCAATAATCCCATCCTGCCCATCTTTCGATGTTTTGGGAAATAAGTTCCTGCAAAGAATGGCTTTTTATTAGGAGCCATAATAATCGTCAGCGGCCAGCCACCTTGCCCCGTCAGTGCCTGACACACAGACATATAAATCCCATCGACATCCGGTCTTTCTTCCCGGTCAACTTTAATAGCAATAAAATGCTGATTCAGTAAATCCGCAACTTCTTGATCTTCAAAACACTCTCTTTCCATTACGTGGCACCAATGGCAGCACGAATATCCACTACTGAAGAACACAGGCTTATCTTCTCGCTTCGCTTTTTCAAACGCTTCATCGCACCAAGGGTGCCAATCTACTGGATTGTAGGCATGTTGGAGCAAATACGGGCTTTTTTCCTTTATCAAACGATTAGGCTTTTTGTCCACGAAATCACCTCTAAATATTAGTTACATTACATGCTACATTCATAGTTAGTATGTACAAAAAAGTATCAGCATTACGCTAATACTTTTGACAAGATATGAATCAAATAATAATATCATACTCCATACGCTTTGCAGTCGTTTTCGCAACATCTTCACCCAATAGCCGCTTAATAATGTGAAATGACATATTTATTCCAGCAGAAATTCCGCCTGAAGTAATAATTGAACCTTCATCAATAAATTTGCAATTACGCTCTACTTTCACATCAGGAAATTCCCTTTCAAGACGGTCAATATCCATCCAATGGGTAGTAGCCCGTTTACCATCAATTAATCCTGCTTTTGCTAACAAAAATGCACCCGTACATACAGAAGTAATTAATTCAACTTTGTTACTTTGCTTTTTAATCCACTGTATTACTATTTCATTATTTATTTCTATTTCTTCTGCTCCATATCCACCAGGAACAATCACAATATCGAAATCAGGTGCATTATCAAAACTAAAATGCGGTTGCACCATCAACCCATTTCGAGTCTTTATCATTTTTTCGTATTGTGATACTGTTTGAACTAAAAATGGTTTGTCTGATTGTCCTGGAATAGAAACTATTGAAAATGCCTCAAACGGACCTGCAAAATCTAATACTTCAACCTCATTAAATAAAAATATCCCTATACGCCAAATTTTCTTCATTCGGATGCCCTCCATTCTCAGTATTCTCTAGATAACTATATTTAAATGCTGATTTAATCTTTTTGAATAATCCTTAATCTGTTATTCATATTATATTTTTCAGTTCGGTAGTGCAAATAACTTTACAGTATTCATTTTGAATATATATATATATTGTTATATCAATTCAATTAATACCTTATTTATCCTCTAAAAATTATAAAGCCAGCATACGAATGCTGGTTTCATTAGAACTAAGTATATTAAAAAATCAGTTCCATGAGGAGACATGTCACCAAGGTCACTTAAAACACTGTTTATAAGTTTTGAAAAGACAGTAAAACCAAGCCCTATAAGGGTCTATTATCCGTTCCATGACGTGCCATTTCTTATTCCATTACATGCCATTGAAAAAACAAAATCCTTTTAAGCGATGAGTCCATGAGCCATCTACTTTAGAGCCTCTTCCAATTCTCTTCTATAACATGTCATGGAAGGACAATCGTCTTGACTGGAGAAAGCTTCGATTCCATAAGTTAATTGGCTTTAAAGCAATTTACTTTCCTTCCATGACATGCCACGCAGTATAATAAAATCATAATGTAAACATTAGTCCACCATTCATGTCAGTGCTTTGATTCGACGAGCCAGAGACATTAATCTACTACAACAAGTATCCCTAATGTTGCAAAAACGATTATTCCAGCAATTTGTCTTACATCTAAACGTTCTTTGAGCATTAAAAATGAGACACCACCATAAAGTCTGGTATCGTGCTAGTTATCATACCAGCCTCCATTGCCTGTTTATGTTTTAGCCCTATCAATATAAAATTGAAAAATGAATTGTCCACAGAATGCCATTATAGAAAAAACAAGTCAATCTTTTCTTATAATTTTTCTTTATATAGAATAAGTTTCAAGTATAGACTTCCTGTCGTTCTACTTTGGCATCAGGAGATACTAATTTAGCATAGGAATATATGTCAGACAAATGCTTAAATATCACATCTTTGGAAATACCTGGTGGCGCATAAACTATAAAAGCAGCTTTTTGTGTTTCAGGTAAAAGTCGAGTACGTAAGTCAGGACCATGTATAATACTTGAAATAATCCCTACTGTATCAGAAACCATCATATCTCCCGGTTTCACAACCTGATCTTTTCCATTAATTAAAATATATTTTTCATTACCTACAGCTATGTCTAATTTTAAGGGAAGCTTCAATGCATCATAATCGTGCCCCGCAGTTAATAGACAATTTTTCAATTCTGCCATAAACATGGCCTCAACAAGTCCCGCAACATGAGGAATTTCTTTACCTTTAAAGATAATTGATTCCAGCTGCTGTAATACATGGTAAGTCTTTTTATACCGTTTGTAATAATCACTATAGACCGTGATTGGAAAATGACCAGATAATTCTTGTTTACTTATAAACCTTGCCCGAAGATCAGTTTCCAATTGTTTCTTGTAATTCTTCAATCCTTCGCATGGCTCTAGATTAAGCACGTTTCCTATCATCATATAGCCTACACTAGCCCCCGGATGCGTTTTCTTCCATAAATCTGTAACATACAACATACTAAACATCTCCTTCTATAAGCATCAAATACAACCACAAAAATTTCAGACGGTTATTTCATTTTACTTCTTTTAGGAGAAAAGTCTTGTATAATATTGCTATATTTATTAGGTGTGATTCCAGTAATTTGCTTGAATTGTTTCGAAAAGTGACTTTGATCTGTAAATCCTATTTCATTAGCAATAAACGAAAGAGAAAATCCTTGTGCCAAAAGAATTCTTGCTCGCTTAATCCGGACTTGTTTAAGATAGGCATGTGGAGGGATTCCAGTAGACTCTTTAAAAACGCGTATTAAGTGAAAAGGACTAAGATTGCAGAGATTAGATAAAAACTTAATAGAAATATTCTGGGTATAAGTATCCTCAATATATTCGCGAGCTAGCTTAACTGCTTGATTTTCTTTACCCACACCTCTTACTCTTAATCGTTCATCCCCATGACGATAAATAAATTCTGTAAGCATCGTTAAAAGATACGATTCCTGTTCCATTAACGGAATAGTCGAGTTCTCTAATAGGAAATGAAACTTCCTGATGAAGCCAGCTAATTTATCATCTTTGATTACGCCAGCTGTAAAAAACGGAGTTTGTTGTACTTTACCAGTTATCTCATGCGCAGCCTGTTCCAACAGTTGCGACTTAAGATAAAACATTCGATATGTCCAGCCTTCATTTGATACGGCAGAACCATCATGAGCTTCCCCGGGAATTACTAAATTGATGTGTCCTGAAGGAGCCACCACTTTTTCGCCTCGGTAAGAGAATTTTAGTGCTCCTTGCTCAATAACACCAATTGCAAAACAATCATGAATGTGTTTTGTAAAGGATTGATTGATGTAGGTTGCATGTAACAATTCAAGATTATTTAATTGCGGTATCATCCAAAAATTAATCTTTTCCGTTTTAGCAACATCCATGATCATCCCCTCCAAATAGCTACTTCCCCGCTACGTTAAATCAGTAAAGTTTTTTGATTGACTTCTTCTATCATAATGTAAAATCCTGCTAGTCCAAATTGGCTAGCAGGATTTTATGTTACTTTCCTTAGCTTATGGTAAACGAAAATGTTACTTTTATGAACATGGCACCAAAGTCACTTAAAACACTGTTTACAAGTCTTGAAAAGCCAGTAAAATAACCACTGCAAGGCTTCACTGTATGTTGCATGACATGTCATTTCTCATTCCATTACATGCCATAAAAAAATAAGATACAATTAAACGATGAGTCAACGAGTCATCTGCATTAGGGGCTCTTCCAATTCTCTTCTATAACATGTCACTGAAAGACAATCGCTCTTGATCGGAGAAGATCTGAGTCCATGATTTGCTTAGCTTTACGCCGCTTTAATCACTTCCATGACATGCCACGGTTTAATCAAACGTCAAGGTAGACATTAGTCAATAATTTGACCAATGTTATTTAAGGTGTAAATCAGAATTACCCAAACCTCCAATCTACACTTAATTCAATTAAGTGTAGATAAATACAATTCTATACTAACTTCTTATATCTACAGATCCAATTCTCTTCTAAGTATAGTTAACCCCCTATCCATTTCTTTTTGAGTAAGCTGAGCATATCCCAAGATGATTTGAGCGATATGTTTCCCCTTAATAATGGAGTGGTTTTCAACAGGTACAATATAAACTCCTGCATTTAGTAGACGTTTCACTAATTCGTCCGTAAAAGCTACGCCTTCAAAATCAGCAACAATATGCATACCAGCATCTCTGCCATATATTTTTACCTTTTCCGGAAAATAATTTTTTAGTAAATTCAGCAATTCATCGCGACGCTTATTGTATATTTTTTTCATCCGCATGATATGGTATTCTAATTCACCGCTTTCAATAAAACGCATTAACGCAAGCTGATAAATTGAATTTGAATGATGGTCTGCAAGACGCTTACATTCACGAATTTGCTTCACAAGCGAAAATGGTACAACAAGATAGCCTAAACGTAAAGACGGAAACATGACTTTGCTGAATGTTCCAACATAAATAATATGCTCTCTATCTAATTCAAACAAAGAATTAGCCGGAAAGCCGTCATATCGAAATTCGCTGTCATAGTCATCTTCCACTAGATAGCACCCTGTCTGTTTAGCAAATTGTACAAGTTCTATCCTTCTTTGAATGGATAAGATACCACCAATTGGAAATTGATGTGAAGGAGTTACAAAAATTATTGTTGGTTTTTTTAATGTTGGAAATTGTTTTGGCTGTATGCCTTCCTTATCAACTTCCACCGGCGTAATTTGATTTGTGTAATAGGAGAATATTTGCTTTACGTTATTATTTGATGGATCTTCTAACCACACTTCACTCTTTGCATTTAATAAGCATTTTGCAACAAGTGATAACCCTTGCTTTGCTCCCGCTGTAACAATAATCTGGTTAGGATGACAAATTATGCCTCTTGTTTTCATCAAATAATTGCATAAAACTTTTCTTAATTCTGGCCTTCCCTGTGGATCATCGTATCCAAGTGCTGAAATTGGAGCTTCTTTAAATGCTTTTGATACAGTCCGACTCCATTTATTTCGTGGAAACAAATCCAAAGCAGGAATTCCGCTATCAAAATTAATTGTGGTTTGCAAAATACAAGTATCAGAAAGCGAAGCAATACTATAATTACTGATTTTCTCCGATAATTGTAAATCGGGAAAATTTAGATTAACGTATATACCAGAGCAGGGAGAGCTATATGCAAATCCTTCTGCTACCAGCATATCATAGGCTGCTAAAACTGTATTTCTTGAGATGACCAGTTCTTTAGACAATTCCCTTGTGGATGGTAATTTTTCCCCTGCTTTCAATTCTCCACTCAGTACTTTAGTACGTATTTGACTATAAATTTGCTTCGCAATAGAACGCTTATGATCTCGTTCAAGTTCTATATATAGCATGATGCTTTTTGCCTCCACATCTGGCTCAATAAAATATACTATTAATTGGATCTTTAATAAACCAGATTTTTGTGTTTTAATTATAACAAATATACATAAGTTTACAAACCAAAGCAGGTGAGTGATTTGAAGATAAGAGATAGCTTTCATCCTTATGCAATGATTACAATTATTTTTTGGTCATTAGCCTATGTGTTAACACGGCTAACTCTGCAATATTTCACAGCGTTTTCTTTAGGTTTTTTACGCTATTTTGCTGCGTCCTGTTCTTTGGCATTCATCGCAATCCTATTCAAAATGAAACCACCGCGCAAAAATGATTTTCTATGGTTCTTATCCGCTGGCACATTTGGCTTTTTCTTTTACATGATTACGTTTAACAAAGGCATGGAAACAGTGACGGCTTCCACCAGTAGCGTTATTATTGCGACTGTCCCAATAATAACAGCCTTGATAGCGCGCTTTATATATAAAGAAAAATTAAATAACATTCAATGGATAGCTATTGTAATTGAATTTATAGGGGTAATTGCTTTAACGTTAATAAACGGAGTATTTTCAATTAATACGGGATTGTTTTGGTTATTACTTGCGGCATTGGCTTTGAGCATTTATAATCTACTACAACGTAAACTTACTAAAACCTATACTGCATTGCAGACTTCTGCTTTTAGCATTTTCTTCGGAACCATAATGCTAACAATTTTTCTGCCAGTTTCAATAGACGAGGCAATGCATGCCCCCTCTATTCAATTATTCTACATTGCAATTCTGGGGATATTCTCAAGTGCAATTGCCTATGTTGCATGGTCGCAAGCCTTTGCAAAAGCTAAACAAACGTCACTAGTCAGTAATTATATGTTCATTACTCCCTTTCTAACAAGCATTTTAGGATTTCTGATTGCCAATGAAATCCCTGATTTTGCAACACTTATTGGTGGAGGAATCATTATATTTGGTGTATTGGTTTTCAATTTTAGCGAAAAAATAAATGGAAGACTAAATCATAAAAATGTAAATTTGAAAAATTAAAGGTTGGCTCACTCAATTAACGTAGAAAATACTAAATGGTTATCTCTTAGGCTACTGATAAAACTAAAAAGTATAGCAAACAACTCAATACAAAATCCTGCTAGCCTAAATATTACACTAGCAGGATTTTTCGTCGTTTTTTCAGATTACCGCAAACAAAAATATTACTTTTATGGACATGGCATCAAAGTCACTTAAAATGAGTATTCCGGTCTCAAAGTCATCACCTGACCGGTGATTGGAAATCAGTATACCGACTAAATGGAAATCAGCATACCGGCAAACAGAAATCAATAATTGCTTGTCCTATAATGAATTTATACATCGAATGATGTAAATTCATTATTAGGAGGGTCAAAATTATGACCAAGTACAGAGAAATCCTTAGGCTGACAAGCCTAGGATTCTCACAACGTAATATCATGCAAAGTTGTGGTGTTGCTCAGAAAACTGTCGTAAAGATTCAACGCCGTGCTAAAGAGCTAGGAATAACATGGCCTTTAGACGAATCAATGACCGACAAATCTTTGGAAAACTTGATGTTTCCAAAAGAACAGTAAGCGTCAAACAACCAAGTGGATAGTTTTCAAGCTAACTCCATGAGATAATATTTCCAAATTAGAGTTTTTCAAGTTTTTAGAGTTGCTTGAAAAACTCCAAGGAGGAGTTATCTTGGATACTCAAAAAATCAAGCAGACTTACCGATTAAATCAATGGACTGACATTGTCCGGCAATGCCGTAGTAGTGGGCAAACTGTTGCTGCTTTTTGTAAAGAACAGAATTTGAAGCCCCAAAGTTATTACTATTGGTTAAAACTTGTTCGTGAAGCTGCCTGCAAAGCACTTCCTGTCATTAGCAACGATACAAACATGATTGTTCCTCTTACGTTTAGAGAACCACCGACTTGCTCAAGTAAGTCGGTGGTAACTTCAAAAATCACACTGCATTATGGAGATTTCTCCTTAGATTTGGAGGAAAATACTTCACCTCTTTTTATTGAAAATACAATTCGCACTTTGATGAGCCTTCAAGAAAAACAATCATGCTAGGAGATATCTCAAAAGCTGAACAGATCTATATTGCCACTGGCTATACGGACATGCGCAAATCGATTGATGGTCTCTGCGCTATTGTGCAACAAAATTTTCAAATGAATCCATTTCAGAAAAACCTTTTTCTTTTCAGCGGCAGAAAACATGATCGTTTAAAAATTCTATACTGGGAAGGCGATGGATTTTTACTTTTATATAAAAGGCTAGAAGGCGGAAAATTTCAATGGCCCAAAGATGCGCAAGCAGCTCGCTCAATCTCAATACAAGAATTCCGCTGGCTCTTAGAAGGCCTCTCTATTGATCAACCCAAAGCTGTAAAGAAAGTAACCATAGCTAAAGTTATATAAAATAAAACGTCGATAAACCCTTGATTTTACTGGGATTATCGACGTTTTCATGGTATAATAAGGATATAAGAAACGTGAAGGAATTATCATTATTATGAGCATAACGATACCAGAATCACCATTAGAAAATCGCATAGCTCAATTAGAATTAGAGAACAAACGTCTGCATGATACGGTTGCCTATTTGACACGCCAACTCTTCGGCAGAAGCTCTGAAAAAACAACGGCTTTATTTGATGGACAACTCTCTCTTTTTGATGAAGCAGAAATAGAGGCTAAGAAAAAAGCTCCTGAACCTGATCTAAAGGATGTCGAGAGTTACCGTCGTAAAACATTCAAAGGTCAGCGTGAAAAACTATTAGAAAATCTTCCCCATACCAAACGCCTTTGTACACTAGTAGCCGAAGACCGTTTCTGCGAAATATGTGAGACACCATTGGTATCTATTGGTGAAGAATTTGTACGTACTGAAATTGAATTCATTCCAGCAAAAGTTATTGTCATCGATTATTACCGTGAAACCTTTGAATGTAGAAAATGTCGTAAAGATGGCCGCGAATACATGGAAAAATCCCCGATGCCATCTCCTGTATTACAGCATTCCATGGCATCACCATCCACAATTGCTTGGGTTATGCATCAAAAGTTCGTCAATGCACTCCCACTTTATCGACAGGAAAAAGAATGGCTCTCGATGGGGGTCGCGCTCAGTCGTGCAACAATGGCAAACTGGATCATGGTTGCCTCGAGGGATTGGCTAATGCCAATCCTGAATCGGATGCATCAAGAAATGATTCAACAAACTCATTTGCATGCAGATGAAACTACCGTTCAAGTCATGAACGAAAAAGACCGGAAGAATACCACAGTTTCCTACATGTGGGTATATTCTACCGGCCAATATTGCAAGACGCCAATACGGATATTCGACTATCAACCAGGAAGACATGGGAAATATCCACAGAAATTCCTGACAGGATTCAAAGGGTATCTCCATACGGATGCTTATTCTGGTTACAATAAAGTACCAGGTATTACACGATGTTTTTGCTGGACGCACCTACGTAGGAATTTTGTAGATGCTCTTCCTAGTGATATCCAAAGTCCGGAATCAACGATTCCACAGCAAGGCATTTTATATATCAATAAACTTTTTGAATTGGAAAAGGGACTTGAATCCTTTAACTCCGAAGAACGAAAAGCACAGCGTCTGAAGCAGGAAATACCTGTTTTAGAGGCCTTTTGGTTATGGATTGATTCTATCAAAGGTCAGATTCTGCCTAAATCAAAGTTAGGATCTGCAGTGAATTATGCCTTAAACCAAAAGGATGGGTTGATGAATTACCTTAAAGATGGTAACTGCTCTATTTCTAACAATTTGGCTGAAAACAGTATTCGTCCCTTTACCATAGGACGCAAAAATTGGCTATTCAGTGGCAGCCCCAAAGGCGCAGCCGCTAGTGCTGCTGTTTACAGCATCATTGAAACTGCAAAAGCCAATGGATTAGATCCTTATAAATATTTGCACTTCATTTTAAAGAATCTTCCTGGAGCACAGTTCCATCGGTATCCTGAACTTCTAGAAGATTATTTACCGTGGAATCCAGAAGTTCAACAAATTTGTAAATAATGAAGCAACCACTAGAGTATATCTCAGTGGTTGCTATTTTTCTACCCACCTAGTTGTTTTACGCTTACCTTTAAAGCAATGATAAGTAAACTTAAAAAGCAATAGATTAAAAATTTTACATAACTATATTTCTTTAGAATAAAAAGAGTCTATCCTTATATCCGTAGAAACTCAGCTCCTATTACTCTTTAAACCATTCCCTTTTGTAGGGGTTCCATTACTTATATGCTATTGATTTTTTCTCCTATAGTTTTTGAAATCTTCTGTAATTCTTATAACACTTCTTTCGTTGCTTGAAAGGGATAAAACTTAGAAGCAAAAAGTACAATAGCTTGTATAACCAACATCTCTGAAAAAATATAGAATCCCAAGCTATAACTATTTTCTTCTATATAACTATTCAAAATCAGAGGACCCCAAAACATACCGATTCCCCAGAAAAGATAATATATTCCTGTAATGGCTCCTTTATTACCATCAGATACTTTTTCATTTAGAAACGCCATCGAAGCTAAGTAATAGGTTCCTAATCCGAAACTAGAAAAACATAAAGCTGCAGTAAGTGCAAAATGATCAAAATATAAAGATATTGCTAATCCTCCCGCTGCTGCTAACATGCCAACTATCATAAAGACTTGACGTCCCAATCTATCAGATAAGCAGCCAATCACTATCTGTGCCATACTAATTGCAATATAAAATAGTGAGAAAAATATGTTAATGTATGATTGACTATAGCCTTTTACAAGAATGAGGAATGCTGGAATTATTGTCATAAATATACCAAATCCCGCTCCATATAAGGCAATACCCGAAAGCACAGCCAGAATTTGTGGATTTCTCGTTAAAGCTAAGAGACTTTTTATTGTTATAGTTTCTGTAACTACATTTTGATTTTTTAGTTTATTTTTCATGCTGCAAGCAATAATAATAGCTCCTGCAACACACAATATAGCATAAAATAAAAAAATTTGGTTATCAGACCAAGTTTTGAATAATACCACTCGTAGAAATGGCCCTATGGTCATCCCTAAGTAAATTGAGGCATTATACACACCAATTGCCTTTCCTTTATTCTCCGGATATCGAAGTGATAACACAGCTGGAGCCAAACTTAGTATTGGTGCCTCACCAATACCTTGTAATATCCTTCCACAAAATATCAAATTCACACTATTAGTAGAGTAGAATAACAGTCCAGCAATAACGCTTAATATATATCCCATCAATACAAAAAATTTGAATCCCCACCGGTCTGCAAATACACCAATAGGAAGTTGTGATGCTACCTGTGCAAAAGCATATGTGGATGCCAAGTATCCAACTAATGAACTTGAATTAGCCAACGTTATAACCGTTTGTGGCAATAACGCAAGAACCATTCCATCTCCCAACATAAGCAAAAAGGCAGCAACACTCAATACTAATAACTGACTATGCTTAAACACTTTTATCCCCCCTCAAATCTTTGTTAATAATAAAAAAAGCAAGGCATCAGCCTTACTTAATTATAATCACAATAAAAATTGTACATTTAACCGCATATAAGATCATTTTTACTTATTTATGGAATTACTACGATAAACACTGGGGGTAATTCCTTCAAACTGCTTAAATATCCTTGTTAATGATGCTTGATGTTCATACCCGACTTCTTGGGCAATCTCCAAAATGGTATAATTCGTTTCTCGTAGTAATTGTTTAGCGCCTTCTATCCTTAATTTTTGTAGATATATCTGCACACTAACTCCCATCTTTTTTTGAAACCACTGGCTGTAATAACCAACATGATAATGTTCTAATAGGGCTAAAGTTTCAAGCGAGATACCAGTATGATAATTCTCATGAAGATAACGAATTGACGGATATTTGTGATTTTGCTGTATCAACTGAAAAGAATAATAAAGTAACTGATTAATCGCAGCCGTATTTGTCTGTTTGTTTTGGCATTCGCTCAGCATCAAAAAACGTAATGCACGCCAGCGTTCATCAAACTCTAAATGTTTCACTTCATCGACTCCATTATGTGAAAACATATTGCGAGGGATAAAAAACACTAAAAATTCATTTCGTTCCTTAGCATAATAACTATGTTCACATGCAGGAGGCAACAACAGGATATGTTGCTGGTCAACGATAATTGATTTCTGGCTCGCCTGTAAGTTTAATGTACCTCGAAGCGGCAGTATTAAATGCCCAAAAGCATGGATATGAGTATGTTTAATATCAATAAAACATACTTTTTCTGCAAATGAAGAGTTAACTTGCCGCACTGCACTAATTCCCCCTCCAATTAAACCGATTTTAAATATTCTTGTAACTCATTCAGATCCTCTTAAATATCAGAGTAAGCCTTTATCTATTACTAGACTTCTTGAATCATATTCTTTTAAACTGCTATTATAAACTTTCATCAATACGGATTACTGTCGATACAATTCTTTCAAGAAACTTTTTATTAATTATTGGATTAGCTATATAATATTATTAAATATTGCAAATAACAAATTCCATTTTTATTATTTTTAGTAATATTATGCCAGATAAAGTGGGAATATAATAAAATTGTCACTCTATGAAGCTTTCTTAGCATAATCCCTTTATTTTACATCGAATATTTTTATAATTAACAAATTGATAATATTTTTTCCACTATCACTGGACATCTTTAACATTCTTCTAGACTAAATGGAGTTTGGTAATATTTGTTTTCTTATAACTATACTTAGTTTAGAAAATTAATATTTTTAAACTAAGTGGAAAACGTCAATTTACATCCACAGTATCTTACCAAATTTATATAATTTTAAGTTTCCATTATTCTTTGACATAAGCTCTATTTGGTACACTTCTTTTAGAATTCATAATTATAGCCATTCCAGATGCAGTAATAATTAATATTACTGCATAAGCAACCAGTGCTAATTTAAAAGTAATATATTGAGCAATCATAGTTAAGACAGGAGGACCAAAGAACATACCGATTCCCCAAAATAAATAGTATGCTCCTGAAATTGTGCCTTTTAAAGATTCCGCCACAGTTTCATTTAAAAATGCCATTGATGCAAGATAAAAAATACCTAAGCCAAGACTAGCAAAGGTTAGCATAATCAATATCCATGATGAATCTAGTAGAGGAACTGAAAATATTCCAACAGCTGCTAAAATTAGCCCTATTATCATAAATAAATTAGGACCAAATTTGTCTGATAAAGAACCTGTAACAACCTGCGAAATACTTATAGCAACATAAAATAATGAAAAGAATATTCCAATGTATACTGAACTAAAACCTTTATCCTGTAATAAAAACGTAGGGATTGACGTAAGAAAAATACCATATCCTGCTCCATACAAAGTGATTCCTACTAGAGCTAATAATGCTTGCCTATCACTTATAAGCTTAAAAATATTATTAAAATCAACAGATTTATTTAATTTAATATCTCGTTTATTAGCACTATCAACAAATAAATAGATTATGACTGCGCCTAATAAACATAATATAGCATAAACGAGAAAAACCTCATTTGCCTTCCACACTTTAGCTAATAATACTCCTAATATAGGGCCTATGGTGAGTCCAAGGTGAATTACTGCATTATACATTCCCATTACTTTTCCCTTTGCAAGAGGAAATTTCAATGATAACAAGGCAGGTGCTAAAGCCCATATTGGTGCTTCTCCAGCCCCTTGAAGAAACCTTGATAAAAAAATCATAATCGAACTACTTGAGATATAAAAGAAGAAACCAGTGATAAAACATAGTAAATATCCAAGTATAAGAAAAGGCTTAAAACCTAACTTATCTGATAAAGTACCTATGGGTACTTGCAGTACAATGTAAGAAATTGCAAAGGTAGATGCTAAAAACCCTACTGACTGACCATTTCCATCCAAATCAATAATCCTTTGAGGCAATAATGCAACAATCATGCCTACTCCTACCATCATTAAAAAGACGGCAGATATTAATCCTAAGAGAGTTTTATCTCGAAACATGTAAATGTCCCTCCTTAGAAATAAAAAGTTATTAATCTACATCATCACAGGTAATTCAGCATACTCTGATACAGAGCATATGAGAAGTTCAATTAATTCACTATCCATAAATTGATAGTCATCGGGAATATTAAGACAGATAATCTTCTTATGGGTAAGACTATCTTTAAACCGTTCTTGCAGCCTTCTTACATGTTTCTTCTCCATTACAAAAATCAAATCTGCCCAACCAATATGCCCACTTGTTATTTTTATACGAGCTTTATCTTCCGTACCTGCTGATCTAACATCATAACCATTAACACCGTGAAATATTTTCTCGGCGGTTAGACTCCGCCACTTATTCTTACTGCATACAAATAATAGTTTAATATTCTCTGCCCCCCTTAATTAGATTAACACTCCTATTCATCCACCTTAGAATTAGCAAGTATATGAATACTCCCTTGGCTACACTATTTGACACTTGAGCCAATTAGCAATAAATAAGATTGTTTACCTGTAACATCATCAAAATTAGATAGATTAAATTTTATTGAAAGATATCCTTCTCCTAAATCAAATATAGGTGATACATACATATTTTAAATACTTTTCCTTTAATTTTCTCTCACGATGACATAGTTCTTCAATTTTGCAATCAAATTCTACATGTTTCGGGCGAATTTATCCATAAGTCATGACGTGAGTCATTTTCAAAAAAATCTTCTACTATTTATTGCTACTTCTTCTAGAAGTTATAAAATCCTTTAAAAAAGTAGCAGCCTACTACAGGTTACCTTAAAGGACATTAACTGATCTCTTTTAGAGTTTTGTGCTTCGTTCTATTACATTTGCTAACACATGGAATTGTTAAAAATTCATACTTATTATATAATTTTGTTGAAAATAGTAAAGACGTTTAAAATCAGAACTACTGGTATAGAATGAACCACTATACCATTGAAGTGAGGAAAGTGTGATGCATATTAAAAGATTGATTACTTTATACCTTTTAGCAACCTTACTTATACTCTGTAGCATTTCGTACGCACAAGAAGCAAGTAACGGTCATAAATTAATTACGGACAGGGATACAGAAAACCTTCTAGGACCAGTAAAAAAGGTTACTAATTTTTTTGGTGAAAGTTCATCTATTGCAAGCATATTTACATATAGAAGTAATGGATACCGCGAAAGTATGGAATTACCAAAATATAACTTGCTGATGACTTATGATGAAAAGGGCCGAATGCTCACAAGCGAAAAAATTACTCCTTCTGGGAGACAGGTGAGTATTAATACAGTTTACGATGATTCGAAGCATACATATACTGTTTATTCAAATTCAAGCAATCCTCCGCAAGTATCTGGCGAACTAACAGAAACCGGATATAGCAAAGGAAGCAGTCACTATAGCCCCACAGGTGATTTCATCGGCTACGGAGTCTATGAGTATGACAAGAATGGATTACTTGTTGGCTGGACCAACTATAACATAAATAGTATTCCTGTTAAAAGAAATGAGTTTGTCCATGACACTAATGGACACATCAAAGAAATAAATATTTATGAAGCCTCCGGTAAAGATCATCCTCAACTAACTCTCTCATCAAAGGAATGTTTCGTCTTTGGTGTTGATGGACGTTTACTAGAGATACGTGATTATAGGGGATCTGATCAAGTATTGTGTAAAATCATCCTTTATAGTGATTATGATAAATATGAAAATTGGTTAAAGCGAACGGAATCATATGTAGCTTATCCTGAAATACGCAGTATGTCTCCCATTCAGATAAGAAAAATTGAGTATCACGAATAAGTAATATTTCTAATTGAATGTATTTTAATCAAAATATTACTTTTATGGACATGGCACCAAGGTCACTTAAAACACAGTTTACAAGTTTTGAAAAGCTAGTAAAACCAAGCCCTGTAAGGCTCTATTGTCTATTCCATGACATGTCATTTCTCATTCCATTACATGCCATAAAAAAAAACAATATCCTATTGAACGATGAGTCCTTAAGTTATCTACCTTTGTGCTTTTTCAATTCAATTCTATTACATGTCACTAGCAGATTTAGATCGAAAACTAATGAAGCTCTAAGTCCATAAATTATCTGGATTTGTGCCTCATAAAACTACTTCCATGACATGTCATGTTGCATAATTTTCTCATTTAGCCACATTCGCTTGAAACTTTTTTAGTTAAACCCGCTTTTTTAGTTCTTCATAGAAATTTTCTCGCGTTCCAATCTGCATAATTACTATGATAATTTCTTGCTCTTTTATTTGATATGCTATCCGATATTCAACACTTGCTATTTTCAAATGATAAGAATAAATCGCTGTCAAATTACCTTTTAACCGCTCCCCAACAAAAGGGTTCTCTGCTATCTTTTCGAGAATTATAATAATTTTATTTTTAATTGGCTTGTCAAGATTTCTAAGTTGCTTTGCTGCCGAATTCAGGATAACTACTTCATACATTTTCATTCTCCTGTTTCAACTTTGCCAAGGATATATATTCTTTTCTACTATATTCCTGCTCGGTTTCAGCAATCATTATATCGAATGCCTTATTTAGCTTTGTTTGATACTTTTGAATGATTTCTTTAGTTATATCTTCACCATTTTTTACAATATCAGCAAGAACTAAGTCTTCTAGTTCATCCGCTATGGTACGCGGTTTAAGAGTAATCGTTTCTCCATCTACAATGATTTTGACTTTACTACCTGCAGATAGTTTAAATTTATCTCGTACTTCCTTAGGTAAAACAAATTGCCCTTTGCTGCTTATTGTTACATCATATTCTATCATAGCCACCTCCGTAAGAAGTAAGATTTCTTACTATAACTATATAACATCTGCGTCAATTTGTAAATAATTAGAGTTCTGCACATAAAAAAAATATTACTTTTATGGACATGGCACCAAGGTCACTTAAAACACTGTTTACAAGTTTAAAAAAGCCAGTAAACCAAACCTTATAAGGCTCTATTGTCTGTTCCATGACATGTCATTTCTTATTCCATTACACGCCATAAAAAAAACAAGCTCCTTTTAAACGATGATTCCACAAGTTATCTGTCTTAGAACCTCCTTTTATATACTTCTATGACATGCCACTGAAGGAGAATCGTTCTTAATTCGAGGAAGCTCTGAGTCCATAAGTTATCTAGCTTTACACCTAATTTCTTTCCTTCCATGACACTTCACATTGCTTGATAAACCTTAAAATAGACATTGGTCAATAATTTGACCAATGTCTATTAAAGTGTGAACCAGAATCACCCATATCCCATAGAAGCACTTTGGATGGCAGTATCCATAAAAATTATATTATCCTATAATTGATAGTCACCATACAACACATTCAATTTCCTGTCTACCATTTTACTTCTTTGCCAAAGCAGATAAACTTATATCCAGATATACTACTAATAATTTTTATCATCCGATTAGAATTAATAGTCATCTCTATTTTTTAGCAATTTCTCAACAACCTAAATACATCAACGCTTCACCTATTAAGCCGAGTTTGTAAAACACTTTACTCTTTTCATCAAACTTTAATTTTATTTTTTTGGTATGGATATTAGTATAGATTGAGGCATATTTATTAAATCCGTAACCACTTCTTCACTTTGCACTATAAGGTCCTAATTGTTTCTTTGTGAAACTAAATTTTGATTGTTCATCTTTCATCCACATGTTGTCTTTAACAATCAGAATATAGGTTGCTACAGCAAAATACGTAATTCCTAACATCCAATCGATAGCAGTCACTAAACCATGCATGGTAATGTAGTTGATATACCAAGTTCCTATTGGGACATGGAGCAATAAAACGGCGAGTAAACCAGGATTATAAATACCCTTTATTTTTATATTGGCAAACAGACCATGCCAGATCAATTGGAAGAAGCCCATAAGTACTGGTGCAAGACCTAGCCATATCTGATCTGTAAAAAAGATTGGGAGCAAATAGAAACCATAGGCAATCAAACCATTGATTACCATAGCCGATTGACCATTTAAAGGATACTTATCTGGAATGGAACTTTTAAATATTACAATATTAAAAATCCCTGGAAAAAAGCCTGGCCAGCGGTACTCTTCAAATTGATGAACGAGGATTGCAACAAAGCTCAGCCATAGAATCACGTTAATTTCTTGCATATTCGGATGGAAAATGAGTAATCCAATGCACACCGCCAAGGCTACTATCCCACCGATATCCTGCCAGTACTTTCTCAAATAATTCATATCCTACACCTTCTTCTTATATTTTTTAAAACTAATTATCCACTTATGTTTAAATACAATGCCCTTTTCTCATCATTTGAATAGAAAATGTGATATTTTTACAGTAGTCGCTACAGATATAATTGTCATTGACAATTATATCTGTAAAAATAATTAGCTGATTTCATCCCAGCTAATTATTGCCATGTACTGGTATATATCCTCAAAAAAAGCTGTTGTATTACATCTAATTGCCAAGCAATGTTCTTAGCATTGTAAAGTCAGCCTTTTCTAGGCTTAGCTGTGGGATTGAATATTACCATACATTTTATGCAATAAACTTTTAAGTTTCTCTACTTCTTTCTCGTCCATATTTTCAACCAACCATTCATTAATTTCATCAGCAATTGGGATAATTTCTTTTTTTATTTCCGCACCTCGCTTAGTCAGATAAATTAACGAAGAACGTTTATCATTCTGACTTTCCTCCTTAAAAATAAGATCATTTCCCTCTAATTTATCGATAAGCCGTGTAGTATAGGGTTTATCTCTAAGTGATACTAACGATAATTCTGTTGGTGAAATTCCTTCTTTTTCCGAAATTTTGGAAAGTAAAACCCATTGTTCAGGAGTAATACAATATTTTTTTAATTTTTTAAGGAATATGTTTTTCATTCTTGCGTATGTTCTACTGATTAAAAAACTAATTGCATCGGTTAGAATATAATTCATTTCCACCTCCATTTAATTGTCATTGACAACTTCTTTTTTAGTATATGTTAAATTATTCTAAAAGTCAACACCAAACGAGTGACATTAGTCTTATGTTATTTTTTATAATGCCACTATTGCAACTAGTCTAAAAAAATTTCAATGCGAAACATATTTATAAAAAACCTCACCAAACCATACTATTAGTTCTAAAAAACTTTTATAATCTATTTCCATGAGTCCAAAATGTTACTTTTATGGACGTGGCACCAAGGTCACTTAAAACACTGTTTACAAGTCTTAAAAGGCCAGCAAAGCCAATAAATTCAAGGCTTACCATATGTTCCATGACATGTCATTTAGCATTCCATTACATGCCACTGAAAAAGCAAACTCTCTTGAACGATGAGTCCACAAGTTATCTGCCTTAAAGACTCTTCCAATTCTCTTCTATAACCTGTCATGCTCTTGCCCAAATTTCTCAATATTTCTCATTAGTTCATTGGCGATATTACCGCTTTCAAGCCGCATTATGCTTTCCTCTGCATTTCCATAACTCAAAAGATTTATGCTTCCATACCATACTATTTTTTGATCAATAATCGCAAATTTCTGGTGTATATTGGACTTGAATAACATATTAATATCTACCCCTTTTAACATATCAAAAGTAGCGTGCAGAGTCTTTTGATCCTTTTCTTTAAAGTCTGCAGCAGGTCTAGTTATAACAGTTACTTTTACCTGTCTGCTTACTGTGGCAGCTAGATACTGAATCATCTGTACAATTCGCCTTTTGGTAACAAATGGACTGATAATGATAACCTCATTAACAGCATTCAAAATATCATTGCTATAAACTGGTAAGAAATTACTCTTGTCAAAAATTATTTCTGTGTGCTCTACTAAAGCACTTCCACTTTTCACTTTGTAACCAATTGCAGCATAGCCATTAAGCCTTCTATGATACATTTTTTCAAGCATTCTTACATGGATATCAACATAATCATATATTTGTACTTCATTCTTATTTTCGTATAATCGATGAAGCCTGCCTGCATACTGCTGCAATGTCCCTTTCCAAGAAATAGGCATCACTAAAAATAAAGTATCAAGGCGTGGCTCGTCAAAACCCTCACCTATATATTTTCCAGTCGCAATGATAGTCAATTGTTTATCAGAAGGTGTCGCAGATATTTCAGCTAGTCTTTCCCGCGTATCCTTAATTCCCATCCCCCTGTTAATACAATCACATCAGGAATTCTCTCACTCAATCTTTTTGCAAGCAATTCTACATGAGCAGTTCTTTCCGTTAACACAATTGAATTTCTATCGTTTTCATAAGCTTTTATTATGTCATCAATTATAAGCTGGTTGCGCATTTCATTAGAAACTACCTCAGCATAAATTTCTTGAATTGATATCTTTTTTTCATCTTTATCTATTGGGACTCTGAAACTGGTAAACCGCGGTATAACATAATGCTCAAAAGGTCTTTTTTCTGCTTGTTTTTTTGCATCAACTTGATACCTATTCGGTCCACAATGCATAAAAATAATCGGATGATGCCCATCCTTTCTTGTGGGCGTAGCAGTTAGTCCATATACATATTTGGCATTTACACTTTTAAGTATCTGTTCAAAACTAAACGCTGAAACGTGGTGACACTCATCAACAATGATCATTCCATAATTTTTAACGCATTCTTTTACTTCACCTCTGCTATTTAACGATTGCATAACTGCAACATCAATAATACCACTTAAATTATCCTTTCCTGCACCAATTTGACCGATTACACTTTGACTCTTTTTTCTGCCCCGCTTTGTTTCCAATACTACTGGCAATTCTTCGTTGATATGTAAAAACTCCGTTAACCTGTCTTTCCACTGAGATAATAACTGCTGCCTATGAACTAAAACAAGTGTATTTACCTTACGCTCAGCAATTAGATTTGCTGCAATAACCGTCTTGCCAAAAGCTGTCGTTGCTGAAAGCACACCGTTATCGCATTTGATCAGCTCATTTACTGCAAGTTGCTGTTCTTCTTTCAACTTTCCATCAAACTCAACATCAATATTCCTACCACAATTCGTTTTATCTACCCAATCTACATCAATTTTGGCTTCATTAAATAATTTGTTTACATCTGCTTCACAACCTCGTGGCAAACACAAATATTCCTCTGTTTCATCCGAACATGATATGATCCTTGGTTTGTTAAAAGTCGGCATACGCATAGCCTGAGCTTTATAAAATTCTGGATTTCTAAAAGCTGCCAACCTTTTTAAGTTATTTAACGCTCTCTGTGAAAAATCCATCTTAAATATATACAGCATATTAGCTTTAACAACTGTGACTTTCTGAGGGAAATCATTTTTTCCCAATTTTGCTAATACGATATTTGTTTCCCATGGTTTTGCCTTTTCTTCATCATCACTTTTCAATGGTCCCAATTCATTTCCTTGACATAAACTCGCAATCAAAGTTTCAATGATATCTTCAGATAGCTTTTTTATATCGCTCAAAAATTCCCATTGATCAACATATGGTGTAAAATTGTCATCGATAAAAACGCTATTACCATCTTTCCTTGCTGCCATTTGCAGTGGAAGCGCAATTAAATTACCTAATCCTCCTTTGGGCATGGTATCTTGATTAGGAAAAAGACGATCATACGATTTAAATGTTATTTCATGTCGTTGATTCATTGCATAGGTAAGTAAAGCTGTTCCAAATTTCCGTGCTAAAGTTGCAGATATTTGCTTTTCAAAGAAAAACCAGGCATGCGCGCCACTTCCGGAACGTGAACGTTCAATTGCAACAGGAATATTATGCTCTTTACATACACCTCTTAGCACTGCAACGTCCTCTTCCCAGCCATCATCATCAAAATCAATCGCTAAAAAATAACAAGTTTCATCAAGACACATCGGATAGATCCCCGCTACAATATTTCCCTTAAGATGTTGCTCAATAACTCTTTCATCTAGGCTCCCATAAGATTTATGAGAGCATTCTGAACATTTCACTTTTGGTTTACAGCATACGCCTGCTTTCCATTCATTCAAACAAACAGGAGTATACCCCGATTTCCCCTCTCTATTTTTCCATCTTTTAGCATAAACGTCATTCCTGCCTCTAAAGAGCGATCGATACAGTTCTATTTTTCGGTTAGCCTCGCTTCTTTGATTGATTACAGATGCAAGCATAGCCTCGGATATTTTATCAGAAATAACAACCGCTGGCTGCTCTATAATACCAAGTTGTCCCTTCAGTTTTTTGTTTTCAGCCCTTAAAGCATTGATTTCAACGAGCAATGACTGATATTTTTTGAACAACTCATCATAATCCATAGTTTTCTCCCTATTAGAGCATTATTATATACGCAACTATTCCAAGTCCACGCATTAATAATTCTAATGCTTTTGATCGTATATTTCCTATTATAACCAATTTTTCTATAAATCCAATTCATATTTTAAATCGAGTATTTTTAATGGAAATGTTTATATTTCATATACAAAAAAAGTATCAGCATTGCGCTAATACCTATTGCATTTTATTTTTTTGAAATTGATTGGTCTGAAAACAATTTTTCTTGCAAGAAAGTTTGTACTCGCTCAGCGCTCGTTATCGCTAATAAAGCATCACTTTCGTTTAGCTCTAAATTAAATGGATATCTTGCATGAACACCATAATCACTTAAGTTTAAGCAATCTTCTTCAATTACTAAAAAAGCGCTGTCATATTCGGAGCAACCTTTATTCAAATCAACCAGATCATGTGTTTTTCGAATGTTACCACCCTTTAGAGAAATAAATCCTTTTAAATATTTTTCAACACTTTGTTGACAATGGTAACAAATAATTTCAACAGGAATCGGCTGCATACCCTGCAAATAATTAGCTGAGGCTAAATCTTGCATAGCATAACGAAACCACTCACGAGCAATAGTCTCATTGTTCATACAGGAGTACTCCTTCTTTGACAATCTTATGCTCCATAGTTGTCGTAAGTATCGATCGTTCATTAAAATCATCATCATCATATACCAGTAAATCGATAGGCATATTTACATCGTGTACCATCGCTTTTCTAATTTTACGTAAAATATCAATTTTACGTAAACCCCGTAAAGAAGTAACGATGCATAAGTCAAGATCGCTTTCATCCGTATATGTGTTATCTGCATAAGAACCAAACAAATATATTTTCTGCGGGTTTACGCTGTTTTGAATAGCAATGATAGCATTTTCCAATGCATCTTTAGCATTTACTTTCTCTTGTCTCATATCAGCACCCCCTTATACTTATATCTTATCACATTTCTAAGGTATTTTACAAAAACTGTGCCTTATGAATTGTTTTTACTATTCTTCTTGCTCTTCAAAATAAGAATAGTATATTTCGGTTAATTCCTTGAAAATCCCCAACCTATTCCGTCCCTTTCTTTCATAACCTTGCGGAATCGTACTTGAAATACGTCTTCTAACGTTGCCTTTTACTACGTAAACGGCTGCACCTTCATACATTGTTAATATTTTATTATAAAAACGCTCATCGATATCTCTCATCGATATCTCCATAGGCATTCGTAAACTGAACACCAAACTCAACACACGAGATCATTAAATCCGCAATATGAGTTGTCGATTTTGAAATTTTTTTAAAACTATTAAGCGCCTTATTCATCTCAGAATACCTTAATTTACCGAATCCTCGTGCCGGAAAAAACTCATTTTCAATTATTTTCTTATATTTCTCTAAAGCTTCTTGTTCAAAATCAGGGACTATATTTGCTGCATAATATTCTTTTACATTCGGAAATATTTTGCATAATTCTAATACTTCTTTAATCAATTCTGTTTGATTTTTACTCGATAAATATTTTTTTAAATCTCCTATTTTAACTGCTGCATGTTAATTAATACCCCAATATAAATTTAATAAATGGCGACAAATTACTCCTATAGTAATATATTATACTTCTTCTTAAAAAAGTCAAAATCCTGCTAGTCAGAGTACTAAACTGGCAGGATTTTATGTCATTTTGTCTGACTATCATAATCAAAAATGTTACTTTCATGGACATGGCACCAAGGTCACTTAAAACACTGTTTACAAGTTTTGAAAAGCCAGTAAAACCAAGCCCTGCATGGCTCTGTAATCTGTTCCATGACATGTCATTTCGTATTCCATTACATGCCATTGAAAAAACAATATTCTTTTAAACGATGAGTCCATGAGTCATCTGGCTTAGAACCTCTTTTTATATACTTCTATAACATGCCACTGAAGGACAAGCGTTCTTAACCGGAGGAAGCTCTGAGTCTATTAGTTCTCTAGCTTTGCGTCTCATGTTATCACTTCCATGACATGCCACGTTGCTTGATAAACCTTAAAATAGACATTATTCAATTTGACCAACGTCTATTTTCACATCATTCTATAATCAATCAGTATCTCTATCTTTTTGCAACCAACCTATGTGTTAATTGATAATCTCTGCAACAGCATTCATATCAAGCTCTTCTTATCCAATATAATTTTTTCAATAGCATCATTAATATGCCGACAAGTTAATGAGTAATATTCAACATTGTTTAATAGATTTGCCAAGTATGATACTGCAGCGAAGTCACCAATTTCTCCAATAATAAAGGTGGCACTAATCCAAGCATCTTTGTCGCTTAATGCTTTTATAGCCAAATCATAGGCACTCTCCATAGATACTCTAAGGCATAGGCTTTTATAGAGAGGTCTCCAAATTCAGCTATTCTACGAATTTCCTCAATATTATCATTTTCAAATTTCTTTAAGACCCAATCAAAATACCATCTTGCTTCAATTCTAGCTGGCAAGTCTATTTTACCTTCCAGTTTTTCAATTGAAAATTTACTAAAAATTAAATCTAAAAAGCCATCTGCCAGTTGAATTCTAAGATGATAATGTTTTTTTCTTGTCCTTACAATAATCTGCCTAAGTTTTGCTGTATCTTTAAATCTTCCATTGATGTATTCAGCAGGTTTACCAACATTATCACGTTGATATTCAATATGTCTACAATTCCCAAATATCAATGTATATTGGTATTTCGTATCAAACATGTATCTTTTTCGTTCAGATTCCGGCCATTCCCGTTCACAAGACAACTCAATAGCTAAAGTTCTGCCGTTACTATATATATTTACATTGTGAATAATGCTGTCATGAAAGTAATCATAAAAAATATATTGCTTCAAATATCTATCATTAATGATCTTGGTTTCATGCTCATAATTTAACATTATTTTTTCTTCCTTTTTAGATAATCATAATACTCATTTGATTGCTATAGAGTTATGCTTCATTAGATATAACATCAATAGAACTACGCCAACAATCTACTATCCAGTTGGTTATTAATCTAAATCATCATAGGTAATTCAATATGTTCTGATACGGAGGATATAAGAAGTTCAATTAATTCACTATCCATAAATTGATAGTCATCCGGAATATTAAGACAGATAATTTTCTTATGGGAAAGGCTATCTTTAAACCGTTCTTGCAGCCTTCTTACATGCTTCTTCTCCATTACAAAAATCAAATCTGCCCAACCAATATGCCCACCTGTTATTTTTACACGAGCTTTATCTTCCGTACCTGCTGACCTAACATCATAACCATTAACACCGTTAAATATTTTCTCGGCAGTTAGACTACGCCACTTATTCTTACTGCATACAAATAATAGTTTAATATTTTCTGCCCCCTTAATTAGATTAACAATCCTATTCATCCACCTTAGAATTAGCAAGTATATGAATACTCCCTTGGCGACACTCATTTGTCAACCACTCTAAATTAACACTTGAACCAATTAGCAACAAATAAGCTTGTTTACCTGTAACATCATCGAAATTAGACAGATTAAATTTTATTGAAAGATATCCTTTTGCTAAATCAAAGATAGGGGATACATATCCTGGATACTTTTCGTTTAGTTTTCTCTCGCGAAGATATAATTCTTCAATTTTACAATCAAATTCTACGTCCAATATGTCTGAATGTCTATTGACCAAATCTGGAACATACCACTCAATATGACTTAGAAAATCGAATGTAATTTGTAGTTTACGCCACTGCCAATGAGAATTGCAATTCTCATTGTTTTCCCAATTATAATAGTCTATAAGCAAAATGCATTTCCGTTCGTTTCCATTACAAGTAACAACTTCGACTTTTCTAATTTCGCTATCATGAAAATTCAAATTCATTAGTTTGTCTTTTAAATTATTTTCAAGTTGCATATATAACCTCTCACATCCGCATTTTACTCAAATTGGAAATTAGCCAATAACCATAAATATTGTTTGGCTATTGCTATTGCATGTCCTCATCTCGTAAAGATGTTCTTTTCCATTCAAATTCATTGATGAGCTTAGATTCAAAGTTATCATACTGCGCATTATAGTTATGCACGTGAGGGGAGGGAATATTAATAGATCCTTTCTTTAAACCCATTTCTTCGATAATATGTATATGTCTCTCAGTAAAGCCATATAAGTAGATGCGATTATGTCGATCATATACGATTGTTGTATTTGTTTCGGGCGAATGTATCCATATGTCATGACGTGGGTCATTTTCAAAAAAGGCTTTGAACCGATTGAGAAGCGTACCGATTTCATCATAGGTAAGAGACGCGCTTTGGTATCTGCCTGGTTCATTATCGGTACGAGGAGTATGTAGAACGTATAGCATATAAAAAGGTTCGGAAAGCACTGACGTCAATTCTAAAACTGTATTAATATGACCTTGCGCTAGTCCAATAATAATCCTTTCATAACTACTACTTTGCTCAATATTATATACATCAGAGTAATTATACTTCTCTAATTTGTTATTTTTGTGATATCCTAATTTAAACATACATTCACATCCTTATAAGATTCAAATACTAATTCTATATTTTCTACTATATATTGCTATTTTCTTCTTGAAGTTATAAAAACCTTTAAAAACAGCAGCAGCCTACTACCCTTTCAAGGTAGTAGGCTGCATTTATTTTATCTTTTTCTCGAATTGCTATATTTTAATGGTGTGAATTCTACCAGACTAAACAAACGAAAAATGTTACTTTTATGGACATGTCACCAATGTCACTTTAAAAACTGTTTACGAATTCTGAGAAACCAACAAATCCAAGACCTGTAAGGCTCTACTGTCTGTTCCATGACATGTCATTTAAAAGCCTGATGTTCCATTACATGCCATTGCTAAAGATATGAAATATTCTTTGGTATCAGTTCCAAGTCCATATATTACCTGACTTTCAAGCTCCTCAATTTACTTCCATAACATGACACGCTGTATAATCGAATATCAAAATCACTCACATCACCCCAAATCATCTAGAAGAACTCGCAAAGTGTAACTAATAATATAGCCAGGATACTCCCACCAGACTCTTTAGATATATTAGTCCCTACTTTTAAATGATTTTACCGTAAATATAGGAATAGATGGAATTAGCACTCACAGTCCCCTCTCGACTAAAAAATTTAGAAGCCCCATTATAAGTTCGAAGTTCATCATATAAATGATCCAACGTCAATCCAATACATTGAAACCCAATACCATGTTCCATCATCTCATGCAATTTATTATCATCAGCTGGATCAAGCTCAAAATTACCTCTCATCGGGTGACGTTTTGCAATAAGTCTTTCAAAATTATCGACTAAAAAATATAACGAATCCTGTTCTGTAATCTTATATACACTTCCATTTTTAAAGAAGCTTCTTTCTAACATAAGTGACTGGAAATTCGTTAATTGAAAACACTGTCCTAATAAACGGTCAAGGGTAGACTTCTGCTCTTCATCATAACTAGTCATATTGAGAGGAGGCGTATATGTGTAATATTCGCGCAAATATTTAAAATCCACAAAAGTTCTACTGATTTCCTTCTCTACGATACATAAGTTGTCCGAGCAAAAAGTATTCTCAAACACGTTACAAACTTAAGTATGATTGATATCCACTAAATCTTCAATATCTAGATTAGAATCTAAACATAGGCTAGATAGCATTCCATGAAACAAACTGTAATATAATAGCAAATAATATGCCGTTATACATTTTGAGCTAAGCGCTAGCTCTGCCTCTTTAAAACATATTGCCGATGCAAATACTTCTTTAATAGCCCTCCACTGTCTTATTTCCCATTCAACCATAGTCAATTTATTATCATCTTTAAATATCAATGAATATTTTTGCATCCAGTTCTGATAGTATTTTTCTTGATCTTTTTCATTACTTAAATTCTGATCGAGAAGATCAAACCGATTAATTATGTATTTAGAGTATTTATTAAAGCTCATTTAATTACCGCCTTGTATGATTTATGGTTCTTGTTTAACATTTTATTAATTCAATATTGGAATAACCATGGAAATACACTATCTCATTATAACATTAATTATTATGAGACATGTTCTATGTTAAAATAGAAATCCTGCTCTACTTATTATAAGTAATGCAGGATTACGCTACTGTTAAAAGATTGGCATAAACAAATTTGTTACTTTCATAGACATCACCACTGTCATTTCAAAAACTGTTTACAAATTTTGAAATGACAGCAAATCCAAGCTCTGTAAGGCTCCATTGTCTGTTCCCTGACATGTCATTTCTTATTCCATGACATGCCATTACAAAAACAAAACGATGAGTCCTTAATTTATCTACCTTTGCATTATATCAATTCACTTCTATTACATGTTATGGAATGGTAATCATCTTGATTGGATAAGGCTTTGAGTCCATAAGTTATCTGACTTTACACTAATTTTCTTTCCTTCCGTGACATGCCACATTCATACTGCTAAGGTTTAGTCAGCAGTTCATTAGGTTTTCTAAGCGACAGAAAAAAACATAGTATAATAAAAGTCCCTAGACATATCCATGCAAAACTATCACCCAATTTGCTATATATTGAGTTTCCTTTCCCAAGCCTTACTTCACCTACTAAAACAGATCCACCATCCTCTACATCACTAGATACCATTTCTATAATACGACCTCTACTATCACTTAAGGTTAATAATCCCCACTGCCCAGCTCGTGCTACTGCGTAATTTCCTTCAACTCCCCGCATAATTGCAACACGCGCATGGCTCCAACCATCATCATGGAAATCCAGTGCAGGAACAAAGACAATATTTACTCCTTGCCTACTGTAATCCAGTGAAGGCTGTGTAAAATCCATATCTTTACAAATTCCAATGCCCCATTTATCTATGATTCCAAGATCAGTTCCTGGAGTATACCTACTTTCAAATGCAGATAGCAGATGTTTTTTATCATATTCTAAAAGCACTTCTCCTAACGGCGAAAAGACATAGGAGGAATTGTAAAGTTTCATTTTATCTTTTCTAGTTACTCCTACAATTAAATTTACTTTATTCTTTTGTGCTGCATTACTCAGGTGCTGAAAATTATCGTCATGAGTCTCTATAGTAATAATCTTTTCTGGCAGCAAGACAACTTCGGCCCCTGACTGTGCAAGAAGATCAATCTTTTGAATATATCGTTGAATAGTGTCTGCAACTTGTTGTTTATCCCTGTTTGTTGCCACGACTAAGTATTGTTCTAAATTAGTAGAGATAGAAGCAATACCGATTTTTATATTGGCCCCCTCAACAGGCGTATGCAAGCGGTAAAATCCAAATAGAATCACAAATAAAAGTAGACTTAATGAAATTAGATTCGCTTTTATGCTTAATCTTCGATTTTGAGGATAATGATAAGTTAAAGCAATACTTGAAGGGAGAAGAGCCATCAAAAAAGTAATTCCCCAGATACCTGTGATTGATGCAATTTGAATAAAAGATAAGTTAGATACTTGTGTATAAGCAATGCTATTCACAGCTCCATGAGGAGAATATAATGAAGCAATGAATTCGTAAGCAGTTAAACCGCTCGCAAAAACAAGGCTTGCATACCCACCTCTCCATCTGACAGCAATATGACGGAAAATAGCAAGTACACTTGCAAATGCAGTTGCATTAATAACAAGCAAAGGCCAGTAAACAGCAAGGGGAAGCACCGCATGAGGATTGCATGATCCAAATAAGTATGAAAAGAATCCCGTCAGAAATGTGGAAACTAATGATCCTTTCAATGCATATGTACAAAGAAGTAAAAGTGTAATCCAAGAAAAATACCAATACTCAGTAGACAAATAATATGAGACTGCACTGAGAAAAATTGTAAAAATACAATGTAGTAGGCTATAAAAATTACTCCACTTGTAACTATTTATAATATTTTTAAAGCTTTTTCCTAATTGCATAAATCATTTCCTTCTTCCCAAAGCTTTTTTCGTGTTACCTCTGATTCATTAATTCGAATTATATACCATATTTTCCCTGACAACAATAAAAACCAGCATATATAATACTGGTTCATACCTGCTTATATTTGCTTTTTATGGATCTAATTTAATACTATCAAAGTGTTACTTTTATGGACATGGCACCAATGGCATGTGCATAATCGACACCACGTCAGCTATACCCAATAGATAAGAAGATAGGTTTATCTTCCGCTTTAGCCTGTTGGAAAGCCTCATCCCCCCACGAGTACCAGTTCACCGGATTATAAGCATGTTGCAGTAGGTATGGAGACTTTTCCTGAGCTAATCTATTGGGTATCTTGTTGTTTGGCATATGACCACCTCCCCTGTATATGTTATTAACTTGGTATGATTATAGTTTATTAACGCTAGCATCTGCAATATCAAAATTTTGATTCACTATACACCTAGATAGGAAAAAACTTCTCAGAACAGCCTAGGCTAATGAGAAGTTTCTTTTCATGACAGGCACCGTCACCAGTCACTTATAAATTATACGCAGGATAACTACTCTCTACCTTGTCGCCGTTGGGCAAATTCATCAGCCGAGTATACACCGTCCTCATAACTGGTGTATACCCGTTTAGTGCCTTATCCTCCTGGCTAACCTTATCCATTTTCTGTCCTATCATAGCACGTAAATCTTTAATAGCAGCCTCGTCCTTACTTCCAGTAACTGCCGCGCTAACGTTAGATAAAATTCCATCAAAAAGGGCATCAAAGAAATCTTGGTCTAATCGTCGCCCCACTTGTTCACAATTCTGTCCATCAGGATATTGACGAGTACACAATAAGGAGATTCACGATGGGAAAAGCACTAAAAACATATTTCATATATAATGTTGTACAAGCTGACCTTGAACTGCTTTCCAGTCCAGTTTGGAAATTTAATATTGTTTTGTCGCGCTCCTTTCGAGCTCAATGTCGAGTCTATCTATGAATGACGTGAAAGCCTCGTTGACATCGATTCCAATGCGATCAGATAATACTAGAATCCACCAAAGACACTCCGCAAGCTTGCCTTTAAGCTCGGAATTCACATCTCCATTATATGCCCATCGCCCCTCAGAAGCCATAATCAGACGGCCGAGGACACCGACATCAGTAGAAAAAGCAAGCATGTCCTCTTCAGTTGTCCATACATTCTCATGGTATTGTTTTTCGAGTTGCTGGTAAAGCCTGCGCACACGCATAGCGCGTTCAGTGGCCTTAGTAAAATCAATTTCAATATGTCTTGGAAATTCTTTACTCATATAATCTCTCCTCCATAATTAAACGTTATTGCACCCTATAAAGTTCCTTTTTTGCGTTATTCTTCTCTGCTAGTGGATTTTTATGCGTTCAATACCCTCATGCGTTACTCCAGGTAACTTGCTATTCGCATTAAGTATTGTTATATAAAAATAGGCTCAATTCATAAAAATTGTTGACGAAGTTCAAAAACAGAAGCCGCCTGAAATGGACGACTTATTAGTGAACATCAACCCATTCACTTGGACTTGCTAAGTCAGCGTGGTCAGGAACAAACGATTCAGGAGCTGTAGCGACAAAGCCTTCAAAAACGCTGATCATCGATGATGATCAGTCTTGGCTTAGGGTCAACGGTCAATAATATGTGAATCAGGAATATCTCTCATGATATTTTCACCATAAGCGGAGCCTGCTGTTTGATACCCAGGCATTAAATCTCCATTTAAGATCCGGCAAGCAACTGCAACAACAGACAACGAAGTTAGTGTATACCCTGAAGGTAGGTCTGCAATTGAATAGGCAGAATCGCCATCGGTCCCAATCACTTCCACAGCTAATTTACTTCTTCCCCCAGCACGTTCTTCGGCTGTTGGCCCATCTGGAAGATTTTCAATATCTGTAGGATTAGTCGTCAGTACAGGTAATTGCAACTGAAAGTATTCTCTTATATTAGGAATTGATGTAGATTTATAGGACACGATAATCCCTCCTAGCGAGGTAGGAAAACACTCTTGCGGTCCTTCACCAAAATCAAAAACCTTTGCGCTAGCTTCGGTGATTTGTTTCAACTCTCCATTATCTCGAATCAGTAAGCCGAGGTCCACGATGTACTTAGAGCTTTTAACAGAGCCTTTCGAAAATCCGCCATAATGTCTAAATGCGACGAAAAGCTGCTGAGCACGTTTCACTCTTTTCGCTGTATGGACAACTAGGGCGTCGTAGGCAACAAACAGGCCCGCTCCGGAGATCATCATGATCCCAGCTTCCTTCGCTTGTTGATCCAGAGATTCAGCGAGTTGGTAAGTTGGCATTTCGGCGCTAATATCCAGATAATGAACTTTGCTTTGAAGGCAAGCATGCATTGCATTCTCGGCAGTAAGGGCAAAAGGTCCAGCCGCATTGATTAAGCATACCCCTCCCCTCAAAGCCTCTTGCCATGCCCCGAAATCACTGGTTTCAAACACGAAGTTGGGCACGTTTAATCGAGAGGACAACTCAGCTACTTTAGCTTTATCTCTCCCTGCAATAGCAAAATTGATATTAAGTTCCTTGAGCCTCAGACAAATTAGTTTACCAGTGTAACCAGTTGCTCCATAAACTAAGACTTTATGATTATCCATCAGTGCCACCCCCACATAATTACGTTTGCTATACTTTTTGCTTATTTTACCTCCATATATTATGTTCCAAAACCATTTTCTTTATTGTACACAAGGTAATAAGACAACAGTATGTCATATTATAATCAGTTTTCATAAATTTTTAATGTTTCCCTTATTCGTCTGACGATTGTTTTTCTGATATGTTCCGGTTCTAGTACCTCCACGAAATTACCAAATGACATAATATAGCTATAGAGCCATTCTCCCTCTGGAAGCAGCGCCACCAGTGTTATACTTCCATCCTCATTCTGGCAGAGAAGTGAATCATCAAAATATTCATAGATACGGTTTAGAACCTTCGTCTGAAAGCGGAGGTTTAATGAAATTAGCGGCTGCGAAGACTCATTTGTCTCTTTAGTTTTCTCTTTAGTTTTCTCTTTAGACGAACTTTTGCGTTCAAACGTTTCAGCCATTACTTCCAAATTTTTCAGACGTGATATCTTAAAAGTCCTCTGCACTTGCCGCTGCCGACAGTAGGACGCTAAATACCAGGCATTACTTTTGAAAATAAGTTTTTGTGGCTCTACCAGTCGATTGCTTTTCTGTCCTTCTCCATTTATATAGTCAAAGCGAATGACATTTCGCCGCAACATGGCCTGTTTAATGTTATCAAACTTGTTTTTTTCGTTCGAGGCACTTCCCCATGGAGAAAAGTCGACTTCCACCCAATCATGATTAGGTATATTTTTAAATAATGCTCCTAGTTTTTCCAATATTCTATCCAATTCTGGATAGTTTATTACCTGCAAAGTTTTAATCGCCATTAGCAAACTTTCACTTTCCTGCTCAGAGATAAGCGTTCTATTTATTGCATAGTTCTCCAGCAAATGAATGCCACCACCTTTGCCCTTGTTCATATATACAGGCACACCAGCCGACGAAAGCACATCAATATCTCGATAGATTGTCCGAGTCGAGACGCTAAAACGATCAGCTAATTCTTGGGCAGTAGCCGTCCCTTTATTAAGCAAAATAGTTACTATCTCAAATAATCGATTCATTTTCATGTTATCACCCAAATTAATTATAGCACTAAATACGACAATGCAATGTCATATTTAGTGCTATATTTTCTGGTGCATTAGCGATTATATTATTGAGTATAATCCAGCACCCAAACTACTTATCGTCAATAAGAAGGCATTCACTACTCGGTGTCGATTACGAACATGCCATCAATGGCAGCACGAATATCCACTACTGAAGAATACTGGCTTATCTTCTCGCTTTGCCTTTTCAAACGCTTCATCGCCCCAAGGGTGCCAATCTACTGGATTGTAGGCGTGTTGGAGCAGATAAGGACTCTTCTCATTTATTAACCGATTTGAGCTTTTGTCCACAAAATCACCCCTATTTTTCAGTTCCATTACATAACATATTCTTATTTATTATGTACAAAAAAAGTATCAGTAATATCCCTGATACTTTGGTTATTTTCTCTATTTAGTTATGCCATTAATTCTTGTAATTTATCAAAAGCAAATCTAGCGTTCGGATAAGTAATAGAACCTCCAGCAATTACACCAATTTTAATAGCTTCAACAATTTCGCTGAAATTTGCTTTTGCATTTAAACAACCTTCTAAATGGTATAAAATACATTCATTACATCTAGTTGCAAGTGAAATGGCCAAACCCATAAGTTCTTTATGCTTCTTACTAATTGCTCCATCTGCATACACTTTATCATCCAGCTTACCAAATTCAGCAAAGAAAGAATCTGCTTCAACCATCACTTTATTATATTGCAGTCGATATTCTTTCATTTCTTCTACCGTCAATATAATCCCCCCAAAAACCAATAATTCATTTATTATATTACTTATTATTCCACATACGTAACTATATCCCTCTTTTAATGCCATTTAAACTATTGGCTATGTTTAGATAATGTGACAATTTTAATGGAAGCCAAGATTAATTCCATTAATTTACATTTAATGAAGATTGTTTATTGAATCTATTCGCTTATAATGAAAATTGGCGAGGGGTTTAATAGTGTTGATTATGTTGTAGTAACAATATAGGTAAGACATCCATCAAACCCGTATTTACAGGAATATCGTGAATTTCCTCTCAATTTCGTGATTTTCTATAACAACGCAAAATGGGCACTCTCGATAATTGATTTCATTTGACATAAGCAAAAAGGGTGTCCGACGGGGTCAAGCATAACTCTCCAATTATTAGAAAATTGCTCATCTGCGATTGTTGCTCCACAATGGATTGCATATTGAACTGCTTTTTCTAAATCATTAACGGCGAAGTCTATATGTGCCATTTGCTGTTGAGCTTCAGGCTCTTCTGGCCACACAGGCGGTTTATACTCAGGATTCCGTTGAAACAATATACAAGGATATGTTCCCTGATTGGTTCCTGGAGCGTATACACATGCCCATTCTTCATCGATAAACATTATTTCCCACTTGAGCAACGCCGCATAAAATTTTGCTAATTCATGCGGTTCTTTGCAATCCACCGTAAATGAGTACATTTTGATTTTCAATTCATCATCCATAACGCTAATACCTCCTAATATAAATAATCTGCTCTACAAATTCCTATTTATCGCTCACAATTTTCTACTATTGTGTCTGTATTTAATTATACAACATAGTAGAGTAAATTTCATATTCATAACCCAATATAAATCAAGAGTCCTAATGACTAAAAAAAGGACTTCACCCCTAAAATTGCATCCCTCTAATTTATACGCCAGAGCAGGGTTATTCATCCTTATCCCCATTCCAACACAATTGTTCGCTTTAATTGACGTTTTACCATTAAAAGTGATTCACTACTTGTTGGCCTAAAGCATAAGCCAGAACAATCATCATCCTGAGAAGAATAAAGCTTTTTGCATATACCACATCTAGGAGTGACTGGCTTTACTTTCTGTTTCACACTATCACCTTCTAACATTATGTAAACTTCCCTATATTAATCGTATCCTCTTACTCACCCTGCGTAAATGGCTCTAGCGCATTTTTATAGAAAAAAATAACCTCCGTCAATCCATTGACAAAGGTTCAATACTGGTTCCTTATTTAATATTCATCCGGTAACAACCTCTTTACCGACTGTGAATATCACAATGAAGTACATCAACCTCTAAACCATCAGCAATAGCAAAAAGAACATCAGTGAGTACGCCTTAGTAGAATTAGGTGCTTCAATTTTACTAAGATAACTTTTGCTAATTGCAATCTTATCAGCTAGTTCATCCTGAGACAGTCCTCGTTTCATACGGTAGTAAGCAATTTTTTTAGCAATCTGTCGATAACGAAACATGCATTAACTTAAAAATGTAACATCTAATGGATTTCTATCTACTAATCGCTTATAACTATACTTAGGATATCCAACCATAACCGCAGCTGTTATCTTTTTTCCTTCTGGAATATTGAATAATTTAAGCATCGGTGAATTCTCAATAAATGCACAAAACTCAAAAATTCCAGCCCAACAGGATCCAAGTCCTAGTGAAGGAGCATATAATTCTAGATAAGTCAAATATGAAACAGAGTTATCTCTGGCACTTCGAAGATCTTTATCTGCAATAGTTATGATTAAGTTAGGAGCACCGCGGAAAATTGAATCAACTCCATCTTCCCTGTAACTTCTGATATCTTCTTCTACTAGATACCTTAATGGGGAATTTTCCATCATCTGAATAGAAATTTCAGTAGCTTTTTCAATTAATTGTTTATTTTCAACTACCACAAAGGATATACCTTGACTATTTTCTGCAGTAGGAGCTAGCCTTGCAATATCAATTAATTTTGTTAATTTCTCTCTAGATACTGACTCGTCTTTATAATTTCTTATGGAACGACGCGACCTTAAAAAATGCTCTACCTGCTGTGCATTTAACTTAGGAAAATCTTTTGTATCAACTTGTTGTATTAAAGGTGTTTTTTTATTATCTATAGCGGCATTAGGGCATATAGCAACACAATGTCCGCAGGCAATACAAGTGGTGTTTGCTATTTCTTCTGGTCCCTTTTCTCCCATTTTTAGAACATATACTGGACATTCTTTAATACAAAGTTCGCATTTAATACATTTCTCTTCATTTACAGTTATAAGTTTCATTTTAATCATTTCCTTTCAAAATAGTTTTTTAGCACTCATATGCTAAAATAAAAAGTGTTAATGCCTTTTTATTCAGTAAATTCAGTAATTTACCGCTGCGATTACTCCAGATATCTTTTTTACACATCATACAAATAATCTTTTGTGCTTTTCTCTGTCATAACTACCTCCTTTAACTACTAAATATTATTGCCCATCTCTTCTGCAAGGACAAGAGCTCTAGTAGATACTATATCTCCTTTACTGTTAACACCTGGAACAACCAAATAACCTCTATCTGACCATTTTTGATAATAGGCAATCTGTTTATATGTGCTAATAATACCGCTAAATACAGATTCATCATCCTCTTCTCCACAAACCAGAAGCATACTTTCCTTTATATTTAGCTTCTTCTCTCCAATTATAAATGAATAAGTTTTGTCTATGACTGCCTTAAGCTGAGTCGGAAATGCATCCGCGTTACTACTTCATTTTCTAATTAGTGCATTATTCATAATAACGATTTAAATTTTTCAGTTTTTTACATAAGATAAATATGCCATAATAAGAGGATGCGGAATTTCATATGTAGAACTTAATTGCGGTTGGAATAATGTTGCAACAAAGAAATTATTTTGTTCTAGAACCATGATACGAGCTTCACCTTCCCCATCAGTACCTATAACCTTGAAACCATTTTGGTCGAGTTTGGCTTGAAATTCTTTGTTCAATCCAAAATTGCAATTATATTTTTCTTCAATTTCTGTAGTACCATAGATATCGTATATTTTAGAGTTTTTAGCGATAAAGATATGCCGTGTTTGTCCTATGAGAGAACACGATAGGGCATTAATGAACATATTGGGCGAATAAGGGTCAAATTCAACATCTTGTATAGCTTTAATTTGCAATACATTCCTAGCATATTCGATGACTGCGTGCTGAAAACCGCCACAAGTCCCGATAAAAGGATAATTGTTTTCTCTTGCAAATCTAATAGCATTAATAGCACCAAGCATACTTTTATAAGGGCTTCCTGGTGCACACCATAATCCATCAAAACTATTTAATTTTTGTTCTACTCCTCCTTCCAAAGACTTCGTAGACAACCATTTTGATTTAAGAGTTAATCCAAATTTGACAGCACAATGTTTTATAGCTTCATCGGTTGCTATATGCGATGGACGTCCATCATAATCGCCAATTATACCTATTTTAATTACAGAACCCATTTCTCTTATCTCCTTAAAAAATTTATGTCAAAATCTCAACTACACAAATTATAAATTGAACGAAACATCTTGAAATAAGACTATATAAAGTTATTAAAATTCATCTACCATCTACCATCTACCAAAATTTCACTAATTATATCATACGCGGTAAATAGAACACTGGATGTATATTCTATATAGCCTTCCGTGTAGGGAGAGATTGCTAGTGATTTATACTTTGCAATGAATGCTTCAAAATCAAATGAAAAGCCAGTAAAACCAAGCCCTATAAGGCTCTATTGTCTGTTCCATGACATGTCATTTCTTATTCCATTACATGCCATGGAAAACAAGATCCTTACACACCCTCCGTTTTTTTAATAGTCATTTAATTAACTTCAAAATTTTCTGATTTAAAATTACTATAAAATCTTCCCTTTTGTGCTGTGAATTTTAAAACGCAATAATCAGGGTCTGATACACCTAAAGGATAATACATTGTATCTCCCTCACGCCAAATCATTTTTTTAGAATCACTATCTTCAAGTACTTCTATCGTTCCCTTTAACATCACCCCTCTGAAAAAGCGTTTATCACAAAAATATACACTTACGTTTGGGCATTCTTTATACTGCCTTACTCTCATAGACGAAGTGTTTGTAGTAAAATAAATATCCCTTATTCCTTCTCTTTTTCTTGGCGGTAGCATAGCTTTCATATTTGGAAATCCTTCACTATCTATAGAGCCTATAAAAGAAACATCTACTTTATCAATTAAGTTACCTACCGTATTCTCTACATCTTTCATCTTAATACCCTCCTTGTGAATTTTACTGCTTTGCCATTTATTACTCATGGTAACATTTAACAGATAGGTAGTAAATTACACACTTTTTTGTGGGTATTCTTACGCTTAATTAATCAATAAATCCTTTCGCCTTTAACACATCTTCCATTCCATTTTCCCGCATAAGCTCAATCCCTATATGTTGCATAATGGTGATGGCTTCAATCATCTTCTCTCCACGTTGTGTTAAAAAATATTCAACCTTTAGAGGGTAACCTTCAAAAACATTTTTATTTATCATGCCACAATCCAAAAGTTCTTTTATATGTTCTATAAGCATTTTTTGATTAATACCTTGTATGTTTTTTTCAAGGCTTGCAAGTGATGTATTACCAAGCCTTAGCTGCCATAATATAATCGGCTTCCATTTGCCCTTGGTAATGTCATGTGTCAGTTCTAATGGACAAGTGTAATCTCCTCTTACTTTCAATGTGTTCACCCCTAAAGAATAATAATTACTAAAAAGAGATTTATAACATAAATTACAATCCACTTCTTTATCAAACAAGAAAAGTCTTTGAAGAATGTACTTCAAAGCAATATTATAGAAACTTATAAACCTTTATCTTTTACCAAAATTCAATTCACCTCAAAATAAGCTCCTTCTGTTAATCGATAATCGTTTTAGTTAGCTTCTGCTGCAGAAATAAAAATCCTGCATCACCTATTACAAGTAATGCAGGATTTTACGTCATTTTCCTCAAACTATCGCAAATAAAAATGTTACTTTTATGGACATGGCACCAAGGGCATGTCCTTCTCCACAAAGGCTGGGGGCTACTACTTTATGATTAAACATACCTTCTTCTGTCCTGGGCGCTTTGAACGTGAGGCAAATGAGTTTGCATGGCAGCTGCTGTTTGATGAGGAGTGCTGTTCTTATAATAATTTTACTATTTTTCACTAAACGCGATTTTCACTCCGATAAACGCAAATAAGGTTCCTTGTAAATGGCTAATCTTTTTAGATATTACTGGATTTTTGCGGAGATACGCCCCTAGTTGCCCTGCAAAAATATTCATTAGACTAAAGATTAGTAAAGTTTGAAGAAAAAATAAAAAACCGTAAATAAGCATTTGTTCGGTAACATCGCTTGTCGAATTATCAACAAACTGTGGTAAAAAAGCTAGAAAGAATAATGAGACTTTTGGATTTAAGAGGTTCATAATTATTCCTCTTCTATATATCGATTTAAAACTAACCTCTATGACGCTCCTCTCTGTATTGTCATTGAGGTCTAAATCACCTTCGCGAAATGTTTTATATGCCAAAAATAATAGGTATGCGGCTCCAGCATATTTTATCAGTGTAAATGCCAGCGACGATTGATAAATTATTGCTGATATTCCAACGGTGGCAGCCGTAATATGAACAATAATACCTGTACACAGTCCAAGTAGCAAAGCCATACCTGCGTTTTTGCCTTTTGAAATACTTTGAGTTAGAACGCAAAGATTATCTGGTCCTGGCATTAGGGTAAGTAATATAGAAATACCCAGAAAAGACATAATCGAGTGTATGTCCACTTCTTATTCCTCCTTTCCTGCATTTTACAACATTATAGCATACAAAATTAAATCAATGTACTATGTTGAACATTGCCGCTTGGTGGCAGGAATGCCCTAGTTAATTGTCGAAGCAATATCGAATTACAAAATATTACCAAATAAACTATCGAAACTATGCATAAACCATACCTATCCTATTTACTCTTCTCATCACTATATCTCTCATTACTCCCGTCCTAGCGTCCTCATCCGGCACCCTCCATCTCAGCTGAGGTTGCGGAAAAAATGTTAATTGACGGCAACAAGCGTTTCCTCTCCGAGAAGTACGCTGACCAATTTATAATAGTTTTTCTCGAAGCCTCGTCTTTATAGCAAGCATGACTTTTTCTCAGTCCAATTGTTTACAATACTTCAACGCTAATTTGAGAATCTCTGTAGCATATCTGCCTATAAGTTCCCCATAACCATGCCAATCTTCATACCATCAAAGAAGCCCTTGTTATAGTGCATGTAGGTAGCCGTTACCATCATTAGAGTAACGGCTTCACTCACTTCCCCCGCCTGCCCTTCTAATAGTAGATCGACTTGCTCCATTAGCCTTGTATATTCACTTGAGAAGTTACTAAATTGCAACTTCTCCTCTGCTTTATCCTGACGCATCAGAATAAATTCCTGCCAATCACGCAGGGCATCCCCTTTATCCATCCATCGTCCGGTAAGCATACTTTTAATAGGTACAGTGATTTCTTCTTGCCCCTTTTGATCTGGGGGCAGAATCTCCTTCATTCTATCTGTCAATTTTCTTTGACAGCGCCGGCTTTTCCTCTTTCGCTTCGCTATTACTGACATCAATTTATATCCCCCCATATTCATACTGCATGGAGCTTCTTCTATTCCTCTAGCTACATATAGGAATAGAAGAAACCAACACACAGCTACTTAATGGGAGAAATTAAAAAGCCCATGCGAGGTTTTTTAAACCTACACATGCGCTTTGCTTCGTCTTGATTGCATGCAGACGCTCAGCTTCTGCCAGAACTACAATCTTACTATCCCGAACATACCATCCCTTGTTTTAAAGGAACGTTCACGGTATAATAAATTGTCGTCGTAGACAGGTAACTGTTACGTGTAGGTGCTTATGCCACCTGCTCGTGCCTGAGAGTGCTCTAACACTCTTAGGACACGGCGACTTTTTAATTTCCACCTATTTCTAATTATATTACTTTTCTTTGGGATTGCAAGCAAAAAGTACTGTGGAAAATCAGCTCTTACAGTAAGACTTAGGCTGCTACAACATGGAAACTAAAAATCCGATATCGTACATTATCTTAATTAAAATATAATCCTGCAAAGCCAAAGCTTTGCAGGATTTTTTTCAGGAACGTAAGTGACTTACGCCAATTATGCAAAATACTTGGCGACGTATTGATAACTCTCTAAAATTCCTATCCAAGAGATTGCATTAGTTTATAAAAATACTGGGTATCTTGTATTTTATGAAGCTGATACCAACAATCTAAGGTCTCATCTGAAAATACATCAAGTCGCTTAAAAACTTGATACGCTAGCTCTATCGGCGCTGTACCACTTGCAGTAATGAGATCACCATCGGTAACTGCACTTTGAAATTGAAAGTTCTCTTCCCCATGATAATTTGGACATTCCTTCTTGAGATATGCAAAATCATTACTAGTGTGCCGATATGTATCTAAAATTCCGGCTGATGCAAGTGCCATAGTAGCACCACAGATGGCGGCTACTGGAATACCTTTATCTAAACAATCTTTTGCCTTTCCTAATATCAAAGCATGACATGAATCCATCCACGTTTCACCGCCAGGTAGTAGTAGCAGAGCACAATCCTGAGTATTAATTTCATCTATACTTCAATCCGGTATGATTCGCAACCCTCCCATGGTTGTAATCGGTTCCTTACTTAAACTGACAGTTTTAATCGTAAATCCTGGTATCCCTTTTTTAAAAAACCGTCCTGTTTTCAATTCAGCGGTTATATAGCCCCACTCCCAATCCGCCATTGTATTGAGAATATACATAAATATAGTGTTTTTACTCATTGAATTGCCGCCCATAACGACCACTCCACTCTTATTGTATTTTTTCGTTTCATTATGTCCATATTATCAATTATCATACTGCTCCCCATGATAATATTCTCTGACTGCTCTATGCTCATCTACATATACATAATCCCGACACGGCGTTATGGAAACACATCGCTATATTGGGATTTATAAGATCTGTTTATACTTATCCAACAACGTTTCTGTCTGAAAATAAACATTTAATCCATCATTCACTATGCTCATAGAGCGCGCTGTTACCCGGTTATCTGCTGAGGTTGCCAATACCCAGTACTTATTGCTCCCTAATACATCCAAGATTTCTTGTTCCAACTGCTCATAATTAAGATCCATAAACTTCCTCCTTCTAGCATGGCTTTACATACATATAAGAACATTTGTTCTGAATACTGTATCAAAAATATAAATTATAGTCAACACTGACAACAAAATGTTACTTTTAAGGACATGCCCCCAATGTCATTAAAACACTGTTTACAAGTTCCAAGCCCATCAAGGCTCTATTGTCTGTTCCATGCCAATATATTTATTCTTCCTATATATTGAAATATAAAATCCACCTAGTTTTACAAGTGTAAATTAGGTGGATTTATTACGTTATCTTTTCAGAAAAATAACATTTAATAGCTGAAAATTGTCAAACTACAACCACATATCTATGATCGACTTCATACAACATTTTTTTATATTAACCTTGGTAATTTAAAAGCATCCCTTATTTTTTGATATTTGCTCTATTAGGTACACCTCTTTCAGAAAATTTTTCTTCACTAAAGAAATTATATTTTTCGATCTACAAACAATGATATCCTCTTGCTCACCCTGCGTAAACGGCTCTAGCGCATTTATATATATTTATTTGTGTATCACTTATTTCCCAAAATAAGGTTATAATGTTAGTCAAAGATAACTTTTAAATGGGGGAGTTAATTTGAAATTTGAATATCTAGTTGAAGACCAAAAATATATACCTTTAATAGCTACTTGGCTACACAAAGAATTTGTAGAAAACTTTAAGCCTGGCATATCATTAGAAAATGTAGTTCAGAAACTTTATAGTCACAAAAAATTAGAATTTCCTATAACTATTATTGCTAAAGAAGGAGATCAGTGCATTGGTACTGTATCGCTATTTGAAAATGACTTTAAAGGAATGAAAGTAAAACCATGGCTTGCTTCACTTATTGTTGACAAGCAACATAGAGGAACTGGTATAGGTAAAGGATTGATTAACGAGATAACAAATGTAGCTCTAAACATGGGCTATAAAAAATTATATTTAAGAACTGAGCATGCAGCAGAATATTATAAAAAACTAGGTTGGCTTTTTATAGATAAAAGAACCGATGACTCTGGGATTGAAACAGAACTTTTTTCAAAAGAAATCAACTAGATTATGTGTCCAATAAAATTTCATGAATAGACATTTCTTCTTTAAAACTAATTTTTAAAATATCATTATAGGAAGGGATTGATGATATGAAAATCATAATAGTTCCAGCCACTCTAAGTCATATAAATGAATGTAAAAACGCGATTATGGATTCAGAGTTAGGAAATCGATATGCTACAAATAATGAACAATCTTCTATACTTTTTACTAAGGGTATAAATGATGAGGAAATTTATATTGCTACTGATATGAATGGTCAGTTCTTAGGTTATATCTGGATTGACTTAGATGGCGTCTTTTCAAATTTTCCATATGTACGAAGTATTGCTGTAAGCAATAAATATCGTGGTCAAGGCATCGGAAGGAAGTTAATATCCCATTTCGAAGAACTAGGGTTCAAGCAAAGTTCTAAATTATTCCTATTAGTTAGCGATTTTAATACACGCGCCAAAAAACTATATACCGAACTCGGTTATCAGGAAATGGCTATTATACCAGATCTATTTAAACCCGAAATAAGTGAGTTCTTAATGATGAAAGTAAAAATATAATTGCTTTAAATTTCCTTAAATTAGTACTAGTAGGTAAAGGCTCTTATATCTTTTTACACCAAAGAACCTCCGTCAAATGATTGACAAAGGTTCAATACTTATTCCTTATTTAGTATTAGTATTCATCCGGTAACAGCATCATACATGAGTCCACTAGCCATCTGCCTTAGACTCTTTCATTTCTCTTCTATAACATGCCACTGAATGGTTATTTCTGAATAACCTTTTTGCTAAAGGTGTCTACCAAATCATAACGCAAGTATTGCCCCCAAAAAGTGCTCTATTTTTTTTTATGGCTGCCATAAATAATATGATATGTAGCAGGTATTTGCCCAAACTGCTCAAATGTATTTTTATAAAAATCCATCATCGATAACATAAGCCGTCGATGAATTAATATATTCTCCCCTTTAGAAGAATTGTTAGCTCCTTTTTTTTTACTGACGTCAAAAACTCCCGAACACCTTTGAACTTTTCTGTTATATTTTCCTCCTCAAGGTGAACTGAAAGCCCTAGACCACAAGTAATATCAGTTAATTTTCTCATAGAAATAAACTCAGGACCATGGTGCACCCTTTTAATTTCTAAAGACCTATGCGCAGCTTGAAAGGACTGATTTAATTCATAAAAAGTTTGTTCACCAAAAGTAGCATAGATAAGACACCCTCCAGGTAATAAATGACGCTCCATTTGCGTAAAAGCCTGCTGATAATCATTAAACCACTGAAACGCAGCATTAGAAACAATCAAATCAAACTTCTCAGACAACTTCAGATTTTCTCCATCTTCCAGCGCAAAACTTACATTCTCATATTGAGATAAGTTTTTAGTAGCCACAGTTAACATTTCTGACGAAATATCGCTCGCGGTAATTTTCGCCATAGGATACCTTTGTGCTAGAAGCGTTGTCAAAAATCCTGTACCGCAGCCAATTTCTAGGATATTCTGAAATACCCCGGCTTCTTTAACCAATTCCAATAAAGAATATCCCATGCTTTTTTGTACAACTGCATATTCATCATAAGCTTGAGACCTTCTGCCAAAATGACAGCTTACCTGGGTTTTGCTAATCATGATACCCCCTCCATTACTAGATCTTTTACATACTTTTCTTGCGTTATAAAGGGAACATGCCCTGTGCCATGCAGCAATCTTAGCTCGGCCTGCGGTAAATGCTGCAACAAGTATTGAGCAGCACTTGGGGGGCAAATCTTATCTTCCATACCATGGATAATGAGACAGGGAAGATTAACTTTCGCCAGTTCCTGCCGTAAATCTTGTTCCATTAAATAAGTAAGCCCTGCTTGCAAACTACTAACATTAATGTTAGAAAAATGAGGCGCTATGTAAGTAATAAATTTTTGGTGCCATTCTTTTTCCATTGGGGAAAACATTAAATGATAAAATTCCATTTGCGTCTCCCACGAATTACGAGCAAGCTTACGGCTTAAGTTTTTTACTACACTTCCAGGTAATCCCCCCTCATAATTCTGGCACAAAGTAAATCGCGGTGTAGTTGATAGAAGAATCAGCTGCGCAATTTTCGCGGTATACTCAGTTGCTAATTGCAACGCTAACATTCCTCCTAAAGACCATCCCACCAGTGTAATTTTTTCCTCTTCCTGCTTGCATATCTCCAAAAAAGTTTTTGTCAAGTGTTGATAATCAGGGTAGTTTGCACAATCATAGATATGCTTTTTCTTCCCTGTAAAGCTTTGCGGCCAAATGGCTTTATTAGTTGCCCAACCATGAATGAAAAGAACTGACATCTAGACACTCCTTTATGCAGTATTGTTAACCTTAAAATTCTTTTTGGTTAACAATACTATTATAGTAATAATTGGAAAAATAATCAAGCTATTAATTTCACACCTGATAATTCATTTTATTCCATAAAAAAAACCTCTCCCATTCTGGAAAAACGGGTATGCGCCACTCTATTCCACAAAAAAAAGAATCCATCCCAGCTACGGAATGGATTGTTGACCTTATCATCTTGCATGATCTCCACTTTTGACTCACCTGTAAAATAAAGACAATTAAAAACGGATCGTTCTAAATTATCTTTATTTATCAGTATGCCAACTAGAAGAGAAGCTACCCATAATAGCTAAGTTCTTATGGGTAGCTTCTCTTTATAAAGGCTAAATCCTTCTATATCTTCACATTATAAGTATAAAAATGTTACTTTTATGGACATGACACCAAGGTCACTTTAAAACACTGTTTACAAGTTTTGTCAACACTCTCTAAAAAATCATCTCTCCTGGTTTATAGCCGTCAGGCAATTCTTCTTCACTTAAAAATTTGAAATTGTCATCACGCAGTATTGGTAAAAATACTTCGTATGGAATCCTGGAAAACTCACCGGCATAATTACTGGCTCCGAACCACTTACCCTCTTTGCTGCTCAAATTTAAATCTCTAGCAAATTTTGTATTGTTTGAGCAATCATGTACTACTAAATCCCATTTATCTTCTTCGGCTATTTTCATGAATTTCATAGTTAATTCTCTACTCCAAATTGGAGATATATAGCCATGTCTGGAAATATACATATTTTCCCCATAATAATTGTCTATGTTATTCTCATTTAAATGTAATTCTGCACAGTTGATAAAATCGAGTTTTGTCTCTAAGATTGCTTGCTTTTTCTTAAAAAAAGCTTCAAAAAACTCAGGAGTCATTGGAGTTTCAATGCCTACATTTTCAATATATTTTTTCGCTATTCCTATATTTTCAATAACTTTGTCTGAACATCTGGCAGCACCCAAGTTGAAACGTATCTCATTAAGACCGGCTTCACCTAATGCTTTCAAGGTCTCTTCCGTAGCTAAAGTACCATTTGTATATAGATGTTGATGAATCTGAGCATCACTAAATTTCTTTATCACCGAATAGTATTTTTCTATTTCCATGAACGGCTCCAAATAAACGTAGGAAATGCCAGTGGGTTTCTGGTGGATGGAAAGAAGTAAATCAATATCCTTCTCATAAAATTTTGTTCCTCCTATTTCCCACATACCTTCGCCAACTGGAGGAATATCTTCTAGTTCTCCATAATTATAACAGAACTTGCACTCTATGTTACATTTGTTCGTTTTCCTAATTGCACTGAGTCCAGTGCCTAACAAACAAGAACGACAGCCTTTTGGGAATTTGTTTTCATTTCCCACAAAAAAAGTTCTATTCTCCAAAGTTTTTAAACTTCTAATTTCCGACATTAACGTATTATTTCTATGATCAATCGCTGCCTCAAGTTGCGCAAAAGTAGCGTAAATGATTTCTTGTTGTTTTATCATAAGTTCCTCTTCCTCAGGCAATATTGAAAAAAATTCAAACCATATCAATGCATCTTTCTTTGAAATTTTCATAATGTATCCTCCTCTAATTAATCCGTTAGTTTAAAAATTTTTACACTGTTTTTTAGATTTTTCTTTATATATCAAAGGTTGCAGAGTTTTTTTACAAAAAAAATAATGATCCCTTTTTTGGTATAATTGAGTTCAACTTACAAAACAAAACTATCTACTAGGATAAGTGTCATTGTTGAACGCAATTATATCATTTTTATTATTATATAATCAATATTTATTAAAACAGATATCTTTGTCGGTGCGTTTTGCCGCAGGATGGCTAATGCTTATGTTGACTGTGGATGTCGTGATTATGGTTCAAGAAGACAATTAAAGCCCTTCAACTCATACAACTAGTCCTCTACATACGAATCGGTAATTTTTTTGCATAACTGTATAAAACAATTCAGCTCTTTTTCTGTCAACGTATTCTCAATTAAATTCATGATTTTATTTCTGAACTTCTCTGATCTTACAAGAAAATCTTTACCATCGGGAGTAATGAGGATATCATAAGCTCTCCGGTCAGTCTCCTGTCGTTTTTGTATGATATAGTTTTTCTCTAAAAGCCTTTTTATTAGTTTAGACATTCCAGCTTGGGAAATCCCACGAATCTCTGCTAACTTCTTAGTGGTTTTAGAGCCTTGCTTATCTAAAATGTCCAATACATTATACTGTGCTGTTGTCACTCCCTGAATATTAAAGCGATTAATATTACTGATAATCATACATTGAAAAGGGATATAGTAATCTTCTAATTCCTTTTTTGCCAAAATAGTCTCCTTACTTAATATATTTTTTTAAATATTGTCCTGTAATGGAGTAATTACAATTTAATAAATCCTTTGATGATCCTTCAAAAATTACATTACCGCCATTTTGTCCTGCAAAAGGTCCTAAATCAATAACCCAATCCGCTTGACTAATAACATTTAAATTATGTTCTATCACAATTACTGTACTGCCTTTTTCAACAAGGTGATCTAAAATCTTAAGAAGCTTTGATATGTCTGACATATGAAGTCCAGTTGTCGGCTCGTCCAGCACATAGATATTCCCTTTGCTTTCCAGTTCAACAGCAAGCTTCACTCTTTGTAATTCTCCGCCAGATAAAGTATTTAATGATTGTCCGAGTTTAATATAATTTATTCCTACATCTGCCAGCCTTTTTAAGGTTGCTGCTATTTCTTTTTCATAGAAAAAGTCTAAGGCTTCTTCAACTGTCATGTTTAAAACATCGCTTATGCTTTTGCCACGTAATTTGTAACTTAATACTTCATCTATAAATCTATTGCCTTGGCAAACCTCACATACATTTACCACCGTATCCATGAATGCCAAATCTGTATATATTACTCCCAACCCCTTACAGTTTGGGCAGGCTCCTTGTGAATTGAAGCTGAATAAAGCAGGCTTTACACCATTTTTTTTTGAAAATAGTTCTCTTATTATATCAAATATTTCTGTAAAAGTAGCGATATTAGAACGCTTTGAGGTTTTGATTGGCTTCTGATCGATAAAAATTGTATCAGGGTAAAATTGGGGTAACACCTGATTGATTAGCGTACTTTTCCCTGAACCTGCAACCCCAGTTACTACCGTCATAACACCTTTAGGAATATTCACATCAACATTTTTAAGGTTATGCAAATGCGCATTTTTTAGTGATAACCATTCAACTGCGTTTCTTATTTTCTTTTTTAAATTTGTTTGATTGCATAAATATTTACCTGTAAGTGTGTCTATTTGCGCCAAGCCATTTAAAGCGCCTTGATATATAATTTTGCCACCATTTGTACCAGCTTTAGGCCCCATATCAATAATATAGTCTGCAATTTTAATAATGTCCGGATCATGCTCGACTATCAATACGGTATTCCCTTTATCACATAAAAGTTTTAATAGAGCATTAATTTTATTTACATCGTGAGGATGTAACCCAATACTTGGTTCATCAAAAATATAAGTAATATCTGTTAAACTGCTTCCTAACTGTCGAACCATTTTTATTCGTTGTGATTCACCGCCCGAAAGAGTTGAGGTTTCACGATTTAAACTCAAATAGCCTAAACCAATCGAAACTAGGTGTTCTAGCCGATTGGTTATAGCCATGACTATGGTTACTGATTTGGGAATATTAATGGTACGGATGAAATCTACCAAATCAGTAATTTGCATTTCAACGCAATCTGCTATATTTTTATTGTTTATTCTGCACTGAAAAACGGTTTGATTTAATCGAGCACCACCGCAAATAGGACATTTTTCTTTACCAACAATCCTAGCTACTTCTTTTTTATATTTGGTCGATTCTCCTTCCTCTTTTTTCAGAAAGCTTCTTGTAATTCTCGGTATAAGGCCTTCATAAAGTGAAGTCTTCGGCCATTCTGGATCAAGGGTGGTTACTTTAATATCTGATTTGTATAAAAGCAACTCTAATTCTTCCTCAGTAAAGTCTTGTATTTTCTTATCATTATCAAAAAACCCTGAATGGATATATCTTTTTAATCTCCATCCTCCCGGCTCAAAGGTAGGAAATAAAATGGATCCCTCATTGAGAGACTTATTTTTATCCAGCAACCGTTCAATACTTATCGTATCAATTTTTCCTAATCCTTCACATTTCGGGCACATTCCCGAAATGTTATTAAATGAGAAAACATCAGAATAACCAACAAAGGGTTCCCCTATACGCGAAAACAATAATCTTAGCAACGAATATATGTCTGTAATCGTTCCAACGGTTGACCTTGCATTTCCTCCGATTCGTTTTTGATCAATAATAATTGCAACAGATAAATTTTCAATAGCGTCCACATTTGGCTGTCCATAGTGCGGCAAGCGATGGCGAATAAAACTTGAATACGTTTCATTTAGCTGTCGTTGTGATTCTGCTGCTATTGTATCGAATACTAAAGATGATTTTCCTGAGCCTGAAACACCGGTAAAGACAGTTATTTTTTTCTTTGGGATTTTCACATCAATATTTTTAAGATTTTTTTCTCTAGCTCCAATTACATGTATATATTCTTCATCATTTTTCTTATCCATAAAATCACCTTTCAAAGCAGCTATCTTAAAGCAGATTGCATTACCGCGTAAATATATAACCGGGTTAAGTATATTTTACTACTTTTCTTTTTTGATTGCAAATTTATAGCACTTGCAATTTACAATCATTACAATAAATCATATTTTAGAAATGGCAACTCTATCTTGTTATCCACTTATAAAACTGAGTATTTATATATCATGACGTGGGGCATTTTCCAAAGAAGTCTTTAAAAACAGTAGCAGCCCACTACCCCATTAAGGTAGTAGGCTGCATTTTTTATCTAGTTCGCGAAGGCTATGAGTCTATAAGGCTACACACGCCAGAATATGGAAATATCCAAAGTGTGCGTTCTTTAAGATATGTCTAATACTTTAAAAGAACTATTCCTGAGGTAATTAGAAAAGCCGCAACAACTTTATAAAATGTCACCTTTTCTCCCAAAAACACGATACCTAAAAGCAGGGCAACTAGCGGAAATGCTGCAACAATCGGTGATACACGACCAACTTCACCTAATTTTAGTGCATAATAATAAGCCAGTTGCCCTAATAAAGCGGCGCAAATACCTTCAAGCACAATATATGTAGTATCTTTTGCTGTTACTTCGGCGATATTACCCCACTGCCCAGACACAGTCATCGTTATAAGAAGAATGACGCTAATAACCAGACTACGAATAGTGAGTGCAACCAACGGTTGCATTTCACCTAGCCCCAATTTCCCAAAGATCGGAGCAATACCCCAAAATACCATCGCCAGACCAGCCATTAGATAGGCATTGAACATTTCATCTCCACTCCCTGCTTCATTTACATTCAAACACTAGATGACTCTAAAAACCATTAGCTCCCGGACCAGGATTCTCAGCATCTTATTTTTGACCGTTAATGAAATTCACCAGTCTTCCTGATCTTCCATCCTCTTTCTCCGGGGAAGTGATTTATATACCAGTTCATAAGAATGATCAATTAAGCCTCTTATTTCTTTTTCTGGAATACTACCGTCGAGCAGTAGCGTATTCCAGTGCTGTTTATTCAAATGGTATCCGGGTGTTATGCTTGGATATTGTTGTCTTAATAGCTCAGAATAGTCAGGATCACATTTCAACGAAAGAATATCCAGACCGTGCCTACGTGATATTAGTGCAAATATCTTGGATGCTACTTTAATAACAATCACATCGGCGCCGAAAGGATAATCCTCAATTGATCCGGGTTTAGTTAGACAGTATAAATACAGGTCTCTTGAATTCAAATTAAGTCTCTTTTCTTCCATACATTCCTCACATCCAAAAAATTTAGTAACATGATATTATTACTTTACAATAATAATATCATACTCCATACGCTTTGCAGTCATTCTCGCAACATTTTCACCCAATAGCCGCTTAATGATGTGAAATGACATATTTATTCCAGCAGAAATTCCGCCAGAAGTAATAATTGAACCTTCATCAATAAATTTGCAATTTCTCTCTACTTTCACATCAGGAAACTCCCTTTCAAGACGTTCAATATCCATCCAATGGGTAGTAGCTCGTTTGCCATTAAGCAATCCTGCCTTCGCTAATAAGAATGCACCTGTACATACAGAAGCAATTAATTCCACTTTATCTTTTTGTTTCTTAATCCACTGTATTACTGTTTCATTATTTATTTCTATTTCTTCAGCTCCATATCCGCCTGGAACAATAAGAATATCGAAATCAGGAGCATTTGCGAAACTAAAATTTGGGTGCACCATCAGACCATTTCGAGTCTTGATCATCTTGCCGTACTGCGATACCGTTTGTACTAAAAATGGCTTATCCAATTGTTTTGGAACAGACGCGATAGAAAAAACCTCAAACGGGCCTGAAAAATCTAATACTTCAACCTCGTCAAATAACAGTATACCTACACGACAATTTTTTCCCATTTGTTTACCCTCCAATTTCAATGTTCTTTAGATAACGATTACACTCTTATCTTCCCTTTACCTTCTATTCATTTCCGACCAAAGACTTTACTTTTTTCAAGAATCTCATATCATACTTTATTTTAATTAAAATACAAACTCCTGCAAAGCTAACTTTGCAGGAGTTTTCACTATTATAGATGATACAGCTCCCTGATTCATTAATTAGTTTTAAATTTTACACTAACAATGCGATAAATAAATATAGCAATCATCGCAATAAATACGAGTAATCCGAGCCAATCGGCTGTGGGGCCAAAGTCTTTACCTACGATTGCCAGCGGCGAATCACTGCCACCGCCTGTTACTGAAAGTACAATAATAATGGCAATGATGACTCCCATTATACTTTCGCCAACTATCAGCCCAGACGCAAACAATACACCATGGCGGTTGCACTTCTCCACATCTTCTTCTATGTTTTTCGGACTCCGCTCAATCGCCCGATTACGTAGATAACGATTCACAAAATAACCCATGACAGCACCTATGATAAGGGGCACTTCCAAAGTAGGCGGCAAATAAATACCCATTCCTACAGCTAACGGCGGCAGACAGTATTTTGCCGAGTTCTTTTTCAATAGTACATCTACAATAATGATTGAAATCCCAACTCCCACGCCGAAAAGAATATAATTCCAATCCAAATTATGACTGAAAATCCCTTGGGCGATCGTAGTCATCAAAGTCGCCTGCGGTGCAGATAGGACTTGGCTTTCGTCCATTCCAGTGCGTGGCATAGCCCCGACAAAACCATACGCCTCATATAATAAATTCAATACCGGTGCAATGGCAAATGCTCCGACGACGCAGCCCACCAACAGAGCTACTTGCTGTTTCCATGGCGTAGCGCCAACAAGATAACCAGTTTTTAAATCTTGCAGATTATCGTTCGAAATAGCAGCAATACTGACAATCACGCTCGTCATGAATATAGCTAAAGCAATGGCGAATTTACTTCCTATTTCTGTGTCAAAAAGATTGACTGCAGTACCTATTCCAAGTACCACAAGAGAAGATACAATAATTCCTAAGATGCCGATCCCCGAAATCGGGCTGGCTGATGTTCCAATTAGTCCGGCCATGTAACCACATGCAGCAGCTACAAAGAATCCCATGCAAATAGAGATAGCAACACCTGTAACAACAAAAATCCCTGTGGTACCTGCTGACAGGTTCGCATCTGCAATAAAGGAATAAAATGTTCCCAGCAACCCAATAACAATAATACTCAAAACCATGGATGTCGTTTTCGGAGACAAATCAGTATCCATGCGGTGCAAACTTTTTCCGGTTTCTGAACGACTCATAGCTTGTATCGAAATGCGCATGCCATCTATGATTGGTTTTATAAGCGTAATAAGTGTCCATATTGCAGCAATCCCTATGGCACCAGCACCGATAAGGCGCACCTTTTGTGCCCATATAGCAGATGCAAACGCACTGGCACTCTGCCCAGCTGCCGGAGACATAACAGATGTAAGATAGGGCACAAATACACCCCATGACAAAATAGTCCCTGCTAACATTGCCATACCACTGGCAATACCTATTAAATAGCCAGCTCCTAATAAAGCAGAAGAAAAGCCGAGAGGCAGCTGCGAAGTAACTTTGCCGAAACTGAACCAATAGTGCACTCCCGACGAAATAGCGTGAAAACCCTCTGCACATAAACTGACAATAGCCGAGAAAATACCACCAAACATAATATCTTTTATACCATTATCTTTGGATCCCGCAGCATTACTACTGCCTACTTTCAAAATTTCTGCAGCTGCGAGCCCCTCAGGGTAAGGCAAATCACTATTGACAATCATAGCACGGCGCAGTGGGATTGTGAACAAAACGCCAAGGCCGCCGCCGCAAGCACAAATCATCAAAGTTTGCCAGAAAGCAAATCCTTGCCAATACCCGAGCATCAGCAAGCCGGGAATAATAAATATAACTGCTGAAAGAGTGCCTGCTGCCGATGCCTGGGTCTGAACCATATTATTTTCCAAAACATTGGAATCTTTAAACATCTTCAAAATTGCCATAGAAATAACAGCTGCAGGAATAGACGACGAAAACGTGAGTCCTACTTTTAAGCCCAAATAAACATTGGATGCCGTAAAAATGACCGTAATTATCATTCCCAGCAATATTCCCCGAAGCGTAAGCTCAGGAACATTTAGTTCATGACTCATAAAATCTACTTGTTTCATACCTATACTCCTCATCTAATAAGTTTTTATCCATCTGGATTGATCACACTTTCCTATAAAAAATTCAAGGGCATTCCCCCAATCTATTACTGCGTTATCATACAAGTTCCTTGTTGAGGGTCGCAGTAAATTGCAATATATTCTCACAAGGCTTATTTTACTCATTTTCTATATTTTTCCACAGAATCCTTCATTATTTTTATGTAACCGCGGCAATTCAATGTAAAAATATGTATAAAATTGTTCAAATCTAAGTCGAGGGAACCTAAAACGCACCTAGTCATTACTATTTTCAACTTCTATCTATATATATTCGAAATCGAAAAAACTAGTATTACATATTAAAGACGAATCTAGAAAAGAAATTTCTTCCTTTGTTCGCGCACAAAAAAAAGTATCAGCATTACACTAATACCTCATAAGATTCAAATCACTGTGCATAATCACGAGACCGACAATAATAGCTAGCGGCAGTGATAACATGATAGAAAAGGGATCAATATAGCTTTTTAACATAGTGTAGAAGATAGCCCCTGTCAAAATGGGGCATGGAACTATCACCTAACTCATTCTATTCCAGAACATTATATACTCTCTAAATGCAGAATCTTCATTGACCTGCTCTGTTTGAAATTCAAAGCCACACCGCTTATAAAAGTCAACTGCACCAATATTGTCTACATAAACGGCTAATTCTAATTTGGGATATAAAGATTTACAGTGATTGATTAGCTTTAAGCCTATCCCTTGGCCCTGATATTCTTTCGCAACAAATAACGCTCCAATAAAAGAGTTGTTAATGATACTGATAAATCCCTTAATGACACTATCCTCTTTATAAACAAAGGTTTCCGATATCGGCAGGTATTGCTCTTTAACAACATTATAGTTATCTATCCAGTATTTCTCTGGCAAAAAATTGTGAGCATTAATATTAGTCGCAAGCCAAATATTCATAACTTCATCTATTTCAGATTTCTCAAATTCTTTAATCATACTTCTCCTTATATATCCTTACATGTCATGTTCGTATTCAGTATGTACAAAAATCATTTTCAGCATTACGTGATACTGATTTAACATGGCATTAATCTTTCTTTTCGCCTATTGCATATATGCGCGAATTACTAATCTCAAAATCATATGGCTTTCTAGTCTCCAGAAACCTAATCGAAAAACCATTATTACTTAAGTAATCTCGAATTTCATCTTCACTAAAATGAGCAAACCATATTTTAGTTTCAAAACCAAGTAATTCTTCTATTTCCGCTTCACTATCCCCCTGCTTCACAACAATCAAGAGTTTTCCGCCCTTTTTTAGCGTTCTATTGAACTCTCTAAAAATCGAGCTTTGATATCGTTTAGGTGTATGAATTATTGAATAAAAACTGATTATGCCATCTAATGAATCATCAACAATATTCATATCTGCCATGTTACCTACTTCAAATCTCATTCCTGGATTTACTTTCCTTGCTATATTTATACACTCTTCCGATATATCTAAGCCCAAAACATCTAATCCTTTATCAAATAAGTAACGTCCTATATGTCCAGAAGGACCACATCCTACGTCGCAGATTAAAGACTTACTCGTAAAACATGTCGCAAACTGATTAAGAAGTTCACAATCATAGTCTTTCTTGCTCATTTCATCATGAAATAATTCATGATATTTTTTTCCCACAATGTTATATGTCCTTCGAACTTCATCCCAAAAATGCAATTTTGTTTTTCGAATGTCTAATTCTAGTTCTAAAGTTGTACGCTCCACCAAAATCCACTCCCATTATATCCTCAATAATAGATGCCTACATCTATATCTTACAAAAGAACTTTCAATTCATTTTTTACTATTTTTGAAATATTTCCCGTAAAAGCACAAAATTCCTGCCACCTTCAAGTTTTCCCTATAAAAAAATTCAAAGTAAAAATTGTCTCATAGAAAAGAGCAGACCTAATAAATCAGTCTGCTCTTTGTTGTGTATTGTATATTCTCCGAGCCTTGACAGCCAAAATTGTTGTTCATTCCTGCTTTCATCCTTTATCTAAGTTCTGTTAAGCTTTGCTGTATTTTCATTAGCTGTTCGGCTGGAACTCCACCATCTAGAGCTGAGAGCAGACTCAAATAAAAGTCATCCGTCTGTTCCGTCATGTGCGAGATTAATTGTTCAAACTCATCTTCCATGACATTTCCATATAGCGTCTGTATCCGTTTTTGCTCATTCTGTAAATACTCATCTGCTGCAGAGCTCAGCACGCGATACATCTCTTCACTCATTAATTTACTTTCATTTTTTTCGAAAAATGATTTTGGATTTTTAAAATAAGTCATTGCTTTGGAAAATAACCCGTATTGAATCTCTTTAAAAGCGACTTCAAAATCAATTTGTGCTTTATTCTCAAATTCAAAAAGGGAAAAAGATAAATCCTGATTCATCTCAAGAATTCGTTCGACAAGCATTGCCTGATACTCTGCTGTTATTTTTTCAGCAAAGCGATCCAGTCTTACCGTCGTTGCTCTCATTTCCTGGGCAAAGTCAAATCCAATTTGTTCGAGTAATTCCTCCAGTGCATTCTGTAAAACTTTTTTCAGATTACGACCATCGTCGCGTAACACTGTAGGATTGAATGCTTCTTTAAAGAAATCATTAAAACGTAAAAATACCCGCTGCTTGATATAATAAATTAATTCTTCTGTTTCCTGATACAGGCGATTTTTTAAATCTTGTGCCGTCTGCTGCACAAGAATTGCATTTATACCCGCTTTCTCTGCGACCATATTTTCCCGTTTCTGCTTTTTAACTGCAGCATCTTCTCTGGTACTATCAATGAGCTTCGCTACCAAACGAGAAACACGGCTTAGTTCATTTTCGGATGCTCGAGCCGCCAAGTTGGCCAAATCATTGGTAATAAAATGATAAAAAGCTTCCTCAAAAGCTGGCATTCCTGATATAGGAAGGGTTGTCCTTTCCTCTTTTTCTTTCAGTGCCTGTAAGCTTGATAATGGATATAAGTGAGGATTTCTGACTCCATATTTTATTAGCTGCTCATGGACATATAGAGTAACGGTTTCCTTATCTTCCTCGTTATCAGCCAGATCAATGGCATTTATCATAAAAAACATTTTATCTAATTGAAAGGAATCTTTTACACGCCCCAGCTGAATTAAAAACTCTCGATCCGCTTTTGAAAATGCATGATTATAGTAGGTTACAAACAAAATCGCATCTGAATTTTTGATAAAGTCAAAGGCCACTCCTGTGTGACGGGCATTAATGGAATCCGCTCCCGGGGTATCGACTAGAGTAATTCCACTCCGGGTTAAGGGACAATCATAATAAAGATCAATCCATTCGACAAAGCAGGATTTCTCTTCTATTGCAACATAATCACTAAATTCTGTTACCGTTTTTTTGATTACTGTACCTAGCTGTTCACTAAAAGCAGCATATCCTCGAGTAAATGCCTGCAGAAAAGCATAATTTGTCTTTTCGGCTGCCCCCTGCTGGCCCAAATGTTCATTGATCTTTTCTACTTTTGTCCTTGCATCGGCTAAGCTCTCCCCATGAAAATCAAATAGCTTCAAGGCATGATTGACCTCTTCGAGCATCGCACTTTCATCTTTAAGCTTAATAAGAACAGTTCCATGTGAATAAGATTCATTAATCGGCTTAATTTTGTTTATTGCGGCCGTCATTGGATTTGGTGAAACAGGTAACACTCTTTCTCCGATTAACGCATTCGCAAAAGAAGATTTACCAGCACTAAATGCCCCGAATAAGGCAACAGTAAAACCTTTATGATCTAATCGCTCCGCTTTTTCCTTGAGTTCACCTGCCAGCTTCTTAAAGCCCGGTAAACCCTGAACAAGCTGCGCTGTCTTCTTTAATTTTTCAGCTGTCTGTTTCATCCGATCTGAGGCGTTAGCGTGTAAAGGAGTTTTTTCTTTTGGGATTGGCTTGTCCATCGGGAGACTCGATTTTTTCTGCACCTCTGGAGCCTGCCTGTTTTCCCCATAAACGACCTCAAATTCCTCTTCTTTCAGATCAAATAAATGAAAACGGTCATCCTCCACTCCATTTGCCTCGTTAAGCAGTGTTTCCAGCAACCTTTGCTCAAGACTCTTTGCTGACTCATATTTTTTCACCTGCTCAAGTGCGGTAATATACCGCTCTAGGCTTGCTGATTTTTGGCTTATTCTTGCCTGGAGGGCTGTATTTCTATCCTGCAGGGCACTGAGTATTTCGATCTTAAGCTCCGCTAAAGCGCTTTTAGCTAAAAGTTTAATTTCAGTTGCCACATTATCCGTGTAATTTATAACAGAAGTGTCTGATAAACGAGCCCCTGTTTTTACAGCGGCAGCTAATAATTCACTTGAAAAATGAACAGTAAAGCTCTGGATTTTGGCAAGCAATTCTTTATTGTCGATCCGTTTCTCCTTTAAAAATCGTAACAGAAAATCACGCAGATGCCACTCTATCTGTGATTTTGTTTTTTCGAGTATTCCCTGGTAAAAGAGATTCAGTCTTTCCTCTCTTGCAGCTAACGTTTTTTGTTTTGTAAACAGCCATCCAACTTTAAATTCGCTCTGACACGATTCAAGATATCCTTGCGCAAGCGCCCTGGTTTCAAACGGCATCAAATAAGCATTTGCCATGATTTTATTGACCTGGGCATCAAATAAGCTTTCTGCCTTTTCCGGCCCCTCGCCTAAAGCGTTTTTCTCTTCACTCAGACTGTTGTAGTTATCTGTTAACTCTTCCTGCTCCTTAGCGGATAATTCATTTAAGGTATCCTTGAACGGCTCTAACTCCAGTTCATTCTTTTTATTTGTTACGTCCAAATGGTCTTTGATGATTTTTTGCAGGGAATGAAAAATAGATTGAAGGAGTAAGCTATCTTTCTCCTTTAATCGCTCCGCCAAAAAAGCCTGCAACTCTAGAAATTGATTATATTCATGGTCATCTTGCTTTAAAGAGGTATAAAAAATATCAGCTGGTTTTACGCCCCATGATGAGAAGGATTCAACCACACTTGTTTTAAATTCCGCAAAGGAAAGTTCCTGATTGGAATGCTTATCAACTTGGTTAATAACAAGATAAACCTCTTTGCCGGCCTCTGTCAGCTCTTTTGTAAACATAAAATTCAATTCGGATTGAACATGATTATAATCCATTACATAAAAAATCAAATCAGCAAGATGAATAGCAGATTCTGTGGCAATACGGTGGGCATCATCTGCAGAATCAATACCGGGAGTATCCATAATAACGGTTTGACTTGGCAGCTGGGAATCCGAATGGCTAATTTCAATTGACTGGATTTGATCCCCATCCTTGCAATAGTTTTTTACCATATTATAATCATAGGGAGCGAGATATAAACGCGGTTTGCCCTTTTTAAAAAATACCTTTACATACTCTTCTCCCGCTTTGACTTTTACAAGATTGGCACTGGTTGGAATCGGGCTTGACGGCAGTAAATTTTCCCCCACCAGGCGATTAATGATCGTTGATTTTCCTGCAGAAAAATGTCCGCAAAATGCAATGGCAAATTCCTCATTTACTAACTTATCAGCTAATTGTTTAACTTTTCCAGCATTTTCTTGATCATTGTATTCTACTAAATATGCATAAACCGCTAAAAGCTTCCCTTTTAATGATTGAATTTTCATTTGCAGATTCGCAGTTTGGATCATAAATAATTTCCCCTTATAACAAACTCTGTAATTCGTTTATTTTACACTATATAGTGACGTATAGGCAATGTTATGTTATCACTACATACAGTATCCCTAGATTAATTATAAAGACCCATATAAAAGAACCCGCGGAATTCACGGGTTCTTGATGATATATAACAATGTAAAATTTTCATAGAAAATGGATTCCCTACAGTCCTCTATCGCCTACGCCAATTGATTTGAATAACCAATTGGCGTAGGCGGCTTGACTATGACCGTTACATAACGTTCAATCTCTCTTTACTAAATTTAGGTCAACAATCATTTAAACTTTTATATTATTCCATTAATAATACTAATTACACCACACAAAAAAATAATCGTTATAGAAATCTTGCGAAAAACACTCATACTAATTTTTACAAAAACTTTTTCTCCTATCCATGCCCCAATTAAAACTCCTGGAACAACGTAAATACTCTCTCTAACTGCATTGATATCTAATGTTTTCATTAAATACATGATTATTAGCGTTGCAATATTAGCAAGGCAAAAGTAATGTACTATATTTTTGCGTAAAGTTTCTTTTTCCTGCTGTTGATTCATAAAAAATAATGCAACAGGAGGGCCGTTGAGACTTGTTGACCCTCCTAGAAAACCGCTTACAATTCCAACAATAATTGCTGCAAGTCTTATCCTTTTAATTTTAATTACATAATTGCCCGCCATAAACATCGCCATAAGCAAAATCAGAATTCCAATACATAATTTAAAAACAGAAGCATCTACTATTTTAAGTAAGTATACACCTGGCAAAATACCAACAAGACTTGCAATAAACATCGGCCATACAAGCTTAGGATCTGATTTTCCTTTTGTTTTATATATAACCCAAAAATTAGATAGTAAAGCTCCAAAAACCGTTAATCCCACAACATAATTGGGATTTATAAAAAATAGCAACAATGGAGCACTTACTGCTGCAAACCCAAATCCCGTTATCGATTGTATAAATGATGCAAAACAAATAATAAAAAAAATAATAATATAATCCATGAATTTCTATTCCTCCATCCTCCAAGTTTCGAGATGATTACTCTTGTTTGTCGGAGTACTATGGGTCTCCCACTGAAACCTCACCAAAGCTTATTATAAACCGGCACTACTAGTAATTCAATGTCGTAAATTTTCAGTAAAGAAAGGGACACGGGGACAGGTTCCTTGTCCCATATAAAGGGTTTTCTGCTCTTGATATTTTCACTTTGTGTCACATAAAAAGCTCCTCCTTGTAGTAAACAGTTTTATTATTTATACTGTCTACCACAAGGAGGAGCATATCAAAAGCTATATTTGATTCAGGTTTTCAACTGTTCTCTCATTTATTATATTACCAGTATTTAAAGTTGTTTTAGGCTCGATAAGCATCACATGTACTTCTTGGTCTGCAACTGGAAGATGCTCAACTCCTTTTGGAATAACAATAAATTCCCCTTCATCCAACGAAACATCTTTATCCTTGAACTTTATTAATAGTTTCCCTTTTACAACAAAAAATAGTTCGTCCTCATCATCATGGTGATGCCAAACAAATTCTCCTTTTAATTTGGCCAGTTTTATGTATGAATCATTTAATTCACCGACAATTTTAGGACTCCAGTGCTCCGCAAAAAGGCTAAATTTCTGTGAAAGAACAACTTTCTCCATATCTCACACTCCCCATTATCTTTTCATTTACCAGTTCTCATAATGGATTATTTCCTCAAGTTCTTTACGTGGACGAGGGGTCGGTTTTTCATCTGTATAGCCAACCGTAATAACACCAACTACATACTTGTCAGAAGGGATATTTAGAATTGGTCTGATTTCCTTTTGGGTAAACCAAGCAACCCAGCAAGTACCTAAATCCAGATTGCTGGCTTCAAGTAAAATGTGCTCTATTGCAATTGACGTATCTCTTATAATTTGCTTAACTTCTTCCTGTGGACTATTTTCATCCAAGGTTAGGTGTATATCACCATTTATTCTGGAACAAATATCTGCAACACAAACAATAAACACTGGAGCGGATAGCATCCATTTTTGGTCATGGGATACTTCAGCTAGCTTTTGTTTGGCCGATTCAGATTTTACAATGATAAAATGCCATGGTTGTGTATTACTTCCTGACGGGGCGAGTCTTGCGCTCTCAATTAATTGAATGATTGTTGCATCCTTTATTGATTTATCAAGATATTTTCTTATACTTCTACGCATCTTAATCTGTTCCATCATATACAGTTACTCCTTTCTATTGTTACTCTATGGTTCTCCCCCAAGGCCAAGACGCGAAACTAGAATTTTTATCGGTTTAAAAATTTGTCACAAAACCTAATGAAACTCCGTGAGCGTTATAGGAAGGATTATGACCTCCAACACCGCCATTAGAAACATGCATTAGCATATACCCGATATTCGCTGAAGAGTTTTCACTGATTTTATAAATGAATTGAGGCCCGACCCGCCACATAAAATTATAATGTCGTCCGCCAGCCGGAAATGTCTTATCATATAGGATAAATCCGCCGCTCATATCGAATGCTGCTGATAGCTTACCGGAGAGTTCTTTCTCCTTGCGAATCATATAAACAGGCCCGATGCCGACTGCAGAGCTGTCTTGATTCTGTTGCTTGTAATCTATACTTCCATACGGCCGTGTGATTGTAATACCTCTATATACAGACTTATTATTTTTTTCGGAAATTTTCTCAAGTATATGTAGTGACACCGTATCAATATCGCGGTTGCTGGTAAATGGAGTGAAGTAGTCCCAATCCAGTTCAAGCTTGGAACCGTCCGCATAACAGTATGACTTTCCCGGCATGAAAATCAGCAAAAAGTTAATGACAATGACTAAACAAATGAATCTACGCACAATACCGACGCCCCCGTATGATTTTTTTATTATTAACCCTATTGTTATCATTGTGCAAAAAATTAACCATAGTTTTCGTTTCAAGAGATAGCTTTTGCGCTAAATAAAATTGTTAATTTGATGATGTTGAAAATAAAACACTTTTACATCCATGTAAAGAGAAAAGGATATTATAATTAGCAGCTTATATCTTTTTTTAATCTGGGCCCAATGGGAGTAAAATTTTCTCGAATATAAAAATCAATGGTACGCTGCCAATTATTTTCATTAGGAGCACCAACTTCTATTCTATGCCATTCTTTGCTTTTACCCAACTTAACAGTTTCCTCTATTAGCAAATTCCCAACCCCACAACTACGATATTCTGGCAACACATAAAACTCATTTATAATGCCAAATCGCCCTCCTGCATATATAGCCATAGATTGTACAACTGTTATTACGCCTATTACCTTTCCCTTATCTAACGCAATAAAAATTCTATTATCATCATTTTCTATGATCCTGCTGCACACTTCAACTGAGCATTCCAGGTTCAAGTCTACGTCCTTTTTATGCAATTCACTAAGTAGACTCTGCACTAAAATCACAATACTATAGGAATCTTTTAACTCAGCTCTTTTTATCTTATAATTCAAATTGACTATACTCATCAATATTTCCTCCTTATTGGTTATCGTTTGTACCCATTTACTATGGAATCCTTAGTCAACATTTTATAACATGCTCTGATAATACTTCAATACAAATTTCTAGAATAAATTTTAGATACTTACTCCAGAGTCCCTGCGGTTTTGGCAATTATCTTTTTTTTGGCCCGAAACTTTCTTACCTTCATCAAACTCGCACATTTATCATCGCACCATCGCTTTGTGCGACTTTTCGTTTCATCATAAAAAAACCATTTGCAATCTGGATTTTCACAAATTTTAATACGATTGTTGTCACCATATTCGATTAATTCGACAAAGGAGGCGGTTATTTCAGCTATAATCCAATTCCAATCAATCGATAACGGCTGTATTGTTATGCGGATTCCATGTTCCCCCTGTTCCACTACCCTTCTACAGGTTGATATTGCTAGATAATGATTTATCCTCTTTATAGCCTCTAACGATATTGAATTCTCTCTCGTATAATCCTCTAGAACTTTTGCCAGAAATGTGCGCAATTCTAACAAACTCTCTATTGTACCAAATGAAAGTGGTATTTCTACTTGCAACTGACGTACTTCCAGAAATTCCTTAAATAATATAGGGTCTGTCAATATCTCCTTATTAAGTTTATGAGTAAGATACCACCGCGTATTTAAAAAATCCAAACTTAATTCCCTCATCATTGTAACTCCTTATCGCATCATTGACAGTTACAAAACTAACCACTATACTTAGTATATCACCGTAACTCTCATTATTCAAATTAAACGTTACACAATGCATTTAGGAGGAATTAGTATGAAGGCACTGACAGCTACATTACTCACAAAGCTAGATCAGAATGGCTGCAAAGGAACACTCGTACCCATCCATCATCTTCATAGCCTACAGCAGGAAATGCTAGAATTATATCAATCCAGGCTTCTGAATAATGAATTGATACACAACTATTTAAATGACTTTCAATACGACTACTCTACAGTACTGCCAAATGCACAATCAATCATTATTGCAGCAGTACCACAGCCAATTACAAGACTTCGCTTTATATGGCGGGGAAAAGAACAAGACATCATTGTACCACCCACTTACATCTATACGGAAGCGGAAAAACTAGTATTACATATTGCTGAAAGTGAATTAAAAAAAAGAAACTTTTCCTTAGTCCGCGCAAAACTTCCTCTGAAACTCCTTGCAGTTAGAAGTGGACTCAGTCAATACGGCAGAAACAATATTTCCTATATTGGCGGTATGGGAAGCTTCTATCGACTGATTGCCCTAGTATCCGAGATGCCTAGCGATTCAGATTCCTGGCGAGACATACAAAGAATGCCGGCTTGTAACAATTGCTGGGCTTGTTTAAATAGTTGCCCTACAAAGTGTATTGACATAAATAGAACTATTATCCATGCTTCAAAGTGTCTTACATATATCAATGAATCTTCTGAAATATTCCCTGACTGGGTTGACTGTACCTGGCATAACTCTTTAGTAGGATGTATGCGCTGCCAGCTAGCCTGCCCTCAAAATCAAAATTACATTCTAACAGCAAATCTCAAAAATATTTTGACTGAATCTGAGATCGATCTTTTATTAAGCAAGAATGATTTTACTGGACTTCCAAAGACCACCTGGGACACGCTTGAAAAATTGAATCTAACTGAATATGAGCTCACTACTCTTCAAAGAAATCTCAAAGCATTGCTTCTACGCTAATCCACCTTTTTTTCTATGTAAGTTATACTTTCGTTACTTGAAAGGGAGAAACTTTGCAACAAAAAGTACAATAGCTTGTACAGCCAGAATCTCTGAAAATATATCAAATCCCAAGCTATAACTATTTTCTTCTATATAGCTGTTCAAAATCAGAGGCCCCCAAAACATACCGATTCCCCAGAAAAGATAGTATATTCCTGTAATGGCTCCTTTATTAGCATTAGATACCTTTTCATTTAGAAATGCCATAGAAGCTAAGTAATAGGTTCCTAACCCGAAACTTGAAAAACATAAAGCTGCAGTAAGTGCAAAATGATCAAAATATGAAGATATTGCTAATCCTCCCGCTGCTGCTAACATACCAACTACCATAAAGATTTGACGTCCCAATCTATCAGACAAACAGCCAATAACGATCTGCGCCATACTAATTGCAATATAAAATAGTGAGAAAAATATGTTAATGTATGATTGACTATAGCCTTTTACAAGAATGATGAATGCTGGAATGATTGTCATAAATATACCAAATCCCGCTCCATATAAGGCAATGCCCGAAAGCACAGCCAGAATTTGTGGATTTCTCGTTAAAGCTAAGAGACTTTTTATTGTTATCGTTTCTGTAACTACATTTTGATTTTTTATTTTATTTTTCATGCTGCAAGCAATAATAATAGCTCCTATAGCACACAAGATAGTATAAAATAAAAAGATTTGATTATCAGACCAGGCTTTGAATACTACCACTCGCAAAAATGGTCCTACAGTCATTCCTAAGTAAATTGAGGCATTATACACGCCTATTGCCTTTCCTTTATGTTCAGAATATCGAAGTGATAACAGGGCTGGAGCCAAACTTAATATTGGTGCCTCACCAATTCCTTGTAATATCCTTCCACAAAATATTAAAGTCACACTATTAGTAGAATAGAATAACAAACCAGCAATGACGCTTACTATATATCCCATCAATACAAAAACTTTGAAACCCCACCGGTCTGCAAATACTCCAATAGGAAGTTGTGATGCTACCTGAGCAAAAGCATACGTGGATGCCAGGTATCCAACTAATGAACTTGAGTTAGCTAACGATATAACCGTTTGTGGCAATAACGCAAGAACCATCCCATCTCCCAACATAAGCAAAAAGGCAGCACTACTCAATACTAATAACTGACTATGCTTAAACACTTTTATCTCCCCCCCTCAAATCTTTGCTAAAAAATAAAAAAAGCAAGGCATCAGCCTTACTTTAGTATAAGCACAATAAAAGTTGTACGTTTAACCGCATATAAGATCCTTTTTACTTATTTATGGGATTACTACGATAAACACTGGGAGTGATTCCTTCAACCTGCTTAAATATCCTTGTTAATGATGCTTGATGTTCATACCCAACTTCTTGGGCAATCTCTAAAATGGTATAATTCGTTTCTCGTAGTAACCGTTTAGCTTCTTCAATCCTCAACTTTTGAAGATATATTTGCACACTAACTCCCATCTTTTTTTGAAACCACTGACTGTAATAACCAACATGATAATGTTCTAATGAAGCTAACATCTCAAGCGAGATACCAGTATGATAATTCTCATGAAGATAACGAATTGACGGATATTTGTGATTTTGCTGTATCAACTGAAAAGAATAATAAAGTAACTGATTCATCGCAGTCGTATTTGTCTGTTTATTTTGACATTCGCTCAGCATCAAAAAACGTAATGCACGCCAGCGTTCATCAAACTCTAAATGTTTCACTTCATCGACTCCATTATGTGAAAACATTGTGTGAGGAATAAAAAACACTAAAAATTCATTTCGTTCCTTAGCATAATAACTATGTTCACATGCAGGAGGCAGCAGCAGGATGTGCTGCTGGTCAACGATAATTGATCTCTGACTCGCCTGCAAGTTTAATGTACCTTGAAGTGGCAGAATTAAATGCCCAAAAGCATGGATATGAGTATGTTTAATATCAATAAAGCATACTTTTTCTGCAAATGAAGAGTAAACTTGCCGCACTAATTCCCCCTCCAATTTAAAGCTATTTTCTCTACATACTTATAGATCATTCTTTTTGAGCTGCTATTGTAAATTTCCATTAATACGAACCACTCGCCGATACATCCGGCTATAATTTAAGTCTCATTATAATACCCTCCTGTTTTAAATATGTCGTTGATTTATAAAGCATCTTTTTCTAATCTATATTAAAGAGCAACTCCCATGTTTATAATCTTCTCCAAAATTTGAAATGTTGGTTTTCCTGCAGGTTGATATTCAACAAGAGATAAACCTAAAATATTAAATTCTCTATCCAGTACTTTTAAGAAACTAGAAAGTGTTTCAATCTTTAATCCACCTACAGCAGGAACTGGAACAAAGGGAAATACTACGGGGTCTATGACATCCAAGTCCATATGAATATAAATATTTTCCGATCCTTTTGATTTAATTGTCTCTAACACATTATTTATATTTGATTCAATATCCTCTACTGTTAATAGTTTAATATTTTTATCTTCGATATACTGTACCTCAGCATCATCAAGTTCTCTACTTCCCAATAATATAATTTGTGAAGGCAGCAGTATAGAAAATGCCTGACTTAAAAGTTTGGAGTCCCCTTCCCCAAGCAGCATTCTAAGTGGCATTCCATGAAAGGCTTTACTATAAGAGGATTCGGGAGTATTGAGATCTCCATGAGCATCAAACCATAGAATCGTAATATCCCCTTTTATTTTGCTATTCAAATAAGATACGGGAACAATGCTAATATCACAGCCACCACCAATAGTGAAAATGGTTGTGGGCTTTTCTTGCATGATCAATTTCTTACATTCCTCTAGCTGCTTCATAATTGATTTATATCCAATGATATTATTTTCGATAAGATAATCATCTTCTAGACTTACTTCAACATCAATAAACGGTTTTGCACTTAGGTATTTCTTTTTGATTTCAATTGCACCTTCATATGTTGATTTATCTTGACCCCCACCTTGCCATTGGGGAAAGAAAATATTCAAATGTTTTTTCATAATCATGCTTCCTTTCGTCATTAAATACATACTAAAGCCCGCCCCTGCCAAAAAGACTACTAGTGAAGCCAGTACCAAAAATTTAATTACACCTGCAATATAACAAAGAAGGATTGATCAAAGGTCCTTTATTGTAATGCCTCAATATCCTTTATCAGAATTTCAACATTTTTCTTCTTCGTAGCCCAGCTGGTGCAAAATCTTACAGCACTGTGTGCAGCATCGACTTTTTCCCAGAAAGAGTAAGAATACTTTTTACTCAATTCCATTAACACATTATCCGGCAAAATTGGAAACTGCTGATTTGTTGTAGAATCATATCGAAAAGAAAAACCTTTTTTAGCAAATGCCTCCCGTATCATAATCGCCATATCCACGGCGTGCTTAGAAATTTCATAGTATAAGCCATCTTCAAATAAGGTCTCAAACTGAATCCCCAATAATCTCCCTTTAGCCAGCATTCCTCCATTTTGCTTGATAAAATACCGGAAATCTTTTTTCAAAGCATCATTTATAATTACTACTGCTTCACCAAATAATGCTCCAATTTTCGTTCCCCCTATATAGAATACATCACATAACCTTGCAATATCTGCCACAGATAAATCATTGCCTTTGGAAGCCAGACCATATCCTAATCTGGCGCCATCCATAACAAGCGGCAAACCGCATTCCCGGCAAACTTTACTTAATGCTTCCAATTCGGATTTACTATAAGTGGTTCCATTCTCGGTAGGATGGGAAATGTAAACCAAACCGGGCTGTACCATATGCTCATGATTAACATCATTCCAATGAGCATCATATAATTCTTTAACCTGTTCTGCCTGAATTTTTCCATCATCACTCGGCAAAGTAAGCACTTTATGGCCAATAGCTTCAATCGCCCCAGTTTCATGTACTGAGATATGTCCAGTAATGGCAGCAACTGCGCCTTGATGCGGGCGCAAAATGGAAGCGATAATAGTAGTATTAGTCTGTGTTCCCCCAACTAAAAAGTGTACATCTGCATTCTCTGCATGACACGCTTTTCTAATATAAGCTCTGGCTTTTTCACAGTGTTCATCCATACCATAACCGGGTGTTTGTTCTTCATTGGTTTCTAATAACCGTTTCATAATTCGCTCATGAGCACCTTCTGTATAATCACTTTCAAATCGTATCATCTTATCTCTTCTCCAATCCATCTAATTTCTTTTGAATTACAACATAGAAGCATGTATTTCTGGTAATTGGAATAAAAACTTTATTTAGTAAGTATAAATGTAAGCCACTTGATTAACAATTATAATCATAAGCACAATCATGAAGGAGATCCTTATGCAAAAAATGGAGAATGCGTTAGGGAAATCATAATAATTCAGCTTATTGCAGCTTTCCCAAATAGTGTTCAAATTAAAGAATCTCGAAGCTGCTTGACATCGCTTATAGGGGGTAAACCAAACTTACGGGCGTATTCCCGGCTAAATTGAGACGGACTTTCATAGCCGACCTGAAATCCAGCTTCTGCTGCACTCAAGGATTCGGTTAGCAGCAAGCGGCGTGCCTCTTGCAATCTTATCAGTTTTTGATATTGCAAAGGACTCATGGCTGTAACTTTTTTAAACTGATTATGCAATGATGAAATGCTCATATTTACGCTTCTTGCTAGCTCTTCAATTCGCAGTGGCTTAGCAAAATCACGATTAACCATTTGAATTACTTTGGCAATGCATTGCGCGTGACTGCCAATCAAGGCAAAGGATTGAATGAGATTGCCCTGCTCATCCTGTAAAATCCGATAAAGGATTTCACGAATAATCAAAGGAGAAAGAATTGAAATATCCTGAGGTGTGTCTAAAAGGCGAACAAGCCTTATCACAGCGTCAAGTAACTCAATTTTAGTCTTATTTACCAACAGCCCTCGCCCTACATCCGTTCTACTTCTCCACATATGATCGGATTCCTTGATGATAGCAAAAATTTGCTCAGAACTAAAACTCAGTTTCACACATAAAAAAGGCGTCTGAGGAGTGGCCTGGATGATTCGTCCTGAAATAGGAAGTCGAACAGAAGCAACCAGATAGGCTGTCGGATCATATTGATAAACTTCACCTGCCAGCATCACAATTTTGGAGCCTTGTGCAATTACTACTAAAGAAGGTTCATAAATAAAATGACGTAACGTTTCAGTTACATTGGATACACGCGACAAACGCAAAGAAGCGATAGCGGTAGTATACGTCCCATCTGAATTGACAAGCCGGCCAATGCGCAAGGCCAATTCTTTTTGTCCTTCTGAAATCTTATCATCTGTTAAGTCGTTATTCATTTTCAAATTCCTTTCAGTGTGGCATTTGCTACTAAAATAATACAATCTTTTGTAGGATCAGGCAATGATAAACGATAAATGGACTACATGGTAACCCTATTCTTAATATATAATGATCTCATAGATATTGGTATGTTACATCTAAAAAACTAAGGAGGATTGTTATATGCGTCTAACGGGGAATACAGTATTAATTTCAGGTGGAGCTTCCGGAATTGGACTCGCTTTAGCCGAACGATTTTTAAGAAATGGTAACAAGGTAATCATTTGTGGCCGCAGGCCGGAAAAGCTGATGGAGGCTAAAGAGAAATTTCCCGAATTACATACTATCGTTTGCGATATATCTGCCGAAGAAGGACGGAAAGATTTATATAATCGGGTTACAAGTACATTTCCAACAATGAATGTGTTAGTCAACAATGCAGGAATCCAGCAACGGATCAATTTATTGGATGCCAGTATGGATTGGGACTACTATCGCCAAGAAATTACCGCAAACTTAGAGGCTCCCATCCATCTGTCAATGCTTTTCATCCAACACTTAACTCGTCAGCAAAAAGCGTCAATTATTAATGTTACATCCGGATTGGCCTTTACTCCTCCTGCCTGGGTTCCTATCTATGGTGCAACGAAAGCTGCCCTGCATTCTTTCACGATGAGTCTAAGATTGCAGTTATCGGATACTGATGTTGAGGTTATCGAAGTGGCCCCGCCTGCAGTTAATACCGATTTAGGCGGTGTGGGACTACATACATTTGGAGCGCCAGTTGATGATTTCGCCCAAGCTGTTTTTAAAGGTTTTGAAGCTGAAGAGAAAGAAATCGGCTTCGGATCGAGCCTAAATGTACTCCGTGCCTCAAGAGATATGTTAGATACAATCGCACAACAAAATTGGGATTCTTTCAAAAAATAACTAATCAATCAGTAGTCTGAAAATAATTGAACCTCCGTTGTCAGTTACAGAGAACCTGACAACGGAGGTTTTAACTATATGCTTCTTCTATTCTTAAATGCAAATAAAAATCCTGTACCGCTTAAATAAATCACCAGTCTTCTTGATATTTCACTCTCTTACTCCGAGGAAGGGATTTATATACTAATTCATAAGAATGATCGATTAAGCCTCTTATTTCACGTTCTGGAATACTACCATCAAGCAGTAACGTGTTCCAATGGCGCTTATTCAAATGGTATCCAGGTATGATGCTTGGATATTGTTGTCTTAATACTTCAGAATAGTAAGGATCACATTTCAACGAAAGATTATCCTGACCAGTTCTGCGTGACAATAGTGCAAATATCTTGGATGCTATCTTCATAACAATGATATCGGGACCAAAAGGGTAATCCTCAATTGATCCAGGCTTCGTTAGGCAGTATAAAAATAGATCTTTCGAATTCATAGTAAGTTTCTTTTCTTCCATGCTATACAACTCCTGTCAAAGACCAAGATCATAAATCCTGTTGGCATTGTCAAAAAACACTTTGTCATGATGCTTTGCGGGAATAATATGTTCAACAAACTCAATATAATTGGAGATGTTAGCCAAGGGCCAATCTGTTCCATACAACAGGCGCTCATAGTTATCCAGGTATTCCAGCCATACTTTTATGAAGTTAATATAGCCTTTCTTTCTTTCAAAAAAATCCGGCATACTATCAATCCGGCCTTCCAAAATTCCCGAAAGGTCGGCAGCTACATTTTCATTTTTCTCAATAACTGCAATAGCGTCTACTAACCATGGATTACCAATATGACACATAACAAACTGAACCTGGGGATAGCGCACCGCTACCTCATCCAAGGTCAAAGGATGACTGTATTTCAACAGGCCATTGCTGGAAGCTGTCAAACCAGTATGGATAGCCACTGGTTTTTTATATTGCATTGCCAGCTGGTAAAACGGGTCAACCACCGAATCGTAAACATAAAAATGATTGTAGCCCGGATATAACTTAATACCGACACAATTTTTTCTTTGCAAATGTTTCTCTACTAAGTAAGCCTGCTGCACCACCTCATCCACGTTAAAGCAGGTGCTATCCAGCCCGATGCAATAGCTAAGATAGTCAGGATACTCGTGTTCGCCCAGCTCCAGACCCCGGTTTCCCATGACCACACCATGAACGATGTTATGCGCAGCATATTGATCTTTCAGATGCGCACCAGTATTTTTATGACCCGCCAATTCTGCAATCTGGTCAAAGTAAGGCTCCCGGCAAAAATGGATGTGGGCATCAATAATCTTCATTGGGCATTAGTCCTTCCTCAAATGTTTTCTTATGCACATATTCCCAGCCTATATTATCCTGCAGTCTATCTTTTAAAGAGTAACCCATATATATTCTTATCATACCATCGTATGCTGCTAATGAGAAGTAGTATCATATAGGTTTTTTTACAGGTACATTGTTTTTTCCTGCCCTTGTCTTATCCTGCACTTATATACTGGAGGCAATATCCTAACCGATCTGCCGCCTGCACAAAGCTGCCCAGTTTTGCGATGAGCGCAAACGTTTTGAGTTGACGAAGTTCCATAAGCCACCTTCTTTAATTCAGTAATATCGAATCTTAGATTCTAAACATTCAATTTTATATTTACTTGCGTCTATGATACGATAAAACATAAGAAAATACAATTAAGGCGGTGATCTTATTGAAAACCAAAAAAATATTACTCTTACTATCCAACGGTTTTGAAGCTTATGAAGCCAGTGTTTTTACCGATGTGATGGGCTGGAATAAGCTAGAAGGAGATGGTTCTACTGAAGTAATAACCTGCGGTCTGCGAAAAGAGTTGAAATGTACCTGGAATTTTACCATAATTCCCGAGATGCAGCTTTCCGAGGTTGATGTAACGATGTTTGATTCCTTGGCTATCCCAGGTGGTTTTGAAGAGGCAGGTTTTTACGTCGATGCTTTTAGCGAGGAATTTCTTTCTGTCATCCGGAAATTTGATCAGGAGGAAAAAATCATCGCATCTGTATGCGTTGGAGCTTTGCCGTTAGGCAAAAGCGGCGTATTGAAAGGTCGCAAAGGTACAACCTATCATTTAAATAATGGCTTGCGTCAACAGCAATTAGCTGCTTTCGGAGTACAAGTAATGAATCAACCTATCGTCGTTGATAGAAATATAATAACATCATCGTGTCCATCTACTGCCTTGGGGGTAGCCTTTACTTTACTTGAAATGCTAACATCCGCAGATAACTGCCGTAGTATCAAAAATCTAATGGGCTTTTACCCACCATACAGTAATACAAATTAGCATGAGTTAAATTGCGGATAAAAATAGGCATTAGTCAATATTTTGACCAATGCCTATAATGGCTTACCAGTTTTCAGAATGGAGCATTTCCAGTCTTTTAATTTACTATCTCATTTTTCTCTCCAAATATTCAGCAGTAAATTTTACAGCTTGATTTGTTAGTCCCTCACATAAATGAGGTGGATTATCTGCCTTAAAACCTTGTGGGCGCAATTGTTGGCATGATAAGCTGCCAAATTCTCCTTCAAATTCTTGTACAAAGCAATAACATACATTAATTATTTCTTCTGCTGGTACCCCTTTCTCTTTTCCCAAAATACCAATCAACATCAAAGAGCCTTCTACCAAGCCACACTGCGCACCAAAACCACCAGCACCATGCATACCGATAGCAGAGTGAATTACTTGCCTATCTAAATCTATTTCATGTAACTCCGCCAATGTGTTTAGCATGGTTGTCGCACAATTAACATTTTCACGCCAATAATAGTCAGATACTCTTTCCTTAATGTACTCCTCTATTTTCATTCCACATCCTCCAGTAAATGAATCATTATTTAAATACAGGCTTTAAAAAACTGCGTTCATAGCTCAAAATACAGCGAGTTGTTTCTGCAAAATCAAAAGCAATCTTGCATGCATCATCAGTTTTAATGATTTCTCTATATCGCTCATATTCAGCAAGACTTGAGAAGCTAAATAAAGCATAAGCAACATTGTTTGCTCCTTCATGAGGCAAAAAGTATCCATGATGAACACCACCTAGTTTATTTACAAGTGGTATCCACATCTTTCCGTATTCTTCAAACTCTGCGACTTTATAAGGATCAATAATATATCGCAAATAACAAGTAACCATTAATTAATCCCCCTTTTAAAATTTGAGAATGCCTGGGATTCATTATAAAACAGTATCAATAACAAAAGTTGTTGATGTTTCTATTATCCCATCAAAATTCCAAACACGATCTAGTATCTTTGTCGCATCTTCCGGTGATGAAATTCTCGTTTTTATTAGCACACACCATTCTCCTGCCAAACGGTGACACTCCTCTATGACTACTCCGTCCATGTCCATGCCAGCTATTTCATCCGCAATTTTGGCAAAATAGCTTCCGTTTATTTTTAGAAATAGTAAGCATCGAATACATGGTGTAACTTTTCGCCAATCAATTAATGCCTTATACCCAGTTATTATCCCCTCTTGTTCTAACTTTTCAACTCGTTTATGTATAGCTGGTCTAGACAAGTGTAATCTTTTAGCAATTTCTTCGTGACTTACTCTACCATTTTGTTCTAGCATTTTAATAATCTCGTTATCAATTTGATCCATAAGTATCCTCCTCGTATAATTGTATCATATTTCATCCCATTACAAACTATAAGTAATTATATGTAGTAAATATTCTACTAATAGTAATCAAATCCTTTAATACTCTATTTTCATTCCATTAAAAGTGGTAAAATCGTAATGAAATAATTAATCTTCATTACGATTCGTAAAAAACATTCAAGAATTATTACGCTTCTTAAACCAAAATCCAGGATTTCGCAAAAATGCTTGAAATCCTGGATTTTTTAGTAATTTTATACTCATACATGCGAATTGAGTTTTAATGACAACCTGCCTTTGACTGGTATCATCTAACATATTTAAGCCCATTACTTTAATTAATGCAGTTTAGTTTTATCGTTCAACCGTTAGAATTTTTACCCCCAAGAGCAAATAAATTCCCCCGCATACTTTGTTCATCATATGGGTCGCTCGACTTCTTTGCCGAAGGAAATTTGTCATACCAGATGAGAAAAAAACGAGTAGTAGGCACCAAAGAGTACCGGTTGTTACAAAAGTAACGCCAAGAAGTATAAAAGGTAAAATACCATAGCTATTCTCTAAGACAATAAACTGGGGAAGAAAAGACAGAAAAAACAGGGCAACCTTGGGATTAAGTACACTGGTTAAAAGCCCCTGTAAATATAAATCTTGATTCGACATGGCTTCTCCATTAGATGAAACGAGTGTACTATCTTTAGCAAGCAAAGTAGTAATACCTAAATAAGCAAGATAACAAGCACCGGCTATCTTGATAATGGTAAATATAAAATAAGATTGAGCTAAGATGACAGATAATCCCAATGCTGCAAGCAGGGTATGAACTAAACCTCCTGTACTAATACCTAATGCAGAATAAATACCCGCCCTATGACCTTGTGAAATGCTGCGACTCAAAACGTATATGGTGTCAGGACCAGGAGTCAAATTCAATATAATACCCGCAAGTAAGAACATCTCATAGTGAACAATTCCAAACATGATTATTCCTCCTTTATCACTTCTTTATTCGTTAGGACATTCGAATTATTACACTAACAGTATGCTTTCATAGATTCTCAAAACCAAACTGCTAATGGTAATAGTTAAACATCTAAATATAGAACTCCTGCCAAAGCAGCACAGATACCAACGACTGTACACAATTAGACGATTATTAGTATTTCGGATCATGGCACCACTGTTATTGAAAAACCTTACAGCACTAAAATTCAGCTAATCAATTTTCAACCGCATACCTTACCACTTCTTTAGCCAAAAGCAAGGTGGGATCAATAGGATTATAATCACCTTCCAGATGTTTAAATAGAAGGGGTATCTCTGTACAGCCCGCAATAAATGATCGTACCCCCATGTTGCAATACCTAGAAATCATATTGCTCATTTTGCCGAGTAATTGATTCTTTTCGATATACCCTGCCTTTACTTGCTCAATGGCGAGGGAAATCAACTTTTGCTCGTCAGTACTAGGAGTAAGGATTTTCAAACCTTTAACCGAAAATCCTTTTTGGTAAATTTCAGTTTTAACCGTAGCATCTGAAGCAAATAACATAATTTTCTCAGTCTTTTTACACCAATTTTTATGTTATCTTCACTGCAGCTAAAGCTATGCATAGAATTTTGGGCTTCTTTATATAAACTCACAAATCTCTCGGCATAATTGATCATCATGATACCAGCATCGTTAAGGTCAATCTCTTTCCCGTTCTCTTGAATAACTGCACATGGAAAGCATCTTCCAAACTGCAAATCTGCGCTGTTATAGCAGGCTGCGAAAAACTAAGCTGTTCCGCCGCCTTTGTAATATTTAAAAGTTTAGCCACTAGAAGAAATGTTTTGAATAGCTTAATTTCCAGACGTACCACCTCACCTTCGTTAATAAAATCAGCCAACCTGGATTTTGATAATTCTGTCGTCTTTTAATTTTTTTGATCATCTTGTATGGACATTGCAGCCAGATCTTTTCTGGTTATAACATCCAGGGAAATTAGGACAGATTATTGGAATAATATTATCAAACAATCCTGGCGGGGTGATATATTTGTTGCTAGATCAATTTCTTAGTCATCAAAAGTTCCCAAGAATCCTAATCCTTCGTTTAAGTTCTATTGGTGATGTCCTGCAGGCTTCCCCCGTCGCTCGTGAACTCCGAAAGGCTTTCCCTTCTGCATATATATCTTGGCTGATAGAGTCGAAATCACAAGAAGTCATTCAAGATAATAGTAATCTTGACAGCGTTTTTGTGTGGCCCCGCAAGGAGTGGAACGCCGAGGCTAAAAAAACAGGTGACTATCATGCTTTAGTCAGAAAAAATCTGGCCTTCGTTAAGCAAATACGAAAGGAGAAGTTTCAGATCAGTATTGATCTGCACGGAATGTTTAGAAGTGGGTTACTAGGTTATCTCAGCGGTGCTAAATACCGACTATGTTTACCCAACTCTCGGGAGTATGCCGAACACTTTGCTAATGTTAAAGTAAAGACTGGAAATTTTCCTACCGTGTTCTCACGGTATTTGAGTGTTCTAAAAGAATTCGGCATTCATAGAACTGAGCCCGAAATGGAGATGCAGATTTCATTATGCGACGAACGATTTGCTATGGAATTTATGGCGAATTACGGCCTTAAGAAGAAAGGTTTCTTTATACTTAATCCTGCGACAAGTCAGCCAAATAAATGCTGGTCTACAGATAAATTCGCAAAGTTAGGAGATATGCTGGTGGACACATACCAGTTGCCAATACTACTCCTTGGTGCTAAAAGCGATCGCCCTCTTACTAAAAAGATAGTAGATGGAATGAGACACAAACCCATCGATGCTACCGGGTTAGTTAATCTAAAGCAGCTGGGAGCCATAACAAAGCAAGCACGTACATTTATCTCCGGTGATACAGGCCCACTCTATATCGCTCAAGCGGTGGGAACACCTACTGTTGCTATATTTGGGCCAACTAATGCCAACTATTATAGCTTAGAAAAGAAAAATCATATTTTCATTCAGGGAAGGGATGCATGCACGAATAATGTAACTATTATTGAACTTTATCGTGCCGTAAGACAGTTAATGCCTTAAAAGTATTTTACTAACTCACTTTCGCTGAGAAAAAAGAGATGACATTTCATCGATAGTTAAGGACCTGTTTGACAAAACCCTGCCGAAAATGTTGAACGCCGAGACTAAGCTACTTTACAGGAGTTTGTCATATATTATATTCCTTTAAATATTCTCGCTATTACGCTAGCGGTGTGACTAATATCGTCTTTCTCTATGCCGTGATGGGTAACAAAACGTATGCTGTACTCTCCAAATACAGCAACCTTAATTCCCTGCTCTCCTAATGATGCTGCCGCCTGCTTGGCCGTAATACCGAATGGAGAAACATCTCCGATAACAATATTGTTTGAACTGTTTTTATATCGATATCCATTCCAATGATACGTCATCACCAACTTCGGCTTGGTACATGGCTTGCCGCATTTCCGAAGTAGGCTTGGTTACTGTATCACTACGTAAATCAACAATTTTCAAAGCAATTCCCCCAATTAAATCTTGTATATACTATCTTCATTCTCGTTCTTCTTTGAAATTCTTTAGTTCTTTCCAATCCTGTTCAATATTTTCACGCATTTTCTTTAATAATCGAAAAACAGCTTCTCTTTCTTCTAAATTAAATCCATGAAAGCAGCTTTCAATATTCTGATTTTCTTCTTGAATAATATAGGAGTAAGCCTCCTTAGCTTTTGCTGACGGAAAAAGGTGCCACATCCGTTTATCATCATTACCACGTTCTCTTTGCACATAGTTCTCATCCATCAGCTTTTGAACCGCCTTGGTTGTTGTTGCTTTGTCCACTTTCAATATATTAGAAAGTTCAACCAGATTAACACCAGGGCACTCGCAAATACGAGTCAGGAAAATAAATTGCCCTCTTTGTAATTTTATTTCTCGGAATTTTATATCACTAATGGACTGAATGCAGCGTGCGAGCATCCCAACTTCCCGTAAGACCTCATTGTTCAATATGTTAATCAGTCATTCCCCCTTTAGGAAATTAAATTTCAATAGCTATAACATATATTTTTTTAGTTGAAATGTCAACTTCTATGCAGCTTATGGAGTCTTTCTTCCGGCAAAATAAAAATAGCCTAAACCCTAATAATAAAGGATTCAAGCTATTAACATCATGGGATCAAACCGATATTAAGACATTGAAGTTACAATACGGGTAAGATCATCTCCAGAAATAGCTTCCTTCTCTTTTAAAAACTGTGCAACTTCATGTAAAACCGCAATGTGTTCGGTTAGAATCTGCTTAGCTGTATTTTGTGCTTCATCCAGCAACCGATGAATTTCTTGATCGATATGTAAAATGGTGGCAGGGCTTAAGTCCTCTCGTCCTGAAACACCACTTCTTAAGTAGGTTCCTGTAGTATTCGCATAACGAACCGGTCCTAGCTTTAGGGACATCCCGAACTCAGTAATCATACGCCGTGCCATTTCTGTCGCACGTTCAAGGTCGTTGGAAGCACCAGTAGAGGCTTCCTGAAAAACAATGAGTTCTGCCGCCCTTCCGCCAAGCATTACGGCGATACGTGCCTTAAGTTCATTCTCTCCGATAAGATAGCGATCTTCTTCCGGCATCTGCATGGTATAGCCCAGCGCACCTTTTGCAGTTGGGATAATGCTGATTTTGTGAACTGGGTCGGTTCCAGGAAGATAATAAGCAGTAAGTGCGTGGCCGACCTCATGATAAGAAACTTTAGACCGAATCGCATCAGAAAGGGGCGTTTTTCGCTGCAGCCCGGCTACAACCCGCTCGATAGCTAAATCAAAATCAGCCATAGAAATTGTCTTAGCCCCTTGCCGGATGGCTAGTAAGGCAGCTTCATTGGCAAGATTGGCTAATTCCGCTCCTGAAAAACCGGCTGTTATCTTAGCGAGACGTTCGAGATTTACATCATCGCCAAGGGGCATGCTGCGAGTATGAATGGTTAGAATTTCAAGACGACCTGGCTCAGTAGGTAAATTTACTTGAATCTGTCGGTCAAAACGGCCTGGTCGTATCAATGCAGCATCCAGGATTTCCGGCCGATTGGTGGCTGCCATGATGACCACACCAGAATTAGCCGCAAATCCGTCCATTTCCGCCAACAACTGATTCAGAGTATTTTCCTGTTCGCTGTTTCCGCCTATCCCTGCTACACTCGTCCGTGCTTGTCCAATGGCATCAATTTCGTCAATAAAGATAATACAGGGAGCCTTCTTTTGTGCCTGTTCGAAAAGATCTCGTACCCTTGCAGCTCCTACCCCGACAAACATTTCAACAAAACTTGAACCGGTAAGAAAGAAAAATGGAACTTCCGCCTCTCCCGCTGTCGCCTTAGCAAGAAGCGTTTTTCCTGTTCCAGGTGAACCAGCAAGAAGCACCCCTTTGGGCAGCTTCGCTCCCATTTTGCTAAACTTCTCTGGATTTTTCAGATATTCAATGATTTCCCGCAATTCAACTTCTGCTTCGCCGACCCCGCCGACATCACTGAATTTAATACCAATCATTTCTCCGCTAATCTCATGCGCTTTACTTTTTCCGAGAGACATGGCGTTAGGCCCCCCGCCTCCCATCCGCTTAAAAATGAAGTACCAGATTAAGAATAAAGGTAGTAGGGGCAGAATAAAACCAAATAGGGTTGAAAGCAAACCTTTCGTTGGAGCTTGAGCCGAAAAAGCTACTCCCGAGGCAATCAGGCGATCCACCAAGTCTGGATCAGTGACTGCCACAACATTAGCGGAAGTTTCTTTTTGATTTTCCGTGGCTTTCAACGTAAAAACAATACGGTCGCCACTCAAAATAACCTCATTAATCTTGTTCTCCTTTAAATCCTGGAGGAAAACATTGTAGCTGACCTCTGTTTCGCGGATAATGAATGGTTTATAAACAAGATCGTTAAAGAGCCAAGTTGCCAGCATGGCGATAATAAGATACCCTGCGGAAAAACTTCGTTGTTTGTTATCCATATGATCCTCCTTTTGGACTTTTCTTATTATCATGTACATGATCGGGGGAAATTATGATTTATTGGGCAAGACTAAAAACCCGCAAAATTCGCGGGTTTAATCAGATTCAACTTGTAATTGTATGAGTCACTGCCAGCCCAGACTATCTATTGGCACAGATATTAGCATGATTGGTTTGTTAAAATAAGTGGTCCATTACTCGTAATAGCAATCGTATGTTCATATTGAGCGGAAAGCTTACCATCAACCGTTCTGGCAGTCCACTCATTCTCATCAATTTTACATTGCCACACACCAGCATTGACCATTGGCTCTATTGTTATCACCATACCTTCTTCTAATCGAATACCTTTACCAGCTTTACCGTAATGAGGGATAGAAGGCTCTTCATGCATATGCGGTCCGACACCATGCCCTGTAAAATCTCTCACAACAGAGAATCCTTCCTTTTCAACAAAGGTTTGAATTGCGTATCCAATATCTCCCACCCGGTTACCAATCTGTACTTGTTCAATACCTTTGTATAAAGACTCTTTAGTGACTGTAAGCAGATGCAGTGCTTTATCTGAGATCGTACCAACTGCATAGCTCCAAGCGGAATCAGCAAGCGCACCATTATAATTAACCACCATATCAATTGTTATAATATCGCCATTTCTAAGTGGTTTCTTATTCGGAAACCCATGGCAAATCTCATCATTAACAGAAGCACAAATCGCATAGGGATATCCCCGATATCCTCTTTGCTCAGGTGTAGCTCTCCATGTGGCTAAATAATCTTCAACGAAGGTATTGATTTCTAAGGTACGAATACCAGGCCTAATAATTTTCTGAATTTCTTTATGACAAGAAGCCAAAATTTCACCTGCTTCCTGCATCATTTTAATTTCTCGTTCACTTTTTAGCACAATCATGCGTAAACCCCCAGTTCTTTACTGCGATTAAAAACCTTATTATGCCTTTCTTCAACCACAAAAATACAAATTCCTGCAAAATTCCACGTAAGTATCCATAATACGATAGATTGTCAACCTATCGTATTATGGATACTTTGCTGGAGTGGCGTAAAGGGAATGGCAAAGCTTTGGCGTAACTATATAGTAGTTAAGCCAAGTCTATTTTTGAGTATTCTATAATACGTTATGCTAAATAGAGAAAGGATGATACCTGATGTCCAGTAACCTAAGTTGGAAAACTGCCTTTCTAGTGGCATCCATGCGATTGATTGAACAGTACCAGCCAAAAGAGACGCAACTGTTTTATGATCCAGTTATTAAACACTTTTTTAGTAAAATCATTCTTTTCCAGATGAAATTCAAATTCATCAGGGATATGGAAATTCTATTTTCTGAACTCATGACAAAAGGTGCTTTTGGCGCATTAATCTGTAGAACTAAATATATTGATGATTTACTTAAAACGGCAATGGCAAATGGCATTGACCAGATCGTTATATTGGGAGCCGGCTTAGACACACGGCCATATCGAATCCCAGGCATCGACAAGCTGAAGGTAATTGAAGTTGATTTACCGATTATGCAAGATATAAAGAAGGAGAAGATACAAAAATTTCTTAGTGCAATGCCTCCCCATGTCACCTTTACCCCCATTGATTTTAATCACCAAACTCTTGATGAAGTATTGAATATTCAGCAACTAGATTTCTCAAAACCAATCTTCTTTATCTGGGAAGGGGTTACTCCCTATATTTCTGAAGAAGGTGTAGTAAGTACACTCGAATTTATTTCAAAAGCCTCCTCAGGAAGCATAGTAGTCTTTTCATACATTTTGAAGAGTATCATCAATCAGACCTCCGATATACCCGGAGCAGATAACGTGTTAAACTATTTCGAGTCAAAATCTCACCCTTGGATTTTTGGACTTGATCCATTAGGTTTAACTGATTTTCTAACGCCATTTCATCTTACCCTAGTCGAGGATATTGGAGCTTCCTATTATCAAGAAAACTATTTAAAGCCTCTAAATAGGAATTTGGCTGTATCAAAAATCGAGCGGATCGCCTATGCAAAAATCATGTAATCATAGTAATAAAAAATTCTTGTACATGGGGGAATTCATTTGAAATTTGAATATCTATCTGAAAATCAGGAATATATCCCATTAGTAGCCACTTGGTTGTATAAAGAAGGGATTTATAATCATACAATCACCTTCTCAGCATGATTATTACCGCAATTATATCTTCATATGCGTAAAATAACAACTATACCGTCAGAAATCACTTATATCTTCATTTTAAAATGCTTTCCCTGTGGTTCACAATATCCGCCTTAAGAACATTGAGCGTCTTTTTGTCATTTGCGAACAGAGTGAAGCAATCTCTGAACAAGTTGGGGATTGCTTCGCCATGCTCGCAATGACAGGCTAATGGTACAAAAAAATGAACCGCTGTCACATTGGCAGAGGTTCATTCAATTCCATTCGTTATATTTTACTATAATTTCTCCATAGCTGTTCCAATCTTCATACCATCGAAAAAGCCTTTGTTATAGTGCATATAGGTAGCTGTCACGACCAGTTGAGTAACGGCTTGACTTACTTTTTCCGGCTGCCCCTCTAGTAGTTGATCGACTTGGTTCATGATTGTTGTATATTCACTAGAGAAGTTACCAAATTGCAACTTTCCTTCTAATTTTTCTTGGCGCATAAGAACAAATTCCTGCCAATCGTGCAGTACATCGCCTTTATCCAGCCATTGCCCAGTGACTATACTTCTAAGGGGTATGTTCATCTCCACGATCCCTTGTTGATTGTGGGGCTGAATGCTCTCTGTTTTCGCTGTCAAATCTCTTTGATGCCGCCGGCTGTTCCTGTTTCTTTTACTTCTTCTTATTGATACCAATGTATATCCCCCCATATTCATACTGTATGAGGCTTCTTCTTACTAAGATACCAGAAGAAGCCAGCACACAGCTAGTGTAATGGGAGAAATTAAAAAGCCCATGCGAGGTTTTTCAAACCTACACATGCGCTTTGCTTCATCTTGATTGCATGCAGACGCTCAGCCTCTGCCAGAACTACAACCCTACTATCCCGAACATACCATCCCTTGTTATCAGGGAAAGATCACGGTATAATAAATTGTCGTCGTAGACAGGTAACTGTTACGTGTAGGTGCTTAGGCCACCTGCTCGTGCCTGAGAGTGTTCCTGCACTCTTGGGACACGGCGACTTTTTAATTTCCACCTATTACTAATTATAGTACTTTTCCTTTGGATTGCAAGCTAAAAGTATAGGGGAAAACTCAGCCTTTTACAGTAAGAATTATGTTCCATTGACACAGAGCTGGGTGAAAGTTTCATGCCAGTGTTAAGCATCATCTGTGACTGGGTAAAAATTACTTGAATCTTCGATTGAAATCTGCCGTTATGTAGCCACTGCCCCATCGATATAACAAGGAAGCTTTTTTTGCCTTAATCAGCAAAGAGAGCTTCCTTATTATATTCCATATGAATTGTGAAATCAAAGAAAAACTTCTGATTTATCTTCGGAACAACAGACAACCATTCTTAAGAGCGCATAAAATCATTTGGCGGTGGAATACTGTTGGCACTATTGCCGGATTCAAATACACTTTTTCGGCATACCGAGCGAATTATCGGCAATTGGGATTACTGGATTATTTTCTAATATTCTATATAACGTACTGGTAAAACAATGGTATTTTAGGATATATCCGGTAGATACTGCAGTCGATATCGGGCTAAAAAATTGGGTTAATCGCTGCCTATTCTACTAATAGGAGAAAAATTCACATGGAAGAGTCACTACACTTAATCAATGAAATTATGGAAGTACATGCCAAGTTTATTCAGCTCAACTATGATCATTGGCTTCATTATGAATTTTATACTTGGCAATGGTGGGTACTTATGTTCATACTGATCGTACCTTGGTTTATATGGTTAGCTGTGCTAGATAAAAAGAAAGTAGTTGAAATCTTTCTTTACGGTCAAATGATTTTTTTATTTACCACAGGTATGGATGCTATCGGTGTAACGTATCGGTTATGGTATTATCCTATTAAAGTATCTCCTAAGTTACCTCATATTTTTCCGTTGGATAGCACGGTATTACCGATCATCTACATGATTATTTATCAACATTGCCCGAGATGGCCTTTATTTCTTAAAGCAACCATTGTGATGGCTGCCGTATTCGCCTTTATTGGAGAACCACTCGTTGAGCGAATGGGGTTTTATACTCCACTAAACTGGTTAATTATCTACTCTTTCCCCATATACATTATAATAGGTGTAGTTTGTAAAAAGTTTATTGACTGGCTCGTTTCGATTCGCCAAAAGCATGAGCGTTGAAAGCCAGTGCAGTATTAGGTTTGAATACTCTAGATCTATCCTATTGTCCTAAAGATGTAATCATTGCAAAATAAAAGACTTCTCAATAATGAGAAGTCTCATAAATAGTATAAGTTGGGGTCAATACCTTCCGTATTCTTTACGCCTCATCCAGGATCAAAGCATAGACATATCTGGAACCATGGACTCCAATGGTTAACACCATTTCTATATCGGTAGTCCGGCTAGGACCAGAAATAAAAGTGGTTGTGGTAGGCAGATTGGTTCCATACCGTTCTTTAAACAACTTCACCACGCCAGTAAATCCATCCACTAATTGAGCTGTTGTAAAGATAGCAATCAGGGTAATTGGCAATACACATACGGTGGTAGGCTGACCGGGCGATGACGAGGGCAATACAAGAGTACCGGTTTCGGCCATTGCAATATCGCTCCAAACAATGCCGGCTTCCATAGAAGCAGCTTTGCCAATCCAATCACTATAGTTTTTTTCTAATGGCCACCGCGATAATGAAGCCTGTGTATCTGAAAATATTTCTTCTAATTTTAGTTTTTCAAGTTCAGGATGATCCCAGCACATTGCCTTTTGAAGCTGTCTCTCTTGAATGATTTGTTTTATTGCTTGTGCTAACTCGACTCGATCCTTAATATTGAAGGCTTTCCCGCCCAAAGTGGTCCATTCCTGAATAAATCGTTCCCGCAGCTCTCGCCGATCTTCAACCGTTGTTTCACGCTGGGTAAATAAGCCATCCATTGGGTTTTCTACGCGTGGAGCTTTCCCGCCAGGCGGAGTTTTTATATTCTGGCGTATGGTAGAAAAGAACGCTTCGCGATTACCTGTTACGATTCCATTTGCCATTTTGCTACTCCTTTCCGTCGTTTTTCATTTCCCGCCATATTTCATGAAAGAATTTCTTCGGAAGGGCTGGCATATCACGATGCTTTAACCAATCAGAAATTGGCGGTGGACCATAGGCAATTTTCTCCGCCTTGACCAGTGGGAATTGAAAGCGCCTAGCCATTCCTATTGAGAAACGATAGCGGCTCATGCTAGCAAAAGCAGCACTCCATCCTTTGTAGGTCATATCTTCGACAAGTCCGCCTGTTTTTTCAAGCTCGACCTTGTCGTTGCGCAGGGCGTAGAGCATATCATGTAATGGAATTTTGACCGGACAGGCAAAGGTACATGCGCCGCACAGTGTTGTCGCATATGCCAGTTCACCATACTTATCCATACCTTGATACAAGGGAGATAAAACTGCTCCAATTGGTCCTGGATATACCCAGCCATAGGCATGACCGCCAATATTCCGATACACCGGACAGGCGTTTAAACAAGATCCGCAGCGAATGCAGTTCAGGATTTTTTCGTATTTTGTCCCTAACTGTTTAGAACGGCCGTTGTCGACAATAACGAGATGAAATTCTTGAGGTCCGTCCAGTTCTTCCGGATTTCGCACTCCCGTAGAAAGGGTATTATATACGGTTAGTTTCTGTCCGGTAGCGCTGCGGGCTAATAGAGAGAGCATCACTGTAAGCTCTTCTAAGCCAGGCAGAATTCGCTCCATTCCCATGATTGTAACCAGCGTGGGAGCTAGTGTGGATATAATACGGGCATTGCCTTCGTTCGTACACAACGTTATCGCTCCCGAATCCGCTAATGCAAAATTACAGCCTGTAATGCCAATATCAATTCCTAAAAACTTTTCCCGCAAATATTTTCTGGCAAAGCCGCATAAATCAGCAATTTCAGTAGAAACTTTTTCTTCACTCACTGCGTTGAAGAGATCGGCCACCTGAAATCTGTTTTTATGCATAGCCGGTGCTATGATATGGGAAGGTGTTTCACCTGCCAGCTGAATAATCCATTCTCCTAAATCAGATTCAATTACATTGCAGCCCTGCTGTTCTAAAGCCGGATTAAGGTGAATTTCCTCCGATACCATTGACTTGGATTTCAAAATGGTCTTAGCATTTTTCTTTTTGGCCAGTTCAGCGATATACTGAACAGCTTCCTCACCTGTTTTTGCAAGGCATACATGCCCGCCATTTTTAATGACGTTATCAACTAGCTGCTCCAAATATTGGTCCAAGTGCTGAATGACATGCAGACGAATCGCTTCCGCTCGATTGCGGAATTCCATCCAGCGATCCGCCCCCACTCCTTCAATGGCCGTAGCCCGCTGTCCTCTTAAACGTCCAGTGCCATTTTTCACGGCTTTTAGCATTGCCGTATCACGCAGTGCCTTGTGATAACGCTTGTGAAAACTCGGTTCAATATGCATTTTTACCACCTCCCTGATCCAGGACTTGTGCCAGATGCATGACTTGCACGGGAACACCCCGGCGGCTTAGACGTCCACCTATATTCATTAGGCAGGTCAAATCAGAACCAACCAATACCTCAGCACCAGTCCCAATGATATTTTCGACTTTTTCTTCGACTATCGCACCGGATATGTCGGCCATTTTCATGGAAAAAGTTCCCCCGAAGCCGCAGCAATCAAAGGAATAGGGCAATTCGATAAAATCAATTCCTTTTACATTCTTAAGTAATGTTTTAGGTTGCTCTTCTACCCCTAGAATACGAGTCATATGACAGCTAGAATGATAGGTTACCTTCTTAGGGAAAGTGGCTCCCACATCAGTAATACCTAGTATATCGACGATAAACTGTGAGAATTCATAGCATTTCGCAACAAATTCCTCTGCCCGTTTTTTCCATATGGGATCATTGGCAAATAGAATTGGATAGCCATGATGTATCATAGCCGCACAAGAGCCAGAGGGAATAACCACCTTTTCGCTCTTTTCAAAAACCTCAATCATCTTTTTGGCTACAATAGCAGTTTCTTTATAGTACCCACTCGAGAAGGCGGGCTGGCCACAACAAGTTTGTCCTTCCGGAAAGTCAAGATCTACCCCGTTGCGTCTTAATACTTGAACTACACTTTTGCCAACGTCTGCGTACATCATATCGGCAATGCAAGTTACAAATAACGATGCTTTCAATTTACTCCCCCCCTGCATACTTTCTATTGTCTGTCTCAATATTATGCCAAAGAACGGGTTCCTTTTATTCTTAGTTGCTTATAAATTGCAAGTAATTTTTTAAAATTTTCCTTTAATCCACAAATGTACTTTTAGCGATCTCCATTCTATAGGCAAAATCTCCTGACAAAATAAAGATGTCGCCTATAGAGTAGACGATAAAAACTGTCTACTCTATAGGGGACATCTCACAATCCCTTAATGACAATAACTCTATGCCGAAAAAAATAAGTCATAATATCATCATGACTTAAATTAAAATCCATATATTCGCCTGCAAAATTCTATCTACATGCATGGAGATCCCTTAGCAGCTGAACTTGGAATGTTTAAATCTTACCACCAAGTTCTCTTATTTGTTGTTTAGCACTTTCGATATTAGGGGTCCGCAGAAGGTGCATGGCGTATAAATAAGCTGTAAGCCTCTAGTGCTTGACCATTAACAAATTTTCACGCAATGGAATGCCATTGACTATGGCACATCAAAAGTAATATCCATTTCATAATGCATCAATATCTACAGCATATTCGATTTTATTGGCAACCTCTTTGGCGAGAGTATTACCAAAAAGAATTTTAAGAATATAAAAGTCAAGTTCTAAGCCTGAGGTCACTCCTGCAGACGTAATTATGTTACCATCACGTACAACTTTGGCTTTTTCTACAGTAATTGTATTATAGGCTTCTAATTCTGCAAATGCAGAGTGATAAGTAGTCGCTTTTTTACCATCAAGCAATTCATCCCGCATATTTTACCAAGTCCTGTAATTTTTACTCGTTCATTTCGTAAAGAAATGATAAATCTTATAGATATTTATGATTTTAAAAAGGAAAATTTCAACTTTTGTGATATAATTCAACTGCAAATAATTGTATCTAAATTAGGAGAAGTTATGGATTATTTTCGCATTATGATAATCGGCGCAATCGCAGGAACACTTTCAATGATACTTGTTTATATTTATTTATATTTCATGTATCGTGAACGATATATTGCGATTTGGACAATTGCTTGGTTTATGCTCTTATTGAGAAATATCTTTTTTGACTCTGGGATATTCGATTGGAAACACTCTATCTTCCCCTTTATGATCTATCAACTATTGTTTATAGGCTGTAGCTTAACATTTGTATGGGGTACCTCGATCTTTGTTGGTCGAACTTTCAAGAAATGGTGGGTGTATGGAGCCGTTAGCGCTTCACTATTAAGTATTGTATCTTTTTTATTGGAATTTCCTATCCTCTATAAATTAATACCGCCTACTTGGTTTGCAGGCATAGTGTTAGCATGGATAGCCATAGCTTTCATTCGTTATGTGGACTTAATCGGAATCGGTAGAATCATAATTGGCATTGCCTTCGCCTTATGGAGTATTCTGACTATAATTATGCCATTTTTCTTTGAAACCTTTCCTTATTTGATTGCTGTCACCGGTGGTATTTTAAGACTACTTATTACCATTAGTACTGTAATGGTCTTTTTAGAAAGAAGTAGCAGAGATTTAATTAATAAGGAAGCTCGTTATCGCTTCTTGATGGAAAACGCTATTGATGTCATTTATTATTATCGTCTACTGCCAATCGCAAAACTGGATTACATCAGCCCAGCGATTTTTCCTATTACAGGCTATACTTCCGAAGAGTATTATGCAGACGAAAAATTAGTTTTCAAATTAATATATCCCGATGATCGTCAAGTATTCGATAATTTTATGAATAATCCTTCCCAGGCTAATAAGTTGCCTATCACATTGCGCCTCATTCGAAAGGACAATACCATATTATGGATAGAGCAACAATGTATCTTAATTTATGATAAAATAGGTAATCTGGCAGCAGTGGAAGGTGTTATTCGCGATATTACCTCTCGAAAAACGTTGGAACAAGTTGCCGCAAGTCTTGATCGTATGAATATGGTAGGAAATATGGCCGTTACTGTAGCTCATGAAATAAGGAATCCAATGACTACCATACGAGGATATCTACAATATCTGGAAAAAAAGAAAGAATATCAAGGCGACAAAGGTACATTTAATTTGATGATTGAAGAAATAGATAGAGCCAATGCTATTATCCGTGAATATCTTGCATTGTCGCGAGAAAAACTAGCCAATTTAGAACTGTGCTCCTTAAATTATGCTATCGAATCATTGTTCCCCTTAATAGAAGCGGATGCTATTGCCTCGAAAGTATCTGTAACTCTTAATCTTACTACCATACCAAAATTATTATTAGATAAAAATGAAATACGTCAGCTTTTACTAAACCTTGTAAGAAATAGTATCGAAGCGATGCCCTTGGGAGGTAAACTAGTTATAAAAACATTCCAAGAGAATAATGATGTTATTCTTTCTATATGTGATCAAGGTTGTGGAATTCCCTCACATATACTCGATAAATTGGGAACGCCGTTTATTACGACTAAAGATACTGGCACTGGTCTTGGCCTTCCAATATGTTACCAAATTGCACATAGGCATAGTGCTTCAGTTGATATCCAAACCAGTATACAGGGAACTATAATTTCTATCTATTTTAAAATTCATACTACCTAGAGTATAAACCCCTTTCCAGAGTATTTTACTCCTGGAAGGGGTTTTTAGCATTTATTCCAGAAAAATCCTTAATTATCTACAAATTAATACATTTTTTGCAAGGGTTAATTGCTGTTTCTCCGTATCCCCCTAATTAGGGGGTGATAGTTATGAAAACGTAACGCTATTTTACAAATCGTCTTACGCTAATGACTATTATTAAAAGGGAGAGACAAATTATGACAATTAATCAATCAGAAACAGTAACTTTAGGTATTGCCACGACTCCAGAGGAAAAACTAGAAATTTACCGTTTACGTTATCAAATTTATGCTGAAGAAATGTCCAAGAGTTTCCCTAATATGGATCATTGTAAAAAATTATTATTTGATGAGCTAGATGATTGGGGCGTACTCCTATACGCTAAGTCCGGATCAGAACTGATCGGCACATTAAGAATCAATATAGGGTTACTTTCAGATTTCTCCCCATTTTGGGTACAAGTTCTTTCCTTAAAAAGGTTTGCACAATTTAGCAAAAACAATCAAAAATTTGCATACACCTCAAAATTTATGGTATCACAATCTTATCGAAACTCAACTGTATCTTATTTGCTTTCATCAAAGAGTTATGAACTTTGTTGCAAAGAGCAAGTACCGTTTAATTTTGGTGTTTGCACGTTCCATTTGTTGCGACTCTACGAACAATTTGGCTTCCGCCGTTTTGGAAGAAATTTCGTTGATGATGGTTATGGCTTGCTAGCTCCTTATGTCTTATTGGTAGATGACATTGAACATTTACGAACGGTACGCTCTCCTTTTTTTCGTCAGGCACGGAAAAGAAATTGCTTGGACAATCAAGCCCTAAAATGGTTTAATACAGAATTTATCGAAACTTCAAATATAATAAACAGTCAACTAGTCAACCAAGAAGATTTATGGATGTTTTTACATGCTCGTTTTGGAGCTTCACCTAATCAAACGATCCCTCTATTACAAGGATTATCTGAAGAGGAGGCAATAAAGTTCATACATTGCTGCGGCATAGTCGTGCAATGCCATCCAGGCGATCATCTTACTTTTCAAGATGATACAAGTTATGCACTCAATATCTTGATTTCGGGCAATCTAAAATCACTACATGCATCACAGCCAGATAGTCATGTCATCTTACCCGGACAATCCTTCGGCGCAAACGGTTTAGTTCATCATCCAATGCACACGGAAGATATTATTTCAGTCACAGATACAGAATTATTGGTATTATCCAGCTTGGCTTTCCCCAAATTCCTCCATTCTTATCCCGATATTGCAAATAAAATAATACAAAACCTAGAATTGGACAATAAAGCTAGATACAAAAAACGTTAAATAACTAATTTTATCTAATCACTTCTCTATAAGCAATCACAAATAAAATTACCGCTACACTTGATACGAGGAATAGTTCAAGTCGTAGCGGTAATTTACTAATATTAATTAAAATCCTTGCTCCACCATGTATTAAAAAGCAAAATTTACTTCACCTAAGCGCTCTGTGATCTCATTAATGATCTTTTTCTCTTCCTCTTCATTCTTTGCTTCAAAAGTAACGGAAAATCGAATATATGCTCCTGCGTCATCCCATGGAACTGTCGAAATTAGTTTTTCCCGAATTAAAAAATCTGAAAAATCTGCTGCTGATACAAAACATCTTCCATCTTGAGTACGTTTAGGAATGGCGACATACAGGTAAAATGATGCTTTAGGCTTCCTGACTGAAAAACCGATACGTTTTAGTGCATTTACTAATAATGTATGTCGACGGGAATATTTCAAAGCAGTTTTTTCCGTTATTTCGGGATGCTGCAAACAATAAACGCCTGCCTTTTGGATTGCAGCGAACTGACCGGAGTCATTATCATCTTTGATCGTTGCAAAACCTTTAATCACGATTGGATTGCCACATACAAAGGCCAGTCGCCATCCCGTCATATTGAACGCCTTGGATAAGGAATGAATTTCTACTCCCACATCTTTAGCGCCTTCCACAGACAAAAAGCTAAGCGGGCGCTCTCCTTCAAAAGTAAGTGCTGCATAGGCAGCATCGGATACAACAATGATCTTGTTTGTTTTAGCAAACTGTACAACTTTTTCAAAGAACTCTTTAGTCGCTGTAGCTCCGGTTGGATTATTCGGATAGTTAATATAGAGCAATTTCGCTCTACGGCGTTGTTCTAAGGTCAAGGAATCTAAATCAGGCAAATAATTGTTAGCAGCTAAGAGTGGTAAATTGACTACCTCTCCCCCTAAGCCTTTCGTCATCGTTCCCATAACAGGATATCCAGGCACCGTCATAATCGTAATATCACCAGGATTAATAAAAGCTAGCGGCAAAAGTGCCAAAATCGACTTGGAACCAATTCCATGATTTACTTCATTAGCTGAATTAAGGCCATGCACTTGATAAACATTCTCCATATACTGAACAGCAGCATCTTTAAATTCTTGGATGCCATTATCAGTATACCCTCTATTTTCTCTCAACTTGGCTTGATTGTATAGGACTTCTACAACGTCATCCTCTGCCATCCAATCTGGTTCACCCACTCCAAGATCAATCAATCTCACATTAGGATTGTTTTTACACGCCTCTCTTTTGGCTCGTTTTATTTTTTCAAATTTGTATAGGACTGCATCGTTCCCAAAATTACTTCCACCGATTCGCTCCGCGAATAATCGCTGAATAAAATTCTCCATCACACTCAATCCCTTCCTTTTATTCAAGTAATTGACTCCTGTGTCATTTACTTCATTTCCTACAGATGTATACTATTTGTATGATACAAGTATCCTACAAAACCTCTCTAATGCATTCCCTTTGCCTATTAATACTTAGCTTTTTCTAAAGCGGTTACAAGCAATTCTACCGCCCCCATGACTTCGCGGACATGACCACGCGGCAGGTTCGATATGATATCTTTATAATAATTTTCAATGCTTTTCTGCAATTGCAGCGCAATCTCTTTACCTTTCTCTGTAAGAACTGCCTCTACAACTCGTTTATCAGATACCCCTCTTTTACGAAGGATAAGGTCATCCCGAACTAAATTGTTCATAATTCTAGTAATTGTACTAATTTCAAGGTGCATTTTTTTACTAATTTCATTAATGGAAAGGCTCTGGTGTTTATATATTTCTAGTAATATATAACATTGAGAGCTGGTAAAACCAGATATTTTAATCTGTTCTCTCTCCAAAATTTGAAACGTTCGTACCGTCTTTTGCAGCAACTCACCTATGTCTTCTACACAACGATTGTATTTTTCTTCTTCACTAACTATTTCTTTTCACTCCCCATCGTTCTTATAGTTATTTGTATCATACAAATAACTATTTGTCAATTCCAGGATATACTAAATATAATTCTAACAGCGAAGTTCATCATTAGTTTTTACACTAACTTGAACCTCGCTGTCTCTTTTAGACTTACATTATTTTTTAGATACACCCATTTACTTTTTTTCTATTCTCGCCGCTACTCTGTGCCACAAGTGTTTCTCTAGGAAACTTCCTTCTATATTTTCTTCTAGATCCAGAAACATCTTATATGGAACAGAAAATGACAGCATGTCAGCTTCGACCATGGGGCGCACTGTAATATCCGTCAAACCCACTACCGCTCTTGGATTTTCCTTCTGTGCTTCCGCGTAGGGTACAAGAAAAACAGACTGACACCCTGAGCTAAAAGGTATCATCACATTTTCAATTCCCGGTCTATAATAGTTTGCAAGTACCGTAAGTGCCGATAACTGATCTGTATTCACATAAAATATGATTAACTCAGGTACTTCCGTCGTCACCTCAACTTGTGACAAAGGCTTAAAGATGACATACTGATAGGGAATGTCAGTTATTGGTAAGCACTCAACGAAATTTCCCCCTAGCTCTGGATCTTTTAAATATCCTTCTCCCTCAAATAGTCCACTTTTACCAACTGACAAAAAATATTCAATCCCATCTGGATAATTAGGAAATTGACCAAATCCTAATCCTGCTTTGCCCCCAAGGCATCCTGTGGTTTTACGTTCAAAAACAGATGTTTTTCCTTTGGCTGCCGCAATCAATAACGGAATAATACAGCTCCACTTTCCTTCTTTACTTTGAAGCGCCCCTTCTGGTTTTTCATTACTAAGCAAAACAGCTACTGGTTCATAACGCAAGCTCAATTCTTTCACTAAACGACTCTCCATGTTCTTTACCTCACTTTATTTTATATTTCTATAATGGCATTCTAAAAACAGTACTTGTCTTTACTAGGATATCTGTATAAGTGTGATTTTAAACAGTCTATCTGTCTAGGAAGCTGCGTTTCTAATGAGCCGGAATGATTACCGTAATATTTAATTTAGTTGTCACGGCAACTAAATTGATAAAAAATAACTACGTAAGATTATCATATATTTGATTTAACAGTTTTTTCATTTCTAGTATTTTATGTTTTTCGATTCCTATTGCTGCCGTCTCTAGTAATTGCATAACTTTAGGAATTAATTCCTTCTTTAATGCCCAGCCTCGATCCGTCAGAAAGATTTGATAAGCTCTTTTATCGATTGGATGAAGTTTTCGTACAATCAATTCTTTCATTTGCAACTTTTCAAGAATACGGTTAGTATTTGGCTTATCTTTAAAGATACGATCTGCCAACTCTTTAGGGGTAACACCTTCTTGTTCCCATAAACAGTTGAGAACAGCCCATTGCTCTGGCGTAACATCATATTCTTTGAATCGCTGAAATAATTCATTCTTAAGTTTTGTATTTGTCTTATTTAGAATAAATCCCAATGAATCATCTAATTTAAAATCCAATTTATATCACCACTTTAGTTGTCTTGACAACTTTATTATACTCACATAAGAATAATAGGTCAATAGGTAATTTCCTGGAAATATATCAGAATTGATAGTGTCAAAATCGACCTTTTTCGTTTTCTAAAAGAACTCTCATTTAGTATAACGAATTTTCATCCAAATTATTGACCACACACAACAATTTTTCATCCTATGCCCATTCGCAAATGATTAAAATTTCTGTAATATTTACAAAGAACGATAAAGGATAAATCAATTACATTGTATAAGTAGAAGTTGGAAAAGGATTGCTTTTTGATAAAACAATCAACGTAAATGATGAAGGGAGGTTGCGTATACCTGTTGGGAATACGCTCAGAAATGATGAGACTACTCATTACTGGAGAAAGGATACAAGTACCGGATAGTATGCTGTCATCACAGTTAGAAGTCGAGGTGCAGCTGCAATCCCAGCAATTGATTGATATCGCTTGTTTTGGACTAGATGACCAACGGAAGCTATCGGATGATCGTTACATGATTTTTTATAACCAAACAAAATCCCCAGGAAATGAAATTTGTTTGCAAGGAACAAATAATCAGGCAGTAAGTTTTGTAATCAACCTAGCCAAAATGGCGCCTACAGTGCATAATTTGGTATTTACGGCAACGATTGATGGCGAAGGGACAATGTCAGAAATATTACCGAGCTATATTCGCTTTAAAACCCAGGGACAAATACTCTTTTCCTATGAGTTTACCGGTAATGATTTTAAAAATGAAAAGACAATTATCCTATCTGAAATCTATTATAAAAATATGTGGAGAATTAATGCCGTAGGAAAAGGCTTTAACGGTGGATTAGGCGTTCTCCTTGAGCACTTTGGCGGAGAAGTTTCTGCAGACTCAGTCTCCAATCAAAGTGATTCTGTAAAGAAAATCGAGTTAGAGAAAAAGTTAGAAAAGCAAGCGCCTCGATTGTTAAATTTAGCTAAAAAAGCAAAAATATCCTTAGAAAAAGTTGGATTGAAAAATCATGATGCAAAGGTTGCGCTGTGCTTGGATATTTCAGGTTCGATGAGCAGCCTATATAAGAAGGGCAAGATTCAGGAATTCGCCGAGCGAATTCTCGCGCTGGCAACGCGCTTTGATGATGATGGAGCAATTGATATTTTTTTGTTTGGCCAAAATGCACATAATGTCGGAGAATTGACAGTTGATAATTTTAGTGGATTTGTCGATCGGATGAACAAGAAATACCCATTGGAGGGAGGAACCTATTATAGCAAAGGCATGAAGCTGATTCGTGAACATTACTTCAAAGAAGCACCATCTCGCAAAACACCCTTTCCCCAAGCCTTACCAGTATATGTCATGTTTATTACAGATGGAGCGACTAGTGACGAAAATAAAACTCGTGCGCAAATAAAAGATTCCTCTTATGAGCCGATTTTTTGGCAGTTTATGGCCATCGGGAAATCCAAGAAAGATCGTAAGAAGCGGAAAGAGCTTGATAGATCCCAATTATTGGCTCGCACGAGCTTTACTTTTCTAGAAGAATTGGACGAGATGGAAGGGCGATTCATCGATAATGCGAATTTTTTCAGTGTCGAAGATCCAGCGCAGATCGCAGATGATGAACTATACGATTTACTCTTAGAAGAATACCCTGAATGGGTGAAAAAAGCTGTTAAGAACAAAGTTCTGGTCAAATAAGCAGCTTGTTCGGTTCGATAAAAATTTGCGTTAGTTTTAAAGAAGTGACACCTTATGATGGGGTGTCACTTCCTGCTTCTGTAGTTCTTATAATGAAAATATTGCTAGAAGATCATATTTCTTCTCTTAGAGCCAGTTCTTCAATTAAGCAGCTCTCTTTAGTATTTTTATCAAGTACAAATATTTTGAAGCACTTACTCTTTAAAGATAAGAGCTTTAACAAAAATACTAAAACCACCCAAAATAAAAGTAGTAATCACCAACTTATTTATAATTTTTTCATCTACTTTTTTATCAATTTTACTGCCCACAAGCACTCCCAGTACTGCTGCAGGTATCGATATGGCAAAAATTTGAAAAACGATTGGTTGAAATACTCCTGTTACTGCATAGACAAAAAAGCGAAATACATTTTCAAAGAGAAATACAAAGCATACATTACTGCGAAATTCGTTTCGATCTATAGCAGTTCGTTCAAAATAAGTTAAAAATAGCATATTAATGCCAAACAAACCTGCCATGAAACCAGAGGAAATGGATATGATGATCTTTAGAACTCTGTTCGATTTTATTGTTTGACTGCGATCCCTAATGACCATTTCTATACCCAACCCAATAATAAATACACCGAGTAATACTTTAATGATCCACGGAGACCCCATTTTTAAAAATAACGTGCCCGGAATGACCCCCAACATAATGAGAATGACAACAGGCATGGTTTTCTTTATGGAAAAAGCTTTGCGATTTTTCCATACAATCCAAGCATTAATCGGTGTATCCAGTAAAAGGTTCGCAGGTGTAATGACCTTATTGTCTAATTGCATTGCCATTAGCGGATTAGATAAAAGAGGGTTTCCAAAACCAACTAGTCCCTTGATAATAAAAGACATAAATTGTACTATAAAGATGTAAATAGCTAGTGTAATAGACATCATGTAAGGTTCTTCCTTTGCATTAATATATTAACTAACGATCTCCGGAAAAGAGTTCTTTAAGATAATGAATGGATCGTATTGCTGTCGTTCCACCACCAGGATAAAAGAACTGTAAAATTCGTCATGAAAAATCGGTTAATTATCAAACAGCAACGAATTTTTCTTTATAAAAAAATAAGAGACTATTTCTAAATGAACCAGTCTCTAAGCATAAAATCAACGATTATATAGCAGATCCTTTTATTTATTTTTTTCCTTGGTATATAAATTGCGATATTTGCTGGGAGGCATACCCACGTATTTCGTAAAGAGAATATTAAAATGATTTGGATTATCATAACCAACAATATTAGCAATCTGTGTAACGGAGTATCGTGTAGTAATCAGCAGGCTCTGCGCTTCACCAATGCGGCGGCGCATGGTGTATTTCATGGGAGAATAGCCGATTGTATCTTTAAATACATGTGCCAGATAATATGGATTGATACGCATTGCATCACTGATGGATTGCAGCGTAAGCGGTTCATCGTAATGAGTGTCAATATATTGCTTGATACGAATGCCCAACAGTTCATAGGTGCTTTTTTTCTTAGCCGGGTCTTCCATTTCAGTTTTGTGGATGATTTGCATTAACAGTGCTACTAAGGAAACAGCAAGATAAGAGCAAGTTTCTTCCATTTGCTCTATGTCCGATGCCAGCAAAAAGTAAATCATACCCATCAAATTGCCCATCGTTTCAAACAATTCATTACTGTGAACAACCGGGCAAGCTGCTTTGTGAATCAAACAGTTTTTATCAAATCCCGTGATCTCTACATTCGTCAATGTACAGCAATAAGTATTCAAGTTTTTGCTCTGAGTAGGGTCCTCATCATGCAGAACATTGCAATTGCAAATGATGATATCGCCTTTTTGAATGGAATAGCGCTTTTCATCCACAATGTATACGCCACTGCCACTGCGTACTAACAGGATTTCCAGCATGTCTTCATGTTTATGCAAGATACGTGGATACACGCTGTAACTAGCATCTATCTTGCTGGCTGAAAATAGACGAGGCAATTTCCCATTTTTAAAATGGGAAATATAATCTGGTTTCATAAAACATTGTATCATAGCAACACCTTCTAACACTTTAAAGAATTCCTATGTAATTTTCAATAATCTCTACTACATTCTTGCTACCATGTCACCGTATTTTTCCTTGCTTTCTCTGATAAATTCTTTTACTTCATCTGCTGTCGGCATTGCTTCTGAGCAGCTATGACTTGCCACCAACATAGCAGCCGATGCACTGCCAAATTCTAAACAGTCAATCATGTCCCAACCTTCCAGCAGTCCATAGATAAAGGCTGATGCATAAGCGTCGCCTCCGCCAAAGGATTTAAGAAGTTTAACGGGAAATGGTTTAATATTATATTTTTTTCCATCTGTCGTGTAAGCGGTTGAACCATCTTTTCCATGCTTAATCACAACAATTTTATTTCCATATGCAAGCCATCGTTTCGCAGTCTCTTCATCACTGCTTTCTTTGGTCATCAGTCCTTGCATCAGATCAAACTCTTCTCTTGATCCTATAATTAAATCACTGCTCTTACCAACGATAGAATAATAAATGGCAATCTCGTCTTTATTCAGCCATGAATATGCACGATAATCAACATCAAAAATAACCACGGTGTTGTGTTTCTTCGCATATTCCAAAACCTTTAATACGGCTTCCCTGGAAGGGCTTTTTGCCAATGCAGTTCCGGATACAACAATTGCTTTCACATTTTTTATATACTCTTCATCAATTTCTTCTACTGCTAAACTTAAATCAGCAATGTCATTTCGATACATGAGAATGCTACTTTCCGTAGGGCTCAATATTTCCGTGAAAGTAAGACCTAATGATTCACCATTTTTTGCCTTATAAATTTGTGATGTATCGATTCCTTCTTTATTAAAATAATCAATAATAAATTCGCCAAATCGATCTTTTGATACTTTTCCTATGAATCCTACTTTTTTACCTAATCTAGCTAAACCTACTGCTATATTAGCTGGCGATCCACCTAGGTACTTTTTAAAAGTTGTACTTTCGGCAAGGGTTCTATTTATATCCACAGGATTAAAGTCAATTGCGGCTCTCCCTATCGGTACAATGTCAAATTTTCTGCTGTTATCAAATTCAAGATGTTTCATTTTATCCTCCTTTTTTTGCTTTGTATTTATCTTTTATCAATTTACTTCCATAACGATTTGTAAATATTGATTATGTCTTCTTTTCCAACGTTTCTTATTGTATTTTGCGGGCTGCCGCTCTTTAAGGCATCTTCCGCCATCTTATCTAACTGATCAAAGAATTTTTTCTTATCTACGCCAAACTGTTCCGGTGTGCTAACCTGCAATTGAGCGCATAATTTTTCTACTTCTGTTATAAAGGCTTGCCCGCCTTGCAAGTCACTCATATTGTTTTCATAAATTCCCGTTGCTCTTGCTAAATCACAAAACCGTTCCGGAGTTCCAGCCAATGCAAATTTTAAACATTCTGAAAGCAGCATTGCATTTGATAAACCGTGAGGCACATGAAAAAGTGCTCCTATAGGCCTGCTCATTCCATGGACGATTGTTACGGAAGAGTTATTAAAAGCAATACCAGCTTCAAGTGCAGCTATGGACATTTCTTTCCTTGCTTCCATGTCCTTGCCATCTTTATATGCTGTTAACAAATTTTTAAAAACCCTTTTAACTGCTGACACTGCAAAAGTATCTGACATCGGCTGGGATTTCTTCGATGTATAGGCTTCTATGGCATGAGTTAAAGCATCAATGCCAGTCGCTGCCGTAACGTTGGGCGGTGAAGTAAGGGTTAACTCTGGATCTACAATCGCTAATGCAGGTAATAAGGGGGCTCCTTTTAGCAGCATTTTTACCTCAGTTTGTGTATCTGATATGATGGTGAATTGGGTCGCCTCTGAACCAGTTCCAGCCGTTGTTGGTATGGCAATTAACGTAGGGGGCAGCGTAGTGATTTCTTTTCCCATATAGTCGGCTAATGTTCCTGGATTTGTCAGCATGGCACCAATTGCTTTCATCGTATCAATCGGACTGCCCCCGCCTATAGCGATCAGAAAATCACATTTCGTTTCTTTATACGTTTTAACCCCTTGATAAACCATTTTATCGGTAGGTTCACTATTGATTTCTGCAAATATTTCATATTCAATATTCTGTTCATTCAATATGTTACTTAATTTCTGTACATTTCCAATCGTAACCATGATTTTATCAGTAACAATAAGTGCTTTTTTCCCAGACCTTTTTAAATAAGAAGCCGATTTTGCCAATGCTTCTTTCCCCGTAATAATCGTACGAGGAATTAAAAATACATTTGCCATAATTATCATCCCTTTGTGCATTCACATGCTTAATTATTATTTTCATTACATTTTCAATCATATTTTTACATTACTTTGGCCCTGTAAGGCGAATTTTTATCACTTTCCACATCTGGACACCATCTCACCAAGCCCCATTTTTTCATTTCTGAAAATGCGATAATCCATCGTTTTCAGCTCAGGAGAGATAATCGGTTTAAAGTCCATATGGGCTAATACATCCGTTTCCAGATTGATCCCCGGAGCGATTTCAGTCAACACCATACCAGCAGATGTTAAGCGAAATACAGCACGTTCCGTAATATACATGACAGATTGTTGATTATCCTGCGCATATTTACCACTGAAAGTAATCTGCTCCACATGATCTAGAAATTTTTTATTTCGTCCTTCTGTAATGATGTTTAATTTACCATCCGCAACCTTAATCTTTAATCCTCCTGCCATAAAGGTTCCAAGGAAAATTACTTCTTTTGTATTCTGGGTAATGTTAATAAAACCACCACAGCCAGCCACACGGCCCTTAAATTTACTTACATTAATATTGCCATGTTGATCGGCTTCAGCTAATCCCAGAAAAGCTAAATCCAGACCGCCACCATCATAAAAGTCAAATTGATAAGGTTGGTCTAATATGGCCTCCGAATTACTAGAAGCGCCAAAATTTAAACTACCAGCAGGAATCCCCCCCACTGGACCAGCTTCAACGGTAAGGGTCATAGTGTCCCCCATACCTTCTTCGTTTGCTATCATTGATACCCCTTCTGGAATACCAATGCCAAGATTCACAATCGCATTGGGAATCAGCTCCATAGCAGCACGACGGGCAATAACCTTGCGTTCGTCTAAAGCCATAAAACAATTATCTGACAAGGATGATACACATATCTCCCCTGAATAAGCAGGATTATACTGTTCAATAAAGGTCTGCTTGTGATTGGCTGGTTCTGATACCACAATATAGTCAACAATAATTCCTGGGACTTTTACATTCATTGGATGTAAACTACCAGCTTTAACGATACGCTCTACTTGTACGATAACAATGCCACCCGAATTTTTAGCAGCTTGGGCGATGGAGAGAATCTCTAATGAAACAGCTTCCTTTTCAATGGAGATATTGCCCCTTTCATCTGCAGAAGTTCCCCGGATTAAAGCCACATCAACTGGAAAAGGCTTATACCATAGCCATTCTTCGCCACCTAATTGAATAACTTCCACAAGATCCTCTGTGGTTTTTTTGTTTAATTTCCCGCCTTCAATTCTTGGATCAACAAAGGTATTCAAACCGACTTTCGTTATAACACCTGGCTTTTTGCCAGCTACGTTACGAAACCAATGGGTAAGCGTCCCTTGAGGAAAATTATACGCTTCAATCTTTTCATCAACGGCTAATTGGCTCAACTTTGGAGCTGTATTAAAATGTCCGCCGACTACCCTTTTCATCATATTCTCGTGACCAAAATGATTGGCACCGCCATCCTTGCCATCACCTTGTCCAGCACAATAAACAAGGGTTAAATTACGCGGTTTTTCTTCTTTAAGAAATCGTTCTTCCAACGCAGCAGTTAGCGCCTCAGGAATTGCACTGCCAACAAAGCCACTTGTAGCAACGGTAGCAGCATCTTTAATGAGGTTAGCCGCTTCTGCCGCACTTATTATCTGGACCATAACACACCCCTCTCTCTATATATAAGTAAAATTATACCTAACATAAACAAATATGATGATAAACTTTACTCATTTTACTACAGTCTATTGGGAAGGAAGCCCAAGTAATATTAGTGGAATAAGCATTCCCACCCCAAGTTTTATTGCAATACTCCTTATCTACGATTATCGAAGTATCATAATTTTAAGCTTGATTCTCACTTTGAAACGCTTTAATGTGATCGGTCACACTTTCATAGGCAGATTGAATTGTCTGTTGATGATAGGTAAAGTAGTCTACCTTTGGATTTTTTTCTAATAACCTCCTGGAACCTTCCACCACTTTGTTAAGCGTAGCTGTCATTACATTAATCTTTACTATTCCATATTGAATGCACGCTCTAAAATCAGCCACAGTAATACCAGAGCCACCATGTAAAACTAAAGGAGCCTTTACTATTTTATCGATTTCCTTTAATCTATCAAACTGCAACTGAGGTGTACTTTTATAAATGCCATGAGCATTACCGATAGCTACTGCCAAAGCATCTACACCAGTGCATTCATAAAACTGTTTTGCTTCTTCTATGGATGTTGCCATGATTTCTAAATCTTCCGAATCGTCTTCACTACCACCAACAAGACCTAATTCCGCTTCCGTTACAGCACCATATTGTTTAGCTAATTGCATAACTTCTATGGTTTTCTTAATATTTTTCTCCACTGGCAATTTTGATCCATCAAACATGATCGATGTAAAACCTAAATCCAGTGCCTGCTTGATCGTTTCTATCGTTAGGCCATGATCCAAATGCACAGCAACTGGCACTTTTGCTTTTTTAGCAGCGTCTATCATAACTGGCCCAATTAAATGTAGCGGTGAATATTTCAACCTACCTTCGGCAATTTGAAGAATAATCGGTGCATTTAATTCTTCTGCTGCTTGTATCGTTCCCATTATCATTTCTAAACTGGCAACACTGAAGGAACCAACTCCATACTTGTGTATATCTGCTTTTTTTAAAAGATCATCCATTTTAACAAGTGCCATTAATTCTCCCCCTCATCATATAAAGTTCTACTCAATAATTAATCTAACGTTATTGGCAGAAAAAAAATCACAATACTTCTTAGATGGCCGTTGATCAGTAACAAAGTAATCCAACTCATCTAATCTGCAAAAAGTTTTCAAAGACACAACATCTACCTTGGAGGAATCTAGTAATAAAATATTAGTTTCTCCTCTCTCAATCAAGTAGCGTTTAATTTCATATTCTAATGGAAAAGCACTCGTAACTCCATTGGTAAGTGAGACACCAGAAGAGGAAAAAAATCTCTTGGAGATATTGTAGTTTTGCAGAAAATTTATAACAGCGGACCCGACAAAAGCATTGGATGGCCGATGAAGGATACCACCAGTAGAGATAATATTTAATTGAGGATACTCTAACGCTGCGCTGATAACGTATAAGTTGGCTGTTATTATTGTCAAGTTCATACGCTTTGACAAGAAAGGAATTAAATACATATTTGTAGTACCAGAATCAATGTAAATAACATCACCATTCACTACTAGGTCACTGGCTAATTTCGCAGCATTTCTTTTGCATTTTATGCTTTTTTCGCTGAGTTGAAAATGTTGCTGTGAGTCTTTTTGACTAAGCATAATACCGCCGTAAATCTTTTTGATAGAACCATGTTTTTCTAACTCATTAACGTCACGACGAATGGTAGCTTTTGACACCTGAAATAAGTCACATAATTTATCCAGAGACACGATTTCCTCTTCCCGTAATAATTTTTCAATTTCATCTATCCTCTTAAGTTTTATCATTGTCCTCACCTATGGAATTTTCTTACTATTTTTTTCATCAGGTACAAGTACTTAAAGCCTTTGCTCTTTTAAAATAAGCGTTTTTATCAAAATACTGATACCACCTAAGATAAAAGTAGGAATTACCAATTGATTTACTCTTTAGAGCGGTGTTAGGTTTTATATTTTTCAATCTTTCAATCCCATATCATAAAACAGATGTCACTGCAAAAAGCTATATACAAATGAATATCAATACCTCAAAAAACTTTCGCAGTGACATCATCATTACAATTGTATTAACGAAAACGAATCATTGATTAAGCGAATTCTGTTAATTTGACAGTGCGGCCTTCATCCAATGATTTTTGTGCGGCTTTGGCAATCAATACAGGCATTAGCCCATCTATTCCTGTAACAGAAGGCTCGGTATTATTTAAAACCGCAGCCGTAAATTCTTGTGCTTCGGCGATAAACGCTTGATTATAACGTTCGAGGAAAAACCATTTTGGCCGTTCGCTGCGAACCCCGTCCTTCGTACTGATTATCGTCGTATCAATGAGATCATTGTAATCTTGTACGCAGCCTTTGTCGCAATGCACCTCAACACGCTGGTCATAACCATAGCGAGCAGCGCGACTATTATCGATTACTCCAATAGCACCGTTCTCGAATTTAAGCAGCACAATCGCCGTATCAACATCGGAAAATTCTCGGATTCTTTCGTCAATTTTAATAGCACCGATTGCCGTGACCTCAGTTACCTCACTACCAGAAAGATAACGCACCATATCAAAATCATGTATCATCATGTCGAGAAAAATGCCACCTGATGTACTTACGTATTCTATGGATTGCGGCTCAGGATCACGAGAAGTCACTTTTACGATATGGGGAGCTCCCATTTGTCCTGAAGCTACAACATCTCTGACTTTTTTGTGGTTATGATCAAACCGGCGCACAAAACCAACTTGTAGTTTAACGCCTGCTTTTTCTACAGCATTAAGCGCCTTGCGAATCTGATCGGCATCGGTATGAATTGGTTTTTCGCAGAAAATGTGTTTTTTTGCTGCTGCCGCTTGAATAATTAAGTCGGCATGCGCTTCTGACGATGAGCAGATGAATACTGCTTCAATTGCCGGATCAGAAAAAATCTGTGCCGGATTATTATAAATTTTCTGTACTCCCAGCCCTTGAGCCCAAGCGCGCATTTCATCATTTAGAAAGAGATCGGCTACCGCTTCAATTTTTGAATTAGGCACAGAAAACGCTAAATTGTTACCATGCAGCTTACCAATTCTGCCCATTCCGATTATGCCAATTTTTAACTGTTTTGTCATTTGCTTTTCCTCCTAAAAATATATTAATTATTTATTATAAAAATTGCTTTGTTTTCTCCGCTGCCAATCGGAAGACATCATCCGGATCCATCGCCCAATATTCTGGCCGGAAAAGCTCTACCGAAGCAATGCCATCATAACCTTTTTCATGAAGTTTTTGTGTAATTGCCGCAAGAGGGATAACACCGTCACCGGGAAACAATCTGTGGCAATGATCTAACACTGACAACGGCAAGTCTTCACTGTCATCAATGTGATAAACAAAGATCTTTTCTGCCGGAACGAGTTCAAGGGAATCAATATTCTGCAGCTTATTGTAAAGAAAGAGATTAAACGCATCCAACGCCACACCAACATTCTTTCGATCTACAGCATTGATAATATCCATACATTGTTCTAGATTTCGGACACACCAACGGGAATTTCCGATAGGCTCAAACGCCAATTTCATTTCATACTGAGTGGCGATATCGGATAACTTTCGCAGTGCTTCAACACTATCGTCAAATATTTCCTTTTCCGTCTTTTGCATCATATCGTCACCCATTGTGGGGACAACAACAATATAAGGATTGCCAATTTTTTGCCCCATCTCACAAGCGAAGGTAAATAGTGCAACTACTTCTTCCCATTGTCGCTCTGTGCGAAAATTAATATCTTCGATAGAATTAAATGCATACGGTTTGACATGACTTGTTTTAAAAAAATTTTGCAATTCTTCGATTGAATGTCGCTGCAAATAATCTTTTAGCATATCCAGCCTAATTTCGATATAACTATAATGATACTTTTCACAAAGCAGTAAGTCTTTTTCCAATGTAGAATTTTCTTTGCAGGTAGCTTCATTTATACCGAGTTTCATAGCTATTTTCCTCCTCCTAACTGTATTAAAATTTGCTTTTTTACTCCAATTCTCTACAATAATTTTCTACAATCAATATTTTTGTAATCTCGGAAACATTGTTCCAATTGTTCAAGAGAACGTCCCTTTGTTTCGGGAAGCCATTTAGCAACAAATATGATAGCCATTAATCCGCCAAAGGCAAATGTAAAGAAGGTCTGTGACAAACCAATGCTACTCAATAAAACAGGAAAACCTAATCCGACAGTAAAATTAGCTATCCATGAAAAAAACACTACCGTACCCATTCCCAGCCCCCGTAGACGCAAGGGAAATATTTCCGACATAATAAGCCAGGTAACAGGCGCGCTGCATCCTTGCTGAAAGGCCATAAAGGTAACTGTCATCGAAAGAATAAGATAAGGAAAATAAGATTGATCAGATAATGTCATTGAAAAAATGCCAATGAGACATTGTGTAATAGTCGTCATTGTAAGCCCTATGAGGAAAATTTTTCGTCGACCGAGTCTTCCCAATAACCACATACCCACTAAAGTCGCCGTTACTGAAATAGCACCATTTGCTGTATTGGCAATCAAAGCTGCCTGCATAGTAAAGCCAGCCTCTTTCAGAATTTGCGTTCCATAATAATTAATAGCATTTACACCCGTAATTTGTTGAACAATTCCAACTCCAATTCCAATAAATAAAAGCCGACGAATCCAAGGTGTTACAGCAAACTCCTTTGCACTTGCTTTTTCTAAATGCGCTTCAGCATCAGAAAGATCTTTAATCTCCTTTAATTCAACAACTGCACACGCTTCATCCCGTACGCGTTTTAATACATTTAAAGCCTCGCTGATCTTTCCTTTTGATACCAGCCAACGCGGACTCTCTGGCATTGCAAGCATACCCACCCACAAAATCACAGCGGGTATCGTAGCAATAGACAACATATAGCGCCAAATATGACTGGTTGATCCAAAAAGATTCCCCAGAATCGCATTCATAAGAAAGGCTAAAAATTGTCCTGTTACGATCATCAATTCATTTTGTGTAACCACGCGACCACGATCTTCCGCTGGAGACATTTCTGCTAAGTATGTTGGCACTGTAACAGACGCACCACCTACAGCCAAACCAAGTAAAAAACGAAACCCAATCATGACATCCGAATTTGGAGCTAACGCACAGCCGACTGTCGCAAAGAAAAATACGATAGCCAGATAAAGAATATTTTTTCTCCGACCATATTTATCGGATAGACGCCCCCCCATTACAGCTCCAATAGCCGCTCCAAAAAGAAGAGAGCTTGCCACAAGCCCTTCCATAAAGGGATTAAGATTTAATTGATCCGGGCGTGCCATATATAGCAAAGCACCATTAACAACACCTGTATCATACCCAAAGAGCAATCCTCCGAATGTCGATATAAGTGTTATAATCCTTAAATTTGATTTTGGTGTGGGTTTATTTTTATTTAATGTTTGATCTGTTGGTTGTAACGCTATCTCTTCTTTTGTATTTTGATTATCCATGAGCTTTATCATCCCCTTCTACTACTTGATAAAACTTGACCTAGCGGTCATTTTTTTTGCATTGTAATCAGCTATGTTGTCATCCTATTCTGAATATTTTAAATGATTTTTTTAAAAAATTATATAAAGTCATTCTTTAAATAATTTTTTTAAAAAAACAGAGGCTTTTTCTGCCGCAGTCTGCCCATCCGGCTCTGGCAGGCATTCTACGGATAAATACCCCTCATAACCGATTTCGTCTAATGTTTTTAAAATCCTCTGAAAATCAAACTGCCCACTTCCGGGATAACGCCGCGAATTATCAGCAAAATGCATATAACCGAGCTTTCCTTTACACCTTTGAATTGCAGTGACCGGATCACATTCGTCAATCCCCATATGGAAGGTATCCAAATGCACATAGCAGTTGTCTATTTTATAGTGTTCTAAAAAACCCATTGTTTCTTCAGCCGTTGTGAATACATTAACCTCATAGCGGTTAATGACTTCAAGATTTAATTTCACATTACGCTCTGCTCCATAATCCACAAGTTCCCTCAAATGCTTTGCCAATCTATCCATATATTTGTCACGTTTACCGCCAGGTGGAATATTACCTTTGACCCAGCCAACCACAAGATCAGCATGAAGTTTTTGTGCCATATCAATATACTGTTTCATACCTTCCATCGCAGCTTTGGTAATATAAGGAGCATCGTCAATCAAATTGCAGCGACCTTCCGTGTTCAGTCGCCCTGTAATAACCATACAAATTTTTGTGCCGCACTCCTTTACGGTTTGTGCAATTGCAGAATAATTTAAATCTGCGGTTTCTCTGGTATGTACTTCAATCGCATCATAGCCTAAACGAGCTGCCTCTCGTAGATTGTTGCAAATATCACCCTGTAGTAAAATCGGCGCAGTATTCGGTGCTTCGTCAGCAGAAGATACCGCAAGTTTCCACTGTTTCAACCTTATCCCCCCCTTCTTTAAACGTTGATTGCTTGAGTAGTCAGAAAGAGTGAAGCATAACACTCACCCTTTCCAATTTCATACTCAAATTTTGTATTTGTAGAAAATCAGGTAAAGTAGATACCTTTAATCTTTAAAGGTCAGCATAACTTTGCGGGCGATATCTTTATGGTGGCAGGCAAGATCCATAGCCTTATCCAGCTCAAAGAAATCATAGTGATGAGAATTCAAGGCGGCAAAATCATATTTGTCTTTAATACGTGACATAAAGCGAATTGTTCTAGGGAACCATTTATTCGTACCGCCGGAACCAGAAAGACGGAGAGTTTTCCAGATGGTTTTGCCGATTTCTACGGGAACTTTGCGCCCAATAGAATGTCCTACTACACCAACGCGGGCAGAATGACCAGCGATATCGAACAATGAGGCAATACCGATGTCATTACCGGAACATTCAATAACTACGGAGGGACCGCGTCCATTGGTCAATTCTTTTAATTTTTCTTCTACATTGCAAGTAATCGGATCTACCACATGATTTGCGCCATAATTCAAGATATTCTGACGTCTTTTTTCCAAAGGATCAATGGCGATAACATTAGCACCAGAAGCCGCACAAACCATTGCCGCACACATACCAATCGGTCCTGCACCGATGATGGCAATATCATCGGAAGCATCGGGACTGCAATCATTGCCCCATACACCCCAATAACCGACATTAAAAGTTTCCACCCAAGCTCCTAATTCATAACTCCAATCATCAGGAATTACATGGGTATATTGTTCTTCCAAAATCATATATTCACCCCAACCACCGGGGGAATCCGGACGAAAACCAAGTTCGCGCATATTCAGGCAGGCAGAAGGCATTTTGCCGTCTTTACAATTTGCACAATTGTTACAAGGCAGTACGCAGTCACCAACAACTTTATTGCCCACCTCTACTGAAGTTACAGCGCTGCCGATTTCTACAGCTTGTCCTGCCCATTCATGACCAGGCACATATGGCGCTATATCGTAACGCCCTTCAGCGGATTCACCTTCATAGCATTCAACATCGGAACCACATATACCGCAAGCTTTAAGTTTTATCAGCACCTGATAAGGTTGCAGCGGCGGCAATTCCAATTCCTCAATTCTTAAATCTTTAGGACCATACATAAACGCAGCTTTACATTTTGTTGGACGGTTTTTCATTCTTCCTATCTCCTTTTTTTATTCTTAATATAGAATGCTATTGAGCGATTCTAACTACCTAACTACTAAACGGAAAAGCCAAGTGTCAATAGGTCAACGTATAAATATGGCGACCGCCGTTAGTCGGTCCTTTGATAACAGCTTCGATGTCTTCCCGGTTGCGTTGGGTCATTTTTTCAATAGGTGGAAGCTCACCAGCTGGATATTTTTCTATAATATCATTAACTAATTTCTCCAAATAGTTTAATGTTCTTTCCACACCAACTCGTGCTTTTTCAGCATCTGCTAAGGTAGGATCACCGATTATCCCTTCTGGCGTGCAGATACACTCCATACCAACCGAACCGAAAGCATTGTACCACTTGATCGGACCTACGCCGCGTTCGGCCGAGTTGTTGATATGTCCCGGCGGCAGCATGGGCGCTGCTTTGGTTGCAACAGCATATTCTTGTTTGCAAAGCTCAGGGAATAATGCCAAGGACCATGATTGTTCCACCTCATCAGCGTGGATAAACGGTGTATCGTAAGGGCCGCCGTTTTCTTTGATATCAAGTTGTTCTTTTGCACAATTCCAGAAATGAACATATAAAACAATGCCGGGAACTTGAAATTTCTTACCAAACTTATGGATTGCCAATGGAATTACATAATCCTGTCCATGCCCGTTGACAACAATCATCTTCCGAAAACCAGTATTCCAGAATCCAGCGAATACATAGCAAAGATAGTCTGCCAGTGTTTCTTCCGGTATCATGATAGTGCCAGGCATTCCCAAATGATGATAGGGATGCGAGCCGTACCAGATTGGCTGCGCTACCGTGCAGCCAGTTGCTTTTGCCACTTGTTCACAAAGGCGAGTATCAAGATACGTGTCTTCACCGTAAGGGGAGTTCGGTCCATGATTTTCCGTGGAACCGACGGGAATTAAAATGACGTCATTCTTTTTGAGTCTCTCCGCCACCTCCCTGTTCGTCATATTCTGATAATAGATTCCGTTATCGGCTTCCATATTGCCGCCTTTTGCGGGAATTTGCCATTTTGACATTGTTACATTCCTCCTAAATTATAGTAATTTTCAGCTTCGTTTTTCATATGCTGTTGAAACCAGAACCTTTCCAGCAGTAATCTTCATTCCTTCTTCAATCTCTTCCAGCGGATAGCGTCCCGTGACCATTTTACGCATATCAATACGACCTGACGCCATTAATGCAATAACATCTGGATAAATCCCCTGACCGGATTGTCCGTTAGAGCCGCTGATGCTAGCTGCATTCCATTGCCAGTTAAAAATATCAACTGGTGTAAGACCAATGGTATGCCCAATTTGAATGGTTTTGCCACCGATGGCTAGTGACTTACCCATCACCGGATAGGTAAATTTCGTTGCGCCCGCACATTCGGCAAACAGCGAAATCCCAACTCCATTGGTAAGTTCCATGAGCATTTGTGCCTGATCGTCCGGCGATTTAAAATCTAGCGGATTGTAGACTGCGTCGGCACCACATTGTTTAGCCAATTCTACCCTTTCAGGAACGCTTTCAAAGCAAATCAATTTTGCCGCACCTGCTGTTTTCATCAGTGAAATTGCAGCAAGCCCAATTGGACCTGCACCAAACACCACCACATGCCCGCCAGGTCGAACACCACCACCGCGTACAAACAAGCCATTATATGCGACGCCTGTTGGTTCAATCAGCGCCCCTAACTCTAACGCCGTCATTTTATCGCCATAATAATTGACAATATCATTGAGCGGATAACAATATTTTGTTCTTACAGCAGCATACTCGGCAAACCCACCATCATAGGTAAGTCCTGGTTCCTCTAAATCCTTACATTGATTGAACATCCCGCGGCGGCAAGCGTCGCATTCGCCACACCAATGCATGGATTCCACACCGACTAAATCGCCCACTTTTAATTTTTTGACCTTTTTACCAACTTCAACGATTTCTCCCGAGAATTCATGTCCCGTGATAATCGGATACTTAGAATGTCCGTCATATTTGGAATAGCCGTTCTCATCCTGGCGCAGAAGATGTGCATCCGTGCCACAGATACCTGCTGCTCCAACTTTAATTAATACTTGATCGTCGTCGTATTTGGGTATGGGACGGTTAACTACGGATCCTTTAATATTCTTCCAAATGGAATTGCCCCTCAGTGCCCGCTTAGTGCTCAGCTCACGCTCGGACAACTGGTATCCCTCCTTGGGAGCCCAGTCTGCTTCAACATAAAAAGCTCTCATTTTTGTCCCCCTTTTCATATCCGATTTACACCTTAATCATAAATTTATTCTGCATTTCTTTCTATATAATTCTTGTTTTTCTTATAATTCTTACAATTCAGCTTTGTTTATAATATAGTAAAAAATTCAGTTAATTTATTGCTACAGTTTTTGTAATTTCTATACAATCTTGCTATTTATATTTTTATACTGTAAACTGGTTGGCACAATCTGTTAACTCAAGGCAAATAGTAAAAAAGTTATTCTGTTTATATGATTCTTGTTTTCCTATAACTCTTATTATACAAGTTTATCTGAAATGCACTTGAAAATTCAGCCACTTTTGTTTCTACCGTTTCTACACAATCTTGCGATTTATATTTTATACTGTAAATTTTGCAATCATAATTCGTTTGTACAAGTCAAGCTGCAAAAAAATTTCCATCCTATCAATTATTGTTTTTGTTATAATTGTTGTAATTCTTATAATTGGAATTTACTTGAAATATGCTAAATCTTTCAGCTACTTTTGCTTCTATAGTTTCTATATAATCTTGTGATTTATATTTTTACGCTGTAAAATTCGTAGTTAAAACCTAGTTATTCAAGCCAATCAAGAGAGGCATTGCAAAACCCTAACTTGGTTTTGCAATGCCTTCTTTGTTTGACGCTCGCTATAATAATTCTACTCTACACCTAAACTTATGAGTTGAAAAATGTAATTCATCAGCCAATTTTGCCAGTTCATTGCTTGCTGACAACATTTCATCCATGGTAGATGCTTGTTCTTCACTAAAGAACTGATCAAATGGAAAACTTTCTAATTGCCGCTTGAAGTTCCTCTGCCATTTTGGATAACGCTTGGCTAGATGAGGCGATTTCTTCTATAGCTGCCGATTGCTCTTCTGTCGCCGCTGATACAGTCTGTGCCTGCCCAGCACTATTCCGACTTTCCTTGTCAATTTCCTTCACAGCACTTACAACCTGTTGACTGCCATGATGTACCTCATTTATGGTAGCAGATATTTGATGAATTTGTTCGGATATTTCTCGAATCATTTTGAGTATTTCGCGAAAACTTCTTCCAGCCACATCTACGACATCTGTACCTATATCAACTTCTTTTTTGCTCTCTTTCATAAAAGCAACCGCATTATTGGTTTTCTGTTGAACTTCACCAATTAAGTTAGCAATTTGTTTTGCTGCTCCATTTGATTGTTCAGCCAGTTCACGAACTTCATCTGCAACAACTGCAAACCCCCTTCCGATTTCTCCTGCTCTTGCCGCCTCAATTGCCGCATTTAATGCCAAAAGGTTTGTTTGCCCAGCAATATTCGATATAGCCCCAACAATCTGACCAATTTGTTTTGATTTTTCCTCTAATTCGCCGATTACATTAGCGGTGGCATTAGTTTTTTGCTCAATAACGCTCATTTGATTTATCACTTGCTCTACTGCTTGTCCACCGTCATTTGCCACCTTTTCTGTTCTTTTTGCTGAATCGGATACTGTCATAGCACTTTCAGTAACTTGATTAATCTTATTAGACATTTGTCCGACAATTTCCGTTGTAGAATTCACCAGACTCTGCTGTTTTTCCGCTCCTTGTGCTACTTCCGTAATCGAACCGGCAACTTGGTTGGCAACCTGAGCGGATTGTTCTGCACTTGCGGTAAGTTCTTCAGAAGAAGCAGATACCGTCTCTATCGATTGAGTGACTTGCCTTACTAATTCGCGTAAATTTTTAGCCATATCATTAAAAGCCTTACTTATTTGACCGATCTCATCTTTTGAAATTGCATTGAATTCCTTAACTGCTAAATTACCGGCAGAGATTTTTTGTACCTCCAGAATCATAGCTTTAAGTGGATTAACAATTAACTTGGCAGTAAAACTCCCCAATACAGAAGCAACCAAAACCGAAAATACTGTAATAATTAGCATGATATGATTGGCAAATTCACTGACCTCTTTAGCTTCTTCTTCATTATAGTAAACTAAATCAGATAGTAAAATATTTACCGCACTAATATGTGGCGAAGCATTTCTGATAGAAGTAATGTAAGCTTCATTCAGTTGCTGTTCAGATAGCAATTTTACTATTGTCTCCCAGTTGGTTTTATAAATTTGCAGTTCCTCTTTGGCCCTATTATATTTCTCAGCCTCATATTCACTCATATTCTTTTTTTCGTATTTTTCTAATAAGAGATCGGCATCATTTATTCTCTGCGTCATTTCTAACTGTAAATTAAAAGCACGAGCTTTACTTGTATTAGGATGGATAATCTCCATATTTAGTGCTTCCACCGCTCGCAAATCACTTCGCACTTCGTTTAGCCAGACTACTGGAAGCAATTGTTCTTGATATAGGTCATTCATACCGTAATAAGCTACACAACCAACCACCATCAGTAATAATACCATTACTGACACAAGCCCGATAATTTTAACCTTTGTTGGCAGATCTTGGAACCATTGTAAATTGGTGTTGACTACTTGTTTTACTTTGGAACTATGTAAATGCATCAGAGCAAACTCCTTTTTTTCCTATTGGATTATAAATAAATATGTATACATCTTAAATAGACAAAGGTACTAATGATTAATTAGTAACAATATCCTCTTTGTTTAGATATCCACTGTAAACTAACATCTGCATAATATTCGATTTATCTACAAAATCCGGTGGCAAGAGAATGGATGGAACATCCATTTTGTTATTATTGACTTTGCCATTAGTAGTTGGAACTTGTCCTTTAGCGAGTTTAATAGCAGCAGAAAATGCAGTTTTACCCAGTTCTCTAGTATCCTTAAAAACGGTCATATTTTGCGTTCCGGCAATAATCCGTTTTACGGCCGCAGTTTCAGCATCTTGTCCGCTTATCGGCACCTTGCCTGCCATGCCATGAGCCGCCAAAATCCCTATAACTCCACCTGCAGTTTCATCGTTTGGAGCAAGTACTGCCTGGATATTGTTATTTTGGGCAGCTAATGCAACTACTATATGTTTTGCAGCCTCTTCATGTGAATAGTCTTTACATGCCTGATCGTATACGATTTGAATTCTCCCTTTGTCAACTAGTGGCTTAATAATTTTCATTGCACCTGCTTTATACAATTTGGCATTATTGTCGTTAGGATCACCGGAGAGTATTACATAATTACCGCTAGGCGCCTTATCCACTAAGTATTGTGCTTGTAGCTCACCAACTTTTTCATTGTCAAAGGATAAATATAAATCCACATCGCTGTCTATGATTAGCCCGTCATACGCGATTACCCTTATGCCGGCGGCATGTGCTTTTGACACAATTGCGGCACTTGCTTTAGCGTCACATGGCGCCAAAATAATAACCTTGACATTTTGTTTAATTAACTCATCACATTGCAATGCTTGTTTTACACTGTCATCACCGGCGACCTGCACAAGCAACTCAATACCAAGTTTTTTTGCTTCGGCCTCAATAGCCTCTTTATCTTTGTTCCATCTTTCCACATCTTTTGGTAAAGATACTCCAATTTTTACTTTATTATCATCGAAATGGCCGTTTATTGTCTTATTGCTTTTACAGCCGATAAACATAGATACTATTATACTAATCATTAAAATAAAGGTACAAATTTTTACTATCTTCTTCATTACTTGCCTCCTAAAATAGCTCTAATTAATTGCAATGATGTCATTTAGCCTGGTGACTAATTTGGCCATTCAGTAACAGTAGCCAGCATGTAGTCCATTTTAAGTTATATTATTTACAACTGGTACAACCATGCCCACAGAAAGTTGTCCTGTTGTCTTTGAAGGTACCTGATGGGAAATAAAGGCCTTCTTTGTTTGCATAACCTCTTCGCTTTCTTGTATATTTACTCATATTCAATGAAAATACAATTCCCCAGGCAGCCGGAGCATTCACACTATCGCAAATACTGCCACCCCGCCTAGGGAATGATTTACTAAGAAACAACGAATAACTTCGATTGTAATACCATTTTATATTTCAGATGATTTCACAGAACGGCTTTCTTTCAAAGGCTTGTTGACAGCCATTGAAACTTTAGATCTTAGCCTTTCCTATACAGTTTGTCTCTGTAATGCCATTACTATTTGAGCTGTCTGTATCTACTTTGACTTTTGAACTACCTTTTTTGGTCTTAATATCAAACCAAACAGCAGCACCCAAAATTAAACCTTTCACTATATACTGCCAATATGCATCTAAGTTCATCATACTCATACCGTTGTCGATAGTAGCCATAATTAAAGCTCCTAAAATCGCACCAACTACTTTACCAACACCACCTGTCATACTCGTCCCGCCAATAACCGCCGCAGCTATCGCGTCCAATTCAAGGTTTAAACCCGCCTCTGGCGTTCCTGCATTGAGACGCGCTGCTAATATTAAACCAGCTACTGCGGCCAGCAATCCGTTTAGAGCATATACGAAGGCAATATTTCTTTCAACATTTATTCCAGAATATTTTGCCGCATCAATATTGCCGCCAATGGCGTAAACCCTGCGCCCAAATGTTGTTTTCTCAGCGATAAATGTTACTATGATAACAAGCACTAACATGATTAGAACAGGAATAGGAATACCTCTATAACTGTTCAGTATTGCCACGGTAGCCACAACCAGTGCGCTGTAAACAATGCAACGCACTATCATCTTATTCAAAGGTTCATTTAAATTATTGTATTTTTCTTTAGTTTTGCGCCTTACAATTTCGCTGCCAACTAAAAACACTATAGCAACTACAGCAATAACAGGACTAATCACTTCACTTAAATACGATTGCCCAAAATAAACCATTGACTTTTGCAACGGTGCGACGGTAGTGCCATGTGTAATACCAAGAACCCCACCTCTAAACACAAGCATGCCGCCAAGTGTTATGATAAAAGCTGGTACCCCTGTATAGGCTATCAGGCTACCTTCAAGAAGACCAATTAAAGCTCCAAGAGAAAGGCATATAAAAATTACCTCTGTCGTACTCATACCATGCCATACTTGAAGCGCGGCACCAATACAGCCAACAAAACCCATAACTGACCCTACTGAAAGGTCAATTCCCCCTGTAACGATTACCAATACCATACCTGTCCCCATTATTCCTACAATAGCCATCTGACGGACAAGATTTGATATATTTCTTGATGTGATAAAGGAACCGTCCATATCCGTAAAACCCTTGCTCGTTAAATACGTAAATCCAATCCACATAAGTATTAGCGCAGCGATCATTGTATAAGTTCTTATATCGAATTTTTCTGCGCTAAACAGCTTTTGCCCACTTGAAGCTTTTTTCAACATAATTAACCCGCCCTTCCTGCCGACGCATGCATCAGTCTTTCCTGAGTAGCTTCACAAACATCAAATTCTCCAGTCACCATGCCATTACTCATCGTTATTATCCGATCGCTCATACCTAATATTTCTTCCATCTCCGAAGAAATCATAATGATTGTCACACCTTCATCTACCAGCTGATTCATAATCTTGTAGATCTCATATTTTGCGCCAACATCAATACCACGTGTGGGTTCATCCAGTATCATAACTTTAGGTCCCATCATCAAGCCCTTAGAAATAACAACTTTTTGCTGATTACCACCGCTCAACGTATTGACTAAAGCCTCAACACTGGGAGTTTTGATTTTAAGATCTTGAATATATTTATTTGCCTCAGAGACTGCTTGATCGTTGTTTATCACCCCAAGGCTGGATACTTTATCAAAGGAAGACAAAATAACATTTTCTTTAATACTCATAATAAGATTGAGCCCTAGCTTTTTCCTGTCTTCACTTAATAGAAACAGTCCGCTTTTTAAAGCATCTATGGGGCTTTTAATATCAACTTTCTTACCGTCAATGTAAACTTCACCTACGGCCGGTGCATTAAAAGCGCCATAAATCGCTGTAAACAATTCCGTCCTTCCAGCTCCAACCAGACCGATAATGCCTAGTATTTCACCCCGATAAGCTTTAATATTTACACCCTTTAGTAACATCCTTCCAGGAATATCCGGATGATGTACGCTGTAATGTCTAATTTCAAAAGAAACGTCGCCTCTAGTATGTGGCACTCTTGGAAACATATTTTTAAGTTCACGACCCACCATTAACGTTATCATGGTATCCTTGCTCATGTTTATTTTTTCACGGGTTTCTATCGTCTGACCATCTCTTAGGACCGTAATTGTATCACAAATTCTCATTACTTCATCAAGCTTATGAGATATATAAATACATGTAACACCTTTTTTTCTTAGACCATCAAGAATATTTAAAAGAATTTCAGCCTCAGCTTCTGACAACGCAGCAGTAGGCTCATCTAAAATCAACAGTTGTGCATTCGTAGATAGAGCTTTCGCAATTTCAACAAGTTGTTTATGACCAATCCCAAGATTTTTGATCTTATCATTGGGATTTACACAAACTCCTGAATCAGATTCTAAGCCTATTTCTTTAAGTAATTTTGCTGTCCTTTTGAACATCTCGTCAAAATTGACAATGCCATATTTACTCGGTTTACTATTTAAAAAAATATTTTCGGAAATACTAAGTTCGGGCACTAGGTTTAACTCCTGATGAATGCAAGCAATACCAGCATCCTCAACAGTTTTAATGGAATGAAACTGCTTCTCCTCTCCATGTAAAATAATCTGGCCTCCATATGAACCATAAGGGTATACGCCGCATAAAATCTTTATTAGTGTAGATTTTCCTGCGCCATTTTCACCAACCAGAGCATGTATTTCTCCTTTTTTGACATTAAGGCTCACATTACTTAACGCTTTAACCCCTGGAAACTCTTTAGTTATATTTTTCATCTGTAATAAATATTCTTGCACCCTTACACCTCCTAATCAAAGACAACATAAAACAAATATGCTGATATTGGAAAGCATATTGATGGTGTATAGAAGAAAACTAAACTCTATACACCGTCAATATCTTAAGAAATTAATATTTGAAAAATCAGACTATTTTATATGCTAGGCCATTTATCTTTAGGAACATTTTTGTAGACTTCTTCTACTTTTTGGAATTTATCTTGTTTGATAAGAATCTCATCTATATTATTTTTATCAATGGCGATAACATCAACAGAAAAACTATCAACATCCTTAGTTTTATTATTCAGTTTTGTCCACTGACCCAGCTTCGAATCAACTGCAGTCTTAGCATCTTTGCCGGTAGCAAGAGCAACAGCAACATCCATAGCCACTTGATTCAGTTTGGCAATAGGCTTATAAACAGTTCCTGTCTGAATACCTTCAACAATTCTCTGACAGGCAGCAAGGTCAGCATCCTGACCAGCGATTGGTACCTTTCCTGCAAGTCCTTGCGCAGCCATAGCCTGAATAGCTCCGCCAGCAGTACCATCATTCGATGCTATAATACCCTGAACATTATTTTGTGCTGCAGTAAGACCGTTTTCTACATGTTTGAGAGCCTCATTAGGATCCCATCCTTTACACCACTGTTCAAGAATTATCTTTATATCCCCCTTATCTATATAAGGTTGAAGTACATTCCTCTGGCCCTGTGCAACTAAGTGAGCATTATTATCTTCAGGACCGCCCTTCAACCAAATATAGTTGCCTTTTGGAGCCTTTTCCACAACGAATTTAGCTTCAACTTCACCAACTTTTACAGAATCAAAGGTAATATAATAATCAAGATCAGCGTTCATGATAAACCTGTCATAAGAAACAACCGGAATTTTAGCTTCATGAGCTGCGTTAACAATGGGAGCAGCAGCATCTGCATTAATGGACTGGATGACAAGAACATCAATACCCTGATTTATAAGGTTTTCGCACTGGGAAACCTGTTTTTGGGCATCGTCCTCTGCCGACTGGACAAGCACCTGGAATCCCTTATCTTTTGCATAAGTCTTAAACATATCAATTTCACGCTGCCAACGCTCCTGCTTAAGTGTACCAACTGAAACACCTATTTTAATATCCTTGATGTCTTTGGCTACTTTACTTCCTGAAGAGTTTGTGGAAGAACCGGTGTCTTTGCTACATCCAGCAGCAACAAAAACCATTACCAAAACTAGTAATAATGCCGAGATCTTTTTCATGATTTTCAATTAATAGCCCCCTCTAATTTTTTTATTATTCTATATCCGGCGTGACCGGATACAAAGAATAACCAAAATATTACCTTTTTAACTGACATTAAACTGACATTAAATTAAATAAATTATCAGGGAGGGAAATTTCTTTACAGACTGTCTCCTTTTCATTTCCATTTATACCTTTATCATAGATTTATTTCGCATAATTTTCTATATAATTGTTGTTTTCTTATAATTCTTTTAATTCACTCAATTCTTTTAATTCACACATTATTTGATATACATTGAAAATTTATGTTAATTTTCTTTTTTATAGTTTCTATACAATCTTGCGATTTATGTTTTTACGCTGTAAGAATCTACCGTCAAATCTGTTATTCCAGTCAAGCAGCAAAGAAGATTGTACTATTCGTCGTAAGGAGCTATTCCTAAAAGCTTTCAACGTACAAAAGCCAAGAGACCAGTTCCAAAGAACCAGTCTCTTGGTCTATATGCGCTTTAATGTCCATTGAAATTGTGGAAGATCGTCAGATAATACATCGTGAATCTTGCGATTATTTTTTTTCTTTGGTATATGAATTACGATATTTGCTGGGAGGCATACCCACGTATTTCGTAAAGAGAATATTAAAATGATTTGGATTATCATAACCAACGATATTGGCAATTTGTGTAACGGAGTATCGTGTAGTAATCAGCAGAGTCTGTGATTCACCAATGCGGCGGCGCATAATGTACCTCATGGGAGAATAGCCGATTGTATCTTTAAATACATGAGCCAGATAATATGAATTGATATGCATTGCATCACTGATGGATTGCAGCGTAAGCGGTTCATCGTAATGAGTGTCAATATATTGCTTGATACGAATGCCAAGTAATTCATAGGTGCTTTTTTTCTTAGCCGGGTCTTCGATTTCAGTTTTGTGGATGATTTGCATTAACAGTGCTACTAAAGAAACAGCAAGGTGAGAGCAAGTTTCTTCCATTTGCTCTATGTCCGATGCCAGCAAGAAATAAATCATACCCATCAAATTTTCCAACGTTTCAAACAATTCATTACTGTGAACAACCGGGCAAGCTGTTTTATGAATCAGACAGTTTTTATCAAATCCCGTGATCTCTACATTCGTCAATGTACAGCAATAAGTATTCAAATTTTTACTCTGTGTAGGGTCCTCATCATGCAGAACATTGCAATTACAAATGATGATATCGCCTTTTTGAATGGAGTAACGCTTTTCATCCACAATGTATACGCCACTGCCACTGCGTACTAACAGAATTTCCAGCATGTCTTCATGTTTATGCAAGATACGTGGATACACACTGTAACTAGCATCTATCTTGCTGGCCGAAAATAAACGAGGCAAGCTCCCTTTTGACAAATAGGAAGTGTAATCTGTTTTCATAAAACATTGTATCATCGTAACACCTTCCAACACTTTAAAGATTCCTATAGATTTATTTTAGCTTTATATGCAATAAAAATATAGTTTTTTATTTTTATAATCTTAAAGTATTAAAAAGTCTCCATGTCCTAAAAATCAGAATCGATCAACGGTTATCAATATCCAGCACTTTCTCCTACAACGACTACCGTTATATCTGTCACCATCGGTTTTTTTCTCATTACCGAGTATACTCTGCAAATTCTAGTTTTAGCTTGACAATTCATACAGGAACCTGTTCTCGTACAGGGATTTGGCATGTCAAGCCTTTTATTATTCATGGGTGCAGCAATACTTTCTAATCTTTCAAAAGCAGCTTTTTCATCTCTGCATATTTTATCTGTGCTAACGACTATCACTACTTTTTTAGGACCAAAAGTCATGGCACTTACCCGATTTCCCATTCCGTCTATATTGACCAGCAAACCATCTAAGGTAATTGCATTGCTGCTGCATAAGAATAAGTCACTTACCAATTCTTCCCGTGCAGTAGCGATCTTCTCTTCCATAGTCAGGCCTGCTGCACCATGATCGATCACCTTTCCGCCAGCAGCCTTTATCTGCTCTTGAATTGCCATGCTGTCGATTGTCATTGATCCGCCAAACCCCACCGTAGTCCCTGGTTTTACATGTTCCATAATAAAAGCTGCTGCCTCTTTTATCGTTGCAAAATATACGGCGTCGAACTCATTTTTCAGTAAAGCATCCACCGCTTTTTTCCCGATTGCTTCGTTATGCCAACTTTTTACTGCCAATTCCGATTCCCCCTAAAATTAATTTATTGCTGAGTGATTTTATTTTTCTCTTTAAATATACTCTTACATTTATAATAATAGATACTAAAGTTTAAATCAGCAAGTAGGCACTTAATTGTTTTATAGTATCCAATTTTATACTAAACTACTTCCCCACAGTCCGTTATAACCGTTGACATGGAGCCGTTGGCGGCCTCTCTTCAGCCAGAACATGCAAGGATAATCCCATTGTAAACAGGGATAAGAATAGACACAACGTAAAACAAATATATCGTTTCTTCAAGTGAAGCACCATCCTTTCATTCTTGTATTAGGTACAAATCGTATTTTTTCGCACAAACAATGCCAATATCAAACCGATAACAGACAAAATCAGAAAAACCATGAAATTCTGCTGGGTTCCAAAGGCAATCGACTGAGCGATACCATCTGTCGTCATATTGGAAAATCCTTGGGAATATTTTACACTGTTCATCGTTAAAATACTTGAGGCAAGTGCGGTTCCCACAGCGCCGGCCACTTGCTGCAATGTGCCCATAATGGCAGCTCCATCTGCATAGTATTCCTGGGAAAGCTGATTGAGACTATTGGTTTGCGCCGGCATTGCCAGCATAGAAGCACCAAACATGAAAACAGTATAGATAATGGTTAATTCGACGAATGTAATCGACACAAATGAAAAAAGAAGCAGGGTAATACTTAGCAGCAAGAAGCCTGTGGAAAGTAAAAGTCTGGGACCATGTGTATCGTAAAACTTGCCGGTAAGCGGAGACATGATCCCATTTACGGCCGCACCGGGCAGCATTGCCAAAGCTGCTGCAATGCTGGAATATCCTAATGATTTTTGTATATACAATGGCAGCACAAAGCCTGCCGCCAAGACACTCATCATGCTGATCATGACAATACATGCACCTATGGTAAACATGGAATTGGAAAATACACGCACCTGAATCAACGGCTTAGTCAATCGTAGCTGCCTATACGCGAATGCAGCCAGACTAAGCCCTCCCATCATAATATAGCCAAATACGGCAGGACTGCTCCAGCCTACGTCAGCGGATATACTCACTCCATAGACAATCCCCACAAAAGCAATAGTGGACAAAAGAACAGAGAGATAATCAACCGTTATTTTGTCTTTCGAATGAATGTCAGGAATATAGCTGCTGCCCATCATGAAGGAGACCACAAGTATTGGCAGCATACTGATAAAAATCCAGTGCCAGTTTATCCATTCAATAATAAACCCGCCAAAAGTAGGACCCAATGCAGGTGCAAAACTAGTGACAAGTCCAACGATTCCCATACATTTGCCTCGCTTAGCAATCGGAATTTTTTCTAAAATGATGTTCATCATTAATGGAAAGGAAATACTGGTTCCTATTGCCTGAACAATTCTTCCGAGGAACAGCATTTCAAAATTCAGTGTAAAGGCGCAAAGAAGTGTTCCAAAGGTAAAAATGGTGACTGCTGCCTGAAATAATCCTTTTGTCCGAAAATGCTTCACAAATAGTGGTGAAAGCGGCAGCAGGATGGATAACGTCAACAGATACCCTGTAGTCAGCCATTGAATGACAACTGCTGATACGCCAAATTCATTCATTAATAAAGCATAGGCAATATTTAATGCTGTTTCTGAGAGAATGCCGATAAAGGTAACAATCGCAATGGATACAACAGCGATCATTATATTACGCTCAGGCACGTGAGATTCTGTTGTCATTTCCATACCTTTACTCTTAGAATCCATCACTTTTTTTCTCCGATACCTCTTTCATCGATTGATAAATAAATTCTACCGTCTCTATCATGGAGAGGTATTTTCCCTGATCAAATTCAGAAAAATAATCCGCCAGCTTTGCATGATAATCTAAAACATACTTTTGTACACATTCTTTGCCAAAGGAGGTAGGTTCCACCAGTACAATTCTTTTATCATCATCAGCCATTGTTTTTTTTACCGTTCCTATATCAACTAGTTCGTTTATCAGCTTTGTAATGCTAGGCTTGGTAATCTGCATAGCCATACTTACATCAGTGACCCGAACGCTCCCGTTTTGATTGTACTTTTTATAAATCACATCCAGTACACGAATATGACTAGGTTTCATATCCTTAGGTAGTTCCGGCATACACTCTAGTGCTTTTTTCGCAAGCCACAACGCCTCTAATATTGGAATGACCATATCATCCTTAGCCATGCTATCCCTCTTTTCCTAATATTATAAATAGTTACCTATAGTAATTATTATATATAACTAAGTGTAATTTATCAAGTACTTATTAGGTATCAGGTCTTTGCGGAGACTGACTGCTGCAGCTACTAGAAAATAAAAGGCTCCATAGAGACTTACTCTCTACGGAGCCTTTTATCTTGTTTAGCATCTGCTCAAGACTTCTTCGATGTATGAGTCACAATCCAAACTGTAAAAGCATCTATAAACTTTTGCAAGAATTCCTGAGTTCTCTCATCTCTTAAAGTGCCCTTTTCATCAAGGAGTGTTGCGACATTTGCAATATAGGACTCGGGCATCGGCATAACGGGAACATTCAGAACGACAAGCGCTTGTCTCAAGTGATGATTTGCGCCAAAGCCGCCTAATCCGCCTGGGGATACACTGACCACTGCACCGGGTTTACCATTCCATACATTTTCACTATAGGGCCGCGATCCTATATCAATGGCATTCTTTATTACTGCAGGAACTGACCGATTATACTCGGGCGTTACAAAAAGAACCGCATCGTATTTTTTCATGCTGTCACGAAAAGCTGTCCAAGATGCAGGAGGAGTGCCTTCATCATCAAAATCTTGATTATACATGGAAAGTTCGTCGATCTCGACCTCCTCCATCTCAAAAGATGAAGGCAGCATCCTTGTCAATGCCTTGGCTATCTTCCTGCTAAATGAGTCCTTGCGAAGACTCCCTATAATGACCCCTATTTTCTTCGTCACGGTGTAAACCTCCCTTAAATTAAGTGTTGCTTATAGTAATACTTGATTTGATAAGATATTCCTTTATTAATAGGCTTGATTTCATTCCGGTGAATTAGAATGGGAAACAACTGTTTTCTTTTGAATGAACAGTGCTATGATGCCGCCGCATAAGCACAAGAATGCGATAGTATGAAAAACGTCCTGAAAGGACAGGATTGTCGCTTGTTTAGCCACCATTTGACTTAAGATTGCTTTTAGCATGACATATTGCTGAGGCAATAGTCCTTGCCCCGTTAGCCATCCATGAGCGGCTTCAGATAACATCGTACTATCCATTCCTTGATTTCCCCACAATCCACGCAGCAATTTAAATAGTTCTTGCGAGGAATGAGTCGCCGCATTTAAGTATTCTTTTAATATTGCGGTATGATAAATTTCCCGTCGAGTCAGCAGTGTCTCTGCAAAGACCACACCAATACTGCCGCCAATAATTTTCGCCAGATTAAATATTCCGGAACCAACCCCTATTTTGTCTCTCGGCAGCGATCCAATGGCACAGTTACTCAATGGTGACATGGTAAAACCAAGCCCCATGCCAAACAATGTAAGCCTAAAAAAGAAATCACGTGCCGAATAATCAGGACTGATTGTGTCAAGTGAATATAACGCACCCGAAATCATTAAAATTCCGACGAAGGCCGGGAGACGAGAGCCAAAACAGTCGGCTAACCGTCCTCCAATCGGAGCAAAAATAACCATGGTTGCCGTCATCGGGAGCATTACTAATCCTGCAGTAGTAGAACTATAATCCAGAATCGACTTCAGAAAAAACGGCATTAAAAACATGCCGCCATAAAATGCCACGAAGGAAATAAAGCCTACCAGATTGGCAATCGTAAAATTGATATTACGGAATAAATCAACCTCAATCATCGGATTTGCGACTTTTAGTTCAAAAGCAACAAATAAGACAGCAGAAGCAAAACTCAAGTAAAACAACAGCACGATATAAAGAGAATCCCAACCTTCTTTTTGTCCTTGATTTAGAGCAATCAAAAGGGAGCTGATGCTGCTAATTAAGAGAGCTGCGCCAAAATAATCAATTTTTGTTGCCAAATTGCGCTTTGATTTCGGTATAACGGCAAGGGCATAGCCGATGCTAATGATACAAAAAGGTATCACCGAAAAAAAGATGGATCGCCAATCAAAATTTTCGATTAAATACCCACCGATTGTCGGCCCCATTGCGCTCCCTGCGGCAGCCATTGCACTCCATATTCCTAAAGCAGCCCCCCGCTCGTGAGCATCGAAAGTCGCTGCAACAATCGCCATGGCATTAGGCAGCAGCATACCCGCTCCCACTCCCTGTACAATGCGAAAAAAGAGCATGCCCACTGAATTGGTTGCAATGCCACACAAAAAAGACGCAATTGTGAATATAATAAGTCCAATAATATAGACCTTCTTTGCCCCAAACTGATCTCCTAACTTACCAGTTAAAGGAAGTGTTGAACCATACGGCAGCATGTATGCTAATGAAACCCATACAACAGAATCCATGTTGAAATTCAATGCTGCCATTATATTCGGCAGCGCAATGTTCACACAGCTGCTCACATAAGCACTCAATATAGTTCCCAAGCAAACTGCACATAGAATAGCATATTTCTTAAACATCGAGCAACTACCTTCCTTTTTGAAAAAACAAAAACGCATCTGCATAAAGAAGACCTAATTTACATTTAGAGCTTAACCGTATAAGAGCACTTTTATTTACTTTGTACTAATGCTTATTACCGCAGACATCCCCGGTTTAAGAATATATTCGGATTCGTCAGCTTGTATTTTAATAGGCAGCCGCTGTGTAACTTTAGTGAAATTACTGGAACTATTTTCAGTTGACAATAGGGCGAATTGAGATCCTGTCGCTGAACCAACCTCTATTACATGACCGATAAACTTCTTGCCAGGAAAAGCGTCTATCGTAAATTCTACTGGTTGATCGACTTTGATTCGGCCAATATAGGTTTCTTCTATGTTAGCATTAATCCAAACATCTGCAAGGTTCGTTATACTAAAGAGCTGCTGTCCAGCAGAAACAACTTCACCATCTTCTACAGATTTTAAAGCCACAACTCCCGAGACAGGTGCCTTTACCGTTGCATTTGCCAATTGAATTTCAAGATTGGTTAGTGCCGCCTGAGCCTGACGGACTTGAGCCTGTGCTACTTGAATATCCTCTGGTCGTGAGCCTTCAGCAGACAAACTGTACTGCTCTTTGGCAGCAGCATACTGTGCCTGGGCAACATCTAAAGCAGTTTTAGCAGTTTCAAGCTGCTGGATTGATATAGCGCCTTGATGATACAGAGCCTCAG